>CAVUXP010000007.1:0-348119 GCA_963745335.1 uncultured Actinomycetota bacterium
CGGCCTGGTCCCAGGGCGCGATCGTCCTCGCCCGCGGGCCGCACGTCGACCCCGCCCGCCTCGACGCGGCCGTGGAGGCGACCCACACGACGAGCCCCAGCGGGGCGATCCTCGCGAGCATCGACGCGAGCCGCGCCCTCCTCGCCCGCGACGGGGCGGCCCTGCTCGAGGGTGCCGTCTCGGCCGTCCGCATCCTGCGTGAGCGGCTCGCCGAGGTCCAGGGACTCGCCGTCCTCGACGGCCCGCACGTCGACCCGGTCAAGGTCACCGTCGGGCTCGCGGGCACCGGCGCCGACGGTCGGGCCGTCGAGGCCGGGCTCATCGAGCGCGGCATGCCGGTCGAGATGGCCGACCGCGACACCCTCGTCGCCATGGTCACTCTCGCCGACGACACCGAGTCGGTCGGGGCCCTCGGTGACGCGATCGTCCACCTCGTCGAGGCGGGTCGTGGCGCCCCGCGCCCCGTCGTCCCGGCCGCCGCCTGGGACGTCGACCCGATCCTCGACGTGCCGCCGCGCGAGGCGTTCTTCGCCCCGCGGGAGCGGCTCCCGCTCCGTCGCGCCCTCGGCCGGACGAGCGCCGAGCTCGTCGCGCCCTACCCGCCGGGGGTGCCCGTCCTCGCGCCCGGCGAGCGGGTCACCGAGGAGGTGCTCGTGGCGCTGGCCCGGGCCCGCGAGAGCGGGATCCGCATCGCATATGCCGCGGACGCGTCCCTGCGGACGATCGACGTCCTGGCCCGCTGAGCGGGCGCCGACGAGTCCGCGAGGACCGTAACCCCCTCCCGCGTACGCGACCGGGGGGAACAGGCATAGTCTCGGGGTGGAGCACAACGACGTGCGCCCCGCCGCAACCCGGTGCCTGTCGTGACGAAGGAATGCCACAGCATCATGTCCGAGACCCTGGTCCCCTCCAGAGAGCTCATCCTGTCCGAGGTCGTCGACCACCTCCAGGACTCGACGGAGGCGGGCGAGCGGCCCGACCTCGTCGAGCGCTACTACCGTCATGTCGCGACGGAGGAGCTCGCCGAACGCCCCGTCGAGGTGCTGGCGTGGTCGGTCTCGCACCACGTCGAGCTGGCTCGAGAGCGGGTGCCCGGCACGGCGAAGGTCTCCGTCGTCAACGCCGACCTCGACGGCGACGTCTGGGCCAACCCGCGCACGATCATCCAGGTCGTCACGGACGACATGCCCTTCCTCGTCGACTCGGTGACGAGCGAGCTCGCGTCCGAGGGGATCGACGTCCACCTCATCGTCCACCCCCAGTTCGTCGTCCGGCGGGACGCCGTCGGCGCCCTCGAGGCCGTCCTCGAGGTCGACCCGCAGGCGGCGACCGGACCGGCCGGCTCGGTCGGCGAGCTGCGCGAGTCGTGGATGACCCTGACCATCGACCGGGAGAACGACGAGGAACGGCGCGAGGAGATCGCGACCCGGATCCGCGAGGTCCTCAGCGACGTCCGCGAGGCCGTCGAGGACTGGCCGAAGATGCGTTCGCGCTGCCTCGTCATCGCGGCCGAGCTCGAGGGCAACCCCCCGCGAGGCGTCCGAGCCGAGGAGGTGGCCCGTACGACGGCCTTCCTCCGCTGGATGGCCGAGGACCACTTCACCTTTCTCGGCTTCCGCGAGTACCGGCTCGACGAGGTCGAGGACGGCGAGGCCATCGTCCCGGTGACCGGCAGCGGCCTCGGGCTGCTCCGGTCCGACCCGCCGTTGGCGGCCGAGCCACCGACCCTCACCGACAAGGCCCGCGCCCTCGCGCACGAGCCGAGCCCCCTCGTCATCACCAAGGCCAACTCCCGCTCGACCGTCCACCGCCGCGCCTACCTCGACTACGTCGGGGTCAAGAGCTACGACGCCACCGGTGCCGTCGTCGGGGAGCGCCGCTTCCTCGGCCTGTATGCCGCAACCGCCTACACCGACTCCGTCACCCGGCTGCCCCTCGTCGCCGAGAAGATCGCCTGGATCATCAAGCGATCGGGAGTCACTCCCGGCTCACACACGGCCAAGGACCTGCTCGGCGTCCTCGAGACCTACCCCCGGGACGAGCTGTTCCAGGCCTCGCCCGAACAGCTCTACGACGTGGCCATCGCCGTGACCCGGCTCCAGGAGCGGCGGCACACCCGCCTGTTCCTCCGCGAGGACGACTACGGCCGCTATGTCTCGGCGATCGTCTACATCCCGCGCGACCGCTACAACACCGCGGTCCGGCTCCGGATGGCCGAGATCCTCAAGGACGCCTTCAAGGGCGAGAGCATCGAGTTCAGCGCCCGGGTCTCCGAGAGTGCCCTGTCCCGGATCCACTACGTCGTCCGGATGCCGAAGGGCGAGCGGGTCCGCACCCCGAGCCAGGAGGAGCGCGACGCGCTCGAGCAACGGCTCGTCGAGGTGAGCCGGACGTGGAGCGACCGGCTCGCGAACGCCCTCTTCGACCGGGTCGGCGAGGCCGAGAGCGAGCGGCTCATGGCCCGCCTCGGCCGGGGCTTCGCGACGGCCTACGAAGACACCTTCACGACGAGCCAAGGGATCGCCGACCTCGCCCACCTCGACGGCCTCGCCGAGGACAAGCGCACGAGCGTCGCGCTGTACCGGCCCACCGAGGGCCCGGCGACCGTCCGCCGCTTCAAGCTGTTCCGGATCGACCCGCTCTCGCTCACCGACATCCTGCCGATCTTCACCCACATGGGCGTCGAGGTCATCGACGAGCAGCCCTACGACGTGAAGCGCTCCGACGGGGTCACCCTCTATGTCTACGACTTCGGGCTGCGGGTCACCGACGCGGCGGTCTGGGAGTCGATGACCCACGAGCGGCTGCGCGAGCTGTTCGAGGGCGCCGTCGCCGCCGTGTGGGACGGACTCGCCGAGTCCGACGGCTTCAACAAGCTCGTCCTCGCCGCGCAGCTGACCTGGCGACAGGTCGTCATCCTCCGGATGGTGTCCCGCTACCTGCGCCAGACCCGGTCGACGTTCAGCCAGGAGTACCTCGAGGAGAGCCTCGTCACCCACCCGGCCATCGCGGCCGATCTCGTCGCCCTCTTCGAGACCCGCTTCGACCCCGACCGGTATGCCGGTCGCGCCGACGAGGAGCGTGACGCGGCGGAGGAGGAGATCGCGGCACGGGTCGTCGCGTCCCTCGACGACGTCGCCTCCCTCGACCACGACCGGATCATCCGGGCCTTCCTCGGCGTCATCCGAGCGGGACTGCGGACGAACTACTTCCAGGACGCCGCGCCGACCGGCTTCGACGGGGTACCCGCCAAGCGCTACGTGTCCCTCAAGCTCGAGCCGTCGAAGGTGCCCGACCTCCCGGCACCGCGACCGGCCTTCGAGATCTGGGTCTACAGCCCACGCGTCGAGGGCGTACACCTGCGCTTCGGACCGGTCGCGCGCGGCGGGCTGCGCTGGTCGGACCGCCGGGAGGACTTCCGCACCGAGATCCTCGGGCTCGTCAAGGCGCAGATGGTCAAGAACGCCGTCATCGTGCCGACCGGGTCCAAGGGCGGGTTCTTCCCCAAACAGCTGCCCGACCCCGCCGTCGACCGCGACGCGTGGCTCGAGGAGGGCAAGGCGGCATACCGGATCTTCATCTCCGGCCTGCTCGACCTCACCGACAACCGGGTGGCCGGCGAGATCGTCCCGCCGGAGCGCACGGTGCGGCACGACGCCGACGACCCCTACCTCGTCGTCGCCGCCGACAAGGGGACCGCGACCTTCTCGGACATCGCCAACGGCGTCGCCCAGTCCTACGGCTTCTGGCTCGACGACGCCTTCGCGTCCGGCGGCTCGGCGGGCTACGACCACAAGGCGATGGGCATCACCGCCAAGGGGGCGTGGGAGTCGGTCAAGCGGCACTTCCGTGAGATGGGCGTCGACACCCAGACCGAGGCGTTCACGGTCGTCGGCATCGGCGACATGAGCGGCGACGTCTTCGGCAACGGCATGCTCCTGTCGCGGCACATCCGGCTCGTCGCGGCCTTCGACCATCGGCACGTCTTCATCGACCCCGACCCCGACCCCGAGATGTCCTACGCCGAGCGGGAGCGGATCTTCGCCCTGCCCCGCTCCTCGTGGGAGGACTACGACGCGAGCCTCATCAGCGAGGGCGGTGGCGTCTTCAAGCGGACCCTCAAGGCGATCCGGACCACCCCCGAGATGCGCGAGGCGCTCGGGCTGCCCGAGGACACGACGACGATGACGCCGTCGGAGCTCATCCACGCCATCCTCCTCGCGCCCGTCGACCTGCTGTGGAACGGCGGGATCGGCACCTACGTCAAGGCCTCGACCGAGGACAGCCTCTCGGTCGGAGACCGCGCCAACGACGCGATCCGGGTCGACGGCAACCAGCTGCGGGTCAAGGTCGTCGGCGAGGGCGGCAACCTCGGGCTCTCCCAGCTCGGCCGGATCGAGGCGGCCATCCCACGGCGTGCGGGTCAACACCGACGCCCTCGACAACTCCGCCGGGGTCGACACCTCGGACCACGAGGTCAACATCAAGATCCTCCTCGGCGACGTCATCCGTCGCGGCGACATGACCGTCGAGGAGCGCAACACCCTCCTCGCGTCGATGACCGACGAGGTCGCCGAGCAGGTGCTGCGCGACAACTACGAGCAGAACGTCATCCTCGGCAACGCCCGGACCCAGGGCGCGTCGATGGCGCCGGTGCACATGCGGCTCATGCGCACGCTGGAGGAGCGCGGCGAGCTGGACCGCTCGCTCGAGTTCCTCCCGCCCGACGCCGAGCTCGAGGGCCGCCACTCCGAGGGCAAGGGCCTCACCTCGCCCGAGCTGTCCGTCCTGCTCGCCTACGCGAAGCTCGCGGTCAAGAAGGACCTCCTCGCGAGCGAGCTCCCCGACGACCCGTACCTCGCCGAGGCGCTCGAGGACTACTTCCCGCACCCGCTCCGGGAGGGGTTCGCCGTCGAGCTGGCCGAGCACCCGCTGCGCCGGGAGATCATCGTCAACTCCGTCGCCAACGCGATGATCAACCGCGGCGGGATCACCTTCGCCTATCGCGCGACGGAGGAGACGGGTGCGACGAGCGAGCAGGTCGCCCGGGCGTTCGTCGTGTGCCGCGAGGTGTTCGGGCTCGGGTCCTACGTCGCCGCGGTCGAGGCGCTCGACAACGTCGTCGACACCGACGTGCAGACCCGCCTGTACCTCGAGTTCCGCGGCTCCTGGACCGGGCGGTGCGCTGGTTCCTCACCGCCCGGGCGACGTCGCTCGACGTGCAGGCCGAGATCGAGCGGTTCGCCGACGTCCTGCGGACCCTCGGGCCGACGGTGCCGACCCTGTTGCGGGGCAACGAGCGCGAGCGGCTCGAGCGGCGGGCCGGCGAGTACGTCGAGTGCGGGGTGCCCTACGACCTCGCCGTCCAGACGGCCGGCCTGCTCGACCAGTACTCCCTCCTCGACATCGTCGACATCGCCGCCGACACCGACAACGAGCCGACCGACGTCGCACCGCTCTACTACGTCGTCTCGGAGAGCTTCGGGATCGACACGATGCTGACGAAGATCACCCGGCTGCCCCGCGAGGACCGCTGGGACGCGCTCGCCCGTGGAGCCCTGCGCGACGACCTGTATGCCGTGCTCGAGTCGATGACCCGCTCGGTCATCGAGGCGAACGGCGGGTCCGTCGGCGAGGATCCCGCGGCGGCATTCGAGACGTGGGCCGAGGCCCACGCCGACGTCATCCAGCGCTCGCGCACGTCGATGGCCGGGATCCTCCGGCTGGAGAGCCCCAACATCGCCGCGCTGTCGGTCGCCCTGCGCCGGCTGCGTTCGGTCGTGCGGGCCGGGACACCGGGAGCCTGACGGGGGCCACTAGCATGCCCTCGTGACCACCCTGGCCGAGGCGCTTCGCGACCTGACCTCCCTCGGTGAGGGAGAGGTCGAGTGGCTTCACTTCGTCATCGGCGACTGGCAGCTCGTCGCCGACCTCTCCTTCTCGGACCTCGTCATGTGGGTGCCGTCCGCACGCGGCGAGTGGCGGGCCGTCGCCCACGTGCGCCCCAACACCGGCCCGATGGTCTTCGCCGAGGACATCGTCGGCCTGGCCAGCGCGCCCGGCCACCGGTGGATGCTCGACGAGGCGTTCGAGCGCCGGGTCGTCGTGCCGGGCCGGCCGCCGGACCCGGCTGGGGAGATCGTCATCCGGGAGGAGGCGATCCCCGTCGTCCGGGAGGGGCTGCCCATCGCGGTGCTCACCCGGCATACGAACATCAAGGGGGTGCGCGGACCCAGCCTGCTCGAGCAGACCTACCGTGCGCTGGCCGACGTCCTCGCCCGGATGATCGCGGCGGGCGACTTCCCCAGCCCCGCCTACCCGACCGGCTTGCGCCGCGGCGCGCCGCGGGTGGGCGACGGCGTCATCCAGCTCGACGTCGAGGGGGTGGTCCGCTACGCGAGCCCGAACGCCGTGTCGGCCATCCACCGGCTGGGCCATCTCGGCGACGTCGTCGGCGAGGTCCTCGCCCAGATCGTCACCGACCTGCTCGGCCGGACGACGACGCCGGTCGACGAGTCGCTCGCCCTGGTCCTCACCGGTCGGGCGCCGTGGCGCAGCGAGGCCGAGACGCGCTCGGCGACGGTGTCGATGCGGGCGATCCCGCTCACCGAGGGCTCGGAGCGGATCGGGGCCCTCCTCGTCGTCCGCGACGTGTCGGAGATCCGGCGTCGCGAGCAGGAGCTGATGACGAAGGACGCGACGATCCGCGAGATCCACCACCGGGTGAAGAACAACCTGCAGACCGTCGCGGCGCTGCTGAGGCTCCAGGCCCGGCGCCAGCCCGAGGAGGGCGCCCGGGCCGCGCTGCGCGAGGCGGAGCGACGGGTGGCGACGATCGCCCGGGTGCACGAGACGCTCGGCCAGGGCTTCGACGAGACGGTGAACTTCGACGACGTCGCCCTCCAGGGGCTGCGCGCCGTCGTCGAGGTCGCCTCGAGCGAGCACCGCGTCGAGAGCGCGATCACCGGGACCTTCGGCCGGCTCCGGGCCGAGGACGCGACGCCGCTGGCCCTCGTCCTGTCCGAGCTCGTCCAGAACGCCGTCGAGCACGGGCTCGCCGACCATGGGGGCCGGATCGAGGTGGCGGCGACCCGGCAGTGGGTCTCGGCCGGCCAGGAGGAGCTCACGGTGACGATCACCGACGACGGCGCGGGGCTGCCGGCGGGCTTCCGACCGGGGCTCGCCGGGCTCGGGACCCGGATCGTCACGTCGTTCGTCCAGGACCTCGGCGGTCGGATCAGGTGGGAGAACGCGCCGGGGGGCGGCACCCGGGTCGAGTTCGTCGCCCGGCTCAGACCGATGGTGCGCTAGCGGGACAGGACGGGCGGGGTCGGAACGGGCGTCGGGCGGTCAGCCGGCGCGGCGGGCGCGGGCGTTGCGACGCTTGAGGGCGCGGCGCTCGTCCTCGGACAGCCCGCCCCACACGCCGGCGTCCTGACCGGACTCCAGGGCCCACTTCAGGCACGTGTCGAGGACCTCGCACCGTCGGCAGACGGCCTTGGCCTCCTCGATCTGCAGGATCGCCGGGCCGGTGTTCCCGATGGGGAAGAACAGCTCGGGATCCTCGTCGAGGCAGGCAGCGCGGTCGCGCCAGTCCATGGGCGTGTGCTCCTTCAAAACGGTTCGTCGTGCCGGTCGGCCGGCGGTGGCCCCGGGTCGGTGTGCGCCCTCTGGTTCGAGGGACGTCAGCGCACGGACGTCCGTTGATCGATGCTAACGGTGAGGGACCGTTTACGCACCCTTCTCGGGGGTGTCACCTGGGTCGGTCCGCTCATCGACGAACCGGCCACCAGGGTCCTAACGAGCGACGGTGGGGATCTGTTCCCGTGCAGGTCAGCGGGGTGCCATGGGGCATGCCGCCCCTGCGGCGGCCGCAGGCTAGGCTGCCCGCGTGAGCGCCCCCGCCCCCCGTGAGACCCCGGCCGCCCGGGGCGCCCGGGTCCTGCTCGCCGCCCTCCTGGGGGGTCAGGTGCTCGTCCTGCTGGGCTTTGCCGGCTTCTACCTCTACGAGCTCGTCCTCGGCGAGAGCGAGGACCCCACCCGGGTCGTCATGTCGGTCCTGCTCATCCTCGTCACCGCCGCCGGTCTCGGGGCCCTGGCGCGGGCGTGGGCCCGGCTGGAGGACTGGCCGCGCACCCCGACCCTCGTCTGGTGCGTCCTGCTGCTGCCGGTGGCGTGGGGCCTCGTCCAGGGTGGGGTCGCGCTCGTCGGCGCCCTGGTGGGGCTCGTCGGCCTCGCCGGGATCGTCGCGGCCCTCGCGACGCCGGCTCGCCCGCAGCCGAACCCCGACGTCTGACCGGCTGCCGGGGCTACCCCGGGTCGGGCGCAGGCAGACCTGCACCCTCAGGGGCGCCCCTCCGGCCGCGAGGACGCCGCGGCCCGGCCGGGCGGGCAGCCCGCGAGCCACGCCCACGCCGAGGGCGGCCCCGTCGCTCGGACCGGAGGGCGCGAGGAGCAGGCCGCGGTGCCGTCGGGCGGCCTCGACGAGGACGCCCCGGACCTGGCCGAGGACGGCGGTCGGCGTGGCCGCGACGACGAGGACGCCGTCGTCGCGGTCGACGAGGGCGGCGATCTCCTCGAGAACCGGCTCGACCGGCGTGCCGGTGATGCCGTCCGCGTCGTCGGCGAGGACGACGAGGTCGGGGTGGGCCCGGCGGGCGGCGACGAGGGCCGCGACGTCGTGGGGGGTGGCGAGGACGAGGCCGGTCGAGGTCGAGGAACCCGGCGGCAGCTCCCCGCGGGCCGTGACGAGCGCGACCCGACGCCCCGCGTCGAGGGCGGCCGCCGCGATCCGCACCAGCGCGCTCGTTCGCCCCGACCCCCGCGGCCCGGCGACGAGGAGGAGCCGGCCCGCGACCCCCGGGTCGAGCTGGACCCACGACGCGTCGTCGCCGCCTCGCCCCACCGTCCACGGTGGTGCCTCTCCGGGACGCGGCGGGGAGAGCACCGCGGGGAGCGGCGCGACCCGCAGCGGGCGGCGGGACGGGAGCGTCCGGACCGGGATCCGGTGGGTCGGGTGGTCGGGGGAGCGACGAGCTGGACCTCGACGCCGTCGCGGGCTCGGACGGCCCGACCCGGCGGGGGGTCGGCTGGGACTGCGGAGCGGTCGAGGCCGACGAGGGCGGCGTCGACGGGGTCCGCGAGCCGGAGGAGGAACGTCTCCGACATGAGCGCGGCCGTCCGGCCGAGCAGGAGCGAGCGGTCGCCGGTGACGACGGCGCTGAGGCCGACCGCCGCCCCGTCGCGCACGAGGGCGGCGAGCCGGTCGCCGACGGTGCCACCGAGGAGCTCGGCCGCGGCGATCCGTTCCCAGCCGTCGACGAGGAGGAGCAGGGCTGGGGTCGCCTCCTGCGACGCCGAGCGACGCCGGACCTCGTCGGTGAGCCGGGTGATGAGGCGGTCGAGCCGCTCCGGGTCGTCGAGTCCGAGCACCGTGCCGGCCTGCGGCAGCGTCGGAGACGGGGGCGAGGCCGCCGGCGGCGATCGCATGGATGTGCAGCTCGTCCGGGCCCCAGCGGGCGGCCGCCGCCGTCGCGATGGCCAGGGCGGCAGTGGTCCGCCCGGAGCGGGGTCCGCCCGCGAAGAGCCAGTGGCCACCGAGAGGGGTCCAGCGCAGGGGCTCCTGGCGCTGCTCGCCGGGGTGGTCGGCCAGCCCCACGACGACGGCCGGGTCGTCGACGTCGGGGTCCGCCGGCGACAGCCTGGGTGGTAGCGCGGGGGCCCAGGGGCGATGCGGCGCTGGTGCGTTCCTGCCGTGCTGCGCGGAGCGCGCCGCGCGGACGATGCGGTCGAGGTCGGTCGTCGGTGACCTGAGGAATGCCGCGGCCCGGGTCGCTCTCGCGGCTCGCCGCCGCAGTGGGTGCGGGGCCGTCCTCGGCGAGCCGGACGACGAGCCGGTCGGGCCCTTCGGCCGGAGGCGGCGCCGAGACGCGGGCGCCCTGGAACGAGGTCGGCCGGTCCCCGCCGGTCCGGGCCAGTCCTCGTCCCGGGCGGCCGGCGGGGATGAAGGCGGCATCGGGCAGGTCGATGACGTCGTGGGAGTCGCTCCGGTCCCGAACGCGCAGAGCGACCCGGAGGTTGACGTTGGCGCGGATCTCGGGCGAGACGACCCCGCTCGGGCGCTGGGTGGCGAGGACGAGGTGGACCCCGAGGGAGCGTCCCACGGCGGCGATGCGGACGATCCCGTCGACGAACGCGGGCAGCTCCTCGGCGAGGGCCCGCAGCTCGTCGACGACGATGACGAGGCGGCCGACGTCGGGCTGGTCCGGCCGGCGGCGGGCGAGGTAGTCCTCGAGGTCCCGGGCGCCGAGCATCGCGAGGACCCGCTCGCGTCGGGTCAGCTCGGCACGCAGCGACGTCAGGGCGCGGGCGGCGAGATGCTCGTCGAGGTCGGTGACGAGGCCGACGACGTGGGGGAGGTCCGCGCAGGCGGCGAACGCCGACCCACCCTTGTAGTCGACGAGCACGAAGGAGAGGTCCTCCGGCGGGGAGAGGACCGCGAGCGAGACGACGAGCGACTGGAGGAGCTCGGACTTGCCGGACCCGGTCGTCCCGCCGACGAGGCGCGTGCGGGCCGTCGCGGCGCAGGTCCAGCCACCACGGCCCTTCGCGCGTGGCGCCGACGACGGCGACGGGTCCGTCGGCGGCCTCCCATCGGGCGCGGACGGCCGTGGGGTCCGTCGCATCGAACGGGAGGACGTCGAGCAGGCGCACCTCGTCCGGCGGGCCCTCGCGGGCCTCGGGGTCGATGCGCGCGTCGCACAGCGGCGCGAGCGCGCGGGAGAGCCTGGCGGACCACCACCAGCGGGGCCGGTCGACGACGATGCCGCCGATGTCGGCGACGCCGTCGACCCGCAGCCGGCTCTCGTCGCGCGGCGCCACCTCGAGGACGGCGCCACAGCCGGCGGGCAGGGTCGCCTCGTCGGCGGCGAGGACGAGGGCCACCGTCCGTGCGTCGGGTGTCCTCTCCAGCGTCGAGGACCCCGGGCGGCGGGAGCCGACCGCGCGCGAGGTCGACCACGAGAAGCAGCCAGGGTCTGTCCGATCGCGGATTCGGTTGTCGCAGAGGGCTCTTCGTCGTCCGAGCCCGACCAGTGGGGTAGCCGTGCGACCCAGGCCCAGTCCTCGCCAGCCGTCGGTGCCGCGATGCGCAGGTCGTGGGGTGAGACGGCCGTCGCCAGTCGGCCGACGATCGCCCGCGCGACGTCGACGGCGGCGCCGGGCGCACCGACGACCCCGAGTGCACCCACCCGGGCGAGGTCGACGGCGACGGGGAGGTCGCCGACAACGGGGTGCTCGGGGGCGCGGTTCCGGCCGGTCCACGCCGTCCGGGCCGGCAGCGCGGCGAGCCCCAGCCGCACCTCGAGCGCGTCCGGGTCGGCGCGGGACCGCTCCCACAGCCGTGACCCGGGTCCACTGGCCACGGCGAGCACCTCGGCGGGGTCGAGGTGCTCGGCGCGTCGTTCGCGGGCCTCCTCGGCGAGGGCGACCGAGAGGTCGTGACGGGCGCGGGCGAGGTCGGCGGTGTATGCCGCGTGCTCCCGCCGCGCGGAGCGCCGGGACCCGACCCGGTCTCCGAGCGCGGTCGTGAGGACCAGCACCGGCCCGCCGGCGGCGAGGAGGAGGTAGTGCGGTCCGAGGGTGATGGCGAGGGTCAGTGCGACGGGCAGCGGGGCGAGCGCGGCGACCCAGGGCAGGCGCATCCGGCGCGACTCCGTCGGCGCGGCCGGCTCCTCGACCGAGCGAGCCCGGCTCGGTGCGCGGACCCGGGGTGCCCGACGCACGTCGAGGCGGCCTCGGCCGTCGGGTGCCGTCGGCAGCCGGGCCCGCGCACCGCGACGCAGGACGAGGGTGCTCGACCCGATCCGAAGCCGGGCCTCGACGGGCAGCGGGACGGCTCCGGTGACGGCGTGTCCCTCGATGCTCGTGCCGTTGACCGAGCCGAGGTCCTCGGCGACGACGCCGTCTCCGCGTGACGTCGATGAGCAGGTGGCGCCTGCTGAGGTCGGGGTCGTCGAGCACGAGGTCGGCACCAGCGCCGCGACCGACGACGAGCCCGGTCGGGGGCAGCGGCACCCGGCGGCCCGCGTCCGGGCCGGACGTGACGACGACGTCGAGCGGGGTCCCGGCCGCCGATCGGGCCCCGGCCGACCGGTCGGTGGTGGCGAGGACGATCTCTGCGCCGTGAAGGAGGGGCGGCGCGCCGACGGCCGCGTCGTCGGTGACGACCGCGTCGGCCACGACGAGGGCCGGCACCGGCTCGCCGAGGAGCGCCTCGAGAGCCTCCCTCAGCTCACGGCCGGTCGCCGCTCGTCCCGCCGGGGGGTCGACGACGACGTCGACCGAGCGGGCGCGGCGTCGGGGGAGGTGGACCGTGACCGTGAACGGCATGGCCGCACGGTAGGGCGGGTGCGGCAGAGGCGCGGCCGGTTATCCACAGGGTCGGCCCGCGACGCGGTGGGGAACGCAGGGAGACGCCCGCGGCACCGACGGGACGGCGTCGGCGCCACGGGCGCCCGGTCAGCGGGCCCGCCGGTGCGGGTGGGGGGTCACGCGACGGGGGGCGCCGGGACAGACCCGGTGGCCCCGCCACGGCCGGTGCGCCAAGGCGGCATACCGGAGGGGGTCCGTGGCGGGGCACCACTCGCCGTGACGACGGGGGGTGGGGGTGAGGTCAGGGGTGACGAGTGAGCAGCGCATCGACGAGCACCGCCTTGATCGAGGAGGGGCGGTCGGCCGCGTAGACGCGGCCGTGGGTGGCGTCAGCGATGGTCCGCAGCGCCTTGATGTCGGCGTCCTCGGTGATGCCCACGAGGGCCACCGAGACCGGCCGGCTCGGGTCGGCCTTCTCGAGGTGGGCCAGCAGGGCCTGCAGCGAGAGACCGCCGTCGGGGTCGTCGTTCGTGCCGTCGGTGATGACGACGAGGGTGTTGACGAGGGTGGGGTCGTAGCTGCTCTGCAGCTCGGCGTAGGCCGCGTCGATCGTGTCGTAGAGGCCCGTGTCGCCCTTCGTCGCGGTGGCGGCCGCCGCGAAGCCCTCGGCGAGCCGCTCGCGCTGGCTCACGGCGTCCGTCTCGACCCCGAGGTCACGGACCGGGACGACCTCGCGGTAGTCGCGGGTGCCGTCCTGCCGGGACGAGAAGGTCCACAGGCCCATCTCGGAGCCGTCCGGGACGTTGGCGAGGGCGGTGTCGGCGGCCTCCTTGGCCAGCTCCATCCGGGTCATGTCGCCCGCCTTGTGGGACATCGAGCCCGACGTGTCCATGACGACGAGCATCCGGGCGTCGGTCTGCGCCGAGACCCACTCCTCGAACATCTTCTTCGTCTCGGCCTGGGTCGGCAGGGCCGCGTAGGTCGCGACGACCGTCGGCTCGCCCTGCGCGTCCGGCAGGGGCTCGGTCACGCTCGTCCGCAGCCCGGCCTCACGGACCATCCGGCGCATCGGGGGGCTGAGGATCTCCGTCGTCAGGGCGGTGGCCGCCTGGGTGATGGTGGTGTCGGCGTCGGCGCGGGTGAGCAGCGGGTAGTCGAACCGGGCGGTCTCACCGTCGGGGACGAAGGCGCTCACCTGCACCGAGGGGTGTGCCCGGCGGTATGCCGTGAGCGTCGCCTCCTCGACCGGGAAGGCGCTCGCCGACATCGGCGAGGTGATGAGCTCGTCGAGGAGCTCGGAGTCGGAGGTCGCCGCGGTGCGGCTCAGCGTCACGAGGCCGGCCCCGAGGGGGCTGCCGAGGGCCTGGTCACCTTCGAGGGAGGCGCGGGCCGCGACGATCGCGAGCCGGCCGGAGGTGTTGCTGACCGGATCGGCGATGCGCGTCGGCACATCACCGTCCACCAGCTGCGTCCATGTCGCCTTGGTGACGGGGAGCGCAGTGGGCACCGCGACGACGAGAGGAGAGGTGGCGAGCGAGGGACCCTGCCGGACCTTCCCTCCTTCCTGACCGTTCACATCGGTGGCCCAGATCGTCGAGTCCGGGATCCACAGGTCAGGGCCGTGGCCGGCGGCGAGCGAGTTGGCCGTGACGGCCGGCTCCTCGCTCGTCACGGAGAAGCTCGTGCACGAGCCCTTGCCGACCTTCTTCGCGGCCGCAGCGACGACGTCGTGGATCCGGGGGGCGGAGACGACGTCGACGTGGGCCGGCTGCGCACAGGTGATCGGTGTCCGCCGCCGAGGGGAGCGACGCGGTGGCCATCGCCGAGACCGGGGCCAGCTGGGCGTGCGACTGCGAGAGCACGCTGACGGAGCCGATGAGGGCGCCGCCGAGGAGAATCGCGGTGGGGAAGACCCACCGGGGGCGGACGACGCGTCCGGGGCTTGCGTGACGCCCAGTGCGTGCCATGACTTCCTCCAGCTGTCCTGCGGCCTGAGGGGGCCGGCGATGGTGCCGAAACACCTGTGCGGTATTTCCGGCTCGGACGGTAGTCGTGGCGAATGGTCGTGAAATGGCGTTTCGGAAAAATGCCTCGCGGGGACGGCGCGTTACGGCCTTATACGCCAATCTGTGGAGCAGAAGTGCCAAGCGAAGGTCACGATGTCGGCCGCCAAGGTCAAGAGTTGGTAAGGCGCCTCGTCAAGTCCTCGCATCGTCCAGGTCGCCCCGTCGGGGGCTCTGACCTGCGGGGATGCCGGGTCGGTTGCAGGTCGGTTGCGGCGTGGCGGTGGCGACGGGGCCTCGCGTCGCGGCGATCCGTCGGTCCTCACCTCGCACCGAGGCCGATTCTTCGGTGAGGGTACCGGCGGTCGATGGAGCGGTCGGTCGGGCCGCCGTTCTTCCATGGAAAGGTAAAATCTCGGTCAAGCGGAATGCAAAATGTGGCGTCGCCCACAATCGGGACGCCGAACGGCCGCCGCAAATCGATGCCTTCGGACGATCAGGTTCGGGCCCGGGCTGCCGATAGGGGCGGCCCGACGCGGGCCGCCCCTGTCGCGGAGGTGCTCGGCCGCCCGGCCGAGAGGCGTCGGGCCTATCGGCCGAGGAGGACCTCACGCCGATGGAGGTACTCCTCCTCGGCGATCTCGCCCCGGGCGAAGCGGTCCTCGAGGATGTGCAGTGCGTGCTCGTGCTGGACCGCCGCGGCAGGAGCCGCCCCGGCCGGGCCGCCGGTGACGGCCGGCATCGTCGTGCGGCCGGCCGCGCCGACCCAGCGGACGAGCGCGACGACGAGGAGGACGAGCAGCCCCCAGAAGAGGAGGGTGCCGAGGCCCATGCCGATCCAGCCGCCGAGTCCGAGCGTGTTCTCGTGATACCAACCCATGTCCGTCTCCTTCGTCCCGGGGCGCCGCGCGCCCGCCGTCTGGTCCACCACCCACGGTGGCCCGGACCCATAAGGCGCCGCTGTGCGTAGGGTGAAGGTTGCGTGAAGCCCCGAGCGGGGTAGGAGAGCACGCGACAGCGACGGCAGCCCCGATCGGACCAGGAGGCCCGAAGTGAGCACCGAGACCGAGTCGCAGAAGGAGGGCCCCGTGGCTGCCCCACCGGGGGAGGACGAGACGCGCCCGCTCCCGGCGGGTGACGCGGCGGAGCGTGGCGACGCGGCCGCGGAGCCCGAGGACCCGCGAGCGCGCTCGATGACGAGGGCCACCTGGCGGTATGCCGCGAAGCGGACCATCCAGGAGTTCTCCGACGACCACTGCACCGACCTCGCGGCGGCCCTGACGTACTACTCCGTCCTCGCCATCTTCCCCGCGGCGATCGCGCTGCTCTCCCTGCTCGGGCTCATCGGCCAGGGCCGGCCGACGGTCGACGCGGTCCTCACCATCGTCACCGACGTCGGCGGCAGCTCGATCGCCGACACGATCCGGCCCGTCCTCACCTCCGTCAGCGAGAGCCCCGGGGCCGGGGCGACCTTCGCCTTCGGCGTCGTCCTCGCCCTGTGGTCCGCCTCGGGCTACGTCGCGGCGTTCGGCCGGGCGATGAACCGGGTCTACGAGGTCGACGAGGGCCGCCCCATGTGGACGCTGCGCCCGATCATGCTGCTCGTCACCATCGTCACCGTCATCCTCGCCGGCGTCGCGGCGCTCATCCTCGTCCTCTCCGGCGGGATCGCCCGGGCGGTCGGCCAGCAGGTCGGGCTCGGCGACACGGCCGTGCAGGTGTGGGGGATCGCCAAGTGGCCCGTGCTGCTGCTCATCGTCATCGTCGTCGTCGCCGTGCTCTACTACGCGACGCCCAACGTCAAGCCGCGCGCCTTCCGCTGGATGAGCCTCGGTGCCTTCGTCTCGATCCTCATCTGGGTGCTCGCCTCGGTGGGCTTCGGCTTCTACGTGTCGAACTTCGGGTCCTACAACAAGACCTACGGGTCGCTGGCCGGCGCCGTCGTCTTCCTCCTGTGGCTGTGGATCACCAACGTGGCGCTCCTCTTCGGCGCCGAGATCGACGCCGAGGTGGAGCGGGCCCGGGAGCTGCAGGCCGGCATACCTGCCGAGGACGCGATCAAGCTCGAGCCCCGCGGCACCCGCAACCTCGTCAAGAAGCAGGAGAAGGCCGAGGAGTTCCTCGCCCGCGGGCAGGCCCTGCGGCACAGCCGGGGCTCCTACACGGTGCCCGGCAAGGGAGAGTAGGTCAGGCGGCGGTCTCGAGCCGGCTCGCGGCGACGAGGCCGCGCAGGACGAGCTCGTCCCGGACGGCCGTCCGGGCGAGGCTGTCGCACGCCAGCGACCGGGCCGCGGCCTCGGCGTCCATCGTCACCCACGGGGCGACGGCATACTCGCGCAGCCACGTCGCCACCTGCGTCTGGCTGCGTAGGGGGAGCGGGACGCGGCCGTCGGTGAGGATGCCGTGGACCGACTCGTAGACGGCGACGCCGTCGAGGGTCTCGCCGGAGTCGGTCAGCCGGACCGGGTAGTCCGAGCGGGAGAGGCTGCGCCGGACGTAGTTGGGCTCCGTGGCATCGAGCCGGGCGGCCTGCGCCTCGTCGAGCCAGGCGATGACGACGGGGGTGCGCGCGCCGGGCGCGTGGAACGGCGCGGCGGCGAGGTAGCCGGGGGCGCTGACGTGCGCGGAGTGGCCCACGGCGAGGTTCGTCATCATCGCGGGGGCGATCGGCACGACCGGGCCGAGGGCGGCGACCGCGGCGAGCTTGGCGCGCAGCACCTCGGTGGACCCGTTGCACCCGACGGCGGCGACGGCGACCCGCTGGGCCATCCCGGCGACGCCGCGGCGACGGAGCTCGTCGTCGAGGGAGGTCTCACCGGCGGGGGCGGACTCGGCGCAGGGAACGCAGGGCGTGGCCTCCGCCGCGCCACGGCAGACGGGGCCGTCGAGCGGGTGCTCGCACTGCTGGAGCAGCAGCACGGGGGCGCTGGCGGGAGTTCCGGGATAGTCGAGCGGGTCGGCCAGGAGCGCGACACGCCGATGCTGCATGGCGTGGACCATCTCTCCCTCTCATGGTGGCAGGCGGGTGGCAGGGGCGAACAGGACACGACGCTACGCCGGAAATCCCTCCCTGCCGAGAGTCTGCGCCCAGTGGTGACCAGATTGCGACGAACGTCGTACTCGGATACGGGTGAATGTCCGAATCCTGGGCGGTTTCGGGCCATGCGGGATGGGACGAGCGGCCCCCCGGGCCCCGGGCATCCTGCGCCTCCTGCGTCCGGTGGGGCGTGAGTGACGCGTGGGTCACGGGTGCTCGTGGGAGCGTCCGGAGTCCCGGTCGGTCCCGCGAACACCGCGGGCGGCGTCCGTCAGAGGGCGTGCGTAGGAAGGGGTTGGCCCGTGGCGTATGCCGCGGGCGGGTGCTCGCGTGGGCGTCCTCGTTCCCGGTCGATCACGCGAGCACCCGGCGGTGGTTGTCCACAGGTCGGCCCGGCCGGGGGTGCGTGGCGGCCCCGGGTGCGGTTCGCTGGGGCGCGACCGAGGCGGGAAGGAGGGCTCGCGTGGATGCCGTGCAGGTGGTCCAGGGCGAGGTGCGTGAGCTGATCCGGCGCTCGGGCCTGGACCCGTCGCGGGAGCCGGCCGCCGTCCGGGCCCTGGTCCGCGACGCCGTGGCCGACTACGACGAGCGCTCCCTCCACGGCGGTATGCCGCCGCTCGGCGATCGAGAGCAGGTCGCCAAGGCGGTGTGGGACACCGTGGCCGGCTTCGGGCCGTTGCAGCGGTACTTCGACGACCCGTTGGTGGAGGAGATCTGGATCAACGAGCCGTCGCAGGTGTTCATCGCCCGCGACGGCGTGGCCGAGCTGACGACGACGATCCTCACCCACGAGGAGGTCCGCGACCTCGTCGAGCGGATGCTCAAGGCCTCGGGGCGGCGGGTCGACCTGTCCAGCCCGTTCGTCGATGCCGTTCTCGCGGACGGGTCCCGGCTCCATGTCGTCATCCCGGACATCTCGCGCGAGCACTGGCTGGTCAACGTCCGCAAGTTCGTCGTCAAGGCCGACAGTCTCGACGACCTCGTCCGGCTCGGCACCCTCACCCCGCAGGCCGCGGCATTCCTCGACGCCGCCGTCGTCAGCGGGCTCAACGTCCTCGTCGCCGGAGGTACCCAGGCCGGCAAGACGACGATGCTCGGCTGCTTGGCGTCGGCGATCCCGCCGCGGGAACGGGTCGTCACGTGTGAGGAGGTCTTCGAGCTGAAGATCCCGTTGCGCGACGTCGCCTCCATGCAGGTGCGGCAGTCCTCGCTCGAGGGAACGGGCGAGGTGCCGCTGCGCCGGCTCATCACCGAGGCGCTGCGGATGCGCCCGTCCCGGATCATCGTCGGCGAGGTGCGGCAGGCCGAGAGCCTCGATCTGCTCATCGCGCTCAACAGCGGCCTGCCGGGGATGTGCACGATCCACGCCAACAGCGCCCGCGAGGCCGTGACGAAGATGTGTACGCTCCCGCTCCTCGCCGGGGAGAACGTCAGCAGCGCCTTCGTCGTGCCGACGGTCGCGAGCTCGATCGACATCGTCGTCCACGCGGCCCTCGAGGGCGACGGGTCCCGGCGGGTGCGGGAGATCGTCGGCGTGCCCGGCCGGGCGGAGGGCGGCATCGTCGAGATCGCCGACCTCTTCGTCCGCCGTGACGGTGAGCTCGTCCGGGCCGACGGCTTCCCTCCGCACCTCGACCGGTTTCTGCGCGCCGGCTTCGATGTCGCGGCGCTGCTGGCTCAGGGGGCCGCATGACCGGCCTGCTGCTCGGTCTCACCCTCGGCGTGGGGCTCTTCCTCATCTGGTGGTCCTGGTGGGCGCCGAGCGAGCGCCGACGCCCCCGACGCCGACCGCCGCGCCTCGTCGTCCGTCTCGAGGACGACCTCGTCCAGGCCGGCCCGGCCGGCCTCGGTCTGCGGGCGCTCCTCGCGGGGGGTGGCATCGCCTTCGTGGGCGTCTTCCTCCTCGGCTACGTCCTCGTCGGCGTCCCGGCGATCGCGGCATGCTTCGCGGTGATGGCTGGCTACGCACCGGTGGCACTGGTGCGGATGCGCGCCCGACGGCAGCGGCGCCGGCTGCGGGACGTCTGGCCCGATGCCGTCGACAACATCGCCTCCGCCGTGCGGGCGGGAATGGCGCTGCCCGAGGCCCTCGCGCAGCTGGCCGCTCGCGGGCCCGAGGAGCTGCGGCCGGCCTTCGCGGCGTTCGCCGAGGACTACCGGCTGACCGGACGGTTCCCGGACTGTCTCGACCGGCTCAAGGAGCGGCTCGCGGACCCGGTCGGGGACCGCCTCGTCGAGTCGATGCGGATCGCCCGGGAGGTCGGCGGGAGCGACCTCGGCCGGCTGCTGCGCACGCTGTCCTCCTTCCTCCGCGAGGACGCCCGGACCCGCGCCGAGATGGAGACCCGGCAGTCCTGGACCGTCAACGCCGCCCGGCTCGCCGTCGCCGCACCGTGGGCCGTTCTCGCCATGCTGTCGACCCGGCCCGAGTCGGTGCAGGCCTACTCGACGCGGGTCGGCGGGCTCGTCCTCGCGACGGGCGCCGTCGTGACGCTCGCGGCATACCGGCTCATGGTCCGGATCGGTCGGCTGCCGGACGAGGAGCGGGTGCTGCGATGAGCGCCGCCTTCTCACCCCTCGGCGCGCTGCTCGGCCTCCTCGCCGGGCTCGGGCTCGTCCTCGGGTATGCCGGTCTGCCGTGGCACCGGCGCACGACGCTCGCGGACCGCGTCCTGCCCTACCTCGCCGACACCCCGAGGCCCTCGGGACTGTTGGGGCAGGCGCGCACCCGCGGCGGAGCCATCACGGCCCTGGCCGCGCCGCTCGTCGCCGACCTCGGTCGCCGGGTCGACCGGCTGCTCGGCGGCGCGTCCTCGGTGCGTCACCGGCTCCTGCGCGCGGGTCAGGCGCCCGACGTGGACCGCTTCCGTGCCGAGCAGGTCATGTGGGCGGTGGCAGGTGCGGTGGGAGGCGCGGCGTTCGGGATGGTCCTCTTCGTGACCCGCGACGGGGGCACGGTCACGGTCCTGCTCCTCACCGTCATCGGGGCCGGGCTGGGGCTCGTCTGGTCCGACTACGCACTCACCAGGCGGGCGGTCCGTCGGGAGACGCGGATCCTCGCCGAGTTCCCGACGATCGCCGAGCTGCTCGCCCTCGCGGTCGGCGCCGGCGAGGGGGCGGTGGGGGCACTTGGAACGGGTGTGCCGGCTCAGCCACGGCGAGCTGTCCGACGAGCTGCGCCGGGCCCTGGCCGACGCCCGGGCCGGGGCGAACCTCCCCACCGCGCTGCAGGGGGTCGCGGATCGGACCGGGCTGGTCGGCCTGGCCCGATTCGTCGACGGGATCATCGTCGCCGTCGAGCGGGGCACGCCGCTGGCCGATGTGCTTCGCGCCCAGGCGCAGGACGTCCGCGAGGAGGGGCGGCGGGCCGTCATGGAGGAGGGCGGCAAGCGCGAGATCGCGATGATGATCCCGGTGGTGTTCCTCATCCTGCCGGTGACGGTCGTCTTCGCGGTCTACCCGGGCTTCGCGTTCCTGAGATTCACGTTGTAGCGGCGGGTCCATCGGAGTCGGAGGAAGGAACCATCATGGAGGCGATCAGGCGGTCGGCCGCCCGGGTGCGGCGGGCGGCATACGACGGTGTGGCACAAGGCAGTCCACGGCGGGACGAGCGTGGTGACGTGCCCGGCTGGGTGCTCATCACGCTCATGACGGCCGGGCTCGTCACGGTGCTGTGGGCGGTGGCGCGGACCGAGCTCGTCGACATCTTCCACCGGGCGCTCAGCTCGGTGAGCGGTTGATCGGCTGAGCGGATGGCAGCCGGTCGGGCGCTGGACGTCCGGCGGGTCGGTGGCGAGCGGGGGTCGGCGGTCGTCGACTTCGTCCTCGTGGGTGTGCTCGTCGTCGCCGTGTTCCTCGGGGTGTTCCAGCTCGGGTACGCCCTCTACGCGCGCAACACCCTCATCTCCTGCGCCTCCGAGGGGGCCCGCTTCGGGGCGCGGGCCGACAGTGACCCTGCGCAAGGCGTGCAGCGGACCCGGGAGCTCATCGCCGCATCGTTGTCCCCGCGGTATGCCGCTGACGTCTCGGCGGGGACGGCCGTCGTCGACGGGGTGCGGGTCGTCACGGTGCGGGTGCGAGCGCCGCTGCCGGTGCTGGGCCCGCTCGCCGTCGAGGATGCGCTGGACGTGACGGGTCGGGCGTTCGAGGAGAACCAGTGAGACGCGTCATCGGGTGGCTGAGGTCGCGCGCGGGGCGGCGTGGCGAGCGGGGGAGCGCGGTCGTCGAGTTCGTCTTCCTGTCGGTGGTGATGCTCGTCCCGGTGGTCTACCTCGTCCTCGTGCTGGGGCGGGTCCAGGCCGGCGCGTATGCCGCCTCCACCGCGGCGCGGGAGGCCGGGCGGGCGTTCGTCACCTCGCCGTCCTCGGCGCAGGCGGATGCGCGAGCTCGAGCAGCGGCGGGGATCGCGTTCGCGGACCAGGGTTTCCGCGACTCCGGGACGCTCGCCGTGTCGTGTGACGGGAGCCCGTGTCTGCGCCCGGATGCCCGGGTGTCGATGCACGCGACGGTGACGGTGCCGCTGCCCCTGGTGCCCACCTTCGCCCGCCGGGTCGTGCCGCTGTCGGTGTCGCTGGAGGCCGACCACGTCGTCACGGTCGACCGGTTCCGGGGCGCGCGATGAGCAGGGAGCGGCGTCGTGAGGAGGGGCAGGTGAGCCTGCTCATCCTCGGGTTGACCATGATCGCGCTGCTGCTCGTCGTCGGGACGGTCGACGTGACGGCGGCTCATCTGTCGCGGATGCGGCTGCTCGACGCGGCCGATGCCGCCGCCCTGGACGCGGCGGACGCCCTTGATGCGAGGGCGTATCGGGTCGGGGTCGAGGACGCGGTGCCACTGAGCGACGCCACGGTGCGGGAGAGCGCCGGGTCCTACCTGGCGTCCCGGCCGATGCCGAGCGGGATCTCCGCGTGGCGGGTCGAGTCCGGCACCGGGTCGCCCGACGGGCGGACCGCGGTCGTCGTCCTGACCTGCCGGGCGGACCTGCCGATGGGCGGGGCGGTCCTCGACCTGCTCGGCACGTCGGTGACGATCCACGTCACCTCCCGCGCTCGGGCCGACGTGGGGCTGCCGTGAGCGTCGTGCGACGCAGGGCCATCGGGGGCGTCATCGCGGCGGTGCTGCTGATGGTGGCCGTCGTCGCCGGGATGGCCTCCGGACCGGCGCAGGGGAGCGTCTTCGAGGACGGCCGGATGAGCATCGCCGGCGCCACCACTGAGCCCGGCGATGTCGCGGTGCTCTCGCCCGTCGTCCTCCAGGTCGACTCCGGTCCGCGCGTCGTCGTCTGCGTCGCCCGCTCGGTACAGGAGGAGTGCGACGCGGGGCTGCCCGCCCGAACGGCCGGCTGACCGGGCGTCGCCCCAGGTGGGTGCTCGCGGGGGTGTCCGGGTTCGCGGTCGGTTCCGCGAGCACCCGGGTGTGGGTCTCGTGGGTGCTCGCGGGGGTGTCCGGGTTCCCGGTCGGTTCCGCGAGCACCCGGGTGTGGGTCTCGTGGGTGCTCGCGGGGGTGTCCGGGGTCCCGGTCGGTTCCGCGAGCACCCGGGACCGGCCACGGACACCGGCAGGTTCCGCAGGTCACAGCCCCGCGGCGGGTGTGCCCGGCGTCACTACCCTGAGACGTATCACCGGGTTCGGACCGACACCTCGAACCCGTACCCTCCGGCGACACGCTCCGGGGAGCCGGACGACGGCGGCCACCCACGGCATACCGTCCCGTCCGGCAGCCACCGGTCCGGCCGCGGCATCGGTGCCCTCGAGATGCCGGGCGGCGCCCCGCTGGGCATGGCCTCGCGCCCCGGGCCCTCGGCGCAGGAGGAGCCATGGCCGCCAAGACACCGTCGCGGACCGAGAAGCCGATCACCAGGAACGCCGCCACGGCCCTCACCGCGGTCGGCTCGGCGCTCGACGACGAGATCCCCGACGAGCTGCTGCCGGAGGGCGGCGTCGTCGCGGTCGACCGGACCCGCGTCCGCTCGGTCTACATCACCTCGCTGCCGGAGAGCGCCGAGCCGCCGGGCCACCTCGACGCGCCCGTCCATCTCGGGACCGGTGCACCGACCCTCTATCACACGCCCGCCGACGGGGTCGTCATCACGACCGAGCAGGTCTGGACGCCCAAGCGGCTCGCCCTCGGCCGGCTCCTGCACAGCCTGCCGCTGGCCCCCGGCGAGAGCACCCGGGTCGCGATCGTCGACTGGACGCGCCAGGACGCCAGCACCCGCGCCGAGGAGACGAGCCAGGCCGAGCGGCTCACCGACGAGAGCGCCCGCGACCGCGGCGTCACCGAGATCACCGAGGCCCTCGCCCGGGAGGAGCAGTCGGGCAGCTCGACGGTCAAGACCCGGTCCGGGTCCGGCTCGATCGGCGGCGCGCTCGGCGGCCTGCTCGGCGGCCTCGGCTTCGGGGGCGGGGTGAACTCGGGGACGACGACGACCGTGTCCCGATCCTCCGGCACCCGCGGCCTGTCCGCGAAGACCGCACAGCGGATCAGCGAGCGGACCCAGCAGCTGGCGACGAGCATCCGCGACCGGCGCGCCTCGGTCATCACCGAGACCGCGCAGGCCGAGGCGGCGACCGCGAGCACCCGCGTCGTGACCAACTACAACCACATGCACGCGATGACGGTGCAGTACTGGGAGGTCGTCCAGGAGTACGCCGTCGCGACCTCGACGAAGAAGGTCGAGCGCTGCCTCTTCGTGCCGATGGCCCTCATCGACTTCGACGCCGCCGTCTTCCGCCGGTATGCCGCGCTGCTGGCCGCCGCCGCGCCGCCCGGCCGCTGGGCCGAGCGGCTGAGCGCGATCGACCCCTTCGAGGTGAGCATCTACCGCACCCGGCCGAGCTGGTCGGGCGAGCCCGCCTGGGTGCCCGCCGCCGGTGACGCCGTGCGGCTCGCGCACTTCCAGGTCGTCGAGCCGGGCGGCCCGATCATCGGGGTCACCGACGCGAACCAGCTCGTCACCTTCGACGAGGCGTCGGCCACCTGGGTGCCGCATGGCGACGTGAAGGTCGGCGATGACACCTATACCGTGGCGCTGAAGGGCCTTCCGGTCTCGATCGTCGTGCCCCACACCCTGTGGCGTGCCCGGGGAAGCAAGGTCGTGGGATCGACGCCCTACGCCATCGGCGCGCCGGGGACCGTGGGTGGCCGGACCTATGCCTGCCAGGACGGGCACCTCGTCCGACGGCGCGTCGTCGAGACGGTCACGCTCGACGACGGACCGGTGGCGAACCCCGACAAGCTCATCGTGTGGTCCGACATGAACGGCATCGTCCGGGTCGAGCTCCGGATGCGTGGCGGGGGCGACGACGTCGCCACCACGGTGTATGCCGTCGGTGCCGAGCCGCCGCCAGAGAGCGACCTCGCTCGCGAGGAGCTTGTCTTCGCCGACGAGGACCGCCTCGTCTCGATCGTCCTCGTCAGCCAGGCGAGCGACTGGGGCCACGACCTCCGGCAGATCCGGCTGACGACGACGACCCAGCAGGAGCGGGCGTTCGGTACCTTCCCCGATCGGCCCGACGAGGTGTCGCTCGCCGTGCGGGACGGCTGGCCGTGTGGCCTCTACGGGACGTCGTACGTCGACGACGAGGGTCTGACCCGGCTGGCCACCCTCGGCTTCCGGATCAAGGGCCCGGGGGTGCCCCAGGACATCCTCGACCACCTCAACGACCATGCGCTCCACTACAGCCAGGCGATCTGGGCGAGCGCCGACGAGCTCACCCTGGGGGCGGTCTTCGCGGGGATGACCTACGGAGGCGACGCCCGGCCGCTCGGGCTGCAGGTCGACCCGACACCGATCGCGATGACCGGCAACTACCTCGGCTTCCTCTGGCACTTCGAGGATGACGCGGACCGCCAGGACTGGCTCGCCAGCCAGCACCTGGCCGAGGGGCCCGAGACGACGGAGACCATCAGCGTCGCGATGCCGACGGCGGGTGTCTTCGCCGAGGCGGTTCTCGGCCGGTCCAACGCGGCCGAACGGCTGGACATCACCCGGTTCTGGGACTGGCAGTCCTCGCCGATCCCGATCGTGGCTCCGGAGATCAGCCAGGTCTCGACGGACTCCCGGGCCCGCGCGGCCGACGTGGGCACCGGCGAGCTCGCTCCCACGGCCGCGACGATCCAGGTCCTGCCCGCGCTGCCGGCCCCGAGCGGGCTCGACGCGACGCTGAGTGCCCTCACGGCGTCGGGGATGTTCCGCGACCTGAGCGGCCTCGATGCCGCGGCCACGGTCATGCAGAAGGGGATCGAGCAGGCGACGACCGCCGACACCGCGGCCGCCGCCAACGCGACCGAGGCGATGAGGGTGGCCGGGCAGAACATCACCGCCCTCGCCAAGGTCGCCGCCGACGCGGCCCCGACGCTGCTCTCGGCGGCCGGAGGCCCGGCCGGTGCGGTCGCGGCGAAGCTCGGCCCGTCGCTGCTGGGTGCGCTGCTGAACGCCTCGACCGACCCGAAGGGTGGCCCGACGAGCTGACCCGCGCCGCCGGGCGCGCCCGCGGGGCGGAGAGGGGCCGGGCCCGGACCCCCACGTGTCCGGACAACTTAGGTTAGGCTGGCCGAAGCGGCATACCCGACCGGGTATGCACACCGCAGCACGATCACGCCCACACGGCCGACCGTGAGAGGAGCCCACGTGGACATCCACTCGTTCCGGACCCCGGGTCTCGGCGACTCGACCTACGTCCTCGAGCACGAGGGGGCGGCGATCCTCGTCGATCCGCAGCGCGACATCGATCGCTTCCTCGGCGCCATCGAGGACAGGGGCCTGCACCTGGCCATGGTCCTCGAGACCCACCTGCACAACGACTACGTCTCCGGCGCCGAGCAGGCGTCGCTGCGCACCGGCGCCCAGCTCGTCCTGCCGGCCGCCGCCGCGCCGGCCTACCGGCACACCCCGGCCTTCCACCTCGAGGAGCTCGACGGCCCCGAAGGACTGCGCATCCGGCCGCTGCACACCCCCGGCCACACCCCCGAGCACACGTCCTACGTCGTGCTGCTCGACGGCACGGAGGTCGCCGTCTTCTCCGGCGGCAGCCTCCTCGTCGGCTCCGCCGGCCGCCCCGACCTCCTCGGGCCCGAGCGCGCCGACACCCTGGCCCGGCTCCAGTACATCTCGCTGCACCGGCTCGCCGGCCTCCCCGCCGAGGTCCAGCTCCTGCCGACTCACGGCGAGGGCTCCTTCTGCACCGCGAGCGGCGCGAGCCAGCACACCTCGACGATCGGCGCGGAGCTGCAGAGCAACCCGCTCCTCCAGATCGACACCCCCGATGCACTCGCCAAGGAGATGCTCAAGGCACCCATGCCGATCCCCGGTTTCTACCGCTACATGGGCCCGACCAACACGCTCGGTGTCCCGCCGATGCCGTCCGCGACGGTCCCCCGCCTCAGCATCACCGAGCTCGACGCCCTCCCCGACCGCGACAAGGTCCACATCGTCGACATGCGGCCGCGCACCGACCAGGCCCGCGGCGTCCTCGAGGGCACCGTGGCCGTCGAGTTCGGCGACGACTTCGGCTCGTGGACCGGGTGGCTCGTGCCCTACAACGAGCCGGTCGTCATCGTCGCCAACCCCGACCAGGACCTCGACGCCGCCATCACCCAGCTGCGCCAGATCGGCTTCGACAGCATCGTCGGCGTCGTCAACGACGTCCGGGGCGGCGCCCTGCACTCCGACTTCTCCCTCGTCGACGTCCCCACGGCCCGCGAGCTCGCCTCCCGGGACGAGGTCCAGGTGCTCGACGTGCGGATGCCGAACGAGGTGGCCGACACCTCGCTGCCCGGTGCGGTCACCCGATTCGTCGCCGACCTCTACACCAAGGGCATCCCGCGCGAGCTGACGACCGAGCGCCCGGTCCTCGTCGCCTGCGCGAGCGGCCGCCGCGCCGTCATCGCCGCCAGCCTGCTCACGGCGCAGGGCTATCGACGTCGAGGTCCTCAACCCGGGAGGGATCCCCGACCTCGTCGGGTAGTAGCCTCCCCCCAGACGACGCCGGTATGCCGCGGACCCCCCTCGCGCGGCATACCGGCGTTCCCATGTCGGCGCGGGATCGAGGTTCGGCAGAGTGACCTGCGACCAGGGTCGCTGTGGTAGCCATGACCCATGAGCGCTGCCCCCGCCCGGTTCGGGTTGGTCGGTAGCGGGTGGCGGGGGGAGTTCTTCCTCCGGCTCGCCCGCACGGCCCCCGACCACTTCACCGTCAGCGGTGTCGTCACCCGCACCGCCGAGCGCGGTCAGGCCGTCGAGGCCCTCTGGGGCGTCCCGACCTACCGTGACGTCGACGAGCTGGTCGACCGCGAGCGGCCCGACTTCGTCGTCGTGTCCGTGCCGTGGGAACAGATGCCCGAGGTGACGACCCAGCTCGTCGCCCGCGGCATCCGGGTCCTCGCCGAGACTCCACCCGCGCCCGATGCCGACGGGCTGCGGGCCCTGTGGGCGGAGGTGGGCTCGAGCGGCCTGGTCCAGGTCGCGGAGCAGTACCTCCACATGCCCGCCCACGTCGCCCGCCTGCACGTCATCGACGCCGGGCTGCTCGGCGAGGTCACCTCGGTGCAGGTGTCCTCGACGCACGGCTACCACGCGACGTCGATGATCCGCCGGATGCTCGGCGTCGGGCACGCGCCGGCGACGGTGACCGCCCAGCAGTTCACCGCGCCGCTCGTCGACCCGCTCGGCCGTGAGGGGTGGAACGGGTCGATGGATCCGGTGCCGCTCGTCACGACGCTGGCCACCCTCGACTTCGGCGACGGACGGATGGGCCTCTACGACTTCACCGACACCCAGTGGTTCAACCCCGTCCGCGCCCGTCGGATCGTCGTGCGCGGTGCCCTCGGCGAGATCGTCGACGACCGCTTCACCCGGATGGCCGGACCCGACACCCCCGTCGAGTCGCACATCGTCCGCCGGGTCACCGGGATGGACCTCAACCTCGAGGGCCTCGAGGTGGCGAGCGTCAGCGTCGACGGAGAGGTGGTCTGGCGCAACGCCTTCCTCGGCTCCGCCTTCTCCGAGGACGACCTCGCGGTCGCCGGGCTCCTCGCCGACGTGGGGGACTGGGCCCGCGACGAGGCGCCGCCGCCCTACCCCCTCGCCGAGGCCTGCCAGGACCACCTGCTCAGCCTCGCCATCGACGAGTCGGCAGCGACCGGCGCCCCGGTCACGACGGGGGAGGCACCCTGGGCGGACCCGGCCTAGGGCAGGTCCACCCGCAGCGTGCGCCGGCCCGCATGCAGCGCGGACCGCAGCGCCGACCGGGACAGCTCGACCGGGCCACAGTCGCACCACGCCGGCAGCGCGTCGTCGGCCTCGCGACCGACCCCGAGCAGGTCGACGAGGTCCACCCGGGCGGTGCCGTGGTGGCCGGTGTCGACGAAGTCCTTGGATCCGTGGGCGTGCGGCCCGGTCCGGGTGACGACGACCGGCCCGGCCGCCGTGTCGTAGACCGCGGCGAGGTGGTGGGCGCGGCGGCACTGGACCGTCAGCCGCTCCTCCTCCGCTCGCGTCGGGCCGAGCGCGTCGAGGGCCCGCTGGGCCCGGTCGCGCCGCTCTCCGCTCAGTGTCCGTCCACTCGTCATGGCGTGTCCGGCCTCCTTCGACCGACCGGTGGCGGGGCGGCTCCCGCCACGTCCAGGATACGCCCGGCCGCCCGGTCCGGTCCGTCCTGGCTGGTGCGTCACATCGCTGACCAGCCGAGCGAAAACGCCTGTCGCGCACCGGTTGACGCGTCAACGGGCCTGGCCCCGGGAGGCGCTCGCGCGTAGCCTTGGGAGTGGAGGACGACCGGTGTCCTCCACTCCCAAGGGAGCGCAGGTGTGCCCCCTCATGGGGCACGGAAGAAGGTGTTCTCATGAGTCTGGTGAAGCGGGAGCACCACACGGCCTGGCCGCTGGACGTGGCGATGGCCGAGGACAAGGTCGACCGGGTGTTCCGGGACATGTTCCGCAGCTTCTTCGGTGGAGAGGCCTGGCCGGACTGGCCGGCCGACGCGAAGCCGATGAAGGTCGAGGAGTTCGTCGAGGACGACACATGCGTCATCCGTGCCGAGCTCCCCGGCATCGACCCGGACACCGATGTCGACATCAGCGTCGCCGACGGGATCCTCCACCTCTCCGCCACCCGCGAGGAGCGCTCGGAGGAGGAGCGGCCCGAGGGCTACCGCTCCGAGTTCCACTACGGCAGCCTCGTGCGCAGCATCCGGCTGCCCGAGGGCGCCACCGCCGACGACATCACCGCGAGCTACACCGACGGCATCCTCGAGGTCCGCATCCCGGCCCCGCCGCAGGTCGAGAAGCCGGCCACCCGGATCGCCGTCACGCGCGGCTGAGCGGCAACGCGGCCGGGGTTCGCGCAGGGGCGGGCCCCCGGCCGTGCCAGGCTAGGACCCGTGCCGCGCTTCGAGCCCTTTCCCGCCCTCCGCTACGCGCCCGACGTCGACCTCGACGCCGTCATCGCGCCGCCCTACGACGTCCTCTCCGACGCCGATGTCGATGCGTATGCCGCGCGCGACGACCGCAACATCGTCCACGTCGACGTGCCCCGGGGCGGTGCGGACCGCTACGAGCAGGCCGGTGCGTTGCTGCGTCGCTGGGTCGAGGAGGGCGTCCTCGTCCGCGACGAGACACCGACGCTGACCCTCTACCGCACCCGGTTCACCGACGAGACCGGCGTCGAGCGCGACCTCGTCAGCGTCATCGGCGCGCTCGAGGTCGTCGACGAGGGCGCCGGGGGCGTCCTGCCCCACGAGCGGACGACGCCCAAGGCCTCGACCGACCGGCTCGACCTCACCGTCGCCGCCCGAGCGAACCTCTCGCCGGTGTGGGGCCTGTCCCTCGCCACCGGGCTCACCGAGCTGCTCCGTGACCCGGGCGAGCCGGTCGGGTCGGTCACCGTCGACGGGGTCACCCACGCCGTCGAGCGCCTCGGCGAGCCCAACCGGGTCGCGGCCGTCGCGGCATACGTCTCGAGCTGCGGACGTCCTCATCGCCGACGGGCACCACCGCTACGGCGTCGCCCGGCGCTACCGCGACGCCATCCGTGAGGAGAGCGGGTCCACCGACACCCCGGCCGAGCTGACCCTCGCGCTCGTCGGGGAGCTCGTCGCGGACCAGGTGAGCATCGCAGCCATCCACCGGCTCTATCGGGGGATGTCGTATGCCGCCCTTCGCGAGGTCCTCTCCGCCCGCTTCGACCTCGAGCCGGCCCCCGCGCTGGAGCCGGGCATCCTCCGCGAGATGGACCACCTCGGCCGGCTCGTCCTCGTCGGTCCGGACGGGACGGGGGAGTGGCTCGTGCCCAAGCACGGCGCCTTCTCGGGGGTGCGCCCGCTCGACGGGTCGTGGCTCGAGACGGCCCTCGCGCACGCCGACGTCGAGGTGGAGTACCAGCACGGTCTCGACGAGGTCGTCGCCGCCGTCCGCTCGGAGCGTGCGGAGGCCGGGGTGCTCATCCGGCCGACGTCGATCGCGGAGATCGAGCGCACGGCCCGCGAGGGTCTGCTCATGCCGCCGAAGTCCACGTTCTTCACACCGAAGATCCGGACCGGCTTCGTCGTGCGTGACCTCGCCGGCTGAGCCCGGTCAGAGCCCCAGCGGGGCGACCGGGACGATGGAGTGGTTCATCGTGCTGCCATCGCCCAGTGCTCCCTGCGAGGTGGACCGGTTGCCCCAGCACATGGCGCCGGTGCTCGTTGCCGCGAGGCACGAGACGGGGTAGCCGAGGCCGAGCGAGGCGACGCCGATCGACCCGGTGACGAGCGGTGTGGGCGTGGTCGAGGCATCGGCGGTGCTGCCGGTCCCGAGCAGTCCCTCGTAGTTCTGCCCCCAGCACTGGGCCGTGTCGTCGTCGAAGATCGCGCACGTCATCATGGGGCCGGCCACGACCGAGACGACGGTGTCGGGCAGGTAGTCGAGCGACACGACAGGCCAGGACGCGATACCGCCGTCGCGCACCTCGCCGGAGCTGCTGTAGCCCCAGCAGTAGGGCCCGGCCGTGGTCATCGCGCAGGTGTGCGCGGCGCCGGCGCTGATCGACTCGGCGCCGCTGAGCCCGTTCACGTCGACGGGAGTGGTGCGCGTGCCGCCGAAGTCGATGTCGCCGGTCTGCCACCACGAGTTGTCGCCCCAGCAGACGGCGGTCCCGCCGGTCCGGACGGGCCGACCCGGTGAGAGTGCGGCGGTCAGAAGCCGTCGGGCGTGACCGGAGAGCGCGAGATCTGCCCGACGGGGACGGAGGAACTGCCGATCTGCCCCTCGTCGTTCATGCCCCAGCACCGGACGGACCCGTTGACCGTTGCGCACGCGTGGTACTGGCCGAAGGCGATGCTCGTCGCGCCGGACTCCAGCCCCGGGACCGGCTGGGGAGCAGCCGCCACGTGGCCGGGCAGGCCGTCGCCGAGCTCCCCGTAGTAGCTCCCGCCCCAGCACTGGATGGCACCGGCCGTCGTGAGCATGCACGCGCTCCCCGTTGCCGACAAAGCGATGCGGTCACCTCCGACCGTCGAGGTGTCGAGGAGGGGCTCATCCGCGGGCGAGAAGAACGTGCCGTTGACGTAGGCCTCGCCCCACGCCCACACCCGACCGGTGTCGTCCACCGCGAGGGAGGCGAAGTTCTTCAGGTCGAGGTCGTGGACATGCGCCGGCAGATTGACCGGCACTGGGGTGGTCGACAGGGACATCACGTCGGGGTTGCCCAGCTGCCCGGACCCATTCTCACCCCAACAGAAGAGGTCGCCGTCCTTCACCGCACACGTGTGGGTGTTGGATGCCGCGACCGTCTCGACCCCGAAGGCGAAGTCCGGCACGAGGGTCGGGTTCTGGGCGTTCGCCTGGCTCCCGAGACCGAGAAGCCCCTTGCTGCCCCTGCCCCAGCAGTAGAGGGCCCGGTTGACCACGGCACACGTGTAGCCGCCACCGGCGACGATCTCGCTCGCCGGTCCCGGCAGCCGAGTGGCCACCGGCGTGGACGACCGCGTCGTCGAGCCGTCGCCCAGCTCGCCGTACGTGTTGCTGCCCCAGCACCAGGCGTCGCCGTCCGCGGAGAGTGCGCAGGAGTGGCCGCCCGAGATGGACACGGCGACGATCCCGCCGAGGCCGACGACATCGACGGGGGTGTCACGCTCGACGGTCGACCCGTCGCCGAGGTTGCCTGCGAGGCCGGCCCCCCAGCACTTCACGCCACCGGCCGGCGTGACAGTACAGGTGGAGTTGAAGCCTGCCGCGATCGGGCGCGCGCCCGGCGCCGGGGGCGGCGCGTCGACGAGGTAGCCCTGGAGGTCCGCGACCAGCTCGATCGAGCCGGGCGACCCGTTGTAGATCGAGATCTCGCCGCTGGGGCCGACCCGGACGACGACAGTGTGCGCGGAGGTCTGTCCCCGAACGAAGTTCGAGTTCGAGGCCGTCGGTCGGGTGGTTCCGGTCGGGTATGCCGTGAGGTAGCCCCCTGCAGCGGCCTTGGTTTCGGTGAGGTTGAGGACGACGGCGGCGACCCGGGACCCCGGCACCCCGGCGACGCCGGCGACGGTGAGCCGTATCGTGCCGCGGGCCGGCACGGTGTGCGCGCCGCCGAGCCCCATCCGGGTGTCGAGGACACGGATCGGGCCGATCGGCGCGAGCATTCCCGCGTCGACGGCAGCGCCGTCGGTGACGTAGCCCAGCACGTCGATGACCGCGTGCACCGGCTCAGGGCTGGAGGAGTAGAGCAGGATCGCCCCGTCGGCGCCGAGCGGCACGACGGCGAGGTTCGCCACCGAGGCACCCGGCCTGAAGTTGAGGGTCGAGGCGGTCGGCCGGTCGGCACCCGAGGGATATGCCGTGAGATAGCCGCCCTTCGTCGCGCCCGTCTCGGTGAGGTTGACGACGGCCGCCTGGGCGCCCGTGGCCGGGATGCCGCCGAGGCCTGCCACGGGGGCCGACCGGGACTCCTGCGGCTGCAGGGCGCCCCCGAAGGTCGGTGAGGTCCGCGAGTCGAGGACGCGGGCCGGCGGCATGGACACGAGGGCGCCCGGATGGGTCGAGGTGCCGCTGAGGATGTAGCCGGCGACGTCGGCGACGACCTGGATGGACCCGGACGAGCCGTTGGTGAAGGCGACCTTGCCCCCGGCCCCCAGCTTGACGAGGGTCGGGTTCGGCGTCGTCCGCCGCGCTCGGAAGTTGACGGTCGAGGTATGCGGCCTGCTCGAGCCGGCCGGGTAGACGGTGAGGTATCCGTTGCGGCGTGCCGCAGTGACCGTCACCGTGAGGACGACCGCATCGACGCCGGTGTCCGGGACGGTGCCGGTGCCGGGAATGCGGACGGTGAAGGTCGAGCCATGGGTGATCGGGCCCAACGCGTGGAGCCCGATCCGGGTGTCGAGGACCCGGTATGGGGTCACGGGGACGTAGGCGCCCGGGTCTCCCGTCACCGTGGCTGCCGCTGCCGTGGTCGGCGTCCCGGAGATCGCCCGGCTCGACGCCGTCGGCGCACTGCGGGGTGCGGCGTCGGCCGGGACGGCGACGGTGCCGAGGGCGACGGCGGCGGCCGCGGCGGCATACGAGATCGAGCGGGGGCGCGTCACAGCGAGGCGCATCGAGGGGTCCCTCCGGGTTTGCGGGCCGAGTCGGCGGCCATTCACCGTAGCGATCTGAAGGACGATCCGGGCCCGGATGAGGCGAACCCGACACTCCTCGCCGCTCGCGTAGGCTGTCCCACCGTGGCAACCGACTTCGCGACCGAGATCAAGGACCTGCGCTCGACCATGGCGTCCGTGCGTCAGGTGACCGATCTCGACACCCTCCAGGCCAGGATCTCCGACCTCGAGAGCCAGGCCGGCGCACCCAACCTGTGGGACGACCAGGAGGCGGCCCAGAAGGTCACCTCCGAGCTCTCCCGGGCCAAGGCCGAGTACGACCGGGTCACCGGCATGGAGACTCGGATCGGCGACCTCGAGGCGCTGGTCGAGCTCGGCACCGAGGAGAACGACGCCGCGACCCTCGAGGAGGCCGAGCGGGAGCTCCTCGTCGTCAAGAAGGCGATGGGTGAGCTCGAGGTCCGCACCCTGCTGGCCGGCGAGTACGACGAGCGAGCCGCCGTCGTGACGATCCGTTCCGGTGCCGGCGGCGTCGACGCGGCCGACTTCGCCGAGATGCTCCTGCGGATGTACCTGCGCTGGGCCGAGCGCCACGGCTACCCCACCAAGGTCCTCGACACGAGCTACGCCGAGGAGGCGGGGCTGAAGTCCGCGACCTTCGAGGTCGATGTCCCCTACGCCTACGGCCACCTCTCGGTCGAGGGCGGCACCCATCGCCTCGTGCGGATCAGCCCGTTCGACAACCAGGGCCGCCGGCAGACGAGCTTCGCCGCGGTCGAGGTCGTCCCGCTCATCGAGCAGACCGACACGATCGAGATCCCCGAGAACGAGATCAAGGTCGACGTGTTCCGCTCCAGCGGCCCGGGCGGCCAGTCGGTCAACACGACCGACTCGGCGGTGCGGCTGACCCACCTGCCGACCGGCATCGTCGTCTCGATGCAGAACGAGAAGTCCCAGATCCAGAACCGTGCGGCCGCGCTGCGCGTCCTCCAGTCCCGCCTGCTCCTGATGAAGAAGGCCGAGGAGGCCGCCGAGCGCAAGGAGCTCGCCGGCGACATCAAGGCGAGCTGGGGCGACCAGATGCGCTCCTACGTCCTCCAGCCCTACCAGATGGTCAAGGACCTGCGGACCGAGCACGAGGTGGGCAACCCCGCGGCCGTCTTCGACGGCGACATCGACGACTTCATCGAGGCCGGCATCCGCTGGCGGCGTTCCCAGGACCGGGCCGAGGCCTGACGGCGCGGACGGGGGAGCGGATGTTCAGCGACGAGACCACCGGCCCGATGCCCGGCGAGGGGCCCGAGGGCTCCGAGGGCCCGACCCGAGGTACGCCGCCGCCTGGGACGCGTGGGTGGCCGGCTTCGCCCTCGAGCTGATGGACGAGCCGGCCGGCAGCGCCGCGCGGACGATCACCGCCCCGGCCGAGCTCGCCCGGCCCCGGCAGACCAAGCCGCGCCGGATCTTCGGCCTGCTCGCCGCGACCTACGACGACACCGCGCCCTGGATCACCCTGCGCCGGGTCGAGGACCACCTCACCGGCCGGTGCGTCGCGCCCGAGCGGTTCGGCTCCGGGTACCCGCTCTCGCCCGAGGAGGACGCCACCCTCCTCGCGCTCGGCTGGCACCATCCCGGCCCGGGCGACGGCGCGGCATACGTGCGCTGGTGGCCCGACGACGTCCCCTACGCGCCCTACCTGCCCGCCGAGGAGGCCCGCAGCGCGGCCCGGACGGTCGCCGCCTCGATGCGCGACGTGTTCGGGGTCGTGGACCCGGCCACCCTCGTCATCGTCCGCGGCTGAGCGGCGGGGCGCGCCGACCCGCCGTCGGTGTGCGCGATCACCAGGTTCGGAACCTATGCTTCCAGCCAGGAGCAGACGCTCCCGTATGCCGTCCCGTTCCGCCGATGCAAGGGCTCCCTCCGCGCGCATGATCCGTTTCGACAAGGTCAGCAAGCTCTATCCCCGCTCGACCCGGCCCGCCCTCGACGAGGTCAGCCTCGACATCGAGCGGGGCGAGTTCGTCTTCGTCGTCGGACCCTCCGGGTCGGGCAAGTCGACGATGCTCCGGCTCATCCTGCGCGAGGAGCTCGCGACGACCGGCAAGGTCCTCGTCGCCGGCCAGAACCTCGGGACGATGTCCGCCCGCCAGGTCCCCCGGATGCGTCGCGAGATGGGCGCGGTCTTCCAGGACTTCCGGCTCCTGCCGGGCAAGACGGTCCACCAGAACGTCGCCTTCGCCCTCCAGGTCATCGGCAAGCCCGGGCACGTCATCCGGCAGCTCGTCCCCGAGACCCTCGAGATGGTCGGGCTCGCCGGGATGGGCGGTCGGCTCCCGCACGAGCTGTCCGGTGGCGAGCAGCAGCGGGTCGCCATCGCGAGGGCGGTCGTCAACAAGCCGGCGATCCTGCTGTGCGACGAGCCGACCGGCAACCTCGACCCGAAGATCAGCCTCGAGATCGTCCACCTCCTCGGCCGGATCAACCGGACGGGCACGACCGTCGTCATGGCGACCCACGACGACGAGATCGTCAACGACCTGCGCAAGCGGGTCATCCAGCTCGACGACGGCTCGATGGTCCGCGACGAGCGCGACGGCGCCTACACCGGGGTGCTCACCCCGGGCCGGGCCGCCACGGAGGAGAAGGCCGCGGGGGCCGACACGCCGGACGCGCAGGCCAAGACCGCCGCCAAGGCGGGCGCACGGAAGGGCAGGGCATGAGGGGCCGGTTCATCCTCGGCGAGGTCGGGACCGGCCTGCGCCGCAACCTGTCGATGGCTGCCTCCGTCGTCCTCGTGACGATGGTGTCGATCTTCCTCCTCGGCCTCGGCCTGCTCGCCCAGCGCCAGGCGGACACGATGAAGGGCTACTGGTACGACCGGATCCAGGTGACGATCTTCCTCTGCAACAGCGTGGCCGTTCAGCCGAACTGCCAGGGCCAGGCCGTGACCGAGGCGCAGAAGACGACGATCAAGTCCCAGCTCGAGGCGATGCCCGAGGTCAAGACCGTCTACTACGAGTCCGAGCAGCAGGCCTTCGACCGGTTCAAGGAGCAGATGCGCAACAGCCCGGTCATCGACAACCTCAAGGTCGGCGACATCCCGCAGAGCTACCGGGTGCAGCTCAAGGACCCGACGAAGTTCGCCGTCGTGACGAGCCAGTTCGAGGGCGCGCCGGGGGTGGCGAGCGTCCAGGACCAGCAGAAGGTCCTCAGACCCCTCTTCACCGTCATCGACGTCGTCACGTGGATCGCCGTCGTCCTCGCCGCGGCGATGGTCGTCTGCGCGACCCTGCTCATGGGCACGACGATCCGACAAGCCGCCTTCACCCGACGGCGGGAGATCGCCATCATGCGGCTCGTCGGCGCGTCGAGCACGACGATCCGAATGCCGTTCATCGTCGAGATGCTCATCGTGTCCCTCCTCGGCGTGCTCCTCGCGGGCGTGGCGCTGTGGACCCTGCTCTACTTCGTCTTCGACCGACGGCTCAGCCGGATGAACGGGGCGTGGATCGGCACCCTCGACCTGTGGGCGCTCACCCCGTGGATGGTGCTCGGGGCGGCCGTCGTGGCGACCCTGACGAGCGTCGTCGCCCTGCGCCGCTTCCTCCGGATCTGACCGCGCGGCGGCTCGCCCGGCCCCTCGGGCTCCACATCGGGCCGCCGAGGGGTGGGGATGTGCCCCATCAGGGCGTCTGATGGGGCGCATCGCCACCCCTCACCGGGCGGATCGCCACCCCTCGCGGGGAGGCGGCCCGTCGTGACGTTCGGCCCGTATTCCGGGACTCGCGCCCTTTCGGGTTCCCTTCCCCCCGCATCCGTGTTACCAATGTGACTCGTGAGACGACGTGGCCCGGTCCTTGCCGACCCCACGCGGCGCCGGAGGGCGGCCGGTGGGGCCGCCGTCGTCTGCGCCCTCGCGCTCTTCGGGGCCGCCGCCGCCGAGGCCGCCCCGGCCCCGGGGGCCGTGTCCACCCAGGTGCCCAGCGACACGAAGGACAAGAAGAAGAAGGTCGACTCCACGATCCGGAACCTCAAGCAGGATCTGGACGACACGAGCGCGGCCCTCTCGCGGACCTACGCGGCGCTGAAGACGACCAAGAGCAAGATCCCGGCCGCTCAGACCGCCCTCACCCAGGCCCAGGACGCGGCGACGGCCGCCGCCGCCGTCAACGCCCAGGCCGAGCAGGACCTCGCCGTCGCCAAGGCCAACGAGGCCAAGGCCGAGGACGAGCTGACGGCCACGCGCGCCTCGATCGAACGAGGCCACACCCAGCTCGCCCAGTTCGCCTCCCAGCTCTACCAGGAGCAGGGGATGGGTCAGCTCTCCGTCGCGATGAGCTCGAACAGCCCTCAGGAGTTCGCCGACCGGCTCGCCATGGTCGGGACCGTCGTCGAGCTCCAGAACGCGTCGATGCACCGGCTCGCCACGGCCCAGGCCGACCAGGTCGCCCAGGAGTCCCGCCTCACCGCGCTCCGCGAGGAGTCGGCAGCGGCCCGGCGCCGGGCCGCCGCCGCCCTCGAGGCCGCGACCGCCGCCCGCGACAAGGCCGCCGCCGCCAAGGCCGCCCTCGACCGCCTCGCGGCGAGTCAGCGCACCCAGGCCACGGCCCTCGCCCGCGAGGTCGCCGCCGAGAAGAAGCGCATCGCGGCCATGCGCGCGGAGTCCGCCCGGCTGGCCCGCATCCTCGCCGCCCGCGCGCGTGCCGCCCGCAAGGCCGGCCGCACCCACGGCGCCGGAGGCAAGGGCTACCTCTCGCCCCCGACGACCCTCGGCTGGATCAGCTCCGAGTTCGGCTACCGCTACCACCCGATCCTCCACTACTCGCGGCTGCACGAGGGTCGTGACTACGCCGCGCCGTGCGGCACCCCGATCCACGCCGCCGCCGATGGCTACATCGTCTCGGCCGGCTGGGGCGGTGGCTACGGCAACCGGGTCGTCATCGACCACGGCTACCACGGCGGCGTCGACCTCTCGACGACCTACAACCACCTCACCCGGATCAGGGTCTGGCACGGCCACGTCCGTCGCGGCGAGGTCATCGGCTACGAGGGTTCCACCGGCCTGTCCAACGGCTGTCACCTCCACTTCGAGACCCGGCAGAACGGCCGCACCGTCGACCCGCGCAAGTGGCTCTGACCCGCTGAGCGCCCCGGCCCCGCCGGTCCTGGTCCGGCATACCCGCTCGGACCGGTAGCGTTGCTGCCGGCGCGGCGCGGCAGCCGCGTGGCACCGAGCCGACGATGAGGAAGGAGGCGGCGGTGGCCAAGGAGGAGGGGCGCAAGCTCGTGGCGAGCAACCGCAAGGCACGGCACGACTACCTCATCGAGGACACCTACGAGGCGGGGATCGCCCTCACCGGGACCGAGGTCAAGGCGCTGCGCATGGGCCGCGCCTCGCTCGTCGACGGCTGGGCCGCGTTCAGCGGTGACGAGCTGTGGCTGGAGGGCGTCCACATCCCCGAGTACTCCTCCGGCACGTGGACCAACCACACCCCTCGCCGGCGCCGCAAGCTGCTCCTGCACCGCACCGAGCTGGACCGGATCGCCCACAAGACGCGCGAGAGCGGGCACACGATCGTCCCGCTGTCGCTCTACTTCAAGGACGGGCGAGCCAAGGTCGAGATCGCCGTCGCCAAGGGCAAGAAGGCCTACGACAAGCGCCACGCGCTGCGCGAGCGTCAGGACCGCCGCGAGGCCGAGCGGGCCCTGTCCACCAGGAACCGGTGATGGGACGCGGGGGGATCGGGCGGGCGGTGCGTCGCGCGGCCGTCATCGGGTATGCCGCGGTCGCGGCCCTCGCCCTCGCACCGCCGGCCCTCGCGGCACCCGCCGCCGGCCCCGCGGCATACGCCGTCGATGCGGCGAGCGCGCTGCCCGGGCAGGGTTTCTCCCTCGCCGCGAAGGACGCCGCCACCCGGTTCGCCGCGAGCTACACCGTCAACGAGGACGGCTCCGTCGACGTCGTCGAGGACATCACCTGGACCTTCCCCTCCGGCCAGGAGCGGCACGGCATCTACCGCAACATCACCGTCCGCGCCGGCTACAAGAACAGCGACACCCAGTACCGCTACTACGCCCTCAGCGGCGTCTCGGTCACCTCCTCGACCGGCGCACCGACCGACATCTCGATCGCCGACGAGGGCGCGACGGCGAGGCTGCGGATCGGCAGCCCGTCCAGGACGGTCACCGGCACCCAGCAGTACGCCGTGCACTACCACCTCGACCACGTCGTCAACGACATCGGCGACGGGACGGCGGAGTTCTACTACAACGTCATCTCGCCGAGCAACGACTCACCGACGGAGAACCTCTCGGCGACGGTCTCCGCGCCGGTCGCGGCGACCAAGGCCGCCTGCTTCTACGGGCCCCAGGGCTCGACGACGTCCTGCGACGCCACCGCCGGGTGGGACGTCCCGCTTCACGATGCCGGACCTCGCGGCGAACGAGGGCGCCTCGGTCGTCACCTCCTACCCGAGGGACGCGTTCGGTGACCTCACGCCGGACCTGCGTGAGGGCAGCCCGGACACCTCGTCCGGCAGCTCGCTCTCGCCGTCGTCGGCGCGCTCGCTCGGCTACCTCGGCTATGGCCTCGGACTCCTCGCGCCGCTCCTGGCTGCCGGCGCCATGGGTGTCCTCGTGTGGAAGCGCGGCCGCGACGAGGTCTACGCCGGCCTCACCCCGGGCCTCACGCCCGGCGTCGGCGAGGCGGCACCCGTCGTCCGCTCGGCGCGGGAGCCCACCGTCGCGGTGCAGTTCGCCCCGCCCGAGGGCGTCCAGCCCGGGATGCTCGGGACGATCATCGACGAGGAGGCGAACGTCGTCGACGTGACGGCCACCCTCATCGACCTCGCCGTGCGCGGCTACCTCGTCATCGAGCCGATCCACGGCGAGCACTTCTGGGTCAAGGACGACTGGCGGCTGCGGCGGACGAGCCCGTCCGTCGTGGGCCCCTCGCTCAACCCCTACGAGCAGCTCCTCCTCGACTCGGTGTTCGCCTCCGGCCCGGACGTCAAGCTGAGCGAGCTGAAGAACTCCTTCGCGCCGACCCTGAAGTCGGTGCAGCAGCTCATGTACGACGAGACGGTCCAGCGCGGCTGGTTCCGGTCCTCGCCGGAGTCGGCGCGCGGCGCCTGGGTGGGCGTGGGGATCCTCGTCGGCGTTCTCTCCATCATCGGTGCCATCGCGATCGGCGCCGTCGGCGGCGGGGCCTACGCGGACGCCGGCCTCCGCGTCTCGCCCGCGGTCGTGCTCGGGATCGGCGGCGTCATCGCCGGGATCATCACCGTCGCGCTCGGCCGCCGGATGGCCTCGCGCACGGCCGAGGGGAGCGCCGTGCTCGCCCAGTCCCGCGGGTTCGAGCTGTATCTCAAGACGGCCGAGGCGAACCAGATCCGCTGGGAGGAGGCGCAGGACGTCTTCAGCCGGTTCCTCCCTTACGCCATCGTCTTCGGCGTCGCCGAGCGGTGGGCGCGCGTGTTCGAGGAGGTGGCGACGGCCGCGGCCGCCGCCGGCCACAGCATCGCGGCGCCCCTCTGGTATGCCGGTGCCTGGGACTCGCGCGGCTTCGGCGCCCTCGCGTCCGGGATGGACACCTTCGCGACGACGGCGGCCGGGACGTTCGCGAGCACCCCCGGCTCGTCCGGTGGCAGCGGATTCAGCGGCGGAGGCGGCTTCTCCGGCGGCGGTGGCGGCGGCAGCTCTGGCGGGTCCTGGTAGCCGCCTGCGTCAGGCCGGGGTGACCGCGAGGATGAGGTCGCCACCCTCGACCTGCTGAGCCCGACCGATGGCGAGCCGGGAGACGGTGCCACCGACCGGGGTCGTGATGTTGGCCTCCATCTTCATCGCCTCGATCGTCGCGACGACGGCCCCGGCCTCGACGACGTCGCCCTCGGCAACCGTCGGCGTGACCATCCCGGCGAACGGGGCCGGCACGTGGCCCGGCGTCGCGGGATCGGCCTTCTCGGCCGCCTTGACGTTGACGCTCACCGAGCGGTCGCGCACCGTCACCGGCCGGAACTGGCCGTTGAGAGTGCACATGACGGTCCGCATGCCCTTCTCGTCGGCCTCGCCGATCGAGGAGACCCCCAGGATGAGCCGTTTGCCGGCCTCGATCTCGACGTCGACCTCGGCGCCGAGGCCGACCCCGTGGAGGAACTCGACGGTGGGGAGCACCCCGAGGTTGCCGAACTGCTCGACCGAGGCCTCGTAGTCGCGGGTCGGCCCCGGGAAGAGCAGGGCGTTGAGCGTCGGCTGCGGAGAGTCGGCGAGGTCCTGCTCCTGCTCCGGCGTGAGGGTCGTGACCCGCGGCTTGGCGCTCCGGCCGGCGAGGGCCTTGGTCCGGAACGGCTCCGGCCACCCGCCGGGCGGGTCGCCGAGCTCGCCCTCGAGGAAGCCGATGACGGAGTCGGGGATGTCGTAGCCCGTCGGGTTCTCCTCGAAGTCGGCCGGGTCCGCCCCCGCGCCGACGAGGGCGAGGGCGAGGTCGCCGACGACCTTGCTGCTGGGGGTCACCTTGACGAGGTTGCCGAGGATCTTGTTGGCCGCGGCATACATCGTCTCGATCTCCTCGAACCGGTCGCCGAGGCCGAGCGCGATGGCCTGTTGACGCAGGTTCGACAGCTGCCCGCCGGGGATCTCGTGGACGTAGACCCGTCCGGTGGGGGAGGCGAGCCCGGACTCGAACGGCGCGTAGAGGCGGCGGACGGCCTCCCAGTAGGGCTCGAGCGACATGACGGCGTCGATGTCGAGCCCGGTCTCGCGGTCGGTGCCGTTCGTCGCGGCGACGAGGGCCGACAGCGACGGCTGGCTCGTCGTCCCGGCCATCGGGGCGCTCGCGGCGTCGACGGCGTCGACCCCGGCGTCGATGGCGGCGAGGAGGGTCGCCACCTGCCCGCCCGCCGTGTCGTGCGTGTGCAGGTGCACGGGAGGTCGAAGCGCTCCCGGAGGGCCGTGACGAGCCGGGCGGCGGCCGGGGCCCGGAGCAGCCCGGCCATGTCCTTGATGGCGAGGATGTGCGCCCCGGTGTCGACGATCTGCTCGGCGAGCCGCAGGTAGTAGTCGAGCGTGTAGAGCTTCTCGTCCGGGTGCAGGAGGTTGCCCGTGTAGCAGAGGGCGACCTCGGCGACGGCGGTGCCGGTCTCGAGGACGGCCTCGACGGCCGGACGCATCTGGCCGACGTCGTTGAGCGAGTCGAAGATGCGGAAGATGTCGAGGCCGGTGCGGGCGGCCTCGGCGACGAAGACGTCGGTGACCTTCGTCGGGTAGGGCGTGTAGCCGACGGTGTTGCGCCCGCGCAGGAGCATCTGGAGCGGGACGTTCGGCATCGCCTCGCGCAGCTGGGCCAGCCGGTCCCACGGGTCCTCGGAGAGGAAGCGCAGGGCGACGTCGTAGGTCGCTCCGCCCCAGGCCTCCATCGACAGCAGCTGCGGCGTGAGCCGCGAGACGTGGTCGGCGACGGCGAGCAGGTCGCGGGTGCGCATCCGGGTCGCGAGGAGCGACTGGTGGGCGTCGCGGAACGTCGTCTCGGTCACCGGCACGTCGCTGCGCTCGCGCAGCTGCCGGGCGAAGCCGGCCGGCCCGAGCTCGAGGAGCAGGTCGCGGCTGCCGGCGGGTCGGGGCGCGTCGGTGTCGACCTCGGGCAGCTTCAGGCTCGGGACGATGTGGGTGCGGGCCGGCCCGTTGGGCTGGTTGACGGTGACGTCGGCGAGGTAGGTCAGCAGCTTCGTGCCGCGGTCGGCGGACATCCGCGCCCTGAGGAGCTCGGGCCGCTCGTCGATGAAGCTCGTCGTCGCCCGGCCGGCCTGGAAGACCGGGTCGGACAGGACGGCCTCGAGGAAGGGGATGTTCGTCGAGACCCCGCGGATCCGGAACTCCGCGAGCGCCCGCCGGGCCCGGCGGACCGCGGTGTCGAAGGTCCGTCCCCGGGCGGTCATCTTGACGAGCATCGAGTCGAAGTGCGGGCTGACCTGGGCGCCGACGAAGACGGTGCCGCCGTCGAGCCGGATGCCGCCGCCACCGGCGCTGCGGTAGACGGTGATGAGCCCGGCGTCCGGCCGGAAGCCGTTGGCGGGGTCCTCGGTCGTGATCCGGCACTGGAGGGCGAAGCCCCGGGTGCGGATGCCGGCCTGGTCGAGGCCGAGGTCGGCGAGGTTCTCGCCGGAGGCGATCCGCATCTGCGAGACGACGAGGTCGACGTCGGTGACCTCCTCGGTGACGGTGTGCTCCACCTGGATCCGGGGGTTCATCTCGATGAAGACGTAGGACCCGTCCTCGCCGACGAGGAACTCCACCGTGCCGGCGTTGACGTAGCCGATCGAGCGGGCGAACGCGACGGCGTCGGCGCAGATGCGCCCGCGCAGGTCGGCATCGAGGTCGGGGGCCGGAGCGATCTCGACGACCTTCTGGTGACGGCGCTGGAGGGAGCAGTCCCGCTCGAAGAGGTGGATGACCTCGCCGTCGCGGTCGGCGAGGATCTGGACCTCGATGTGCCGCGGGTTGACGACGGCCTGCTCGAGGTAGAGCGTCGGGTCGCCGAAGGCGGACTCCGCCTCGCGCTGGGCCGCCTCGAGCGAGTCGCGCAGCCGCGACGGGTCGTCCACCCGGCGCATGCCCCGGCCACCGCCGCCGGAGACGGCCTTGACGAACACCGGGAACCCGATGTCGGCGGCCGCCGCCTCGAGGGCGTCGAGGTCGGTGCTGGCCTCGGCGCTGCGCAGCGTCGGCAGCCCGGCGGCCCGGGCCGCCGCGATGGCCTTGGCCTTGTTGCCGGTGAGGTGGAGGACCTCGGCGGGTGGCCCGATGAAGGTGATGCCGGCGGCCGCGCATGCCTCCGCGAGCCGCGGGTTCTCCGACATGAAGCCGTAGCCGGGGTAGATCGCGTCGGCGCCGCAGTCCTGCGCGACCCGGACGACGTTCTCGTAGTCGAGGTAGGCGCGGACCGGGTGGCCCTGCTCCCCGATCTCGTAGGACTCGTCGGCCTTGAGCCGGTGCTCGGACGTGCGGTCCTCGTAGGGGAAGACGGCGACGGTCTTCGCGCCGAGCTCGGTGGCGGCGCGGAACGCCCGGACGGCGATCTCACCTCGGTTGGCGACCAGGACCTTCTCGAACACGGGGGTCTCCTCGGTGTCGGCGGCGAGGTCCAATCCTATGAGCCAGGTCACACCCGTCTCACCTCGTCCGCACTCCGGTCGTCCCCGGGCCGTCACCCGGTGATCGTCCGGCGCACGGGGAATCCGGTTGGGGCCCCGCGCGTTGAACGGCATACTGGTCGGATGGATCCCCGTGCTGCGGGGTGTCCGACGACAAGTGACAAGTGAACAGCGTGGGTTGAGCCCCTCATGGGGGTGATCGGTTTCGACACTGGTCGGCTGGTCAGGGGAAGCGGGTCGAGGACGCACGGTCATCTCGTCAACGCTCCGTGCAAACCAATAGGTGCCGATTCCAAGCGCACCGACTTCGCCCTCGCCGCCTGAGCGAGCCCCGAAGTCCGTCAGCCTAGGTTCGCTTCCGACCTAGATCCTGGCGTCGACTAGGAAGCTGTGCTGCGTCGTCACGCCGAGGGGCGACGCGGGACTCTCACTCGGCTGGGCCTGTCAGGGAACGTGTGCGCGCGAGCCCTGGGGCCGAGAAACTCCACAGCGCACTGCACCCGGAGAAGCCCTGGTTTCCCGTCAGTGGACGCGGGTTCGATTCCCGCCACCTCCACCATCGGCTCGGCCCACGTCTCACCCCGGTGGCCCGGTCCCTCTCGTCAGGGACCGGGCCACCGGCGTGTCCGGGGGTGCCGGGCGATGAGGTTGAATGCCGTATGCCGCCTCCGGACGCCGACCCGCCCCGGCCGAGGCCGGCCGCGGACCACGAGCGGGTCGGGGGCCGCGACGTCGCCGACTGGCGGACCCGGTCCGGGCGCCGGCTGCGCCGCGCTCGTCGTTGCGCCTGGCCGCTCGGATCGCCCCGGTCGTGCGCTGGTCCGCGGCCAACCTCGTGCTCGTCGGCACCGCCCTCGTCGGCGGTCTCGCCGTCCTCCTCCTCGACCTCGGGGCGGCGGAGGTCTATGAGTCGGTGGCCGAGAACGACGGCCTCGCCGCGCTCGATCAGCCGGTTCTCGACCAGGCCGTCGCGTGGCGCTCGCCGGGACTCGACTCCGCCGTCACCGCCTTCACCGACCTCGGCGGCGCGATCGGGATGCCGATCCTCGCCGCGGTCCTCACCCTCGCCATCGCCTGGCTGTGGCGCGGGTGGACCCCGGTCGCGCTCATGCTCATCGCCACGGCGGGCTCGCTCGCCCTCACGACCCTCGGCAAGGAGCTCGTCGGCCGGGCCCGCCCGCCCGTCGAGCTCGCCGTCCCGCCGCTGGAGTCCTCGCCGTCGTTCCCGTCGGGTCACACCCTCAACGCGACGGTCGTCATGGGGCTCGCGGCATACCTCCTCCTGGCCCACTGGAGCGACGCGCGCGCCCGGGCGGCCACGATCGTCCTCGCGGGGGTGTTCGCGGTCGCCATGGGCCTCTCCCGGGTCTTCCTGGGCCATCACTGGCTCACCGACGTCGTCGCGGGGTGGCTGCTCGGGCTCGGCTGGGTGGTCATGGTCGTCACGGCCCACCGGCTCTGGGTCACCGTGCGGCGGCGCGAGGCCGGGTAGCGTTCCCTCAGCCGGTCGGCGGAGCGGAGGAGGTGGCAGATGATCGACCCGGTCCGTGTTCTCGTCGTCGACGACGAGCGGGCCCTCGCCGGCGTCGTGGCGAGCTACCTCGAGCGCGAGGGGTTCGTCGTCACCCAGGCCCACGACGGACCCACTGCCGTCGAGATCGCCCGGCGGGAGGATCCCGACGTCGTCGTCCTCGACATCATGCTCCCGGGGTTCGACGGGCTCGAGGTGTGCCGTCGGCTCCGCGGGTTCAGCGACGCGTACGTCGTCATGCTCACGGCTCGGGACGAGCAGGTCGACAAGATCGTCGGCCTGACCGTCGGCGCCGACGACTACCTCGTCAAGCCCTTCTCGCCCCGAGAGCTCGTCGCGCGGGTTCGGGCGATGCTGCGCCGGCCGCGCGTCCGCAGCGCCGCCGAGCCCGAGCCGCGCGTGGCGCCCCTCGTCCTCGGGTCGCTCATGCTCGACACCGAGGCGCGCTCCGTGACGGTCGACGGCCGGGGCGTCGAGTTGACTCGCACGGAGTTCGACCTGCTCGCGACGATGATGGCCAGGCCCCGGATGGCGTTCACCCGGCGCCAGCTCGTCGACGCCGTCTGGGGGGGCAACTGGGGCGGGGACGAGCACCTCGTCGACGTCCACGTCGGACACCTGCGCCGCAAGCTCGGGGACGGCGCGGAGAGCCCCCGGTTCGTCCGAACGGTCCGCGGCGTCGGCTACGGAATGGGCCCGGGATGACCCGCGCGGAACCGTCCCGCCGTCCCCGGCTGGCGGTCTACCTCATCGGCGCCCAGGCGGTCGTCCTCGTCGTCGGCGCCATCGCTCTCGTTGCGACGGCCTCCCTCGTCGCCCCGGGGCTCTTCCACGACCACCTCGCCCGCAGCGGCGTCCAGTCCGCGCTGGTCAGCATGCACGCCGAGGAGGCGTTCCGGTCCTCGTTCGCCATCGGGCTCCTCGTCGGCGGCATCGTCTCCCTCGTCGCGGCCGGGCTCGCCTCGCTGTTCCTCGTCCGACGGGTCACGCTCCCCGTGGAGCACCTGGCCGCGGCGGCCGGTCAGGTCGCCGCCGGCCGGTATGCCGTGGACCCGCCGGCCGACGCCTTCTCCGCCGAGCTCGAGGACCTCAGCACCTCCTTCACCCGGATGGCGCGGCGGCTCGCGGACACCGAGGCCACCCGGACCGGTCTCCTCTCCGATCTCGCCCATGAGCTGCGGACCCCGTTGGCCACGCTCGAGGCCTACATCGACGGCCTCGAGGATGGCGTCGTCCCCCCGGAGGGTGCCACCTACGGGACGATGCGCGCCCAGGTGGAGCGGCTGCGCCGGCTCGCCGGCGACCTTCGTGACTCGGCCGCGGCCGAGGAGCACGCCCTGCACCTCTCGCGGCAGACCCTGGACCTGCGGGACGAGGTGGCGTCCGCCGCCACGGCAGCCCGCCCCCGGTTCGCCGCGAAGGGCGTCGAGCTCGCCGTCACCATCGGCGACACGCCCGCGCCCGTCGTCGCCGACCCGGTGCGGATGCAGCAGGTGCTGGCCAACCTCCTGGACAACGCACTCCGGCATACGCCGTCGGGCGGTCGGGTCGCACTCTCGGCCCGCTCGGACCGCGATGGAGACATGCTCGTAGAGGTCGCCGACAACGGCGAGGGGATTCCCGTCGAGCAGCTCGCGGCGGTCTTCGACCGGTTCCACCGGGTCGACAAGGCCCGGACGACGGCTGACGGCGCGGGGAGCGGCCTCGGGCTCACCATCGTCCGCGGGGTCATCGAGGCCCATGGTGGCAGTGTCGAGGCGGCGAGCGACGGCCCCGGCACCGGGGCGAGGTTCACCGTCCGGCTCCCGTCGGTGGACGTCGGCGACCCGCACCTCGGAGAGTCGCCCCGGACCTGACCGCTCCCGGAGGCGGTCTTCGTCAAATCTTCATCGATTCTGCGGGGAAGCGTCGAGCGCCCCCGGGACGGTGGAGGCATGAGCACCCCTGCCACGGGACCCCACACTGGTCCGGGACACCCATCCACCACCGGCCCGACCCCAGCCGTCGGCGGCAGCGACCCGGGGAGGATCCGATGAGCTGGTGGGCCGTCTTCGGTGCCGGCCTGCTGGCCGGCGCGACGACCTGCGCGGTCGCCCAGGGTGGCCTCCTCGTCGGGCTCATCGCGCGACAGAAGCGCTCGGCCGCCGCTGCGGGCGCCCCGCAGGCCGCGACGGGTGTCGGCGACGACCTCGTCCCGGTCACCGGCTTCCTCGTGGGCAAGCTGGTCAGCCTCACCCTCGCCGGCCTGGTCCTCGGGGCGCTCGGCTCACTCGTCGAGCTCGACGCGAAGGTCGGCGGCGTCGCGAACCTCCTCGCCGGGGCGGTCATGGTCGTCCTCGGCCTCTCCACGCTCGGGGTCCGGCCCTTCGATCGGATCGTCCTCGCGCCGCCGGCCTCGTGGAGCCGCGTCGTGCGCCGCAGCACCCGCTCGGCGTCGGCGTTCGCGCCCTTCCTTCTCGGCGTGGCCACGCTGCTCATCCCGTGTGGGGTGACGGTCTCGATGATGCTGCTCGCCGCGACGGCGGGGTCCGCCCTGGCCGGGGGCGCCGTCATGGCCGTCTTCGTCCTCGGCACGGCCCCGATGTTCGCCGTCTTCGGGTTCGTCACCCAGCGGTATGCCGGTCGCGAATCGCGCGGCCTCGGCCTCGCGCTGGGCGCGGTCGTCGTCGTCATCGGCCTCGTCACCCTCAACGGCGGACTCGTGTCCCTGGGCTCGCCGCTGACCGCGCAGCGCGCCGTCGCCGCCGTCCACGGGGGCCAGACCGCGATCGCGCCGCCGCCGCTCGTCGACGGGGTCCAGGTGCTGACGATCGACGCCACCTCGGGTGGCTACGAGCCGTCGCTCGTCGGTGCCCGTTCGGGCGTGCCGACCCGGTTGGTGCTGCGGACCCAGGACACCAACTCGTGCATCATCTTCACTGTCCTGCCGTCCTTCGGGTTCCAGACGACCCTCCCGGCCACGGGGGAGCGGGCCATCGATCTCGGCACGCTCCCCTCCGGCGACATCCCTATCTCGTGCTCGATGGGGATGTACACCGCGACGATCTCCGTCCGATGACCCGGCACCCGGAAGGACGGGCCCTGTCGACCCGAACCGTGACGATCGAGGTGACGGGGATGCACTGCGCCTCGTGCGGCCTGCTCATCGACGACTGCCTCGAGGACGTCGACGGCGTCGTCTCCGCGGCGACCGACGTCCGCCGGGGACGCTGCGAGGCGGTCGTGGACGCGGACGTCGCCGACCAGGCGCTCCTCGACGCCGTCGCCGAGGCGGGATACGAGGGAAGCGTCGTGGCCATCGGAGCGTCGCCGGACGCGGACCGGCCCCGGTAGCCGGGCTACCGGGGCCGGTCCGTGCGGCGGCATACCGGGGTATGCCGCCTGGCGGTCAGCGGGTGTCGCTGCCGCCCTCGCCCGCGGCGCGACCGGCCTCGAGCCGGGCGACGGGGACGCGGAACGGCGAGCAGGACACGTAGTCCAGGCCCGTCTGGTGGAAGAAGTGGACCGACTCGGGGTCGCCGCCGTGCTCGCCGCACACGCCGACCTTGAGGTTCTCGCGGGTGCCGCGACCGGCGGACGTGCCCATCTCGACGAGCTTGCCGACACCCTGGGTGTCCAGGGTCTCGAACGGGGAGACCCCGAAGATGCCCATCTCCATGTACTTGCCGAAGAAGGCCGACTCGACGTCGTCGCGGGAGAAGCCCCACGTCGTCTGGGTCAGGTCGTTGGTGCCGAAGGAGAAGAACTCGGCGACCTCGGCGATGTCACCGGCGGTGACCGCTGCCCGCGGCAGCTCGATCATCGTGCCGACCATGTGGTCGAGATCGATGCCGTGCTCGGCGCGGGCCTGCTCGGCGGCGCGGTCGATCTCGACCTTGATGCTCGACAGCTCCTGGACGGCACCGACGAGCGGGACCATGATCTCCGGCTTGGCGCTCGTGCCGTTCTTCGTGACGATGGCCGCGGCCTCGAGGATCGCCCGGGACTGCATCTCGAACAGGCCGGGGATGGCCAGGCCGAGCCGGACGCCACGCAGACCGAGCATCGGGTTCTGCTCGTGGAGGCGCTGGACGTGCCGGAGCAGCTCGACGTCCTTGTCGTCGACCTCGCCCTTGGCCTCGGCGAGGGCGACCTTGACCGACAGCTCGGTGAGGTCCGGGAGGAACTCGTGGAGCGGCGGGTCGAGGAGGCGGATCGTCACCGGGAGGGACTCCATCGCCTCGAAGATCTCGACGAAGTCCTGCCGCTGCATCGGCAGCAGCTCGTCGAAGACCGCCTGGCGGTCCTCGTCGGTGTCGGCGAGGACGAGCCGCTCGACGAGCTCACGACGCTCACCGAGGAACATGTGCTCGGTGCGGCAGAGGCCGATGCCCTCGGCTCCGAACCGGCGGGCGCGGGCCGCGTCGGGGGCGTTGTCGGCGTTGGCGCGGACCTTGAGGGTGCGCTTGGCGTCCGCCGCCTTCATGAGGCGGTCGACGGCCTTGACGAGCGGGCCGCCCTCCTCGACGGACATCGTGCCCTCGAAGTACTGGACGACGGGGGAGTCCTTCACCGCGACCTCGCCGGCGAAGACCTCACCGGTGGAGCCGTCGATGGAGATGACGTCGCCCTCGTTGACGACCGTGCCGTCGCTCGTCGTGAACTTGCACGTCTTGGTGTCGACGTCGAGGGACTCGGCGCCGCAGACGCAGGTCCGGCCCATGCCGCGCGCGACGACGGCCGCGTGCGAGGTCTTGCCGCCGCGGCTGGTGAGGATGCCGTTCGCGGCGACCATGCCGGGCAGGTCGTCGGGGTTGGTCTCGCGGCGGATGAGGATGACCGGCGTGCCCGCCTCGGCCATCTCGACGGCCCGTGCGGAGCTGAAGACGGCCTGGCCGACCGCGGCGCCGGGGGAGGCGCTCATGCCCTTGCCGAGGAGGTCGCGCTCACCGGAGGTGTCGAAGTGGGGGAACATCAGCTGCGCGAGCTGGTCGCCGGTCACCCGCTGGAGGGCCTCGTCCTCGGAGATCTTGCCCTCGTCGACGAGGTCGAGCGCGATGCGGAAGGCCGCCGCGGCCGTCCGCTTGCCGACGCGGGTCTGCAGCATCCACAGCTTGCCGCGCTCGATGGTGAACTCGATGTCGCACATGTCGCGGTAGTGGTCCTCGAGCCGGGCCATGATGTCGAGCAGCTCGTCGTAGGACTTCTTGTCGAGGCCCTCGAGGTCGGCGAGGGTGAGGGTGTTGCGGATGCCGGCGACGACGTCCTCGCCCTGGGCGTTCTGGAGGTAGTCGCCGTAGACGCCGACGGCGCCCGTCGCGGGGTCACGGGTGAAGGCGACGCCGGAGCCGGAGTCCATGCCCTTGTTGCCGAAGGCCATCGACTGGATGTTGACCGCGGTGCCGAGGTCGGCGGGGATGCGCTCGCGGCGGCGGTAGAGGATGGCGCGAGGCGGCGTTCCACGAGTTGAAGACGGCAAGGGTCGCGGCCTGCATCTGGCCCGCGGGTCCTGGGGGAACGGCGTCGCCGCTGTCGCGCTCGACGATCTCCTTGAACGCCGTGACAAGACCCTTGAGGTCCTCGACGTCGAGGTCGACGTCGTTGGTCACGCCCTTGGCCTTCTTGGCCTCGTCGATGGCGTCCTCGAAGTGGTCGCCGTCGAGGTCGAGGACGGTCTTGCCGAACATCTGGATGAGCCGGCGGTAGGAGTCCCAGGCGAACCGCTCGTTGGCGGTCTGCTTGGCGAGGCCGAGAACCGACTCGTCGTTGAGGCCGACGTTGAGGACGGTCTCCATCATCCCGGGCATCGAGAACTTCGCGCCGGAACGGACCGAGACGAGCAGCGGGTCCTCGGCGTTGCCGAGGGTGCGCCCGAGCTTGGCCTCGAGGCGGGTCGAGGTGCTCCTCGATCTGCTCGGCCATCTCGGTCGGCTCGGAACCGGTCTCGAGGTAGGTCCGGCAGGCCTCCGTCGTGATGGTGAACCCGGGCGGGACGGGGATGCCGAGGTTGGTCATCTCGGCGAGGTTCGCCCCCTTGCCACCCAAGAGGTCCTTGAGGTCCTTGTTGCCTTCCTCGAAGTCATAGACGAACCGCGCCATTGCCTAGCCTCCTGGGCTCAGTGATCGATCAAACCTTGAGAATCGTATTACCCCGGCCGCGGCCCCATTTCGGCAGGAGGAGCCGACAGGCGGAAAAGAAGGACACCCTTCGTGACCGACAACACAGGCGTTTCTCGGAGAGTGGTCGACGAGCGGTGAATTCGTCTCGCGGAACCGCTTCCGCGCGTCGATCAGGCGGCCGGGAGATCGAGGGACCAGCGGTTGCCCTCGCGGGCGAAGCCGAGCCGTCCGTAGTACGGGTCGACCATCTCCGGCGGGGTGAGGATCCGCCGGAAGCCGTGGCCGGTGAACAGCCCGCTGCGCCGGAAGACGAACTCGCCCGGCGTGAAGTCCCGGAAGCGGGGCGTGACGTAGTCGAGCTCCACCTCCGCGGTGCCGTCGCCGGCGTCCCGGACGATGACGACGCCCACCGTCTCGTTGCCCTGTTCGACGAGGTATGCCGTCCGCTCACCGTCGTTCTCCGGATCCGCGCCGCCCGGCGTGAAGGCGCGGGAAGAATCGGGCGATCTGGGCCTTCTCGACGCCGAGGAAGTGCTGGAGGTAGCGGTCCTCGATCGGCACCTCGAGGACGGCATACGCCGACTCGTCACGCCGCTGGGAGAGCAGGCGCCGGATGAAGTAGAGGTTGATGACGGACAGGACGACGTTCATCGCGACCATCGGCCACACGGCCACGGCGGCGTTGAACGCGACGAGGATGACGCAGGCGAGGAGGTTGAGGATCCGGAAGCGGAGCACCCGGGCCTGCATGAGGGAGAAGACGAGCAGTGCCGACCCGAACCATCCCACTGCGTCCCACCACGTCATGACCGCCACTGTAGGTGGCGCATCGTAGGGTCGGGGGATGCCGGGGAGCGACGACGCGGCGGGCCTCGATCTCGGCGCCGCCCGGGCCTACTGGGACGGGCAGGCGGACGGGTTCGACGCCGAGACCGACCATGGCCTGCGCGACCCGGCCGTCCGGGTCGCCTGGCGCGACCTCGTCCTCGGCGCGCTCCCACCCGCACCGGCGGAGATCGCCGACCTCGCGTGCGGCACCGGCACCCTCGCCGAGCTCGTCGCCGAGGCCGGTCACCGGGTGTGGGCGGTCGACCTGTCGGACCGGATGGTGGGGCTCGCGCGTGCCAAGACGGCCCGGTTCGCCGACCGGGTCCGGGTCGAGCAGGGCGACGCGTCGACCCCGGCGCTGCCCGACCGGGGCGTGGACGCGGTCCTCGCCCGGCACATCGTCTGGGCCCTGCCCGACCCGCACGCTGCGCTGCGCCGCTGGGTCGCCCTCGTCCGGCCCGGCGGTCGACTCGTCCTCGTCGAGGGCGTGTGGGGGTCGGAGGCGCCCGACGCGGGGGAAGGGCCGACCGTCCCGTGGCGCGCCGGGCGCGCCGTCGGACGAGCTCGCGGCATACCTCCGGGGGCTGCCGCACGTCGCCGACGTCACGGTCCGTCGGCTACCCGAGCCCATCTACTGGGGTCGGGAGATCGACCACGAGCGCTACCTGCTCATCGCGACGGTCTCCGGCACCTCCATCTCCGGCGAGTAGCCGCCGTGCCGCGCGGCACCGTTGAGCCGCGCCCGGCGGAGCAGGGCGGCCTGAGCGGTGGCCCGGTTGGCCTCGTCGCCGGCCCAGGCCCGCAGCACCGGTCCCTGGAGGGCCCGGCCGAAGGAGAAGCTCAGCTCCCACGGCTGCGTCCCCCGGCGGTTGAGGGCGTCGAGCCGCGCCGTCGCCTGCTCGTCGCTCATCCCTCCGGAGAGGAAGACGACCCCGGGGACCGCGGCGGGCACCGTCGCGCGGAGGACGGCCAGCGTCGCGTCGGCAATGGCGTCGTCGCTCGCCTGGTCGGGGCAGTCGCGCCCGGGGAGGACCATGTTCGGCTTGAGGAGGCTGGCCGCGAGGTCGACCCGGTGTCGGGCGAGCTCGGTGTAGACGGTCCACAGCACCTCGCCGGTCACCTCGGCGCACCGGGCGATGTCGTGCGTCCCGTCCATGAGGACCTCCGGCTCGACGATGGGGACGAGACCGGCCTCCTGGGCCAGCGCGGCATACCGGGCGAGCGCGTGCGCGTTCGCGGAGGTGCAGGCCGGGCTCGGCATGCCGTCCCCGATCCGGATCACCCCGCGCCACTTGGCGAAGCGCGCGCCGAGCCGGACGTACTCGGTGAGCCGGTCGCGCAGGCCGTCGAGGCCCTCGGTGACCACCTCGCCCGGGAACCCGGCCAGCGGCCTCGTGCCGCCGTCGACCTTGATGCCAGGGATGATCCCCTGCGCGGCGATGACGTCGGGGAACGGGACGCCGGCCGCGGACCGCTGCCGGATCGTCTCGTCGAAGAGGATGACGCCGCTGATGTGGTCGCCGAGGCCCTCCGTCGTGAAGAGGATCTCCCGGTAGGACCGGCGGCGCGACTCGGTCGACTCGAGCCCGATCGTGGCCAGACGCTTGGCCATGGTCGGTGAGCTCTCGTCGGCCGCGAGGATGCCCTTGCCCGGAGCGACGAGCGCCCGGGCCGTCTCGATCATGGACTCGGTTGCCATACCTCCAGCGTGCGCTCGCCCGGTGTCGGTCGGATCCCGCCTGTCTGGAAGGTCACCTCGACCGGCGCCCCCGTGGGGGGCCACAGCGGTCTGGGTGATGATGTCCCCATGACGAGCGAGCACCCCGACCCGCGGACGGTCGCCCGGGCCGTCTCGGTGGCCGCCTGGGGGCTCGCCGTGGGGGCCGCCCTCACGATCCCGTGGGCGGGCTATCTCGCGGCGACGCTGCCGAAGCGCGCGGTGGCCGTGCACTACGACCTCGCCTGGGTGGGTTTCGACGTCATGCTCGTCGTCGTTCTCGCCGCGGCCGCCTACACCGCCTTCCGCCGCCCGCGCTGGCTGCCGGTGTGGGCGTCCTCCGCGGCGACGATGCTCGTCGTGGACGCGTGGTTCGACATCGTCACCTCCCGGGGGGTCGATCGGATGGAGGCGGTCGTCATGGCGCTCCTCGTCGAGCTTCCCGTCGCCGTCGCCTGCATCTGGCTGGCCGGTGAGGTCCAGGCCCTCACCGAGTGGCGGCTGCAGCGGCTGTCGGGAACGGGCCGGTGACGTCCGAGGAGGGCGCGGGGGACCGGGAGTGGCCGGGCGGCTACTGGCTCACCGCCCTCGCCATCGCCCTCGCCGTGCAGCTCGTCGTCCTCTACGCGCCCCGGGGCGGGCGGCGCGCCGCCCTTCCCCAACGCCGACAAGATCGCCCACGCGACGATCTTCGCGCTGCCGGTGCTCTTCGCGCTGCTCGCCCGATTGAGGACCGGACTCGTCGTCGGGGTCGCCGCCCTCCACGCGCCGGTGAGCGAGCTGATCCAGTGGACGCTCCTGCCGCACCGCGACGGGGATGTCTGGGATGCCGTCGCCGACCTCGTCGGGGTCGGCCTGGGCTGGCTGCTCGCGCGGTGGCTGGGCCGCCGCCGCTGATATCCTGGTGGTTCGCCCGCCGGGCAACCGACCGCACCGGCCCGTCCCCATCCCTCGCGATCTCCGCCGTTCGCCGTGGCATGTCCGACGACCAGGCACCCCGAAGACGACCGAAGCGAGATGACCATGCCTGCCCCCAAGGGCTCCCGGCCGCGCGGGCCGAAGAAGGCTCGATGGAGCGCGGCCCGCAAGGCCGAGGCCAAGCGCGGGCGTCCCGCCCGTCCCGAGCGGGGTGGCCAGAAGCCGCCTCGCTCCGAGCGGTCCCCCCGCGCCGACGGCCGGCCCGCGCCGCGAGGAGCGCCCCGACCGGGGCCGCGCCCGCCCGCGTCCCGAGGGGTCACGCGGCTCCTCCTCGACGTCCCGCCCCGACCGCGACGGCAGAGCGGCCCGCGACGCGGGGAAGCGCACGGGGCCCGGCCCGCGTGACGCGCGCTCCGGCGGCCCGCAGCGGCCCGCGGGCTCCGGACGACCCGAGCGCTCGTCCCGACCGGAGCGCGACCGATCCGAGCGCTCGTCCCGACCGCAGCGCGACCGATCCGAGCGCCCCTCCCGATCCGCCGGCCGGTCGGTCGGCGGTGACCGCGCCGCCGAGACCCCGACCCGTCGCCCGGCGCGCACCTCGCCGCCCGAGCGGGCCGCCCGTCCGGACCGGCCCGAGCGCGGTCGGCACGGCCGCGTCGCCGACCCCGCTCGTCGCGACCGGCACGAGGGTCGGCACACCGACCGGTTCGGGGACCGGGACCCGGCCGCCGCGGACACTGGACGGCATACCGCGCCTCCGGCGCCGCGGCGCCGGTCACCGACGACAACGGGTTCGCGGCCCTCGGGCTGCCGGGCCGCCTCGTCGAGCGGCTCGCCCGCGACGGCATCACCGAGCCCTTCCCGATCCAGGCGGCGACGATCCCCGACGCCCTCGCCGGCCGCGACGTCCTCGGCCGGGGCCAGACGGGGTCGGGCAAGACCCTCGCCTTCGGGCTGCCGACCCTCGCGCGGATCGCCGAGAGCGGCCGCCGGGCCGAGGCCCGTCGGCCGTTGGCCCTCGTCCTCGTCCCGACCCGCGAGCTGGCGATGCAGGTCAACGATGCGCTGGAGCCGCTCGTCCACGTCCTCGGGCTGCGCCTGCGGCTCGTGGCCGGCGGCCTGTCCTACGAGCCGCAGATCTCGGCGCTCGCCCGCGGCGTCGAGCTGCTCATCGCGACGCCCGGCCGGCTGACCGACCTCGCGGAGCGCGGCGCGGTCGACCTCGGCGGGGTCGAGACCGCGATCCTCGACGAGGCCGACCACATGGCCGACCTCGGGTTCCTGCCCGAGGTGTCCGCCATCCTCGACCTCATCCCGCCGGGCGGTCAGCGGCTCCTGTTCTCGGCGACGCTCGACAAGGGGGTCGACACGCTCGTCGAGCGCTATCTCGTCGATGCGGTGACCCACTCGACCGACGAGGCGACGGCGTCGGTGACGACGATGGACCACCGGGTCCTCCTCATCGACCCACCGGACAAGAAGGCACTCACCGCCGAGCTGACCCACCGTCGCGGTCGCTCGATCGTCTTCGTCCGGACCCAGCTCGGCGCCGACCGGGTGGCCCGTGAGCTGCGTGAGCGTGGCGTGCTCGCGGCATCCCTCCACGGTGGGCTCTCCCAGTCCGTCCGCAACCGGGTGCTCGGGGCGTTCCGCGACGGCGGGGTCCCCGTCCTCGTCGCGACCGACGTCGCGGCGCGCGGCATCCACGTCGACGATGTCGGCCTCGTCCTCCAGGTCGACCCGCCACGTGACCACAAGGACTACCTCCACCGGGCGGGCGCACCGCCCGGGCCGGGGAGCGGGGCACCGTCGTCACCCTCGTCCTGCCGCACCAACGGCGGATGGCCGAGCGGCTGCTCGAGGCCGCCGGGGCGCCGACGCAGTCGGCCCGGGTCCGTCCCGGGGACGACACCATCGGCCGGCTCGGCGGCGGCCGGCCCCCCGGTACGCCGGTGCCGGACGAGGTGTGGCGCCCGCTCCTCGAGGGGCGTCCCGGGCGCGGCCAGGGCAGAGGGGGCGGCCGCCGACGGGGACCGGGCGGTCCGCGCGGTCGAGGGCGCCCCCCGCGCCGCAGTGAAGCGGGCAGAATGGCGGAGTGAGCCGCGACGACACGACAGGGCGCCTCCTCGTCGCGACACCCCAGATCGAGGAGGGCATCTTCCGACGCAGCGTCGTCCTCGTCCTGCACCACGACGCGGAGGGCGCCCAGGGCGTCGTCCTCAACCGGCCGCTCGACGCCGAGGTCGAGGACGTCCTGCCCGGCTGGGAGGAGCACCTCAGCCGCCCCCACGCGATCTTCCAGGGCGGCCCGGTGCAGCTCGACTCCGCGCTCGGCCTCGTCACGATCCCCGGCGATGTCGACGAGCCGGCCGGGGTCATGCGGCTCTTCGGGTCGATGTGCCTCGTCAACCTCGACACCCCACCCCTGCGTCTCGCCCCCGAGATCGGAGGGATGCGGATCTTCGCGGGCTACTCCGGCTGGAGTCCCGACCAGCTCGACGAGGAGATCCGCACCGGCAGCTGGTACGTCGTCGACGCCGAGCCGCTCGACGCCTTCACGGACCATCCCGGCCCGGCTGTGGCAGGACGTCCTCCGCCGCCAGATCGGCCCGCTCTCGTGGGTGGCCTTCTATCCCGCGGACCCCACGCAGAACTGACCGGCGCCGACGGCTGCGCGGGACCGATCCGGAGCCCCGGCCTGCCGGGTCAGGTGTGGCTTCCGGCGAAGTCGGCCACGGCAGCGATGTCCTCCCGGGTGAGCCCGACGTCGGGGGACACCGCTCGGGCGAGGTGCCTGCCCACGCCGGCGGTCTCGGCGAGCCTGAGCCTGCGTCAGCTCGGTGATCTCGTCGTCGAGCCAGACGAACGGCCGGTCTCCGACCCAGTCGCTGACCTGGTCGGTCTTCCATCCGTAGTCGGGTGAGCCGACGAAGGGGCCGAGGAGGGGAACGAAGGGCAGGTCCTGCGGCAGGCCGAGCACCGGGGCGATGAGCCGGTTGGCCGCGTCACGCCAGGTCGTCGCCCAGGCGAGGTCGACGACGGAGGCCACGTCGCGGAGCCACCGGCCATGCTCGGGGTTGAGCGCCACCCGGTAGCTCCGGCCCGGCTCGATCGTCAGGTGGTGGAAGGCGAACCCGTCGGCGGGCTCGCGCAGACGGAACCACGGGGCGGCATACGGGTTGAGCGGTCCGTCCACGTCGAGAAGCAGCCACGGCCTCATCGACCCATCCTGGCCCCGGCTGCTGGGAGCCCGCCAGCACCCGCCCCAGGGCCGGCTGGACGCGAACCTGGAACAATGGCGGCATGAGCGAGCCCCCCGTCCCCCTCGACGACCCGAACGCCCCCGCGGCGCAGCCCCAGACCCAGACCGCGGTCCTGGAGCGGGAGGAGACCCTGCCGCAGGTGCAGGAGCCGGGTGACCACGAACGGTTCTCGCACTACGTCCGCAAGGAGAAGATCCTCGAGAGCGCCCTGTCCGGCGAGCCGGTCATCGCCCTCTGCGGCAAGGTCTGGGTGCCCGGTCGCGACCCGGACAAGTTCCCGGTCTGCCCGGTCTGCAAGGAGATCTACGACGGGCTGCGCCCGCCCGAGGACGGCGAGGAGTAGCCCGCCGGACGGAGGGCGAGGCCGTCGCCCGCCGCCCAGACAAGACAAACACCAGCCAGGCAAGGGAAAAGAAGTCTTGCCTGGCTGGTGTGTCGTGTATCGGGCGGGAAAGTGGGGGGGGGGGGGGGGGGGGGGGGCTATTCGCGGGCGGCGACCTGGACGAGCGGGGCGGTGCGCTGGTGCAGGTGGGTGACGAGCGAGATCGCCGTGTTCGCGCGGATGACGTGGGTGTCGTCGATGACCTGGTCGATGACCCGGCCGAGGTCGGCGTTGTCGCGGGCGACGATCCGGATGATGAGGTCACCCGCCCCGGTGATCGAGTGGATCTCGAGCACCTCGGGGATGGCCGAGAGGTGGTCGACGACGGCACCGTGCCCCTGGCGCTGGCGGATCTCGAGGGTGCAGAAGGCCGTCACGGGGTAGCCGAGGGCGGCCGGGTCGATCTCGGGCGCGAAGCCGCGGATGACGCCGCGCTCGACCATCCGGTCCAGCCTGGCCTGCACGGTGCCCCGGGCGACCCCGAGCTCGCGGGAGGCGCCGAGGACGCCGATCTGCGGCCGCTCGGTGAACAGGGCGATGATCCGCGCGTCGAGATGGTCGATGCCATGCGATGAGTGCATGGCACATTGTCCATCGATCTGCCGACGCGCGTCCAGCACTCTGCGCAGGGTGCCTAGCTCGAGAGCCGAGGTTTGCCTAACGCCTGTGACCCAGCCCACAGTGAGGGGATGAGCGACACGACGATCGACCTCACGACCGACGAACGCGCCGCGGGCCTCGAGCTCGACCAGCTCAAGCAGCTCGTCGGGCTCGTCGACTACGACGAGAGCCGCGACCCGTTCCCCGTCACCGGCTGGGACGCCGTCAGCTTCGTCGTCGGCAACGCGACCCAGGCCGCGCACTACTTCCAGACCGCGTGGGGCATGGAGCTCGAGGCCTACCGCGGCCCGGAGCAGGGCCAGCGCGACCACAAGGCATTCGTCCTGCGCAGCGGCTCGATCCGCTTCGTCCTCAAGGGTGCCGTGGCGCCGGACAGCCCGCTCATCGCCCACCACGCCAAGCACGGCGACGGCGTCGACGACATCTCCCTCGAGGTGCCCGACGTCGACACGTGCATCGCCCAGGCCCGCCGGGCCGGCGCGACGGTCCTCGTCGAGCCCCATGACGAGAGCGACGAGGGCGGCACGGTCCGCATCGCCGCCATCGGCACGTACGGCGAGACGCGGCATACGCTCGTCCAGCGCACGGTGGACGGGGTGGAGTATGCCGGCGCCTACCTGCCCGGCTACGTCGCCGCCGCCTCGACCTACCGCAAGCGCGAGGGGGCCCCGGCACGCTACTTCCAGGCTCTCGACCACGTCGTCGGCAACGTCGAGCTCGGCAAGATGGACGAGTGGGTCGGCTTCTACAACAAGGTCATGGGCTTCGTGAACATGGCCGAGTTCATCGGTGACGACATCGCCACCGACTACTCCGCCCTCATGTCCAAGGTCGTCGCCAACGGCAACCACCGGGTGAAGTTCCCGCTCAACGAGCCCGCCCTCGGCAAGAAGAAGAGCCAGATCGACGAGTATCTCGAGTTCTACGGCGGCCCGGGCGCCCAGCACCTCGCCCTCGCGACGAACGACATCCTCGACACCGTCGACCGGCTCCGCGACGAGGGCGTCGAGTTCCTCGCGACGCCGGACGCCTACTACGAGGACCCCGAGCTGCGCGCCCGGATCGGCGAGGTCCGCGTCCCGATCGAGGAGCTGCAGAAGCGCGGCATCCTCGTCGACCGTGACGAGGACGGCTACCTGCTCCAGATCTTCACCCGTCCGCTCGGCGACCGCCCGACCGTCTTCTTCGAGCTCATCGAGCGGCACGGCTCGCTCGGCTTCGGCAAGGGCAACTTCAAGGCCCTCTTCGAGTCGATCGAGCGGGAGCAGGAGCGCCGCGGCAACCTCTGACGGCGCCCCGCCTGACCCCGGCGGGCCTGGCGCCGGGGCCGGGCGCGCGCATGGGACAGTGGTGCCCATGGCACAGCACTCGGGGTGGTACGAGGACCCCTTCGACCCCGACCAGCTCCGCTACTGGGACGGGATCCTCTGGACCAACCGGACGACCCCGAAGGTGTCCCCGACGGCCCGGCAGCAGCCGGCGGCGGGTCCGACGCCCGGAGCCGGTTCCGGCGGACCCGAGGCGCCCGGGGGTCACCTCGAGCAGCCCGTGCCGTACTGGCGGCCCTCACCCTGGGTGAACTCCGGCCCGGTCGCCTCCGATGGGACGCCGCTCGCGAGATGGTGGCAGCGGCTCCTCGCCAGGATCCTCGACAACATCGTCACCGGTGTCATCGGGTTCGCCCTGGCCTGGCCGTGGGTGAGCGACCTCGTCGACGCGATGAACCAGGTGATGTCCGTCGCGGCCCGCGGCGACGCGGCGGCGCTCGACTCCCAGCTCGCGGCGTTCCAGCGCCAGATGGGCGGGGTGCTCGTGCCGATCGTCGTCATCGGGCTGGTCGTCTCCCTCCTCTACGAGACGAGCTTCCTCGTCGCCAAGGGCGCGACCCCGGGGAAGCTGGCGCTCGGGATGCGGGTTCGCCGGGTCGAGGCACCCGGCCCGCTCTCCGTCACCGACGCGCTCCGCCGACAGGCCATCACGGTCGGCACGGGCGCCCTCCAGTTCGTGCCCCTCCTCGGGACGTTCGCCAGCATCGCCCGGCTGCTCGACGACGCCTGGCTCCTGTGGGACCCCCGGCGCCAGTGCCTCCACGACAAGGTCGCCGACACCGTCGTCGTCGTCATCCGCTGACCGGTCGGCCCGCCGCCGCGTCCGCCGGAGCGGTATGCCGTGCCGGGGGACCACCGTCGACCTCGTGCTCCGCGCGGTGTCCGGTCCGTCGCCACAGGAGGACGGCGAGCGCCACGGTGACCGCGGCATACACGAGGGCCGGGACGGGGCGGTTGGACGCCACGGCGTACGCCACGGCGGACCCGAACGCGACGACGAGCCACTCCGGCCGGCCGACGAGGACGGCCAGCGCGATGAGCGGGAGGGCGTACCAACCGTAGACGGGCGTCGTCGCCAGCAGCAGCGCGCCGAACAGCCACAGCGCCCCGGTGGCCGGGTCCGGATCGCGGCGGGCCAGGACGGCGGCGGCCACGGCGACGAGGACGGCGAGGGCGAGCGGCCGCGGCGAGGTCCCGGGGCAGGAGCAGCGAGAGCGACGAGGCGCGGTTGTTGCCGTCCTCCTCGCGGAGGTAGCCGGGCAGGTAGCCGAGCACGAGCGAGCCGGCCGCGAGGACGTGGGGGAGGTAGGACAGCGCGAGGGTCGCCGCAGCGGCGGCCGGCGCGAGGAGGACCCTCCAACGCAGCCGCCGCCAGGGCATGAAGGCGGGGAGGACGACGAGCGGGGTGAGCTTGACCGCGGCGGCCAGCCCGACGAGAACGCCGGCGAGGACCCACGGGGCGATGCCACCCGCACCGGGCCGGCGCAGCGCCCGGTCGGCGACGACGACGGCACCGAGGACGAGGGCCACCGCGAGGACGTCGATGTGGGCGCCGTTGCCGACGTCGGCGACGACGGTCGGGCACCAGGCCCACCACAGGGCCCCGGTGGGGGAGCGTCCGCGGCGCCGGAGCAGCTCGGCGAGGGCGGCGGCGATGCCGACGGCGAGGAGCGCCCCGCCGACCTGGAGTCCCAGCGTGCCGAGGCTCCACGGGGTGATGGCCGCGACGAGGGTGAACCACGCCTGCGCCACGGGCGGGTAGATCGTCGTCACCTCGGGCCGGTTGATCCGGGTGCGTGGGTCGTTCTTCGTGTCGGCCAGCAGGGCCCGGCGGTCGGTGGGCAGCGGGGCGGTGACGACGCCGGAGCGGTCCCCCGGCCCGATCCCGGGGAAGAGGATGGGGTCGCGAAGCCGGGCGAGCCGGTCGTCGAGCGGGGCGTAGCGGTAGGGCGAGACCCCCGAGAGCTGGACCCGGCCGTCCCACACGTAGCGGTAGGCGTCGCTGCTCGCCCGCGGTGGCGCGAACAGCCCGGGCAGCTGGACGAGCAGGGCGAGCAGGGTGACGGTGAGGACCGGGCGGGACAGGCGGGGAGCCGGCCGGCGCAGCGCCCACCAGCCGACGGCCGCGAACACGGCCCACCAGCCGGCGGTGAGGGCGGTGAGCCGGACCCGGTCGGCGTCGAGGTCCCCCGCCACGGCATACCCCGCCGCGAGGACACCGGTGAGGACGGTGCCGAGGACGATCCGACGCATCGCCCCACTCTCCCTCATCGACCTCCGGACGTCGTCCGCCGGCGACCGGTGCCGGCGCTTCGTCACCGTCCCGTAAGCGGGCAGCGGGGGCGAGCACGGGCCGGTGGGTCCGCGGGGCCGCCGTCATCGTCCGGTAAGCGCTGGGGGCCTCCTGCGGCGGGGCAGCCGAGCCTACCGTCGATGACATGCGTTCTCTCCGTGCGGAATCCGCCGCCTCACAGCCGAAGCCCGAGGACACCGCCGAGGCGCGACGGCTCCCGCTGCCGCGTGCCCCGCACCCGGAGGACTTCACCTCGCCCGTCCACCACCGGTCCGTCGTCGCCCGGTTGGGGGTGTGGCTGGGCATCGCCTTCACCGTCTGCTTCGTCACCGGGCTCGTCAGCCACCTGCACCAGCACCCCGTCGGCTGGCTCCCGCTGCCGACCTCCCCGGCCTGGGGCTACCGGGTGACGCAGGGGCTCCACGTGGCGAGCGGCACGGCGAGCCTCCCGCTGCTCCTCGCCAAGCTGTACGCCGCCTACCCGCGGCTGTTCGAGCGGCCGGTCCTCGGCTCGCCGTTGCGGATGGTCGAGCGGGCGTCGATCGCCGTGCTCGTCGCCGGCTCGCTCCTCATGGTGACGAGCGGCATCGCGAACGTCGCCCAGTGGTACGTCTTCGGCTTCGGCTTCACCCGGGTGCACTGGGCCTTCGCCTGGGTCACCATCGGCGCGCTCGCCGTCCACATCGCCGTGAAGACCCCGGCGGTGCGGGCGGCCTTCTCGGGGGAGGACCGCGAGGTGGTCGCCTCCGAGGGCCGGCGGGCGTTCGTCGTGGGATCTCTCGGGGTCGCGGCCGGGGCGGTCCTGCTGACGGTGGGCTCGTCGGTGCGTGCCCTCGAGGGGGTGTCCGTGCTGCGCAGCCGCCGGCCGAGCACGAGCCCGCTCGGGGTGCCGGTCAACCGCACGGCGGCGGCGGCCGGCATACCGGCCTCGGTCGACCCCGTCGACGACGAGTCGTGGTCCGTCCTCGTCCGGACCGCGGCGGGGGAGCGGAGGCTGAGCGCGGCCGAGATCCGGGCGCTGCCGCTGCACACGGTCAGCCTGCCGATCGCCTGCGTCGAGGGGTGGAGCGCCTCGGCGACGTGGCGTGGCGTCCGCGTCCGGGACGTCGTCGCGGCGGCCGCCTCCGACGCGGCTGCCGGGGACGCTGCCGACCTCACTCCCGACGTCGGCGGTGACGTCCGCGTCGTCTCGGCGGAGCGGCGCGGCGCCTACCGCGAGAGCGTCCTTCCGCGCCGGTTCGCCGAGCACCCCGACACCCTGCTCGCGCTCACCCTCAACGGGCACCGGCTCACCCGGGACCACGGCTATCCGGCCCGGATCATCGCCCCGGCCCGGCCCGGGGTCCTGCAGACCAAGTGGGTCTCGCGCCTGGAGGTGCTGTGATGTCGGTCGAGTCCACCGACCCCCGCCCGTGGGGCCCTCGGCGGGTCCTCGTCGGGACGGTGGGGGTCGTCCTGCTCGGCGTCGGCGGCTGGCTCTTCCTCGCCGATGTCCCGGTGTCGCAGTGGGTCCGGGCGCTCGTGTGGCTCGCCGGGGGCGTCGCCGTCCACGACGGGCTCGTGGCGCCGTCGGCGGCGTGGCTGGGTCGTCTCGGCCGAGGCCGGGGGCCGCGCCGGCTGGCCCCCGTCGCGCGAGTGGCCGTCCTCGGCGCGGTGACCGTGGCCCTCCTCGCCGTGCCGCTCCTCGCGACGGGCGGGCTCCGCGGCTGAGTCGCCGTCGGCTCCGTCAGAGCGGGTGACGCAGGGTCGCGAGCACCCTGTTGTAGATCTCCGACGTCCGGTCGGGGGTGAAGGCCACCGACGCGATGTCGGTGACCCCGCCGGCGGCCGGCACGAGCAGGTGCCGGAAGTGCGCCGTCATCGGGCTCGTCGCCCCGAAGCCGCTCGGGCTGGGGCTCGCACCGGTGTCGGGGGACGGGGCCTCGCTCGGCGTCGGGGTCGACCCGTCGGTCGGCGTGACCGGCCCGCCGGGGTTGTCCGCGGTCGTCGTGAAGGTGATGCCCTCGCCGAAGGGTGTCGTCACGACGGTGGGAGTCCCGTGCTCGCCCGCGACCTGGTCGAGGGCGGCCGTCACCTGGTCGACGGTCGGCATCGCCGAGAGCGGCACCGACGTCACCCCGACCGCCTCGATCGAGGTGAGGTCCTGCGACCGGGTCAGCAGCTCGATCGTGCTCCGCTGCGGCACGCCCGCATCGGCGGACTCGCCCGTCGTCTCGCGCAGCGCCGCCCACAGGGCGTCCGAGGCCGAGGCGGCGGTGCCGGTCGCCGGGACGACGGTCCAGTCGACCGGGACCTGGAACTCGAGGTTGGCGCTGTCGGCGGTCACCCACTGCATCCCCGGTTGGGCGCCCGATGTCTTCGGGGCCTCGGCCAGGCGGATCCCGATCATGACGAGGAACGCGGTCGCGACGATCCCCAGCGCGGTCCACGACCGCCAGCCCAGCATGCGGAACCAGTCGCGCACGCGTTCGGCGGGGCTTCGTCGGCGCAGGGTCACGCGTGCAGCCTACGGTGCCCCCTCGCGGGCCGGGCCACCCCGGTTCCGGGTGGGATCTCCATCAGGCAGCGGGGCGCAGGACGACGAACGAGCGGCCCGCCGCGCTCCAGTCCTCCATCGGCAGCAGACCTGCCTGCGCGGCATACCGGGTCAGGGCGCCGGAGCCGACGTGGGCCCACGGCAGCGGCGCCGACCGCCGGCCGAGCGGACCGTGCAGGGTCACCTCCGTCCGCTCGTCCCTCGTCTCGTCGGGGTCGACCTCGACGACGGCCGCGCCCTGCGGGCTCAGCAGCTCGCGGCAGCGGTTCAGGAGCGCCACGGGGTCGGCGCCGATGCCGATGTTGCCGTCGGCGAGGAGGAGAGTGCGCCATCGGCCTTCGGCGGGCAGGGTCCGGAACACGTCGCGCAGCAGGGCCGAGCCGCCCCTGGCCCGGGTCCGGCCCACCGAGGCGTCGGAGACGTCGATGCCGAGCGCCGGTATGCCGCGTGCGGCCAGCGCCTCGACGAACCGCCCGGGGCCGCAGCCGATGTCGATGACCGGACCGGCGCACCGGCTGACGACGAGCTCGTCGACCGCCGACAGCCGCGTCCACGAGGCGATGTCGAAGGAGGGGGGCAGGGAGCCGCCGGGCGAGGAGGCGCGCACGGTCGCGCCGGCGAGGGCGCTCTCCCACAGGGTCGCGGGGTGGCAGGGCGTGCCGACGAGGCGCGCATAGGTCCGGGCGAACCGGGTGTCCGGTGCGAGCGCGGCCACGGCGGCGGCGTCCTGGGGCTCGTCGATGTCGCGCATCGTCGGGAGCAGCCGCACCCGCAGCCCGAGGGCCCGCAGCCGGTCCAGCTGGTCGCGACCGGTGTGGTCGGTCGACATGGGCACGCCGTCGAAGAGCCCGGGCCGGTAGCTCCGCAGCCCCATCGCCCAGAAGCCGCCGTCCTCCGACAGCCCGAGGAGGGCGTCCGCGTCGCCCCAGTCGGCCAGGAGGTCCGGGGTCGCCAGCTGGGGGGTGTCCATCCCGACGAGGAGGGTCGGGCGGTCCTCGGCGCGGCCGAGGGCGTCGCGGAACGCCGCATCGAGCCGTTCCCCGAGTCCGTCGCCGCGCTGGGGGAGAACCTCGAGCCGTTCGCCCCGCAGCCAGGGGGTCGTGGGGCCGTCCCAGGCCACGACGGTCCGCCGCCCCGTCCCGGCGGCCGCGCAGAGCGTGTCGCGGACCGCGGCCGCGGCGAGCAGGGCCGCCTCCTCGGGAGAGAAGAGCGGGGTGAGTCGGGTCTTGACCCGTCCGGGGCGGGGCGACTTGGCGATGACGAGGACCGTGTCGAGGTCGGTGCGCCGCCCGGCGTGGCCCGGCGCCGGCACGGGTGCCCCGGCCCCCTCGAGGACCGCGGCCGCGGAATGCCGGCGCCTCATGACGCGAGGACCTTGCTCATGTCCTGGACGGCGCGGGCGGCGCCGAGCCAGGTCCCCGTCACCTTCGACCGGCCCGCACGCGGCAGGTAGTCGACGGGCACCGACGTGACGCGCCAGCCCGCGTCCGCGGCCCGGACGACCGTCTCGACCGGGTAGCCGGAGCGGCGGTCGCCGATGTCGAGGGCGCGCAGGGCAGCCGTCGGTGCGAGGCGCATCGGGCCGACGTCGGGGATCGTCATCCCGATGCGACGCGAGACCCGGTGGGCCAGAACCCTGTTGGCGATCCGGAGGTGGGTGGGCCAGGCACTCCGGGGGTGCGGCCGGCGCGCGCCGACGACGAGGTGGTCGCCACCCTCGTATGCCGCGAGCAGGGCTCCCAGCGAGCCCGGGTCGAGGCTCGCGTCGGCGTCGGAGAACGCCACGAGGGGGGCCTCGGCCGCCATGAGGCCGGCGTGGCAGGCGGCGCCGTAGCCCCGCTGGGCGGCCTCGACGACGAGCGCCCCGAAGGACCGGGCGACGTCGGCCGACCGGTCGGCGGAGCCGTTGTCGACGACGATCGGCCTCGCCCACGCGGGCATCCGGGAGAGGACCCACGGCAGGGCCTCCTCCTCGTCCAGGGCGGGCAGGACGACGTCGACGCGTTGCATGCTTCGACGCTAGGCGGGTCGGGTCGGCGGCGTCGCGGCCGAACGATGACGAAACCCTTACGAGGCAACCCCATGCGCTCGCGCGGGCGGTCGGCGGCGCGGGCGCGGCATACCCTCGACCCATGGTGGCCACGGTGCTCGTCGTCGAGGACGACGCAACGGTGTCGAGCGTGCTCTCGGCGTATCTCAGCCGGGCGGGCTTCGAGCCGCTGCTCGCGACCGACGGGGTCAGCGGGCTCCAGCAGTGGCGCGAGCGGCGCCCCGACGTCGTCATCCTCGACATCATGCTGCCGCTCATGTCGGGGTTGGAGGTGCTGCGTCGCCGTCGGGCCGAGGACGACCATGCCGCCGTCATCGTCCTCAGTGCCCGCGGCGAGGAGGACGACCGGTTGCTCGGCCTCGAGCTCGGCGCGGACGACTACATGGTCAAGCCGTTCAGCCCTCGCGAGGCCGTCGGCCGGGTCGAGGCGCTGCTGCGCCGGGGCGAGCGGCTCGGCTCGGTGGCACTGCTGCCGCGGGTCCTCGAGGCGAGTGGGGTGCGCGTCGACGTCGGAGCCCACACCGTCCACGTCGAGGGACTCGAGGCGTCGCTGACCGCCCGCGAGTTCGACCTGCTGGCCTACTTCGTCGCCCACCCGGGCGAGACGTTCTCCAAGGAGCAGCTCATGCGCCGGGTGTGGGGCTGGGACTTCGGGGACACCTCGACCGTCACCGTGCACGTCCGCCGACTCCGGGAGAAGATCGAGGCCGACCCGTCCGACCCGCGCCGGATCCTCACCGCCCGCGGCGCCGGCTACCGCTTCGGTGACCCGGCCCAGCCCGTCGCGGGCGACGGTGGCCCGGGCGGCCAGGTCGCGGACGGGTCCGGGGCGGAGCGGCCCGCGGCCGACGAGGGAGGTACGCCGTGAGCGACATGCAGCAGATCATCGTCGTCACGACGGTCGTCACCATCGCCGTCGGGCTCCTCGGGGTCGGGGCGCTCGTCCTGCTCCGCGGTCGGGCCACCGCCGTGCTCGTCGGCGTCGCGGCCCTCGTCCCCGTCGTCGCGGTGAGCCTCGCCGTCGTCGTCAATGTCCAGCGGATGTTCATCTCGACGCACGACTCGACGGTCGTCCTCGTCGCCGTCGGCTGCGCGGGGGTCGTCGCCGTCGTCCTCTCCCTGCTCCTCGGCCGCTGGGTCGCCTCGAGTACCGTCGCGCTCGCGGACTCGCTGCGCGCCCTCGGCGAGCACGGGTCGGAGCAGTGGGAACCGACCCCGGCGGTGGACGCGGCCCCGGCCGAGATCGTCTCGCTCAGCCGCGAGCTGGAGACGATGCGGGTCCGGCTGTCGGAGTCGCAGGCCCGCGAGCGGGCCCTGGAGACCTCCCGGCGCGAGCTCGTCGCCTTCATGTCCCACGACCTGCGCACGCCCCTCGCCGGCCTGCGGGCCCTCGCGGAGGGGCTCGAGGACGAGGTCATCGAGCAGGGTCCGGCGCTCGCGCAGATCCGCCAGACGGTCGATCGGCTGGACACCCTCGTCGGGGACCTCTTCGACCTCTCGAGGGTCAGCACCGTGCCGTCCGAGCCGCCGGCCCCGCCCACGCCGGTCAGCCTCGTCGAGGTCGCCCACGACGTCCTCTCCGAGCTCGAGGCCCATGCCGCCCAGCGGCAGGTCGGGCTCGAGCTGGAGACCCCGGCCGAGGGCGACCGGCTCGCCGTCATGGGCAGCGGCGACGAGCTGACCCGGGCGCTCACCAACCTCGTCGGCAACGCCGTGCGGCACACGGCTCCGGGCGGACGGGTCGTCGTCCTCGCCGACCGGGCGGAGGACGGGCGGACCCGGCTGTCGGTGCGCGACGAGTGCGGCGGCATCGACGAGGCCGACCTGCCCCGTGTCTTCGAGGTGGGCTGGCGTGCCGATCCCGAGCGAGGCAGCCGGGATGCCGGCGCCGGCCTCGGGCTCGCCATCGCCAAGGGCATCGTCGAGTCGCATGCCGGGTCGATCTCCGTCGCGAACGTCCCGGGCGGGTGTCGCTTCGACGTCGCCCTGCCGGGGCCGGTGGAGGCGGCCCGCGGCTGAGGGCCGCCTCGGGCGGATCTCAGCCGGCCTCAGCCGGTGAGACCGGCCAGACCCTCCCGCAGCGGCACCTGCGCCACCCACGCGAGGGCCCCGCGGGCCCGCTCGCTGGAGGCGGTGATGTGCCGGACGTCGCCGAGCCGGTACTGGCCGGTGACGACCGGCTCGGGTCCGCCCGCGGCCCGAGCCAGCTCGGCGGCGAGGTCGCCGACCGTGTGGACGACGCCCGAGCCGACGTTGTATGCCGTGTGTCCGTCCGCGTCGCTGCGCACCGCCGCGGCGAACGCGGCGGCGACGTCGTCGACGTGGATGAAGTCGCGCCGCTGTCCGCCGTCCTCGAAGACCCGCGGTGCGTCGCCCTGGTCGAGAGCCGAGCGGAAGATCGCCGCCACCCCGGCATAGGGCGTCGAGCGGGGCATGCCGGGACCGTAGACGTTGTGCAGCCGCAGCGAGACGGCGGCTCCCGCCGTCTCGCGGGCCCAGACCGAGGCGAGGTGCTCCTGCTGGACCTTCGTCGCGGCATACGTGTTGCGGGGGTCCATCGGCGCGTCCTCGTCGACGAGCATCGGCAGGAGGTCGCGGCCGCAGGTCGGGCAGGCGGGCTCGAACCGACCGTGCGCGAGGCGGCTCTCCTCGCGCGGCGGGGCGGGCATGTCCCCGTGCTCGGGGCATCGGTACCGGCCCTCCCCGTAGACGACCATGGAGCTCGCCTGGACGACCCGGCGCACCCTTGCGTGGGCGGCCGCGCGCAGGACGACGGCCGTGCCGAGGTCGTTGCTCGAGACGTAGTCGTCGATGTCGTCGAGGTCGACGCCGAGGCCGACCTTCGCCGCGAGGTGGACGACGGCGTCGGCGCCCCGGACCGCATCCTCCATGGCCGCCAGGTCGCGGACGTCGGAGACGAGCAGGGGGATGCCGGAGGCCGCGAGCCGCTCGCGCGCCGCCGCGCCGCCGTCCCGGTGGACGTCCGGCCGCAGGCTGTCGACGACGGCGACGTCGGCGCCCGCATGCCGAAGTGCGGCGACGACGGAGGACCCGATGAAACCGGCACCACCGGTGACGACGACTCGCATCCCGCCAGCCTGCCAAAGGCGCGGCGGCGCGGCGGCCTAGGTGACCTTGCGGGAGCCTTACGGCTCCGCCCTCATCGATCCCGATTGCGGGGGTGGTGCGGGTTCGGCGCGTCGTCCGCGGCCGGCCGGTGGGTCGGCCCGGCGCTTCGCCGGTCCCCGGCCCGTCCCTAGCCTGGGGCGATGACCCCGTCACTGAAGTACGCCGTCGTCGAGCGCGAGCGCAGGTTCCTGCTCGGCGGCCTGCCCGCGGGAGTCGTCGACAGGCAGGAGATCGTCGACCGCTACGTCACGGGCACCCGGCTGCGGCTGCGCCTCGTGCGCCACGGCGACGGGACGGTCGTGCGGAAGCTCGGTCAGAAGGTCCGCCTCGGTGCGGGGCCCGCGGAGGTCGCCTGCACGAACCTCTACCTCGACGAGGAGGAGTGGGCGCTCCTCGCGGCGCTTCCCGCACGGGTGCTGCGCAAGCGACGGTACCGCGTCGAGCGGGACGGCGTCGTCGTCGCGGTCGACGAGCACGAGGACGGAACCCTCGTCGCGGAGATCGACGACGGCGACCGTCCCGTGGTGCCCGTTCCACGGTGGCTGGACGTTCGGGAGGACGTGAGCGACGACGAGCGGTGGACGGGGGCCGCCCTCGCGCGCTGAGCCGCGGCCCGGCCCGGGACCGGTCGCCCGGCGACCTCCCGGGGGAGCCTGCGACGCCGCGGCCGATGGAGCGCGTACGCTGGTGGGGTAGCCCCGCCGTCCGGCGGGGTCGGTGCAGCGTCGGGGGGCCGGGGCTCGGTCCCCGGCGCCGGTCCGCACCGGTCAGGTATGCCGTGCCGCGGCTGGCCGCGGCCCGCGGCTCGCGCGGCGGCCGACCGTCCCCGACCCGGCTGCCTGCTGTCTCGACCCAGGAGGGGGACCCGCTTGGCACGACGAGTTCGGGATCGGTCCGGCGCGCAACGCTCGGCGCAGCGCGACCGCCGTCGTCCGCGCGCCCGGGACGAGGAGGGCATCATCCCGGTGCTGGCCAAGACGGTCCGGCAGGTGGAGTCCGCCGCGCAGCGCGGCAAGGTCCGGCCGAGCGGTCGCACGGCCTACCAGGTGGTCGCCCTCCTCGTCCGCGAGGAACGCGCCCGCGTCAAGGCGGATGCGTCGATGCGCGAGGCGGAGCGGACCAACGTGCTGACGCGCCTCGACGGGATCGCCACGATCCTCGCCAAGACCGCCGCGCGGGACACCTCGCTGCTGGAGCTGCTCGCCGAGGACGCGGTGGTGTCGGCCTCCGCGGTCGACCTCAAGAACGAGCTCCTCCGCGCGGGCGGGCGCGAGCCCGAGCCGGAGGAGGAGCCCGAGCCCGACGAGGCCGCCGAGGTGGCGACGACGCGTCGGGTCGTCCCCCAGACGGTCATCGCCCGCCAGCTGGCGAACCCCTTCCTCGCGCCCGACTTCTCGGCGGTGCCGTCGCCTCGGCCCCGGACCAACCGGCTGGGGGACTGGGAGCTGCTCGACCCGCTGTTCCGCAGCTTCGAGTACGGCGGGGACGCGACGTGTATGCCGCTGCCGGAGCCCGAGGACGTCGTCCACGGCATTCGCGACCTCGAGCTCATGCACCACCAGGCGCAGGTCGTCGCGGCGGCGGCGAACGGCCACCGCACGTTCCTCCTCGCGGACGAGCCGGGGCTGGGCAAGACCGCCCAGGCGCTGCTCGCCGCCGATGCCGCGGACGCCTTCCCGCTCCTCGTCGTCGTCCCGAACGTCGTCAAGGCGAACTGGGCCCACGAGGCCGAGCTGTGGACGCCCCGACGGACGGCGACCGTCATCCACGGCGACGGCGAGAGCATCGACGGCTTCGCCGACATCGTCATCGTCAACTACGACGTCCTCGACCGGCACGTGGGCTGGCTGGGCAACCACGGGTTCCGGGGCATGGTCATCGACGAGGCGCACTTCATCAAGAACAAGTCCTCGCAGCGCTCCCAGCACGTCCTTCGGCTGTCCGACCGGATCCGGTCGCGCAGCGGCAACCCCCTGCTCATGGCGCTGACGGGCACGCCCCTCATCAACGACATCGAGGACTTCCGGGCGATCTGGCAGTTCCTCGGCTGGATCGACGACAAGAAGCCCCGGCACGCCCTCATGGCGGCGCTCGAGGAGACCGGCCTCACGCCCGCCGACCCCGGCTTCTATGCCGCGGCGCGCAGGAGCGTCGTCGGCATGGGCATCGTCCGGCGGCGCAAGGTCGACGTCGCCGCCGACATCCCGGCCCGTCGCGTCGCCGACCTCCCCGTCGAGCTCGACGACGAGGCCGGCCGGACGATCCGGGCCGCGGAGCAGGAGCTGGCCCGCCGGCTCGTCTCGCGCTACCGGGCCGCGTTGTCCGCCCGTCCGGGCGGCGCCGACATCGACGGGATCGACGAGGACCTGGTCCGTCGCGTCGCGGCATCGGAGCGCGAGAACGCCGGCTCGGGCACCAACGGCGACAACGTCTTCACGGTGATGCGCAAGATCGGGCAGGCCAAGGCGGGCCTCGCCGCCGACTACGCGGCCCAGCTGGCTCGCAGCGTCGGCAAGGTCGTCTTCTTCGCCAAGCACATCGACGTCATGGACACGGCGGAGGAGGTGTTCGCCCGCCGGGGGATGGGCTATGCGTCGATCCGCGGGGACCAGACCCCCAAGGTCCGTCGAGCGAACATCGAGTCCTTCCTCACCGACCCGGACGTCCCCGTCGTCGTGTGCTCGCTCACCGCGGCCGGCGTCGGCCTCAACCTCCAGGTGGCGTCCAACGTCGTCCTGGCCGAGCTGTCGTGGACCTCGGCCGAGCAGGAGCAGGCCATCGACCGGGTCCACCGGATCGGCCAGGCGGAGCCGGTCACCGCCTGGCGGATCATCGCGGCGCAGACCATCGACCCGCGGCTCGCGCAGCTCATCGACGACAAGGCGGGGCTCGCCGCGAGGGCGTTGGACGGGTCCGACGAGGGCGGCGACGCCTCGGCCGACCTCCAGCTCGAGGCGCTGGTCACCCTCCTGACCGAGGCGCTGGAGGCCGACGCCGCCACCGCCTGAGCCCCCCGATGCCGGCGTCGGCATCGGCCGGCACGACCACCTGCTGAGGAGCGTGAGCCATGTCCCGCACCCGGGTCCACAACCTGTCCATCTCTCTCGACGGCTTCGCCACCGGCGAGCCGCAGTCCCTCGAGGCGCCCTTCGGTCACGCAGGTCACCGTCTCCACCAGTGGATGTTCGCCACCCGGTTCTGGGGCGAGCTCACCGCCGCCGACGCCGAGGCAGCGGCCGCCGCGAGCGGCAGCGACGGGGTCGACAACGCCCTTGCCCAACGCACGGATCCAGGGATCGGCGCGGAGATCATGGGCGCCCACAAGTTCGGTCCGCCCGGATGGCAGGACGACCCGGACTGGACGGGGTGGTGGGGTCCCAACCCGCCCTTCCACACCCCGACCTTCGTGCTGACCCACCGTCCCCGTCCCCCGCTCGAGATGGAGGGTGGGACGACGTTCCACTTCCTCGACGCCACCCCGGCGGAGGCGCTCGACGCGGCCCGGGCGGCGAGCGACGGGCAGGACGTGCGGATCGGCGGCGGCCCCAGCGTCGTGCGTGACTTCCTCGCCGCGGGGCTCGTCGACCACATGCACGTCGTCCAGGTCCCGATCCTCCTCGGGCGGGGGGTGCGCCTCTGGGACGGCCTGGAGGGGCTGGAGGACTCCTTCGACATCGAGGCGGTGTCGTCGCCGAGCGGCGTCACCCACCTGACCTTCACCCGGACGGTCGATGGATGAGCCGCGACACCAGCGGCGGGCGGGGTGGCGAGCCGGCCAGCTAGCGGGCCGGGCGAACGGTCCCGGTCACCTCGGCGAGGCCGATCCGGCTGCCGTCGACGCCACGGGCCCAGGCCCGCAGCGTGACGGTGTCGCCGTCCTCGAGGAACGCCCGGGTCGAGCCGTCGTCGAGGGTGACCGGCTCGGCGCCGCTCCACGTCAGCTCGAGGAAGCACCCGCGGGTGTCCTTCTCCGGCCCCGAGACGGTGCCCGACCCGAAGAGGTCGCCGTCGCGCAGCGTCGCGCCGTTGCTCGTCAGGTGCGCGATCATCTGGGTCGGCGACCAGTACATGTCGCGGTACTCCGGGTGGGAGACAAGGGTGCCGTTCCAGTCGACCTCGTAGTGCAGGTCCAGCCCGTATGCCGTCCCGGCGCCGTCCTCGGTGGGCTCCCCGCGCAGGTGGGGGAGCGGCACGGGGTCCTGGCCGGGGAGGGGGACGCGGGCGGCATACAGGGCCTCCATCGGCGTGACCCAGGCGCCGATCGACGTCGCGAACGACTTGCCGAGGAACGGGCCGAGCGGGACGTACTCCCAGGCCTGGATGTCGCGGGCGCTCCAGTCGTTGAGCAGGACGATCCCGAACAGGTGGTCGTCGGCCTCCGCGACCGGCACCGGCTCGCCGAGCCGGGTCGCGCCACCGACGACGAACCCGAGCTCGGCCTCGATGTCGAGCCGCACGCTGGGCCCGAACGTCGGCCCCGCCATGTCCGGTGTCTTGCGCTGCCCGCTCGGCCTGACGACGTCGGTGCCGGAGACGACGACCGTGCCGGAGCGACCGTGGTAGCCGATCGGCAGGTGCTTCCAGTTCGGGGTGAGCGGGTCGGAGTCGGGCCGGAAGATCCGCCCGACGTTGGTCGCGTGATGCTCGCTCGCATAGAAGTCCACGTAGTCGGCGACCTCGACCGGCAGGTGCATCGTCACCTGCTCGACGGGGACGAGGTGCGGCGTCACGGCGTCACGGTGGGCCTCGTCCCGGAGGACCTCGGTCAGCCACTCGCGGGCCGCCCGCCAGGCCGGTCGACCGAGGGCGAGGAAGGCGTTGAGCGAGGGCGTCGCCCAGACCCGGGCCAGCGGTGGTCCGTCGCCGGGGTCGCCGCCGAGGGCCGCGACGGCCGAGGCGTCGAGGACATGGTCGCCGATCCGGACGCCGACCCGTGGGGCGGTGCCGGGCGTCGAGAAGACGCCGTAGGGCAGATGCGCCATCCCGTAGGCATGGTGCTCCGGCAGGTCCAGCCAGCTCGTGATGCCGGTGGGGCTCATCGGGTTCCTTCCACGAGGCCGAGATCGGTCAGCTCGGTGATGGGGTCGGTCACGTCGCAGCATCCGTATGCGGTGAAGAACGCCCTGACGATCGCCGCGTCCGCCGCGCTCATCCGGGTGACGTAGGGGACGAGCTCGTCCGACTCACGCTCGGCGAGGACGGGGACGAGCTCGTCCTCCTCTGCGCCGTTGAGCGCCCAGCGGGTCGCGACGAGGACGTTGAGCACGCCGTGCTGCGGGTCGGGTCCGCCGTCACGGGTCGGGTGGTCGGCCCGGACGGCATGGTGCAGCCCGCCGGTCAGCTTGAAGCCGAGGTCGTGGTCGATGGCGGTCCGGACGAATGTCGCGAGCTCCGCCTCGTCCGGCCAGGTCCACTGCGGCGTCGCTCCGGTGCGGAACTTGGCCTGGACGGGCACGGTGTCCGAGGCGTCGGCGGCGATGTCGGCGACGGCTGCCGCCTGCTCCTCGCCCCGGGGGACCTCGAGAGACAGGGGCAGGCCGGCGACGTCGACCTCCCGCCACGTGGGGGTCCAGCCCATCTCGACGCCGGCGATCTCGACGACGTCGGAGCTGCGAAGCAGCCCCAGGGCGTCGGTGACGAGGCGCGGGTCCGTGCCCGGGCGGGCGATGAGGCCGATCCGCAGCGGGACCCCCTCGCCGCGCGGGCCGGCCGGCACCGGATGCGAGCCGTCGGCGAGCAGCGCGAGCAGGTCCCGGGCAGACGCGGCGGGGACGAGCAGCGGGCCGACGAGGTCGGCATACGGGCTGCTCCGGTGCGTCACGTGGGCGGTGAGCGCGTCGTCGAGGGGGGTCGCGGCGGGCGGGAAGACGGCCGCGTCGTCGACGAGCGCCTCGAAGAGGGCGCGCTCGGCGGCCGTCGTGGGCGTCGCAGGCATGCCCAGCAGGCTAACCCGCCGCGCGGTCGGTACCCAACGCCGTGTCGCTCCGGGTCCGCTCGCGCCCTCGGCGTGGGACCCGCCCACCCGCCCGGATTACAGTGGCCGGATGCGGCGCCCACGAGGCGCCCGGTGCCGGTCGCGGACGCGCGGGCCGGCCTCCCTCGACCGCACCAGACCACAGCGAGGTGGACAGTGGCGCACTACCAGGCGATGGGCAGCATCCCGCCCAAGCGGCATACGCAGCACCGGCGGCCGGGCCGCGGCAAGCGGGCCGGGGAGCTGTACTACGAGGAGCTGATGGGGGAGGAGGGCTTCTCGTCCGACTCCTCGCTCCTCTACCACCGGGGCATCCCGTCGGCGGTGGCCGAGGTGCGCGAGTGGATCATCGGCGACCTCTCGACGACGTCGAACCACCCCCTCGCGGCCCGGCACCTGCGGTTGCACGACCTCTTCGAGCCCCGGGCGGTGTCGAGGACCGACGTCGTCACCGGACGGCGCCTCGTCCTCGGCAACGGCGACGTGCGCATCTCGTATGCCGTGGCCGGAGCGCCGAGCCCGTGGTACCGCAACGCGATCGGTGACGAGTGCGTCTACGTCGAGCGGGGCCGCGCTCGGGTGGAGACCGTCTTCGGGTCCTTCGACGTCGGGCGGGGCGACTACGTCATCATCCCGCGGGCGACGACGCACCGCTGGGTGCCGAGGCGGTCGACGAAGGACCCGCTGCGCGCCTACTGCATCGAGGCCAACAGCCACATCACCCCACCGAAGCGCTACCTGTCGAGGTTCGGCCAGTTCCTCGAGCACAGCCCCTACTGCGAGCGCGACCTGCGGCTGCCGGAGGGCCCGCTCCTCGCCGAGGACGTCGGCGCCCGGGCCGAGGAGGAGACCGAGGTCTACATCAAGCACCGCGGCACCGGGCCGGGCAGCTCCGGCGGCATCGTCGGCACCGTGCACGTCGTGCCGTTCCACCCGCTCGACGTCGTCGGCTGGGACGGCTGCCTCTATCCGTACGTCTTCAACATCGACGACTTCGAGCCGATCACCGGCCGGGTCCACCAGCCGCCCCCCGCCCACCAGGTCTTCGAGGGGTGGAACTTCGTCGTCTGCAACTTCGTGCCGCGCAAGGTCGACTACCACCCGCTGTCGATCCCGGTGCCGTACTACCACTCCAACGTCGACTCCGACGAGGTGATGTTCTACGTCGACGGCGACTACGAGGCGCGCAAGGGCTCGGGCATCGGGCTCGGGTCGATCTCGCTCCACCCCGGTGGGCACTCGCACGGCCCGCAGCCGGGGGCGTCGGAGGCCTCGATCGGCGTCGACTACTTCGACGAGACGGCCGTCATGGTCGACACCTTCCGCCCGCTCGAGCTCGGCGAGGGCGGCCGGGCCGTCGACGACGGGGTCTACCAGCTCAGCTGGGCCACCCCCCGCGACTGACTCCGTCCCCACTTTCCCGCCCGATGGTGGACACACCAGCCGGGCAAGGGAAATGTTCCCTTGCCCGGCTGGTGTTTCTCTTGCCTGGCGTCGACGCGGTGGGCGGTGACCCTCAGCCGAGGCGCTCGCGCAGCCGGGCGATCCCGGAGCGGATGAGGTCTCCGTACCCGCCCTCGGGCAGGTGGACGAGGCTCTCCTCCGCCAGACCGAGGTGCTCACGGGCCTCGTCGGGCTTGCCGAGCCGGTCGTAGTCGGCCGCGATGTTGAGGTGCAGCGAGGGGTAGAAACCCCGGACGGCGAGGGTGTGGTGGTAGGCCTTGGCCCGCTCGTCGGTCAGCTCGTCCGCCGCGGCGAGCGCCTGGAGGTCCCAGCCGAGCTCGGCGGCCGTGTCGTCCTGGACGTCGGCCATGTAGTGGGCCAGCGAGACCCGGTGCAGCGGGTCCCCGTCCGGGCCGATCCGGTCCCAGATCTTCGCGAACTCGGCGCGGGCCAGCTCACGCTCACCACCGGTCGCGAGCTGCTGTGCATGGGCGATGTCGGCCATGACGGGGTCGTGGGTCGGTGTCCCGTCGGCTCCGACGGGGCTCGTCGCGGCCGCGCCGGTCGGGTCGGCCGACCCGGGGCCCTCGGGCGGGTTCGCAGCGTCCATGGGCGCATCCTTCCAGACCCCGCGCCCGGCTCGCGCGGGGCTCGGCTCACCCGATCGTCACCCCGGCATGCCGCATCGTGTCCAGGGCGGTGGCGGTCGAGTCCTCGGCCACGCCGGCCGTGAGGTCGACGAGCACCGTCACGTCGAAGCCCGCACGCGCTCCGTCGACGGCGGTCGCCATGACGCAGAAGTCCGTGGCGATCCCGACGACGTCGATGGCCTCGACGTCGCGCCCGCGGAGCCACTCGGCGAGCCCCTCGGTGGCGTCGGCCTCGCCGGTGAACCCCTCGAAGCCGCTGTATGCCGCGCTGTGGTGCCCCTTGCGGAAGACCGCCTCGATCTGGGGGAGGGCGGGGGCGAGGGCGGGGTGGAAGTCCTCGCCGCCGGAGCCGACCCGACAGTGGACCGGCCAGGTCTGGCTGTAGTCGGGGTCGGTGCCCGCGGGGGCCCAGTGGTCGCCGGGGTCATGGTGCCAGTCCGCGGTGGCGACGACCGCGGCATACCGGTCCGCCGACGTCGTGACGAGGTCCGCCACCCGGCGCGCGACGTCGGCACCCCCGGCGACGTCGAGGGAACCGCCCTCGCAGAAGTCGTTCTGGACGTCGACGATGACGAGGGCGCGGCGCGGCGAGTCGGTCACCCCTCCACGCTAGCCCGCCGCCTCGGGGCGCCGGGAGCGCGCCCCGAGGGCCGAACGGTGGCAGCATGTCCGACATGCCCGTGCTGACGTCCGTCGTCCTGCAGTCCGACCATGACGGCGAGGGCCTCACCGGCCTGGTCCACTCCCTCGACGCCCAGACGGCACCGCTCGACGAGTTCGAGGTCCTCGTCCCGATCGACGGGGTCAGCCCGCAGACCCGGGCCCGCCTCGAGGAGCTCGCCGTCCGCCGTCCCAACGTGTCCGTCGTGCCGGGCACCGCGGCGGACGCCGCGGCGGCCGGGCAGGGCACGTGGCTCCTCGTCATCCCGGCCGCGCTGCCCCGAGCCGGGGCGCTGCTGCAGACCGAGGCGCTGGAGCGGCTCACCCGGTTCGCCCAGGAGCACGACTGCGACGCCGTCGTCGCCCGGCTCGACGTCGAGGGCGGCTCGCTCGTCCTCGACCTCGCCACGGGTGACGTCCCCCGGGTCCACGGCATCTCCCCGGCGGCCGTCACCCCCGGACTCGCCCTGCTCCGGCGCGAGCTCGCCGTCGCCGAGGGCGTGCCGATGACGCCGGCCGAGCTCGCCGCGGTCCTCGCGAGCACCGAGAAGGTCGGCGTGGCGGGCGCCTACGAGTGCCTGACGATCCCGGCCGCGCGCTCGGCCGTCCACGGTCCGACGGTGCACAGCGCGAGCGCCCACTGGGTCGACGGGGTCGTGGTCATCGAGGTGGCCGGCACGACGGACGCCTCCGGCCCCGTCCTTCTCTCGGCGCGGCACCGGCGCACGCGGCTCGAGTACTGGCTCGACGGCGAGGGGAAGGCCGCGGACGGCGAGTTCCGCGCGACCGCCCGCCTCGATGTCCGCACCGCCGCCCTCGGCGAGTCACTCCCGGCCGGGCGCTGGACCGTCTCCGTCGGGGTGCACGGCGGTGACGGCTGGTCGGCCCGTACCCCCGTTCCGGCCACCGGCCTGCCCGCCGCCCTCGTCGACGACATCGTCGTCGCCGTCGACCCCAAGGCCACCGACCTCGTCCTCGACGTCGGCGCGACGAGCGTCCCCGCGATCCCGACGATCCCGCCCGAGGCGGTGACGATCACCGAGTCGGTGCGGGGGACTCTCCTGCAGGCTGTTCCTCCCGGCGGTCCACGCGGAGGGCTCGGCACGGATCGCGGGATCGATCCAGCTGGGAGGATTCGTCCTGCCTGGCCACCTCGTCGGCCGGGACGGCGCCGCCGTCCTCGAGTGCTACCTCTCCGGCCTCGCCGGCACGATGACGATCTCGACCCGGTTCGGGCGCGTCCTCGCCCCGTGCGGCCTCGACGTGACGATCGACGCCGTCGGGGGCATGTCGGTCTCGGCGACCCCGCCCAAGGTGACGAAGGCCGTCACCGCGGCGGGCGGGGCGGCCGAGCCGGGTGAGCTCGGCACCCTGCAGCGGATCCGGAAGGCGGTGCCCGCGCCACTCGAGCCGGCGGTCCGCAAGGCCCGGGCCAACCCGACGGCCAAGCGCCTCTACCGCCGGCTCAGCGGGCTGCGCTGACCGAGCAGGTTCGGGCACCGGTCGGCTAGGGTCGGCACCGTGAACTACCTGCCCTTCCTGCGTGCCGTTCACGACCTGCTCCGACCGCGGACGTACCTCGAGATCGGTGTCCGCGACGGCAACAGCATGGCGCAGGCACGGTGTCGCTGTGTCGGCATCGATCCCGACTTCCAGATCACCCGGGAGCTGGACAACGCCGGGACCCGGCTGTTCCGCACGACGAGCGACGAGTTCTTCGCGCGGGCCGACCCGATGACGGAGACCGGCGGCGAGCCGTTCGACCTGGCCTTCGTCGACGGGCTGCACATCTTCGAGTTCGCGCTCCGGGACGTCATCAACACCGAGCGCCTCTGCACCGGCAAGTCGGTCATCATCATCGACGACGTCCTCCCGCGGGACGTCGACGAGGCGGCGCGGGTCCGGCATACCCACATGTGGACCGGCGACGTCTACCCGCTCATCGAGGTCCTGGCCCGCTACCGCCCGGAGGTGAGCGTCATCCCGGTCGGGACGTTGCCGACGGGGATGCTCATCGTGGTCGGGCTCGACCCCGACAACACCGTACTGAGCGAGCACTACGACGAGATCGTGGCCGAGTTCCGCCGTCCCGACCCGCAGCCCGTCCCTCCGGCGCTCATGGACCGGTTGACGGCCGTGGACCCCGGGCGGGCGCTGGCGAGCCCGATCTGGGAGATCCTCGCGTCGGCCGGCCGTGACGAGGACCCGGCGGCCGTCCGGGAGCGGCTGACCGAGCCGCTGCGGACGAGCCTCGGTCCGGCCTTCGTCGGCGCCTGAGCGGCGGCCTCTCCCAGGCACCGGACCACTTCACCCGGGAACCTTCGTCTTCGCACGGGAAATGTTCCGGGGTGAAGTGCACCTTTCCCGCCTCCGGCGGGAAAGGTGGTCACCAGGGGGTCAGCCGGGCTGGCGGTGCAGCGCCTCGAGCTCGCTGGTCAGCCGCCGCCGCCACACCCAGCTGCGGACCATCGCCTCGGCGTGGTCGTGGCCGACGGCGACGTGGACGAGCCAGGCCCCGTCGAGGTCCGCCTCGCGGACCGGGCGGTTCTCCCAGGCGATGCGACGCTCGGCCAGCAGGTCGAACATCGCATCCGAGAGGCGGGGCGCGATGACGACCACGGTCGCGCCGGCCCAGGACAGTGCCTGGGCACGGCGCGCCGCGACCGCGCCTCCCCCCACGACAAGGACGTGCCGGCCCGGCGCGGGGAGGCCCAAGAGCCTCGTCATCCCCACCGTCGAGCGGTCGCGCGGTGCGTCCGCCATGGCTCGCCCCTCCTCCTCTGTCGTGACTCGTTGGCACGATCCTCGGCGACCGGGGTTTCGCGGGAGGGAGGGGCAGGTTACGTTCTCGTTTCCGGGACGAAGAGCGTCGGGAGCACCGGCTCGCCCCTGGAGAGCTGGTGGGCGCGCGGCGGCAGCTCCGCCATCGCGGCGGCATGCCGGTCCCGGGCCGCCGGAACGGAGTTCGCCTCCGCACCGACGACCTCCCCGTCCCGGACGAGCGCGACGAGCAGGCTCCGGTCGTCGCCGTCGTCGGCAACCGGCGCGCCCACCCCGACGACCTCGGCGACGGCGACACCGTGGCGGTCGCGGCGGCGCAGCGCGTACTTCCGCCCGGCGACGCTCGCCTTGTCGGTGCTCTCCTTCGCCACCCCGACGAGGTGCCCGGAGGAGTCCTCGCGGGCGACGAGCTTGTAGACGAAGCCGGCCGTCGGGGCGCCGGAACCGGTGACGAGGGCCGTCCCGACGCCGTAGCCGTCGACGGGCGCGGCCGCGAGGGCCGCGATCGCGTGCTCGTCGAGGTCGGACGTGACGATGATCCGGGTCCGGTCCGCGCCGAGCGCGTCGAGCTGGGCCCGGACCTCGCGGGCCTGCACGAGCAGGTCGCCGCTGTCGAGGCGGACGGCGCCGAGGCCCGGGCCGGCCACCTCCACCGCGGTCCGCACGGCGGCGGGCACGTCGTAGGTGTCGACGAGCAGGGTCGTGGCCGAGCCGAGCGAGGCGACCTGGGCGGCGAAGGCGGCGCGCTCGTCGTCGTGGAGAAGGGTGAAGGCGTGGGCGGCCGTCCCCGCCGTCGGCACCCCCCAGCGTCGCCCCGCCTCGAGGTTGCTGCTCGAGGCGAACCCCGCGATGTATGCCGCCCGCGCCGCCGCGACCGCCGCCTCCTCGTGCGTGCGCCGCCCACCCATCTCGATGCACGGGCGGCCGGCGGCCGCGCCGACCATCCGGGACGCCGCGCTCGCGACGGCGCTGTCGTGGTTGAGGACGGACAGCACGAGGGTCTCGAGGAGGACCGCGTGGGCGAAGTCGGACTCGACGACGAGCACCGGCGACCCGGGGAAGTACGTGTCGCCCTCGGCATACCCCCACATGTCGCCGGAGAAGCGGTAGTCGGCGAGGAAGGCGAGGGTCGCCGCGTCGACGACCTGGCTCTCCTCGAGCCGGGCCAGCTCGGCATCCCCGAACCGGAAGTCCTCCACGGCCCGGAGCAGCCGCCCGGTCCCGCCGACGACGCCGTAGCGGCGGCCCTCGGGAAGCCGGCGGGCGAACACCTCGAAGACACAGTGCCGGTGCGCGGCTCCGGAGGCCAGCGCGCCCTGCAGCATCGTCAGCTCGTAGTGGTCGGTCAGCAGGGCCGTGCTGGGGTGGGAGGGCATGGTCGGCAGCCTATTGTGGGGAGCGTGTCGATCTCCCCGGTGCAGCAGGAGGAGGCTGTCGCGTCCCCCGACGTCGAGCCCGACGTCCCGTGGATCACCATCGTGTGGAACGACCCGGTCAACCTCATGTCCTATGTCACGTATGTCTTCCAGTCCTACTTCGGCTACTCGAAGACCAAGTCCGAGAAGCTGATGATGGACGTCCACACGAAGGGACGGGCCGTCGTCTCGACCGGCCCGCGCGAGAAGATGGAGATCGACACCGAGGCCCTCCAGGGATACGGGCTGTGGGCGACCTTCCAGAAGGACGAGTGAGTGGCGCGCGGATTCCGGCGACGTGGGTCGGGTGAGCACCTGCGGTATGCCGCCCGGCTCGACGAGGTGGAGCGCGCCGTCGTCGTCAGCCTCATGGAGCAGGTTCGCGAGATGCTCACCTCCGAGGAGGGCGTCGAGGACGCGCCGGGCACCGGCGACGCCGACTTCGACGAGATCGTCTCGGGACTCGGCGGCCTGGGCCGGGGCGTCGAGCTCGGCGCCGAGAGCAGTGCCTGGCCCGACACCGGTCCGGTCCCCGAGTCGGCCCGGTCCTTCGGCGAGCGTGACCCGGCGCTGGAGCGGCTGCTCCCCTCGGGCAACCGGGAGGACGCCGAGGCGGCGGCGGAGTATCGCCGGCTCACCGAGGACGGGCTGCGTCGGCGCAAGGTCGACGGCCTCGACGACGGCGATCACCGCGCTGCGCCGCGACGCCGACCGCGTCGAGCTCGACGAGTCGGACGGCCGTCGCGGTCATGGTCGCCCTCACCGACGTCCGGCTGGTCATCGGGGAGCGTCTCGGGCTGCGCGAGGACGAGGACGTCGAGCGGCTCGAGATCGCCGTCGCCGAGGCCGGCGAGGAGCATCCGATGGCCCACGCCGTCGGGGTCTACGAGTTCCTCACCTGGCTCCAGGAGACCCTCGCGCACGCGCTGATGGGGGAGTGGTGACGCCGCGGCAGCGGTGGTGGCTCCAGGGCGCCGGGATCGCCTATGCGAGTGGCCTGGTCATCCTCCTTCTCTGGCCGCGGGGCATGTCCGTGCGGCGGCTCAACCTCGAGGTGTACCGGTTCTTCCTCGGCCTCGGGGCGCCCGAGGCCCTGCGCCCGGCGCACTACGCCTTCCTCACCAACGCCCTCGTCTTCGTCCCGCCGGTCCTCGTCGCCGGGCTCCTGTCCCGGCGGACCAGCGTCTGGTGGTGGGCGTGGGCGGGGATGCTGACGAGCGTTGCCATCGAGCTCGTCCAGCGCCTGACGCTGCCGACCCGGGTCCCGTCGTGGACCGACGTGCTCGCCAACTCGCTCGGGGCGCTCGCCGGGGCGGGACTCGCCGCCCTCCTGCGGCGAGGGCTCCCGCCCGACCCCGCCGCTGTGACGGACGCGACTGAGGTCCCGGGCCGGCGGTGACGGCGGCTCCGCCTACCCTTGACCGGTGGCCGACGCACCCATCGGGATCTTCGACTCGGGCTACGGTGGACTCACCGTGGCCCGAGCGGTGCTCGACCAGCTCCCGCACGAGTCGATCGCCTACTTCGGCGACACCGCCCGCGCCCCCTACGGACCGCGCCCGATCGCCGAGACCCGTGCCTTCGCCCTCGAGTGCCTCGACCGCCTCGTCGACCACGGCGTCAAGGCGCTCGTCATCGCCTGCAACACGGCGAGCGCCGCCGTCCTCCACGACGCCCGCGAGCGCTACGACGTGCCCGTCGTCGAGGTCATCCACCCCGCCGTGCGTCGCGCGGCCGCCGCGACCCGCAACGGGAGGGTCGGGGTCATCTCCACCGTCGGGACCCACCAGTCCCGCGCGTACCTCGACGCGTTCTCGGCGGCGCCGCACCTCGACGTCCTGAGCCAGCCGTGTCCCCGCTTCGTCGAGTTCGTCGAGGAGGGCATCACCGGCGGATCCGAGCTGCTCGGCGTCGCCCACGAGTACCTCGCCCCCCTCCAGGAGCGGGGCGTCGACACCGTCGTCCTCGGCTGCACCCACTACCCGCTGCTCACCGGCGTCATCTCCTACGTCATGGGCGAGGACGTCACCCTCGTCTCCTCGGCGGAGGAGACGGCGAAGGACCTCTACCGCGTGCTCGCCGACGCCGACCTGCTCCGCCCGGACGACCTGCCGGCGCCCGGCCACGGCTTCACGACGACCGGCGACGCCGAGACCTTCCGGCGGCTGGCCCGCCGCTTCCTCGGCCTCAGCCCCGACATCGACGTCGTCTTCACGTCGTCCCAGGTGTCCGAGGGGGGCGCGGCATGAGGCTCACCGTCGTCGGCTGCTCCGGCTCCTTCGCGGGGCCCGGCTCGCCCGCCTCGAGCTACCTCGTCCAGACCACGCACGCGGGGCGCACGGTGAGCATCCTGCTCGACCTCGGCAGCGGCGCGCTCGGCGCGCTCCACCGCCACCTCGACCCCGCGGCGCTCGACGCGGTCTTCCTCAGCCACCTGCACCCCGACCACTGCGTGGACCTCCTCGGTCTCTACGTCTCGCGCAAGTACCGGCCGCAGGGACACCTGTCGCACCCGCTGCCGGTGTGGGGCCCGCCCGGCGCCGGTCGGTGGGTCGAGGGCATGTACATCGGGATGCGACGCGGCGGGATGGCGGCGGAGTTCGCCTTCGCGGACCTCCACGACCGTGCGGCGGTCGACGTCGGCCCGTTCCGGGTCACCCCGTATGCCGTGAACCACCCGGTGCCGGCCTTCGGCTTCCGGGTCGAGGCCGACGGCGCCACCCTCGCCTACACCGGCGACACCGACACCTGCGACAACCTCGGCCCGCTCATGGCCGGCGCCGACCTCGTCCTCGCCGACTCCGCCTTCGTCGACGGGCGGGACCACCTCGCCGGCATCCACCTCAGCGGCCGCCGGGCCGCCGAGGCGGCGGTGGCCGCCGGGGGCGTCCGTCGGCTCATGCTGACCCACCTGCCCGTGTGGAACGACCCCGAGGTCTGCCGCGCCCAGGCCGGCGCGGTGTGGCCCGACGAGGTGGAGCTCGCCCACGCGGACACGGCATACGACATCTGAGCCCACCCACGGCACGGCGGTGTGGCCGGGATCACCACCTCCGCTCTTGTCGCCGGGGTCCGAACCGGCGAACCATCGAAGCGTGGGCGCGAAGGGGCGCGCCGACACCAGCGAAGGACCAGGGGCCGCTCGGCCCTCGGGGGTGCCGTCCTCGCCACCTTCACCCGGCTCACGCCCGGCCATCGGGCCACGGCCCGATGTGGTGAAGGGGAGGTCACATGAAGCACCTCGCGAGACTCAGGACAGTGGCAGCCGTCGGCCTCGCCGCCTGCGTCGTCCTCACTCCGGCGACCGGTTGGGCCGCCGGACCGGGAGGTGGTGGCGGCGGCGGTGGCGGTGGCGGTGGTGGCGGCGGTGGCGGTGGGGTGGTGCGCCGGACACCGGGTCCCTCTACTCCGATCTCGTCGTCGCGCTGCGCGCCGCCGACGGCACGCCCATCCTCACCGAGTACACCGTCACCGGCGAGGAGGGCGTGAGCCTGGAGTACTGCGTCCAGCCCGTGTCGTACACCGCCGTCCCCGGGGTCACCCCGATCACCAACCCGCTCGACGGACGCCAGGTCTGGGTCCTGCCGCTCCAGGGCCAGTGGATCGACAACCCGGTGGACCCGCTGCCGGTCGAGGAGATCGAGCCGTGCGACCCGATGCCGCAGTACGCGATGTTCGTCGCCGAGGCCGAGCTGGAAAGGCTCAACCTCACCCGGACCAGTGACGACGTCCTGGCGAAGAAGCTCGTCGACGTCCAGACCAAGCTCACCCTCGCCCACGACATCGGCCTGGACCCGGCCGGCCGGCTGACGGCGGACGGGGCGGCCCTCGATGCGGCCCCCGAGTACGCCGCGATCTACAAGTCGCTGATGACGACCGGCGCGCTGCCGGGTCTCGCGGCCGGCGACATCCCCTACAGCACGTGGCAGCTGGCCGCGGTCGCGGTCGGGACGGCCGCGAGCAAGACGGTGCCGCTGACCGTCGACTCCGTCCAGTACTACAACCGGGCGGTCGGATTCACGACGGATCCCCTCCCGAGCTGGGGTGACCTCGCGTTCATCCGCTCGGCCGACCCGGACCCGACGACACCGATGCCGTCCGACACGCTGCCTGGTGGCGAGAACTTCGTCGACTACTCCGGGTTCTCCTACAACCGGGGTGACACCTTCGTCGGGCAGCGTGACGTGGCTCGACGTCGCGACCCTCACCTGGCACGTGACCCGCATCCTCGACGCGGTCGAGTGGACGAACCTCGCGGCCACCGACGGGCTCAGCACGGGAGCGGTCAACCACCGCACCCTGACGGGCGTCACGGCCTTCGCCCAGATGGCCGACGACACGCGTGCCGTCATCGGCTACCTCCATGAGCACGAGGTCGTCCTGCCGGGCTTCTACATGGATCCCGTGCTCGTCGACACGACCCAGGCGCAGGTCGACGCGATCACCCTGCCCGCGGTCCAGCTCGCCGCTCCGGCCCAGGTGTTCCAGTCGCTGCCGTTCGTCACGACGGCCTCGCTCTACAACCCCTGGGGTGGACGTGCCGATCGAGCACGCTCGCCTGCGGATCACCGTTCACGCACCGTCCGGTCTCGCGCCGGCCGATGTCGCCGTGGCCGGGGCCGACCCGGTCGAGATGACCGCGAGCGGCGAGGACCTCGTCGGGTGGTGGGGTCCGGACGACGGGTTCACGCTCACCCGGGGCGACCGGGTGTCGACCGACCTCACCATGACGGTCGCCGAGACCGCGCCGACCGGCGAGTATGCCGTGACGCTCGACCTCGTCGACGTCTCCGACCCCTCGACCGCCCTCGCCACGACAACGGCTCTCGTCGCCGTCGAGGCGAACACGACCTCGGTCCTGTGGGGCGGAGCGGTTCCGGCGCTCGGGACCCAGGGCACGTACCTGACCCTTCCGGTGCGCGTCTACGCGCCCACCGACGGTGAGGCCGTGCTCACGTTCGCGCTCACCGGTCCGGGCGACGACCCCGCCACGCCCGTGGTCGAGGGGCTCGTGGCGAGCGACGCCCGGCTCTATGCCTCGGACGGCGGTGACATGGTGCGGATGCCCTTCGCGCTCTCCGACACCGACCTGATGACCGGGACGTGGCCGCTCACGCTGAGTCGTGGCTACACCGACCTCACGTGGTACCTCCTCGTCACGGAGGGCGCGCCGGTCGGTGCCTACGGGATCGATGTCGGCATCGAGGACGGTGTCGACCTCGCGGACCTCGTCGTCGTCTCCTTCGCCGCTCCGGCCAGCCACGGATCCAAGCCCCCGGACGTCGGGGAGGACACGACCGCTCCGGTCGTCACCATCGCGCTCGACGCCCTGACGGCCGACAGCGCCTCCTTCACCGTCACTGCCAACGAGGCGAACGTCTCGTTCGAGTGCCGGCTGACGACCGACGGTGTTCCCGGCGACCTGGTCCGACTGCAGCGACGGGACCGTGACGTACACGGGGCTGCTGCCCGCGGCATACGTCGTCTCCGTTCGCGGGACCGACGAGGCCGGCAACGCGGCGACGTACACGTTGCCGTTCAGCATCGACCCGGACACGGCCATCGAGAGCGGACCGGCTGAGCTGGCCTGGCTCCTCGAGGACGAGGCGACCTTCCAGCTGACCAGCACGGCGCCGGACGCGACGTTCGCGGTCGAGGTGGACGGCGAGGCCTGGCCGGCGTGCGAGACGTCGACCTGCGTCGTCGCCGGGCTCCCGGCCGGGGCCAGCACGATCACCTTCGCCGCCCGGACACACGGGCTGACCGACCCGGAGCCGACGACCCGCACCGTGCTCGTCCCGGTCGGCGTGGCCGACCTGGACCGGACGGCACGGTGGACGCTGCGGCACGACCCGGACGCCCTCTTCGACACCTTCGCGGTCGCGAGGAAGGCCGGGGAGACGGTCTCGATGCCGGTGACCGGGGCGACCCGGATCGTCGTCATCGCGACCCAGGCCCCGAAGAGCGGCAAGGTCAACGTGTACCTGGACGGGAAGCGGCTGAGCCCCAAGCGGATCAGCCTCGCCGCGTCGCGGACCGTCAACGGCCAGGTCATCTTCGAGACGACGTTCGACGCGCCCCGCAGCGGGACGGTCAGGGTCGTCGTCATGTCCAACAAGAAGCCCGTCCGGATCGAGGGCATCGGGGTGGCTGACCGGTAGCCCCCTGTCGGCCGTCGCCCGACGGCCGGAGGCGGGGGTCGCGTCGCGGACGCGGCCCCCGCCGTCCTGTGCCCGCGCCGGGGTACCCGCCCGCCGGGGTCGGGAGGGCGCCGACCCGGCGGCTACAGTGACCGCCATGCCCACACCCCGACACGACGGACGACTGCCCGACGAGCTGCGTGAGGTGCGGATCACCCGCAACTGGCTCGACCATGCCGAGGGGAGCGTCCTCGTCGAGTTCGGCCGCACCCGTGTCCTGTGCGCGGCGTCGTTCACCGAGGGCGTGCCGCGCTGGCTCAAGGGGCGCGGGACCGGCTGGGTCACGGCGGAGTACGAGATGCTGCCGCGCTCGACGAACACGCGCAGTGACCGCGAGTCCCGCCGAGGCAAGGTCGGCGGGCGGACGCACGAGATCTCCCGGCTCATCGGTCGCAGCCTCCGCGCGGTCATCGACACCAAGGCCCTCGGCGAGAACACCATCGTCCTCGACTGCGACGTCCTCCAGGCCGACGGCGGGACCCGGACCGCGTCGATCACCGGTGCCTGGGTCGCCCTCGCGGACGCCATCGCGGACGCTCGCGCCAAGGGGCTCATCGCGGCGGGCGCCGAGCCGCTGACCGGCTCGGTCGCCGCGATCAGCGTCGGCGTCGCCGCCGGTCAGCCGGTCCTCGACCTCGACTACCCCGAGGACTCCACCGCCGAGACGGACATGAACGTCGTCATGACCGGTGACGGCCGCTTCGTCGAGGTCCAGGGCACCGCCGAGGGCGAGCCCTTCGACCGGGAGCTGCTCGGGCGGCTCCTCGACCTCGCGACGGCCGGTTGCGCCTCGCTGACCCGGATGCAGCAGGACGCCCTCGCCGAGACCCCGCGGGCCCGCCGGTGAGCCGACGCGTCGTCCTCGCGACCCGCAACGAGCACAAGGTCCACGAGCTGGGCCAGATCCTCGCCGATCTCGTGGCGGAGCTCGACCTCGAGATCGTCGGTGCCGCCGAGTTCCCGGGCGCACCGGACGTCGCCGAGACGGAGGTGACCTTCGTCGGCAACGCCACGCTCAAGGCCGTGGCGCTCGCCGAGGCGACCGGTCTGCCCGCGATCGCCGACGACTCGGGCCTCGCGGTCGACGTCCTCGGTGGGTCGCCGGGGGTGTTCTCGGCCCGGTGGTCGGGGTCCGTCGCGGGGGAGGACGCCCCCCGCGCCGAGCGGGATGCGGCCAACCTCGCGCTCCTCCTCGAGCAGGTCGGGGACGTCCCGGACGAGCACCGGGGCGCCGCCTTCGTCTGTGCCGCGGTCCTCGCCCTGCCGGACGGCCGGGTCGCGTCGGCCGAGGGACGCGTCATCGGCCGGCTCATCCGCGAGCCGCGTGGGCGGAACGGCTTCGGCTACGACCCGGTCTTCGTCCCCGACGGCGACACCCGGACGACGGCCGAGATGTCCGACGCCGAGAAGAACGCCATCTCACACCGCGGCCGGGCCTTCCGGGCCCTCGCCCCGGCGTTGCGCCGGCACCTCGGGGCCGCCCCCACGGCCTAGCCGTATGCCGCGGACCAGCGTCTACGCTGGGCTCGCCCGCGCAAGTGGTGGAACTGGCAGACACGTCAGGTTTAGGTCCTGATGCCTTCGGGTGTGGGGGTTCGAGTCCCCCCTTGCGCACGAGGTGGGGTGGACCCGACCCGCTGGTAGGTTGGACGGGACCGAAGCGGCCGCGCGCGGCATACGCCGGGCGAGGAGGAGGAGAAGTGACCGGAGCACTCGACGTCGGGGACCAGGCACCCGACTTCACCCTCAGCGACGACACCGGTACCGCTGTCTCGCTCGGGGACCTGCGTGGGCGCAAGGTCATCGTCTACTTCTACCCGGCCGCGATGACCCCCGGATGCACGAAGCAGGCGTGCGACTTCAGCGAGAGCCTCGAGACCCTCAAGGGCCACGGCTACGACGTCGTCGGCATCTCGCCGGACGCCCCGGCCAAGCTCGCGAGGTTCCGCGAGAAGGAGGGCCTGACGATCACCCTGCTGTCCGACCCGGACCGGGAGGTCCTCGGGGCCTGGGGCGCCTTCGGTGAGAAGAAGATGTACGGCAAGACCGTGCAGGGCGTGATCCGGAGCACCGTGGTCCTCGACGAGAAGGGCGTCGTCACGCACGCGTGGTACAACGTCAAGGCGACCGGCCACGTGGCCAAGCTGCGCCGGGACCTCGGACTCGAGTAAAGGACGGACCATGAGCACCGACGCCACCCCGCCCACCTCGATCGCCGGCCTCGAGGCGGACCTCGCGGCACGCCGCGAGCGGCTGGCCCGCACCGTCGACGAGCTGACCCGGCGGGCGACGCCCCGGGCGATCCTCGAGAAGCAGAAGGAGGCGGCCAAGGCCCGCTTCGCCGATGCCGTGACGACCCCCTCGGGGGACCTGCGGGTCGAGCGGATCGCCGCGGCCGTCGTCGTGGTCGTCCTCGTCGTCGGCGTCAAGGTCATGCTGCGCCGCCGCCACCACTGAGCGCACCGCCTACCCCTCCCGTGTCGACCGTGGCCGCCGCAGACCGCCGCGCCGAGCGGCTCCCGATCCGGATGCTGCACGACCGGGTGCTCGTCAGCGCCGAGGGCGAGCCGGGGGAGCGCCGCTCCGGGGGCGGCATCGTCATCCCCGCGACCGCCAGCGTCGGCACCCGCCTCGCCTGGGCCGAGGTCGTCGCCGTCGGCCCGAACGTCCGCCAGGTCGAGATCGGCGACCGGGTGCTCTTCGACCCGCAGGAGCAGCCCGAGGTCGAGGTGCAGTCCGGGACGTATGTCCTCCTGCGCGAGCGGGACATCCACGCCGTCGCGGCCGCCCGGGTCAGCGAGAACCACACCGGGCTCTACCTCTGAGGCCCGCCCTCAGCGCTGGGACAGGCGGCGCTCGAGGTTGCGGGCGAAGCCGTCCCCCATCTGGGTCAGGACGACGCCGATCGTCGTGCGGACGGCCGGTGACACGAGCCGCGGCAGCGGCAGCCGCACACCGACGGTCAGGTCGATCCCGAGATGGGTGCCCGTCTCGGCGGGCCGGAGCTCGTAGACGCCGTCCACCGAGCTCATCTCCTCCGGCCCGTCCGGCGCCGGCGAGAACGTGATTCGTTCGTGCGGCTCGAAGTCCATCACCTCGGTGAAGGCCGGCTGGACGCTCTCGGACAGCACCGGGACGGTGACGAGCTGCCAGTGCCACCGGTCGCCGTCGACGGTGATCCGCCGCACCAGCGGGGTGAGCCGCTCGAGCGCCTCCGGGTCGGTGAGGACGGCCCAGACCGCCTCGGGCGGGTGGTCCACGGTCGCCTCGGAGACCCGGCGGACGGAGAAGGTGCTCACGCCAGGTTCATGTCCAGGATCTCCCTGTCGGAAACGCCGACCGGTGGTGACGCGAGTGATGGTGCCCCCGTTCGGCTGTCCGCCGGGACTCGAACATGTCGACGACGTCCCTGGCGACGTCGGCGGTCGGGCACCCCTGACCACGCCATGACTTCTCGCGTCCTCATCAGGGCGGTGGCCCACGATCTCGAGCCGGTTTTGGCCCACATCCCGCGGCGCCGCCCGTCCTAGCGTGGCGAGGTCAGCATCCGCTGACCGCGGGGACCGAGCGTCACACCGCCGTTTGCCTCACACGACAGGATCGACATGAGACTCCACCGAACAGCTACCGTGCTCGCCGCTGGTGCGGCTGCGCTCATCCTCGTCGGCGCCTCACACGTGTCCGCGCACCCGCGGTGTCAGGCCTTCGACGCGACGATCGCCGACAGGGTGGTCGACCAGGGCTGCCCGCCGCCGACCCAGGTGTGCGTGGTCGGGACGGTGCGCGGCAAGCACGGCGTTCGCGGGACGACGGTCTTCGTGCTCGGCTCCCGCGGGGAGGCGCCATCGACCGCGCCGGACCAGCGCCCAGTGACCGGGACCATCTCGTATCGCCTCGATGACGGGTCGAGCCTGGCGGCCCGCGAGACGAGCATCGGGAACGTGGACCCGAGCACCGGCACGGGTCACGCCGGCGGGACTCAGGAGTTCACCGGGGGCACTGGCCGGTATGCCGGGGCCTCCGGTTTCGCCTACCTCGCGCAGCACTACGAGGTCGACCACTTCGTCACGCACGTCTCCGGTGAGGTCTGTCGTGCCCGAGGGTAGGCACGGCGACGCCAGAGAGGGGAGCCGCGGCGGGGGACGCATCATCAACTCGACATACGTCACCCTGGACGGCGTCATCGAGAACCCCCAGAGCTGGCCATTGACGGGTGGGTTCAGCGAGGAGGGAGCCCGGGCGCAGCTCTCACTGCTGGAGACCTGCGACGCGGTGCTGATGGGCCTCGGAGGTCCGGCGCCTCAAGAACCGATGCGAGAGGGACATCGTCCAGTACGGCTTCGGCGACGTGACGCGGATCCTGCTGTCCGCAGGACTGCTCGATGAGCTGCGGCTGTGGGTCCATCCCTTCTTCGTCGGTGGTCGTGACCCGCGGGCCGCCATCCGTCGCCCCGGCACCACCGGTCGCTTCGAGCTGCTGGAGGCTGCATCACTGTCCAACGGAATCGTCATTCTCACGTACCGGCCCCAGGGGAGGTGAGGGTTTTCGACGCCGGGACGTCCGTCACCCGCGGGTCCGTCCGCCGCGCTCGGGAGCGAGTACTCCCTGCCCCTGGTCAACCTCCACAACCGACCCCCCACGGGTCGACCCGCCGAAAGGACCGACATGGAACCGCACTCCCTTGCTGACGCCGCCACCCTGATCGAGTCGCACCCGACCGACGCTCGACCATTCCTTCTCCTCGGCGCGGCAGCCGGACCCATCTACGTCGCGATCGGGGCCCTCGAGGCGCTCACCCGTGACGGGTTCGACATCAGCCGACACTCCCTCAGCCTCCTGGCGAACGGCCCCGGCGGCTGGATGCACTCCGTGATGATGGTCGGTACCGGTGTGCTCACGATGGTCGGGGCTGCAGGCCTGGCCCGTTCGTTCACCCCCGGCGGGGGACCGCGGTGGATGGTCCGCGGCATCGGCATCTACGGTGCTGGTCTTGCCGTCGCGGGCCTGCTGCGCGCCGATCCCATGGACGGCTTCCCGCCCGGAACCGCGGACGGGCCGCCCGCCGAGGTCACCTGGCACGGCATCGGCCATCTGGCCGCCGGAGGCATCGGCTTCCTGGGCCTCATGGTGGCGGCTCTGGTCGCCGCGCGGTGGTTCCACCGCACTGGGCGGAGCCGCTGGGCCGCGTTCTCGCTCGTCACCGGCCTCTTCTACCTGGTGTCCTTCGCGGGCATCGCCTCGGGAGCGGGGAACGCCACGGTCAACCTGGCCTTCACCGGCGCCGTTGCCCTTGGGTGGGCCTGGCTCACGACGGTCCTGACCACGGCACCCGCCGGGGACGCACGATGAAGCTGACAGCGGTCCTGGAGCCGACGGGCAAGAACACCACGGCGTTCGTCATCCCCGAGCCAGTGGTCGACGAACTCGCCGGCGGACGCAGCCCGAAGGTGTCCGTCACCGTCGACGGCTACACCTTTCGCACCTCCGTCGCCCGACGAGGTGAGCGCTACCTGCTCGGAGTGAGCGCCGAGCGGCGCGCCGCCGCCGGCCTGTCAGCCGGGCAGATGGTGGAGATCGACCTGGTCCTCGACACCGCCCCCCGCGACGTGGACGTGCCGGAGGACCTCGCCCGGGCTCTTCGACGCGACGCCGACGCCAGCGCCGCGTGGGCGAAACTGGCCTACAGCCGCAGGCAGTGGCATGTCCTCAACATCACTGCTGCCAAGAAGGATCAGACCCGACAAGAACGGATCAACCGCTGCGTCGACAGCCTGACCATCTCCGGGCTGGAACCATGACACGGCCGTATCGGCCGCGCCCGACGGTGGAGCCGGTCAATATCCCGGCACGGAAGGGGGCTCGCCGCTGGCCCGGTGGGGCTGCTCCGCGAGGCGGCACGCGGCCGGTCTCAGGCCGCGTCGGCGTGTCGGCCAAGGTGGTTGAGCAGGATCGCCGTGGGGTCGCGGCGAGTGCCGTGGACGATGGGCCCGAAGCGGCCGGGACGGTCCGCGGGGCGGACCACCCGCACGGCGACGGGGAGCAAAGCGGCGGCGAGCGCAGCTGGAAGCTCCCGGGTGGGTGTGGACACCCGGGAGAGGTCCCAGCCGTGAACGGCGATCTCCAGTGCGGCGACCTGCAGGAGCGCGTCGGTGGGGATGATCTCCGACCCGACTCGGCACTGACGCCGAGCCGGGGGAGTCCATTCGCCGAGCACGCCGCAGCCCAGGTCGAGCAGGTGTCCGGCGAGCAGGACGGGGTCGCGCGGCAGCCGCGTCCGACTCGGGGGCGCGACCGACCCGGTCGCCGCCTCGACGAAGGCCGTGAACCCGTCCACCATGTGCGCCAGCAGGTCACCCACGTCCCAGTCCCCGCACGGGGTGCGCGCGGTGACCTCGCAGGTTGCCGAGGCGACCAGGGCGGGGCGGACCCACGCGAGGGAGCGCTCGATCAGCTCCAGGGAGCTGATGCCGACGGCGGGCACCGCGCCGCCGGACACGGCGTAGTGGCTCATGGCCGGAGGGGGGCCAGCGCGGCCACGTCGGCCGACGAGAGGGAGTCCGGGAGACCGGCGGCGGTGAAGGACGCGGGGTCGAAGAAGGCCACGACGTGCGAGACCTTGTCCCCTCGCAGCTCCAGCACGTGCAGCTGGAACGGCAGGAACGCGTCGGTGCGGCCGGCGCCGCGGTCGTAGGTCGCCGGACCGAACAGGCAGCTCTCCCGCATGTAGAGGCCGAAGGCGGGCTGGCCGTTGCAGCTCGTCGGCAGCATCGGCATGTCGTGTTCCTGGCCGGGGCAGTTCCAGTCCACGAGGGCGCCGATCGTCTCGGACCCCTGGTACCAGCCCTCCCACGGCGGCATCTCCCACACGGCGTCCTGGGTGAGCAGGGCCGCGATGGCGGTCACGTCCTTGCGCCAGAACGCCGCCACATAGGCGTCGAGCATCCGACGCTGACGCTCGTCCAGCTCGCCCGCCGATGCGGTCTCCGCACTGGCTCCGAGCGAGCCCATCGTCGCCCTCGCCCGCTGCAGGGCCGAGTTGACGGCCGCGACGGAGGTCTCCAGCGACTCGGCCGCCTCCGCCGCGGTCCACCGCAGCACCTCGCAGAGGATGAGCACGGCGCGCTGCCGGGCCGGGAGGTGCTGCAGGGCCGCGACGAAGGCGAGGCGCACGGTGTCCATCTCGACGGCGACCTCGGCCGGGTCGGCCGGCGCGACCAGCGCGTCGGGGAGAGGCCCCAGCCAGGCGATCTCGCGCTCGACGAGCGGGGCGTCGGCCGCCAGTGACGGTGCACCCAGCCCGGTCGGCAGCGGCCGCCGGTCCCGCCCCTCGAGGTTGGTCAGACACACGTTCGTCGCAATGCGGTACAGCCAGGTACGCACCGAGGAGCGGCCCTCGAACGCGTCGAAGGCGCGCCAGGCGCGCAAGTAGGTCTCCTGGACCATGTCCTCGGCCTCGCTCGCCGACCCGACCATGCGGTAGCAGTGGGCGAGCAGCTCGCGGCGGTGCCGGCGCAGGTGCTCCTCCAGCGGTGCGCCCGGTGTCGCCTCGGTGGTCGGTGCCATGTCTGCCTCCATCGCTCGAGCCTAGGCATCCCGTCACGTGTGGTGACCGTCGGTGGACGAGAAACTCATCGGTCCAGGCCCTCGCCGAGAAAGTCCGCGCCGGACCGATGAGGTATGCCGTTGCGCCGGGTCGGTCCTGTCAGGCGCACGAGAACCGCCTCGCCCCCGATCACAGGAGCCCGACATGACCGCCATCTCGACGAAGGCCCATGGGTCGCACCCCGGCTCGCCGGCGCCGCACGCGGCATACCCCGCCCTTCGCTGGCTGACCATGGCGACCTTCGTCGTCATCCTCAACGAGACCCTCATGGTCAATGCGATCCCCGGCTGATGACGCAGTTCGCTGTCGCCGCCACCACGGCGCAGTGGCTCTCGACGGCCTTCATGCTGACGATGGCCGTCGTCATCCCGGTGACCGGCTGGTTCCTCCAGCGGGTGAGCACCCGCCAGGCCTTCACCGTGGCGATCGGGGTGTTCTGTGCCGGGACGCTGATGGCCGCTCTTGCGCCGGCCTTCTGGGTCCTCGTCGTGGCCCGGATCGTCCAGGCCTGCGGCACCGCCGTCATGCTGCCACTTCTGATGACCACGCTGATGACGATCGTTCCCGAGCGGGACCGCGGTCGGGTGATGGGCAACGTCACGCTGCCATCTCGGTCGCGCCGGCGCTGGGCCCGACGGCGGCCGGCCTCGTCCTGCAGGTGACCGGCTGGCGCTGGCTGTTCCTCGTCGTGCTGCCGATCGCCGCGGTCGTCGCCGTGGCCGCCCTGCACCGGCTGGAGAACGTCGGCGAGGCGCGGCCGGGATCCGTCGACCCGGCCAGCGTCGGGCTGGCCGCCCTCGGCTTCGGCGGCCTCGTCTACGGCCTGAGCGGGCTCGGCTCCGCCGCCGACGCGGCCGTCTCGCCATGGGCCTTCGTGGCCGCGGGGATCGCCGTCGTCGGGATCTTCGCCCACCGCCAGGTGCGACGCCAGGACCACCCGCACGGGCCGTTGCTCGACCTGCGCACCCTCACCCATCGCACGTTCTCCCTGGCGCTGGCGCTCCAGGCCCTCGCGTTCCTCACCATGATGGGTGCGATGATCCTCCTGCCGCTGTACCTCCAGGGGCTGCGTGGCCTGACCCCCTCCAGACCGGCCTTCTCGTGGCGCCGGGCGGGCTGGCCATGGGCCTCGCCGGGCCACGGATCGGGGCGGCCTTCGACCGCTGGGGCGCCCGCCCGCTGATGATCCCCGGCAGCGCGCTCGTGGCGCTCGGCCTCGCGGGGCTCGCGCTGGTCGGGCGGCACACGCCGTATGCCGCCCTCGTCGGGCTGCACCTGGTGCTCATGACCGGGCTGGCGATGGTGATGACGCCGGCCTTCACGATCAGCCTCGGCTCCCTTCCGAAGCGGCTCTACTCCCACGGCAGCTCCCTCCTGGGGACCGTGCAACAGGTCGCGGCCGCTGTCGGGACGGCACTGTCCGTCGCCGTCCTCACCGTGCGCTCGACGTCGCTCGCCGCGGGAGGGGCCATCCCGGCCGACGCGTTCGTCGGTGGCCTCCGGTGGGCGTTCGCCGTCGCGGCCGTCCTGGCGCTGGTCACCGTCGCGGTCGCGGTCCTGCTGCCCGGTCGGGCCACGCCCCCCCGCGAGCCGGCGCCCGCTGCCTAGCCACCGGTCGCCCGTCTCGCGAAGGAACGACGAACCGGGTGAACTCGCCGCGGACCCCGGTGCTGCCGCGGTAGCGGTAGCGGGGGTGGGAGCGATGGGGGTCAATCCGGCGCCCGAGCGTGGCCCACCCGGTTGGCTTCGCCTGCTGACGCGTTGCCGCGACGCGGTGGCAGCGGAGTGGCCCGCGTGATGCGGTGCGCTGTGGCTTCGTATGGCCGGCCACATCGCCCATACCCTGGCCGGGACGGTTCGAGGGCCGACGAGGACGACAGCGGGTCTGCGACGACACCAGCACCACGGCATTCGCTGGAGGGAGAATGAACATGACCGCGTTGCTCGTGACCGCGAGAGGGCTGGCCGGCCTGCTGGCCGGCGTCTATCTCGGCTTTGCCGTCGCGGTGATGCCGGCCTTGCGGCGGCTGGATGACACGACGTTCGTCACCGTCATGAATGCCGTCAACCGCGTGATCGTCAACCCCGCCTTCCTCGTCGTGTTCCTCGGCGCTCCCGCAGCCGCGGTGGCGATGCTCCTCGTGGACCGCTCGGCAGGGACCGTCGCAGCCGCCGTGCTCGCTGCCCTGGCCTTGCTCATCACCGTGGCCGGGAACGTGCCGCTGAACGACGCGCTGGCCCACGGGGGACACCGTGAGGCGTTCGAGGGGCCCTGGACCTGGTGGCATCTGGGCCGGACCATCACCTCGGTGGCCTCGTTCCTCCTGCTGTGCCTGCCACGCTGACCCGGGAGGGCGCCACGCCTGGCGTCACCGGTGCCGGCGGCATACCGCGCGCGGCGGCGTCGCAGGGTCGACCTCGGACGGGGGCCGGTCAGGCGTCCCAGCGGAAGACGCGGGTGGCGATCGCGCCGAAGACGGCGGCGAAGCCGAGCAGGACGAGGATGGGGACGACGGCGGCGCTGGGGCCTTGTCCGCGGACCATGAGGTCGAGCATCCCGCTGTTGAGATGACCGAGCGGGAGGAAGGTCGAGACGTTCTGGAGCCATCCCGGGGCCTGGTCGAGGGGGATGAAGGAGCCGGAGAGGAACGCCATCGGCAGGATGACGAGGTTGGCCATCCCGGAGGCGGCCTCCGGCGTCTTGCTCACGGCGCCGACGACGAGCCCGATCGACATGAAGGCCAGGCCTGCCGGAGAGGATGAGCGGGATCGCCATCCACCACCAGTCGGTCAGCCGGAGCCCGAAGCCCAGCACGCCGACCGTGAGGAAGATCGCCGTCTGGAGCACGGTGATGCCGAGGGTGACGAGGGTGCGTGAACCGACGAGGGATGCGGTCGAGGCCGGCGAGAGCCTCAGCCGGCGCAGCAGCCCGGTCGTGCGCCACTGGACGAGTGGCATGGCGGCACTGAAGACGGCGCCCATGGCGATGGCCAGCCGATGATGCCCGGCGCGATGTACTGGATCGGCTTGAGGGTGGCGTCCTCGACGGGTTGGACGTCGAAGGCATAGGTCGGTGGCCGACCGGAGGCGGCGACGTTGGCGCCCTTGGACGAAGGCCGAGATGGCGCCGGTGATCTGGGCGGACCTGACCTGGTCGGCGTTCGTCACGTGGAGGACGACGTCGGTGCCGGATGCCTCGACGGCGGCGTCCGTGTCCCCCTGGCGCACCTGGTCCAGGGCTGCCGCTCGGTCGGTCGTGTGCGTCACGTCGAACAGCTCGTCGAAGGCGGCCCGTGCGCCGGTGGGAAGCTCGTCGATGACGGCGACGTCGCCGATCTCGACGAGGGAGGCCTTCGACGTGCCGGCGTCGCGGAAGATCGAGCCGAACAACAGCAGGAACATCAGCGGGAAGACGATGATCCAGAAGAGGGTCTGCCGGTCCCGGACGAAACCCTTGACCTGCGCGATGGTCAGCGCGCGGAAGACCGTCATGACCGGTACTCCCGGCCGGTCAGGGTGAGGAAGACGTCCTCCAGCGTCGCCCCGCGGACCTGCAGCCCGGTGAGGGAGCCCCGAGAGGCCAGCCGTTCGAGGGTCGCGGACGGATCGTCGGAGACGAGGGTGATCGACTCCTCGTCGTGGTCGAGGTGCCCCACCCCCGGTATGCCGCGTGCCTCGTCCTCGGTGAGCGTGCCCCTCGGCAGGCTCACCCTCGTCGCCGCTCCGAGCCCCGGACCAGGGCCGCCGGCGCGTCGACGGTGAGGATCTTGCCATGGTCCATGATCGCGACCTGCTCGCAGAGGATCTCCGCCTCGTCCATGTAGTGCGTCGTGAGGACGATGGTCCGTCCCTCGGCGTGGATGGCCCGCAGGACGTCCCACAGGTTGCGTCGCGCCTGCGGGTCCAGGGCCGCCGTCGGCTCGTCGAGGAAGACGACGTCGGGGTCATGGACGAGGGCGCAGGCGATCGCGAGGCGCTGCTGCTGTCCTCCCGACAGCTTCTCCGCCGGGGTGGAGGCCTTCTCGGTGAGGCCGACGGTCTCGAGCATCCGCTCGACCCGCTCCGGAGGCGCACCGTAGAGCTCGGCGATGGTGTGCAGCTGCTCGGCCGCGGTCAGCCGCTCGAAGAACGCGGTCGCCTGCAGCTGGACCCCGACCCGGGGAAGGAGCCCGGTGTTGCGCGGCCAGGTCGTCTCGCCGAAGATGCGGGCCTCGCCCGCGTCGGGCCGGCGGATCCCCTCGATGAGGTCCAGCAGGGTCGTCTTGCCCGCACCGTTCGGCCCGAGGATCCCGAAGAAGGCTCCTTCCGGCACCGACAGGTCCACCCCGTCCACGGCGACGATGTCCCCATAGCTCTTTCGCAGCCCGGCCGCCTCGATCACCGCCATGGTGGGACGCTACCCCGGGACGGGACGGAGATCCGGTCTCCGACGGCCCGGGTGGCGCGCTCGGCCTCCGTGGTCTCGGCGAGCTCGGGCGGGACCGCCTCGACCCGCTGCTGGGCCAGCATGCGCTCGAAGCGGCGTTCGAAGCCGCCCGGGGTGAACAGGCAGAGGACCCGGACGGGGTCCGTGCCGTGGTTGGCGAGCGCATGCGGCACGTCGGGCGCGGCGAACGCCCAGGTTCCCGGGGGCCCGTCGTGGACGACCTGGCCCACCTGGAGCGTCAGCAGTCCGCTGACGACGTAGAACCCCTCGCCGTGGGTCGGGTGGACGTGCAGCGGGGGGCCGGGGGCTCCCGGGCCGAGGACCATCTCGACGAGCCCGCACCCGGCGCGGCCGTCGAGGGTCGAGAGGAGGACGGTGAGGTCCTCGGCGGCGGGTCCCGGCCGCCAGATCGCCGTCACGCCCGACGCTCGAGGTCGGCGACCCGGGAGGCAGTCTCGGTGAGGATGGCCACCGAGTCCGCGGTCCAGGGGCCGGGGCGGATGACGACGACGTGGTCGATCCCCCAGGCGTGCATCGACGCGACGCGAGAGGTGAAGGTGCCCGTGTCCTCGCCGGGGTCGAGGCGGGTGCTGATCGTCTTGTCGATCGCCGCGAAGTCGGTCCCGACGTGGGCGCAGCGGTCGCGGAGCTCGGCGAGTCGTCGGCGCACCGTGGCGCCGTCGTCGGGGAGGTCGAAGAGGTTGCAGGCCTGCGCGTAGCGCGCCACGAGCGGAAGCGTGCGTTTCGGGCCCATGCCCCCGACGAGGACGGGTATGCCGCTGGGCTGCAGGGGCCGGGGACGGCTCTGCGGGTGGGCGAGCCGGTAGTGCTCTCCGTGGAAGGCGGACTCGTCTCCGGCGGCCAGCCGCCGGTTCAGCTCGAGCAGCTCGGCGAGCCGGTCGAACCGCTCGGCCGTCGGTGGCATCGGCAGCCCCATCGCCTCGGCCTCGCCCGGGTACCCGACTCCGACGCCGAGCCAGGCCCGCCCGCCGGAGAGGACGTCCAGGGTCGTGGCGGCCTTGATCAGCAGGGCCGGCTCCCGGTAGGTCACCGGGCTCACCATGGCGCCGAGCCGGACCCTCGTCGTGCGGCCCGCGAGGTAGCCGAGTGTCGTGTAGGCCTCGAGCATGTCGCGCTGATCGGGCTCGGCCCCGGGGTCTGCCTGGAGCAGATGGTCGTTGACCCACACCGTGTCGAGCCCGCCCTCGTCGGCCTGGTCCGCGACCTCCGCGAGATCGGCGGCGATGGTGCTCGGGCCGCCGGCCCAGCTGAAGTTGGTGATGGAGAGGCTGACGCGCATCGTGCTCCTTCCGGTCCGATGCAATCGATGGTGGGACGTGGTTCGTCTCAGCCGAGGTGGTCCGGACCCGGCCTTCCCGACCAGGCGGCGAAGACGGGGTGGTCGTGAGCCTCGGCGGCGAAGGCCTCGATGCCGTCGCGGGGCCGCGCAGTGAAGGCGTGCCGGACGAAGGGGACGATCCGGTAGTGGCGTCGGTAGTGCCGCAGCACCACCGGGCGGTCGGGCCCGGTGAGCTCGGTCAGGCGGATCGGGCGCCATCGACGACCGCGACCGACGGCGGCCCGTGGATCGGCGCGGGCGTTTCGGACCCAAGCCGTGTCCCCGAACGGGGAGACGAGGTAGCGGGTCCCGGCGTGGGTCAGCGGTGCGACGGGTGTGGTGTGGGGGACACCGGTGACCCGGCCGTACGTGCGGAGCAGCACGAGAGGTCCCAGAGGGAAACCCCTGCTCAGCAGGGCGTGTGGACCGTGGCCCACGGTCGTCAGGCGGGCGGGGACACGCGAACCGGTCATTCGACGAGGCTACGGCGGCGCGGGTGCCGGTCCCCAGGGCCACTCGGCACCCTGTCGAGTGGGCCGGTTCGCCCGAGCTCAGGCCCTCGACGGCCGCCCGGAGACGCCTCGAGGCAGCTGCTGCAACACCGTGCGCAGCGTGGTGAGCGCCCCGGGGAAGGTCCGTTCGGAGGGACGGGAGAAGCCGAGCACCAGGCCGGGGTAGCGCCCCGGCGGACGGTGCCAATGCCGGCCGAGGCCCTCCAGCGCGAGGCCCTCCTCGGCGGCTGCCCGGACGACGGCATCCTCGCTCGTCCCGTCCGGCAGGCGAAGCAGCTGCTGCAGGCCGGCGCCGACGCCCCGCAGCTGCAGCCCCGGGAGGCCTCACCGCGGAGCGAGTCGACCAGGCGGATCAGCGCATCGTGTCGGCGCCGGTAGCGGGAGCGCATCGTGCGGACCTGCCGGTCGTAGGCGTGGCTGGCGAACATCTCGGCCAACGTCAGCTGGGCAGGGTGTCGGTGCTCTGGTCGGCATAGCGCTTCGCCTCGATGACGGGCCCGACGAGGGCTGGCGGAAGCGACCAGCCAGGCCAGGCGAAGGGCAGGGCTGAGGACCTTCGACGCGGTGCCGAGGTAGGCGACCGTCGTCGGGGGCGGTGCCCTGGAGGGCACCGATGGCCGTCGGTCGTAGCGGAACTCGCCGTCGTAGTCGTCCTCGACCACGAGCCCACCGGTGCGCCGAGCCCAAGCGAGCAGGTCGCGACGACGGTCCGGCGGAAGGGTCTCGCCGGTGGGGTACTGGTGGGCGGGGCTGACCACGACGGCCGCCGACCCGGCAAGGTCATCGGTGCTCAGCTGGTCGGTGCGCATCCCCTCGTCATCGACGTCGAGCGGGACGACGCGCGCCCGGCGCGGGCGAGGACGTCGCGGTGGTAGGCGAAGCAGGGGTTCTCCATGGCATGACGGCGGTGGACTCGCCGGTCGCCGAGGACGGAGGCGAGAAGCGTCAGCGCCTGGGTGGACCCGGAGGTGACGACGACCTGGTCGGGGTCGGCGAGGACGCCGCGGGTCCGACCCAGGTAGCGAGCGAGCTCCGCGCGCAGCTCGGGGCGGCCGCGCGCGGCTGCCGTAGCCGAAGGCCTCAGACGGGGCCCGGTCCAGGGCCGTGCGGGTGGCGCGCAACCAGGTGGAGAGCGGGAAGGCGGTCACGTCGGGGGTGCCCGGGTCGCAAGGTCCCATCGCGGGCCGCGGCCCCGGTCGAGGGGCCGGGACCGAGGGCGGCAGGAGCGGCCCGAGATCGGCGACGACGGTGCCCGACGCTGGGGTGGGCATCGAGGTAGCCCTCGGCACAGAGCTGGTCGTAGGCCGCGGCGACGGTCCCGCGGGAGAGCCCCAGGTCCTCGGCGAGCCCGCGCGTGGACGGCAGCCGGGTCCCGGGGCGAGCCGACGCGACTGGATCGCGTCGCGCAGGCCCTGCTCCAGGCTCGCTCGGCGTCGTGTGCGCCCCGTCTCGACGAAGAGGTCGACCCCGGCGGTGGACCAGGACTGCGACACGTGAGTGGTCCTTCCTCGGAGTCGCTGGATCGTCCAGCCTAGCCTGCGGGACACGGCGGGCACCATCGGCCAGCAGGAAGGTGAGGACCCCGATGGGCGCCACACCGTCAAGGCCCTGATCCGGCGGTGGGTCACCGCCGAGATCGCCGGCGACATCGAGACGCTGCGACCTCACCACATCCGACTTCACCCTCGTCGGGCCGCTCGGCTTCGTCCTGGACAAGAGGCAATGGCTGGACCGCTACCGAGGCCACGACCTGGTCACCACCCACCTCACCCTCGACGACGTGGCCGTGCGCTCCTACCCCGAAGCCGCGATCGTCATCGGAACGCACGTCCAGCAGGCTCGACACCTCGGACGCCCCACCGACGGCACCTTCCGGGCCACTCACATCGCGATCCGTGATGGTGACGACTGGCGACTCGCCGGCATCCACCTCAGCCCTGTCGCCGCCCCGCGAGACCGTGACGACACCTTGCCGCCAGGATGAGGACGGACAGACATGCTTGAACGCGAGGTACGCCAGCTGCTCGACACCCCGGCGGTGGCACATCTGGCCACCCTGCTGCCGGACGGCTCACCACACTCCACGCCCGTGTGGGTCGGCGTGGAGGGGGACCGGGTCGCCGTCCTCACCAGCCCCGCGTCGCGCAAGGCCCGCAACCTACGCCGCGATCCGCGGGTCGCCCTCTCGCTGACCCGGGTCGACGACCCGTTCACCCCCGTCATGATCCGTGGACAGGTGGTGGAGTGGCTCGACGGGGACCCTGCCTGGGCGGTCGTCGACCGCATCGCCGGGCGATACATCGGACAGCCCTACCCGCGCGGCGAGGACCGGGTCGTGGCCCTCATCGAGGTCGAGGCGCAGCGGGTCGGCGTCGGGTCCTAGGTCGGCCGCCGCGACGGCGTTCGCCCACCGTGGCGGCCGCTTCCCCCTCGAGCCATCCGCGAACGGATGTCCCGTTGGCGGTTCGTTCTCGGCCTGTATCAGGTGGGTGGCCGAGAACGGATCGTCGGCGCTGTCGAGCGTGAAGGATCTCGAGATGGTCGAGGATCGCCGGCCCGCGGCACTGCGTGGCGGTGTGCCAGAGTTCGAGAGTGGAAGGAATGGTCGAGCTCCGGTCGTTGACCCCGGACGAGCTCGAGCGGGTCGGGGAGATCGACCGGACCGAGCGCATCGAGGTGACGTATGAGCAGCACGGCACCGAGCTCGTCGCCCGGCACCTGCCGTCGCACGCGCCGCGGTGGGGCCCCGATGGCGAGGGCGACCACTCGGTGGGCGCGCAACGGCGTGCGCTGCGTCGTTACGCCGACGCCGGCGGCATCGCGCTGGGCGCGTTCGACAGGGAACGCCTCGTCGGGATCGGGGTGCTGGTCCCGAGTCTGCGTCCCTCCATCGCCCAGCTCGCTTTCCTGCACGTGACGCATGGGCTTCGCGACTGCGGCATCGGAACCAGACTGGCCGAGGAGCTGGAGTCGCTCGCCCGGCGCCGCGGCGCCACGGAGGTGGTGGTGACTGCCACGCCCTCGGCGCACACCGTCCGGTTCTACCTGGGCCGCGGCTACCGACCCATGGACGAACCGCTGCCCGAGCTGTTCGAGCTGGAGCCCGACGACATCCACCTTCGCAAGCCGTTGTGACTGCTTCGCCGTCCGATGGTGCGCCATCAGGGACTCGAACCCCGAACCCGCTGATTAAGAGTCAGCTGCTCTGCCAATTGAGCTAATGGCGCGCGACCGGAGACATTAGCAGCACCGGCCCGTTCGTGCGAAATCGCTAGTGCTCGGCGGCCCCCCGGCGTCGCAGCACCCAGGCGCCCGCACCGACCGCGCCGAGCGCGATGACCCCGAGGGCCACCCACAGCCAGACCGACGACGTCGACGAGGCGGGTGCCGTCGTCGTCGCTCGTCCGGACCGCCGCGGTGGCATCGGTCGTGGGCGAGCCCTGCGTCGGAGTGCTCGACGTCGAGGCCTCCGCGGGGGCCGATGTCGAGGACGAGGCCGAGGCGGACGGGCTCGCCGAGGCGCCGGCCACGGTGAACCGCGAGGTCCCGGACACCGGGTGCCCGTCGGCGCTGACGATCTTGTACGCGATGTGGTAGGTCCCCGGCCCGAGGTCGGGCTCGAGCGGCTGGCTGACGACGTTGCCCGAGACCTGGGTGTCGCCGCCGGAGACGTCGCCGCCCTTCTCGTCGAGGACCTTGACCCGGGAGAAGTCCTTGTTGACGTCCTCGCTGAAGGTGAGGACGACCCGGGTCGGCGGGGTCGACACCGTCGCGCCGTTCTTCGGCGAGATCGCCATCAGCTCGGAGTGCGCAGCGGCGGCTCCGACAGGGAGGACGACGCCGACGGCGGCGAGCAGCGTCGCGAGGGCGAGGAGCAGGGAGGTATGCCGTGTGGTCCGGGTCACGTTCCCTAGTCTGCCCCAGCCGGGTCGGGCCGCGGGCAGGGGCCCGGCAAAGGCGGGCCCGACCGACGGCCGTGCCCCCGGGAGACGGCGACGCCCCGGTCCGAGCGGGTCGGACCGGGGCGAACGCGGCATGGGGTGAGTGACGGGACTTGAACCCGCGACCACCTGGACCACAACCAGGTGCTCTACCAGCTGAGCTACACCCACCATGGCGAGCGGACGGCATACCGGGACGGTCCCGCCCGCGCACAGCGACGACTAGCGTACCCGCTCCGCGGGGGTGCTCCTGACCATGCTCAGGCCTCGGCGTCGGCGGCGTCGCCGGTCGCTCCGGGGGCGTCGGCGGAGGCGTGGTCGACCACGTGCCGGGCGGCGATCGTCCGGAGCTCCTCGGAGCTGCGACCGGGCGGGTCGACGAACACCGCCTCGCGGTAGTAGCGCAGCTCGGCGATCGACTCGCGGATGTCGGCGAGCGCCCGGTGGCCGCCGGTCTTGGCGGGCGAGGTGAAGTAGGCGCGGGGGTACCAGCGGCGGGAGAGCTCCTTGATGGAGGACACGTCGATGACCCGGTAGTGCAGGTGCGCCTCGAGCTCGGGCATGTCCCGGGCGAGGAACCCCCGGTCGGTGCCGACGGTGTTGCCGCCGAGCGGCGCCTTCCGCGGCTCGGGGACCCACTCCGTGACGTAGTCGAGGACCTGGCGCTGGGCCTCCTCGAGGGTGATGCCGTCGGCCAGCTCCTCGAGCAGCCCCGAGGTGGTGTGCATGTCCCGGACGAAGTCGCCCATCTGCTCCAGGGCCGCCACGGGAGGGGCGATGACGACGTCGACGCCGTCGCCGAGCTGGTTGAGCTCGTAGTCGGTCACGAGCGCGGCGACCTCGATGAGGGCGTCGTCGACGAGCGAGAGGCCGGTCATCTCGCAGTCGATCCAGACGATGCGGTCGGTGAGCGCTCGATCGGACGGTGGCGTGGACATGGGCCAACTCTAGGCCCGGCGCGGCGGCGCCCGGGCGGACCCCATCCGGCCTGCACTAGGGTCACGTCCATGAGCGGGGACCTGCCGACCGGGGATGCCGGCCAGCCGGTCCGGTCCTCGCCCGCGGGCCAGCGGTCCACCCACGGCGTCCGGCCGGGCGGGCCGTATGCCGGCCACCACGCCGGGCGCACGACGACCCGGCCGGCGATCCGGACCTGGATCCTCCTCGGCGTCGCGCTCGTCGGGTTCTCCGTCGCGGCGCTCGTCGTCGCCAGCTACTTCGGGGCCGCCCTCGGGGTGCAGACGGCGCTCCTCGCGGTCCTCCTCGCCGCGCTGCCGCTCGGGATCGTCATCCCGACGTTCCTCTGGCTGGACCGCTTCGAGTCCGAGCCGACCCGCTACCTCGTCCTCGCCTTCCTGTGGGGGGCGCTCGTCGCCTCGGCGCTCGCCGCGGTCTTCAACACCGGTGCCGTCGCCGTCTTCCGCTCGACGACCGACCCGGGGTCCGCCCTCACCGCGACGGCGGTCTTCGTCGCGCCGTTCGTCGAGGAGCTGCTCAAGGCGCTGCCGGTCCTGTTCGTGTGGCTGCTGCTGCGGGCGGAGTTCGACGGGATGACCGACGGCATGGTGTATGCCGGGATCTCGGCCGCCGGATTCGCCTTCACCGAGAACATCCAGTACCTCGGCATGGCCTACACCAGCGGCGGCCAGGTGGCCCTCGGCGCGACGTTCGTCTCCCGGTGCCTCATGTCGCCGTTCGCGCACCCGATGTTCACCGTCCTCACCGGCATCGGCATCGGGATGGCCGCGACGTCGCGCTCTCCGTTCATGCGGGTCGGGGCGCCCCTCGGGGGCTACGCGCTCGCCGTGACGGCGCACTCGCTGTGGAACCTCGCGGCGATGACCGGAGGTCAGGGCCTCCTCGTCGTCTACCTCCTCGTCGAGGTCCCCGTCTTCTTCGCCTTCATCGGGCTCATCGTGTGGGCCCGGCGCCACGAAGGCCTGCTCATCGGCCGGTTCCTCCGGCCCTACGCCGACGCCGGCTGGTTGTCGGCCGGGGAGGTATCGATGCTCTCGTCGATGGCCCGTCGCCGCGAGGCGCGGATGTGGGCCCGGGCCAACACCGGCCGGGCCGGGCTCACCGCGATGCGCGAGTTCCAGGACATCGCGAGCGAGCTCGCGCTGCTCCGGCGCCGGATGTCCCACTCCGCCGCCGACTCCCACGCCCTCGACGGGGAGCGCGAGCTCCTCGACGCCCTCGTCGTGCGGCGTCGCACCTTCCTCGGCCTCAAGGTGACCTGAGATGGGGCCAGCACCGAGCGGGCCGCGGCACTCGCCGACGACCTCGTCGCTCTCCGCCGCCGGCTGCACGCCGAGCCGGAGATCGGTCTCGACCTGCCCGACACGCAGCGGGCCGTCCTCGACGCCCTCACCGGCCTCGACCTCGAGATCACCCTCGGGCGCTCGCTCAGCTCGGTCGTCGCCGTCCTCCGCGGTCGGGCCGAGACGCCCCCGGGCGCGACGCGCCCCGTCGTCCTGCTCCGAGGCGACATGGACGCCCTGCCGGTCACCGAGGAGGTGGCGGCGGCATACGCCTCGGTCCGGGACGGGGCCATGCACGCCTGCGGCCACGACCTCCACGTCGCCGGTCTCGTCGGCGCGGCGCGGATCCTCCACGACCTGCGGGACGAGCTCGCCGGTGACGTCGTCCTCATGTTCCAGCCCGGCGAGGAGGGCCCCGGCGGCGCGGAGCCGATGATCGAGGAGGGGCTGCTCGAGGCCGCGGGCCGCCCGGTCGACGCGGCATACGCCGTCCACGTCTTCTCCTCCGAGCGGCCGCTCGGGGTGTGGTTCGGCCGTCCCGGTCCGCAGATGGCGGCCGCCGACGAGATCCACGTGACCGTGCACGGGCGCGGCGGCCACGGGTCGGCGCCGCACCGGACCCTCGACCCGGTCCCGGTCGCGTGCGAGATCGTCCTCGCGTTCCAGACGCTCGTCACCCGGCGGTTCGACATCTTCGACCCGGTCGTCCTCACCGTCGGGAGGATCGCGGCCGGGACGACGGACAACGTCATCCCCGACGAGGGGGTCCTCGAGGCGACGTTGCGGACGTACTCCGCGGCGGCTCGGGCGCAGGCCCACGCCGAGATCGAGCGTCTCGTCTCCGGGATCGTCGGGGCGCACGGGCTGAGCGCCGAGGTCGAGATCGTCCACGGCTACCCCGTGACGGTCAACGACCCCGACGAGCTCGCCTTCGCCCGGGACACCGTCGTCGACCTGTTCGGTGTCGAGCGCTGGGCCGACATGGCCGAGCCGGAGGCCGGTTCCGAGGACTTCTCGTTCGTCCTCGAGCGGGTGCCCGGCGCCTACCTCAACGTCTCGGCCTGCGGCGCCGCCGACCCGATGGCCGCCCCGGACAACCATTCGCCGCGGGCCGAGTTCGACGACTCCGTCGTGCCCGGACGTCGCGGCGCTGCTCGCCGAGCTCGCCCTGCGCCGCTGCCGCCGCTGAGGGGAGAGGCCGGTCGGCCGGGTGGCCTGGGTTATCTGGCGGCCGGGTGGCCTGGGCTATCTGGCGGCCGGGTGGCCTGGTGCTGGCGGTTGGGTGGCTGAGTGCTCGTGGGAGTGTCCGGGTTTCCGGTCGTTTCGTCGAGCATCCGGGTGCGGGCTGCGGCGGGTGCTCGTGGGAGTGTCCGGGTTTCCGGTCGTTTCCTCGAGCATCCGGGTATGCCGCGTCCGACCGCGGCGCTGTCCTCGACGCGGTCCCGGCTTGGGTGGTGCCTCACTAGACTCTCCTGCGGTCCCGGTGTCTGCTCGGCGTCGGCGGCAGGCCCCCGTAGCTCAGCTGGATAGAGCAAGAGCCTTCTAATCTCGAGGTCGCAGGTTCGAGTCCTGCCGGGGGCACCTCGGGTGTGGCGGCGCGCCAGCGCCGGCCGCACCCGGTGTGACCGCGGCAGAAGTAGCAGGGGCTCGAACGGCAGTGAGAGCTCCGACGGGGGCACCGCGGGTGTGGCGGCCAGCGCCGGCGCCCGGTGTGACCACGGCAGAAGTAGCAGGGGCTCGAACGGCAGTGAGGCGACCACGGGTGACGCCCCGGGCGGTATTCTCGTATCTCGCTCAGTGGCGGGCCGGGCCGAGACGTCCGTCAGGGCGGGGCGATGGGACGTCTGCTCGGCGCACTGCTCGACCGGGTCCTCGGGTCGAGTCGGGCTCAGGTGCGTCGGCGCCGGGACCGCACCCACGTCTGGACCCGACGGTCCTGACCCGACGCACTCCGCGTGTCCGGCTGCCGCGGCCGGGTCCGCATCCGGTAGCCATGATCCATGGCGTGGTTCCGCTGGTCGAGGGTCCTCGGCATCGTCCTTCTCGGCGTCGCGGTCGCGGCCGTTCTGCTGGTCCGGGCGAGCGACGAGCCACGCCCGTGGAGCACGGAGCAGGCGGCCGACGAGTACGTCGCGATGGCCGCCCCGATGACGGCCGACCTGGACGCGCTCGCCGCGCTCGGCTCGGACGCGACGATCGAGGACTGGGTCGCGGTCTGCCGGCGGCTCACCACCTCGACCGCTGCCTACATCGAGGCGCTCGACGGCGGCGCGTGGGACCCGGCGCTCCGGCCCTTCGTGGACGGCGCGATCGCGACCGCGCGCAGCATCCGGGGGTGGTTCGTCGAGTGCACGACGGCCACCTCGATGGAGGCGCTGGATGACCTGGGCCCGATCTCCGCCCGCATCGAGGACGAGAACGCCACCGCCAACCTCCGCGAGCAGCTCGGCCTCTCGCCCACCTGAGCCACGACCGGGCCGGCCCGGCGGAGCCGGTGCCGTCAACAAGTGCGCTATTGGGTGAGTTCCTGACCACCCGGAGCGGGGCGGTGCCGTCAACAAGTGCACTATTGGGTGGGTTCCTGACCGCCCGGAGCGGAGCCGGTGCCGTCAACAAGTGCACTATTGGGTGAGTTCCTGGCCGCCGGGGGCGGGGCGGTCGGCGGGCCCGTCCCTGCCGAGGGCGAAGGTGTCGACCACCTCGTACCTCGGCCGCCCGCCCCGGCCCTGACCGAGGTGGGACTCGACGAGGGTGAGCTCGTCCGCGACCCACTGCGGGCCGGCATACCCCTCGAGGACCCGCACCCAGCGCGTCGCGTCGGCCGGGCGAGGCAGGCGCGCCAGGGTGAGGTGGGCCCGGAACCGTCCGCCGTCGGGGTCGGCCCCGGCCTTGGCGGCAACCCCACGGACGCCGCGGGCGAGGTCCGGGAGCCCCGCCCCGGGGTCCTCGACCCCCGCGAAGAGGATCCGGGCCCGCGCGACGTGCGGGAAGCAGCCGGCGCCGGCCACGCGGAGGACGAGCGGGGTATGCCGCCGCGCGACCCGGCCCAGGCGCTCGCCGAGGTCGTCCAGCCGGCGCTCGGCGACCTGCGCCATGAACGCGAGGGTGAGGTGCCACTGCTGCGGATCGGTCCACCGCAGGTCCGGCCCCGCCTCGCGCCGTGGGCCGAGGTGCTCCGCGAGGTCCTCGAGGACCTCCTCGGGAGGGACGATCGCCACGAAGAGCCGCACCCGTCGATCCTGCCGCACCGTCCAGGGAGGCGACAGCCCTCGGGCCCGGGGACGTCGGCGGCCTGACCAGGGACGACGACCGGAGGTCGACCGTTGAGACGCCGATGACACCTCGGGCCCACGGGGTGTTCCTGCCCGGATAAGACGCTGCCGAGTCGTTAGTGTGTGACCCGTGACGGAGGAGGCTGGCGCTGGGGCGCTCATCGATGCCGTCTCCCGTCTGCGTGACGAGGTCGCCGGGACCGTCTTCGGCCTCGACCTACCCGGGAGCGGTGAGGCCCGAGCGACCCGTCAGGAGCTGCTCGACCAGCTCGACGACTACATCCTCCCGCGGCTCACCTCGCTCGACGCCCCGCTCCTCGCCGTCGTCGGCGGCTCGACCGGCGCCGGCAAGTCCACCCTCGTCAACTCCATCGTCGGCACGGAGGTGAGCCGCTCCGGGGTCATCCGCCCGACGACGACGAGCCCGGTCCTCGTCCACAGTCCGGACGACGAGCGGTGGTTCGTCGACCGCCGGATCCTCCCCGGGCTGGCCCGGGTCACCGGCTCGGCGACGGGCGAGCCGCAGCCCAACACCGTCCAGCTCGTCTCCTCCGCCGACCTGCCGCCCGGGATGGCGCTGCTCGACGCTCCCGACATCGACTCCGTCGTCCACGCCCACCACGAGCTCGCCGTCCAGCTCCTCGCCGCCGCCGACATGTGGCTCTTCGTCACGACGGCCGCCCGGTACGCCGACGCCGTCCCGTGGGAGCTGCTCCGGACCGCGTCCGAGCGCGGCACCGCGGTCGCCATCGTCCTCGACCGGGTCCCGCCCGAGGTCATCGACGAGATCCGGCCCCATCTGCTCGAGATGCTCCGCGACCAGGGGCTTGCGACGACCCCGATCTTCACGATCCCCGAGACGACCCTCACGGCCGACGGGACCCTCCCGCCGTCGGCGATGGGCCGGCTGCGCGACTGGCTGCACGCCCTGGCGGGCGACGCCCGGGCTCGCGCGATCATCGTCGGCCAGACGCTGCGCGGCGCCGTCGCCTCGCTCGGTGACCGCACGGCCCGGCTCGAGGTGGCGAGCGAGGAGCAGGCCGCCGCGAGCGCCGAGCTCGTCACGGCCGCCCGACGCGAGTACGAGTCCGCCGAGGCCGAGGTCCACGAGAGCATGACCGACGGGACCCTGCTTCGCGGCGAGGTCCTCGCCCGCTGGCAGGAGTTCGTCGGGACGGGCGAGTTCTTCCGACAGGTCGAGTCGACCGTCGCCAAGTGGCGCGACCGGCTCACCGCCGCGGTCAAGGGCGACGTCCCGCCGTCGGGCGAGCACCTCGACGAGGCCCTCCACACCGGCGTCGCCGCCCTCCTCCGGGCGCACGCCGACTCCGCCGCGCTCGGCACGGCCCGGGCCTGGCGACGGATGCCCGGAGGCGAGGACCTCCTGCGCGAGCAGCCCGACCTCGCCCGCCCGTCCGACGGCGTCGACGAGCGGATCGAGCGGCTCGTCCGCGACTGGCAGGGCGAGATCCTCGACCTCGTCCGGGGCGAGGGCGGCAGCCGCCGCACCAACGCGCGGATCGCGGCATACGGCGTCAACGGGATCGGGCTGTTCCTCATGCTCGTCACCTTCGCCCACACCGGCGGTCTCGTCGGCGGCGAGATCGCCATCGCCGGCGGCACCTCGGTCCTCGCCCAGAAGATCCTCGAGGCGATCTTCGGCGACCAGGCGGTCCGCGAGATGGCGACCCGGGCGCGACAGCTGCTCATCGGCCACACGGAGGAGCTGTATGCCGCGGAGCTCGCCCGCTACCTCGCCGCCGTCGCGAGCCTGTCCGTGTCGACCCAGCAGGCGGGCCGGTTGGCCGAGGCCGCCGAGCGGGTCAGAGAGGTGAACCGATGAGCCCACTGCGGCGCGGGGCCGCAACCGTCGCGGTCCCCTCGGGGGAGGAGCTCGCGCGGGCCGGTGACGGAGCTGGAGTCGGCCGTCGAGGTCGGTGACGGGCAGCTTCCCGAGGCCGGTCGGTCGCGGGCGCTCGCCGTCGGCGCCAAGCTCCGGGAGCGGATGGGGCTGCACGGCGGCCACACCGTCGTCGCGCTCGCCGGGGCGACGGGCTCGGGCAAGTCCTCGATCTTCAACGCCCTCGTCGGCAGCGACATCGCAACGGTCGGCGCCCGGCGCCCGACGACGTCGACCCCGAGCGGCGCGGTGTGGGGCGACGAGCCGGTCGGCGAGCTGTTCGACTGGCTCGAGGTGAGGGCCCGCCATCACGTCGACGCCCCCTGCGGCGAGACCCGGGACGGGACCGCCGGCGACCTGTGCGGGCTCGTCCTGCTCGACCTGCCCGACTTCGACTCCCGCGAGATGTCGCACCGCGCCGAGGCCGAGCGGATCCTCGAGCTCGTGGACCTCTTCGTGTGGGTGACCGACCCGCAGAAGTACGCCGACGCCCGCCTCCACGACGACTACGTCGCCGCGCTGGCGACGCACGACGCCGTCATGATGGTCGTCCTCAACCAGGTCGATGTCCTCGACGAGGACGGGGTCCGGGCGTGCACCGAGGACCTGCGTCGGCTCATGGCCCAGGACGGGCTGCCCGACGCGACCGTGCTCGCGACCTCGGCCCGCACCGGCCAGGGCCTCGACGAGCTGCGTCAACGCCTCGCCAACTCGGTGGCCTCGCAGAGCCTCGCACGCGCCCGGCTTGCCGCCGACGTCCGGGCGGCGGCCACGGAGCTGCGTCCGGCCGTCGCCGACGCCGAGCCGCGACTGTCGGCCTCGGGCGAGGACGAGCTCGTCGACGCCCTGTCCAAGGCGGCGGGCGTCCCCGTCGTCGTCGGCGCCGTCGACCGCGACTACCGGATGGAGGCGGCGAGCCGCACCGGCTGGCCGTTCACCCGGTGGGCCGGCAACCTGCGCCCGCGGCCGCTGCGCCGGCTCCGGCTCGACGGCGACCACGCGGAGATCAGCGAGGCGGACGTGCGCTCCGTCCTCGGCCGCTCGTCGCTGCCGCCGCCCACACCCGCCGCCCGAGCGGGGGTCACCCTCGCGACCCGCCGGCTCGCCGAGCGCGCGGGGTCCGACCTGCCGGTTCCCTGGGCCGAGGCGGTTGCCGACGCCGCCACCCCGGCCGGTCCGGACCTCGCGGACACCCTCGACCAGGCCGTCGTGGGGACCTCGCTGCGCGCCCGCAACCCGGTGTGGTGGAAGGCCGTCAACTGGCTCCAGATCCTCTTCGCCCTCGCGGCGTTCGGCGGGCTCGGCTGGACGATCGTCCTCGTCCTGCTCGGCTGGCTGCAGTTCCCCGACATCCACGCCCCGCTGTGGGGCCCCTTCCCCGTCCCGTTCCTCCTGCTCGTCGCGGGCCTCGTCGCGGGGCTGCTCCTCGCCCTCCTCGCCCGGTTCCTCGCCCGGGTCGGCGGGCGTCGGCGGGCGCGGGTGATGGAGCGCCGGCTGCGGGAGTCGATCGACGAGGTCGCCGGGGAGCACATCCTCGCGCCGGTCGCCGACGTCCTCGACCGGCACCGCCGCACCCGCGAGCACCTCGACCGGGCGGCGTCCGTCTAGCGGGAACGCCACCGCCCGTCGTCCACAGGCGCCGCCATCCCGGACCGTTGTCCACAGCCGACGGTCCGGGTGTTCCGCGCCGTCGCCGCACCCGGCGATCCTGGCCGTCCGGCCGGTGACCCGCCTGCCGGAGCCCGACCCAGCAGACGAAGGACGCGCGATGAACGAGAGCTATGTGACGGTCCAGGGACGGCTCGTCGCCGACCCCGAGCTCCGGGAGACGAAGACGGGCATCCCCGTCGCCGTCTTCCGGGTCGCGACGACGGTGCGTCGGCCGGCCCCGGGCGGGGGCTACCAGGACGGGCCGACGAGCTTCTTCAACGTCAGCGCCTTCCGCGCCCTCGGGGTCAACGTCCGGCACTCCCTCCACAAGGGCGAGCCGGTCACGGTCTACGGCCGGCTGCGGATCAACCAGTTCACCCGGGCGGACGGCTCGCACGGGACGACGGCCGAGATCGATGCGTATGCCGTGGGCCACGACCTCAGCTTCGGGACGACCCGCTTCGTCCGGGTGACCAGGCCCCAGGCCGAGCGGCCCGACCGGCCGTCCGACCCCGGCGGTCCAGCCCGGCTTCGACGCCCAGACCGGCGACGGGGAGCGGACCGACCCCGGGACGCGGCCGGCTGCGGGTCCGCAGCCGGGGCTCGGTGACCCGGAGACCGATCCCTATGAGGTCGTGCCGGGGCCGGACGGGGCGGGCCCGGGGCCGGCCGCGGACCGAGGGAGACCCGCCGCAGCGGGAGGGGACGGCGGCCTGACCGGCGGATTCGGGGCAGGGGGTCCCCGCTGGGTAGCCTTTCCTCATGCCCGAGTTCATCTATGTGATGTCGCGCGCCCGCAAGGCGCACGGCGACAAGGTCATCCTCGACGACGTCACCCTGTCGTTCTACCCCGGCGCGAAGATCGGCGTCGTCGGGCCGAACGGCGCGGGCAAGTCCTCGGTGCTGAAGATCATGGCCGGGCTCGACCAGCCCTCGAACGGCGAGGCACGGCTGACCCCCGGCTTCTCGGTCGGCATCCTCATGCAGGAGCCGGAGCTCGACGACACCAAGACCGTCCTCGGCAACGTCGAGGAGGGGCTCGGCGAGATCAAGGGCAAGGTCGACCGGTTCAACCAGATCTCCGCCGAGATGGCGGAGCCGGACGCCGACTTCGACGCCCTCATGTCCGAGATGGGCGCCCTCCAGGAGGAGATCGACCACGCCGACGCATGGGATCTCGACAGCCAGCTCGAGCAGGCCATGGACGCGCTGCGCTGCCCGCCGCCGGATGCCGACGTCTCGGTCCTGTCCGGTGGTGAACGTCGCCGGGTCGCCCTGTGCAAGCTCCTCCTGCAGAAGCCGGACCTCCTGCTCCTCGACGAGCCGACGAACCACCTCGACGCCGAGTCGGTGCTGTGGCTCGAGCAGCACCTCGCGGCCTACCACGGCGCCGTCGTCGCGGTCACCCACGACCGGTACTTCATGGACAACGTCGCCCAGTGGATCCTCGAGCTCGACCGCGGCCGGGCCTACCCCTACGAAGGCAACTACTCGACCTACCTGGAGAAGAAGCAGGCGCGGCTCGAGGTGCAGGGCCGCAAGGACGCCAAGCTGGCCAAGCGCCTCGCCGACGAGCTGCAGTGGGTCCGCTCCAACGCCAAGGCCCGCCAGACCAAGTCCAAGGCCCGGCTCGCCCGCTACGAGGAGATGGCGGCCGAGGCCGAGCGGACCCGCAAGCTCGACTTCGAGGAGATCCAGATCCCGCCGGGCCCCCGCCTCGGCAGCAAGGTCATCGAGGTGACCAACCTCCGCAAGGGCTTCGGCGACCGTGTCCTCATCGACAACCTCAGCTTCAGCCTCCCCCGCAACGGGATCGTCGGGGTCATCGGCCCCAACGGCGTCGGCAAGACGACGCTGTTCAAGACGATCGTCGGCATGGAGGAGCCCGACGCCGGCACGGTCGACGTCGGCGACACCGTCGAGATCTCCTACGTCGACCAGAGCCGGGGCGGCATCGACCCGAACAAGAACCTCTGGGAGGTCGTCTCCGACGGCCACGACTACATCAACGTCGGCCACGTCGAGATCCCGAGCCGCGCCTATGTCAGCCAGTTCGGGTTCAAGGGCCCGGACCAGCAGAAGCGGGCCGGCATCCTCTCCGGCGGCGAGCGCAACCGGCTCAACCTCGCCCTCACCCTCAAGGAGGGCGGCAACCTGCTCCTCCTCGACGAGCCGACGAACGACCTCGACGTCGAGACCCTCGGCTCCCTCGAGAACGCGCTGCTCGACTTCCCCGGCTGCGCCGTCGTCGTCAGCCACGACCGGTGGTTCCTCGACCGGGTCGCGACGCACATCCTCGCCTACGAGGGCGACGACGAGGACCCGGCCAAGTGGTACTGGTTCGAGGGCAACTTCGAGGCCTACGAGCAGAACAAGGTCGAGCGGCTCGGCGTGGAGGCGGCCCGTCCGCATCGGGTCACGTACCGCAAGCTGACCCGCGACTGAGCGCGGCCGCGAAGACGGCGGCCCCTCCCGTCGCGATCCGCCGCGGCCTAGCATCGGCCCATGTCCCGCGCGTCCGGCCGCCCGCCCCGCCGACCGGTCGAGGACCTTGTCGTCGTGCCGGCGACCCCCGACCGGTGGAACGACGTCGTCGACGTCTTCGGGACCCGGGGTGACCCGGCCACCTGCTGGTGCCAGTTCTTCCGCGTCACCGGGTCCGCCTGGGCCGACGCCGACCCGCGGGACCTGCGAGGTGACCTCGAGCGCCAGGTGCGCGAGGGCCCGCACCCGCCGGGACTGCTCGCGTATGCCGGTGACGCCCCGGTCGGCTGGGTCGCCCTGGGGCCCCGGCCGGGCTATGCCCGGCTCCGCGCGAGCCGGGGGCTGCGCGGCGTCACCGGGGACGACCTCGAGGACGAGGGCGTCTGGTCGGTGACCTGCTTCGTCGTGCCGGTGCCCTGGCGTCGCCGTGGGGTGTCGCGCGCCCTGCTCGACGGCGCCGTCACCCATGCCCGGTCCGCGGGGGCCCGGATCCTCGAGGCCCAGCCGGTCGACGTGGCGGCCCGCACGGGCCGGGTCCCCGGGTCCGAGCTCTACCACGGGGCCGCCTCGACGTTCCTGGCCGCCGGGTTCACCGAGGTCGGCCGCACCGCCCCGACCCGCCCCGTCCTGCGCCTGGCCCTGTGAGGCCGGTCAGGAGCTGCCCGCCGGCGGCAACGTCGCGGCGAGGAAGACCGAGGAGCCGAAGGGCAGGTCCCGGTGGGCGAGGAGCCTCCGGTCGAGGCCGCAGAGGGCGATGAGGGCGTGGTGCACCGGCCGGGCCACGGCCGGCACCTCGACGACGTCGGCCGGGGCGTGGCGCCGCCGCGACCGGAGGACCCGCCGGGTCAGCCGCTCCGCCGCGAACATCGGGAAGACGGCCGCGAACGCGTGGGTCACCCGCTCCACGGCGAAGCCGGCGCCCTCGACGGCGGCGACGGCCCGGCGTCCGGGTGTAGCGCCGGTGGTGACCGTTCTTGTCGTCGAAGTCGCTCCACGCCCAGGAGTAGGCCGGCAGCGACACGAGCAGGCGCCCGCCGGGCCGCAGCACCCGGGCCGCCTCCACCAGCGCCGCGTGCTCCGGCTCGAGGTGCTCGATGACGTCGAAGGCCGTGACGAGGTCGAACGTCGCGTCGGGGAAGGGGAGCGCGAAGGCCGACGCGCACACGCCGCCGGCCCCGAGACCCCGGGCGTCGATGTCGACGGCCGCCGTCCGCGGGACGAGGTCGCGCAGCCACCGGACGCTCGGGCCGTCGGCGCTGCCGAGGTCGAGCGCGAGGCGGGCGCCGGCGGCATACCCGGACAGGGCCGTGCGCAGCAGCTCGGCGCGGGCCTGGTACCACCAGTAGTCGGGCGCGGCGATGGACGCCGACCCGCCGTGTCCGTCTCGCTCGCCCACCCGGGCATCCTATGGGCGTGCGGCCACGCTCCCGCACGCCGCGGGGTTCTCGGCCTCGACAAGTCACGCCGTTGCGACGCCGGACGTGCCCATGATGGGGAAATGCGACTCGGACTGCAGGTCAGCAACTTCACCTGGCCGGATGCCCCGGCCTCGATCGGCCCCACCTTCGCGCGCATCGCCCGCAACGCGGACGAGGCGGGCCTGGCGTCGCTGTGGGTCATGGACCACTTCTTCCAGATCCAGGTGGTCGGGCCGCCGGAGATGGAGATGCTCGAGGGCTACTCGGCCCTCGCGTATGCCGCGGGGGTCACCGAGCGGATCGAGCTCGGCACCCTCGTCACCGGGGTGACCTACCGGCATCCGGGCCTGCTCATCAAGACGGTGACGACCCTCGACGCCCTCTCCGGCGGCCGGGCGTGGCTCGGGATCGGCGCGGCCTGGAACGAGGAGGAGCACGCCGGGCTGGGCGTGCCCTTCCCCCCGCTCCGGGAGCGCTTCCAGCGCCTCGAGGAGACCCTCCAGATCGCCCACCAGATGTGGTCGGGCGACGAGCGGCCGTATGCCGGGCGCCACTACCGCCTCGACCGTCCACTCAACCGGCCCCCATCGGTCCGGCGCCCGCACCCGCCCATCCTCATCGGTGGCGGTGGCGAGAAGAAGACGCTGCGGCTCGTCGCCCAGTACGCCGACGCCTGCAACATCTTCGACATGGGCCCGGACCGCGTCCGGGCCAAGTACGACGTCATCCGCGCCCACTGCGACGACGTCGGGCGGGACGAGGGGGACATCGAGAAGACCGTCCTGTCCCGGATGGCCCTCTCGCGCAGCGGTGGCACCCATGAGAGCGGCCAGCCGTTCGTCACCGCCGACGAGGCGGTCGAGCGGCTCGGGGCGCTCGCGGCCGTCGGGACCGACCAGGTCATCCTCGGGATGCCGAACGACACCGACGACGCGGCCTACGAGGTCGCGGCCGACGTGGTCCGGCAGGTCGAGGGCATCGTCCCGGCCGGCCGGTGACCGGCCGAGACGATCCCCTCAGCCGAGGGTGCGGCGCATGACGAGCCGCGTCATGCCGCTCGCCGTCGCGTCGGTGTGCCCGACGACCTCGAAGCCGGTGCGCTCGAACATCGACCGCGTGCCGACGAACGCCATCGTCGTGTCCATCCGGCCGACCGGGTCGACGGGGTAGGCCTCCACGGCGGGCGCGCCCCGGGAGGCGGCATACGCGACCGCGCCCTCGATGAGCGGGGTCGTCACCCCACGCCTGCGGTGCCCTCCGCGCACGACGACGCAGATGATGCTCCAGACCGGCAGGTCGTCGACCGGGCGGATCTTCGTCGAGTGGACGAGGCGGGGGATGTCGCTCCTCGCGCCGACGTTGCACCAGCCGACGGGCGTGCCCTGGCCGTCGTAGGCGAGAACCCCCGGCGGGTCCGCGCGCTCGCACAGGCGTCGCATCGCCTGCTCGCGGCTCCCCTCGCCGAGCTCCTCGATCTCGGCGGCACGGAGCCGGTGGGACAGGCACCAGCAGTGGCTCGCCCGCCGGTTGGGGTTGATGACGTCGGCGAAGTCCTCGAAGCGGTCCGAGGTCGCGGGGTGCACCTGGAGGCCCATGACGGGCAGTCAACCAGTGCCCCCCGACAGGGCTCAGCCGGCGCGGCCTCCCGGGGCACCACTCGCTTCCCGAGCCCGGTGATGACCGTCCGGCAGCTAGTGGCGGGCGACGAGCCGCACGGCGAGGTCGGCGTAGGCCGCCTCGATGGACTCCGGGCTGCGCCGGCCGTCCGGCTCGTACCAGCGGGCGACGTCCACGGCGAGGGACAGCAGCGCGAGGGCGGTGTCGGGGATGTCGGCGACGTCGAACTCGCCCGGCGTCGACACCGGCCTGGAGGACGTCCCGGACGACCCGGTCGATCTGGCGACGCAGCGCGAGCAGCTCGTCGCGGTGCGCCGGGCTGAGGTGGCGGAACTCGAACTGGACGATCCGGCCGACCTCGTAGTGCTCGGCGTGCCACCGGGAGAACCCGCCGACGATGGCCCGCAGCGCGGCGGTCGGCGAGGTCGCGCTCTCCGCGGCGGCGACGAGGAGGTCCCGGGCCGTCGCGTGGCCCTGGCGGGACAGCTCGAAGAGGAGGTCCTCCTTCGAGGCGAAATGGACGTACACCCCGGCGGGGGAGAGGCCGGCCCGGGCCGCGATGTCGCGGGTCGTCGTCGCGTGGAAGCCCTTCTCGGCGAAGGCGTCGGCGGCGGCGAGCATGAGCCGGCCCGTCGTGTCGGCGGGCGCGGCGCCCAGGAGGGCGGAGCGGACGGGGGCGCTCATGGTTGACAGCATGCCGGACCCCCGCGAGACTAAGCAAGCGCTTAGTCAACGTGGCTCGAAGGAGTGTCATGCCCAGGAACATCTACGGTCCGGACCACGAGTCCTTCCGGGAGTCGGTGCAGGAGTTCGTCGAGCGGACCCTCAAGCCGCGCGCCGAGCAGATGATCGAGGTCAAGACGATCGAGCGCGACATCTGGCAGGAGGCCGGCAAGCAGGGGCTGCTCGGCCTCGACATCCCCGAGGAGTACGGCGGCATGGGGGCCGGCGACTACCGGTTCAACGCCGTCTCCGCCGAGGTCATCTCCGGCTTCAACGCCGCGGTGTCCTCGTGCTTCGGGATCCACTCCGACGTGTGCCCGCCCTACATCGTCGACCTCGGCACCGAGGAGCAGAAGCAGCGCTGGCTGCCGCCGATGGCGGCCGGCGAGAAGATCTGCGCCATCGCCATGACCGAGCCGGGCGGTGGCTCCGACCTCGCCGCGCTCAAGACGACGGCCGTCCGCGACGGCGACGCCTGGATCCTCAACGGCTCCAAGACCTTCATCACCAACGGCTACCAGGCCGACCTCGTCATCGTCGCGACCCGGACCGACCCGTCCAAGGGTGCGAAGGGCATCACCCTCTTCATGGTCGAGGACGGCATGCCCGGCTTCACCCGCGGCCGCAAGCTCGACAAGGTCGGCCAGGAGGAGTCCGACACCGCCGAGCTGTTCTTCCAGGACGTCCGCGTCCCCGACGAGAACCGGCTCGGCCCCGAGGGCATGGGCTTCATCGCGATGATGCAGCGCCTTCCCCAGGAGCGGGTCGGCGCGGCCGTCTCCAACATCGCGCACGCCAAGCAGATCCTCCTGGAGACCATCGAGTACACGAAGGAGCGCAAGGCCTTCGGCCAGCCGATCGGGTCCTTCCAGCACAACAAGTTCAAGATCGCCGAGCTCGTCACCTCGATCGAGGTCGCCGAGGCCTACATCGACGACTGCATCGAGGCCCACGCCGAGGGCACGCTCAGCGCGGTCGACGCCGCCAAGGCGAAGTGGTGGAGCGCCCAGGTGCAGAACGACGTCCTCGACGAGTGCGTCCAGCTCCACGGCGGCTACGGCTTCATGAACGAGTACCGCGTGGCCCGCGCCTGGCGCGACGCCCGGGTGACGAAGATCTGGGCCGGCTCGAACGAGATCATGAAGGAGCTCATCGGCCGCGACCTCGGCCTCTGACCTGCGGTTTCCGGGCGTCTCGGCGACCGGGTTACCCGGGCCGCTGTGCTGTGATGGAGGCATGGCCACGCGATCACAGCAGATGCCGCCGTGGCTGCACGCGGCATTCGTCCTCCCCAACAAGCTGTATGCCGTCGGCGCCGGCCGGCTGCTCGGCCACCGGTTCGTCCGGCTGACCCACACGGGCCGCCGCTCGGGGAAGGAGTTCCACGTCGTCGTCGAGGTGGCCGACTACGACAAGGGAACCGGTGAGGCCGTCGTCGTGTCCGGCTTCGGGCGGACCGCCGACTGGTACCGCAACATCACGGCGGGCGGGCCGACCTACGTCGACTTCGGGTCCGGGCCGCGCCGGGCGGCCCATCGCGAGCTCGACGTCGAGGAGGCGCTCGAGGTCTTCCGGGGCTACGAGCGGCGCAACCGGGCGCTCATGCCGCTGTTCGGGCCGGTCCTGTCCCGGCTTCTCGGCTGGCACTACGACGGCTCGGAGGCCGCCCGCCGCCGCCTCGTCGAGGACCTGCCGATGCTCGCCCTCCGGCCCGCACCGCCTCCGACTAGCCCGTCGGCTCGGCGGCGAGGTACAGCCAGCGGCCGGCCCGCCGCTCGAACCGGCTGCGCTCGTGGACCTCGCCGCGCTGGCGCTCCCGCCCCTCGCCGGCCACCCAGCGCGCCCGGAACTCCACGACGCCGGTGTCGTCCTCGGGCGTCCCGTCGACGACGTCGAGGATCTCGAGGCTCACCCACTCCAGCCACGGCTCGGGCTCGGCGGCGGCGGCGCGGGTGCGGGGATGCCAGGTGCGATAGAGATGGTCGGCGTCGGCCAGCGCGTATGCCGTGAACCGCGAGCGCATGAGCTCCTCGGCCGTCTCGGCCGGTCGCCGGCCGTCGAGCACCGGGCCGCAGCACGACGCGTAGGTCGCGCCCCGCGGGCGACCGCCGCACGGGCAGCGGGCCTCCTCATCGGCTCGGCGCACGCCATGGGGTCCGAGCCCCCCGGGCGGCGCGCCCGGCGAGCCACCGAACGCGTCCGACATGGCGCCATCGTCGCACGGGCGGCGCGCTCGCCGTCACGCGTCGGTTGCTCGGCCCCGGCGGGCTCCTCAGTCGAGCGGGCCGCCGGCCACGTAGATGACCTGGCCGGAGACGAAGCCCGCCTCCTCGGAGCAGAGGAAGCTGATCGTCGCCGCGATGTCCTCGGGCTGACCGACCCGCTGGACGGGGATCTGCGTGGCCGAGTGGGCGATGAAGTCCTCGAACGAGACTCCGATCCGCTCGGCCGTCGCCCGGGTCATGTCGGTCTGGATGAAGCCGGGGGCCACGGCGTTGGCCGTCACGCCGAACTTGCCGAGCTCGATGGCGAGCGTCTTCGTGAAGCCCTGCATGCCCGCCTTGGCCGCCGAGTAGTTGACCTGGCCCCGGTTGCCCTGGGCCGACGAGGAGGAGAGGTTGACGATCCGGCCGTAGGTCTCCTTCGTCATGAACGCCTGGCAGGCCCGGGACATGAGGAACGCGCCCTTGAGGTGGACCCCGAGGACGGCGTCCCAGTCCTCCTCGGTCATCTTGAAGAGGAGGTTGTCCCGGATGATGCCGGCGTTGTTGACGAGGATCACGGGCGGGCCGAGCTCGTCGGCGACCCGGGCCACCCCGGCCTCGACCTGGTCGGCCTTCGTCACGTCGACGCCGACGCCGATGGCCCGGCCCCCGGCCTCGCGGATGCGGGCGGCGACCTCGTCGCAGGCGCGCTCGTCGAGGTCGAACACCCCCACGGCGTGCCCGTCCGCGGCCAACCGGGCGGCCGTGGCCGCCCCGATCCCACGTGCCGCTCCAGTCACGATGGCAACTCGCTGCGTGCTCACTGTCGGGAATCCTCCCCGTCGTTCGATAGGTTGGAGGTTCAGGTAAGCCGACCCTAGACCCACAGCGGGCGGGGCGGCATACCGGCGCCGTCGACGACGGGCGCCACGGCGGGGACGGCGCGGTCCCCATCGCGCCGGACCGGCGCGACTGGACCACACTGAGGCCGGACACCCCCGGCGCAGGCGGAAGGCGGCAATGGAGATCTGGCCCGGAACGTCATACCCCCTGGGCGCGAGCTACGACGGCAGTGGGGTCAACTTCGCCCTGTTCTCCGAGGTCGCGGAGCGGGTGGAGCTCTGCCTCATCGACGACGAGGGCGTCGAGACCCGGATGGACCTGCCGGAGGTCGACGGGTTCGTCTGGCACGGCTATCTCTCGGGGCTGCGCCCGGGCCAGCGGTACGGCTACCGCGTCCACGGTCCCTACGACCCGCCCAACGGTCACCGCTGCGACCCGAACAAGCTGCTCCTCGACCCCTACGCCAAGGCGATCGAGGGCCAGGTCCACAACGACCAGGCCCTGTTCTCCTACGACTTCGACGACCCGACGGTCCGCAACACCGAGGACAGCCTCGGCAAGACCATGCTCGCCGTCGTCACGAGCCCCTACTTCGACTGGGGCCACGACCGGCCCCCGCGGCACGGCTACCACGAGAGCGTCATCTACGAGGCCCACGTCAAGGGCCTGACGATGACCCACCCGGAGATCCCCGAGGAGATCCGCGGGACCTACGAGGCCATCGGCCACCCCGTCATCATCGACCACCTCACCGAGCTCGGCGTCACCGCCATCGAGCTCATGCCGGTCCACCAGTACGTCCAGGACACCTCGCTCCAGGCGAAGGGCCTCAGCAACTACTGGGGCTACAACACGATCGGCTTCCTCGCGCCGCACAACGGCTACGCCCGGGACCAGCGCGGCCAGCAGGTCACCGAGTTCAAGGCGATGGTCAAGGCGCTGCACGAGGCGGACATCGAGGTCATCCTCGACGTCGTCTACAACCACACCGCCGAGGGCAACGAGCGCGGCCCGACGATCTGCTTCCGAGGCATCGACAACGCGGCCTACTACCGGCTCGTCGACGACGCCAAGGAGCACTACTACGACACGACGGGGACCGGCAACAGCCTCCTCATGCGCAACCCGCACGTCCTCCAGCTCATCATGGACAGCCTGCGCTACTGGGTGACCGAGATGCACGTCGACGGGTTCCGCTTCGACCTCGCGGCCACCCTCGCCCGGCAGTTCCACGAGGTCGACAAGCTGTCGGCGTTCTTCGACCTCATCCAGCAGGACCCGGTCATCTCGCAGGTCAAGCTCATCGCCGAGCCCTGGGACGTCGGCGACGGCGGCTACCAGGTCGGCAACTTCCCCCCGCTGTGGACCGAGTGGAACGGCAAGTACCGCGACACCGTCCGCGACTTCTGGCGCGGCGAGCCCTCCACGCTCGGCGAGTTCGCCTCGCGGATCACCGGCTCCTCCGACCTGTACGAGCACAGCAGCCGCAAGCCGATCGCCTCGATCAACTTCATCACCGCCCACGACGGCTTCACCCTGCGCGACCTCGTCTCCTACAACGAGAAGCACAACGACGCCAACGGCGAGGGCAACAACGACGGCGAGAGCCACAACCGCTCGTGGAACTGCGGCGTCGAGGGCCCGACGGACGACGCCGGCGTCAACGCGCTCCGGCTGCGTCAGCAGAAGAACTTCCTCACGACGCTCATGGTCAGCCAGGGCGTCCCGATGATCGCCCACGGCGACGAGCTCTCCCGCACCCAGGAGGGCAACAACAACGTCTACTGCCAGGACAACGCCCTGTCCTGGGTCGACTGGGACCTCTCCGAGGACCAGGAGGAGCCTGCTCGACTTCACCCGCAAGGTCGTCCGCCTGCGGCGCAGCCACCCCGTCTTCCAGCGGCGGCGCTTCTTCGCGGGCAGCGCCGAGCACGGCGGCGAGTCCTCGCTCGGCGACATCCACTGGTTCACGCCGGCCGCCGAGGCGATGGGCGAGAGCGACTGGAGGGACGGCGCGGCGCGCACCGTCATGGTCTTCCTCAACGGCGCCGCGATCCCCGAGCCCGACGCCCGCGGCCAGCGCATCATCGACGACGACTTCCTCGTCCTCTACAACGCCGCCCCCGAGGACCAGCCCTTCGTCCTGCCTCCGGAGGAGTGGGGCGACTGGTGGCAGTCCGAGGTCGACACGGCGCCGGACGAGCTGGACCCCGAGTGGTACCAGGCCGGGGCCGAGGTCGTCGTCCAGCCCCGCTCGCTCATCGTCCTGCGGCATCCGCGCGACGAGGGCGAGATCCCCGAGCCGCCGGCCGTCGAGCCGCCGCGGCCCACCCGTGCAGCATCGACCACCGCCACGACGGGTACGTCCCGAGCGAGAACGTCCTCGTCGTCCCGAAGGAAGTGACCGTATGCCGGTCCCCGGCTCCCGACCGACCCACCGGCCCGCAGCGGGCCGGCCCGTTCCTGCCTCGACCTACCGGCTCCAGGTCCACGGCGGGTTCGGGTTCGAGGCGGCGGCGGACCAGGCGGCATACCTCGCCTCGCTCGGCGTCACCCATCTCTACCTCTCGCCGATCCTCCAGCCCGTGCCCGGCTCGGTCCACGGCTACGACGTCGTCGACCACAACCGGCTCAACAAGGAGGCCGGAGGGCTCGCCGGGTTCGACCGGCTCGTCACGGCCGCCCGAGGCGCCGGGCTCGGCCTCGTCGTCGACGTGGTCCCGAACCACATGGCCGTCCCGACCCCGATCTTCCTCAACACGCCGCTGTGGTCGCTGCTCAAGTACGGCGCCGACTCGCCGTACGCCCCGTGGTTCGACATCGACTGGGAGGCCGACGACGGCCGGGTCCTCATGCCCGTGCTCGGCCAGCCGCTCGACATCGTCCTCGGCACCGGCGAGCTGTCCCTCGCCCACGACGGTGGCCGCGGGCGGGACGAGACGGTCCTGCGCTACCACGAGCACGAGTTCCCGGTGCGGCCCGGCACCGAGTCGATGGACCTCGCCGACCTCGTCGGTGCGCAGGGCTACCGGCTCGCCGGCTGGCGCAGCGGCGAGTCGTGGCTGAACTACCGGCGCTTCTTCGACGTCACCTCGCTCATCGCGATCCGCGTCGAGAAGCACGCCGTCTTCGACGCCACCCATGCCCTGCTCCTCGACCTCCACGGCGAGGGCTCCGTCGACGGCTTCCGGATCGACCATCCCGACGGCCTCGCCGACCCCGGCGGCTACCTCGCCCGGCTCGCCGACGCCACCGGCGACGCGTGGGTCGTGGCCGAGAAGATCCTCGAGGGGTCCGAGACGCTGCCCGCCGCGTGGCGGTGCGCCGGGACGACGGGCTACGACGCGCTCCTCACGGTCCAGCAGGTGCTCACCGACCCCTCGGGCGTCGCCGTCCTCGACCGGCTCTGGCAGCGCCACGACCCGACCGCGGCCGAGCTCGCCCCGGTCGTCGCGGCCGCCAAGCGTGACGTCGTCGACCAGGTCCTCACCGCCGAGGTCGACCGGCTGGTCCGCCTCGTCGGGCTGCTCCGGCCGGACGCGGACCTCGTCGCCTACCGCCGGTGCCTCAGCGCCGTCCTCGTGGCGATGGACCGTTACCGCGCCTATCTCGTGCCCGGGGAGGACCGGCCGCCGGAGCAGGTGGCGGTGCTCCGGGAGTCGGTCGCCCGGGCCCGGGTCACCCTCGACCCGGCCGACCACGAGCCCCTCGCCGACCTCGAGCTGCTCCTTCTCGGCGAGGACCCCGCGCCGGAGGTCCCCGACGGCGACGCGGGCGGGCTCGACCGCGCCGCGACCCTCGCCGAGCTGGTCGTCCGCTTCCAGCAGACGTGCGGTCCGGTCATGGCCAAGGGGATCGAGGACACGGCGTTCTACCGCTGGTGGCGGCTCGCCGGCGCCAACGAGGTGGGCGGCCACCCCGAGCAGCTGTCCATCGGTGTCGACGCCTTCCACATCGCCGCGTCCGCTCGGCTCGTCGAGTGGCCCGTCTCGATGACGACGCTGTCGACCCACGACACGAAGCGCTCCGAGGACACCCGGGCCCGGCTCGCCGTCCTCGCCGAGCGCGCCCGGGAGTGGGAGGAGTGGGTGCTCGCCGCCAGTGTCCTCGGGGCGAAGCACCGCTCGACGCTCGTCGACCCGCCGACCGAGTACCTCGTCTGGCAGACCCTCGTCGGCACCTGGCCGATCGACGGGGACCGGCTCGAGGACTACCTCGTCAAGGCCGTCCGCGAGGCGAAGACGCACACGGCGTGGGTCGACGGCGACCCGGCCTACGAGGAGGCGGTCACCGTCTTCGCCCGCGGCCTCGTCGAGGACCCGGCCGTCGTCGAGCACGTCGAGCAGTGGGTCCGGCGGACCGAGGAGAGCACCCGGTCGCTCGTCCTCGCCCAGAAGCTCGTCCAGCTGACGATGCCCGGCGTCCCGGACGTCTACCAGGGCACCGAGCTCGTCACCCTCACCCTCGTCGACCCCGACAACCGTCGCGCCGTCGACTACGCCGAGCGCGCCGCCCGGCTCGCCCGGCTCGACGCCGGCGAGCCGCCGCGCGACCTCGACGACGAGAAGCTCCTCGTCACCTCTCGGGCCCTCCGGCTCCGACGCGACCACCCCGAGTGGTTCATCGGCGAGGACGCGATGTATGCCGCCGTCCCCTCGGGGAGCGACCACCTCCTGGCCTTCGCGCGCGGAGACGGTCGGCCGATGGTGGTCACCGTCGTCACCCGCTTCGCCGCCCGCCTGGCCCGCTCCGGCGGCTGGGGTGGCGCGCGGTTGGCCCTGCCGCCCGGCCGCTGGCGCGACGAGCTGAGCGGGGCGCTCGTCGACGGCCCGGCCGAGGCCTCCGACGGGGTGCTCGTCTCCGACGTCCTCGGCGACCGGACGGTGGCCCTCCTGGTGCGCGCATGACGATCCGGGTCTGGGCACCGAGCCCGAGCAGGGTCGAGGTCGAGGTGGGTCCGGCCGACGGCACTCGTCGGCGCGAGCCGATGTCGCCCGACGCGGGAGGCTGGTGGCGCTGGACCGGCGACGACGCGGCATACCCGCGCGGTGCGGTCCTCGACTACGCCTTCGTCCTCGACGGCGTGGAGCCCGCGCTGCCGGACCCGCGCAGCGCCTGGCAGCCACACGGCGTCGACGGCCCGAGCCGGACCTACGACCCGGCCGCCTTCGCGTGGAGCGACGAGGACTGGCGCGGTGCGCAGGACGGAGCCGGCGCCCTCGGCGGCGTCATCTACGAGCTGCACATCGGGACGTTCACGCAGGAGGGCACCTTCGACGCGGCGGTCGGCCGCCTGGACCACCTGCGCGACCTCGGCGTCGACGTCGTCGAGGTGCTCCCGGTCGCCGACTTCCCCGGCCGATGGGGCTGGGGCTACGACGGCGTGGACCTCTATGCCGTCCAGGAGGGCTATGGCGGCCCGGAGGCGTTCCAGCGGTTCGTCGACGCCTGCCACGGACGCGGGATGGGCGTCTGCCTCGACGTCGTCTACAACCACCTCGGCCCGAGCGGGAACTACCTCGCGCGCTTCGGGCCCTACTTCACCGACACCCACGAGACCCCGTGGGGGGCCGCCGTCAACCTCGACGCGGAGTCCAACCACGAGGTCCGTCGCTTCGTCATCGACAACGCCATCCGCTGGCTGCGCGACTTCCACGTCGACGCGCTGCGGCTCGACGCCGTCCACGAGCTGAAGGACGACGGGCCGCGGCACGTGCTCGCCGAGCTGTCCGACGAGGTCGCCGCGCTCGCGGAGCGGCTGGGCCGACCGCTCGACCTCATCGCCGAGAGCGACCTCAACGACACCACCATGGTGGCGCCGACCGGAGCGGGCGGGCTCGGCATGACGGCGCAGTGGGACGACGACGTCCACCATGCGCTGCACGTGTGCCTCACCGGGGAGACGCAGGGCTACTACGAGGACTTCGCCGGCGGAGGGGACGCGGTTCCGGGAGCGGGCCGGCTCGGCGTGCTCGCCAAGGTGCTCGAGGAGGGCTTCCTCCACGACGGCCGGTGGTCGAGCTTCCGCGGGCAGGTGTGGGGTGCGCGCGCCGACCGCGCCGGGCTGGACGGCCGGCGGCTGCTCGGCTACCTGCAGACGCACGACCAGGTGGGCAACCGGGCCGTGGGAGAACGCATCTCGGCGCTGGCCGGGGCGGGACGCCAGGCCGCCGGGGCTGCGCTCTACCTCCTGTGGTCCGGCACCCCCATGCTCTTCATGGGCGAGGAGTGGGCCGCCTCGAGCCCGTGGCAGTTCTTCACGAGCTTCCCCGACGAGGAGCTGGCCGCCGCCGTCCGCGACGGGCGACGGGCCGAGTTCGCCGGACACGGCTGGGCGGCGGGGGAGGTGCCCGACCCCCAGGACCCGGCGACGCGGGAGCGCAGCGTCCTCCCGTGGAGCGAGGCCGAGGCGCCGGCGCATGCCCGGATGCTCCGGTGGTATGCCGCGCTCGTCCGGCTTCGCCGTGCCCACCTCGGCGGACCGACCCGCCTGGCGGACGTCGGCGTCTCGGTGTCCGAGGACGAGGGCTGGGTCGTCATGCGACACCGGTCGCTGCTCGTCGTCGCCAACCTGTCCGCCGAGACCCGCGCGGTGCCGCTCGGCGACCTCGTCGGCGACGGAACGGTCCCCGACGTCCTGCTCGCCTGGGACGCCGAGGCGACGGCGCTCGCCGGAGCGACGGGGGAGTCCGGCTGCGCGGCCCTCCCTGGCCCTGCCCGCCGAGTCCGCCGCGGTCCTCACCCTCCCGGGCTGACGGGCCGTCCGGGAGGCCGCCGGACGCCGTCCCGGAGGGTGGTGGGCCGCCCGGACCGCGGTTCGCGGCCGCGGGCCGCCCCGCCGGAGCCCGCGGTGGGGCGCGGCATACGATGAGGGCCGAGCAGAAAGGTGGCCCCCGTGCCCGCAGACCACCGCGCCAGGCCCCGGCGGTGACGGCGCCCGACAGCCGCGAACCCGGCTACCACGCGGGGCGGTTCTTCCTCAGCCCGATGCTCGGGTGCACCGCACGCTGCGCGTTCTGTTACACCCGGTCCTTCGGCTACCGGTTCCCCACGGGACATCGCAACGCCTTCGGGGTCGACGCCTCCGTCGACTGGGTCCGCGACCATCCGCTCTACGTCCCGGGGCGCTCCGGCAGCATCGTCTCGATCGGCGCCTGGGGCGACCCCTTCCCGCCGGACGACGGCGACCGCGAGCACACCCTCGAGTGGGTCCGGGCCGCCTGCGCGCTCGGCAACCCCGTGCAGCTCATGAGCCGGTTCGCGGTGCCGGAACCGGTCGTCGAGGCCGTCGTCGAGGCGCTCGCCTACCCGGGCCAGCTGCTCTTCTCGACGTCGATCTCCTCGGTGACCCGGGCCGCCGAGATCGAGCGGTACGCCGACCCGCCCGAGCGGCGGCTCCTCACCCTCGCGGCCTTCCGGTCGCGCGGCGTCCCGACGAACGTCATGGTCAAGCCGTTCATCCCGGGCGTGACCGACGTCGACGCCGACGAGCTCGTGGCCCTGCTGCGCCGGCACGCCGTCCCGCTCTGCGTCGTCGGCGGGCTGTACTGGGACGAGACGATCGCCCGCTCGACCACCGGCGTGGCGAGGCTCGGCGCCGAGGTGCTCGGTGGGTCCGACGTCGATGTCTCCGTCGGCACCCCGCTCGACTGTGAGCCCACGGCCGCGCTGAGCTCCCTGCCGTCGAGCCACCTCGACGAGTTCGTCGACCGGCTCTGGGCGGGCGGGGTCGCGGCATTCAAGAAGTCGGCATGCGCGAACGCGTATGCCGCGGGCGCCGACCTCGGACTGCGCGACCGCCCCGAGTACCGCGAGAACTGCGTCGAGTGCGGGGTCTGCGCCGGAAGCCCGACCGTCCGCACACCCGTCCCGATCACCGGGCCGCGGCCCGCGGTGACGGCCCGGCCTGCCGACGAGCCCGCGGCCCGTGCCCGGGAGCTTCTCGAGGGCTGGCCCGCGTCGACGCCTCACGAGGTGGGGATGCGGAACGTGTTCACTGCCCGGCTGAGGAGCCGGGACGACGCGCTGTCCGAGGATGCCCGACCCGTCCACCTCAGCGTGAGCCTCGTCCTCCTCGACCCGGCGGGGGAGGGCGTCCTGCTCGTCCGGGTCGGCGCCGGGGGCTGGGGCCTGCCCGAGGGCCACTGGCAGCCGGGCGACCCCACCCTGGCCGATGCCGCGCTCCGGGTCGGGACCACCGCGACGGGGTCCGTGGACCTCCGCCTCGTCACGGCCTGGCCCGTCGACCTCGACGTCCATCCGGCCCCGTGCGACGAGGACCCCGCCGTCCGGCACCACGACGTCCGGTTCGTGGCGACCGTCCCGCCCGATGCGGTGGCCGCCGACGCGGGCGCCGCCTGGTACCCGGTGGCCGACCTGCCGGCGCAGACGGGTCCCGCGACGGCCCGAGCGGTCGGGCGAGCCGTCGCGCGAGTGGTCGAGCGGGCCGTCGCGCGAGCAGTGGATCGAATCGTGGCGCCCACGCCCTGACCTGCTCGCCCCCGGTCGCGGGACACCTTGTTGCGTCCGGGTTTCTGGTCGCCCTGGCGACCGTTTCCGCGGACGCAAGCGCGGCTCGCCCCGGGACACCTTGTTGCGTCCGGGTTTGTGGTCGCCCTGGCGACCGTTTCCGCGGACGCAAGGGCGGCTGCCCGGGACACCTCGTTGCGTCCGGGTTTGTGGTCGCCCTGGCGACCGTTTCCGCGGACGCAAGCGCGGCGGCGTCAGGTCCGGTCGACGCGCTCGACCCGGGTCCAGCCGCGCCAACCGCGCTCCTCGAGGATGGCCAACAGCCGTGCGGCCCCCGGGGCCGCCTGGACGGTGGCCGTGTCGAGCAGCTCGACGAACGGGTCGTCGAGCTCGTCGACGCCCGGTGTCCCCGGCCTCCAGCGCGCGGTACATCTGCCCCTCGATGATGTCGGCGACCTCGACGATCCGAGGGTCGTCCGGCTGCCCAGTCGACGGCGGTGCTGAGGAGCTGGTAGAGACGCACCACCTCGGGGTCGGCGAGCTCCTCGTTCTTCGTCGCGATGATGGCGGGCATGAGGTGGGGCACTCGCGCGGCAGAGCATGATCCAGCTGTCACGCTCCAGCTCGATATATCGCTCGCTCACCCCGAGGCCGCGCAGCCGGTCGAGGTAACCCACGACGACCGGGGGGAGCGCGAGGCTCTCACCCGCGGCCAGTCGGGCGATGCGCTTCCGGTTCTCCTGCAGGCGGCGGATCTCGGCGCGCAGGCCGCGGTCGATCTCATCGATCGCCGCGGCGAAGTCCTCCGGGCTGGCGTCGAGCAGCTCCTGGACCCGGGCCAGCGGCACGCCCGCCGACGCGAGCGTGCGGATCCGGATGAGCCGCACGACCCCGGCGGCGTCGTAGCTGCGGTAGCCGGAGGAGTCGCGCTCCGGCTCGGGAAGCAGCCCGATCCGGTGGTAGTGGCGCACCGCCCGAGCCGTCACCCCGGCATACCTCGCGAGCTGGCCGATGGTGAGCATGTCGCCCAGTCTCCCTCTCAGGCGATCTTGCGGTGGTAGATCCGCGTGGCGACGGCGAAGGCGACGACGAGGATGCCGACACACCACGCGAGGGCGACCCAGACCTCGGTACCCGTCGGCTGCCCGGCGAGCAGGTCGCGGATGCTGTTGACGATGGCGGTCGCCGGCTGGTTCTCGGCGAAGGCGCGCACCGGCCCGGGCATCGAGTCGGTCGGCACGAACGCGGAGCTGACGAACGGCAGGAAGATGAGCGGGTAGGAGAACGCGCTCGCCCCGTCGACCGAGGTCGCCGTCAGGCCGGGGATGACGGCGATCCACGACAGCGCGAGGGTGAAGAGGCCGAGGAGGCCGACGACGGCGAGCCAGGCCAGCGGGCCGGCTCCGGACCGGAAGCCCATGAGCAGCCCGACGAGGACGACGACGAGGAGGGAGACGGCATTCGCGACGACCGAGGTGAGCACGTGCGCCCACAGCACGGACGAGCGGACGATCGGCATCGAGTGGAACCGCTCGAAGATCCCGCCCTGCATGTCGAGGAAGAGCCGGTAGGCGGTGTAGGAGATCCCTGAGGCAATGGTGATGAGGAGAATGCCGGGCAGCTGGTAGGTGACGTAGGAGTCGGTGCCCGTGTGGATGGCGCCCCCGAAGACGTAGACGAACAGCAGCATGAACGCGATCGGCATGATCGTCGTCGTGATGATGGTGTCCGGGCTGCGGGTGATGTGGCGCAGCGACCGGCCCAGGAGGACCACCGTGTCGCTGACGGCGTGCGTGGTCATCGGGTCTCCTTCGTGCCGGGGCCGACGAGGGAGAGGAACACGTCCTCGAGGGTCGGCTGCTTCTCGACGTACTCGACGCGGGCGGGTGGCAGGAGCTGCTTGAGCTCGGCGAGGGTGCCGTCGACGAGGATCCGGCCCTCGTGGAGGATCGCGATCCGCTCGGCGAGCTGCTCCGCCTCGTCGAGGGCCTGGGTGGTCAGCAGCACCGTCGTCCCGCCGTCGGCCAGCTCGCGGACCGCCTGCCAGACGTCGAGCCGTGCCTGCGGGTCCAGACCCGTCGTCGGCTCGTCGAGGAAGACGATCGAGGGATGCCCGATGAGGCTCATCGCGATGTCGAGACGGCGTCGCATCCCCCCGGAGTAGGTCGCGACCCGGCGCCCGCCCGCCTCGGTGAGGCCGAACCGCGCGAGCAGGTCGTCGGCGACCGAGCCGGCATCGGGGAGGTGGCGCAGCCGCGCCACGAGGGCGAGGTTCTCTCGGCCGGTGAGGATCTCGTCGACCGCGGCGAACTGCCCCGTCAGGCTGATCGACTCGCGCACGGTGGCAGCCCGCTCGGCGACGTCGTGCCCGTCGACGCTCGCGGTCCCCGCGTCGGCCCGGAGCAGCGTGGAGAGGATCCGGACCAACGTCGTCTTTCCCGCGCCGTTCGAGCCGAGCAAGGCGACGATGCTGCCTCGCGCGACGTCGAGGTCGACCCCGCGGAGCACCTCGACCTCGCCGAACGACTTGCGTATCCCCCGAAGCCGGATCGCCGGCTCGGCGCCCTCGGTTGCCGTCATGGGTGTCTTCCTTCCCGTCTCGGTGCCGTCTTCGACGAGGGTGCAGGGTTGTCGCTGCGTCAAGGTCAAGCGCGTATGCCGGTCCGGGCGCCGTCCGGTGCCCGTTCCCCTTCCGCGAGGGGCGGCATTCGGTCCCATCCGCCCCCGCGAAGGGTGGCATCGGCCCCTTCAGGCGCGCTGATGGGGCAGATCGCCACCCCTCGCGGGGAGAGAGAGGGGAGAGGGTGTCGGTGCGGCGGCATACCGTCGGAGGATGAGCACACCACGGCACTGGGTCATCGTGGCCTCGCGCGACCACGCCCGCCGCGGCGTCGAGGGCGGCTTCGTCATGGCCAACCACGGCAAGCGGGCTCCGCTCGCCCGGATGGCGCGCGGCGACCGGGTTCTCGTCTACTCGCCGACGACCACCTACCCCGGCGGTGAGCCGCTCAGGGCGGTCACCGTCGTGGGGGAGGTGACCGGTGACCAGCCGGAGCCGAGCGAGGCGATCGCCGGCGGGTTCCGCCGCCGGGCCGACCTCCGCGAGGTCGAGCCGGTCCCGCTCGACCGGGTGCGGGGCCACCTGCCCACCGCGCGGCTGCGGTTCGGGTTCCTCGAGCTCGACGCCGCGGACGCGGACGCGATCCTCGCCCTCGTCGCGGACGCCCCGAGGCCACGGGCATGACCGGCGCGCGCCGCGAGCACCGGGAGACCGTGGCCGGGTTCACCGTCGACATCACTCCGGCCGACCCGCTCCTGCCCGGCACCGGTCGCTTCGACATCACCAAGGCATGGGACGGCGGCGTGGTCGGGACGGGGCACGGGGTCATGCTCTCGGCCGGGGACCCCACGGCGGGGGCGGCGGGCTACGTCGCCCTCGAGATCGTCGAGGGCACCCTCGACGGCCGGGCCGGCACCTTCGCCCTCCACCAGCTCGGCACGATGGGCGACGGGGAGCAGGAGCTCCGCTACGAGGTGGTGCCCGGCTCGGGGACCGGCGAGCTGGCCGGCCTCGTGGGCAGCGTGGCCCTCACGGTCGTCGACGGCCGCCACGAGGTGCGGCTCGCGTACACGCTGCCCTGACGCGGTCCCCGACGGGGTCCGCGTGCCGGGCCCGGCGTGGATCCCACGCTCACCCGTCGCGGAGCCGGATCATCCCCTCCTGGGCGACCGTCGCGACGAGGGTGCCGTCCGCGGCATACATCTGCCCGATCCCGAGCCCGCGCCCGCCCTGCGCGGACGGGGACTGCGATGCATAGAGCACCCAGTCGTCGGCGCGCCCGGTCCGGTGGAACCACATCGAGTGGTCGAGGCTGGCCGGTCGCAGTCGACGGTCCGTCCAGATCACCCCGTGCCGGCGCAGGACCGGTTCGAGCAGCGAGTAGTCGGAGGCGTACGCCAGCACGGCGCTGTGGATGAGCGGGTCGTCGGGCAGCGTGCCGGTCGTTCGCAGCCACACGTGCTGGCGGGCGACGTGCTCGGCCCCGGGGGAGACATAGAGGTTGCCCTCGACATGGCGCTGCTCGATGGCGCGGCCCTCGGCGAGGTGCCGGGCACCGGGGTGGTCGATACCGGCGAAGACGTCCGAGAGCGAGCGCAATCCCTCCGGTCCCGGCACGTCCGGCATCGGGTCCTGGTGGTCCAGTCCCTCGGCCGGCTCCTGGAACGAGGCGATCATCGACAGGATCGGCTTGCCGTGCTGGATGGCATGGACCCGACGCGTCGAGAACGACCGGCCGTCCCGCATCCCCTCCACCGAGAACCGGATCGGCCGGGTGTCGTCCCCGGGCCTCATGAAGTAGGCGTGGAGGGAGTGGATCGGGCGCGGCGGCGACCCGGGCGCGGGCTGGACGGTCCGTCCGGCCGCGACGATCCCCTGGGCGAGGACCTGGCCCCCGAACACCCGGCCGTGCGGCATCTTCTGGCTCTGCCCGACGAAGACGGTGATGTCCTCGGCGAAGACGTCGGCCGGCTCGACCTCGTCGTCGCTCTGCCGGGTCGTCGCCGAGGCGACCGGCCGCATGTCCGCCCGCGCGCTCGCGACCCGCTCCAGGTCGAGCACGGAGAGGAGCTCGGCGATCCGGTCGGGGCGCGGCGCGTCAGTCGTCACGTCTCGACCCTAGTGCGCGGACGGGTCCCCGGGTGGTGAGGTCGGCGGCGGTATGCCGCGCCGCCGCCTCGGCTCAGCCCGCGACGGCGAGGGCCAGCGGCAGCACGGCCGGCGCCCCCGCGAGGCGCAGTGCCCTGGCGGCGACAGTCATCGTCCACCGCGAGTCGACGAGGTCGTCGACGAGCAGCACCGGCCCGCCGGCGGCGGCGACGGACGCCACGAGCTCCGGCCCGACGACGATGCGCTCCCAGACGCCGGCCAGCCGGAACGCGCTGTTGCCGCCCGGCTCGCCCGTCGGCCCGCCGTGGGCGAGCGACAGGGCGCCGAGGTAGGGCAGCCGACCCACCTCGGCGATGCCCTCGGCGAGGGAGGCGACGAGGGCGGGGTGGCGCCGCGACGGCATGGCGACGACGCCGACCGGGCGCTGCGCCCAGTCCCATCCGGCGAGGACCGGCACGACGGCACGGACGAGGTCGGCCGAGGCGGCGGCGTCCTCGCGGAGCAGCTCGCGCAGCCGCTGCCCCCAGCCGAGATCGGTGAGCCGGGCGAGTGCCCGTCCGCGCGCCATCGCCTCCTCGGCCGGGATCCGGCCGGACACGGGCACCCCGAGCCGGCTCATCCCCGTCGGCCACTGGGAGCGCGGGTCGAGCGGCACGCCGACCTGGGCGAGCCGCTCGTGGGCGGCGCCGATCACCCGCTCGGGGACGTCGGTCGGGAACCACGTCCCGGCGCAGACGTCGCATCGTCCGCAGGGGGTCGCGGTGGAGTCGTCGAGGAAGCCCTGGAGCAGGGCCATCCGGCAGCTCTCGCCCCGCTCGTAGTCGAGCATGAGCTCCTGCTCGTGACGGCGGGCCCGGGCGACCCGGGCGTAGCGGTCCGCGTCGTAGGCCCAGTCCGCGCCGGTGCGGATCCACCCACCGGAGACCCGGGACACGGCGCCGTCGACGTCGAGGACCTTGAGGAGCAGCTCGAGGCGGGTGCGCCGCACGTCGACGACGGTCTCGAGGGCCGCGGTCGACATCGGCCGTCCCGCCTCCTCGAGGGCGCCGAGCACGGCCGCGGCCTGGTCCTCGCGCGGCATCGACACCGAGGCGAAGTAGGACCAGATGTCGCGGTCCTCCGGGCCGGGCAGCAGGAGGACGTCGGCCCGCTCGGTCGCCCGTCCGGCGCGGCCGACCTGCTGGTAGTAGGCGACCGGCGAGGACGGCGCGCCGACGTGGACGACGAAGCCGAGGTCGGGCTTGTCGAAGCCCATCCCGAGGGCGGACGTCGCCACGAGGGCCTTGACGTCGTTGGCGCGCAGGGCGTGCTCGAGCTGCTCGCGCTCGGCGGGGTCGGTGCGGCCCGTGTACGCGGCGACGGGATGTCCCGCCTCGGCGAGGGCCGCCGCGATGTCCTCGGCGGCGGAGACGGTGAGGGTGTAGACGATCCCGCTGCCCGGCAAGGACCCGAGGTGGGCCAGGAGCCAGCCGAGCCGCTGCTCGGGCGACATCGACCGGGTCACCCCGAGCCGGAGCGAGTCGCGGGCGAGCCCGCCACGGATCGTCGTCACCTCTCGGCCGCCGACGCCGAGCTGCTCGACGACGTCCTCGACGACCCGGGCGTTCGCCGTCGCCGTCGTCGCGAGGACGGGCACGTCGTCGGCGAGCCCGAGCAGGAGGTCACGGATGCGCCGGTAGTCGGGCCGGAAGTCGTGGCCCCAGTCGCTGATGCAGTGCGCCTCGTCGACGACGAGGAGGCCGCACCGCCGGGTCAGGTCGGGCAGCTGCTCCTCACGGAAGCGGGGGTTGTTGAGCCGCTCGGGGCTGACGAGGAGGACGTCGACGGCGTCCGCCGCGAGGGCGGCCCGCACGTCGTCCCAGTCGGTCGGGTTCGCCGAGCTCATCGTCACGGCGTGGATGCCCGCCCGCTCCGCGGCGGCGATCTGGTCGCGCATGAGGGCGATGAGCGGCGAGACGATGAGGGTGGGCCCGGAGCCCTCGGCGCGGCGCAGGGACGTCGCGACGAAGTAGACCGCGGACTTCCCCCAGCCGGTGCGCTGGACGACGAGGACCCGGGCCCGCCGCTCGACGAGGGCCGCGACGGCCTCGAGCTGGCCGTCGCGGAAGGTCGCGGCGGCGTCGCCGACCAGCCGGGTCAGGGCGGCGGCGGCCCGGTCGGCGAGCGCGGGGGAGAGGGCGGAAGGGTCGGTCATCGTGGCGCGGTCCGTGGTCGGCATCCCGGCCACCGTATGCCGCGGCCCCGACACCGCGAGGGCCCGGCCGGGTCGGTTCTCAGCGCCAGCCTCCCTCGTCGACGCCACCGGGGACGTCGGCCGCCGGGTCGTAGGGGGTCCGGGTGAACCGGAAGGACGCGAGGTCGAGGTGAGAGACGGACCCGTCCTCGCGGCGGACGACGCGCAGCGGCTCACCGGTGTAGTAGCCGTCCAGGCCGACCCACTCCTGTGCGGAGACCCGGGCGAACCGGGACCCCCGCCCCTGACCGGGCTCGCCGAGGACGAGGAGCCCGTCCTCGAGGCTCGCGTGCTCCGTCGCCGGGCCCCAGTGCCAGATCCCGACGAGGTCGAGGTCGGCCGCGTCGCCCGAGGTCGACCACGGCGCGACGGGGGCCGGCTCCCGCTCGGCGAGGCCGTCGAGCAGCTGCTGGCCGAGCGGCCGCAGGGCGGTCGAGGACGTCGTGTTCGCGAAGAGGACGAGGCCGTCACCGCCCTCGCGACGGACCCGCAGGGTCGCGAGGAATCCCGGCATCGACCCGCCGTGGCCGGCATACCGCTCCCCGTCCAGGTTCCACGTCTGCCAGCCGAGGCCGTGCGCGCCGGTCCACGGCTGGCCGGGCTGGTCGTCGACGTGGTGCGGCTCGAGCATCTCCTCGAGGGTGTCGCTCGACAGCTGCCCGGCCGTGTCCCCGGCGAGGAATGCCGCCCAGCGGGCGAGGTCCCGCACGGTCGTCCACAGCTGGCCGGCCGGGGCCATGGCACCGGCGTCGTGCTCCGGCTCGGGCAGGGCGACGTCGGCGAAGGGGTGCACCGCGAGCCCCTGAGCGACCCGGCCGCTCGGTCGCGTCGTCGTGCGGGCCATCCCCAGGGGCGCGAGGAGCTCGTCATGGACGGTGTCGAACCAGCCCCTCCCGTGGTGCACCTCGAGGAGCCGGCCGAGCGCGGCATACCCCACGTTGGAGTAGTGGAAGCGGCGGCCCGCCCGGAAGCGCTGCACGACGGGCGAGGCGACGAGGGCGTCCCAGTCGCCCCCGGGGGTCCGCTCCCACCACGGCCCCGGCGTCTCGGACTGGACCCCGCCGGAGTGGGTCAGCAGCTGCTCGATCGTCACGGGGCCGAGCCGCGAGCCGGGCACGTGCTCCTCGAACCGGTCGGTGAGGTCGAGGCGGCCCGCGTCGCGCAGCCGCATGACGCAGACGGCGACGAACGTCTTCGTGATCGACCCCATCCGGTACTGGGTGTCGTCGTCGGCGGGAGCACCGGCGGAACGGCCATCGAGGGTCCCCACGGCGCCGGTCCACACGAGCTCACCGCCCCGGACGAGTCCGGCGGCGACCGACGGGAGGCGAGCCTCTCGCTGGGACGCGGCGAGGAGGTGGTCGAGGTGGCCGGCGGTCCGCGGGTCGAGGGGCATGGCGACCACCCTAGGTCGCGGGCCCGGTGAGGCAAGCCTGAGAGACTGGGGCCATGGACCCCGCCGACAGCAGCCCTCGCCCCTACCGCGTGCAGGTGCCGCTCAGGTGGAGCGACATGGATGCCTACGGGCACGTCAACAACGTCCAGTACCTCCGCCTCCTCGAGGATGCCCGGGTCATCGGCTTCCGGGAGTGGTTCGGTGACCGGCGCTCCCTGCTCGACGAGGGCGTCGTCGTCACGCGGCACGAGATCGAGTACCGTGCGCCGCTCACGTACCGGCACGCCCCCATCGAGGTCGACATGTGGGTGACGGGCATCGCGGGTGCGGGCTTCGATCTCGGGTATGTGGTCCGTGACCCGCAGGACGTCGGATCGACCCTCTACGCCGTCGCCGAGACGGGGATCGTCCTCTACGACTTCGCGTCGGAGCGGCCGCGCCGGCTCTCGGAGGGCGACCGGTCGGCCCTGACCTCCCATCTCGGCGACCCGGTGCCGCTGCGGTGGCACCGACGAGGAGGATCGCGATGACGACCGTTCCCCTACCCGTGCGCCAGGCCGTCGTGTCGGGCTTCCACCGCGTCAACCCGCTGCTCGTCGCGGTGCTGCGCAGTCCGGCGGGGGCGTGGGTGGCGAGCCCGGTCACCGGCTACGTGGCGGTCCTCACGACGACCGGGCGGCGCACCGGCCGGGAGCGGCACACGCCCCTCAACTACGCGATTCGCGACGGGTCGGTCTACCTGCTCGCCGGCTACGGCCCGGGCACCGACTGGCTCGCCAACCTGAGGGCCCACCCGCACGTCACCCTGCGCCTGCCCGGCCGGACGATCGTCGGGCTGGCCGAGGTCGTCGAGGACCCCGAGGAGGCCGGGCCCGCGGCGGTCGCCGTCGCGCGCAACGCCGGAGCCCCGCTGGCGCTGGAAGGGGTCAACCCCCTCCGGGTCGGTGACGACGAGCTGCGCGACCTCCTCGCCGACCGCCCGGTCGTCCGGGTCGTCGCGCTCTCACGCTCGGGCCCGGCGAAGACGTCCGGCGCGGACGCCGACACCGTCGTCACCCCGACCGGTCACGACCCGGGCGGGTGGCTCTGGGTGCTCCCGCACATCGTCGCCCCGGCCCTGGGGTATGCCGGGTGGCGGGCGGTGCGGCGCGCGCTCAGGTCCTGATCCGCAGCCCCGCCGGGATCGTGAGAGCCCCGGTGAGGGCGAGGATGACGAAGATGAGGGTGTAGACGCCGCGGTCCTGCCCCGCGCCCGCGTGGAGCGCGGCGAAGAGGGCCGTGGCGGTCGCGACCCCCATCGTGCCGCCGAGGATGTCGGCGAGCTGGAGGGACGAGGAGTTCTCGCCGTGCTCGGCCACCGGGCTGAGCGCGAGGACGAGCACGGTCGTGCACGTGACGCCGAAGCCCATCGCGAGCCCGCCGAGGACGAACGCCGGGGCCGCGGCCCATGCGTTCCAGCCGAACCACGCGTTGGCCCCGAGCAGGGCCATCCCCGCGACGAGGAGGACGCCGCCGGCGACGACGAGGACGTCCCGCCGGGAGTCGAACCGCGCCAGCCCCTGGACCCACGCCCCGAACGCCCAGCCGAGGGACCCGATGGCGATGATCCCCCCGGCGAAGCCGAGGCTCGTCCCCCGCTCCTGGACGAGCATGAGGGGCACGTAGCTGACGGCCGCGGCGAAGGCGGCGCTGAACAGCGAGCGCGCGAGCATCGCCGACGGGATGCCGCGGGCCATCCGCCACGTCCCGCGCGGCACGAGCATCGGCGCGGTGACGGCCACCCCGACGATGCCGGCGAGCCCGAGGACCCTCGTCGGCGACCAGGCGAGGGCGAGGTCGACGGTGCCGAGCTGGATGGCGCCCGCCGCCAGCGAGAGGCCGAACCCCGCCCAGGCCACCCGGACGTGCGTCCGGTGGTCGCGGCTGCTGATCGGGACAGCGAAGTGCGAGGTCTCCATCCGGCCGCGCAGCCGGGTCATCGTCGCGAGGATGACGACGACGGGGATGACGACGACCCAGAAGACGAGGCGCCACGTCCACACGTGGGTCAGCCAGGCCGCGATGGGTGGGCCGAGGAGGGAGGGCAGGATCCACGCGGCGGACACGAGGGTGAACAGGCGGGGGCGGATCGTCTCGGGGAAGACCCGTCCGGCGATGACGTAGAGCATGACGACGAGGACGCCACCGCCGAGACCGGTCAGCGCCCGGCCGGCGAGGAAGACGTCGAGCCGGGTCGTCGAGCCGCAGACCGCCGAGCCGACGCCGAAGAGGACCTGGCCCGCGAAGGTGCCCGGCAGCGGGCCGGACCGGTCCGACCAGACCCCGGCGAGGACGATGCCGAGCAGCTGGGCGGTGAGCATGACCGAGAAGGCGAGGCCGTAGGAGCGCACGGCATGCAGGTCGACGGCGACGTCCGGCATCGCCGTCGACACGGCGAGGGACTCGAAGGCGACGACCGTGACGAGGACGAGCATCGAGATGGTGACGGCGGCGTACTCGGCCGACAACGGGCCGCGTGGCCGGGTGGTCGTCGGCTCGTGCTGCACGCCCGTCACCGTAGCCGGTCGCTCCGGGCCGGGCGGAACCGAGGCGCCGACCCGGCGGTCCGGAGGCCCGGCCCCTACAACGAGAGGCCGCGCTCGGCCAGCACCTCGGCCAGTACGTCGATGTGGTCCGTGACGATCCCGTCGACGCCGAGGTCGAGCAGCCGGTGCATCTCCGCCGCGTCCTCGCGGCTCCACGGGTGGAACCACACGTGGACCTGCTTGCCGAGCCGGTGCGCCGTGTCGAGCAGCCGGGGGGTCACGACGGTCACGAGCCGCCCCGCGACGACATGCTCGGACGGGAGCTGGAGCACCGGGGCGGGGGTGTGGACGAGGCGCGAGAGGGCGGCCGGGGCGAGGCGGAGGGCGAAGCTCCCGACGCCGCCCGCTGCCGTCGCCAGCCGGGGGCCGAGGGCGGCCCGCGCCGCCCGGACCCGCCGCCCCGAGAACGACCCGACGCAGACCCGGTCGATGGCGCCGAGCCGGGTGATCTCGCGGATCGTCGGCTCGAGGGCCCCGTCGGCCTTGATGTCGATGTTGACGTGGACGTCCGGGAGCTCCTCCAGCAGCTCGCCGAGCAGCGGGATCGGCTCCCGGCCACCGATCCGCGCCTCCCGCACCGCGGCATACGGCAGCTCGGCGATGGCGCCCTCGGCGTCGGTGACCCGGTCGAGGCGCGGGTCGTGGACGGCGAGGAGGACGCCGTCCGCCGTCGCGTGGACGTCCGTCTCGAGATAGCGGTAGCCGAGCCCCACCGCCGTGCGGAAGGCGGCCATCGAGTTCTCGAGGCCGAGGTTCGGCGGGTATGCCGCGCCCCCGCGGTGCGCCATGGCGATGGGCAGCGGCGTGGCGAGGTACGGGAACTGCTCGGCCCGGGCGCTCATCGGGTCAGAGGCGGGCCCAGACGGCGGTGTCGAGCGGGACCTCGCCGTCGTCGGTGAGCGGCCCCGAGGCGATGACCACCTCGGCCCCGGCCGGCAGCCGCACCGGGTCCGCGCCGAGGTTGACGAGGACGAGGGTGCGCCGGTCGCCGTCCGCGGAGGCGTTGACGTAGGCGACGACGTCGTCGGCCGAGAGCGGGTGGCGCGCGAGGGCGCCATGACCCATCCGGTCGGCCCGGCGGACCGCGAGGAGGGCGCGATAGAGCTCGAGCGTCGAGCCGGCGACCCCGTCCTGCTGGTCGACGGCGTAGTCGCCGTAGTCCTCGGGCTGGGGCAGCCAGGTGTTCTCGCTCGGCCCGAAGCCGAAGGACGGCGCGTCCTTGACCCACGGGACGGGCACCCGGCAGCCGTCCCGCCCGGTGTCCTCGCCGCCGGTGCGGTGGAAGCCGGGGTCCTGCCGGACCTCGTCGGGCAGCTCGGTCGCCTCGGGCAGGCCGAGCTCCTCGCCCTGGTAGAGGTAGGCGCCTCCGGGAAGCGCGAGCATGAGGGTCGTCGCCGCGCGGGCGCGGCGGAGGCCGACCTCGAGGTCCGGCTGCGGGTCCTCCTTGCGGATGCCGTGCGGCATCGGCCGGGACTGGTCGAGACCGAGCCGTGAGACGTGCCGGACGACGTCGTGGTTGGACAGCACCCAGGTCGTCGGGGCGCCCACCGCGTCGTTGGCGGCATACGACTCCTCGATGACCTCGGTCAGCCGGGCGGCGCGCCAGTGGGCCTGGAGGAACGGGAAGTTGAAGGTCTGGTGCATCTCGTCCGGACGGACGTAGCGGGCGAGGCGGTCCTCCGGCTCGACCCAGGCCTCGGCGCAGAGGATGCGGTCCGGGGCGCCGAAGGAGTCGAGGAGCTCGCGCCAGGAGCGGTAGATCTCGTGGATCTCCTCCTGGTCCCACATCGGGCGCACGACGCCGCCACCGGCCTGGTGGACCTGGATCGGCTCGTCCTCGTCACGGGACGGGGTGATCGGGCCCTCCCAGTCCGGCAGCGCCGGGTCCTTGACGAGGCCGTGTGCCACGTCGACCCGGAAGCCGTCGGCCCCGCGCTCGACCCAGAACGAGATGATCGACAGGAACTCCGCGCGAACCTCCGGGTTCCGCCAGTCGAAGTCGGGCTGGGTGGTGTCGAAGAGGTGGAGGTACCACTGGCCGGGGGAGCCGTCGGCCTCGGTGACCCGGCTCCACCCCCGGCCGCCGAAGACCGACGGCCAGTTGTTCGGAGGGAGCTCGCCCGTCTCGCCGCGGCCGTCCCGGAAGATGTAGCGGGCCCGCTCGGGGCTGCCCGGTCCGGCGGCGACGGCCGCGGCGAACCACGGGTGCTCGCTCGAGGAGTGGTTGGGGACGAGGTCGATGAGGACCTTGAGACCGAGGTCGTGGGCCGTGGCGATGAGGGTGTCGGCGTCGGCGAGCGTGCCGAAGCGCGGGTCGATGTCGCGGTAGTCGGCGACGTCGTAGCCGGCGTCGTTCATCGGCGAGACGTAGAACGGCGAGAGCCAGATCGCGTCGACACCGAGGTCACGCAGGTAGGGCAGGTGGGCGGTGATGCCGGGCAGGTCGCCCATCCCGTCGCCGTCGCTGTCCGCCCAGCTGCGCGGGTAGATCTGGTACACGACGGCGTGACGCCACCAGGGGGCGTCGTCGGCTGCGGCGGGGTGGACGGCTGCCACAGGCCCGGTCGTCGGGGTGAGTGCGGAGCCGTCGGTGGTCTCGTCGAGGGAGGTCGTGGTGTGGGGAGTCACTCGCCCCATGTTTCCCTACTGCGGGGGAGGCGCAAAGCCGCCCGGCGCACCCTCCCACGTATTGATCATCATGTGGGCGGCCCGCTCGAAGTAGTCGCGCATGGCGTGGTCCTGCTCGGCCGGCAGGCCCAGCTCGTCGAGGGAGGCGAGCATGTGCCGCAGCCAGCGGTCACGCATGTCCTCGGTGACGGGGAAGGGGGCGTGGCGCATCCGCAGCCGAGGGTGACCGCGCTGCTGGGAGTACGTCGTCGGTCCGCCGAAGTACTGCTCGAGGAACATCCGCAGCCGCCCCTCCGCCGGCGCGAGGTCCTCCTCCGGGTAGAGCGCCCGCAGCTGGGGGTCGGCGCGCACGCCCTCGTAGAAGCCGTGCACGAGCGCCGCGAAGGTCGGCGCGCCGCCCACCTCCTCGTAGAGGGTCACTGCTGGCCGCCGAACGGCATGATCGGCGGCGCCTTGACGCCCGCCGCGTCGAGCGCGGTCTTGACCCGCTGGCGGAGCTCGCGCTGAACGGTCCAGTTCTGCCCCGGCGCGCACGGGGCGAGGACGCGGATCGTCATCATGGCGCCGGTCATCGTCTCCACGCCGAGGACGGTCGGGGCCTCGATGACCTTGCCGAGCCAGGCCGGGTCCTGGCCGACGTCCTCGGCGACGCCACGGATGACGCCCATGACCTTGTCGAGGTCCTCGTCGTAGGCGACGGGGATGTCGACGACGGCGTTGGAGCTGCCCTGGGTCTTGTTGCCGATCCGGACGATCTCGCCGTTGCGGATGTACCACGTCACGCCGTTGATGTCCCGCAGCCGGGTCACCCGCAGGGTGACCTCCTCGACCGTGCCGATCGCCTCGCCCGTGTCGATGACGTCACCGACGCCGTACTGGTCCTCGAGGATCATGAAGATGCCGGAGAGGAAGTCCTTGACGAGGCTCTGGGCGCCGAAGCCGAGGGCGACGCCGCCGACGCCCGCCGAGGCGAGGAGCGGCCCGAGGGGGATGCCGACGAGCGCCATGAGAGTGAGGACGGCGATGCCGTAGACGACGAACGTGACGATGGAGCGCAGGAGCGACCCGAGGGTCGTCATCCGCTGGACGTAGCGCTCCTGGCTCGGTCCGGTGGCGTCCGCCAGCATCCCCTTTCGCCGGTTCGCCTCCTGACGTCGCTCGGACTTGGTCGCCATGGCGGCGACCGACCGGTTGATGAGTCGGTGGAGCGCCCAGCGCACGAGGAGGGCGAGCGCGATCGTCACGACGATGCGCAGGCCGTCGCCGAAGACCCAGTCCTGGACCGAGGACCACGAGAGCCGCTGGAGGACCGAGGCGGGGTTGGACGTCAGAGCGATGATCAGGGCGGTCATGCCTTCCTTCGGGGGTTCACCGGACGCGAGGTCTTCCTCGTCCTACGTCTCGTGGGGGTTCCTGTGTTCCCGAGGGAACTCAGCCCCGCGCGTCGCGCTCCTGCGCCGCGAGGGAGCGGGCCACGCCGTCCCGGTTCTCGGCGACGAGGCGGATGAGGGCCGGCTCGGCGTCGGGGTGGGTGTCGAGCCAGCCCTGGGTCGCGTCGAGGAGCTCCCGCGACGGCGAGCGCCCGGGGGTAGAAGCCGGTGACGATCGCCTCGATGATCGCGTGCGACTTCTTCTCCTCCACCCGGTCGAGCATGGCGTGGTAGCGCTCGACGAACGGCTCGAGGACACCGCTCGTGCCGGTCCGTCCGAAGCCGAGGGCCACGGCGTCGACGACCGAGTTGGGCAGGCCGTCCTTGTCGACGGCCTCGCGCCAGCCCGCCTCCTTCATGGCGGCCGTCGGCATCGAGGCCAGGGCCCGGGCGGCGCGCTCGCGCCCCGTCGCGGTCCGGTCCCGCTCCCGCTCGGCGTCGATGACCTCCTCGCCGACGGCGTCGGCCGCGGCGAGGGCGGTGAGGAGGGTCCAGCGCATGTCGGTGTCGACGTCGAGACCGTCGAGGGTCACGCTGCCGTCGAGGAGGCCGGCGAGGTATGCCGTGTCGTCGCCCTGCACGGTCATGGCGGCCGCCGCGGTGACGAGCTGGAGCTGGGCGTCGCTGCCGGGGCTGGCCGACCTGGCCAGCTCCCACAGGCGCTCCAGGGTGCGGGCCCGGGTGGCCTCGCGGTGCTCGGGCGCGGTGTAGAAGTAGACCGAGGTGTGGAGCTGGGCGATGAGGGTGCGCAGCAGCGTCGAGTCCTCCTCGCCGGGGAGCGAGGCGAGGACGAGGTCGACGAAGTCGCGGGCGCGCCATCTCGGCGTCGCGGGTCATGTCCCACGCCGAGGCGAGGACGAGCGAGCGGGGGAGCGAGCCGTCGAAGCCGCGCGGGTGGGCCAGCGCCGTCGCGAGCGAGCGCTCGTCGAGGCGGATCTTGGCGTACGTGAGGTCGTCGTCGTTGACGAGGAGCAGGTCCGGCGTCGCCCGCCCGACGAGCTCGGGGACCTCGGTCCGCTCGCCCGCCACGTCGAGCTCGAGCCGGTCGGTGCGGACGAGCCGGTCGCCGTCGACGGCATACAGGCCGACGGCGAGGCGATGCGGCCGCAGCGTCTCGTAGCCCGCGGCATACGTCTGCTCGATGACGGCCGAGGTGATGGTGCCGTCGGCGTCGGCCTCGAGGACGGGGCGCAGCGTGTTGACGCCGGCGGTCTCCAGCCACGCCGCGCTCCAGGCGCGCAGGTCACGGCCGCTCGTCGCCTCGAGCTCGGTGAGCAGGTCGGCGAGGGTGGTGTTGCCCCACGCGTGGGCGGCGAAGTAGGACCGCAGACCGGCCGTGAACGGCTCGCGGCCGACGTAGGCCACGAGCTGCTTGAGGACGGAGGCGCCCTTGGCGTAGGTGATGCCGTCGAAGTTGACCTCGACGTCGCGCAGGTCGCGGATCGGCGCGACGATCGGGTGGGTCGAGGAGAGCTGGTCCTGGCGGTAGGCCCAGTCCTTCTCGAAGGTGCCGAAGGTCGTCCACGCCTCGGTCCACTCGGTGGCCTCGGCCTGGCACGTCGTCGACGCCCACTCGGCGAAGGACTCGTTGAGCCAGAGGTCGTCCCACCAGCGCATGGTCACGAGGTTGCCGAACCACATGTGGGCCAGCTCGTGGAGGAGGGTGAGCCCACGGCGCTCGCGGATCGCCTCGGTCACCTTGGACCGGAAGACGTAGACCTCGTTGAAGGTGACCGCGCCGGCGTTCTCCATCGCGCCGGCGTTGTACTCGGGCGTGAAGATCTGGTCGTACTTGGAGAACGGGAAGGGGCGGTCGAACTCGTTCTCGAAGAACGCGAACCCCGTCTTGGTCAGGGCGAAGAGGTTGTCCGCATCGAGGTACTGGGTGAGCGAGCGCCGGCAGAGGATGCGCAGCGGGATCTCGCCCGCCCGCGACGCGACCGAGTCCTCGACGACGTCGTAGGGCCCGGCGATGAGCGCGGTGATGTAGCTCGACATCCGCTCCGTCGGCCTGAACCGCCACGTCGCGACGCCGTCGCCCGCCGGCTCCGGCTCCGGGGTGGGGGAGTTCGACACGATCTGCCAGTGCGCGGGGGCGGTGACGGTGAAGGCGTAGGTCGCCTTGAGGTCGGGCTGCTCGAAGACGGGGTACATCCGGCGCGAGTCCGGCACCTCGAACTGGGTGTAGAGGTAGACCTCGTCGTCGACCGGGTCGACGAAGCGGTGCAGGCCCTCGCCGGTGTTGGTGTAGACGCCCGTCGCCTCGATCGTCACGACGTTCTCGGCGGCCAGCTCCGGCAGGGACACCCGGCTGTCGGCGAAGACCTCGGCGGGGTCGAGGGCGGCGCCGTTGAGCGTCACCGCCTCGACGGACTCGCCGATGAAGTCGACGAAGGTGGCCACCCCCGGGGTCGGCGAGGCGAAGCGGATCGTGCTCGTCGTCGAGAACGTCCGCTCGGAGGTCGTGAGGTCGAGGGTCACCTCGTAGGTGACGTCGCTGACGGCCGAGGCTCGGGCCTCCGCCTCGACTCGGGTGAGGTTGGTGCCGGGCACGGGGTCTCCTTGCGTGGCGTGTGATCGGTCGGCGTCCGGGTCGACGCTGGCAGGGCCACCGGGCGGGCCTCACGCCCGCCCGGGCTCCCGTTCATCCTGTCACGCCGTCCCGGTGGGCGGGCCCCCAGAGGCTCGCGGCGCCCGGTGGCAGGATGACCCCATGACCTCCTCGGACCACGCCCCGACCGACCCCGGCTCGACGACACAGGTGCACGAGGCGGAGTTCTGGTTCGACCCGCTCTGCCCGTGGGCCTGGCTGGCCTCGCGCTGGATGACGGAGGTCGAACGGGTTCGGCCCGTCCGGGTGACGTGGTCGGTCATGAGCCTCGCCGTCCTCAACGAGGGCCGCGAGGTCGGCGAGGACTACCGCGCGTTCCTCGACCGCGCCTGGGGCCCGGTCCGCGTCGTCACCGCCGCCCTGGCCGCTCACGGTCCCGACGTCGCCAAGCCGCTCTACGACGCGCTCGGCACCCGGATCCATCCCGGGGGCCGCAAGGACCTCGACGCCGTCGTGGCCGAGGCGCTCGCCGAGGCCGGGCTGCCCGCCGACCTGGCCGAGGCCGCGAGCAGCGACACCCAGGACGAGGCGGTCCGGGCCAGCCACCAGCGGGCGATGGACCTCGTCGGCGACGACGTGGGGACCCCGACGATCGCCTTCGGCGGCGTGGCCTTCTTCGGCCCGGTCGTCACCCCGGCGCCGACGGGCGAGGCCGCCGGCCGGCTGTGGGACGGCGCCCTCCTCGTCGCCGGCACGCCCGGCTTCTACGAGCTCAAGAGGTCCCGGACCGTGGGACCCCAGTTCGACTGACGAAAGGCACACACGTCATGCGCGTACACATCGGTGGCGACCACGCGGCATACGAGATGCTCGTCGACCTCGTCGGGTTCCTCCAGGGGGAGGGGCACGATGTCGTCAACCACGGCCCGCACGACCTGGACCCGCAGGACGACTACCCCGTCTTCGTCCTCGCCGCCGCCAAGGCCGTCGCCACCGAGCCGGGCTCGTTCGGGATCGTGCTCGGGGGCTCCGGGAACGGAGAGCAGATGGCGGCCAACAAGGTCACGGGTATCCGGGCCGCGCTGTGCTACAACGACGACCTCGCCCGGCTGGCCCGCGAGCACAACGACGCCCAGGTCCTGTCCATCGGCGGCCGGATGAACACCCTCGAGGAGGCCCGATCCATGGCCACCGTCTTTCTCGGCACGGCCTTCAGCGGGGACCCCCGCCACCAGCGGCGGATCGACATGGTGACCCGCTACGAGGAGGAGGGCATCGCGCCCGAGCTCCCTGACGCCATGAGCCCGACGGAACCGCGGACCGGGCCACGGGCGTTCCACTCACGAGGGGCCGTCCGAGCGGGTTTCGCCGAGTCGCCGACCGGCGTCGCGGGGAGGCCCTACGCTGGGCGGCAAGAACCGGACTGTCAAGGGTGGGGCAGTGGGAAGCAACGTCAGCGTCGTGCTGCGCAGGCGTCGCCGTACGAGGTTGCGGCGGTGGCTGCGCTCGCACCCCACGCTGCGCGAGTCCGACCTCGTCCAGTTCATCCTGCTGCTCGCCGCGACGGCGTTCGTCGCGATCGTCGTCCTCGCGTTCCCCGAGCGGGTGCCGGTCGCCTCGTTCGCCCCGATCATCGTCCTCGCCGGGCTCTTCCTCACCGTGCCGCGGCTGCTCGTCGTCTTCACGCCGATCGCGGGCGTCATCCTCATCATCGCGCTCCTCTTCCCTCGGCAGACCGACCCCTTCTTCCTCCAACCGCTCGCCCTCGCCACCGTCATGGTGTTCATGTACCTCATGGGGCGCTCGCGGGCGCGGCTGGGCACCCAGGGCTTCACCGGCGACAACCTCCTCGTCGACCTGCGCGACCGGATCCAGCGCAACGGCACGCTGCCCGAGCTGCCCGAGGGGTGGATCGCCGAGTCGGCGATGCACTCGGCCAACGGCGACGCCTTCTCCGGCGACTTCATGGTCACCTCGCTCAGCTCCGACCGGCGCCGGCTCGAGGTGGCCGTCGTCGACGTGAGTGGCAAGGGGCGGGGCGCCGGTGCGCGCTCGCTGCTCCTCTCGGGGGCGCTCAGCGGCATTCTCGGGTCGGTCGGTGCCTTCTCGTTCCTCAGCGCCGCCAACTCCTTCCTCATCCGCCAGCGATGGGGCGAGGGGTTCGCGACGGCCGCCCACCTCGACCTCGACCTCGAGACGGGGTCCTACAGCGTCGGACTCGCCGGCCACCCCGCGCCCGGCCCACTACCACGCGGGCACCGCGACGTGGGAGATGGTCGGGACCCAGGGCCCGCTGCTCGGCGTGATGGACCGGGTCTTCTTCCCCCGCGCCTCCGGGCGGCTCCTGCCGGGCGACGCGCTGCTCCTCTACACCGACGGCGTCGTCGAGTCCCGCCAGTACGACCTCGACGACGGCATCGACCGGATGCTCGGCGTCGCCAGCCAGGTCATGGTGCGCGGTGGCTCCGGCCTCGCCGACGCCGTGTGCCGGTCGGCCCGCTCGGGTCAGATGGACGATCGCGCGGCCTTCGCCCTCCAGCGGCTCTGACGCGCGGCGGCATACCCGGGCAGCCGGGCGAGCCGGCATACCCGATGGACCGGCCGACGCCGTCGCGTCTTGGTCGGCTCCCGCACGCTGCGTAGGCTGGTGGACCGTGTCCGAGACCCTTCCCAGCGCCGGCGTGCGGACCTTCACGCCCCGGTGGCGCACCTCCCCGCTGACGGAGGAGCGGATCGCCACCCTGCTGCCGGCCCGGCGGATCCCCGAGGGGCCCCTCGAGCCGGAGGTCGCCTTCGGGCGCACCGCGCCCGTCGTCCTCGAGATCGGGTCGGGACATGGAGCCGCCGCCATCGCGTATGCCGCCGCCCATCCGGAAGCGGACGTGCTCGCCGTCGAGGTCCACGTCCCCGGGGTGGCCCGGATGCTCGCCGCCGCCGAGGCGGCCGACGTCCCGAACCTGTGGGTCGAGCGGGGTGACGCGCTGCCCCTCCTGCGTGAGCGGATCGCGCCCGCGGCGCTGGCGGCCGTGCACCTGTTCTTCCCCGATCCGTGGCCGAAGAAGCGGCACGCCAAGCGCCGGTTCGTCCAGCAGCACACCCTCGACCTCCTCGCCACCCGGCTCGAGCCCGGCGGGCGGCTGCTCGTGGCCACCGACCATGCCGCGTATGCCGCCCACGCCCGCGGCGAGCTCGCGGCGCACGGGCGATGGGACGTCGCCGAGGGGGAGCGGCCGGCGTGGCGCCCGAGCGACGGCTTCGAGGACAAGGGCCGGGCGGCGGGGCGCGACCATCACCGAGCTCCGCGCCACCCTCCACCCCTGAACCCGCCCGGCCACGCCCCGCCCCGGCCACGCCCCCCGGCCACGCACGCCCCCCGGCACGAACCTCTGCTAGCAGAGGCTTCGTGCAGAACGGGGATGCTGCAACACCCCCGTCCTGCAGCAACCTGTCCGTCGAGCGGCCGGTGCGTCGGGGTAGCCGGATTCGAACCGGCGACCTTCCGCTCCCAAAGCGGACGCGCTACCAAGCTGCGCCATACCCCGCACGTCGCACCATGCAGCGGACTCGACCGAGCGGGTGCTCCCTTCGGTCTCGTCCGCCCTCGGACCCGAAACGGAGTCCCGACGCCCCCGGCGGCCGACCCGCTGGGCACGTCGGGGATTTCGGGTCCCGCGACGGCGGCCACTAGGCTAGCGCCTGCTCTCGATCCGCCGGCCACGGCCGATCCGGGGAGAGCGCGCGGGTGTAGCTCAATGGTAGAGCCCCAGCCTTCCAAGCTGGCCATGCGGGTTCGATTCCCGTCACCCGCTCCACGACATCCCGCAGGTGGGTGAGGCGCCAGCCGGCAACTCAGGTCCGCGCGGCATGGTGGGGACATGGTGTCCGGACGTGTCCTCGGGGTGGCCGTGGCTCTGCTCGTCATGGGAGTCCTCAGCCTGCTCATCGAGGTCCAGTCCCCGTCCTGGGTCCTCCTCAGCGGGAACCGCGTCGAGGGCTACTCCCAGGGTGGGCTGGCCTACTACACCGTCGGCGGGACGGAGTACACGCTCGACAACCCGGCCCAGCGCGCAGGCGACAGCACCCGCATCCCGACGACGGTCTTCGTCGACCGGAACGACCCGACCCGGGCCCGGCTCGACGGACCGGCTCGCTGGTTCGACCTCGTCTTCGTGCTCGTGTGGCCGGTCGCCGCGGTCCTGGTCCTCCTCGGCGAGATCGCCCTGGTCGCGCGCCGCCGCAGGCAGGGGCTGATCCGCCCGACGCCCTGGGCGCGGTGACGGAGGGACCCGGCTGACCGCCCGGCCGATGCCGTGGGGGCGACGGAGGCGGGGGTGGCGCGGCAGCCCCCGGAGGCGGGGGAGGGCGACCTCGTGCCCGGATGGGGATTCGGCCTCGGGACGCCCGACGGCTAGCATGGACCGAACGCGCCCGCGCGCCGGTGCCTCATGCCCAGGGCCTCGCCCGACATCCGTGCCGGTATGCCGGCCGGTCCCGGCCCAGCCCGATCCGACCGCACGGCGCGAGCGCCACCCAGACCGACCCAACCGCCAGTTCGGAGTGCCTGAAGTGAAGAGTGCCGTCGAGACCCTCAGCCCGACCCGGGTCAAGCTCCACGTCGAGGTGCCGTTCGACGAGCTCAAGCCCGACCTCGACGCGGCCTACAAGACCATCGGTGGACAGATCCAGATCCCCGGCTTCCGCAAGGGCCACGTGCCCGCCCGGATCATCGACCAGCGCGTCGGCCGCGGCGCCGTCGTCCAGGAGGCCGTCAACGCCGCCCTGCCCCGCTTCTTCGGCGAGGCCGTCGACAGCGAGGGCGTCCGCGCGATCGGCCAGCCCGAGGTCGACGTGACGGCCGTGCCGCTCGAGGACGGCCAGGACCTCGAGTTCACCGTCGAGACCGACGTTCGTCCCGACATCGAGCTCCCCGAGACGGACGGCATCGCCGTCACCGTCGACGCGGTCGAGGCGAGCGAGGAGGACATCGAGGAGCGGCTCACCACGCTGCGCCAGCGCTTCGGCACCCTCGTCGGCGTCGACCGGGCGGTCGAGGACGGCGACTTCGTCTCGATCGACCTGCGGGCCGAGATCGGTGGCGAGGAGATCGACGCGGTGACCGGCGTGTCCTACGAGGTCGGCTCCGCGACGATGCTCGAGGGCATGGACGAGGCACTGCTCGGCATGACCGCGGGCGAGTCCAAGGACTTCGTGGCCCCGCTCGCCGGTGGCGACCAGGAGGGCGCCGACGCCGACTGCACCGTGACCGTCGGCTCGGTCAAGGTCCGCGAGCTCCCCGAGCTCGACGACGACTTCGCCCAGCTCGCCTCGGAGTTCGACACCCTCGAGGAGCTGCGGGCCGACGTCGCCAAGCAGGCCGCCGCCGCCAAGAAGCAGGAGCAGGGCGTCCAGGCCCGTGACAAGGTCCTCGAGCACCTGCTGGCGGCCGTCGAGGTCCCGGTGCCCGGACGGCATCGTCGAGGCCGAGGTGAACAGCCACCTCGAGGGCGAGAACCGCCTCGAGGACGACGAGCACCGCCAGGAGGTCGACGAGAACACCCGCCAGGCGCTGCGGGCCCAGTTCCTCCTCGACGCCCTCGCCGAGAAGCTCGAGGTCCAGGTCGAGCAGCCCGAGCTCATCGAGTACCTCGTCATGAGCGCCCAGCAGTACGGCATGGACCCCAACCAGTTCGCCCAGGTCATCGACCAGCAGGGCCAGATCCCGTCGATGGTGGCCGAGGTCGCCCGCCGCAAGGCGCTCGCCGTCGGTCCTCGAGAAGGCCGTCGTCACCGACTCCAACGGCGAGACCGTCGACCTCAACGAGGTCTTCGCCGACCCCGCCGCCAACGCCGCCCAGGCGGCCGAGGTCGCCCAGGCGGAGGCCGACGCCGCCGAGGCCGAGCGCGCCGAGGCGGAGGCCGTCGACGAGGCCTGACCCCGTCCGGCGCTCGTCGCCGGAACCCACGACGTATGCCGCGGCCGCACCCGATCGGGTGCGGCCGCGGCATACGTCGTCCTGCCCCCGGGCCCGACGACGGCCTGACGGGCGGGCGGCCCGGGCGGAGGCGCGACCGATCATCGTTCTGGCACCGGCCTTTCGGGGATCGACCCCCTCACCTCATCGGCACCGAACGACCGAACCTGAGAGTGACGAAACTTCCTCCGCGCCGTTCTCCGATTCGGCGAACGTCGGCCGATGAGGCGACCTATCGTGCAGACGGGCTTCCCTCGGCCCGTTCACAGGATGTGACTCCCTCACACAAGGACGTGAGCACGATGCTTCGTCGAGTTTCCCTCGCCGGCGTAGCCAGCGGCCTCCTGGTCGCCGCTCTTCTGCCGGCACTCGCCACCACCAGCGCCAACGCCGCCGGCTTCACCGGTCCGACGGTCACCGTCACCGCCGGAGCCGGAGCCGGCATCGCCGATGTCGAAGACATGGAGTTCGGCGAGACCCTCCTCGGCTACCCCAAGGTCGGGACCGTGCAGGTGACCGTCGACGGCACCGAACCGGTCACCTTCGGCGACGCCACCATCGCACCCGACGAGGACGAGCCGGTCGGCGCCGAGGACTTCTCGGTCCTCGGCTCCGCCTGCGCCGGGCAGACCGTCCAGCCCAACGACAGCTGCGCCCTCACCGTCCTCGCGATCCCGAGCGCGCCCGGTCTCCGCGCGGCCGTGCTCACGGTCGCCGACGACACCGGCCAAGCGGTCGCGCTCGTCGACATGGGCATCGACGGCATCGAGGACGCCACGGGCACCTACTACCCCGTGACGCCGACCCGGCTCATCGACACGAGGACGACCGGCGACGGTGCGCCGGTGTCGTCCGGCGAGCACGTCACCGTGCCCGTCGCCGGCCGGGCGGGGCTGCCCGCCACCGGTGTCAACGCGGTCGTCGTCAACGTCACGGCGGTGCGCACCGCCTCGGCCGGATACCTCACCGCCTATCCGAGCGGGATGCCGGAACCGGTCGTGTCGACGCTCAACTTCCCGGCGTCGTGGACCGGCGCCAACCTCGCGACGGTGCCGCTCGGCGCCGACGGCGCGATCGCCGTCGCCGATCACGGTGGCGCGGCGCACGTCCTCGTCGACGTCATGGGCTGGTATGCCGCGGACGACACCTTCCGGGCCGCCACCGGCGACATGGGGACGCAGTACGTGCCCGTCTCCGTCCCGCAGCGGGTCTGGAACGCCGAACAGAGCGGTGGCCGGATGGACGCCTACGAGACCGCGTCGATCTCGCTGACCTTCCCCGGGCACAACGTCACCGCACTCGCCCTCAACGTCACCGCGGTCGACCCGTCGCGCAACGGTTACCTCGCGGTCTGGAGCGGCGAGGGGGCGACCCCGGGCACGTCCACGCTCAACTTCACGGCCGGCGACACCGTCCCGAACATGACGGTCGTCCCGACGAGGTCGCTCGGGTCCGGGGCCGTCGGCATCGCCGTCGCCAACCGCGCCAGCGGCACGACACAGGTGCTCGTCGACCTCGTCGGCGTCTACACGAGCGACGAGGTGGCGGGGGAGCGGTTCGAGGCCGCGACGCCGGTCCGGATCGTCGACAGCCGCATCGGGCTCGGTCTGGCGGACGGCCTGGGCGCCGGTCAGACCCGGACCGTCACGGTTCCCGCCGACCAGGTCGATGTCGACACCCGGGCGGTCGTCGGCAACATGACCGGGATCGCCCCGACGAAGCAGACCTTCCTCACCGTCTGGGACGGCGTCGCCTCGCGTCCCTGGGTCAGCATGCTCAACCCGAGCCCGGGCCGCTCGACGGCCGGATCGGTGTTCGCCCCGCTCGACGACCGGGCCGGCTTCTCGGTCTTCAACTATGCCGGCTCGCTCGACCTGGCCTTCGACGTCGCCGGCACGTTCCAGGCGTACCCACCGGCGTCCGCGTTCGGCGACCCGGTCGGCGGGATGTTCGCGCCGACCGACCACCAGCCACGCACGCTCCATGCTCCGCTGCCGACCCGCGTGGCCTCGGACCGTCACGTGAGCTGAGCGGGACGAGGGCCCCGGCCCCGGCGGTGCATTCGGTGCGAAACGCACCGGCGGCGCCGCCGGGGCCACTAGCATCCGGAGCGATCCCTGCCCCCTCGTCCTGGAGTCTCCAGCGTGCTGCGCCGTCGTGCCGCCCTCGTCCTCACCGCCGTCGCCCTGGGAGTGTGCGGCCTCGTCACCCCGGGGGCCGGCGTTGCCGGCGCTGCGGGCGCTTCCGGCGTACCGGCTGGCGTGGCCGCCGCCGGGGCACCGAGCGGCATCGCCACGGCGGCGCCCGATCCGGACGGCGCCTGGGTGGGCGTCGGTCGCCCGGACCGGATCCTCGACACCCGTCGGACGGGTGGGGCCCTGGGGCCGGGCGCCACCCGGGTCGTCACGACGGCGGGGAACGTCTACGTCGGGAACGGTGACGCCGCCGCCCTCGTCGCCAACCTGACCGTCACCGGTCCGACCAGCGGGGGCTATGTCACCGCGTTTCCCGGCCCGACGCGGCCGCTCGCGTCGAGCATCAACTTCTCCAAGGGGTGGACCGGCGCCAACCTCGTGACGATCCCGCTGGCCGCCGACGGTTCGTTCCGCCTCTACAACCACGCCGGCCGGGTACATGTCATCGTCGATGTCGTCGGCTACTACCTCCGCCCCACCAGTACTGCCGACAACCCGGGCGCCCTGTACCACCCGCTGGCCCCCCGACGGGTGTTCGACAGCCGGAAGACGACCGCCATGCGGCCGGGGGAGGACCTCCGGCTCCGCTTCGACTTCGGCGCGCGCAACCCGGTCGTGCGGGGGGTCGCCCTCAACGTGACCGTCACCGGTGCCCGTAAGCCCGGCTATCTCCGGGTGTGGAACGGATGGTCCACACCGATCGTCAGCTCGGTGCTCAACTACCGCGTCGGCGGGTCGGTCGCCAACATGGTCGTCACCTCGACCGAGGTCAACTACGAGCTGGGCACACCCACGACCGGCTGGCCCTCGATCGGCATCGCCAACGGCTCGTCGGGGAAGGCGCATCTCGTCGTCGACGTCGTCGGCGTCTGGACCGACCAGAGCGTTCCCGGCCACCGCTTCGCGGCGATGGCGCCGACCCGTGTCCTCGACACCCGGACCGGGACCGGGACCTATGCCGGCCGGATCGGCCCGGCCCGGTCCCGCCGGGTGCGTCCCCACGTCCCCGGCGCCACCGGCGACGTCGCGGCAGTCGTCGCCACCATGACGACGATCCGGCCGACCCGCTCGACCTACCTCACCGTGTGGGACGGGACGACGAGCCGCCCGACCGTCAGCACGACCAACGTCCCCGCGGGCCGGACCCGGGCCAGCTCTGTCTTCGTCGCCCGTGCGGACGACGGAGGCTTCCGGATCTACAACGCCGCCGGGTGGACCGACCTCGCCCTCGACGCGAGCGGGGTCCTCCACTCCCGCGTCGATGACCCCACGCCCGTCCCGGTGCCACTCGTGTCGGTCGTCGCGGCACGTCCCTGACGAGACCCGTCCGTCCACACCGGCCGCCCCGTGGTCGAATGGGGTCGTGTCCGTCGCCGCCCTGCCTCGGGACCGCGTCGTCGCGGCCCGCAACGGTGTCTTCGTCGTCTTCGCCCTGGCCGGCATCCAGTTCGCGGCGTGGGCCTCTCGCATCGCCGACGCCAAGGTCGAGCTCGGCCTGACCGCGGGCCAGCTCGGCGGAACCCTCGTCGCCGTGTCCCTCGGTTCGCTCGTCTCGCTGCCCTCGGCCGGCCGGATCGTCCACCGGATCGGGGTGATCCGCACGATCATGCTCGGGATCGGCTCGGCGACGGTCGGGTCGATCGTCCTCGGGCTCGGCGTCGACGTCCGGCACTCCCGGCTCGTCGTCGCCGGCGGTCTCTTCCTCCTCGGCACGGGCGTCGGGGTCTGGGACGTCGCGATGAACCTCGAGGGCGCGAGCGTGGAGCGGCTCCTCGCTCGCAGTGTCATGCCCCACTTCCATGCGTTCTTCAGCGCGGGAACGGTGATCAGCGCACTCGTCGGCGCCGTCATGTCATGGGCACACGTGCTCGATCCTCGTCCATCTCCTCGGCACCGCCGTCGTCGTCATCGCCGGCGCCTGGTGGTCGCTGCGCTCCTTCCTCCCGCGGGCCGCCGAGGACGACCCGAGGGCCGAGGACGAGGAGGGCTCGGACGAGGCGCGATCCGCGCCGGAGCCCGTCCGGTCCGCCTGGCTCGAGCCCCGGACCCTGCTCATCGGGCTCGTCACCCTCGTCGCTGCCTTCACCGAGGGCACGGCCAACGACTGGATGGCGGTGGCATTCCACGAGGGCCATGCGCTGCCGCGCTGGGCCGGGGTGCTCGCCTTCGCGTCGTTCCTGTCCTTCATGACGATCGGCCGGGTCCTCGGGACCGGCCTCCTCGACCGGTACGGCAGGGTCCCGGTCCTGCGCGTCTCGTTCGGCCTCGCCGTCGTCGGGTCGCTGCTCGTCATCTACGGTCCGGTCTGGCTCGCCTACCCCGGGACGGCCGTCTGGGGCCTCGGCGTCGCGCTGGGCTTCCCCGTCGGGATGAGCGCCTCGGCCGACGATGCGGAGCGGGCTCCGGCCCGGATGTCGGTCGTCGCGACGATCGGGTACCTCGCCTTCATCGCCGGGCCACCGGTCCTCGGCTACCTCGGCGACCAGGTCGGGGTCCTGCACGCCCTGCTCGCGGTCGGGACGATGGCCCTGCTCGTCCAGGCGATCCTGCCGGCCGTCCGCGAGCCGGAGCGGCCGCCGGTGGCCTGAGCAGCCGGCATACCGTCCGGCGGCGGCCGTCCGCGACCGTATGCCGCCGGCGCGACGCTGCCGCGACCGTATGCCGTCCGGGGGCCGCCGGCCCAGCCGCCGGCGGCGCCGCCGCCCGCCCGACGGACAGGGTGCTGCAGAACGGGGGTGCTGCAACACCCCCATCCGGCAGGAAGCTCTGCTAGCAGAGGGTCGTGCGGGGGGAGGCACGGCGTTGTGCTCACGGCGAACAGGGCGGAGACCGGGGAGTTTCGCGGGGACGGACCGCGTTAGGGTCACTGACAGCAGGCGGAGCCCGCACCCGAGCGCGGGCACCGATCGCCACCGAAGGAGCGAAGCAGCGTGAGTAGCACCGAGATCACCGCGGCGGGGGAGAACCCGCAGTTCGGCCTCGACGACCACATCTACAACAGGCTCCTCAAGGAGCGGATCATCTTCCTCGGGTCCGACGTGCGCGACGACAACGCGAACGCGATCTGCGCCCAGATGCTCCTTCTCGCCGCCGAGGACCCCGAGGCCGACATCTGGCTCTACATCAACTCCCCGGGTGGCTCGGTCACGGCGGGGATGGCGATCTTCGACACGATGCAGTGGGTGCCGAACGACGTCGCGACCGTCGCCATGGGCATGGCCGCGTCGATGGGCCAGTTCCTCCTGTCGGCCGGAACTCCCGGCAAGCGCTACGCCACACCACACGCTCGGGTCATGATGCACCAGCCCTCCGGCGGCATCGGCGGCACGGCGAGCGACATCAAGATCCAGGCGGAGCAGCTCCTCCACATCAAGAGGCAGATGGCCTCGCTCATCGCCGAGCACACCGGCCAGTCTCTCGACCAGATCGAGAAGGACTCCGACCGCGACCGCTGGTTCACCGCGGAGGAGGCCAAGGAGTACGGCTTCGTCGACCACGTCATCTCGACGGCGACCCAGGCCGGCCCACGGGCCAAGAACCCCGTGACCTCGAAGTGACGAGCGACCCGACGACTCCCGAAGGAACCCGAACCCGATGAACGCAGACCCCACCGGCCGCCTCCACCTGCCGAGCCCGTCGAGCCGCTACATCCTCCCGCAGTTCGAGGAGCGGACGTCCTACGGGATGAAGCGCCTGGACCCCTACACGAAGCTGTTCGAGGACCGGATCATCTTCCTCGGCGTCCAGGTCGACGACGCCTCCGCCGACGACGTCATCGCCCAGCTCATCGTCCTGGAGAGCCAGGATCCCGACCGCGACATCCTCATGTACATCAACAGCCCCGGCGGCTCGTTCACGGCGATGACGGCCATCTACGACACCATGCAGTACATCCGTCCGGACGTGCAGACCTTCGTCATCGGCCAGGCGGCGTCCGCCGCCGCCGTCCTCCTCGGCGCCGGCGCCAAGGGCAAGCGCTTCGCCCTGCCCAACTCCCGGGTCCTCATCCACCAGCCGGCGATGGAGGGCGCGGGCGGCATGGCCTCCGACCTCGAGATCGCCGCCAACGAGATCATCCGGATGCGCGAGTGGCTCGAGACGACGCTCGCCAAGCACACCGGGCGCTCGGCCGAGGACGTCCGCACCGACATCGAGCGCGACAAGATCCTCTCCGCCGAGGACGCCAGGGCCTACGGCCTCATCGACGAGGTCCTCGGCTCGCGCAAGGCCTCCGAGGAGGAGTGAGCCCGGATGGGCCCCTTCGGCGCCAGTGACGCGTTCGCCGCGGCGACGAGTCTCGGCGACGCGCTGTGCCTGCCGGACGATGGAGCGTGCTCCGGCGTCGTCGTCGCCCAGCTCCGCGACCGCGCCGAGAGCATCGCCTCCTTCGCCGGGATCACCCTGCCGGCCGACGGGCTGCGCTTCGTCGAGGCCCCGGCGGGTGGCGTCGGCGTCCGGGTCTCGCCCGCCGTCTCGGACGAGGACGCGGCGCTCCTCATCGAGGCGATGTCCGACGGCTTCGACGTCGCGGTCACCGACCCGCACACGGCGACCTTCACCGGCTGAGGCCCGCACGGCTCGAGGCCCGACCTCGACCGAACCGGTATGCCGCCCGCTCACCCGAGCGGGCGGCATACGGCCGTCCGAGGGCCCCCGGTCCGGCCCTCCGGCGACCCGCATTAATCGGTTCTGACGATGTGTCGCCCCTGGTCGCTCCGAGGCCGTACGCTCCGACCGGCGCCCCACTGCGACGGACGCCCAACAGACCCGGGTGTACCCCCCGACAAGAAGGTGTCCCATGCGACCTGGCCGTTCCTTGCCCCTCCTGACGAGCGGCCTCGCGGCCGTCGGCGTCCTCGCTGCTGCGCCGGCCCAGGCGGACGTGCCGACCTACACGGCCGTCGTCGTCGACGCGGGCGCGACCGGGGCCGCCTGGGTCATCGACGAGAGCGTCGCGACGACGCCCACGGCCGAGTCGATCACGTGGACCGAGGGCGATGCCACGGCCGCCCTCACCCTCCCGACCGGCGCCGTCTTCGACGCCGGGTCGGTCAGCGTCGGGACGACCCAGGACGGCACGACCGGAACGCTGTCGCTCGCGACGACCGCCGGGGGGACCTGCGCCGTCGTCGGCACCCTCACGGTCACCGAGGCCGTCACCGACGCCGGCGGCGTCCCCACCGCCTACGCCGCGGACTTCGCCGGCACCTGCGACGCCCAGGGCCCCCGACCTCCGGCCAGCTGCGGATGGCCACGCGACGGCGACGTACGGCGGAATCGAGGTTACGCGACCGGCTCGACTTCTCCAATGCCTACCTCGGCGAGGTCACGGCGACGAAGAACGTGAGCGTCACCGCGCACGGTCCCGACGCCGTGCAGATCGTGGACGTCCGGATCCTCTCGGACGGGTCTCAGGACTTCGTCATCCCCTACGGCACGGATGAGTGCTCCGGCGCCACCCTGAGCGACACCGAGTCATGCACCGTCCCGGTGGGCGCCAGCCCGGCCGTCGCCAACCCGGGCGGGTCCGTGACGAACCAGCTCGTCATCGACCGGGTCGACCCCGCGGCCCCGTCCTCGACGACACTGTCGCTCACCGGTGCCCTGCCGTCGATCAAGGGCCAGTACTTCGCCAAGCCGAAGCGCCTCATGGACACGAGGAACGGCACCGGCGTGCGCAAGGGGAGGGTGGGCGCCGGGAAGACCGTGACCCTCAAGGTCGCCGGCGCCTCGGGCTACCCCAGCGGGATGAGCGCCGTCGTCCTCAACCTCACGGTGACCGGCGGCACCCGCGGGAGCTACGTCACGGCATACCCTGCGGGTCGCTCCCGTCCCGGGGTCTCCTCGATCAACTTCCCTGCGGGCTGGACCGGGGCCAACCTCGTCACCGTGCCGATCGGCACCGGCGGCGGCGTGACCTTCTACAACTACAGCGGCTCGGTCCACCTCATCGCCGACGTCGTCGGCTTCTACGCGGCGGACCACACCGGCAGCTACACGAGCACCTACCCCAACGCCGACTACTACCCGGGCGACCCGGTTCGGTACTTCGACTCGCGGACCGAGCCCTGCGCCGCCTTCCGCGGACCGCGACTGGGTGGCGCTCGCTCCGAACTACGACCTCGGGCGCCGAGCGCCCCGATCAACGACCGGATCACCGCGATCGCCGTCAACGTCACCGTGACCCGGGCGACCGCCGGTGGCTACGTCAGCCTGATGGCGACGCAGCCGTCGGGCACCCCGTCGTCATCGACCCTCAACTTCACCCGAGGTCGCACCGTGTCCAACATGGCGGTCGTCAAGGTCTCGCACCGGGACTGGGGCGGAGGCATCTTCCCGACGTTCTACGTCACCCCCCGCACCAAGGGGTCCGTGCACATCATCGTCGACATCATCGGGATGTTCGCACGGTCCGACGGGGTCGAGAACGGCACCCGCTTCCACCCGCTGACGCCGCGCCGGACCGTCGACACCCGCCGCGACCTCGGCCTCGCCAGCGTCGGCAACAAGCGGAACACCACGGTGCTCGTCGACACCCCGGTCGCCGGGTGGGACACGATGGCGCTCGTCGGCAACCTCACCGGGGTCAAGCCGTCCGCGGGCACCTACCTCACCGCCTGGCCCTCCGGCGCCCGCCCCGGCGTCAGCAACGTCTCGGTGCCGAAGAACGGGGTGACCGCCGGCTCGACGTGGGCGCCGCTCGCGCCGGGCAACTACTTCCGCCTCTACAACTACCAGGGCTCGCCCGAGGTCCTCTACGACGTCAGCGGGACCTTCGAGCTGTTCCCGGGCACGATCCAGCAGCTGTCCGGGGAGCCGGTGCCGCCGCCCGGCCCGCCGACGGTGACCGCGGCCGCCACGCCTCGCCTCCCCGCCCTCGCTCCGCACGGCTGTGCAGGCGGTGCGTGGTCACTGAGGCCAGCCTGACCTGCGTGAATGCCGCGTCGCCGCTCCCGGCCTCGGGACCGGCGGCGCGGCGTTCCGCTGTGAGCGGACAAGCGCGACTCGCCCGTGGCCTCGGGCGTTCAATGGAGGTCGACATCCCCCCTGGCGGGTAGCGTCGGGGACGTTGTCCCGGCCGGCCCGGGAGACGCCGTCCGGCGGCGTCCGTCCGGGCCGGAGACCGACGGAAGGAAGGCACGTGGCACGCATGGGTGAGAGCAGCGATCTGCTCAAGTGCTCCTTCTGCGGCAAGTCGCAGAAGCAGGTCAAGAAGCTCATCGCCGGTCCCGGCGTCTACATCTGCGACGAGTGCATCGACCTGTGCAACGAGATCATCGAGGAGGAGCTGGCCGAGTCCAGCGAGCTCGGCCTCGACGAGCTGCCGAAGCCACGCGAGATCTTCGACTTCCTCCAGCAGTACGTCATCGGCCAGGACGTCGCCAAGAAGGCCCTGTCGGTCGCCGTCTACAACCACTACAAGCGCATCCAGGCCGGCGAGGCGGGCGGCAAGAAGGACCCGGACCAGGTCGAGATCGCCAAGTCCAACATCCTGCTCATCGGCCCGACCGGCTGCGGCAAGACCTACCTCGCGCAGACGCTGGCCAAGATGCTCAACGTCCCCTTCGCCATCGCCGACGCGACGGCCCTCACCGAGGCGGGCTACGTCGGCGAGGACGTCGAGAACATCCTCCTCAAGCTCATCCAGGCGGCCGACTACGACGTCAAGAAGGCCGAGACGGGGATCATCTACATCGACGAGGTCGACAAGATCGCCCGCAAGTCCGAGAACCCGTCGATCACCCGGGACGTCTCCGGCGAGGGCGTCCAGCAGGCCCTGCTCAAGATCCTCGAGGGCACGACGGCCTCGGTGCCGCCCCAGGGCGGGCGCAAGCACCCGCACCAGGAGTTCATCCAGATCGACACGACGAACGTCCTGTTCATCGTCGGCGGCGCCTTCGCCGGGCTGGAGAAGCTCATCGAGTCCCGCAACGGCAAGAAGGGCCTCGGCTTCGGGTCCGAGCTGCACACCCCCAAGGACCTCGCCGAGTCGATCCACGAGGCCATGCCCGAGGACCTGATGAAGTTCGGGCTCATTCCCGAGTTCATCGGCCGGCTCCCGGTCATCACGACGGTCAGCCCGCTCGACACCGAGGCCCTCGTCACCATCCTCACCGAGCCGCGCAACGCCCTCGTCAAGCAGTACCAGAAGATGTTCACCATCGACGGGGTCGAGCTCGAGTTCGAGCCGGAGGCCATCGAGGCGATGGCCGAGCAGGCCATGTCCCGGGGCACGGGCGCCCGTGGGCTCCGGGCGATCATGGAGGAGGTTCTCCTTCCGGTGATGTTCGACGTCCCCAGCGACGACGAGATCACCAAGGTCGTCATCACCCGCGACGTCGTCCTCAAGAACGTCCTGCCGACGATCGTCCGGCGCGACGACGAGGGCACGACGAAGCGCTCGGCCCGCAAGCGCTCCGCCTGACGCCGGGGACGGCGGACCGTCCCGACGACCGCGCCGCTGACCCGGCCACCGCGCGGCCCGTGTGCTGGCGCCGGGACCGAGGATTGGCGACGATGGACCGGTGCTGACTCCCTATCGGCTCCGGGCCGGTGACACCGGCCCGATCCGCCGGTCGGGCTCGGGCGGGGGAGCGGCCTGCCTCACCGTGGCGCGGATGATCGCCGACCCGGTCTTCGCGTCATGGATGCTGACCGGCCGCCCCCACCCGCCCGGGGCGCCGACCGGTGCCACGCCCGAGGAGCGGTTCGCGGCCTACGAGCGGATCGTCCGACGCCGGACGAACGGGGTCCGAGGCCCGGACCGCCACGGCAACATCCCCTGGCCCGGACGGCTCGGCACCGCTCCCTGGGGTGCCAGGCGCGAGCTCGAGTGCGGGGCGTCGCGCGACGGGACGCGCTACGAGGTGTCCCTGCTCCGCAGCGCGGACGCCGAGGCCCTGGCGGAGGCCTACGAGCTCCTCGTCGACGTCGTCGGCGAGGGCGCTCCGGCCCTGCTCTACGTCGGCGACGGTCGGCGACCGCGGCATACGGCACTCGTCTTCCCGGCCGGAGGGGACGGGGCGCTCGCCGCCTACGACCCTGCGACCGGCCGGGTCGGGCACCTGCGGCGGGACGCGCTCGTCGGCCATCGGCTCGGCCTCTCCGGCGGTGACGTCCCGTGGATCGTCGTCCACCCGGACGGCACCCAGGCCGTCCGCTCGCCCGGCCTGACGGCCTGGGTGCGCGGCCTGGCCCGGGCGCCCCGGGCCTCGGCGCCGACCTGACGGGCTCGCTCAGCCGCCGGGCTTGGCGACCGGGATGAGCTCGATGTCGTGGGCGCCGAGCGCATCGCCTTCGGCGTAGGTGACATCACCGGTGATGCGGCCGGCGGCGCGCAGGTCGCCCTCGGCCGCGCGCACGTCGTCGATGGCCCGGGTGGGACCGGTGACCGTGACCCTGGCGACCTCGGCACGCATGCCGACCTTCGCCTCGGACTTCGCCTTGCGGATGGCGGCGAGCGCCTCCCCGACGGCGACGAGGAGCTCCGGGTCGCCGGTCGCGCCCGGGCGAGAGCTCGTCCCGGGTCGGCCAGGTCGCCCGGTGGACCGAGCCGTCGTGCCACCAGGACCAGACCTCCTCGGTGACATAGGGGAGGAACGGCGCGAGGAGACGGAGGAGGACGTCGAGGGCGATCCGCAGGGTGGCGCGGGCGCTCGCGGCCTCGGCCTCGCCCCGCGCACCGTAGGCCCGGTCCTTGACGAGCTCGAGGTAGTCGTCGCAGAAGGTCCAGAAGTAGGTCTCGGTCACCTCGAGGCTGCGGGTGTAGTCCCAGGCCTCGAAGCCCGCCGTCGCCTGGTCGACGACGTCGGCAAGGCCGGCGAGGAGGGCCCGGTCGAGCGGGTCGGTCACCGACGCGGCGAGGTCCCCGTCGACCTCGCCGAAGCCCAGCGCGAACTTGCTCGCGTTGAGGATCTTGATGGCGAGCCGGCGGCCGACCTTCATCTGGCCGATGTCGTATGCCGCGTCCGTGCCCAGCCGGCCGCTCGCCGCCCAGTAGCGCACGGCGTCGGCGCTGTGCTCCTTGACGACGTCCTCCGGGGTGACGACGTTGCCCTTGGACTTGGACATCTTCTTGCGGTCCGGGTCGAGGATCCAGCCGCTGATGGCGGCGTTGGCCCACGGGACGGTCCCGTGCTCGAAGTGGGCGCGCACGACGGACGCGAACAGCCAGGTCCGGATGATGTCGTGGCCCTGGGGGCGCATGTCCATCGGGAAGACCTTCGGCCACACGGGGTCCTCGGCGACGGAGCCGTCGTCCTGGACCCGGCGCCAGCCGCCCGCGATGTGCGGGCTGAGCGAGGAGGTGGCCCACGTGTCGAAGATGTCGGGGTCGCCGACGAAGCCGCCGGGCTCCCCGCGCTGGGACTCCTCGTAGCCGCGGGGCGGGTTCGCCGCCGGGTCGACCGGGAGGTCGGCCTCGTCCGGCGCGAGGGGGTGGTCGTAGTCGGGCTCGCCGTCGGCGTCGAGGGGGTACCAGACCGGGATCGGCACCCCGAAGAACCGCTGGCGGGAGATGAGCCAGTCGCCGTTGAGGCCGCGCACCCAGTTGGCGTAGCGGGCCCGCATGAAGGCCGGGTGGAAGTCGATCTCCTCGCCGCGGGCGACGAGCGCGTCGTTGAGCTCGGCCTCGCGACCGCCGTTGCGGATGTACCACTGTCGGGACGTGACGATCTCGAGCGGCTTCTCGCCCCGCTCGTAGAAGTTCGCCTTGCGCTGGGTCGGCGTCGGCTCGCCGTCGAGGTCGCCGGTCTCGCGCAGGGCGTCGACGACGGCCTCCCGCGCCGAGAAGGGGGTCTTGCCGGCCAGCCGGTCGGCATACAGCGCCTCGCCCGGCGTCCCGGAGAGCCACGCCGGCACCTCCGACTGGAGCCGGCCGGACCGGGTGATGACCGAGCGGGTCGGGAGCGACAGCTCGCGCCACCAGAGGACGTCGGTGAGGTCGCCGAAGGTGCAGCACATGGCGATGCCGGCGCCCTTGTCCATCTCGGCGGCCGGGTGCGCGACGACGGGGACCTCGACGCCGAACAGCGGCGTCGTCACCGTCGAGCCGAACAGCGACTGGTAGCGCTCGTCGTCGGGGTGGGCGATGAGCGCGACACAGCTGGGGATGAGCTCGGGGCGGGTCGTCTCGATGTGGACCGGCCCGTCGGCGCCGTGGAAGGCGACCCGGTGGTAGTGGCCGGGGTAGTCGCGCGCCTCGAGCTCGGCCTGGGCGACGGCGGTCTGGAAGGTGACGTCCCACAGGCCGGGGGCCTCGGCCTGGTAGGCCTCGCCGCGAGCCAGGTTGCGCAGGAAGGCCTGTTGCGCGGTCGCCCGGGAGTGCTCGTCGATCGTCCGGTAGGAGATCGTCCAGTCGAGGCTGAAGCCCATCCGGCGGAAGAGGGACTCGAAGGCCTTCTCGTCCTCGACGGTCAGCTCGTCGCACAGCTCGATGAAGTTCTGCCGGCTGATCGGGAGCTGGTCGGCCGCCTTGAGGCTCTTGGCGTCGCCGCGGTGCGGCGGCTCGAAGTCCGGGTCGTAGTGGAGGGCGGCATCACCGCGCACGCCGTAGTAGTTCTGGACCCGCTTCTCCGTCGGGAGGCCGTTGTCGTCCCAGCCGATCGGGTAGAAGACGTTGAACCCCGCCATCCGCTTGTAGCGGGCCATGCAGTCGGTGTGGGTGTAGGAGAACACGTGCCCCATGTGGAGGCTGCCGCTCGCCGTCGGCGGCGGGGTGTCGATGGAGAACACGGACTCCCGCGGACCGCCGAGCGCCGCCTCGCGATCGAAGGCGTAGGTCGCCTGCTCGCTCCATACCGCGCCCCACTTCTCCTCCAGGCCGTCGATCGACGGCCGGTCCGGGATGGAGGCAGCGCGAGATGGGGAGAGGTGTGCGGTCATGCGGAGAATCCTCGCAGATGTGCGACCCGGATCGCGCGCCGGTTCCGGGTGGCGACCGGCCAGGTCGGAGGCACCTACGTGGGCGTAGGGTTCGGCCATGGAGCCGCTCTACATCTCGGTCATCGGGACGGCCCGGACGCTCTTCTTCCTCGAGGGACTGCGGTTCACGATGGTCGGCGAGGAGCACGTGCCGCGCTCCGGCGGCGCGGTCATGGCGATCAACCACACCGGCTACATGGACTTCACGTATGCCGGCCTCGTCGCCCGCCGCTCCCGGCGGCTCGTCCGCTTCATGGCGAAGGAGAGCATCTTCCGGCACCGGGTCTCCGGTCCGCTCATGCGAGGGATGAAGCACATCCCCGTCGACCGGGAGCACGGGGCGACGTCGTTCCGCGCTGCGGTCGACGCGCTGCGCGCCGGCGAGATCGTCGGGGTCTTCCCCGAGGCGACGATCTCGCGTTCCTTCGAGCTGAAGGAGTTCAAGTCGGGCACCGTGCGGATGGCCCAGCTGGCCGGGGTGCCGATCCTGCCGACGACGATCTGGGGCTCGCAGCGGGTGTGGACCAAGGACCACCCGAAGCGGCTCGGCCGGACGAACGTCGACATCTTCATCACCGTCGGCGAGCCGATGACGGTGCAGCGGCGCGACAACGCCGACGAGGCCACGGCGCAGCTGCAGGAGCGGATGGTGGCCCAGCTGCACGCGCAGCAGGCGGCATACCCGCCACTCGGCGACGACGAGCGCGCCTTCCTGCCCGCTCGGCTCGGTGGCAGCGCGCCGACGCTCGAGGAGGCGTACGCGATGGACGAGCGGGACCGGGCCGCGCGGCGCGAGGACCCGTTCAGCCGCTGACGGATCCCGCTCAGACGGCGTGGCCCGCGTGGGCCAGCGCCTGGCGCAGCAGCACCCCGTGACCGCCGCTCATCTCGGCGAGGAGGCTGGGGTCGAGGGCATCGGTCGGGCTGAGCCAGATCAGCTCGAGCGCGTCCTGCTGGGGGGCGCAGTCTCCGGTGACCGGGACGATGAACGCGAGCGAGACGGCATGTTGCCGAGGGTCGTGGAAGGGGGTGATGCCGGGGGTGGGGAAGTACTCGGCGACGGTGAACGGCTGCGGGGTCGGGGGGACGTGGGGGAGGGCGACGGGGCCGAGATCCTTCTCGAGGTGGCGCAGCAGGGCGTCGCGGACCCGCTCGTGGTAGAGCACGCGGCCCGAGACGAGCTCGCGGTGGATCGTGCCGTGGCCGGTCACCCGCAGGAGGATCCCGACGGCCGTGATGGCGCCGCTGGAGTCGACCCGGACGGGGACGGCGTCGACGTAGAGGATGGGGAGCTGGCCCCGGGCCGCGTCGAGCTCCTCGCGGCTCAGCCAGCCCTCGCGGCGGTCGAGGTCGGTCGGGCTCATGTCTTCCCTCCAGCTCGGCGCTCGCCCCGCGGGGCGGCGACGGTGTCCGCCCGATCCTGTCATAGCCCGCCTTCGCCCCATCTCGTCGCCCACCCCGGCAGCAACCCACCCCATCCCGACAGGAACTCACCCAATAGGGGAGTTGTTGCCCTCGGGTCTCGCGCGAGGGGACGTGTCGGTGGTCGGGAAGTCACCCAATAGGGGAGTTGTTGCCGTCGGGTCTGGCGCGACGGGTCGTGTCGGTGGTCGGGAAGTCACCCAATAGGGGAGTTGTTGCCGTCGGGTCTGGCGCGACGGGCCGTGTCGGTGGTCGGGAAGTCACCCAATAGGGGAGTTGTTGCCCTCGGGTCGCGCGCGACGGGTCCTGTCGGTGGTCGATATCTCCCCTATTGGGGAGTTGTCGACCGGGGGAGGGGCGAAGGAGGCGCGGCGGGCGGCGCGACGCAGGGCGCCGAGGACGGCGCGCCCGGTGAGCGCGATGAGGACGGCGTTCGTCAACGCCCGGCCGATGTCCCAGCCGAGCGAGGTGGTGGCGGCATACACGACGAAGCGGTGGAGGTTGTCGATCACCGGCGCGCCGGGCACCAACGAGAGGCCGCCCTCGAGCCCCGTCGTGAACGGCCAGAAGGCGAGGTCGAGGGCGACACCGTAGAGGAGCCCGGCCACCGCCCCGTATGCCGCGAGCATCGCCACCTCGGCCCGTCCCCGGGCGCGGGGCAGCAGTCCCGCCCCGAGACCGACCCACGCGGCGCCGAGCATCTGGTAGGGGAGCCACGGCCCGACCCCGCCGGTGAACAGGGCCGACCCGAACAGGGTCGTCGCGCCGAGGACGAACCCGAACCCCGCCCCGAAGACCCGGCCGGCGAGGACGAGGAGGAAGAAGACCGTCTCGAGCCCCGCCGTGCCCGCCCCGAGCGGCCGCAGGGCGGCGCCGATGGCGGAGAGCACCCCGAGCAGGGCGACGGCCTTGACGTCCAGCCCACCCTCGGAGATCTCGGCGAGGACCACCCCGAGCAGCAGCGGGAGGAGGGCGGCGAAGAGGAAGGGCGCCTGCGTCGACTGCGACAGCGCGGACCCGGACCCGATGAGGAGCGGCCAGCCGAAGGCCGCGATCCCGACGAGCGAGACGAGGGCGACGGCGAGGACCGACCGGGGCCGCAGGGCGACCGCGGCGACCCGGCCCCGGGGCTCGCCCGGCGCCCGGCGGAGCGACGCCGTGCTCATCGCGGCGGCCCGTCTGCGAAGGCGGCCCGCACGGCGTCGACGGTGAGCCAGGGCCCCGGTGCGACGATCTTGGCGACCTGCGGCGCGAACGCCGGGGAGGAGCGGACGACCTCCGCGGTGGGACCGTCGGCGACGACCTCGCCTCCCGCGAGGACGACGACCCGGTCGGCGAGGCCGGCGACGAACTCGACGTCGTGGGTCGAGGCCACGATGCACCGGCCGCGGGCGGCGAGGTCGCGCAGCACGCCGGCGAGGGCGTGCTTGGCGGCGTAGTCGAGGCCGCGGGTCGGCTCGTCGAGCAGGAGGACGGGAGGGTCCGCCGTCAGCTGGACGGCCAGGACGAGCGCCAGCCGCTGCCCCTCCGAGAGGTCGGCCGGGTGCCGGTCGGCCGGTATGCCGCGGGCGAGCCGGTCGAGGAGGCTCGCGCAGGTGCCCGGCCGGGCCTCGCTCTCCGCATCGGCCTGGGCGCACTCGTGCTCGACCGTCTCGAGATAGAGCAGGTCGCCCGGGGTCTGGGGGACGAGCCCGACGAGGCGGCGCCGCTGGGCCGGGGCGACGTCCTGGGGGTCGAGCGTGCCACCGGGAGCGGTGGCCTCGGCCGGGACGGGGGTCGTGCGTCCGGCGGCGGGCACGGCGACGGTGCCGCCCTGGCGGGGCCCCGACCCCTGCAGGGCCCACAGGAGGGAGGACTTGCCGGAGCCGTTGCGACCCATCAGCGCGGTGACCTGGCCGCCGGCGAGACCGAGGTCGACCCCCGCGACGGCGACGAGGTCGCCGTGCCGCACGACGACGCCGCGCGCCTCGAGGGCCAACCCCGTCGTTGCGTCCGCGGATCCGGCCGCCATGGCGGCCGGATCCGCGGACGCAGGCGGGGGGCCGGGGGCCGCCGAGCGGAGGGCCCGGGCCGCCCGCCGGGCGTCGCGCACCGACAGGGGCAGTGGGGACCAGCCCGCCCACCGGCCCAGCTCGACGACCGGCGGCGCGACGCTCGAGGACGCCATGACCGCGGCCGGGTCGCCCGAGGTCACCCGGCCGTCGTCCCCGACGTGGACGACGAGGTCGGCGTACTGGATGACCCGTTCGATGCGGTGCTCGGCGAGGACGACCGTGACGGCGAGGTCGTGGACGAGCCGGGTCACGGCGGCGAGGACCTCCTCCGCCCCGGTGGGGTCGAGCGCCGAGGTGGGCTCGTCGAGGACGAGGACCTGCGGGTGCGTGGTCAGCACCGCGCCGATGGCGACCCGCTGCTGTTGGCCGCCGGACAGCTCGCGCAGCGGGGCGTCCCGCAGGTCGGCGATGCCGAGCAGGTCGAGGGTCTCCTCGACCCGTTTGCGCATGACGCCGCCCGGCAGCGCGAGCTGCTCCATGCCGTAGGCGAGCTCCTCCTCGACGGTGTCGGTCACGAAGCCGGCGAGCGGGTCCTGACCGACGACGCCGACGATCCCCGCGAGGTCGCGCGGCCGGTGCGTTGCCGTGTCCCGGCCCTGGAGCAGGACACGGCCCGCGAGCCGTCCACCGGTGAAGTGGGGCACCGCCCCGCTCATCGCTCCGAGCAGCGTCGACTTGCCCGAGCCGGTGCGCCCGACGACGAGGGCCAGCTCACCCTCGGGAATCGCGAGGTCGACATCACGCAGGGTGGGCCGCGCGGCACCGGCATACGTCACCGTCGCGGCCTCGAGCAGGATGGCGGGCTCAGCCATGGCCCACCTCCTCGAGGGTCGAGGCGGTCCGGGGCCGGGGCCTCGCCCGCGGCCGGGGGCGAGGCGGCTCCGGCGTGAGGACCGCCGGGAGGGCCGCGACGAGGACGCCGAGGACGGCCGGCCACGGCAGGGCCGGGGGAGCGAGCGGCTGGAGAGGCATCACCATCGCCGCCGGGTCGAGCCGGACCGTCACCAGCGCGCCGGCCGCCGCGACGACGCCGGTCCCGGCGGTGAGCCACTCCGGCAGCCTCCACGGGTCCGGCCGGTACGTCGAGCGGACGACCGACCGGCCACCCAGCCAGGCGCCGGTCACGGCGGCGACGAGACCGACGAGGAGCAGGGGCAGGCCGAGGGCGGCGGGTGCCTCCGTGTCGAGGACGCCGTAGACCCCGACGGCGGCCCCGGCCAGCCCGCCGAGGGAGAGGACGGCGGCCAGCCGGTGGCCGGCGGGTGAGCGGTCGGTGCGGTGGCCGTACCCCCGGGCATCCATCGAGGCGGCGAGGAGCAGCGAGCGGTCGAGGGTGTCCTGGAGGACCGGAAGGGCGACCTGTCGCACGGACCGGAGTCCACCCCCGGCCTGGCCGCGCAGGGCACGGGCCCGAAGCACCCGCTGCACGCTGTCGGCGAGCTGCGGAGCGACGGTGACCGCCACGACGACGGCCGTCCCGATCTCGGCGAGGGCGCCCGGCATCGCGCGGAGCAGCCGCTTGGGGTTGGCGAGGGCGTTCGCGGCGCCGACGGCGACGACGATGACGGCGAGGCGCGCTCCCTCGAGGGCGGCGCCGAGCAGCCCCTCGAGGTAGACGGGGCCGAGGAGGGTGATGCCGGCCGCCCACGAGGGCAGGGTCGGGGTCGGCAGCGACACGAGCAGGTGGTCGCCGTACTTGAGGCCGACGAGGAGGTGGAGCACGACCCGGACGGCGACGATGAGGCCGCCGAGCATGAGGTAGAGCCGGAACGCCCGCGCCCACGGGGAGTCTCCCCGGCGGCTCGCGACGACGAGCCCGAGGACCCCGAGCACGACGCCGAGGAGGATCGGGTTCGTCGTCGTGCCCGCGGCGACGGCCAGCCCGAGCGCCCACAGCCACCACGCCCCGGGGTGGACGTGGCGCGGCAGGGTGGGCACGGCAGGCACGCTCAGCCGCGGCGGCGGCGGACGACGTATGCCGTGGCCCCGCCGAGCGCGAGCACGAGGACCCCGCCGGCGAGGAGGGGCCACGGGCCGGACGGACCGAGTGGCGACGTGGCGGACGCGGGAGCGGCGTCGTCGAGCGAGGCCCCGGCGACGTCGGTGGCGGTCGGAGCGGGCGAGGCGGGCGGCTCGGTCGGTGTCCGGGCCACCCCCGATGCCGGCGTGGAGGAGTCCGGTGCCGGGCCGTCGCTCGTCGGCGTGGCGCCGTGGCCGGGAGCGGAGCCCCCGGACGACGCCGTCGTCCGGGGCGCGGTGCTCGTCCGGGTCGGGGCCGCGGTGGAGTGGGTGGGCGTGGGCTTGGGTTTCGACGTCCTGGTCGGCGCCGGCGCGGGGGCCGCGGGAGGGGCCACCGACGGCGGGCTGCCGGCGCCGAACGCGAACCCGACGACGGTGCCCGGCGCCGGGTTGTAGGACACGACACTGGTCGAGGCGAACACCCAGGAGCCGCCGCGCTTGGCCGTCCAGAGAGACCAGTAGGCCGACGAGGGCGGCATGACGACGCACGGGTCGGAGGCCGGGGCTCCGTCGATCCGGCACAGGGCGGCCGGGAAGCGCTGGACCATCACCGTCGAGTGCCCGGCCGCGTGCAGGGCGGCGAGCGCCGTCGACGGGTCGCCGCCGGCGCAGCCGACCGAGCCCCGGACGACGACGGTCACCCCGCTGCCCGCGGTCGAGCAGGCCGCCGCCGCGGCGGGCGACGCCGCGCCGAGGACGGCCGCGGAGCCGACGACGAGGGCCGCAGCGCCCGTGCCGACCCACCGGGTCACGAGGTGTCGGGCGCTCACGTGTGCGCTCCCTTCCGGCGCAGCCGCGACCCGGCGAGGAGGGTGAGGACGCCGCCGAGGACGAGGAGCGCGCCGAGGAGCAGCGGCGCCGTCACCGAGGCGCCCGTGTAGGCGAGCGAGCCCGGGTCACTCGCGGCCGCCCCGTCGACCTCGGTCATGGCGGAGGCGTCGGCCGCGTCGGCGGCGCCGGCGGAGCCGGTCGAGGACGAGGTCGAAGCCGCGCACACCATTGCCGTCGTGGCGGTGGCCGCACCGTCCGAGACCACGGCCGCGAGGGTTCCGCCGGCCAGCCCGAGGGCGGCCTGCGGCGTGGCACGCAGGTCGGTGTCGGCGGGGGCTGTGGCGCTCGTCGCGGCCCGGTCAGCGGCCTGGAGCGCGACGCCGCCGCGGAGGGCGGCGGCATACCCGCAGTCGTACTGGAGCCCGGTGAGGAAGGACTGGGCGGCGGCGAGGGCCGAGGTCCGGCCCCCGGCCGCGAAGGCCTGCGCGGCCACGCCGGTCGAGTTCGCGTTGGGACCGCCGGTCGAGCTGGCGACGCCTCCCGTGGCGGTCTGGACGCCGGCCAGGTAGTCGAGGCCGGCGCCCGCATCCGCAGAGGTGTCGAGCGCCATCACCGAGACGGACAGCAGGGCCTGGACGGCGAACGCGGTCGCGTCGGGGTCGCTCTCGCAGGTGGAGGCGGTCGGGTCGTTCGTGAACCCGCCGTCGGGGCACTGCATCCCGACCAGGTAGGTCACGGCGGCGTCGGAGACGGTCGCGCCGGCCCGGGCCAGCGCGATGATCGCGAGGGCCTGCCCGATGGTGTTGGAGTAGTCGCCCCACGCCGAGACGTCCGAGAACCGGCCCGACGGCGTCTCGAGCCCGGCCAGGGTGGCGAGCAGGTCGGTCCCGCCGACGTCGTGCGGGTCGAGGCCCTGGGCGAGGACGGCGAGCAGCGCCTTGGCCGTCGGGCCGGCATACGTCTCGCCGCCGGTGCCGATGTAGTCCCCGAGGTGGGCGACGAGGTATGCCGTCGCCGCGGCCGCCTCGTGCTGTCCCACCCCCGCGCCGTCGAGGGCGAGGATCGCGTCGATCGTGTTGCCGCCGTCGAAGTACGTCGTTCCGGGGTAGACGTAGTGGTGTCCGCCGGCGGCGAGCGTGGCCGCGACGAAGTGGGCGGCCTCGAGCGCCTGCTGACCGGTGCTGCCCGAGACCGCCGGGGCTGCAAGGTGGACCCGCGCCGCGGCGGGCGAGGGGGCGGTGGTCGGCGCGGCGGGCGACGTGGGCGAGGCCGACGGGGTGGTCGGCGCCGCGTCGGTCGTGGTGTCGCTCGGGGCGGGCTCGACCGGTGCGGTGGACGTCGGCTGCACATCCGTGGGCGTGGGGCTCGCGGTGCTCGTCGGCGGGGGCGCGCTCGGTGACGGTGTGGCGCTGTCGTCGGCCCGGGCGGCCGGCGCGATGGCCAGCGAGGCCAGCAGGAGGCTCGCGACGGCGCTGCCGACGCGGGTGCGTGCGGTGGGCATGGGTCCTTCCTTGAGCGGTTCGTGACGTCTGCCCCGGACCGCTGGACCCAGCGAGCCTGGGCTCCGTCCCGCGTTCCTCGACGGTGTGTGGGAGCCGCTCGCGCTCCCGAGGCATTCCGGCTCGCCACCTTGCGGTGGCCTACGGTTGCGGGTCAGCGCCGGACTTGGACCGGCTTCCCCTCGTGGGCGCGCGTGGTGCCGTCCTCCGACGGCACTGCCACTGTAGACCCTTGACAGATACTCGGCGGACCGGCGCTCCTCCGGCCGGTAGACTCCTGCGCCGAAAGGCGTTCGAGCCGTCATCAGCGGCGAGCCTCCGGAAGAACGGTGTGCGGCCCGAGAGGGCCGGGCGCTCACTAGACCCGGACGGGTGGGCCCGTCACAGCCCGTGAACGAGCGGCCGTGCGCCGTCGGCCCCCGGGTCGGCAGCCCGCGGCAAGCGAGGTGGTACCGCGGTGCCGCCGGACCGGCATACCGGCTCGGCGACGTCGTCCTCGTGAGCAGCACCGAGACGACGACCCGCGACCCGCCCAGGAGCTTCGAGCATGGCCTACCCCAAGGTCTCCACCTTCGCCGCCGCGCAGCAGGACCGACCCGGCGCGGCCCTCGGCGTCCCCGCGAGCCCGCGCTTCCCCGAGATCGAGGAGGCCGTCCTCGCCTACTGGGCCGAGGACGACACCTTCCGCGCCTCGGTCGAGAGCCGGCCCGAGGGGGAGAAGGGCTCGAACGAGTTCGTCTTCTACGACGGCCCGCCCTTCGCCAACGGCCTGCCGCACTACGGTCACCTGCTCACCGGCTACGTCAAGGACATCGTCCCCCGCTACGAGACGATGCGCGGCCACCGGGTCGACCGACGCTTCGGCTGGGACACCCACGGCCTGCCCGCGGAGCTCGAGGCGATGAGCCAGCTCGGCATCAAGACGAAGGAGGAGATCCTCGAGCTGGGGATCGAGACCTTCAACGCCAGGTGCCGCGAGTCGGTCATGAAGTACACCGACGAGTGGCGCAGCTACGTCACCCGGCAGGCGCGCTGGGTCGACTTCGACAACGACTACAAGACGCTCAACCCGGAGTTCATGGAGAGCGTCCTCTGGGCGTTCAAGCAGCTCCACGACAAGGGCCTGGTCTACGAGGGCTTCCGGGTCCTGCCGTACTGCTGGAACGACCAGACCCCGCTGTCCACCCACGAGCTGCGGATGGACGAGGAGTCCTACCGGGTCCGCAAGGACACCGCCGTGACCGTCGGCTGCCGGCTCGAGACCGGCGAGCTGGCCCTGGTCTGGACGACGACGCCGTGGACCCTGCCGAGCAACCTCGCCACGGCGGTCGGCCCGGACATCGACTACGTCGTCGTGGAGTCGGAGTATGCCGGCCGGCTGGAGCGCTACCTCCTCGCCGAGGCGCGGCTCGGAACCTACGCGAAGGAGCTGTTCGGCGACGCGAAGATGAGCGAGGAGGACCTCCAGGCGCGGGTCCTGGAGCGGATGAAGGGCTCCGACCTCGTCGGTCGCCGCTACACCCCGCCCTTCTCCTACTACGAGGGTCACCCGCACAGCCACGTCGTCCTGCCGGCCGACTACGTGACGACCGACGACGGCTCGGGCCTGGTCCACATCGCGCCCGCCTTCGGTGAGGACGACAAGGTCCTCACCGACCAGTACGGCATCGTCCCGGTCGTCCCCGTCGCCGCCGACGGACGCTTCACCTACCCCATCGCCGACTACGAGGGGCTGCACGTCTTCGACGCCAACCCCCTCGTCGTCGAGCACCTGAAGAACCGCACCTACGTCGACGGGTTCGCGGGTGAGGCCGAGGTGGGCTCGACGACCCAGGGCACGGTCCTGCTGCGCAAGGAGACCTACGAGCACTCCTACCCGCACTGCTGGCGCTGCCGGGAGCCGCTCATGTACATGGCGGTGTCGAGCTGGTTCGTCCGGGTGACCGACTTCAAGGACCGGATGGGCGAGCTCAACCAGGAGATCACCTGGGTGCCGGAGCACGTCAAGGACGGCCAGTTCGGCAAGTGGCTCGAGAACGCCAGGGACTGGTCGGTCTCGCGGAACCGCTTCTGGGGCAGCCCGATCCCGGTGTGGAAGTCCGACGACCCGGCATACCCGCGCGTCGACGTCTACGGGAGCTTCGCCGAGCTCGAGCGCGACTTCGGCCGGCTCCCGCTGAACGACAAGGGCGAGCCGGACCTGCACCGGCCGTTCGTCGACCGGCTCACCCGCCCCAACCCCGACGACCCGACCGGCAACTCGACGATGCGCCGGGTCGAGGACGTCCTCGACGTGTGGTTCGACAGCGGGTCGATGAGCTTCGCGCAGGTCCACTACCCGTTCGAGAACGACGACTGGTTCGAGCACCACTTCCCGGCGGACTTCATCGTCGAGTACATCGGCCAGACCCGTGGCTGGTTCTACCTCCTCCACGTCCTCGCCTCGGCGCTGTTCGACCGGCCGGCGTTCAGCTCGTGCATCTCGCACGGCATCGTCCTCGGCAGCGACGGCCAGAAGATGAGCAAGTCGCTGCGCAACTACCCCGACGTCACCGAGGTCTTCAACCGGGACGGCGCCGACGCGATGCGCTGGTTCCTCATGTCGAGCCCGATCCTGCGCGGCGGCAACCTCGTCGTCACCGAGGAGGGCATCCGCGAGGGCGTCCGCCAGGTCATCATCCCGTTGTGGAACAGCTGGTACTTCTTCTCGCTCTACGCCAACGCGCTCTCCGGTGAGGGCGGTGGCTACGAGGCGTCGTGGTCGACGTCGTCGACCGACCCCCTCGACCGGTACCTCCTCGCCAAGCTGCGCGCCCTCGTCGAGACGGTCACCGACCAGCTCGACGCCTACGACATCCCCGGGGCGTCGGAGTCGGTGCGGACCTTCGTCGACGTCCTGACGAACTGGTACATCCGGCGCTCCCGCGAGCGGTTCTGGGACACCTCCGGCGGCGCCTCCGCCGAGGACACCCACGCGGGGTTCGACACCCTCTACACGACCCTCGAGGTGCTGACCCGGGTCACCGCGCCCCTCCTGCCGCTGCTGTCGGAGGAGGTCTGGCGCGGCCTCACCGGCGAGCGTTCGGTCCACCTCGCCGATTGGCCGGACGCCTCGCAGCTGCCCTCCGACGACGGGCTCGTCGCAGCGATGGACCAGGTCCGAGCCGTCTGCTCCGCGGCCTCCTCGCTGCGCAAGGGCGAGGGGCTGCGCGTCCGGCTGCCGCTGCGCGAGCTGACCGTCGTCACCGCCGGTGCCGCCGACTTCGAGGCGTATGCCGGGATCGTCGCCGACGAGGTCAACGTCAAGGCGGTCCGGGTCCTCGACGTCGACGCGGCCCACGAGTCCGACTTCGGGATCACCCAGCGGCTGACGGTCAACGCCCGGGCCGCCGGCCCGCGGCTCGGCAGGGACGTCCAGGTCGCGATCAAGGGCAGCAAGGCCGGGGACTGGTCGGTCGCCGAGGACGGCACCGTCGTCTCCGGTGGGATCGCCCTCGTGGCGGGGGAGTACCTGCTCGAGACCGTCGTCGACGAGGCGGGCGCCGGACAGCACGCCACGGCGATGCTGCCCGGTGGCGGGTTCGTCGTCCTCGACACGGAGGTGAGCGACGACCTCGCCCTCGAGGGCGTCGCGCGCGACCTCGTCCGGGCGGTCCAGCAGGCTCGCCGCGACGCCGGGCTCGCCGTGACGGACCGGATCGCCCTCGCGGTCAGCGGCGGCGAGCTCGTCCGCCGCGCGGCCGACGTGCACGGTGACCTCGTCCGCGGCGAGACGCTCGCGGAGTCGCTCACCGTGCTCGGCGAGCTCGACGACCTGACCGAGGGCGCCGGGGTGGCGGTCGCCGAGGTCGGCGACGAGCGCTTCCCGGTGCGGATCCGGGTCTCACGGGTCTGACCGGCTGCGGGCCCGCGTGGATGCGGACCCGCAGCCGGCCTCAGCCGGTGTGCGTGCGCAGGCCGAAGCGGTTGCCGTCGGGGTCGGCGAGCACGGCCAGGCTCGTCCCGCCGCCGACGGCCGTCGGCTCCTGGACCACGGACGCGCCGGACTCGACGAGGGCCGCAACCGTCGCCGTGATGTCCTCGACGTCGACATAGGCGACCGGACCGGTCTGCCCCTGGTCGAAGCCGCCGGGGTTGAGGCCGAGCTCGCAGCCGTCGACGGAGAACCCGACGTAGTAGGGCTCGTCGGTGTGCGGGTCGGTGCCGAGGGCCGCGGCATACACGGCCTTGGCGGCCGCGAGGTCGCGCACGGGGACGACGATGGTCTGGAACGCTGGCACGGGGGGCTCCTTCGGTCGGTGTCGGCGGCGCGGTCGCGTCCGCCATCTCGATGACGTCTCGCGCGGCGTGAGTGTGACGCCCGCGTCGTGACCCACCTCTCAGTGCACGCCGCCCCCTGGTCGCACCGCAACCGACCGAGGGTAGGGTCTGGCGGGTGAGTCGGCCCACCGCGTCGGCGCCGCTCGGGCCCCCGCCGGCGCCGGGTGCCGGCACTGCCGGGCGACGACGGCGGATGGTGCTGGGCGGGCTCCTCGGCCTGGTGGTCCTCCTCGGAGCGACCGTCCTCGGTTCCGCCGTCCTCACCCGGCTCAGGGGGGAGGCGACCGCTGCGCTGTGGGTATGGCACGAGATGCCACCGGACGAGCTCGTCTCGCTCGCGGCCGACCACGAGGTCGGGCGCCTTCTCGTGTGGGTCGCCCCGGGGTTCTCGACCGATCCGGCCACGAGCGCGTGGGTCCGGGAGCTGCGGGGGGTGGCCGGGGCGCACGACATCGCCCTCGATGCCCTCGGGGGCGACCCGCAATGGGCCGTGCGGCCGGGCCTCGCCGGATCCTGGGCGAGCGAGGTGGCGGCGACCGGCTGGTTCGAGCGCCTCCACCTCGACGTGGAGCCCCATGCGCTCGAGCAGTGGCAGGAGTCCAGCGCTTCGCTGCTCGACGGCCTGGTCGCCGCGGTGCGGGCCGCCGCCCGGGCCGGCCTGCCCGTCGACGCCGACGTCCCCTACTGGCTCGACACCGTTCGGACGACGGACGGCGACGACGGCCTCACCGCGATCTGTGGGGTGGCGTCGTCGGTGACCGTCATGGCCTACCAGGACCGGGTCGAGGCGATCGAGCGGGTCGCCGCGGCGACGGTCGACGCCGGGAGGTCGGCCGGCATACCGGTCTGGGTCGGCGTCAATCTCAGCAAGCCGGTCGACGACGCTCCGTCGTCCTCGCTGTGGGGTGCGGGTGCGGCGGAGATCGCGAGGGTCCTCTCGAGGGTGCCCGCCATGCCGGGTGTCGCCGGTGTGGCCATCCACGACGCGGACGCGCTCGCGGCGCTCGACTCCGGGGCCTGAGACCACCGGGGCCGGGACCCGGGGCCTGAGGCCACCGGGGCCGGAGGCCACCCGGGGCCGGGCCGGGGAGCGTCGCCTCGGCCGACCGACCGACCGAGACAAGACAAACACCCGCCTCGCAAGACAAAGGAACCCTTGCCAAGCAGGTGTGTCGTGTATCGGGCGGGAAAGTCGAGACAGGTGGGACGGGCGGGCCGGGGGGCGGGGCGCGGACCGACCTGCCGACCGTGCGAGACTGCCGACACCATGACCGATCACGCCCCGAGCGGCGTCGCCGACGGCTTCGGTGCCGTCGCCGACGCCTTCCACCGCCTCGTCGAGGACCCGACCGAGGACGCCCTCGCCGTCAGCGTCTACCGCGACGGCGTGAAGGTCGTCGACCTCTGGGGCGGCACCGACGCGGTCCTCGGCCGCCCCATGCCCGACGACGCGCTGATGATGGTCGCGTCGTGCAGCAAGGGCATCACCGCGACGGTGCTCGCCGTGCTGATCGAGCAGGGGCCGGCTCGAACCCGACCAGCCCGTCGCGCTGCTCTGGCCGGAGTTCGCCGCCGAGGGCAAGGCGGACGTGACGCTCGGCATGGTGGCCTCCCACACGGTGGGCCTGCCCTATCCGCCGCTCGGCTCCGGGCTCACCGGGCTGGACCTGCATCGCGGGCCCGCCGTGACGGCGGCGCTCGCGGCCGCTCGTCCGCTGTGGCGGCCGGGGACGGCCATGGCCTACCACCCCGTCACGTACGGCACCCTCCTGGACGAGATCGTCCGTCGCGCGACCGGGCGGACGATCGCCGCCCACCTGCGAGAGCTCGTCGCCGAGCCACTCGGACTCCAGATGTGGATGGGTCTGCCGGAGAGCGAGATCCCCCGCGTCGTTCCCGGCCGGTGGGCGGAGACGAGCCCGATGACCCCGGCCGACGAGGAGCCGCCGCCGGGAAGCTACGCCGCCATGCGGCAGGCGTTCCTTCGCGAGAACCCACCGATGGACCCGGACTTCTCCGACCCGGACGAGGTGCGCCGGCACTACACCGCGGAGCGGCCCGCGATCGGCGCCATCACCGACGCTCGCTCGCTGGCGAGGATGTATGCCGCCCTGCTCGGTCCCGTCGATGGCCTCCGCCTCGTCGGTGACACCGTCCTCACGACGGTGACGACGCCCCGCACCGACGGGGTGGAGACCCTCATCGAGAGCGGGACCGCCGGACCGGACATCCGCTTCGGCCTCGGGTTCCAGCTCGCCTCCCCGAGCATGCCGGGTCTCGGGCCGCGCACCTTCGGCCACACGGGCGCCGGCGGGCGGCTCGGCATCGCCGACCCGGACACGGGCATCGCCTTCGGGTTCGTCTGCTCCCGGATGCGGGACATCGGCCCGGCCGGCGACCCCCGGTGGCGTCGTCTGCTCGACGCCGTCCTCTCCTCGCTGTGAGGGGGGCCCTCGCCTCGACCCTCGTGCGGGATGTGGTCCCGGCACCCGGCGGTCGCGGTCGGCCCGAGCGGCGGTGGCTATGAGGCGACCTGACGCAGCCGGGCGGCGATCTGCTCGGGCCGAGCGTCGTTGATCCAGGCGCCGGCCCCGGACTCGGAGCCCGCGAGGTACTTCAGCTTCCCGGGGGCGCGCAGGACGGAGAACAGCTGGAGATGTAGCCGGGCCAGGCCTCGGCCGGTGCCGACCGGAGCCTGGTGCCAGCCCGCGATGTAGGGCAGGCTCGGGACGTCGGGATAGTAGCGGTCTGCTCGCCGGAGCAGCTCGAGGTAGACCTCGGCGAGCTCGTCCCGCTCGTCGGCGTCGAGCTCGGCGAGATCGGAGACGTCGCGGTGCGGCGCAAGGTGGACCTCGACCGGCCACCGTGCGGCGGCGGGGACGTAGGCCGTCCATCGCTCGCCGGTCAGGACGAGGCGGCTGCCGGCCTCGCGCTCGGCCCGGAGCACGTCGGCGAGGAGGTTGCCGCCGGTCGCGGACCGGTGTTCGGCGGCCCGACGGAGCAGGGCCTCGGTGCGAGGGGTGACGAACGGGAAGGCATAGATCTGGCCGTGCGGGTGGTGCAGCGTCACCCCGATCTCCTGACCGCGGTTCTCGAAGCAGAAGACCTCGCGGATCCCGGGCATCGCCGACAGCGCTGCGGTCCGCTCGGCCCATGCCTCGACGACGGTCCGCACTCGGCCCACGTCGAGGGAGGACATCGCAGCCGCGTGGTCGGAGGTGAAGCAGACGACCTCGCATCGGCCGTTGCCGGGCGCCTGCGGCCACAGCCGGTTGCCGTCGACGGAGTGCTCGGTCTCCGGCGACGGACATCGCGAGCGAGGGGAACCGGTTCTCGAAGACGACGACGTCGTAGTCGGGGGCGGGTATCTCCGACGGGGCACGCCCGGGAACGGTCGGGCAGAGGGGACACTCGTCCGCCGGGGGCAGGAAGGTTCGGCTGTTGCGATGTGAGGCGATGAGGACCCACTCGCCGGTCAGGGGGTCCAGCCGGCGGATGGACCCGATGTGGACGGGAGGCAGGGGCCGGGAGTCGGGGACGACGCGGCTCGCCGCGCCGCTCGCGTAGGGCTCCCGGTCGTCGAAGTAGATGATCTCGCGCCCGTCCGCGAGCACGCCGCGGCTGACGCCGACCCGCGCATCGGCGGCCCCGACGGTCATGACGCCTCGCCGTCGCGGGGACCCGGGTCGTCCTCGCTCCCGTCCGTTGCTCCGGCCCGGTGCGGGGTGAGGATGAGCCGGGGCACCCGGGCCTTGAGCGTGCGCTGGGTGTCGGGGTCCAGCTTGTCGTCGGTGACGAGGACATCGACCTCACCCATCCGCGCCATCGAGCTGAGGCCGACGACGCCCCACTTCGTGCTGTCGGCGACGACCGCCACCTGGCTCGCGCAGGCGATGAGGGCCCGGTTGGTCTCGCACTCGACGAGGTTGGGTGTCGTGAAGCCGGCCCGGTCGTCGAAGCCGTGGACGCCGAGGAAGAGCCAGTCCACGTGGAGCGAACGCAGGGTGGTCACGGCGACGGGTCCGACGAGGGCGTCCGACGGCGTCCGGATGCCTCCGGTGAGGATGACGGTGCGGTCGGGCCGCGGCATGGCGTTCATCGCGTCCCCGACCGGAAGGGAGTTGGTGACGATGGTGAGGTTGGGGATCGTGCGCAGCTCGAGCGCGACGGCATACGTCGTCGTGCCGGCCGACAGGGCGACCGAGTCGCCCGGACGGACCAACCGAGCGGCGGCGACGGCGATCCCGTGCTTCTCCTCGGTCTGGAGGCCCGCCTTGACGGAGAACGCCGGCTCCTCGGCACTGCGGCCGCTCACCGCGGTCGCCCCGCCGTGGACCCGGGCGACGAGGCCCTTGCGGGCGAGGTGAGCGATGTCGCGACGGATCGTCATGTCGGACACGCCGAGCTCCTCGACGAGGCCGCTGACCCGGACCGCGCCACGGGCGCGCACCTCGTCGAGGATGCGCTCGTGACGCTGCTGGGCGAACATCAGCGCCTCTCCCGCACGATCGCCACCCCGCCGGCGGGAACGGTGACGACGCCCTCGACCGCCCGGTCGGCGACGAGGTCGTGGCCGACCGCTGGGACGGCGGCCTCGCTCCCGCCGTGGTTGAGACGAAGAGGAACGATCTGTCCTCGGCCGAGCGACGGACGACCTCGACCCGCTCGGGCGTCCGGGTGGGCGGGGTGACGCCGGCCCCGTCCAGGACCAGCGCGAGGACGGCGTCGAGGGACGTGGGGTCGAGCGAGGTCCCGAGATACCACGCGGTGCCGCCACCGGAGGTCGTATGCCGGGTCACCGCCGGGTGCCCGGCGACCGGGCCGTCGGCGTGGACGGCGATCGCCTCGGCCCCCGTCAGGCGGGTCAGCTCCGACCACTGCGAGCCGGTCCATGACCCGTTGTCCGGGCCGGTGAGCCGCACGGTCTGGTCGGCCCGGAGCGGGAAGAACTCCTCGGTGCTGATCCCCAGGAGCTCCGCGAAGGCACCCGGGTAGCCACCGAGCCGGATGTGGTCGTTCTCGTCGACGATGCCGGAGAAGTAGGTGACGACGATGTGGGCGCCGGCCTCGGCCGCGCTCCTGATCCGCGCGACGGCCGTGTCGTCGACGAGGTAGAGCGAGGGCACGAGGACGACGGCGGCGTCACCGAGGTCCGCATCGGGGCGGCGCACGTCGACCGGGACGCCGCGGCGCCAGAGCGCGCGGTGGAGTGCGACCGGCGCATCCATCGCGCGGACGAGGCTCGAGGGGTGGCTGTCGAGGTCGGCGGCCCAGCGGGCCGGCCAGTCGAGGAGGAGCACCACCCGCGCCGGGTCGACCCGGGTCCCAGCGACGTCGGCGGCACGGCCGAGGATCGTGCCGAGCTCGCTCACCTCGCGCCACACCTTGGTGTCGGTGCCGGCGTGGGGGAGCAGCGCGGAGTGGAACTTCTCGGCGCCGGCCCGGCTGGCCCGCCACTGGAAGAAGCCCACCGCGTCGGCTCCCCGGGCGACGTGACCGAGGCTCGTCCGCAACAGTTCGCCGGGCTGCTTGGCGATGTTGACCGGCTGCCAGTTCACCGCGCTCGTCGAGTGCTCCATGAGGAACCAGGGGCCGCCGCCGGCGAGTCCTCGCACGACGTCTCCGCAGAACGCCAGCTCATGGGCGGGGTCCTCGAGGCGATGGTCGAGGTAGTGGTCCTGGGAGACCAGGTCCATCTCGGGCGCCCAGGACCAGTAGTCCATCCCCGTCGTGTGCGACATGACCATGAAGTTCGTCGTCACCGGGACGTCCGGGGTGATCCGGCGGAGGACGTCGCGCTCGGCCCGGTAGTACCCGAGGAGCTCGTCGGAGCTGAACCGGGCGTAGTCGAGCTGCTGGGTCGGGTTGGGGATGGCCGTCCCGAGCCGGGGAGGGAGGACCTCCTCGAAGGTGGAGTAGTGCTGGCTCCAGAAGGTCGTTCCCCAGGCGTCGTTGAGGGCGGTCACGTCGCCGTAGCGGTCGTGCAGCCAGCGGCGGAAGGCCTCGGCGGAGGTGTCGCAGTAGCAGTGCACGTTGTGGCAGCCCAGCTCGTTCGAGACGTGCCACATCGCGAGGGCCGGGTGCGCGGCATACCGGCCGGCGACGGCCTCGACGAGGGCGAGTGCCTTGTCGCGGAAGACGGGGGAGCTGGGGCACCAGGCCTGGCGCCCGCCGGGCCAGAGTCGACGCCCCTCCCGGTCGACGGGCAGCGTCTCGGGGTAGGTCCGGGACAGCCAGGGTGGGGGGGAGGCGGTCGCCGTCGCGAGATCCACGCGGATCCCGCCCTCGTGGAGCAGGTCCATGACCCGGTCCAGCCAGCCGAACTCGAAGCGCCCCTCCTCCGGTTCGAGGAGGGCCCACGAGAAGACGCCGACCGTCGCGAAGGTGACCCCGGCCTGCCGCATCAGTGCGACGTCCTCGGCCCAGACGTCCTCCGGCCACTGCTCGGGGTTGTAGTCGCCACCGAGAGCGACGCCCGGCAGGGGCCACGGACGCGGCTGGGCGACGGGGACGGCAGGGTGCTCGATGGTCACCCTCGACAGAGTGGCCCGGTGGTGCAGCAAAGTCAACACAAACCATCGTCATTGCGCCGTCACGATGTTCGTTTCTTGTTCGCGAGGCCCCTCTCGAATCGGGCCGTCGGGCCTCGGCGGAGGCGCTCCCCACGCCGCCCTGGGGTCGTATCGGGGCAACTTCAGCACGAGAGACGGCGATTCGGTCACAGGAGCGCGTCTTCCCTTGACAACGGCGGGGTCGGCCGTCACGATGACGCTACATGTGAGTTTGCGTTGGGTTCTGTTTGCTCACGACATTCGGCCTCGGCCGCGTAGCGCCAAAGGAGGATGCTATGACCCGTCCCCAGACCGAGGCGGAGTATCTCGCCCGCCTGGTTCCCGATTCGGTGGCTGGAGCCAGTCTCGGCCGTCGCTCAGTGCTCAAGGGGGCGATGTTCGCCGGCGCGGCACTCGGCATCCCTGGCCTGCTGGCCGCCTGCGGGAGCAGCAGCAGCGGCGGAGCCTCGAGCGGCGGCGCGCCGAGCGGAACGCTCACCTTCGGCTCGAACTACTCCGACGACATCCCGAAGAAGGCCATGCAGGATGTCGTCGACGCCTACATGGGCAAGGAGAGCAAGGTCACCGTCAAGGTCAACACGGTCGACCACAACACCTTCCAGGAGAACATCAACAACTACCTCCAGGGCAAGCCGGACGACGTCTTCACGTGGTTCGCCGGCTACCGGATGAGGTTCTTCGCCTCCAAGGGCCTCGTCGGCGACATCAGCGACGTGTGGAAGGACTTCACCGGCTTCAGCGATGCGTTCAAGGCGGCGTCGACGGGTGATGACGGCAAGCAGTACTTCGTGCCGCTGTACAACTACCCATGGGCGATGTTCTACCGGCCGTCGGTCTTCTCGAAGTACGGCTACACCGTGCCGAAGACCCTCGACGAGCTGAAGAGCCTCGGTGCCCAGATGCAGAAGGACGGGCTCGCGCCGATCGCGTTCGCCGACAAGGACGGCTGGCCGGCGATGGGGACCTTCGACATCCTCAACATGCGGATCAACGGCTACCAGTTCCACATCGATCTCATGGCCCACAAGGAGGCCTGGGACAGCCCCAAGGTCAAGACCGTCTTCCAGACCTGGGCGGAGCTGCTGCCGCTGCACCAGCCCGCCGCGCTGGGTCGGACCTGGCAGGAGGCCGCCCAGAGCCTCCAGCAGAAGAAGTCGGGCATGTACCTCCTCGGGGTCCTTCGTCGCCCAGCAGGTCGACAACGGCAAGGACCTCGACTTCTTCACGTTCCCGGAGATCGACTCGACGATCGGGGCCGATGCCCTCGACGCTCCGATCGACGGCTTCATGATGGCGTCCAAGCCGTCGAACGAGACGGCGGCGAAGAGCTTCCTGTCCTACCTCGGCAGCCCCGACGCGGAGGTCATCTACGGCAAGACCGACCCCTCCGACGTCCTCGCCAACAGCAACGCCGACACCTCGTCCTACAACGACGTCCAGAAGAAGTCGGCCGAACTGATCGGCTCGGCGAAGAACATCGCCCAGTTCATGGACCGGGACACCCGACCGGACTTCGCGTCGACGGTGATGATCCCGGCCCTGCAGTCCTTCATCAAGAACCCGTCGGACATCGACGGCCTGACGAGCAACATCGAGGCCCAGGCCAAGACGATCTTCGTCTGAGTCTCCCCGCGGGCGCCGCGGTACCCACCGCGGCGCCCGCGCCATACCCTGGACGGGGGGCGAGCCGCACCCTCGCCAGCAGATCCCCAGACCACCCGCCAACGCCGGCGCCGGAACGCCCTCCCCTGTGGCCGGCGGAGAGAGGGGCCTCGATGTCAAGCGCCACCGAACCGGCCGTCACGACGACCGATCGCCCCGGGACGGGCCGTGGGGAGTCGCCGGCGCCACGGCGGCGCCGCCTGCGGCAGCTGACCAAGACCGACCGAACCGTCGTCATCCTCATGGTCCTCGTGCCGCTCCTCCTCGTCGTCGTCTTCGTCTGGCTGCCGGCGATCGCCACGGTTCTGCTGTCCTTCACGAACTGGGACGGTATCGGCGGGCTCGACACGATCAAGTGGGTCGGCACGGCGAACTACCACAACGTCGTGACCATCTACCCGCCGTTCAAGCCGGCGGTCGAGCACAACCTGCTCTGGCTCGCGATCCTGTTCTTCGTCGCGACACCGTTCGGGATGTTCCTCGCGGTGCTCCTCGACAAGGAGATCAAGGGCAGCCGCATCTACCAGACCGCGATCTACCTCCCGGTCGTCCTGTCGCTGGCCCTCATCGGCTTCATCTGGCAGCTCTTCTACTCGCGCGACCAGGGCCTGCTCAACGCCGTCCTCGGGACGAAGATCGACTGGTACGGCGATCCCTCGATCAACATCTGGGCCGTTCTCGTGGCCGCGAGCTGGCGGCACGTCGGCTACATCATGCTGCTCTACCTGGCCGGGCTGAAGGGTGTCGACCCGACCCTGCGCGAGGCCGCGACGATCGACGGCGCCAGTGAGCGACAGACGTTCTTCCGGATCGTCTTCCCCGTGTTGCGGCCGATCAACGTCATCGTCCTCGTCATCACCGTCATCGAGGCACTGCGCGCCTTCGACATCGTCTGGGTGGTCAACAAGGGACGCAACGGCCTCGAGCTCATCTCGGCGCTGGTGACGCAGAACGTCGTCGGCGAGGCCAGCCGGATCGGGTTCGGCTCGGCGCTCGCGACCTTCATGCTCGTCGTCTCGCTCGTCTTCATCGCCATCTACCTCGCCACCGTGATGCGGGAGGACAAGTGATGACAACCGCCACGACCACGACCACCGCCACCCGACCCGCCGGCGGGCGGCGCGAGTACCGGCACAGGCGGCTCACCCCGGCCCGGGTCACCCTCCACGTCTTCCTGTCCATCATCGCGTTGGCCTGGTTCTTCCCCGTCGCGTGGGCGGTCATCAACTCCTTCCGGGACTACGGCTACACCTCGATACACGGCTACGTGTCGCTCGGCGGATGGACGTTCGACAACTACATCAACGCCTGGGAGCAGGGCGACTTCACCCACCACTTCCTCAACTCCGCGTACATCACCGTCCCCGCGGTGCTCCTCACCCTGTTCCTCTCGGCGTGCGTCGCCTTCGTTCTCGCGCGGTTCAACTTCGCCTTCAACATCGTCATGCTCGGCCTCTTCACGGCCGCGAACCTGCTGCCCCAGCAGTCGCTTCTCATCCCGCTCTTCCGGCTGTACCGAGCCATCCCGCTGCCCTACTGGATGAGCGACTCGGGAATGATGCTCGACAGCTACTGGGGGCTCATCCTCGTCAACACGGCATTCCAGACGGGTTTCTGCACGTTCGTGCTCAGCAACTACATGAAGACCCTCCCCAAGGAGCTCTACGAGTCCGCCATGGTGGACGGCGCCAGTGTGTGGCGGCAGTTCTGGAAGATCACCCTGCCGCTCTGTCGGCCGCCGCTCGCAGCCCTCGCGGTGCTCCAGGTCACGTGGATCTACAACGAGTTCTTCTGGGCGACGGTGCTCGTCCAGTCGGGGGCGAAGTTCCCCATCACGAGCTCACTGAACAACCTGCGTGGACAGTTCTTCACCGACCTCAACCTCGTCTCTGCGGGGTCCGTCGTCATCGCCATTCCGGTGCTCGTGATCTTCTTCCTCCTCCAGAAGCAGTTCGTCGCGGGCCTGACCCTGGGCTCGACGAAGGGATGACCGCCCGGATGCCCACCACCCACGAGGCCGCGGCCCCCCTGCACCTTCGGGCCGACGGCGTGTCCCTGCTCCTCGACGTGGCCGGCCCGGGCCTTCCCCGGGTGCTGCACTGGGGCGCCGACCTCGGACCGATCGACGAGGACGAGCGGAGGGTGCTGGCCACCGCCCTGGTGGGGGGCCTGCCACACAGCGGGCTCGACGACCCGTGGGCCGTCTCCGTTCTGCCCTCCCAGACCGACGGGTGGTCGGGGACACCCGGGCTCGCCGGGCACCGTGCCGGCGGTGACGTCTTCCCCCGGTTCACGGTCGACGGCCCGGCGACCGTCGTCGAGGATGACGGAGCCACCGCGGTCACGGTCCGAGCGGTGACGGACGACGGTGGCCTCGCCGTCGCCATCGAGCTCCGGCTCGAGGCCTGCGGCCTGGTCCGGATCCGGAACACGGTCACCAACCTCGGTGAGGGGGAGTACACGCTCGACGGGCTCCTCGCCAGCCTGCCCGTCCCGGCGCGCGCCGGGGAGCTGCTCGACCTCACCGGTCGCTGGTGCCGAGAACGCAGCCCGCAGCGGTCCCCGTTCCACCACGGTACCCACCAGCGGACCTCGCGGCGGGGCCGGACCGGCCATGACGCGCCGCTCCTGCTTGCCTGTGGCACGACGGGTTTCGCATTCCGGACCGGCGAGGTGTGGGCCGTCCATGTCGCCTGGAGCGGCAACCACGTCCATCAGGCCGAGCGGCTGCCCGAGAGCCCGGGGTCGGTCGGAGGCGGGGTCATCGGCGGCGGCGAGCTGCTCCTGCCCGGCGAGATGCGACTGGAGCCGGGGGCGTCCTACGCCGGCCCCTGGGTGTGCTTCGCCTACGGCGGCGCCGGCCTGGACTCGGCCAGCGGCCGCATCCACCGGTGGCTGCGATCCCGCGCCACACCACCCGAGGACGCCGCGACCGCTCGTCCTCAACACGTGGGAGGCGGTCTACTTCGACCACCGCCTCGACCGGCTCACCGACCTGGCCCGGACGGCGGCGTCCATCGGCGTGGAGCGCTTCGTGCTCGACGACGGCTGGTTCTTGCACCGGCGGCACGACCTCGCCGGCCTCGGCGACTGGTACGTCGACCCGGCCGTGTGGCCCGAGGGGCTGCGTCCCCTCGCCGACCGTCGTGCACGACCTGGGCATGGAGTTCGGGCTGTGGGTGGAGCCGGAGATGGTCAACCCCGACTCGGACCTGGCCCGGGCCCATCCGGACTGGTTGCTCGCCGCGAGCGAGCCGACCGGCGCCGACCTCACGGCCGGTGCAGAGGGGGCCCTTCCGCGGGCCTGGCGCCACCAACAGGTGCTCGACGTCGCCAACCCCGAGGTGTCGGCCTACCTCCTCGGGCGCCTCGACGCCCTCGTCGACGAGATCGGCGTCGACTACCTCAAGTGGGACCACAACCGTGACCTGCTCGAGGCCGCCCACCCCGGGCCCGGCGGCCGCCGCACGGCCGCCGTCCACGCCCAGACCCGCGCCGTCTACGCCCTCCTCGACGCGCTGCGAGCCCGGCACCCGGGTCTCGAGATCGAGTCGTGCGCCTCGGGTGGAGGCCGCGTCGACCTCGGCATCCTCGAGCACACCGACCGGGTGTGGGCCTCCGACACCAACGACCCCGTCGAGCGCCAGGCGATCCAGCGATGGACCGGCCTGCTCCTTCCTCCGGAGCTCGTCGGCGCCCACGTCGGACCGCCGCGGGCTCACACGACCGGCCGCGAGAGCGACCTCGGCTTTCGCACCCTCACGGCGCTCTTCGGCCATGCCGGCATCGAGTGGGACATCGGCAGCTGCTCCGAGGCCGAGCTGTCCCGGCTGGCCGCCTGGGCGGGGCTCTACCGAGAGCTGCGTCCCCTCATCCACGGCGGTGACGTCGTCCGGGTCGACCATCCCGACCCCGGCGCCTGGCTGTCCGGCGTCGTCGCCGCAGACCGGAGCGAGGCGCTGTTCTGGTACGTCCGCCTCGAGAGCTCGCCGGATGCGGTGCCGGCGGCCCTGCGGTTCGCCGGCCTCGACCGGGAGCGCCGGTATGCCGTGTCCGTCCGGGACGAGGCCGGCCTCGCCCATCACGTCGGCGGCCTCCCCGCCTGGCGGCACGGCGGGGGTGTCGAGCTCTCCGGCGCGGTCCTCGAGGTCGCCGGGCTCCCCGCCCCGCTGCTGGGGCCGGGGCAGGGCGTCCTGCTCCACCTGCGGGCCCGCTGAGCCGGCGGCGGGCTCGACGCCGGGCGCGTAGGTTGGTCTCTCGGTGCCCCACCCTGGCGATCGAGAGGGGAACGCCATGAGGAGTCGACTGGCCTCGTTCGTCCTGCGCGCGACAGGGTGGACCGCCGTCGGCGAGGTGCCCCGGACGGGGATCCTCGTCGGAGCCCCGCACACGTCCAACTGGGACTTCGTCATGATGCTGCTCATCATGTGGCGCGGCGGGGTGACGCCGCGGGTCCTCATCAAGCGGGAGCTGTTCCGCGGGCCACTCGGCTGGCTGCTGACGCGCCTCGGCGGCATCCCCCTCGACCGGGCGAACCCCACCGGGGTGGTGCGCGAGCTGGTCCGCCAGGCACGCAGCGGCGAGCCGTTCCTTCTCATCCTCGCGGCCGAGGGGACCCGCCAGAAGGGCGAGTACTGGAAGTCGGGCTTCTGGCGGATCGCCCGGTCCGCGCGGCTGCCGATCTCCCTCGCGTTCATCGACGGACCGACCCGGACCGCCGGTTTCGGACCGACGATCACGGCCACGTCGGACGTCGTCGCCGACATGGACCTCGTCCGCGAGTTCTACCGCGACAAGCGCGGCATCCACCCCGAGCTACGGACCGAGCCCCGGCTGCGCGAGGAGGCCCGGACGACCGACGGCGGGTCCGACTCCGCAGTCTCACCATGAGGCCGACCCGGGAGTCCGGGTGACCGCGTCGCCGGACCGGCGGGTCGTCGCGATCCACCTTGCGAAGGGTCGCCGGCTGCCGACCCGCCGCGTCCGCTCCGTCGAGGCCGAGGCGGGCGCCGGGCTCGTCGGCGACCGGTACCACGGCAGCCGGCACCGACACGTGACCATCCAGGCCGTCGACGACCTCGAGGCCGCCGCCCGCGACCTCGGCAGACCGGTCGACCCCGGCCTCACCCGCCGCAACATCACCATCTCCGGCACCGGGATCCCGACGGCCCCCGGCGCCCGGGTCAGGGTCGGCGTGGTCGTCCTCGAGGTGGTCCGGGTGGCGTCCCCCTGCCGGTTGCTCGACGACGAGCTCGGTCCCGGAGCGGCCCGGGCGCTCCATGGTCGGGCGGGCACCGTCTTCCGCGTCCTCACCTCCGGGCCGATCGGCGTCGGCGACGAGGTCCGCCTCGTCCCGAGCCCGCGGTGACGCCGAGGGGGGCGCCGCGGCATACCTGTTGCAGGATGGACCCGTGACCCCTGCACCCGACGCCGCACAGCGCGAGGCCGCCCGCCGCCTGGACCTCACCAAGCGGATGCGCCTGACCGAGGAGGCCATCCTCGCCCGCGCCCCCGAACACGACCTCCAACCCTCCCTCGACCGGATCAGGGCGGTGATGGACCTGCTCGGGGAGCCGCAGCGCACCTTCCCGGTCATCCATCTCACGGGGACGAACGGCAAGACGTCCACGACGCGCATCGTCGACTCGATCCTCACCGAGATGGGTCTCAAGACCGGTCGGTTCACCTCACCGCACCTGCACTCGCTGCGGGAGCGCATCTCGCTCTCCGGCACGAGCATCGACGAGGAGCGATTCCTCGCCGCCTACGCCGAGGTCATCCCGTTCGTCGAGACGATCGACGCGGCCTCGGCCGCCGAGGGCGGCCCGCGGATGACGTTCTTCGAGGTCCTCGTCGCCGTCGCGTATGCCGCGTTCGCCGACGCCCCCGTCGACGTCGCCGTCGTGGAGGTCGGGATGGGCGGCAGCTGGGACGCGACCAACGTCGTCGACGCACCCGTGGCCGTCCTCACCCCCGTCGCGATCGACCACACCCACTTCCTCGGCGGCAGCGAGGTCGAGATCGCCCGGGAGAAGGCCGGGATCATCAAGGCCGACGGGATCGCGCTCAGCGGTGTCCAGGAGCCCGAGGTCGCCGACGTCCTGCTCGAGCGCGCGGAGGCGGTCGGAGCCCGGCTGGCCTTCGAGGGCGTGGACTTCGGCGTCACCGCGCGCGAGGTCGCCGTCGGCGGCCAGCTCCTCTCCGTCCGTGGTCTCGCCGGTGACTACCCCGATCTGTTCGTCCCTCTCCACGGCGCGCACCAGGCGAGCAACCTCGCCCTGGCCGTCGCCGCGGTCGAGGCGTTCGTCGGGGGAGGCGAGCAGCCGCTCGATCTCGAGGTCCTCCGGGCCGGCCTCGCCGCCGTCACCTCACCGGGCCGGCTCGAGATCGTCCGGCGCAGCCCGACCGTCCTCGTCGACGCCGCCCACAACCCCGCCGGCGCCCGGGCGCTGCGGGCGGCCCTCGACGACTCGTTCACGTTCGGCCGGCTCGTCGGCGTCGTCGCCGTCCTCGCCGACAAGGACGCCACGTCGATGCTCGAGATCCTCGAGCCGGCCCTCGACGAGGTCGTCGTCACCCGCAACACCTCCCCGCGGTCGATGCGCCCCGCCGCCCTCGGCGAGATCGCGGCCGACATCTTCGGCGAGCACCGGGTGACCGTCGTCGACGCGCTCCCCGACGCCCTCGACCGCGCCGCGGGCATGGCCGACGAGGGCGGCGTGAGTGGGGCGGTGCTCGCCACCGGCTCGGTCGTCACCGCGGCGGAGGTGCGGATGCTCCTCGGCCGGACCGACGTCTGACCCGCCGCGACCGGGTTCGGCCGCGGCATACCCTGGGTGACCATGGGCCGGTTCCCCCTCTACGGCACGCTCGGCACGTTCACCTGGCGGCTGCTCGCGATCGTCCTCGCGGGGCAGGGCGTCGTCGTCTTCTTCGCCGCCACCCTGGCCCGGGGACTGTCCGAGGCCTCGGGGGACGGGTCGTCGACGACCCGGCTCTGGGTCGGGATCGGTCTGGCGGTGCTGTGCCTCGTCGCCGCGGGTCTGCTCCGCCGGCCCTATGGCGTCACCGTGGGCTGGATCGTCCAGGTCCTCACCTGGCTGGCGGCCCTCGTCCTGCCGGCGATGATCGGCGTCGGGATCATCTTCACCGGGCTGTGGCTCCTCCTCATGGCCCAGGGCCACCAGGCCGAACGCGTCGTCGCGGAGCGGCGGGCGGCCGCCGAGGAGGCAGGGGAGGGTTCTGAGTAGGCTGGCGACCGTGACCGATCGCTCCCTCGTCCTCGTCAAGCCCGATGGTTTCGCCCGTGGCCTCACGGGGGAGGTGCTGCGCCGGATCGAGGCCAAGGGGTACCGCCTCGTCGCCCTGCAGATCCTCACCGCCCCGCGTGACCTCCTCGGCGCCCACTACGCCGAGCACGAGGGGAAGCCGTTCTACGAGCCGCTGCTCGACTTCATGAGCTCGGGGCCGCTCACCGCCGCCGTCATCGAGGGCGACGGTTGCGTCCCCGGGTTCCGGGCCCTCGCCGGCGCGACCGACCCGACCGCCGCCGCCGCCGGCACGATCCGTGGGGACCTCGGCCGGGAATGGGGCACCGCTGCCCAGCAGAACATCGTGCACGGGTCGGACTCTCCGGAGTCGGCCGCGCGCGAGATCGGCATCTGGTTCCCGGCCCTCTGAGGCAGCCCGGCATCCGCGCGGGCGTGGGGTCGGCGCCCTCTCGCGGTCCGACTAAGGTTGGCCCCATGTCTGACTTCGATGTTGTCGTGCTCGGTGCCGGTCCCGGTGGGTATGTCGCAGCCATCCGCGCCTCACAGCTCGGCCTGAGGGCCGCCGTCGTCGAGGCGAAGTACTGGGGCGGTGTCTGCCTCAACGTCGGGTGCATCCCGTCCAAGGCGCTGCTGCGCAACGCCGAGCTGGCCCACACCCTGGCCCACGACAAGGACCTGTTCGGGATCGAGGGTGACGCGACCATGTCGTACGGCCCCACCCATGCCCGGTCCCGCAAGGTGTCGGCGAACATCGTCCGGGGCGTCCACTACCTCATGAAGAAGAACAAGATCGAGGAGATCGACGGCTGGGGCACCCTCACCTCGCCGACGACGATGGACGTCGCCCTCACCGGTGGGGGCGAGCGGTCGATCAGCTTCGACAACCTCATCATCGCCACGGGCTCGGTGACCCGGATGCTCCCCGGCGTCACGGTCAGCGACAACGTCGTCACCTACGAGGAGCAGATCCTCGACGACACCCTGCCGGGCTCGATCATCATCGCCGGCTCCGGCGCCATCGGCGTCGAGTTCGCCTATGTCATGAAGAACTTCGGGGTGGACGTGACGATCGTCGAGTTCCTCGACCGGATGGTCCCCACCGAGGACGCCGACATCTCCAAGGAGCTCCTGCGCCACTACAAGAAGCTCGGAGTCAAGGTCATGCTCTCGACGAAGGTCGAGGGCGTCGAGGACACCGGCTCGGGGGTCAAGGTCACCGTGGCTCCGGCGGACGGCGGCGACCAGCAGGTCCTCGAGGCCGACAAGCTGCTCTCCGCGATCGGTTTCGCGCCGCGGGTCGAGGGCTTCGGGCTCGAGTCGACCGGGGTGGAGCTGACCGACCGGGGCGCCATCGCCATCGACGACTTCTGCCGCACGAACGTCCCCGGGGTCTACGCGATCGGCGACGTCACCGCCAAGATCATGCTCGCCCACGTCGCCGAGGCGATGGGGGTCGTCGCCGCCGAGACGATGGCCGGGGCCGAGACGATGCCCGTGGCCTACGACTTCGTCCCGCGGGCGACGTACTGCCAGCCGCAGGTCGCCTCCTTCGGCTACTCCGAGGCCCAGGCCAAGGAGAAGGGCTTCGACGTCAAGACGGCATCCTTCCCGTTCAGCGCCAACGGCAAGGCGCAGGGCCTCGGCGACGCCGTCGGCTTCGTCAAGATCGTCGCGGACGCCGAGCACAACGAGATCCTCGGCGCCCACCTGATCGGGCCGGACGTCACCGAGCTGCTCCCCGCCCTCACCCTCGCGCAGAAGTGGGACCTCACGGCCGACGAGGTCGCCCGCAACGTCTTCGCGCACCCGACGCTGTCCGAGGCGGTCAAGGAGGCCATCGAGGGCATCGCGGGGCACATGATCAACCTCTGACCGCCCCGTGAGCGAGCTCTACCCCGACCTGCTCGTCCGCGGGGCCCGGCTCGTCCCGGTGACTGCGGCCGCCCCCGACGCTCCGGTGGACCTGCGCATCTCGGGCGGATCCGTCGTCGAGGTCGCGCCCCGGCTGGTCGAACGCCCGGGCGAGGAGGTCCACGACGCCGAGGGGCGCTGGGCGATGCCGGGGCTGTGGGACACCCACGTCCACCTCACCCAGTGGGGCCTCGCCTCGACCCGGCTCGACGTCTCGGGCGCCGCGAGCCCGGAGGCCGTCACCGCGCGGGTGGCCGAGCATCTCGCACGCATCGCACCGGGTGAGTCGGTCGTTCAGGGTTGGGGCCATCGCACGGCAGCCTGGGCCCGGCAGCCGACGGTGGCCGAGCTCGACGCCGTGAGCGGCTACCGTCCGGTCGTCCTCGTCTCCGGCGACGGTCATCACGGCTGGCTCAACAGCGCCGCCCTCGCCGCGCTCGGCGTCCCGCCGCGGGACACCGTCCTCGAGGAGACCGAGTGGTTCCCCGTGTGGTCCCGGCTCGCCGAGCTGCCCGGTGCGGCGCAGGTCGCCGAGGCCGGTGTCGTCGGCGTCGTGCGCCAGGCGGCGGCCCGGGGGGTCGTCGGGATCGTCGACATGGAGCTCGCCCCGAACCACCGTCGCCTGGCCGGCTCGGTTCACGGCGGGTGTCCGGTCGCTGCGGGTGCGGGGAGCGACGTATGCCGAGGGCCTCGACGACGTCATCGCCGCCGGGCTCGCGACCGGGTCGCCGCTGGTCGAGGGAGAGGGCCTGCTGACGATGGGGCCGCTCAAGGTCATCTCGGACGGCTCGCTCAACACCCGCACCGCGCACTGTTGCGAGCCCTACGCCGATGCGGCGGCCCTCGAGCACCCGCGCGGGGTGCAGAACCACCCGCTCGACGAGCTCGTCGGGCTCTTCCGGCGGGCCACCGCCGCGGGACTCGAGGTCGCCGTCCACGCCATCGGCGACTGCGCCGTCGGGACGGCCCTCGACGCCGTCCGGGCCGCCGGGGCGACCGGGTCCATCGAGCACGCGCAGCTCGTCGCCCTCGCCGACATCCCGCGGATGGCCGCCCTCGGCCTCACCGCGAGCGTCCAGCCGGCCCATGTGTGGGACGACCGTGATGTCACCGACCTGTGCTGGGGGGACCGGGCCGGGCGTGCCTACGCGTTCCGGTCGATGTGCGACGCCGGCGTCCGGCTCGCCCTCGGCTCGGATGCCCCCGTCGCCCCGCTCGACCCCTGGCTCGCCATCGCGGCCGCGGTCCATCGCAGCGGCGACGAGCGGGACCCGTGGCACCCCGAGCAGTCGCTGACGGTCCGCGAGGCACTGGCGGCATCGACCGACCGGCAGGGCACCCTCGCCGTCGGGAACCGCGGGGACCTCGTCCTTCTCGATGCCGACCCGCTGGCCGGCGACCCGACCGACGGTGCCGGCCAGGCGGCATACCTGCGCGGTATGCCGGTGGCCGGCACCATCGTCGCGGGCCGACCCACGCACCTCGCGCTGTGAGCCGGCGGTGGGCCTACTTGACCGAGCCGCTCATGAGGCCACCGATGAAGTAGCGGCCGAGGACGATGTAGACGATGAGCGTCGGCAGCGAGGCGAGGAGGACGCCCGCCATGATCGACGGATAGTCCGGGTTCTGGCCGCCGGCGAGCTCGTTGAGCGCGTAGGTGACCGGGCCGTTCTGCCGGGTCGTGAGGAAGAGGGCGAAGAGGAAGTCGTTCCACGCCGACGTGAACTGCCAGATCATCGTCACGACGAAGGCGGGCGCCGAGATCGGCAGGACGATGGACCTGAAGGTCCGGAGCATCCCCGCACCGTCGACCCGCGCCGCCTCGAGGAGCTCCTTCGGCAACGCCGTGGCGTAGTAGTTGCGGAAGATGAGCGTGCAGATGGGGATGCCGAAGATCGTGTGGACGACGATGAGCTTGGTGATGCCCTGGAACCACGGGGCGGCTCCCTCGACGTCGAGGAGCATCGCCTGCAGCGGGATCATGACCGCCTGGTACGGGATGAACATCCCGAACAGGAAGAGGGTGAAGACGGTCGTCGCTCCGGGGAAGCGCCAGCGGGCGAAGACGAAGCCGTTCATCGACCCGAGGATCGAGGAGAGGACGGCGACGCCGATCCCGAGGACGAGCGAGCGACCGAGCGGCGGTGCGAGGTCGTTCCAGGCCTTGCTCCAGCCCTGGGCGGACAGCTGGGTCGGCAGGCTCCAGGCGCTCGTCGAGGTGACGTCGGAGGAGGGCTTGAGGCTCGTGACGAGGAGGACGTAGAGGGGCAGGAGGATGAACAGGGCGAAGAGGAGGATGAAGAGGTAGCGGAGGGCGCGGGTGCGAGCCGTTCCGGACGACCCGGGGGCCGCGCCGGCGCCCCGACGCTTCCTCGGTGTCGCGGCCGCCGGGGGAGCGGTGTCGGTGACGGTCGTCATGAGCCCATCTCCCTCTCGGTGCGGTTCGTGTAGATGAGGTACGGGATGACGACGACGGCGACGATGGCGAGGAGGATCGTCGCGTTGACCGCCGCCCCGACCCGGTCGTTCTGGGCGAACATCTGGCTCCACATGAGGGTGGCCGGGACCTGGGCCTTGTACGAGTTCGGCCCGGCGATCGAGTAGATGAGGTCGAACATCTTCATCGACATGTGGCCGAGGATGATGAGCGCCGACAGGGCGATGGGGGAGAGCTGCGGGAAGAGGACGTGGCGGTAGATCTTCCACTCGCTCGCCCCGTCGATCCGGGCGGCCTCGCGCTGGTCGTTCGAGATCCCGCGGAAGCCGGCGAGGAAGAGCGCCATGACATAGCCGGAGAGCTGCCAGATGGCGGGGATCGCCATCGCGGCCATGGAGAACCTGTTGTCGGCCGACCACCAGCCGTTCTGGAGCTGGGGGAGGTGGAGCTTGATGAGCAGCTGGTTGAGGCCGACCGCCTGCTCCGCGCCCTGCGCCGGGCTGAGCAGCCAGCGCCAGACGACCCCGGCCGCGATGAACGAGACCGCCATGGGGAAGAGGTAGACCGAGCGGAAGACGCCCTCGCCGTTGACGCCCTTCTCGAGAAGGATCGCCATGAGGAGGCCGAAGAGCATCGTCCCGACCATGAACACGACGGTGAGGACGAGCAGGTTCCACAGGGCGTGCTGGTACCCGGACGAGCCGAGCAGCTGGGTGTAGTTCTTGTAGCCCCCCGGGTTCGTCACCTTGTCGGTGACGATGTTGCGGGAGAGGTTGAGCGAGGTCCAGATGTTCTGGCCGATGAGCCCGTAGACGAAGATCGCCACGAGGACGATCGAGGGACTGACGAGCAGGAGTCCCGGAAGCCAGTTCTTCGCGCGTTTCACCGCATCCACCCCTTCGTCTGGGTCGGTCCCGGCTGCGCCGGGCCCGACCCCGCGGCGCCGAGGGCCTGCTCCGCTGCACGGAGCCCGTCCGGCACGAGCCGGGGCCCGGGCGGGATCAACGGTATCCCGCCCGGGCCCCTTCGTTCGTTGACCACCTGGGTCGGTCAGGCCATGTTCTTCTCGGCCGCGGCCGCCAGGTCGCTGACGAGGGTGGCGGCGTCACGGCTGGCGTAGAACTTCGACACCGCGGTGGAGATGTCGGTGTTCCAGGCGAGGGAGACGGCCGCGCCGTGCGCGATCGAGGACACGATCTGGTTGGTCTTGAAGGCGTCCATCGCGGACTGCTGGTACTTCGGGAAGTCGGTCGGCGGCACGTCGGTGCGAGCCGGGATCGAGCCCTTGGCCAGGTTGAAGGCCTTCTGGCCGTCGGCGGAACCGACCGTCATGAGCCAGTCCTTCGCGCCGTCGACGTTCTTCGTGCCCTTGGGCAGGGTGAAGGAGTCGGCGAGGAAGTCGAAGACACCGTCGGTCCCGGGGACCGGGAAGTAGGTGTAGTCGGTGCCGTCGGTGGCGTTCTTGCTGTTGAACTCCGCCACGGCCCAGTCGCCCATCACGTTGTAGGCGGCCTTGCCGTCGATGACCATGTCGGTCGCGGCCGGCCAGTCGTCGCCGTCGGAGGCGGTGTTGGCGTAGGTCAGGATCGTCTTGAAGTCGTTGACCGCGGTCTTGACCCCGTCGGAGTCCCACGTGGTGTCACCGGTGAACAGGCCGTTGTAGCCGTCGACACCGAGATCGGAGATGAGCACCGTCTCCAGCAGCTGGACCTGGGTCCAGGTCCCACCGATCGTGATCGGCGTCTTGACCCCGGACTTCTTCACCTTGGCCATGTCGGCGATCCAGGACTTCAGGTCGGCCGGGACCGAGTTGATGCCCGCCTTCTGGAGAACCTTCGGGTTCGCCCACACGACGTTGGCCCGGTGGATGTTCGAGGGCACCGAGTAGATGTTGCCCTTGACGGTGAGCCGGTCGAGGAGGTTCTGCGGGAAGACGTCCGCGCCACCGAGAGCGTTGACGACGTCGTTGACCGGCACGATCTGACCGGCCGCGATGTAGTCGGTCAGCTCGGCGCCGGCGTGGCCCTGGAAGCTGCTCGGCGGCTGGTTGTTCTGCAGGTCGGACGCGAGCTTGGCCTTCGCGTTGGTCCCGGCGCCGCCGGCGACGGCGAGGTTGACGAAGGTGTCGTTCGGGTACTGCGTGCCGAAGACCTTGACGAGGGCGTCGAGCCCGTCCTTCTCGGAGCCGGCGGCCCACCAGGTGAAGACACCGACGTCGCCTCCGGCGCCCCCGTCCTTGGGGGTGTACGTCGCGTCCGAGCCGGACGTCGATCCGGTGTCGGCGCTCGTGGAGCCGGTCGACCCGGTGCTGCACGCAGCCAGACCCAGGGCGGCGACCGCGGCGGCGGCCACCGACACTCTCTTCCAGTTACCCATGCTGATCCTTCTGTCTCAGTGCGGGCGACCTACGCCGTCCGCGTCGTCGCGGGGTACGTCGTCAGTATTGGCCTGCGGATGACGTCCGGCGCCGCCGGACGCGCGATCGTCACCCATCTGTGACTAAATGATGAAGATATCCGCCTGAATACGGCCAGAATCAGACCATGAGTGTTCGAATAACCATGGACGGGAGAGGCATTCGGACCTCACGGGGCCAACGGGGGTCGGTCCCGCGGGGGAACCCAGCAGCCACGGGACCCGGCGCATCCGGCGGAGCAGGCGGACGCGCGCCCGGTCATCTCACGGTATCCCCGACGGCTTCCGCTCGCGCGCGCCCGCGCGCGTGACAAAGCCGACACCCGAGCGTCGCCGGACCGGTGAGGGGCCGGCGGCGGGCTCCGTCGGGGGATTAGGGCGGGGGACCCGGCCGCTGGTAGCCTTGGACACCGCCGTGAACTCGGCCGCGGATCCAGAGAGCCCCGGTGAACCAGCCCGGGAGCGCCGCGCAGCATCACCCCAGAAAAGGAGAGTCGTCGCCCCATGCCGCTGAGCACCGACGAGAAGAAGAAGATCATCGCCGAGTACGCCACGACCGAGGGCGACACCGGCTCCCCGGAGGTCCAGGTCGCCCTCCTCACCGCGCGCATCACCTACCTCACCGACCATGCGCGTGAGCACAAGCACGACCACCACAGCCGCCGCGGCCTGCTGCTCCTCGTCGGACAGCGTCGCCGGCTCCTGCGCTACCTCGAGAGCGTCGACGTCGAGCGGTACCGCTCGCTCATCAAGCGCCTCGGTCTGCGCCGCTAACGCTTCGCCAGAGGAGCGGTCCTCTCACGAGGACCGCTCCTCTCGCATGAAGGTCACAACTGCATACGGGAAGACCACACCGCACGACCAGAAGCACACCCCGTGCACAACGACGATGCACGCGGTTCGTTGGAATCACAAGAATGGAGGGCCCATGGAGGGTCCAGAGATCACTGTCGCCGAAGCCGTCATCGACAACGGAAGCTTCGGCACCCGCACGGTCCGGTTCGAGACCGGACGGCTGGCCAAGCAGGCCGGCGGCGCCGTGAGCGCCTACCTGGACGGGGAGACGATGCTCCTGTCCACCACCACCGCGGGCAAGCACCCGCGCGAGGGGTTCGACTTCTTCCCCCTCACCGTCGACGTCGAGGAGCGGATGTACGCCGCGGGCAAGATCCCCGGCAGCTTCTTCCGGCGCGAGGGCCGCCCGTCCACGGACGCGATCCTCACCTGCCGGCTCATCGACCGCCCGCTGCGCCCGACCTTCACCAAGGGGCTGCGCAACGAGGTCCAGGTCGTCATCACCGTTCTCTCGCTCAACCCCGACCACCAGTACGACGTCCTCGCCATCAACGCGGCGAGCGCCTCGACCCAGATCTCCGGCCTGCCGTTCTCCGGCCCGGTCGGTGGCGTCCGGGTCAGCCTCGTCGACGGCACGTGGGTCGCGTTCCCCAACTTCTCCGACTCGGAGCGCTCGACGTTCGACATGGTCGTCGCCGGCCGGGTCGTCCAGAAGTCCGACGGCAGCGACGACGTCGCGATCATGATGGTCGAGGCGGAGTCCACCGACGCGACGTGGGACCTCGTCACGAGCCAGGGCAAGCAGGCTCCGACCGAGGAGGTCGTCGCCGAGGGTCTCGAGGCGTCCAAGCGCTTCATCAAGGTCCTGTGCGAGGCCCAGACGGCGCTGGCGACCGAGGCCGCGAAGCCGGTCGAGGAGTTCCCCATCTTCCTCGACTACGAGGACGACGCGTATGCCGCCGTCGAGTCGGCCGTCTCCGGCCAGCTCGCCGAGGCGCTCACCATCGCCGGCAAGCAGGAGCGCGAGGAGCGCCTCGACGCGATCAAGGACGCCATGAAGGCGGAGCTCGCGGGTGAGGGCTCGGCGTTCGAGGGACGCGACAAGGAGCTGTCCGCGGCATACCGCTCGGTGCAGAAGAAGCTCGTCCGCGAGCGGATCCTGCGCGACAAGGTGCGCATCGACGGCCGCGGTCTGGCCGACATCCGGGCGCTCTCGGCGGAGGTCGAGGTGCTCCCGCGGGCCCACGGCTCGGCTCTCTTCGAGCGCGGCGAGACCCAGATCATGGGGGTGACGACGCTCAACATGCTCCGCATGGAGCAGCAGCTCGACACCCTCTCGCCGGTGACCCGCAAGCGCTACATGCACAACTACAACTTCCCGCCCTACAGCACCGGTGAGACCGGTCGGGTCGGCTCGCCCAAGCGCCGCGAGATCGGGCACGGGGCGCTCGCCGAGCGGGCCCTCATGCCCGTGCTGCCGTCGCGCGAGGAGTTCCCCTACGCGATCCGCCAGGTCTCGGAGGCGCTGGGCTCCAACGGCTCCACGTCGATGGGCTCGGTGTGCGCCTCGACCCTGTCGCTGCTGAACGCCGGTGTGCCGCTGCGCGCCCCGGTCGCGGGCATCGCCATGGGTCTCGTGTCCGCGCAGGTCGACGGGGAGACGCAGTACGCCGCGCTCACCGACATCCTCGGTGCCGAGGACGCGTTCGGTGACATGGACTTCAAGGTCGCCGGCACGAAGGAGTTCGTCACGGCGATCCAGCTCGACACCAAGCTCGACGGCATCCCCGCCGACGTGCTCGCCGGCGCGCTGACCCAGGCCCGCGACGCTCGCCTGCACATCCTCGACGTCATGAACGAGGCCATCGACGCCCCCGACGAGATGAGCCCCTACGCTCCGCGCGTCATCTCGGTGACGGTGCCGGTCGACAAGATCGGCGAGGTCATCGGCCCGAAGGGCAAGATGATCAACCAGATCCAGGAGGACACCGGCGCCGAGATCTCGATCGAGGACGACGGCACCGTCTACATCGGCGCCACCGACGGCCCCTCGGCCGAGGCGGCGCGGGCCGCGGTCAACGCGATCGCCAACCCGCAGATGCCGGAGATCGGCGAGCGCTTCCTCGGGACCGTCGTCAAGACGACGACGTTCGGTGCGTTCATCTCGCTGCTGCCCGGCAAGGACGGCCTGCTGCACATCTCCGAGGTGCGCAAGCTCGTCGGCGGCAAGCGGATCGACGCCGTCGAGGACGTCCTCAGCGTCGGCCAGAAGGTCCAGGTCGAGCTCAAGGAGATCGACCCGCGCGGCAAGCTGAGCCTCGCGGCGGTCCTCGCCGACGGTGGCGCGGCGGACTCCGGTGACGCCGGTGGTGCCGCAGCGGACGCCTCCGAGCCCGCGGGCGGGTCGGACTCCGACTCCGCCGGCCCGTCCTCCGAGGACGACGGCGAGGAGCACCGTGAGCGCCGGCACCGCAACCGCCGCCGTGGCGGTCGCGGCCGGGGCGAGGGCGGCGACCACGCCCAGGAGCCGGCCGACGCCTGACCGGCGCGGCCCGCACACACCAGCGGGGCGGCATACCGACTCGGTATGCCGCCCCGCTTCGTGTGTCTTCGGCGGTGGGGTGGGAGGTGGGGGGGGCCGCCGAAGGGGACCGCGCTCAGGCGGTGTGCATCGAGGCGAGCCCGCCGCGGGTGGACGAGGCGACCATGCGCCGCGTCGTGCCGGGCATGACCCGCAGGGCGCCGCCGTCGTACTGCCAGCCGGACGGGAGCTCGGTGGAGTACGCGCCGTGGGCGGCAAGCCACGTGACGACGTAGGAGAGGTCTCCGACGCCCTCGTTCTTCGCGCCGCCGCTGTAGGCCTGCGTCTGCGCCATGAAGGGGTAGTGGTTGGCGATGAAGAACTCGTACATCTTGAGAACCGTGGGGTGGGTGACGCCGCGGAAGGTGTCCGAGGAGGCGCCGGTGTGGCCGAAGACGGTGTGGCCGGGTGCGGACAGGTAGGCCGCCGTGACGATGTCCTCGGCGATGGAGAGGCTGACCTTCGGCTTCGCCTCGAGCGTGACGTAGGGGTGGCAGAAGAGCGTCGTGTGCGTCTGCTTCCACGTCTGCTGCATGAACGTGATGTCGTTCATGAGGGCGGCGCGACGGGCGGTCTCGGTGGCGCCCGCGGAGAGGAGCCGGTCGTTGTTCGTGATGGTGGACCCGGTGAGGGTGTCGTTGCCCATCGTCAGCATCGTCTCCGCGGAGATCGTGCCGGTGCCGGAGATGTTGATCTCGCGCAGGAGACGGTTGCTGTCGTACTTCGCGGCGAGGTGTCGCTGGAAGGCCTGCCACTTCGCCTGGTAGGCACTCGTCCAGAACCGGCCGATCGTCGAGTCCACCTTGGCCTGGTGGTCGTAGAACGGGATCGGGGTACCGCCGACCTTCTTCGCGAAGGTCGGGGCCATCGTGCCGGCGATGACGCGCAGCCGGACCGTGAGGCCCTTGGACTCCGCCGAAGCGAGGGCGTTGTCGATCGGTGCGTCGTTGTAGGCGCCCTCGGTGGGCTCGAGACTCTTCCAGTCCAGGCTCACGACAACGGCGTTCACCCGAGCGCTGAGTGCGGCGGTCTTGCCGGAGATCGCGCCGAGACTGCGGCTGGCGTTGCCGAGGACGTAGGGCTTCATCGTGTCGGTCGTGGCGACCGGGTCGACGACGAGGGGCGTGGGGGCGGTCGAGATGTCGGACGTCGCAGGGGCGGCGGTGTCGGTGGCGGCGGCACTACCGGAGAAGACGACGCACCCGGCTGCCGCGAGGGCAGCAACGCGCGTGCCGAGCATGGTGTTCCTCTCTCAGGGGCGTAGAAGACACTCCATCCAGAGTGGCGAAACGGTGGTGTCGTCACATCGGCTGTTGGGGCTCCCGTCGTCCGTGGACGCCCGACGCCCGCATCGGCCGAACGGATGACTGTGCGCCGCATTGCCGATGTCGTCGATCCGCGAAGCGCTAGAGCGCCGAGTCTCGTTGTGCGGCAACCGGATCGGCGGTGGCAGGAGTGGGCTGCGTCACACCCGACGTGGTCGGGCTCTGCTGTGAGGGCGTGAAAAGCGGGGCGGCACACCGCTTTCGGCATGCCGCCCCGCACCGGGGCCGTGGTCCGTCAGGGCGAGGCGGTCATCGCGCCGGCCGTCGCGGAGGCGATCATCCGCCGCGTCGTGCCGGGGAGGATGCGCAGCACCGCGTCGTCGGTCTCCCACCCCTTGGGGAGCTCGGTGGCGTAGGCACCGTGCGTCGCGAGCCAGGACACGACGTAGCTGAGGTCGCCGACGCCCTCGTTCTTCGCCCCACCGCTGTAGGTCTGCGTCTGGGCCATGAACGGGTAGTGGTGCGCGACGAAGAAGTGGTACATCGCCAGCACGTTGGCGTGAGCCGTCCCGCGGAACGTCGACTCGGAGGCGCCCGTGTGGCCGAACACCGTTGCGCCGGGGTCGCTCCGGTAGGCCGCCGCGACGATCTGCTCGGTCGTCGCGAGGTCTGCGCGCGGTGACGGCGTGATCGGGACGTACGGGTGGCAGAAGAGGGTCGTGTGGGTCCTGGTCCAGGTGCGCTGCATGAACGTGATGTCGTTCATGAGGGCGGCGCGACGGGCGGTCTCGGTGGCGCCGGCCGTGAGGAGCCGGCTGTTGTTCGTGATCGTCGACCCGGGGATCTTGTCGTTGCCCATCGTCAGCATGACCTCGGCGGAGATCGTGCCGGTGCCGGAGATGTTGACCTCGCGGACGAGCCGGTTGCCGTCGTACTTCGCAGCGAGGTAGCGCTGGAGCGCCTGCCACCGGGACTGGTATGCCGTCGTCCAGAAGCGGCCGATCGTCGATGCCGCGCCGGCCTGGTGATCGTAGAAGGGGATGGGTGCCCCGCCGATCTTCTTGACGTAGGTCGGTGCCTGCGTCCCGGCGATGACCCGGAGCCGGACGACGATCCCGTCGGCCCGGGCCGTGGCGAGCTCGGAGTCGATGGGGGCGGTCGTGTAGGCCCCCTGGGTCGGCTCGAGGGACTTCCACGGGACGTCGACGATGACGCTCGTCACGCCAGCCGCCGTCGCGCTCGGGAAGGAGCGCAGGGTCGCGAAGCCACGGGTGTTGTTGCCGGCGGCGAACGGCTTCATCACCGTCGTGGCCGAGGCGGTCGCCGCCGTCGTGCCGGAGGTCGTGGTCGCGCCCGTGGTCGCCGAGCCGGTCGACGTCGTCGGGGCGCTTGCCCCCGTCGTGCCGGTTGCGGTCGCGCCGGCGGAGTCGGCCCGGGGGGCCGTCGTCGTCGTGCCGACACCCGTGCCGGCGGTGACGCCGGCGAGGATGCCGACGACGGCGCCGGTGGTGGTGTCGGTGTGCGGGGAGGGGGAGGCGGCGGAGGCTGTCGTGGCGGCTCCGAGAGAGAGGCCGGCCGTGAGGGCGCAGACAGCCGTGACCACCGCGGTGGTCCGGCGGGACATGAGGGGTCGATCCTTCCGTGGGCGAGATCCCTGGAGGGGTCAGGGACCGTCGAGCCGACCACCCTTCAGCGGGCCGCACGGAACATCGACGAGTCTGGGGTGCCGGTCCGGGGACCGGCGAGGTGGCCGACTCACATTGGGTGGGCGGACCCACCCGACCATGAGGCGCCGAGCCGGGGTGGGTCCGTTGGCGGCGGGCCCAATCGGCGTCTCGTCGATGCACGTCAGGGGCAGTCGTGCGACCGGGAAGGACTCCAGATCATCAAGCCGTCGCGTGGCTACCGCGAGTTATCTCATCATGTGAACGGCCCTTGCGCCGTCGCTGAGCGGGCGAGGGTGAAGGCCTTCACACGGCTTTGCCAACTCTTTAGGTATGCCGCTCGGCCGCCGGGAGCGGGCAGGGAGATCCCGCCGAGTAGGGTGCACGCGTGGCTGAGGTGACACGCGTGGCGGTGGTCGGAGCGGGCGGACGGATGGGCGGCCAGGTGTGTCGGGCCGTCGAGTCGGCGCCCGGACTCGAGCTCGTGGGGCGGTACGACATCGGTGACGACCTCGCCGACCTCTCGGGCGCGCAGGTCGTCGTCGAGTTCACCGTGCCCGGTGCCTCCTTCGACAACGTCGTGGCCTGCGTCGAGCGCGGAGCCCACGTCGTCGTCGGGACGACCGGGTGGACGGCCGAGAAGGTCGCGGCGCTGCGCGAGCAGGTCGACGCGCATCCGGGGGTGGGGGTGCTCATCGCACCGAACTTCGCCCTCGGCGCCGTGCTCATGATGGCCTTCGCCGCCCAGGCAGCCCGCTTCTACGAGTCGGTCGAGATCATCGAGCTGCACCATCCCCAGAAGGTCGACGCGCCATCGGGCACGGCCGCCCGGACGGCCTCGCTCATCGCGGCGGCCCGGGCCGAAGCCGGACCTCGGGCCGGTACCGGACGCGACCGAGACGGACCCGGGCGGCGCCCGTGGCGCGCGGGTCGACGGCATTCCCGTCCACGCGGTTCGGCTGCGGGGACTCGTCGCCCATCAGGAGGTCCTCTTCGGGGCAGAGGGCGAGACCCTGACGATCCGCCATGACAGCGTCGATCGGGTGTCGTTCATGCCCGGCGTCCTGGCGGCCGTGCGCGCCGTCGCCGACCACCCGGGCGTGACGGTCGGCCTCGAGCACATCCTCGGCATCGCGGACTGACTTCGTGGCCGGGCTGGTGCCCGGCTGCCCGGCGCGTGACGATGGGGCGATGACCACCTCACCGAAGCGCGCCCCGTGACGACGCTCGTCGGGCTCGACCTCCGAGGCCGCCGCGTCCTCGTCGTCGGCGCGGGTGCCGTCGGGATGCGCCGGGCCCGCCGCCTCGTCGAGGACGGGGCCGAGGTCGTCCTCGTCGACCCCGCTCCGTCCGACGACGCGCGCCGGGTGGCCGGCCACGGCGACCTCGAGCTCCTGGCGCGAGCGGTGACCCGGGAGGATCTCGCCGGCGCCTGGCTCGTCATCGCCGCCACGAGCGACGCCGCCGTCAACGCCGACGTCGCGTCGTGGTGCGAGCAGGACCGGCTCTGGTGCGTCAACGCGGGACACGCCGTCGAGGGCTCGGCCCGGTTCGCCGCGGCGCTCGCGCCACGGTGACCTCGCCGTCGGCGTCGTCTCGACGGGGGAGCCGGACCCTCGCCGGGTCGCCGCGGTCCGCGACGCCCTCGGGGCACACATCGAGTCCGGCCTGGTCGACCTGCGCCGCCGGCGCCCCGGGGCCGGCCGGGTCGTCCTCGTCGGCAGCGGTCCCGGCACGACCGGCCTGGTGACGACGGCGGGGATGGAGGCGCTCGCGACCGCCGACGTCGTCGTCACCGACCGTCTCGGTGCGGTCGGGCTCCTCGACCGGCTGCCCGAGGACGTCGAGATCATCAACGTCGGCAAGAGCCCGGACAACCATCCCGTCCCCCAGGCCGAGATCAACCGGATCCTCGTCGACCGGGCTCGCGCGGGCCGGACCGTGGTCCGGTTCAAGGGCGGCGACCCCTACGTCTTCGGACGAGGCGGCGAGGAGGTGCACGCCTGTCGGAGGGCGGGCGTCGACGTCGAGGTCGTGCCGGGCATCACCTCCGCCTTCTCGGTGGCCGCGCTCGCGGGGATCCCGGTGACCCAGCGAGGCGTCGCGACGTCCGTGCTCGTCGCCTCGGGCCACGCCGGCGCCGACGACGCCGCGCTCGGGGCCCTCGCGGGCGGTGCGACCCTCGTCCTCCTCATGGCCGTGTCGTCGATGCCGGCGATCTGCGCCGCGGCCCTCGCACACGGCATCCCCGCCGACCTCCCCGTCGCCGTCATCGAGAAGGGCTCGACGGCCCACGAACGGGTGACGTACACGAGCATCGGCACCGCGGCCGCGGCGATGGAGCGCGTCGGCGTCCGCCCACCGGCCATCGTCGTCATCGGCCGGGTGGCGGCGGAGGGGTTCCTCGACGACGAGGTGTGCGCGACGGCACCGCACGACGGGCCGGCTCCGTGACGGCCACCCTCGTCTGCTGCGCCCACGGGACGCGGTCGAGCGCCGGTCGGCAGGTCATCGCCGGGCTGGTCGCCGCCGTCGCGGAGCGGTTGCCCGACGTGACGGTCCGGGAGGCCTACGTCGACGTGCACGGACCGGCCGTCGACGACGTCGTCGCCGGGCTGCCGGTGAGACCGGGGCTCGCCGGGGTCGTCGTCCCGCTGCTCCTCGCGACCGGCTACCACGTCCGGGTCGACATCGCCCGCGCCGTGGCCGCCAGGACCGACGTCGTCGCGACGCAGGCACTCGGCCCCGACGACCGGCTCGTCGACCTCCTCCTCGACCGGCTGCGGGAGGCGGGGGCGGCCGACGGGTCCGCCGTCGTGCTCGCGCCCACCGGGTCGAGTGACGAAGGCGCCCGGGCCGACGGCCGCGAGACGGCGCGCAGGCTCGCGCTCCGCTGGTCCGGGCCGGTGTCGGTCGGGTATGCCGCGGGCCACGACCCGTCGGTCGCCGTGGCCGTCGACCGGGCCCGGGACGCCGGTGCCACGCGGATCGCCGTCGCGTCCTACCTCCTCGCCCCCGGGGTGTTCCAGGAACGTCTCGCCGCCGCCGGGGCGGACGTCGTCACCTCCCCGCTGAGCCCCGACCCACGGCTCGTCGACATCGTGCTCGACCGCTACCGGGACGCGCTCGGCCGATAGGTCAGCCCCAGCCCATCGCTCTCAGCGCGCCCGCGACGAGGGCGGCACCGAACACGACGACGAGGAAGTTGGCCCGCAGGACGAGCAGGACGACCGCGACGCCGGCGGCCACGAGGCGGGCGTCGAGGACGAGCCCGTCACCGCCGGCGAGGGTCTGGGTGACGATGAGCGCGGCGAGCAGGGCGACGGGGAGGAGCGTCGTCACGCGGGCCGTCCGCTCCCCCTCGACCCACCGGGCCGGGACGGCATACCCCAGGAGCTTGAGGAGGTAGGCCAGCGCGCAGGCGACCAGCACGGTCACCCACGTCGTCACGGCGTCGGGTCCGATCCGGGCAGGCGTGCCGTCGGCGCCCTCGAGCGGAGCCTCGTGGGCGCCGACCCGGTGGAGCCCGACGAGCGACCGCGGCGAGGGCGGAGAGGAGGACGGGCACCCCGGCGGGGAGGAACGGGCGTCGTGACGAGGGCGATGAAGCCCGCGAGCACGGCGGTGGCCCGGGCGTCGCCGCTGCGCAGCCGGGGCCAGATGAGGGCGAGGAACGCCGCCGCGGCCGCCGCGTCGAGACCGTAGCGGCGCGGGTCGCCGAGCGCGTTCCCGACGAGGGCACCGACGAACGTCATGAGGTTCCAGAAGACGTAGACGACCGCGCCCGTGACCCAGAACCCGGTGCGCTGGTTGCGCGGCTCGGTCTGGCCGACGGCCACCGCCGTCGACTCGTCGATCGTCAGCTGGGCGGCGAGCAGGCGGCGGGCGCCGGAGGCGTCGAGGAGCCGCGAGGTGCGCAGGCCGTAGAGGCCGTTGCGGATGCCGAGGAGGCTCGATGTCGCGACGGCGGCCGCTCCGGAGCCGCCGGCTCCGAGGATGCCCACGACGGCGAACTGCGAGCCGCCGGAGAACAGCAGGGCGGACAGCGCCTGGGTCTGCAGGATGCTGAGCCCCGCCGCGACCGAGAGGGCGCCGAAGCTGATGCCGTAGGCGCCGGTCGCGATCCCGATGGACAGGGACTGGCGGACGACCGCGCGGCGACCGGGGACCGCGCCGCCGTCGAGCGACCCCGCCGTCACGGCCCGGGCTCGGGCGTGCCGTCCGGCGCGGGTCCGCCGGGCCGGGCGGTCGCCGCCGTCGGGGGCAGCGCGACGAGCCGCACCTCCCGCAGGGTGGTCCCCGCGGGCGAGACGACCCGGTCCCGGTAGGCGCCGTCGGGCCCGAACCCCCCGGCGACGAGGAAGGCTCGGGTGCGCTCGTCCGCGGCGGGGAGCCAGATCGAGATGAGTTCCGCACCGGCATCGGTGAGGACGTCGACACAGGCGTTGAGCAGCCGGGACCCGTGGCCCGCGGACCGGGCATCCGGATGCACGCCGATCGTCGTCACCTCGCCGGTCGTCGAGCCGAGGTCGGGGTCCTGGCTCGGCGCGATCGCGGCATACCCCGTCACGACGTCCCCGGCGAGGGAGACGAGGAGGGCGTAGACGCCCGGGGGAGGGCTGGCGAGCGATCGGCGCCACACCTCGGCGAAGGCCTCGGCCTCGAACTCGGCGAGGACGCTCGCCGGGACGGCGCCCGCATACGCCTCGCGCCACACGCGCGGCCTGGACGGCGCCGACGGCATCGACGTCTGCGGGCCCGGCGGGGCGCACGGAGACGTCGGCGGTCGGCCCGCCGCCGGGGGCGCTCATCGGCCCTCGAACCGCGGGGCGCGGCGCTCGGTGAAGGCGAGCCGCCCCTCGACGAGGTCGGCGCTGGACCAGGCGGCGCCGAAGGCCTCGGCGTAGCGAGCGACCTCGGCGGCATTGTCGGCGTGCGCGTCGAACCCGATCTTCGACCCCGCCTGGGTCAGCGGGGCGAGCGGCACGGCGTCGGCCGCGGTCGCGAGAGCGACCTCGAGGCCGCCGCGGCGCTGGACGAACCCGAGCCGCCAGGCGTCCTCGGCGTCGAGGATCTCCGCCGTGAGCACCATCTGTCGGGCCGCGCCCTCCCCGAAGAAGCGGCGAAGCCGGTCGAGGGTCCAGTGGCTCACCATGAGCCCGAGCCGGGCGACGGGCACGGCGAACCGGGCGTCGTCGGTCGCGACCCGCAGGTCGCAGGCCAGCGCGAGCTGCATCCCCAGCCCCATGCACGAGCCACTGATCGCGGCGACGGTGACGACCGGCGCCGCGGCAAGGTGCTCGAGGACCTCGGCGAGACGCTCGGTGAAGCCGACGTCCTCGAGCTCGGTGAGGTCGGCGCCGGCGCAGAAGTGGCCGCCGGCCCCGGTGAGGACGACGGCCCGGGCTCCCGACCCGAGGGCCGCACGGACGGCGGCGTCCAGCTCCTCGAGGGCGGCGAGGTTGAGGGCGTTGCGTCGCTCCTGGCGGTCGATGGTGACGAGGGCGACCCGGTCGGTGGTCTCGGCGTGGACTGGCACGCCCGCCAGCCTAACGACGCTCGTAGACGGCGATGTCGAAGCCGTCGTGCGGTGAGCGCTCCGTCTCCGCCCACTGGGCGGGGTCCCACTCGGGGAAGTAGGTGTCCCCCTCGGGGGCCGCGTCGACCTCGGTGAGCACCATCCGGTGCGCCCAGGGCAGTGCCTCGGCGTAGACCTGTCCGCCCCCGGCGACGAAGAGCTCGTCGGCGGGTCCGGCGAGGGTGAGCGCGTCGGGGAAGGAGTGGGCGACCTCGACGTCCGCGTGGTGCCAGTCGCGGGACCGGGTGATGACGATGGTCCGGCGCCCGGGCAGCGGCCGCCCGATGGCGTCGAACGTCGCCCGACCCATGACGAGCGGGTGGCCCATCGTCGTCGCCTTGAAGTGGGCGAGGTCGGCCGGCAGGTGCCACGGCATCTCGCCCCCGCGACCGATGACCCGGTTGCGCGCGACGGCCGCGATGAGGGTGATGCGCGTCATGGGGGCACTGTATGCCGCGGGAGAGGGTCGCGCGGGTCCGGCGCGGTCGCCGGCCCGGGCTGGTTGGTCACACGGCGATGGGCGCCTTGATCGACGGGTGGGCCTCGTACCCGACGAGCTCGAAGTCCTCGAGGTCGAAGTCGTCGATGGCGGACTTGGCCGCGATGCGCATCTGCGGCAGCGGGAAGGGCTCGCGCGAGAGCTGGAGACGGGCCTGGTCGTGGTGGTTCGCGTAGAGGTGGGCGTCGCCCAGGGTGTGGACGAACTCGCCCGGGACGAGCCCGGTCAGCTGGGCCACCATCATCGTCAGCAGCGCGTAGGACGCGATGTTGAACGGCACCCCGAGGAAGATGTCGGCACTGCGCTGGTAGAGCTGGCAGTCGAGGAAGGCCGGGGCACCCGCGCCGGCCGAGGCCGGCGCCGGCCGGACGTAGAACTGGAACATCGTGTGACACGGCGGGAGGGCCATCCGGTCGACATCCGCGACGTTCCACGCGCTGACGATGTGACGGCGGCTGTCGGGGTTGGTGCGGATCGACTCGATGACGGCGGCGATCTGGTCGACCTGGCGCCCGTCGGGGGTCGGCCAGGAGCGCCACTGGTGGCCGTAGACGGGCCCGAGGTCGCCGTTCTCGTCCGCCCACTCGTCCCAGATCGAGATCCCGCGCTCCTGGAGCCAGCGGACGTTGGTGTCGCCGCGCAGGAACCACAGCAGCTCGCCGATGATCGAGCGCAGGTGCAGCCGCTTCGTCGTGACGACGGGGAAGCCCTCACCGAGGTCGAAGCGCATCTGGTAGCCGAAGACGCTGCGGGTCCCGGTGCCGGTGCGGTCGGACTTGTCCACCCCGGTCGTCAGGACGTGGTCGAGGAGGTCGAGGTACTGGCGCACGCCCCGAAACTAGCATCGGGCGGCGACGCCCGACGCGGGCGACGGCGGCGGGCCGGTCCTCCCACGACGGGGGCGCGATAGCCTGTCACCCATGCCAGATCGCCCCCTCTTCGGCCGGGTCCTGTCGGCGATGGTGACGCCCATGAGGGCCGACTCCTCGCTCGACCTCGACGCCGCAGCCGCCCTCGCGACCCACCTCGTCGACGCCGGTCACGACGGCCTCGTCGTCAGTGGCACGACGGGGGAGGCCCCGACGACGACGGACGAGGAGAAGGTCGAGCTGCTCCACGCGGTCCTCGGGGCGGTCGGCGACCGCGCCACCGTCGTCGCCGGCGTCGGCACGAACGACACCGCCCACACCGTCGAGCTCGCCCGGCAGGCCGCCTCGGCCGGTGCCCACGGCCTCCTCGTCGTCACCCCGTACTACAACAAGCCCCCGCAGGAGGGGCTGCTCGCGCACTTCACGACCGTCGCCGACGCCACCGACCTGCCCGTCATGCTCTACGACATCCCGGGCCGGGCCGGCATACCGATCCAGACCGAGACGCTGCTCCGCCTCGCCGAGCACCCGCGGATCCGCGCCGTCAAGGACGCCAAGGCCGACTACTGGGCCGCCACGAAGGTGCTGTCGGCGACCGACCTGCTGTGGTACTCCGGCGACGACGCCGCCAACCTCTACCACTTCGCCAACGGCGCGCACGGGGTCGTCGGCGTGACGAGCCAGGTCGCGCCGCGGCCGTATGCCGCGATGGTCGCCGCCGCCGTCGCCGGCGACCTCGCCCGGGCACGCGAGCTGCACCGGATGCTCGTCCCGCTCGTCGAGGCCGTCATGACGATCACCCAGGGGGCCATCATGGCCAAGGCGGGGCTCGTCGCGACCGGCGTCCTCGACGGGCTCACCGTGCGGCTGCCGCTCGTCGAGGCGAGCGCCCCGCAGCGCGAGGCCCTCGAGAAGGCACTGGCCGAGACGGACCTGACGTGAGCCATCCACATCCCGAGCTCGGGCCGCCCGGAGACCTCGCGCCCGGCGGAGTCCGGATCACCCCGCTCGGTGGGCTGGGGGAGATCGGCCGCAACATGACGGTCCTCGAGCACGACGGTCAGCTGCTCGTCGTCGACGTCGGGGTCCTCTTCCCGGACGACCACCATCCCGGCATCGACCTCATCCTCCCCGACTTCGCATCCATCGAGGACCGGCTGGCCGACGTCCAGGCCATCGTCCTCACCCACGGCCACGAGGACCACATCGGCAGCCTGCCGTACCTCCTCCGGCTGCGGCCCGACATCCCGATCATCGGCTCGCAGCTCACCCTCGCCTTCGCCGAGGCCAAGCTCCGCGAGCACCGGATCGAGCCGTACTCCCTCACCGTGCGCGAGGGCGGCCGGGAGCGCTTCGGCGTCTTCGACTGCGAGTTCATCGCCGTCAACCACTCGATCCCCGACGCGCTCGCGCTCTTCATCCGCACCCCCGGAGGGACGATCCTCCACACCGGCGACTTCAAGATGGACCAGCTGCCCCTCGACGGGCGCCTCACCGACCTGCGCGCCTTCGCCCGGGCCGGCGAGGAGGGCGTGGACCTGCTCATGGTCGACTCGACGAACGCCGAGGTCCCGGGCTTCACGATGACCGAGCGCGACGTCTCCTCGGCGATCGACAAGGTCTTCCGACACGCCGAACGCCGGATCATCGTCTCCTGCTTCGCCTCGCACGTGCACCGGGTGCAGCAGGTGCTCGACGCCGCCGACAAGGCCGGGACGCAAGGTCGCCATGGTCGGCCGTTCGATGGTCCGCAACATGGGGATCGCCGCCGACCTCGGCTACCTCCGGGTCCCCGACGGCGTCATCGTCGACGTCAAGCAGCTCGGCGACCTCGCCGACGACCGGATCGTCCTGCTCAGCACCGGCAGCCAGGGCGAGCCGATGGCCGCGCTGGCCCGGATGGCCAAGCGCGACCACAAGATCGAGGTCGGGCCGGGGGACACCGTCCTCCTCGCCTCCTCGCTCATCCCCGGCAACGAGAACGCCGTCTACCGCGTCATCAACGGGCTCATGCGGCTCGGCGCGACCGTCGTCCACAAGGGGAACGCCCGCGTCCACGTCTCGGGCCACGCGAGCTCCGGCGAGCTGCTCTACGTCTACAACCTCGTCAAGCCGCGCAACGTCATGCCGGTCCACGGCGAGTGGCGGCACCTCGTCGCCAACGCCGATCTCGCCGTCGCGACCGGGGTCCCCCGCGACCGGGTCGTCGTCGTCGAGGACGGCGTCGTCGTCGACCTCGTCGACGGCCGGGCGCGGGTCGCCGGCATGATTCCCGCCGGGTACGTCTATGTCGACGGCTCCTCGGTCGGTGACGCCGACGAGACGCTCCTGCGTGACCGGCGCATCCTGCGCGACGAGGGCTTCATCTCGGTCATCGTCGTCATCGACTCGATGACGGGGAAGGTCGTCGCCGGACCCGAGATCACCGCCCGGGGGTTCGCCCCCGACGAGGACATCTTCGACGAGATCCGCCCGCGCCTCGAGGCCGCCCTCGAGGACGCCACCGGCTCGGGGGTCACCGACCCCTACGAGCTGCAGCAGGTCATCCGCCGCACCGTCGGAAGCTGGGTCGGTGGCAAGATCCGCCGGCGCCCGATGATCATCCCGACGGTGATCGAGAGCTGAGGGTGTCCGAGCCCGCGTCGCTCGCCGCGCTCGTCGCCGACGAGGGCGGGTTCGTCTCGGGACGCACGGTCTCGGTCGGGCTCGAGCCGGGCGAGCGGGTCGAGGATGCCGAGTTCGACGACTGCGTCTTCAGCGGCTGCGTCCTCGAGGGGGCCCGGCTGGCCCGGTGCACCTTCACCGAGTGCACGTTCGAGTCCTGCAACCTCTCCCGCGCCGACCTCGTCGACTCCCGCTTCGTCGAGTGCCGGTTCGTCGGCTGCAAGGCCCTTGCCGTGCGCTGGACCGTCGTCACCGCCTCGGCGCTCGCGCCGGTGCCGATGGTCCTCGAGCGCTGCCAGCTCGACCTCGGCAGCTTCGCCGGCGCGGACCTGACCGGGTGGTCGATGCGCGAGTGCGCCCTGCGGGAGGCCGACCTGTCCGACGCGACACTGCGTCGGGCCGACCTCAGCGGCAGCGACGTCACGGCGGCGACCTTCGCCCGCGCGGACCTGCGTGAGGCGACGATGCTCGACGTCACGGGGCTGACGTTCGATCCCCGCGAGGCCCGCGTCGCGGGGCTGCGCCTCGACCCGGCCACGGGTGCCGGGCTCCTCGCGGCGATGGGGATCCGGGTCGAGTGACCCCGCCCGGCTCAGGTGAGCCGGACGAGGGCCAGCGAGGCGAGGGCGAGCAGCCAGCTGACGAAGCTGCCGACGAGGAAGTACTCGGTGACGGTGTCGATGCCGTCGTCCTCGTCCCCGCTCGACACCGCCTGCAGCTCGGGCCACCGGATGAGGCCCTTCGCCGCGATGACGATCCCGGCCGCGGTCAGCTGGCCGGCGAGGCCGAGGCCGAGGATGAAGACGCGCTCCATGGGGCCGAGGAGCCGACCACCGCGCAGCCGGGTCACCGGCCGGTGGGTGCCGGGCCCGTCCGGCCCGCCGCCCCAGCCGAGGGCGAGGCGGACGAGGAGGTTGCCCGTGGAGAGCTGGACGAGGAAGAGCCCGGCGATGAGGAGGGCGAGGTCGGCGTCGAGGCCCGGCCAGCGCGGAACGGCCGTCCACGACAACCAGTCGGCGAGGGGGCCGGCGACGGGGCCGGCCGACCCCGAGAAGCCGACGAGGACGGCGATGCCGAGGGCGAGGACCCCGAGGGCCCCCCCGACCCGGGCGCCGGGGCGACGCAGCGCCCGCTCGGCGAGGACGACCCAGCCGAGGAGCGTGGCGAGGACAAGCACGAGGAGGAGCTGGTCGGGGCCGGAGCGGAGGTCGGCGAGCCCGGCGACGAGGACGGCGACGAGCGTCCCGAGGGCGAGGGGAGCGGCATACCGGCCGGCGCGAGCCGCGCGCCCGCGGACGAGATCGGCGGAGCCGATGGCGAGGAAGAGGACGCCGAGCAGGCTCATGGCAGCTCCGCGAGCCAGTCCGCGGCGAGGAGGACGGCGCCGATGCCGTCCCCCCGGACGCGTTGGGAGACGGCCGACGCGGAGACGTCCTCGGCGGCGGCCACCTCCGCCTGGCTCTGTCCGGACATGAGGCCTCTCAGGATGCGATGGGAACGGTCGTCCCACGATCCCATCAGATGGTCCCGACACAGGAGGGCGGCGTTGACCGCGCCCGGCGGCGGGGCGTGCGGGTCCTCGGTCCGGTATGCCGTCCGGACATGGCGGGTGGCGGAGCGCTCCTCGGCCTCGTGGACCCAGTCGACCGCGGAGCGGGCCGCCCACCAGGCCGGGCCGTCCTGGGTCCGCTCGTCGAGCCGGGTGACCGGGCCCCAGCCGATCCCGAACCGGGTGTCGACCTCGGGAAGGAGCGCGACGCGCAGGCGCAGGACCGCGTCGAGGGCCGCCCCGAGACGCGGGTAGGACGCCTGGAACTCGTCACCGGCCGTCACGGCGAACGGGTCGAGCGGCGCCGTCGCGGCGGAGACGCCCGCGAGGGCGGCGAGGAGGGTCTCGTGGAGGGCGCGCCGGTCCGGGGCGCCGCGGGAGCCGACGAGGTCGCCGATGACGACGGCGACGGGGCGAGAGGCCATGTGAAGATCATACCTTCATTCGGAGCCAGTGAAGCAATGAACTTCAACGTGGCGCGCCGGTCCGGTCCGGATCGCCCTCTCCTGGTGCGCGTGTGACGCGTGTTTCTCCCGTGACTTTCGCGTAGCGTCGGGACCATGGCGACCAGTACGTCCCGCACGTCCCGCACGCGGCGGGCCTCGACGCGCTCCACCCGGCCCGCGAACCGGCGGGCCCCCGTCCGGGGCGCCGCCCCGCGTGGGCGCAAGGCCGCCGGCGGGCTCCCGCTGCCGCTGCGCGCCTTCCGGACGACGTGGATGGGTCTGGCCCACGCAACCGGGAGTGTCGTCCGCAAGGTCGGGTCGACGGGTCGGGACCTCGAGCCCGAGCACCGTCGCGACGGTGTCGGCCTCCTCCTCGTCGCGCTCGCCGTCGTCGTCGCCGCCCGTGAGTGGTGGGGGCTGTCCGGGTGGTTCGGCACCATCGTCCACGCCGTCGTGGCGGGAACCCTCGGCCGGGTCGGGTACGCCCTTCCGCTGGCCCTCCTCGCCCTCGGCATCCGGATGCTCCGGGTCCCGCACGACGACGCCGCGAGCTCGCGGCTCGTCGTCGGTGGGCTCGCGCTCACCTTCGCCGCGACCGGCCTCGTCCACATCTCGGCGGGCATCCCCGAGCCCCCGGACGGCGCGACCCCCATGCGCGCGGCGGGCGGCATCATCGGCTTCCTCGCCTCGAGCCCGCTCGAGGCCGCGGTCTCGGTCTACGGCGCCATCCCGCTTCTGCTGCTCCTCGGGGTCTACGGGCTGCTCGTCCTCACCGCGACGCCGGTCCGCGAGATCCCGGCTCGGATCGAGCGGATCCTCGACCTCGCGCTCCACCGCGCCCCGGAGGCGGCGGACGGCACGGGTGCCGCCGTGCCGGCGACCACGCCGGGGCGGCGCCGCCGCGCGCCGGCACCGGACGCGCCGCGGGTCGGCGACGAGGCCTTCGACCAGGCGGCGGTCACCGACCCGGCGACGGGCAAGAAGCTGCGGCCGGGGCAGAAGCGGCCGACCGCTCCCGGTGTCCTCGCCCCGGGCGCCCAGGCCCCGACGCCGGGCGACCAGCCCCCCGTCGGTGCCGCGACGGTGGCCAAGGCGCCGCTCGAGGCCCCGCCGACCTCTCCGCTCCCGCAGCGGGTCGAGCAGCTCTCCCTCGCCGGGGACGTCACCTACACCCTGCCGGACCCGGCCGTCCTCGAGCCGGGTTCGCCCCACAAGGCCCGCAGCGCCGTCAACGACGGCGTCGTCGCCGCGTTGACGCAGGTCCTCGACCAGTTCGAGATCGACGCCCAGGTCACCGGCTTCACCCGCGGACCGACCGTCACGCGCTACGAGGTCGAGCTCGGCCCGGGCATCAAGGTCGAGCGGGTGACCGCGCTGTCGAAGAACATCGCGTATGCCGTCGCCTCGGCCGACGTGCGCATCCTCAGCCCCATCCCGGGCAAGTCGGCCATCGGCATCGAGATCCCCAACGCCGACCGCGAGAAGGTCAGCCTCGGAGATGTCCTGCGCAGCCAGATCGCGCGCGGCACGGAGCACCCGATGGTCATGGGCGTCGGCAAGGACGTCGAGGGCGGCTACGTCATCGCCAACCTCGCGAAGATGCCGCACCTGCTCGTCGCGGGCGCCACCGGGTCGGGCAAGTCCTCCTTCGTCAACTCGATGATCACCTCGATCCTCATGCGCTCGACGCCGGACGAGGTGCGCCTCGTCCTCGTCGACCCCAAGCGGGTCGAGCTGACGGGGTACGAGGGGATCCCGCACCTCATCACGCCGATCATCACCAACCCCAAGAAGGCCGCCGAGGCCCTTCAGTGGGTCGTGCGGGAGATGGACGCGCGCTACGACGACCTCGCGACCTTCGGCTTCAAGCACATCGACGACTTCAACCGGGCCGCCAAGGCGGGGAAGGTCAAGCCCCTGCCGGGGTCGGAGCGGGTCATCGCCCCCTACCCCTACCTCCTCGTCGTCGTCGACGAGCTCGCCGACCTCATGATGGTCGCCCCGCGTGACGTCGAGGAGTCGATCGTCCGGATCACCCAGCTCGCCCGGGCGGCCGGCATCCATCTCGTCCTCGCGACCCAGCGGCCGAGCGTCGACGTCGTCACCGGCCTCATCAAGGCCAACGTGCCGTCGCGGCTCGCCTTCGCGACGAGCTCGCTCGCCGACAGCCGGGTCGTCCTCGACCAGCCGGGCGCCGAGAAGCTCATCGGCCAGGGTGACGCGCTCTTCCTCCCGATGGGTGCGAGCAAGCCGATGCGCGTCCAGGGCGCGTGGGTCACCGAGTCCGAGGTCCACGCCGTCGTCGCACACGTCAAGGAGCAGCTCAAGCCGAACTACCGCGAGGACGTCACCGTCGCCGCGGCGAAGAAGCAGATCGACGACGACATCGGCGACGACCTCGACCTGCTCCTCCAGGCGGCCGAGCTCGTCGTGACGACCCAGTTCGGGTCGACGTCGATGCTCCAGCGCAAGCTGCGGGTCGGGTTCGCGAAGGCGGGTCGGCTCATGGACCTGCTCGAGTCGCGCGGCGTCGTCGGCCCGTCCGAGGGCTCCAAGGCCCGCGACGTCCTCGTCAAGCCCGACGACCTGGCGACGACCCTGGCCCTCATGCGCGGCGAGGAGGTCCCGGCGCCCGTCGAGGACGCGGCCCGCCCGGCTGCCGTCACCGACGACTCCGTCGACCGCACCGAGGACGTCCCCGTCATCGGTGGCGTCGTCGAGGGCGAGGCCGTGGACACGTGGAACGACCCGGAGGAGTGGGACGACGGCCCGTCCGAGGACGCCTGGGAGCTGACCGGGCGGGGCTGAGCTAGCCGCCTGGCCCGCCCCGGAGCCGCGCGAGGAGCGCGGTGACCTCCGCGAAGCCCACGGCCGGACCGTCGGCCGGCCGGGCGTCGCCGTCGAGGAGCAGCGCGCACGGGGTCCGCACGCCGAGCGCGGCGCGCAGGGCGCCGTCCGGGTCGACGAGCGGGTCGAGGGACGCCGGCAGCTCCTCGGCTGCCGAGGCGGACGCGAGGACGGCATGCGTGGCGATCCACGGCGTGTCGGCGACGAAGCCCGGGAGCCGGTCGATGACGCGCAGGCACGACCCGCAGCCGAGCGAGAGGAAGACGAGGAGCCGGGGCGCGGCCTCGGCGAGATCACCGAGCTCGACCCGATCCCCGGCGCGGGTGACGAGGGTGGCGGCGAGCGGGGCGGGGCGCGCCGCAGACGCGGATGAGGCAGGGGCCGGGCGCTCGCGTGCGCCGCCATGGAGGACGAGGCCGGTCGTGACGGCGGACAGCACCGCCATGCCGAGCCAGGACCACCCCGTCCCGTCGAGGTCGCCGAGCCGGACGAGGATCGCGCCGTTCCGCACGGCGTCGACGAGCGCCGCCGCCCCGAGCAGGACGAGGACGGCGTTGCGGACGGCGGTGAGCGGGGTGACGTCCCCGAGGGTGAGCCGACCGAAGCAGGCGCAGGAGACCGGTTCGTCGAAGGTCAGGGCCCGGGCGACGACGGCGAGGTATGCCGCGGTGAGGACGAGGGCGGCAGCCGCGGCGGCGGCATACCCGGGACCGGGGGCGAGGACCAGCCCGCCGGCGAGGACGATCTCCAGCCACGGCAGGAGGCGGGGGACGCGAAGGGACAGCAGCGCCGCCGGCAGCCGGAGCGCGACGATGGCGTCGGCCGTTGCGTCGCTGTCGCCGAGCTTGGCGGCACCGCTGAGGGCGAGGACGGCGGCGAGGAGGAGTCCCGGCACGACGAACGGCGCTGACCCCACGGCGGTCAGCATAGGGCGGCGCCCGGGCCGAGAGTTCACCGAGTGACCGCGACGCGTTCACCCCCGGCCGCCGCGGTCCGACCACAGTGGCGGCGTCGGATTCCCTCACCCCCGTCAGGAGCCCCCCTCATGCCCCGACTTCGCCGGTCACTCGTCGTGGCCGCCGCCCTCTCGGCGCTGTCCCTCACCGCCATCGCCGGCTCGGCCACCGCCTCCGGACATGCCCACGGCCACGACCGCCACGACCATCACGAGGATCGTGGATTCCGCTTCGCCGTCATCGGCGACATCCCCTACGGCGCCGACCAGATCGCCGCCTTCCCGGGCTGGATCGACGAGATCAACGCCGCCCGTCCGAGGTTCACCCTCCACCTCGGGGACATCAAGAACGGCTCGTCCCTGTGCGAGGACAGCTACTACTCGCTCATCCGGTCGGACTTCGACCGGTTCCGTGGTCCGCTCGTCTACACGCCGGGCGACAACGAGTGGACCGACTGCCACCGGGCGAACAACGGCGCCTACAACCCCCTCGAGCGGCTCGCCTTCGACCGCAGCGTGTTCTTCGACCGGCCGGGCGTCACCCTCGGGCAGCACCCGATGAGGGTCGACTCACAGGCCCGGCGAGGCTTCCCGGAGAACGTCTCCTTCTCCCGGGCGGGCGTCCAGTTCGCGATGGTCCACGTCGTCGGCAGCAACGACGGTCTCCAGCCCTGGACGGGGCTCGGGGAGACGAGCACCCTCCCGGAGCAGACCGCGGAGGAGAGCGCCCGGATGACCAACGGCGTCCACGTCGTCGAGAGGGCCTTCGCGGCCGCCCGCCGCCAGCACTCCTCCGCCGTCGTCATCGGCATGCAGGCCGACATGTTCGACCCGTCCTACACCCCGACATGGGAGGACATCTCCGCCTTCCGGCCGCTGGTCCAGTCCCTCGTCGACCAGTCCTCGCGCTTCCGGGGGGCGGTCTACCTCCTCAACGGGGACAGCCACTCCTACCACGTCGACCGGCCGCTCGCGTCCGGCTCGTCGTGGCTGGGGACCTACGGCGTGACCGGGTCGGCGGACAACCTCACCCGGGTGACCGTCGACGGCTCGGGCAACAACGTCGACTGGCTCCAGGTCACCGTGCACCCCCGCGGCCACGACGTTCTCACCTGGGAGCGGGTGCCCTACGCCTCCTGACCCCACGGGCCGTCCCGGTGGACGGCTGGGCAGGGAGTCGGCGTCCGCCGAGGCGCCTCTCCCTCCTCAGTCGTCCACCGCGCCGCGAGTGCCCCGGGCCGCGTGCGCCCGGCCCGGTGTCGTCCTCGCCGCGGACCGCCGCTGGGCCGGGGGCGCGGCATGGCATACGGCCGCTCGGGCCGACGTGGCCGGACCGGACCGCCATGCGAACTAGAGTGTCCGGCATGGCCCCCACCCCCTCGGACGCGCGTCGTGTCGCGCTCGTGACGCTGGGGTGCGCCCGCAACGAGGTCGACTCCGAGGAGCTCGCCGGGCGGCTGGCGGCCTCCGGCTGGGAGCTCGTCGGCGATCCCGGGGAGGCCGACGTCGCCGTCGTCAACACGTGCGGCTTCGTCGAGCAGGCCAAGAAGGACTCCATCGATGCCGTCCTCGAGGCGGCAGACCTCAAGGGGGCCGGCCGGACCCGCGCGGTCGTGGCCGTCGGCTGCCTCGCCGAGCGCTACGGCGCCACCCTCGCCGAGGAGCTACCGGAGGCCGACGCGGTCCTCGGCTTCGACTCCTATGCCGCCCTGTCCGACCACCTCCGGTCGGTCCTCGACGGGCACCCGCCCGCGGCCCACACCCCGACCGACCGCCGCACCCTGCTGCCGCTCTCCCCGGTCGACCGGGCCGGAACGGGACTCGCGGTTCCCGGACACGGGTGGGCCCCCGAGCCACCGGCGGACGGAGACGCCCTCGCGGCGCTGCCGGGCGCCCCCGCCTCGGGTCCCGTCGTGCGGACCCGGCTCGCCGACGCCCCGTGGGCCCCGCTCAAGATCGCGAGCGGCTGCGACCGGCGGTGCGCCTTCTGCGCCATCCCGATGTTCCGCGGGTCGTTCGTCTCCCGGCGCCCCGGCGACATCGTCGCCGAGGCCCACTGGCTCGCGGACCAGGGCGTGCGCGAGCTGTTCCTCGTGTCCGAGAACTCCACGTCCTATGGCAAGGACCTCGGAGACCTCCGCCTCATGGAGACGCTCCTGCCCGAGCTCGCCGCGGTCGAGGGCATCGAGCGGGTGCGTGTCTCCTACCTCCAGCCCGCCGAGGTCCGGCCCACGCTCGTCGAGGCGATGACCTCCATCCCCGGGGTCGTGCCGTACTTCGACCTGTCGTTCCAGCACGCCGCACCGGACCTCCTGCGCCGGATGCGCCGGTTCGGCGGCACCCGGCCCTTCCTCGACCTGCTCCGCGACGTGCGGAGCCGGGTCCCGGAGGCCGGGGTGCGCAGCAACGTCATCGTCGGCTTCCCGGGCGAGACCGAGGCCGACGTCGCCGAGCTCGAGCGGTTCCTCGTCGAGGCCCGGCTGGACGTCGTCGGCGTCTTCGGCTACTCCGACGAGGACGGAACGGAGGGCGCCCAGCTCGACGGGAAGCTCTCCGCCGACGAGATCGCGGCCCGGGTCGGCCGGGTCGGCGACCTCGTCGAGGAGCTCACCGCACAGCGGGCGAGCGACCGGGTGGGTGAGCGGGTGCGGGTCCTCGTCGAGGAGGTCGACGCGACGACGGGTGAGGTGACCGGGCGCGCCGAGCACCAGGGCCCGGACGTGGACGGGACGACGACCGTGTGGTTCGACCCGTCGGAGCGGGGCCCCCGGGTCGGGGACCTCGTCGACGCCGTCGTCGTCGACACCGTCGGCATCGACCTCGTCGCCGACATGGACGACACGGGCCGTGGGGTGGGGGCGGCCGCGCCGAGCGTGGGGATGGGTGCGTCGTGATCGAGCCACGCAGCGCGACGGATGCTCCCGCCGACCCCAGCGCCTGGAACATCGCCAACGGCCTCACCGTCCTGCGGGTCCTCCTCGTGCCCCTCTTCGGGGCCCTGCTGCTCGCGGAGGGCGGCGAGGACCCGGCATACCGGTGGTGGGCCTTCCTCGCGTTCACCATCGCGATGGTGACCGACCGGATCGACGGCAGCATCGCCCGCAGCCGGGGCATCGTCACGAACTTCGGCAAGGTGAGCGACCCCATCGCCGACAAGGCGCTCGTGTCGATGGCCCTCGTCGGGCTCTCGATGATCGCCGGGGTCCCGTGGTGGGCGACCATCGTCGTCCTCGTCCGCGAGTGGGGCATCACCGCCGTCCGGTTCTGGGTGATCCGGCACGGCGTCATGGCGGCCGGACGCGGTGGGAAGCTCAAGACGCTCATCCAGGCCCTCGCCCTCGGCTTCCTCGTCATGCCGCGCTGGGTGATGCCGGTCCCCGGTCTGTGGGACGCGCTCGCCTGGTCCCTCTTCTGGATCGCCGTCGCGCTCACCGTCATCACCGGCGTCGACTACCTCATCCAGGCCCTCACCCTGCGTCGCACGAGCGATCGAGCCCGGCTCAAGCGCGAGGCCAAGCGGGCCCGGGCGGCCGGTTCGGACGGCCCCGGCCGGGCCGGATGACGGCGCACCCGGCGGCCACCGCCGCGGAGGTCGTCGCCGTGCTGCGGGACCGAGGGCCGGAGCATCGCCACCGCGGAGTCACTGACGGGGGGTCTCGTCGCCGCGGCGCTCACGGACGTCCCCGGTGCCTCCGCCGTCGTGCGGGGCGGGGTCGTCTCCTACGCGACCGACGTCAAGGCCTCCGTCCTCGGGGTCGACCCGGTGTTGCTCGCCCGGGAGGGGGCCGTCCACGCCGATGTCGCCCGCCAGATGGCCCTCGGTGTTCGTCGGGTCCTCGCCGCGGACATCGGCGTCGCCACCACGGGGGTGGCCGGCCCCGAGCCCGCGGACGGCCGTCCGGTGGGCACCGTGCACATCGCCGTCGCCGCCGGGGACACCGTCGAGCATCGCGCGCTGGCCCTGTCCGGCGACCGCCCGACGATCCGGGCCGGGACGGTCGCGGCGGCCCTCGACCTGCTCCTGTCGGTCCTTCGCACCGGGGAAGACGGGCGCGTGGCGGGGCGTTGACACCGGTCATGTGGCGCCCCGTCCGTCCCAGGCGCCCGAGGCCGCAGCGGGGGTATTTCCCTCGCGAGAGCACCCCGGGGAGGTACGGTGGGGCATGACAACGGCACGCGAGCCGCGCGAAGGAGGCGTCATGATCCTGCTGCGTCGAGAGCTGGGTGACGTCCTGCGCGAGCAGCGGCAGGCCCAGGGCAGGACCCTGCGCGAGGTGTCCGCCGCCGCCTCCGTGTCGCTCGGCTACCTCAGCGAGATCGAGCGCGGGACCAAGGAGGCGTCCTCCGAGCTGCTCTTCTCGGTGTGCTCGGCCCTGGGTCTGCCCCTCTCCCACGTCCTCGGCGCCGTCTCGGAGCGCGTCGCCGAGACCGAGGCCCTCACCGCCCCGCTGCCGCTGCCCTTCCCGGCGACGGCGCGCGAGGTGTCGGCCTCCGCCGCCTGACCGACGCCGGTCACCGCCTGCCGCTGCCGAGCGGTCGCTGTGGCCTGCCGTCGTCGGTCGGCGCGAGCCCGCCCTGACAGGTCGGGCACGAGAAGAGCACTCGCTCGCGCGGTGGGGTCCCGATCGAGGCGACCCGCACGACGTCGCCGCAGCGGCGACACGGTCGGCCGGAGCGGGCGTGGACGTAGGCCTCCCGACCCGGCCGGTGGATGCCGGTGCTCGACTGGACGGCATGGCGCCGCCCGGCATCGAGGAGCCGCCGGACCCGGTCGACGAGGGCATCGACCTCCCCGCTTCGTCAGGTCGGCGGCCGGGGTCCACGGCAGCAGCCGCTCGAGGAACAGGGCCTCGCTCGCCCAGAACGTGCCGACCCCCGCGAGCGTGCGCTGGTCGAGCAGTGCCTCGCCGACCGTCCCCGGGTATGCCGCGACGGCGGCCGCCGCGCGGTCGGGGTCCCAGTCGGGTCCGAGGACGTCCGGGCCCAGGTGGCCGACGAGGTCGTCCTCGCGGGCCGTCGGGACGGCGTCGAGCATCCCGAGCCTCAGGCCGACCGCCGTCCACCGGTCGGTCCCGAGGGCGGCCCGCACGTCGCTGCGGCGCAGCAGCCGGGCGGTGTCGGGTCCGGGATGGGCCACCCGCCACTGCCCCTCCATCCGCAGGTGGGAGTGGATCGTCGTCCCCGTGTCGAGCCGGTGCAGGAGGTGCTTGCCCCGGCTGACGACCTCGAGCGTCGTCGCGCCGACGAGATCGAGGCCGGCAAGGCTCGGCCAGCGCAGCTCACCGAGGACGAGCGGCTCGCCGGCCAGCGCCTCGTCGAGCCGCCGGGCGGTCCGCCAGACGGTGTCACCCTCGGGCATCGGCCCTCCTGTCCCGACCCACCGGCGCGGACCGGCCGCTCACCGGCGCAGCCGGAGCCCGCGCGGTGTCGCGCGGAAGCCGGCGGCCTCGAGGGCGGCGACGAGGGGGTGGTCGGAGCCGAGCAGCCGGTCGCCGTCGGCCCGCTCGACGGTGAGCCGGCCGAGGGCGCCCTCCCGGACGGCGAGGGCCAGCGCATCGGCGGCGGCCTGCAGCGCCGCGGCGTCCTCGGCCCAGGACAGCAGGGTGCGGCCTCCGCGCTCGACGTAGAGGACGAGCTCGCCGTCGACGAGGACGACGAGGGCGCCGGCCTTGCGGCCGGGCTGGTGCCCGGTCCGGGCCCCGAGGGCGTCCGTGTCGTCCGGTCCGTCGCCTCCCCGGGCGGGTCGGGCGGGCCAGCCGACCGCCGCGCCGTAGGGGTTGGCCGGGTCGCACGCCGCGAGCACCGTCGCGCCGGAGCGGGCGTCCCGGTCCCGGTCCCGGCTCCCGCGGGACGCGCCGCGCAGCCGGTCGACGGCGCCCGTCGTGCCGAACTGGGAGGCGCCGAGGGACTCGACGAAGTAGCCGCGCCGGACCCGGCCGGCCTCCTCGGCGGCGGCGAGAACCCGATAGACGGCGGCGAACCCACCTGGCACCTCCTCGGCGGCCACCGCTCCCCTCGTGAGGACCCCGTGGCGGTCGAGGAGCTGCTCGGCGACGGCGTAGGCCCGGCGGGTGGGGTCGAGGTCGCGCTCGGGCAGCAGGCTCCAGCGGCCGACGACGCTCGGCGGTCCGGAGCGGACGGGCAGGGACGGACGTGCCGCCGCGGCCGCCGAGCGCGCCGAGGCTGCCGCGCCGGCCGGCATACCGTCCGGACCGCGGGCCGGGCCGGTTCGTCCGGTGGGTGCCGCGCCCGCCGGCGAGGAGGGCCCGGACCGGGGCGAAGGTGTCGCCGGTGAGGTGACCGGACCACACGAGGTCCCACAGCGCCGTTGCGAGGGCGCCGTCGTCGGTGGAGCCGAGCATGTCGGCGAGGGTCCGGAAGAAGAAGGCGCCGCCGCCGGACAGGGCGTCGAGCAGCGGCGCGGCCGTCTCGGGCGGTTCCGTGGGCTCCGGCAGGGTGAGCGCGGCGGTGTCGGCGAGGTGCAGGGACACCCAGCCGTCGTCGCGGGCGAGGGATCCGTGGCCGCACCACAGGACCTCGCCGGCGGCCATCAGCTCGTCGAGGAGGGCGGGGGAGTAGCCGGCGACCCGGCCGGGCAGGACGAGGGTCTCGACGGCGCTTGCCGGCAGGACGGCGCCGCTCAGCTGCTCGACGGCCCGCAGCAGCCCCTCCCGCCCGCGCAGCCCCTCGCCGACGCCCTGCCAGGCGGGGAGGAAGCGGGCGAGGTCGCTCGTCGTCACCGGCTCGACCTCGGCCCGGAGCGAGGCGAGGGACCGGCGGCGCAGGAGCCGCAGGACCTCGGCGTCGCAGAACTCGCTCGCGCCGGACTCCACGGGGAGGAACTCGCCCTCGACGACGCGACCCTGCGTGACGAGGCGGGCCAGCGCGGTGGCGGCGACGGCGCTGCCGATCCCGAACCGGGCGGCGACGTCGGCCGCCCGGAAGGGGCCGTGGGTCCGCGCGTGCCGGGCGACGAGGTCGCCGAGCGGGTCCGGCACCGGCTCGAGGAAGGTCTGCGGGATGCCGACCGGCAGCGAGGCCCCGAGGGCGTCGCGCAGCCGGGCGGCGTCCTCGACGGAGGCCCAGTGCTCCGCCCCGGCGATCCCGACCCGGATGACCCGGCGGGCGGCCTCGAGGTCGACGAGCCAGCCGCCGACCTGGGTCGCGGACGCCTCGGGGTCGCACCGCTCCCGGACCGCGGCGGTCGGCAACGGCCCGAGTGCGCGGAGCAGGTCGGCGACGTCCTCGGCGTCGCGGCAGGCCCGCTCGGGCACGAGGCGCTGGAGCTCGGCGGCGGTCCGCTCGATCTGCTCGGCGTCGAGCAGGTCGCGCAGGGCCAGCCCCTCTCCCGTCCCGAGGAGCTCGGCGAGCAGCGCCGGGTCGAGCGAGAGGGCGGCGGCCCGCCGCTCGGCGAGCGGGCTGTCGCCCTCGTAGAGGAACTGGGCGACGTAGCCGAAGAGCAGGGAGCGGGCGAACGGGCTGGGCTGCGCGCTCTCGACCTCGACGAGACGCACCCGCCGGGCCTCGAGATCGCGCATGAGGCTCGTCAACCCCGGCACGTCGAAGACGTCCTGGACGACCTCGCGCACGGCCTCGAGGACGATGGGGAAGGTCGGGTACTGGCTCGCCACCTCGAGCAGCTGGGCGGCGCGCTGGCGTTGCTGCCACAGCGGCTGGCGCCGATCCGGTCGGCGCCGCGGCAGCAGCAGGGCCCGGGCCGCGCACTCGCGGAACCGGGCGGCGAAGACGGCCGAGCCGCCGATCTCGTCGGTGACGAGCGGGTGGACCTCGTCGGGCTCGAGGGTGAGCAGCTCGAGCAGCTCGGCCCCGACGTCGCGGCCGTCGCCGTCGAGCTCGAGGTCCGGCAGCCGGAAGACGATGCCGTCGTCGCCGTGCATCGCCTGGACGTCGACCCCGAACCGCTCGCGCATCCGGGCGGAGACGGCGAGCGCCCAGGGTGCGTGGACCGGCGCGCCGAACGGGCTGTGCACGGCCACCCGCCAGTCACCCAGCTCGTCGCGGAACCGCTCGACGACGAGGGTCGTGTCGTCCGGGACGTGCCCGGTCGCCTCGCGCTGCTCGGCGAGGTAGCCCACGAGGTTGTCGGCGGCCCACTCGTCGAGGCCCGCCGCGCGGACCCGGGCCCGCGCCGCGTCGTCGGGCAGGCCGACGACCTCGCGGACGAAGGCGCCGACGGCTCGGCCGAGCTCGGCGGGTCGCCCGAGCGAGTCGCCCTTCCAGAACGGCAGGCGTCCGGGCAGGCCGGGAGCCGGGGTGACGAGGACCCGGTCGTGGGTGATGTCCTCGATCCGCCAGGTCGAGGTGCCGAGGGTGAACAGGTCGCCGACCCGCGACTCGTAGACCATCTCCTCGTCGAGCTCGCCGACCCGACGGCCCGGGCCGTCCCCGGTGGCGAGGAAGACGGCATACAGGCCGCGGTCGGGGATCGTCCCGCCGCTCGTCACGGCGAGGCGCTGGGCGCCGCGCCGGCCGGTGAGCGTGTCGGCGAGCCGGTCCCAGACCAGCCGCGGGCGGAGCTCGGCGAACTCGTCGCTGGGGTAGCGGCCGGCGAGCATGTCGAGGACCGACTCCAGGACCGGGCGGGTCAGGGTGGCGAACGGCGCCGAGCGCCGGACGAGGTCGTGGACGTCGTCGACGGACCAGTCGTCGAGGGCACACATCGCGACGACGTGCTGGGCGAGGACGTCGAGCGGGTTCGCCGGCACCGACAGCGCCTCGATCTCCCCGGCCCGCATCCGCTCGACGACGACGGCGGTCTGGACGAGGTCGCCGCGGAACTTGGGGAAGAGGACGCCGTGGCTCACCGCGCCCACCTGGTGACCGGCCCGGCCGACGCGCTGCAGCCCGGAGGCCACCGAGGGCGGTGACTCGACCTGGACGACGAGGTCGACCGCGCCCATGTCGATGCCGAGCTCGAGGCTGCTCGTCGCGACGACGGCGGGCAGCCGGCCGGACTTCAGCTCCTCCTCGATCTCGGCCCGCGCCTCCTTGCTGACCGACCCGTGGTGGGCCCGGGCGAGGACCGGCGGCGCCCCCTGGCTCGAGCCGGACTGGGCCATGATCTCGGCCGGCGTGCGCCCGGTGGCTGCGGCGGCGGTATGCCGCGGCCCCGGCACCGGTTCTCCGCCCGGCTCCGACCCGTCCGCGGCCGCCGCGAGGCGCTCGTCCCACAGCTCGTTGAGCCGGGCGGTGAGCCGCTCGGCGAGGCGCCGGCTGTTGGCGAAGACGAGGGTCGAGCGGTGCCGGGCGACGAGGTCGACGATCCGCTCCTCGACGTGCGGCCAGATCGAGGAGCGCCGCTCGCCGCCCGACGCGGCACCGGACAGGTCGCCGGTCGGCTCGCCGAGCTCGGTCAGGTCGGGGACGGGGACGACGACCTCGAGGTCCCACTCCTTGTCGGCCGGTGGCTGGACGACGTCGACGGGGCGGCCACCGGCGAGGTAGCGGGCGACCTCCTCGACCGGCCGGACGGTCGCCGACAGGCCGACCCGCTGGGCGGGCCGGTCGAGGAGGGCGTCGAGCCGATCGAGGGAGAGGGCGAGGTGGGCGCCGCGCTTGGTCCCGGCGAGGGCGTGGATCTCGTCGACGATGACCGTCTCGACGCCGGCGAGGGCCTCCCGGGCAGCCGAGGTGAGCAGGAGGAAGAGCGACTCGGGCGTCGTGATGAGGACGTCGGACGGGGTCCGGGCGAAGGCACGGCGCTGGTCGGCCGGGGTGTCGCCGGAGCGGACCGAGACCGTCGTCCCGGGGACGGGGAGGCCGAGCCGGGTCGCGGCGTGGCCGATGCCCACGAGGGGGGAGCGGAGGTTGCGCTCGACGTCGACGGCGAGCGCCTTCATCGGCGAGATGTAGAGGACGCGGCAGCGCCGGAGCCGCTCGGCGGGCGGTGGCTCGGCGGCGAGCCGGTCCAGGGCCCAGAGGAACGCCGACAGCGTCTTGCCGGAGCCGGTCGGGGCGACGACGAGGGCGTGGTGACCGGAGCTGATCGCCGCCCAGGCCCCGGCCTGGGCGGCCGTGGGCGCGCTGAAGCTCCCGCGGAACCACGCGGCCGTCGCGGGGGAGAACCGGTCGAGGACGTCGCCGGGGCCGTCGGGTCCCGGCGTGCCGTCGGAGTGGCTGACCATGACCGGCCAAGCCTCTCACCCCGGACCGACACCCCCACGGGATGCGGCCGCGGTGGCGGCCGCCCGGACGCGGGTGCCTAGACTGCCCGGATGCGCCTCTCGGAGTTCTGGACCCTCATGGACGAGGAGTTCGGCGCGTCCTACGCCCGCCTCCTCGCCCGGACCCATGTCCTCGGGGCGCTCGGCGGCCGGACCGCCGACGAGGCGCTCGAGGCGGGGGAGCGACCCCGCGAGGTCTGGGTCGCGATGTGTGACGACATGGACGTGCCCGAGGACCGCCGGCTCGGCCGCGACCCCGGCCCACCGGCGGCGGTGACGCGGTATGCCGCGGTGGGTCCGCGGCATACCCGCTCCGGCCTCGACGCGGTCGCCTCGGCGACGTCGGCCGAAACCGGGATGAGCCTGTCTCCGGCTGCGGGTAGCGTCGCCAGGGTGGCCGACGAGGTCCTGCTGCGCGCGCCCGCGGGCTGACGAAGCGGTTCGGCGACTTCACCGCGGTCGACGCCATCGACGTCGAGGTGCGCCGGGGCGAGGCGTTCGGCTTCCTCGGGCCCAACGGTGCCGGGAAGTCCTCGACGATGCGCATGGTCGGGGCCGTCTCACCGGTGACCGAGGGCGAGCTGCGGATCTTCGGGCTCGACCCGGCGACGGACGGTCCCGCGATCCGGGCCCGGCTCGGCTCCTGCCCGCAGACCGACAACCTCGACGAGGAGCTCTCCGTCGAGGAGAACCTGTGGATCTACGGGCGGTTCTTCGGGCTCACCCGGCGCGAGGTCCGCGCGCGGGCCGCCGAGCTGCTCGACTTCGCCCAGCTCACCGAGCGGCGTCGCGACCGGGTCGAGCCGCTGTCCGGCGGGATGAAGCGGCGGCTGACCATCGCCCGGTCCCTCATCAACAACCCGGAGCTGCTCCTCCTCGACGAGCCGACGACCGGGCTGGACCCGCAGGCCCGGCACATCCTCTGGGACCGGCTCTTCCGGCTCAAGCGGCAGGGCGTCACCCTCGTCATCACGACCCACTACATGGACGAGGCCGAGCAGCTGTGCGACCGGCTCGTCGTCATGGACGGCGGGCGGATCGTCGCCGAGGGGTCGCCGCGTGCGCTCATCGCCGAGTACTCCACCCGCGAGGTCGTCGAGCTCCGCTTCGACGTCGACGACCACGCCCACCACGCCGACCAGGTGAGCGGCATCGGGGCGCGGCTCGAGGTGCTGCCCGACCGGCTGCTCGTCTACGCCGACGACGGTGAGGCCGCCATGGCGACGATCCACGCCCGGGGCGTGGAGCCGCTGTCCTCGCTCGTGCGCCGCTCGACGCTCGAGGACGTCTTCCTCCACCTCACCGGCCGGACGCTGGTGGACTGATGGCGCTCGAGTCACCCATCGTCCCCGCCGAGACGCTCCGGTCGCGGCTGGCCCACGGCGTCCGTCGCCCGCTCGCGCCGGGGGAGCGGCTGCTCGGGCCGCTGGAGTACTTCGCGACCGTCTACCGGCGGACGTGGCGCGGGTCGATCATCGGCCGGTTCCTCTCGCCGCTGCTCTTCCTGCTGTCGATGGGTCTCGGGCTCGGGTCGCTCGTCGACGAGCGGGCCGGCGGCGTCGACGGCACGAGCTACCTCCACTTCGTCGTCCCCGGGATCGTCGCGACCCAGGCGATGTGGATCGCGATGGGGGAGTCGACCTACCAGGTCTTCTCGTACATCAAGTGGAACCGGATGTACCACTCGATGCTCGCCACCCCGCTGCGGGTGTCGGAGGTGCTGCGCGGGCATCTCGCGGCCGTCGTCGGGCATCTCACCCTCGGGACGACGATCTTCGTCGCCGTCGCGGCCCTCTTCCGCGGCTTCTCCTCCTGGGAGGCGCTGCTCACCATCCCGATCGGGGTGCTGACCGGCCTCGCCTTCGCGGTGCCGATCTTCGCCTACACCGGCAAGCAGACCGGTGACGACGGCTTCAACATCCTCTTCCGGCTCGTCCTCACCCCGCTCATGCTCTTCTCCGGCACCTTCTTCCCGATCTCGCAGCTGCCGGGGTGGATGCAGCCCGTCGCCTGGGTCACCCCGCTCTGGCACGGCGTCGAGCTGTCCCGTGGGGCGGCGACCGGCGGGCTGACGCTCGGCTGGGGCCTGCTGCACGCCGCGGTCCTCGTCGGGTTCGTCGTCGGTGGCTGGTATGCCGCGGTCCGCATCTTCACCCGGCGGCTCACCCCATGAGCGCCGTCACGACGCCGCGGTCCGCGCCGCCGGGGTGGGTGTCCCGGCTGGCCGCCCTCGTCCCGATGCCCGCGGGTGCCGGGCTCGGGCGGCGGGTGCTCGAGCGCAACGTCACGGCCTTCCGGCACGGCTGGATCGCGCTCGTCACCGGGTTCGCCGAGCCGGTCTTCTACCTCTTCAGCCTCGGGATCGGCATCGGCGCGCTCGTCCGGACCGTGACGACGGCCGGCGGGGCCGAGGTGCCCTATGCCGCGTTCGTCGCCCCGGCGCTGCTCGCCGCCTCGGCGATGAACGGGGCGATCTTCGACAGCACCTACAACGTCTTCTTCAAGCTGAAGTACGCCAAGCTCTACGACTCGATGCTCGCCACCCCGCTCGGGCCGCGCGACATCGCCGTCGGGGAGGTGTCCTGGTCGCTGCTGCGCGGCGGGCTGTACTCGACCGCCTTCCTCCTCGTCGCGCTGCTCGTCGGGGCGGTCCACTCGTGGTGGGCGCTGCTCGCCGTGCCGGCGGCGGTCTTCATCGGCTTCGCCTTCGCCGCCGTCGGCATGTTCGCGACGACGTTCATGCGCGGCTGGGTCGACTTCGACTACGTCACGCTCGCCATCCAGCCGATGTTCCTCTTCTCGGCGACCTTCTTCCCGCTCGCGACCTACCCCGAGGCGATCCAGTGGTTCGTCCGGGCCACGCCGCTCTATCACGGTGTCGCGCTGGAGCGGGGCCTCATGCTCGGCGAGGTCGGCTGGGGGCTGCTTGCGCACGTCGGCTACCTGCTCGCCCTCGGCCTGTTCGGGGTCGTCGGCACCGCCCGGCGCCTCGAGCGCCTGCTGTTGTCGTAGTCGCTCCGCCTCCCCCCGCTGCCCCCGCCCCCAGGTTCGTCCCACGTGCCTCGACTTTCCCGCCCGATACACGACACACCCACTTCGCAAGGGTTCTTTTGTCTTGCCAGGCAGGTGTTTGTCTTGCCAGGCGGGTGTCTGTCCTGCCCGGCTCGGGTCGCTCACCCTCCACGGCGTCCGCCCCCCGGCGCGGAACCCGCCTAGCGTTGCCATCGGGTCGGGCACCGCGGCACGCCCACCCCGAGGAGAGGGCGGCCCGGCGCTCCGCAACCGGGCACCAGCCGCCCCGCCCTCCAGCACCCGACCCGACGAAGGAGCCCGATGAGACCACGACGGATCGAGCCCGGCCCGGGCCAGGAGTCGGTGTGGGACTACCCCCGGCCGCCGCGGGTCGAGGAGGTGCCCGAGCGGCTGCGCGTCGTCCTCGGCGGGCGGACGGTCGCGGACACGCAGGGCTGCGCCGACCCGGCATACCGGGTCCTCGAGACGAGCCATCCGCCCACGTACTACCTGCCCGTGTCCTGCTTCGTCGACGGGTCCCTCCGCCCCGCCCCGGGGTCGTCCTTGTGCGAGTGGAAGGGCCGGTCGGCGTATGCCGACATCGTGGCCGGCGACGTCGTCGCGCGCGAGGCGGCGTGGGGCTACCCCGACCCGACCCCCGCGTATGCCGTCCTGCGCGGCCGGGTGGCCGTCTACCCCGGGCGGGTCGAGGCCTGCTTCGTCGACGACGAGCGGGTCGAGCCGCAGCCGGGCGGGTTCTACGGCGGCTGGATGACCTCCCGCATCGTCGGCCCCGTCAAGGGTGGGCCGGGCACGATGGGCTGGTAGCCGCGACGCGGCCGGCCACCGCGTCGAGCCCCGGGGCGGCGGGCGTCCAGGGGAACGTGTGCCCCTCGTCGATGCGAGCGCCCCCTGCAGCGACCGCATCGACGAGGCGCCCGTCCGCCCAGAGCTCGAGACCGGCGACCGGCAGGTCCGCAACGGCATACCCCGTGAGCCGGAGGGGTCTGCCGACGAGCGCCGGGCGGTCTGCGGGACCCCGCAGCAGCGCGGCGATCGGTGGGGGTGGAGGCGGAGGAGGAACGGCGGTCGCCCTCGCGGCCCCGGTCGCCGGTCCCCCCGAACCGGCAGCCGACCCCTCCGTGCACGCCCCCACGACGAGGGCGACCGCCACGGCGGCGCCGACCCACCACGCCCCCCGCTGCCCGGTGGGGCGGCGCCACCGTGTCCCTCCGGCCATCGCTGGTCCTCACTTCCAGCTCAACGTCGCCCCCCTACGAGACCTTCGCGGCGGCCGAGGCCGCGAGGCCGGTCGTCGTGTCGGTGACGTCGTCGCTGCTCGACGGGGTGAAGGACACCTGGAGGTAGATGTCGCCCATGTCCATCGCGACGATGTTGCCGCCCTTGATCGTGAAGGCTCGCGCCGCGCCCGGCACGCTGATGTCGACGACATCGAGCCCGAACGTGTCCTTCGTCCCTGCCTTCTCGTCGTCGAAGGGCGCGGCGGACGACGTGGCGATGAGGACCTGGGCCGTCGCGAAGGTCGTGCCCGTCGTCACCCAGTCGCAGGCCGCTCGGTCATCGCCGCTGATGAGGTCGTTCGGCTCGGGGGCGCCGAAGCTCAGCCCCGTCGCGGACGAGATCTCGGCGGTGGTCAGGAGGCCGCAGGGGTCGGGGAGCGAGGTGGCCGCGGCGGTGTCCGCGGTGCCGTCCGAGGTGCTCGCCGCCGTGGCGGTGCCGCCCTCGGCCGTCGACGACGAGGAGGTCGACGCCGACGACCCGCAGCCCGCGAGGGCGAGGACGACGGCGACCCCCGCCGGGACCACCGCGCCGACCATCCGTCTCCCCAGGTGCCTCATGACGACCTCCTTGTGCTCGACTCCATCCTCGGCGGCGGTCTGAAGGTGCGCTTAAGGTCGCTGACCGGCCCGTTCACGAGGGGAATGCGGCGGGGTCGAGACCGAGGTCGGCCATCCGCTCGGCGTACTGGCCGTAGACCCGACGCGCCTCACCGTGGAGCCCCGAGCCGGACAGAGCCGTGACGAGGCCGAGGTGGGCCGCCTCGTCGAACGGGTCGACGGCGAGGAGGCGCTGGTGGTGCCGGGCCGCGGCCTCGTGGTCGTCCGCGTCCTCGGCGACCCGGGCCAGGGCCCGGGCGACCGACATGAAGGCGGTCCGGGCCTGCTCGCGCAACGCGCCGAGGCCCTCGTCGTAGGCGTCCTCGGGAAGGACGTCGCCGAGGTAGGCGGACTCGGCGCGGGTGAGGATGGCGACGGCCCCCGGGTCGGCCCGCCGCAGCGCGGCGAGGCCCGCGTCGGCGTCGGCGAGGAATCGCTCGACGTCGACCTCGGCGCGGTCGAGGTCGAGCCGCACGCTCGTCCGGTCGGCGAGGACGACCGGACCGGCGGGGTCACCGGCGTCGAGGACGGTACGCAGGGTCGACAGGGCGACGGAGAGCCGGTTGGCCGTCTTCGCCACCGGGTCGCCGGGCCAGAGCGCCTCCATGAGCGCCTCGCGATGGACGGCCCGGCCCCGCTCGGCGACGAGAAGCTTGAGCAGGTCCCGGGCCTTCTTGGACTGCCAGGCGCCGAGGGGCACCGGCGAGCCGCGCCACGTCGACGCCGAACCCACCGAGCGTGCGGATCCGGACCCGGGCCCGGTGCTGGTCGGCGGAGGCGAGGTCGCGGGCCGCCGCGACGACGCCGCGCGCGCCGAGCCGGGCGGCCGTCTCGACGATGTCGGCGAGCTCGGCCGGGTCGGCGGCGGACAGGCGGGCCCGGATGAGCCGGTTCTCGACCTCGCCGAGCGGGTCCCCGAGGTCGCGCCAGAGCCGGAGTGCCTCCTCGAGCCGCGGGTCGGTCGGGGTGCCCTCGCACTCGACGGCGAGCTCGAGTGAGCGGGCGAGCCCACGGCGGTCCCTGCGGGTCCCCGCGAGGTCGATGGCGGTGGTCGCCTCCGCCGCGGCGGCGGCGCGCTCGCCCCGGCGGTGCAGAGCCCGGCCGCGCGCGAGATGTGCCTCGACGACATCGAGCGCCGCGGCGTGGGCGGCCGCCCGGTCGGCGAGGGCGAGCGCCTCGTCGGGGTCGTCGTCGAGGACGGCCTGCGAGAGCCCGACGAGCGCCGGGACGAGACCCTGGACGTCGCCTTCGGGCTCGCTGGTGGCGATGGCGGCGCGGTATGCCGCGACCGCCTGCGTCCGGTCGCCGCGGATCCGGTGGACGTCGCCGAGCGCGACCGAGGCGTAGGCCGCGTGACGGGATCCGATCGAGTCCCAGCGCAGCCGGGCCGCGGCGAAGTCCGCCGCCGCCTCGTCGACCGCCCCGAGGTGGAGCCGGGCCTGGCCCCGGTTGAGCAGCGCGAGCGCCTCGAAGGCGGCGTCGTTCGTCAGCTCGGCGAGGCGCAGCGCCTGCTCGGTCTCGGCGATGGACTCGGCATAGCTGCCCTCCTCCTCGTGCCGGGACCCGCGGTTGGTGTGGATCCGCATCTGCTGCCAGAGGTCGCCCGCCCGCTCCGCATGGTCGAGGGCCCGGAGGTAGTGCGCCTCGTTCCCGGCGCGGTCGCTCGCGAGGGCGGCGACCATCGCCATGACGGTGTGCGCGGCCCCGAGGGCCCCGTCGTCGCGGGAGGCCCGGGCGGCCGTGAGCGCGCGCTCGGCGAGGTCCCGGCTTCGGTCGAGGTCGGCCGTGACCCACACGGCGGACGCATGCCAGGCCAGGAGCATCGCCACGTCGACCGGGTCGCCCTCGGTGGCGCCGCGCTCGTAGACGACGCTCGCCTGCTCGATCTCCCCGCGGAGATGGTGGATCACGCCGATCCGCCAGGCGAGGCCGGCCTCGAGGGGCGTCGTGTCCCCGGCGAGGCGGGTGAGGATGTCGAGCGCCCGGTCGGGGGCCCCGAGGACGCGGTAGGCCTCGGCGAGGACCCGCTCCAGCGCGGCGGAGCGCTGCTCGGCCGGGACGGCCTCGACCGCCTCGGCGAGTGCCGCGGCGGCCCCGCCGTGGAGCATGGCCGGGCCGTGGGCGAGCACCGTCGTCGTGACGAGGGCCGGGTCGGCGAGGTCCCGCAGCAGGGTGAGCGCCTCGACCCAGCGCCCGCGGCCGACGTGCCACGTGACTCCCTCGGCGAGGGCAATCCGCCGCTGCTCGGGCGTCAGCGAGGACGTCATCGTCAGGTGGTCGGCGACGAGGGGCGTGAGGCGCATCGGGTCCTCGGCATCGTCGAAGTACAGGCCGCGCCGGCGCAGCCGGTCCAGGAGCACCGGGTCCTCCAGGCCGAGGGCGATCGCCAGGGTGGCGTCCATGCCGCCGATGACGGCGGCATACTCGAGCAGCCGTCGGGCACGCGGGGACTCGGTCGCGAGCACCTCCTCGGCGAGGTAGGAGAAGAGCGTTCCGCCCGGATGCCGCATCGGGTCGAGCACCCGGGCGGCGTCGCGCGTCGCCGCCCGACGCATCGTCTCGCAGACGAGGCGGACGGCGACCGGCCACCCGCCGGTGGCCGCGTGGACCCGGCCGGCGAGCTCGGTCCCCGCCTCGCCGAGCTCGGTGCGGAGCACGCCGGCCGTCTCCTCCGCCGTGAACGCGAGGGCGGCGGCGTCGATCGTCTCGACCTCCCCGGCGACCTGGAGGCGGGACAGCCGCACCGGCGGGTCGCCGCGCCCGGCGAGGACGAAGTGGAGGCGGTCCGGCGCGTGCCGGATGAGCGCGTCGACGAGCAGGGCCGCATCGGACCCGTCGAGCTCGTCGACGTTGTCGAGGACGAGCGCGACGTCGCGAGCGAGGTGGGTCTGGAGCAGCTCGCCGAACTCGGCCGCGAGGGCCGTCGGGTCCGGCGCCGTCTCGGCGAGCGCTCCGACGACCGCGGCGAGCGGGGGAGCCAGGCCGGGGACGCGGAGCCGGAACCCGTCGAAGAGGGTGCGAGCGAGCGCGGCGACCGAGCGGTGGACCGGGCCGAGGACGACGAGGACGGAGGGCACCTGCTCGGCCCAGGCCCCGATGAGGGTCGACTTCCCGAAGCCGGCGCCGCCCGTGACGACGGTGACGCGACGGTCGATGATCGCGCGTTGGAGCCGAGGTCTGGTCCGCACCGTCGTTCCCGTCCAGCCGTGACGTCGGGCCCGGGTCCCGGCGTCCCGCCCCGGTCCCGGCATCGTCTACGGGCGTGATGCTAGTCGAGGGGGACCTCGGCGTGTCGCCGGTCGGGAGAACGGGGATCGAACAGATGTTCGGTATCGTCCTCCACAGGTGACGGCACCGCCATCGGGTTGTCCACAGAGCGACGGCGACTGCGGACGGATGTCGGGGCCGGCACCTAGCGTCTGACCGAGGATCGCGACAAGACCGACCGCGAGAACCGGTCGCCGGTGGACGCGTTCGACCACGACAGGAAAGCAGGTGTGTGATGGCAGCCTCCGCCGTCGACGAGCGGAAGAAGGCCCTGGGCGTCGTCCTGGGACAGATCGAGAAGCAGCACGGCAAGGGCGCCGTCATGCGCCTCGGGGACGACGTCCGTCCCCCGATCGAGGTGATCCCGACCGGGTCGATCGCCCTCGACATCGCGCTCGGCATCGGGGGTCTGCCCCGCGGTCGCGTCGTCGAGATCTACGGTCCGGAGTCCAGCGGTAAGACGACGGTCGCCCTCCACGCGGTCGCGAGCGCCCAGCGGGCCGGGGGCATCGCCGCCTTCGTCGACGCCGAGCACGCCCTCGACCCCGAGTACGCGAAGAAGCTCGGCGTCGACACCGACAACCTCCTCGTCAGCCAGCCCGACACGGGCGAGCAGGCGCTGGAGATCGCCGACATGCTCATCCGCTCCGGGGCGATCGACATCATCGTCATCGACTCCGTGGCGGCCCTCGTGCCCCGGGCCGAGATCGAGGGCGAGATGGGTGACAGCCACGTCGGCCTCCAGGCCCGGCTGATGAGCCAGGCGCTGCGCAAGATCACCGGCGCCCTCAACACGACCGGGACGACGGCGATCTTCATCAACCAGCTCCGCGAGAAGATCGGCGTCATGTTCGGCTCGCCGGAGACGACGACGGGTGGCAAGGCGCTGAAGTTCTACGCCTCGGTGCGCCTCGACGTCCGCCGGATCGAGACGCTCAAGGACGGCAGCGAGCCGGTCGGCAACCGGACCCGGGTCAAGGTCGTCAAGAACAAGGTCTCCCCGCCGTTCAAGCAGGCGGAGTTCGACATCCTCTACGGCCAGGGCATCTCCCGCGAGGGCGGCCTGATCGACATGGGGGTCGACCAGGGCTTCGTCCGCAAGGCCGGCGCCTGGTACACCTACGACGGCGACCAGCTCGGCCAGGGTAAGGAGAACGCCCGCCAGTTCCTCAAGGACAACCCCGACCTCGCCGACGAGCTCGAGCGCAAGATCAAGGAGAAGCTCGGGGTGGGCGTCGTGGCCGAGGAGTCGCCGGCCCTCGCGGCGGTCCCCGAGGTCCCGGTCGACTTCTGACGTGGCGACGCGTCGCACGCAGCGCCGGGCGGCGGGGCAGCGGAGCCTGTGGCTCGTTCCCCCGCCCCCGGACGACGCGGATCCCGCCGGCCCGGGCGCGGACCCTCCGGGCCCGGGTGCGGGCGGCGACCACGCGGGACCGGGGAGGGCGCGCCCGGACCGCATGGTCGCGGCCGCTCCGCCTCCCCCCGACCCCCTCGCCGCGGACGCGGAGCCGGACCCGCACGACGTTGCCCGACAGATCGTCCTCACCCAGCTGACCGGCTCGCCCAAGAGCCGCTCGCAGCTCGAGGCCGTCCTACGCCGGCGGGGATGCGACGACGACGTCGCGGCCACCGTGCTCGACCGGATGGAGCAGGTCGGCCTCGTCGACGACGCGGCCTACGCCGGGCAGCTCATCCGGTCCAAGCAGAGCACGCGCGGGCTCTCCCGGGCGGGGCTCGCCCGCGAGCTGCGGGCCAAGGGCGTCGACGACGAGGTCGCCCGTGCGGCGCTCGACGAGCTCGACCCCGCCGGCGACGAGGAGCTCGCGCGCCGGCTCGTCGAGAAGCGGCTGCGCCAGCTGCACGGCCTCGACGCCGTCGTCCAGACCCGGCGCCTGGCGGGGATGCTTGCCCGCAAGGGCTACCCCGGGGAGCTGGCGATGCGGGTCATCCGGGAGGCCGTCGCCGCGTCACCGGAGCACCGGCGCGACTGAGGCGCCCCGCGCCGGCGGTGGCCGCCCGCGCGACGGTCAGATGGCGTGGAGCGGACGCTGGCCGACCGGCAGGTCCTCGGCACGCACGATGTCTGCCCCGAACGGCACGAGCGAGACGGGCACCATCTTCAGGTTCGCGACGGCGAGCGGGATGCCGATGATCGTCAGCGCCTGGGCGACGGCGGTCGTCACGTGCCCGAGGGCCAGCCACCAGCCGGCGAGGACGATCCACACGACGTTGAGGATCACCGAGCCGACGCCGGCCTCCGGGCGGCGGACGACGGCCCGACCGAACGGCCACAGGGCGTAGGACGCCATCCGGAACGAGGCGAGACCGAGCGGGATCGTCACGATGAGGAGGCAGAAGACGACCCCGGCGAGGGCATAGCCGAGGAAGAGCCACAGCCCGCCGAAGACGAGCCAGATGAGGTTGAGCAGGGTGCGCATGCGCCGTCCTTCGTCGTGTGTCGGGGTCGCGCGTCTGTCCTGCCGAACGACCGAGCCGGGCGGTGGATTCCGCTCCCGTCCGGGAGGCCACACCTGGGCAGTGGCGAAACACACCCGTCACACTGGGGTGATGACGGCGACACCACGGACCCCTAATGTGCGGCACGTGAGTGAGGACCCCGGGACGAGCAGCCTCTTCGAGGACTACGCCCCCGGTGCGGCCTGGGACGAGATGCTCCAGCCGGACGGAACGCCGCGCACGCCCTACAAGGCCGTTCATCACACGCTGCGCTCGATGACCCCGACGGGGTTGAAGGAGCGGGCCGACACGCTCGCCCGAAGCTACCTCGACCAGGGCGTCACGTTCGACCACGCCGGCGAGGAGCAGCCCTTCCCCCTCGACACCGTCCCGCGGGTCATCTCGGCCCACGAGTGGGACGTCATCGAGGCCGGGGTGGTCCAGCGGGTCACCGCGCTCGAGGCCTTCCTCGACGACGTCTACAGCCGCGAGGGCGACGTCCCCCGGGCGGTCCACGAGGGCATCGTCCCGTGGCGGCTCATCGCGTCCTCCAACCACTACCACCGGGCCGTCGTCGGCATCCGCCCGTCGAACGGTGTCCGGGTCCACGTCTCCGGGGTCGACCTCATCCGCGACGAGCAGGGCACCTTCCGCGTCCTCGAGGACAACGTCCGGGTCCCCTCCGGCGTCAGCTATGTCATCGCGAACCGTCGGGCCATGGCCAACGTCTTCCCCGAGGCCTTCGCGACGATGCGGATCCGCCCGGTGCGCGACTACCCCCGGATGCTCCTCGCGGCGCTGCGGGCCGCTGCGCCCGACGGCACGAGCGACCCGACGGTCGTCGTCCTCACCCCCGGCGTGTTCAACAGCGCCTACTTCGAGCACGCGCTCCTCGCCCGGATGATGGGCGTCGAGCTCGTCGAGGGCCGCGACCTCGTCTGCTCCGGCGGCCAGGTCCGGATGCGCACCACCCAGGGGGACCGGCCGGTCGACGTCATCTACCGCCGGGTCGACGACGAGTTCCTCGACCCGGTCCACTTCCGCGGCGACTCCGTCCTCGGCTGCGCCGGCCTCGTCTCGGCGATGCGCTCGGGGCGGGTCACCCTCGCCAACGCCGTCGGCAACGGCGTCGCCGACGACAAGCTCATCTACTCCTACCTGCCCGACCTCATCCGGTTCTACCTCGACGAGGACCCGATCCTCCCCAACGTCGACACCTACCGCTGCAACGAGCCCGGCGCCCTGCGCACCGTCCTCGACCGGCTCGACGAGATGGTCGTCAAGCCCGTCGACGGCTCCGGCGGCAAGGGGCTCGTCATCGGCCCGAAGGCGGACGGGCCGACCCTGGACCGGTTGCGCCGCCAGCTCGAGGACGACCCACGCGGCTGGATCGCCCAGCCGGTCGTCCAGCTCTCCACGGTGCCGACCCTCATCGACGGCCGGCTCGCCCCCCGGCACGTGGACCTGCGACCCTTCGCCGTCAACGACGGCGACCGGGTCCGGGTCCTGCCCGGGGGGCTGACCCGGGTCGCCCTCCCCGAGGGCGAGCTCGTCGTCAACTCCAGCCAGGGTGGTGGCTCGAAGGACACCTGGGTGCTGGCCGGCAAGGGCCGCCCGCCGGCCGTCGTCCGTCCGACCGAGACCGACGTGCGCGAGGTCGTCGTCATGACGGCGCCGACCGCGTCGCACGAGGACTCGATGCGTGCCCAGCAGCAGCAACAGCAGCAAGGGGCGCGCCGACGAGCATCCGGCCGCGACGGGGAAGGCGCAGTGATGCTCAGCCGCATCGCCGAGTCGCTGTTCTGGATCGGCCGCTACGTCGAGCGCGCCGACGGTACGGCGCGGATCGTCGACGTCACCCGCCTCCAGCTCCTCGAGGATCCCGGCGCCGACGAGTCCGACACCGCGCGCACCGTCCTCTCGGTCATCATGGGCATTCCGGCGCCGGACACGGTGACGTTCGCCGACGTCGGCGCGAGCCTCGTCTTCGACCGCCAGCAGACGAGCTCGATCAGCGGGGCCTGGTTCGCGGCCCGCGAGAACGCCCGCCGCGCCCGCGAGACGCTCTCGACCGAGCTCTGGGAGGGCATCAACACGACGTGGCACCGCTGGAACGGCATGGGCCGCGCCGTCGCCACCGAGCGGCACCTGTCCTGGGTCCGCGAGCGGGCCGCCCTCGTCAGCGGCATCGCCGACTCGACGATGAGCCACGACGACGCGTGGGACTTCCTCGTCCTCGGCCGGTCGCTCGAGCGCGCGGACATGACCGCGCGGCTCGTCGCGACCGGCGGGCTGCCCGTCGGCGGCCCGCCCTGGGCGACGGTGCTCAGCAGCTGCGGCGCCCAGCAGGCGTTCATGCGCAGCCAGCGCGGTCTGCTCAGCGACGACCGGGCCGCCGCGTTCCTCGTCCTGGACCGGGAGTTCCCGCGGTCGGTCGTCTTCGCCCTCGCCGAGGCCGAACGGCGGCTCAGCGCCCTGTCGCCGGAGGCCCAGCGGATCGGGGTCTCCGACGAGGCCCGGCGCCAGCTCGGCCGGATCCGCACCTCGCTCGAGTACCGTGCCACGCCGGACATCATCGCCGACCTGCCGGCCCAGATGCTCCGGGTCCAGCGGGCCGTCACGAGCGCCTCGGAGGCGATCGCCGGGAAGTACTTCCAGTCCGGGCCGATGCCGACCTGGACCGGGGAGCTGGTCTGACCATGCGCCGCTACCGCATCGTCCACACGACCTCGCTCACCTACGACGCCCCGGTCCGCGCGTCGCACAACGAGCTGCGGATGACCCCGCCCAACGAGACCGGCCAGACGACCCTCGAGAACCGGATCCGGATCCGGCCGCTGACGTGGAGCCACGTCTACCGCGACCACTGGGGCACCCACGTCACGGCGATGGAGTCGCTCTCGCCGCACGACCATCTCGACATCGAGGCGATCTCGACGGTCGAGCGCACCGACGTCGCGGAGCCGGGACCCTCGCTGGGCTGGGCGGCCCTCGAGGACCCCGGGCTGCGCGATCTCAGCTTCGAGTGGCTCATGCTGTCGACGCGGACCAGGCCGGGGGAGGGCGTCGACGAGCTCGCCGAGGCGGTCCGCGGCCTCGAGACGCCGCGCGCCGCGGCATACGAGCTGTGCGAACGGATCCGCGACCACGTCACCTACGAGTCCGGCGTGACGGTCGTCCACGGCAGCGGCGAGGAGGCCTGGCGCGAGCGGCGTGGAGTGTGCCAGGACTTCGCCCACATCACCATCGGGGCGCTGCGCACCCTGGGGATCCCGGCGCGCTACGTCTCGGGCTACCTCTCCCCGACGCGCGACGCGGAGATCGGGGAGACCAGCTCCGGTGAGAGCCACGCCTGGGTCGAGTTCTGGGACGGCGACTGGCTGCCCGCCGACCCGACGAACGGCACGCCGGTCGGTGTCGACCACGTCGTCGTCGCCCGGGGCCGGGACTACGACGACGTCCCGCCCTTCAAGGGGGTCTACTCCGGCGTCGGGAGGGCGGGGCTCCAGGTGGCGGTGAAGGTCACCCGGCTCGCCTGACCCGGCGTATGCCGCGTCGCGGTCGGCGTTTCGTCGCGGCCCGAGCCTCACCTACCCTGGACGGTGCCATGACGCCGACGACCGCCTCGACCAGCCCCGCCCCGGACCGCCCGTCCACCGCGGCTCCCGCCCGGACCTACGACATCCGCACCCACGGGTGCCAGATGAACGTCCACGACTCCGAGCGGCTCGCCGGCCTGCTCGAGACGGCCGGCTACGTCGACGTCGAGAGCCTGCCGACGCCGCAGCGGCCGGAGGTCGCCGACGTCGTCGTCTTCAACACGTGCGCGGTCCGCGAGAACGCCGACAACAAGCTCTACGGGAACCTCGGCCAGCTCCGGCCCGCCAAGACGGCGAACCCGGACCTCCAGATCGCCGTGGGCGGCTGCCTCGCCCAGAAGGACCGGGCGAGCATCGTCGACCGGGCCCCCTGGGTCGACGTCGTCTTCGGCACCCACAACATCGGCTCCCTCCCGGCCCTGCTCGACCGGGCACGCCACAACAGGCGCGCGGAGGTCGAGATCGTCGAGGCCCTCGAGACCTTCCCGTCGACGCTGCCGACCCGGCGCGACTCGGCCTACAGCGGGTGGGTCTCCATCTCCGTCGGCTGCAACAACACGTGCACGTTCTGCATCGTGCCGAGCCTGCGGGGGCCGGAGGTCGACCGCCGTCCGGGGGAGATCCTCGCCGAGATCGAGGCGCTCGTCGCGCAGGGCGTCGTCGAGGTCACCCTGCTCGGCCAGAACGTCAACACCTACGGCGTCGGCTTCGGCGACCGGCTCGCCTTCGGCAAGCTGCTGCGCGCGTGCGGCGACATCGACGGCCTCGAGCGGGTCCGGTTCACCAGCCCGCACCCGGCGGCGTTCACCGATGACGTCATCGCCGCGATGGCCGAGACGCCCAACGTCATGCCGAGCCTGCACATGCCGCTCCAGTCCGGCTCGGACCGGGTCCTCCGGGCGATGCGGCGCTCCTACCGGGCCGAGCGCTTCCTCTCGATCATCGACGCCGTCCGCGACCGCATCCCCGACGCGGCCATCACGACCGACATCATCGTCGGCTTCCCCGGCGAGACGGAGGAGGACTTCGAGCAGACCCTCGCGGTCGTCGAGCGGGCCGGCTTCTCGAGCGCCTTCACCTTCCAGTACTCCCAGCGCCCCGGGACCCCCGCGGCCGATCTTCCGGACCAGCTGCCGAAGTCCGTTGTCCAGCAACGGTTCGACCGGCTGATCACCCTCCAGGAGGAGCTCTCCTGGGTCGGCAACCGGGCCGTCGAGGGCCGGGAGGTCGAGGTCCTCGTCGCGCCGGGCGAGGGCCGCAAGGACGGCGAGACCGCGCGGATGAGCGGGCGCGCCCGCGACAACCGGCTCGTCCACTTCTCGGTCCCCGAGGGCGCCGAGCGGCCCCGTCCCGGAGACATGGTGACCGTCCGGGTGACCTACGGAGCGCCCCATCACCTCGTCGCCGACTCCGGGTTGCACGGCGGGCCGTATGCCGTCCGCCGGACGGCCGGGGGCGACGCCTGGGCGGCTCTCCAGGGCGCGGCCGTCCCGGGCAAGCCGGCGGTGAGCCTCGGCATGCCCGGCGTCGGTCGACCCGATGGCGCGGTCGCGACGCCCGGGTGCGGTATTCCCGCCCGCCGAAAGAATGACATTTCCGGCCTTTTGTCAGAGGCCGGGTGTGCCCCTTTCCCGAGCAATGGCGCGACGTTGCTGTGGACGATGTCCGGTCGTCCGGCCCGCCGGTCCCGAGTCCGAACACAGGTAGGCTCACCTTGTTTGGCCCAGTCCTCGTGCTCGGCGCGGTCGCCGATCTGGCCGTTGCGGGGATTTCCGTCTGGCTGAACGGCTGATGTTCGGCGTGTGTCGGTGCGCTACCGTTCAATGGCCAGCATTCTTGCCCCAAGAATTCCTGCCGCCGCATTTCCCATGAGGGTCGGGAAGTGCCCCGATGGCTCCCGGTGGTCCTGGGGCCGGGAACAACGGCGTCGGTGACGGCCGAGGCCGATGAGACGAGGGACGCCCCTGTGAGTGGACGATCGGTCGCCCGCGGCCGGTGGACCGCCGCTGCGGTCGCCGCCCTCGCTCTCCTCGTTCCGTCGACGGCGCTGGCCTACGAGGTGCCGAGCTCCTCGTTCTCGGGCAACGTCGGCACGATGCCCGGCTCGGGGCCTGACCCAGACCTACGCCTACTCCGGTGCGACCTCCGCGCCGGGGGCGACGACCGTCGGCGCCCGGGGCTGGACGACGAACCAGTACTCGCCCAATCTTACCTCCGCCACCGGCCCAGGACCTCGTCGACGACACCTCGTCCTGCCCGTCCACGGGGACCTGCTCCGGCCTCGGCACCGTCACGTCACCTTCGCGCGCCCCGTCACCAACCCCGTCATCCATTGGCGGGCATCGGCGGCTACACGGGCGTCAACGACTACAGGCCTCCGGTCTAATGCACGTCACCTTCACCTCACCACCCCCGGCGTACCCTCACCAAGGCCAACCGGGGGCAACCTCGCCGTCACGGGTGCCACCGTCACGCGATGAACCCCACACCTCCCCACGTGCAACATCACCGACATCGGCGGCGGGGTCAGCACCCCGGCCGCGACGGCGGGCTGCGGATCGGTCAGGGTCACCGGCACCACGACCTCGTCTCGTTCGCGGTCGGGGCCGTCTACAGAACGCCTCGGCCGGGCGCGAACAACACGGACCGGGGCAGGCGAGGGGTCGGTCGCTCGCGACGTTCCCGACGACTACGGCGACGCTCCCTCGTCGTACGACGCCGGCAACGCGGGCGCGCAGCGCTCAGCAGCATCTGCTCGGGTCGGCCGTCACCGAGGAGAACGCCGGCACGCCAACGGCGACGTCGAGCCCCAACGCGGGCGCGCGGCGCCACCGGCGACAGCGACGACGGCGCGAGCCCGTCCGACCTCCTCACCGTCGCGACGTCGTACTCGGCGACGGTGACGGTCACCGCGGCCGCAGCCGGGCAACTCTGTGGCTGGGTCGACTTCAACCGGAACGGGGCGTTCGACGCCGGCGAGCGCGCGTGCCAGGCCGTCTCCTCGGGCACCTCGTCCTGCACGCTGACGTGGACCGGGCTGAGCGCGCTGACCGCCGGGACGACCTATGCCGGTTCCGGGTCGGCTACAACACACCCAGACCCAGAGCCCGACCGGCGCGTCGGACTCCGGCGAGGTCGAGGACTACCGCCTCCAGATCACCGCTCCCCAGCCGCCGACGGCGCAGACGACTCGACGACCACCCCGCAGAACGTCACGGCGACCGTCAACGTCCTCGCCAACGACACGGCGGCCCCCTGACCACCTCGTCCCTCCTCGGTGCGCCTCCTCGACCCCGGCCGACTCCGGACCTACGGGCTACGGTGACGATCCCGGTGAGGGGACCTGACGGTCGACCTGGACGGCGGTGACCTTCGACCCGCTGCCGACGTTCACCGGACGGCCACCCCGCTGACCTACCGGGTGGCCAACGACCAGGGGCAGACCTCGACCGCGACGGTACCGTGACGGTCACGGCGATCGCCCGACGCGGTGAACGACACGCGACGCCGCCTACAACACCGCCAAGAACGTCCCGGTCCTGGCCAACGACAGCGCCGGGGCGGCCAGCGCGCCGCTGGACCCGAGCACCGTCGCGTTGCTCAACCCCGCGACAGCACGTACAGTCCACGGTGACGTCCCGGGCGGGGGCGTACGCCGTCCAGGCCGACGGCTCGGTCACCTTCACGCCGTCGACGGGTTCACCGGCGCCGCATGCGGTGACCTATCGGGTCGCCGACACCAACGGCACGACCGACACCGCGACCCTGACGATGACCGTCGACCCGCCGGCCCCGGCTGCGGCAAGCCCGACACGGCACGACGCCTCAGGGTGTCGCCGTCACCGTCACCCGCTCGCCAACGACACGACCGACCCCAAGGCGGCGTTCCTGCCCGGGAGCCTCGCCCTCCTCGACCCGGCGGACGCACATACAAGGGCGCGGTCACGATCCCGGGCGAGGGCACCTACACCGCCAACGTCGACGGCACGGTGGCCTTCGACCCGGTACCGACGTTCACGGGTACGCCACTCGGTGACCTACCACGTGAGCGACGATGCGGGCCGGACGGTCTCCTCGACCATCACCATCACGTCACGCCGGTCACGCCGAGCGGTGCGACGACGGAACGACAACCCCGTACGAGACCGCCGTCACGGCTCGACGCGCTCGCCAACGACAGCCCCGGGGACGCCTGCGTCCCCGCTGGTCCCCGGGACGCTCCAGCTGCGCGACCCCGCCGACGGGAGCTACACGTGCTCGGTGACGATCCCCGGCCAGGGCACCTTCGCGTCCAGGCCGGCTCCGCGGGCTCTTCACGCCACTCGACGGCTTCTTCGGTGCGGTGACCCCGCTGACCTACCGGGTGGCCGACGACAACGGGACGACGGACACCGCGACATCTCGGTGATGGTCACCGAGCCGCCCGCCTCGGTCGCCAACCCCGACACGGCCACGACGCCGCAGAACGTCACCGTCACCCTCGATGTGCTGGCCAACGACACGACCGACCCGGCCGTCTCGCTGGTCCCCGGCTCGGTCCTGCTGCTGACCCGGGCGACGGTCTGTGGAAGTCGAGCGTGACGATCCTCGACGAGGGCACCTACACGGCGCATGCCGACGGCACGGTGACGTTCGACCCGGTGCCCAGCTTCGTCGGGACGGGAACGCCGCTGACCTACCGGGTCTCCGACGACGCCGGCCGCACGGTCTCCTCGACGATCCGGGCGACGGTCACCCCCATCACGCCGACCGCCGTCGACGACTCGGCCTCGACGCCGTACCTCCACCAGGTCACCGTCGACGTCCTGACCAACGACACCGCCGGTGCCGCCAGCGCGCCGCTCGACTCCTCGAGCGTCCTGCTGCGGGACCCGGCGGACGGCACGTGGAAGAGCACCGTCGCGATCCCCGGTGAGGGCACCTATGCCGTGCAGCCGGGCGGTGCGGTCCTCTTCACCCCCCTGTCGGGCTTCTCCGGGACGAGCAGTCTCCCGTACCGGGTCCTCGACACGAACGGAACGGCGGCGTCGGCCACCCTGACGGTCGTCGTCGGCGACCCGCCGCTCGCGGCCGCCGACACCACCACGACGCCGCAGAACGTCACCATCACGGTTCCCGTGCTCGACAACGACACCCCGGGCACCGGGGCGAGCTTCGACGCGTCGTCGGTGCGGCTGCGGGACCCGGCCGACGCGACATACAAGAGCAGCGTGACGATCGCCGGGGAGGGGGTCTACACGGTCGGTGCCGACGGGGCGGTGACGTTCGACCCCGAGCCGGCCTTCACCGGCACGGGGACCGAGCTGACCTACCGGGTGGCCGACTCCGACGGCAACGCCGCCTCCGCGACCCTGACCGTCACCGTCACCGCCGTGACACCGACCGCGCTCGACGACACCGCGACCACGCCCTACGAGACGCCGGTCAACGTCCCGCTTCTCGCCAACGACACGGCCGGCGCGCCCTCGGCTCCGCTCCAGCCGGGGACCGTGGTCCTGCGCGACCCCGCCGACGGCACCTGGAAGGCCGCCGTCACCCTGCCGGGCGAGGGCGTCGTCGCCGTTCAGGGCGACGGGTCGGTGACCTTCACCCCGGTCGACGGGTTCTACGGGGACGTGACGACGCTGACCTACCGCGTCGCGGACGGCAACGGCACGACGACGACGGCGACCGTCTCGGTGACCGTCACCGAGCCGGCGGCGAGCGTCGCGGACCCCGACACCGCCACGACCCCGCAGAACGTCACCGTCACCCTCGATGTGCTGGCCAACGACACGACCGACCCGGCCGTCGCGCTGGTCCCCGGCTCGGTCCTGCTGCGCGACCCGGGCGACGGTCTGTGGAAGTCGAGCGTGACGATCCTCGACGAGGGCACCTACACGGCGCAGGCCGACGGCACGGTGACGTTCGACCCGGTGCCCACCTTCGTCGGGACGGGAACCCAGCTGACCTACCGGGTCTCCGACGACGCCGGCCGCACGGTCTCCTCGACGCTGCAGGTGACCGTCAGCCCGATCGTCCCGAGCGCCGTCGACGACATCGCGACGACGCCGTACCTGCACCCGGTGACGGTCGACGTCCTCGGCAACGACTCCGCGGGCGCGGGATCCGCCCCGCTCGACCCGAGCACCGTCCAGCTCCAGGACCCGGCCGACGGCATCTGGAAGAGCACGGTCACCGTCCCCGGTGAGGGGACGTATGCCGTGCAGCCGGACGGCTCGGTGCGACTCACCCCGGCGTCCGGCTTCTCCGGCGCCGCGAGCTCGGCTACCGGGTCCGGGACACCAATGGCACCGCCGCGTCGGCCACCCTGACGGTCACCGTCGGGGACGCGCCCACGGCGAGCCCCGACACCGACACGACGCCGCAGAACGTCACCATCACGGTTCCCGTGCTCGACAACGACACCCCGGGCACCGGCGCGACGATCGACACGTCGTCGGTGGCGCTGCGGGACCCGGCCGACGCGACATACAAGAGCAGCGTGACGATCGCCGGGGAGGGGGTCTACACGGTCGGTGCCGACGGGTCGGTGACGTTCGACCCCGAGCCGGCCTTCACCGGCACGGGGACCGAGCTGACCTACCGGGTGGCCGACTCCGACGGCAACGCCGCCTCCGCGACCCTGACCGTCACCGTCACCGCCGTGACACCGACCGCGCTCGACGACACCGCGACCACGCCGTACCAGACGGCCGTGACCGTCGCGCCGCTCGTCAACGACACGGCCGGCGACACCTCGGCGCCGCTCGACCCGAGCACCCTTGTCCTGCGCGACCCCGCCGACGGCACGTGGAAGGCCACGGTGACCTACGCGGCCGAGGGGACCTTCGCGGTCCAGGCGGACGGGTCCGTCCGCTTCACGCCGGTGGCCGGCTTCTTCGGGCCGGTGACTCCCGTGATCTACCGGGTCGCCGACACGAACGGCACGACCGACACCGCCACGATCTCGGTCACCGTCAGCGAGCCGCCCGCCTCGTCGCGAACCCGGACACGGCGACGACGCCGCAGAACGTCACCGTCACCCTCGATGTGCTGGCCAACGACACGACCGACCCGGCCGTCGCGCTGGTCCCCGGCTCGGTCCTGCTGCGCGATCCGGCGGATGCGGCATACAAGAGCAGCGTCACGATCGCCGGCGAGGGCACCTACGCGGTGGGCCCCGACGGCACGGTGACGTTCGACCCCGAGCCGGCCTTCACCGGCGCCGGCACCCAGCTGGCCTACCGGGTCTCCGACGACGCCGGTCGCACGGTCTCCTCGACGCTGCAGGTGACCGTCAGCCCGATCGTCCCGAGCGCCGTCGACGATGTCGCGTCGACGCCGTATCTGCACCCGGTGACGGTCGACGTCCTCGGCAACGACTCCGCCGGCGCGGGATCCGCCCCCCTCGACCCGAGCACCGTCCAGCTCCAGGACCCGGCCGACGGCATCTGGAAGAGCACCGTCACCGTCCCCGGTGAGGGGACGTATGCCGTGCAGCCGGACGGCTCGGTGCGACTCACCCCGGCGTCCGGCTTCTCCGGCGACGCGAGCGTCGGCTACCGGGTCCGGGACACCAATGGCACCGCCGCCTCGGCCACCCTGACGGTCACCGTCGGGGACGCGCCCACGGCGAGCCCCGACACCACCACGACGCCGCAGAACGTCACCATCACGGTTCCCGTGCTCGACAACGACACCCCGGGCACCGGCGCGAGGATCGACGCGTCGTCGGTGGCGCTGCGGGACCCGGCCGACGCGACGTTCAAGAGCGTCGTCACCGTCCCGGGCGAGGGGACCTACACGGCGAACCCCGACGGCACCGTCACCTTCGACTCCCTGCCCGCCTTCACCGGCGAGGCATCGCCGCTGACCTACCGGTTCAGCGACTCCGACGGCAACACCGCCTCCGCGACCCTGACGGTCACCGTCTCCGCCATCGTCCCGAGCGCCGTCGACGATGTCGCGTCGACGCCGTACCTGCACCCGGTGACGGTCGACGTCCTCGGCAACGACTCCGCCGGCGCCGCGTGGGCACCGCTCGACCCGAGCACCGTCCAGCTCCTGGACCCGGCCGACGGTACGTGGAAGAGCTCCGTCACGGTCGGCGGCGAGGGGACGTATGCCGTGCAGCCGGACGGGTCGGTGCGACTCACCCCGGCGTCCGGCTTCTCCGGCGCGTCGAGCATCGACTACCGGGTCGCCGACGCCAACGGCACCCTCGCCCAGGCATCGCTGACCGTCACGGTCGGCGACGCGCCCGTCGCGGCGCCCGACACCGACACGACGCTCCAGGGCGTCGCCGTCACGACCGACGTCCTCGCCAACGACACCCCGGGCACCGGCGCGACCTTCGACGCGTCGTCGGTGCGGCTCCGGGACCCGGCCGACGCGGCCTTCAAGAGCAGCGTGACGATCGCGGGCGAGGGCGGCTACACCGTGGGCGCGGACGGGTCGGTGACCTTCGACCCCGAGCCCACGTTCACCGGGGCAGGTACCGGGCTCGACTATGCGGTGACCGACACCGACGGCAACACCGCGACCTCGACGCTCCGGCGTCACGGTCACCCCGGTCACCCCGGTCGCCCGGGTCGACGGCGCGACGACGCCGTACGAGACGCCGGTCGCCGTCGACGTCCTCGCCAACGACAGCGCCGGGGACGCGTCGGCGCCGCTCGACCCGAGCACCGTCGTCCTGCAGGACCCCGCCGACTCGACGTTCAAGGCCACGGTGACGATCCCCGGTGAGGGCACCTTCGCGGTCCAGCCGGACGGGTCGGTCCTCGTCACCCCCGCCGACGGCTTCTTCGGCCCGCTCACCGCCATCACCTACCGCGTCGCCGACGACAACGGCACGACGACCACGGCGCCCATCGTCGTCTCGGTCACCGAGCCGCCGGCCAGCGCCGCCCACCCGGATGCCGAGACGACTCCGCAGCACACGCCGGTGACGATCGACGTCCTCTCCAACGACACGACCGACCCGGCCGTCGCCCTCGTCCCCGGCTCCGTGCAGCTGCGCGACCCCGGTGACGGGTTGTGGAAGACCTCCGTGACGATCGCGGGGGAGGGCACGACGACGGTGAACCCGGACGGGAGCATCACCTTCTCGCCGGTCCCGACCTTCACGGGCCCGGCCACCGAGCTCACCTATCGGGTGAGCGACGATGCCGGCCGCACGATGTCCTCGACGGTCGACATCACCGTCACCGAGGTCACCCCGCGCGCGTACGACGACGCCACGTCGACCCCGCTCAACACCCCGGTCGGCGCCGACGTGCTCGCCAACGACGTCCCCGGGCTGCCGGGCCAGCCGATCGACCCGAGCACCCTCCTGCTCAGCGACCCCGCGGACGGCACCTACAAGAGCGCAGTGACGATCGCCGGTGAGGGCACGTACGCCGTCCAGCCCGACTGGACCGTCCTCTTCACCCCCCTCGGGACGTTCTCCGGACCGTCGAGCGTCAGCTACCGCGTCCGGGACGACAACGGCACGCCGACGACCGCCACCCTCACCGTCATCGTCGGCCCACCACCGCTCGGTGCCCCCGACACGATCTCGACGCCCCAGAACGTCACGGTCAGCCTCGACATCCTCGCCAACGACACCCCCGGCACGGACGCGACCTTCGACGTCTCCACCGTGCGGCTGCGGGACCCGGCCGACTCGACGTTCAAGAGCGTCGTCACCATCGCCGGCGAGGGCGTCTACACCGTGGGCGCCGACGGGAGCGTCACCTTCGACCCGGAGCCGTCCTTCACCGGCCTGGCAACCCGGCTCACCTATGAGGTCATCGACACCGACGGCAACCCGGAGTCCTCGACGATGCGGGTCACCGTCACGCCCGTCACGCCGCGGGCCGATGACGACGCCGCGACGACGCCGTACCTCCACCTCGTCACCGTCGACATCCTCGCCAACGACACGGCAGGCGCCGCCTCGGCGCCGCTCGTGCCGAGCACGGTGCAGATCCAGGATCCCGCCGACGGCACGTGGACGGACTCCGTGACGATCCCCGGTGAGGGGACCCACGGCGTCCAGGCCGACGGCTCGGTGGCGTTCCTTCCCTCGGCCGGCTTCTCGGGCGCCTCGAGCATCGACTACCGGGTCCTCGATGCGAACGGCACGGCCGCATCGGCCACGCTGACCGTGACGGTCGGCGACCCGCCCGTGGCGCTGGCCGACACGGCGACGACCCCGCAGAACATCACGGTCACCACCGATGTCCTCGCCAACGACACCCCGGGCACCGGCGCGACCTTCGACGCGTCGACGGTGCGGCTGCGCGACCCCGCCAATGCGGCATTCAAGAGCAGCGTGACGATCCCCGGCGAGGGCGTCTACACGGTCAACGCGGACGGGTCGGTGACCTTCGACCCGGAGCCGGGCCTCAGCACCCCGGCGACCCCGGTCACCTACCGGGTCGTCGACTCCGACGGCAACGGAGCCACCTCGACCCTCGCCGTCACGGTCACCCCGATCGTCCCCGTCCTGTCCGACGACACCCCGGCGACGCCGTTCCGGACCCCGACGACCGTCGACGTGCTCGGCAACGACGTGCCCGGCGCCGCCTCGGCGCCGCTCGACCCGAGCACCGTGGTGCTCCAGGACCCGGATGACGGCGCGTGGAAGACGACCGTGACGGTCGCCGGCGAGGGCACGTATGCCGTCCAGGCCGACGGCACGGTCGTCTTCACCCCCGAGGCCGACTTCGTCGGCGACAGCACCGTGACCTACCGGGTCGCCGACGGCAACGGCACGACGGCGACGGCGACCCTCACGGTGACCGTCCAGCCGCCCGTGGCGCTCACCGCCGTCGACGACGCGACGACCACCCCGCAGAACGTCACCGTGAGCCTCGACCCCCTCGCCAACGACTCGACCGACGGCGAGGCGACGCTCGTGCCGGGTTCGGTCCGGCTCCAGGACCCGGCCGACGCGGCATACCGGACGATCGTGACGATCCCCGGCGAGGGGACCTACACCGCGAACGCCGACGGGAGCGTCACCTTCGACCCCGAGCCGCAGTTCACCGGCGTCGGCCAGGTCCGCTACGTGGTGAGTGACGATGCCGGTCAGAGCGACGACGCCCTCATCTCGGTCACCGTCACCGCCATCAGCCCGACCGCGGCCGACGACGGCCGGACCACCCCGTACGAGACGCCGGTCAGCATCCCCGTCCTCGACAACGACGGCCCCGGCGCTGGGAGCGCTCCGCTGGACGCCTCGAGCGTCGAGGTCCGCGATCCGGCCGACTCGACGTACGCGAGCACGGTCACCGTCGCGGGGGAGGGCACGTACGCCGTCCAGTCCGACGGGTCGGTCACCTTCACCCCGGCGCCCGGGTTCTTCGGCGCGGCCACACCGGTCGGCTACCGGGTGGCCGACACCAACGGCACGACGGCGACGGCGACGATCTCCGTCACCGTCGACCTGCCTGCGGCCCCCGTCGCGAACCCCGACGTGACGACGACACCGCAGAACGTCACCGTCGCGATCGACCCGCTCGCGAACGACACCGTCGCGCCGGACATCTCCCTCGACCCGACGACGGTCGCGGTCCTCGACCCCGACCTCGGGACCTACGGCGCGTCCCTCACCGTGGCCGGTCAGGGCACCTACACCGTCGCCTCCGACGGCACGGTGACGTTCGACCCGGTCCCGACGTTCGTCGGCACCTCGACGGCGGTGACCTACCGGGTCACCGACACCTCCGGCCAGACGGCGTCCTCGACGATCACCGTCCTCGTCAGCGGGATCACCCCGAGCGCCAGCGCCGACCACGGGAGCACGCCGTACAAGCTCCCGGTCACCGTCGACGTCCTCGCCAACGACTCCGCCGGCGCGGCGTCGGCCCCGCTCGACGCCGAGCTCCGTCGCACTCCAGGACCCGAGCGACGGTACCTACCACGCAAGCGTGACGATCTCGGGCGAGGGCACCTACACCGTCGAGGCGGACGGGTCGGTGACCTTCGTCCCGGCGGGCATCTTCACGGGCACGACGACGCCGGTCACCTACCGGGTCTCCGACGCCAACGGCACGACCGACGCGGCGACCCTCGACGTGACGGTGGCGCCTCCGGCGATGCCGGTGGCCCTGGCCGACACCGGGTCGACGCCGCAGAACGTCACGATGACCCTCGACCCGTTGGCCAACGACAGCGCCGGCGCCCGGTCCTCGCTCGACCCGAGCACCGTCGAGCTGCGGGACCCGAGTGACGGCACGTGGGCGACGACGGTGACGATCCCCGGCGAGGGCACCTACTCGGTCAACCCCGACGGCACGCTCACCCTCGACCCCGAGCCCACGTTCACCGGTGACACCACGGTCGGCTACCGGGTCGCCGACGAGGTCGGCCAGACCGCGACGTCGACGGTCACCGTCACCGTCACCCCGGTGACGCCGACGGCCCTCGACGACACGGTGACGACGCCCTACCTCCACTCGGTCACCGTCGACGTCCTCGCCAACGACGACGAGGGAGCCGCGAGTGCCCCGCTCGACCCGAGCACGGTCGCGCTGCGCGACCCGGCCGACGGGACCTGGGCCCAGACGGTGACCGTGCCCGGCGAGGGCACGTATGCCGTGGAGCCGGACGGATCGGTGACCTTCACCCCTGCCGCCGGGTTCGACGGCCCGAGCACCGCGGTGACCTACCGGGTCGCCGACATGAACGGGACGACAGCGACGGCAACGCTCTCCGTCACCGTCGGGGCCGCGCCGATCGCGCTGCCCGACACCGACACGACCCCGCAGAACGTCACGGTGACGACCTCCGTCCTCGACAACGACACGCCTGGCACGGGTGCCACCCTCCGCCCGACTCGGTCGTGCTGCGCGACCCGGCGGACGCGTCGTACGCGAGCTCGGTGACGATCCCCGGGGAGGGCACCTACACCGCCAACGCGGACGGCACCGTCACGTTCGACCCGCTCCCGCAGTTCACCGGTGACGGCACCGTCGGGTACCGGATCACCGACAGCGACGACAACGACGCGACGGCGTCCCTGACCGTCACGGTCACCCCGATCACGCCCGTCGCGACGGCCGACTCGGCGACGACGAGGTTCCGCCACGACGTGACGATCGACGTGCTCGCCAATGACTCCGCCGGTGCCGCCTCCGCACCGCTCGACCCGAGCACGGTCCGGCTGCGCGACCCGGCCGGCGCGGCATACGCGAGCTCGGTGACGATCCCCGGCGAGGGCACCTACACCGTCCAGCCCGACGGCACGGTGGTCTTCACCCCCGACCCGGCCTTCGAGGGTGTCGCGACGCCGGTGGCCTACCGGGTCGCCGACACGAACGGCACGACGGCGACCGCGTCGATCTCGGTCTCGGTCGGCCACGCCCCCGTCGCCGCACCGGACCACCGGACGACGCCGCAGAACGTCGCCGTCACCGTCGACCCGCTCGCCAACGACACCCCCGGGACCGGCGCCGGGCTCAGCGCCGGCTCCGTCGTCCTGCGTGACCCGGCCGACGGCCTCTGGAAGGGCGTCGTCTCCATCCCGGGCGAGGGTGTCTTCACGGTCAACCCGGACGGCACGGTCACCCTCGTGCCCGAGGCGACGTTCACCGGCGACACCGTCGTCGGGTACCGGGTCACCGACAGCGACACCAACACCGCCACCTCGACCATCACCGTGACCGTGGCGCCGGTCGTCCCCATCGTCGTCGACGACACCGCCTTCACCCCGTTCGGGCGCCCGGTGACGGTCGACGTCCTCGGCAACGACGCCGCCGGTGGCTCGTCGGCGCCGCTCGACCCGAGCAGCGTCGAGCTCCGGTGACCCGGCGGACGGCACGTGGAGCGACCACGGTGACGATCGCCGGCCAGGGGAGTACGCCGTCCAGCCCGATGGCTCGGTGCGCTTCACCCCGGCCCCGGCCTTCGACGGCGCGGCGACGCCACTCACCTACCGCGTGTCCGACACGAACGGCACGACCGGCAGCGCGGCCCTCTCGGTCACCGTCGGCACCGCCCCGGTCGCCCAGCCCGACACGGCACGGACGGCCCAGAACGTCGACGTCACGATCGACCCGCTCGTCAACGACGTGCCCGGCAGCCGGGCGACGCTCGCGCCGGCCACCGTCCTGCTCCTCGACCCGGCGGACGCGACGTACAAGGTCGCCGTCGTGGCGGCGGGCGAGGGCACGTGGAGCGTCGGCAGTGACGGCCGGGTCACCCTCGACCCCGAGGCCGCCTTCGCCGGCACGACGACGCCGCTCGGATATCGCGTCGAGGACAGTGACGGCAACGTCGCGATGTCGACGATCACCGTGCTCGTCACCGACGTCGTCCCCGTCGCGGAGAACGACGCCGCGTCCACGGCGTACCGCACTCCGGTCACCATCCCCGTCCTCGACAACGACGCCGCCGGCGCGGCCGACGCCCCGCTCGACCCCTCCTCGGTCCGGCTCCTCGACCCGACCGACGCGACCTACACGGACACCCTGACGGTGGTCCGGCGAGGGCACATGGACCGTCGAGGCCGACGGCTCGGTCACCTTCACCCCGGTCGAGGGCTTCCACGGCCCGGTCACCCCCGTCGCCTACCTCGTCGAGGACTCCAACGGCACGCCCGCGACGGCCGTCATCTCGGTCACCGTCGGCGCGCCGCGGAACGCCTACGCCGAGCCGGACCGGACGACCGACCAAGCCCGGGGAGACCGTCGCCCTCGACCCGCTGGCCAACGACAAGCCCAGCGACAACGCCGAGTGGGACCCGACGTCGCTCTGCCTCGTGCTGCCGAAGGGGGCCAGCGCCGGGGGCGCCGCCGCGGCCTCCGACTGCGTCACCCGGGTCATCGTCCCCGGCGTCGGCAGCTGGGTCGTCGTCGACGGCACGATCCGAGTTCACCCCCGAGGCCGGCTACTCCGATACCGCCGAGATCACCTACCGGGTCACCGACACCGCGGCATGACGCGAGCCTCGACGGCTACCGTCGTCGTCGACCCCGCTCCGCGCCGGCGCCGTCGCCGAACCCCGCACCGGGTACGGGCGGCCTCGCGTTCACCGGCCTCGAGGTCGCTCGGCTCGGCGGTCTCGGCGGCCGTTGCTCCTCCTCGGCCTCGTCCTGGTGCTCCTCGGTGAGCGGCGCCGGCGACGGACCGGCTGACCCGTCCGCCCACCAGCGTCCGGCGCCGGCAACGACGAACGGGGCCCGGCCGCACCGTCGGGTCGGGGCTCCGCGCGTCAGGGAAGGGCTCAGCCCTCGCCGATCGCCTCGTCGGCCTTCTGCTGCGCGGCGTCGACCTGATCGGAGAACCGGCCGTCGGTCCTGGAGTCCACGGCGTCCCCGGCCTTCGTGATGGCCTGGTCGCTGTACTCCTCGACCTTGTCGGGGTTGTCCTTCATGAGCTGGTCGGCCTTCTCCGTGGCGCTGTCGAACAAACCCATGCGGTCCTCCTTCCTCTCGGGGGCAGGTGGCGACGGGTCCGCGAGGGCCCGTCTGCCCTCTACTGTGGCCCACCGCCCGCCGCGACGCCAGCCCCTCGGCCCCGGGACCCGCGCGACACGGGGCGCCCCCCGCCCTCTGCAAGAATTCCGGCATGGCCATTCGTCCCGTCGTCATCACCGGAGAGCCGGTCCTGCACCGTCGAGCCCAGCCCGTCGAGGTCATCGACGACGACGTCCGCGCGCTCGTCGCGGACATGTTCGAGACGATGGACCTCGCGCACGGCGTCGGGCTCGCGGCGCCGCAGATCGGGGTCGGACTGCGGATCTTCACCTGGCAGATGGCCAACGACGACGGCATCCCCGCCCGCGGCGTCGTCATCAACCCCTATCTCGTCGCCGCCAAGCCGACCGCGGGGGAGCCCGACCCGCACGAGGAGTCCGAGGGCTGCCTGTCCGTGCCCGGGGAGTCCTTCCCCCTCCGCCGCGGCGAGACGGCCACGCTGACCGGTCTCGACCTCGACGGCACCGAGATCGAGTACCACGCGACCGGCTGGTTCGCCCGGATGCTCCAGCACGAGTACGACCACCTCAACGGCTTCCTCTACGTCGACCGGCTCTCCGGCCGGTGGGCCAAGAAGGCGAAGAAGGCCGTCAAGGCGAACGGCTGGGGCGTCCCGGGCCTCACCTGGATGCCGGGCGTCGACCGCGACCCGTTCGGCCACGACGACGTCGGCGAGGAGGCCGTGGACCGCCACGTCGAGGGGGCCCCGCCCGACCGGACGCGTGAGCGTCGGCCGGCCCGAGAGCGGCGAGCCCGGCCCGCTCGTCGTCGGCGTCGTCGGTCCGACGGCCAGCGGCAAGTCCGAGCTCGGGCTCCGACTGGCGGAGGCGCTCGGCGGCGAGGTCGTCGGCGCGGACGCGATGCAGCTCTACCGGGGCATGGACATCGGGACCGCCAAGGTCCCGCTCGCCGAGCGGCGCGGCATACCGCATCACCAGCTCGACGTCCTCGACGTCACGGAGGAGGCGAGCGTCGCGGCCTACCAGCGGGCAGGCCCGCGCCGACATCGACGCGATCCGCCTCCGCGGGGCCCACCCGGTCCTCGTCGGCGGGTCGGGGCTCTACGTCCGGGCCGCCCTCGACCGGCTCGAGATCCCGCCGACCGACCCCGAGGTGCGGGCCCGCTGGGACGACACGGAGCGGGGCACGCCCGAGCTGCATGCCGCCCTCGCCGAGCGCGACCCCGCCGCGGCCGCCGTCATCGAGCCGAACAACCGACGCCGCATCGTCCGCGCCCTCGAGGTCGTCGAGCTGACGGGCAGGCCGTTCTCGGCGACGATGCCCGAGCGGATCTTCGTCCACCCCACTGCTCCTCGTCGGCCTGCGGCCGCCGCGGCCCGACCTCGACCATCGGATCGACCGACGCGTCGAGCGGATGTGGGAGCAGGGCCTCGTCGACGAGGTCCGCGGGCTCGTCGACGTCGGCCTGCGGCGAGGGACGGACGGCGAGCCGCGCCCTCGGCTACGCCCAGGCGCTCGGCCAGCTCGACGGGCGGCTCACCGAGACCGAGGCGGTCGAGGAGACGGCGACGGCGACCCGACGCTACGCGCGGCGCCAGGAGTCCTGGTTCCGAGCCGACCCGAGGGTCCACTGGGTCGACCCGACCGGGCCCGGAGCGGTCGACGAGGCGGTGGCGTGGGTGCGGGCCACCATCCGCGACAATGGTCGACATGGCTGACCGGCTCGCGTTCACGAAGGGACACGGCACGGAGAACGACTTCGTCCTCGTGCCCGACCTCGACGGCGCACTCGACCTCACCGCGTCCCTCGCGGCGTCGCTGGCCGACCGGCGTGCCGGGATCGGCGGCGACGGTGTCATCCGGGTCGTCCCGACCGATGCGGCCGGGGAGGACGAGGTCCGGACCCAGGCTGGCCGGGCCCGCTGGTTCATGGACTACCGCAACGCGGACGGCTCGACGGCCGAGATGTGCGGCAACGGTGCGCGCGTCTTCGCCGCGTACCTGCGCCGGGAGGGCCTCGAGACGGCGGACGAGTTCGCCATCGCCACCCGGTCCGGCACGAAGACGGTGCGGTTCGAGGGCGATCTCATCGCCGTCGGCCTCGGGCCGTGGCGGCTCCTCGACCCGGAGAAGGCCGCGGCCGACGGCTTCGACGCCCTCGTCCACCTCGACGACGGCGACCCCTACTCCGCGCTGTCCCTCGACCTCGGCAACCCGCACACCGTCCTCGCCCTGCCCGAGCAGGTCGACCTCGCCGCCGTCGATCTCGCGCGGGTCCCCGTCGTCCGCCCGCTCCCACCGCGCGGCACGAACGTCGAGGTCGTCCGGCCGGTCGGGCCGGGGCACATCGCCATGCGCGTCCACGAGCGTGGGGTCGGCGAGACCCGCTCCTGCGGCACCGGAGCGTGCGCCGCCGCCCTCGCGACGAGCTTCTGGTCCGGTGAGCCGGTGCCGACGCGGGACTGGACCGTCGACGTCCCCGGCGGACGGCTGCGGGTGCGCGGGCTGCCGGGCCACGAGGTCGAGCTGGCCGGACCCGGCGGTCCTTCTCGCCGACGGCCACGTTCTGCTCGACGCCCTCGGCTGAGCGCAGCCGGACCCGCGCGCGCGGGTCCTCTCGCTCCGGTCGCGTACCACCGGGTAGGCCCCTACCGTGCGCAAATGGGCACCTTCCGACGCACCCAGGCCATCACGCTCCTCGCTGCCGGGACGCTCGCCGTGAGCGTCGCCGCCCCCGCCACCGCCCAGACCCCGACGTCCGGGCCGGTCGGCCACCACCGTGACCACCACGGCTCCCAGCTGCCCAAGGTCCCGACGATGCGCGGGGGCGGTGGTGCCGTCTCCAGCGTCGACCGCGACGCGAGCCAGATCGGCATCGACGTCCTGCGCCGCGGCGGCAACGCCGCCGACGCGGCCATCGCGACGGCCGCCGCCCTCGGCGTCACCGAGCCGTACAGCACCGGCCTCGGCGGCGGCGGCTTCTTCGTCTACTACGACGCCAAGCGCCACCGCGTCACCGCCGTCGACGGACGCGAGACGGCACCGAGCACCTTCACGCCGGACGTCTTCACCAACCCGGACGGCTCGGCCATGGACTTCCGCACCGTCGTCAGCTCCGGGCTCTCGATCGGCACCCCGGGCACGCCGGCGACGTGGGACCTCGTGACGAAGCGGTTCGGCACCCGGTCGCTGTCGCGGCTGCTCGCGCCCGCGCAGCGCCTGGCCCGGCAGGGCTTCGTCGTCGACCAGACCTTCCACGACCAGACGGCTCAGAATGCCGCCCGCTTCGCGATGTTCCCGGAGACGGCCGACCTCTTCCTCCCCGGCGGCGACGCCCCGGCGGTGGGCACCACCTTCCGCAACCCCGACCTCGCGCGGACCTACGGCACTCATCCGCCGCACAGGGGATGGACGTCCTCTACACCGGGCGCCTGGCCCACGCCATCGCCGACGAGGCGCAGGACCCGACGACGGCGCCCGGCGTCGACGTGATGGCCGGACAGCTGACGACGGGCGACCTCGCGGCATACGAGGCGATCCCCAAGGAGCCGATCCACAGCCGCTACCGGGGACTCGACGTCTACGGCATGCCGATCCCGTCCTCGGGCGGGATCGCCGTGGCGGAGATCCTCAACCTGCTCGCCGCCTACGACGTCAAGACCGGCGTCTCGATCAAGGACGTCGACCAGGCGCAGTACCTGCACCGCTTCAGCGAGGCCTCGGCGACGACGTTCGCCGACCGCGGTCGGTACGTCGGCTCCGTGCCCGGCGTCCCGGTCGACGAGCTGACCTCCCGGGCCTTCGCCTCCGAGCGGGCCTGCCTCTTCGACCCGACGCAGGCCCAGCCGCGGCCGATCCCCTTCGGTGAGCCGGACGGGCACTACGACGGCTGCGCCTGGGGCGACCAGAGCGTCCCCGAGACCCACGAGGGGCTGTCGACCTCGAACCTCGTCGTCACCGACCGGTGGGGCAACACGGCGGCCTACACCCTCACCATCGAGCAGACCGGCGGGTCGGGCATCACGGTGCCGGGCTACGGCTTCCTCCTCAACAACGAGCTGACCGACTTCGACTTCGTCCCGGCCGCAGCGGGTGTTCCGGACCCGAACCTGCCGGACGCGGGGAAGCGGCCGCGCTCGTCGATGAGCCCGACCGTCGTCCTCAAGGACGGCAGGCCGTTCCTCGCCGTCGGCAGCCCGGGCGGCTCGACGATCATCACGACCGTCGCCCAGGTCATCATCGGCTACCTCGACCGGGACCTCGCCCTCGTCGACGCCATCGCGGCGCCGCGGCTGTCCTCCCGCAACGGGACCGAGCTGGCCGAGCCGGCGATCTACGACTCGACGGTGGGCGACACCCTGCGCTCCTGGGGCCACGTCCTCGCGAGCACGCCGGAGATCGGAGCGGCCACCGCGATCCGGATCCACGGACCGGGAGACGCCGAGGCGGCGGCCGAGCCGACCCGACGCGGCGGCGGCTCGGCGATGGTCGCCTGGCCGGAGCGTCACGGCGACCGCTGACCGCCCTCAGCCCAGCAGCGGCCGGACCTGTGTGCCGAGGAAGGCGATGAACCCGAGCAGGTCCGGCTCGTCGAGGGTCGGCTGGATGACGACGCGGGTCGCACCGCGCTCGCCGAGACGGCGCACGGCGGCCGCGATGTCGGGTGCGGCCCCGGCGGCGGCGCGATCCGGCGCCCGGTCGACACCCCAGCGGGGCAGCTCGGCGTCGATGCGCTCTCGGGCGTCGGGGCCGGTGGCGGCGATGAGGGTCGTGACCATCGGCGGTGGTCCGGAGCGGCCGGAGGCGGCCCGGCCCGCTGCCGCATGGTCGCGCGAGCTCGCGACCTCGGCCGGGCTGTGGGTGTTGCCGAGGATGACCTCGTCGCCGAGCCGGCCGCAGAGCTCGAGCGTGCGCGGGCCGGTCCCGCCGAGGAGCAGCGGAAGCCGGGCACTCGGCGGCCAGGTCAGCCGCACCCGGTCCAGCCGGACATAGCGTCCCTCGACGGTGACCTCCTCGCCGTCGAGGAGCCGGCGTAGCGCGACGGCATACTCCTGCAGGAGGGTGAGCGGTGAGGCGGCCCGGCCGCCGACCTGCTCCATCCACTCCTGGACCCCGTGGCCGACGCCGGGGAGGAACCGCCCGGGGTGGGTGCGGGCGAGCGTGGCGACCTCCATCGCGGTGAGGGCGACGTTGCGCAACGGGGTGGGCATGATCCCGAGGCCCACCCGCACCCGTTCGGTGGCCCCGAGGGCCACGGCGGCGGAGGCGATCCCGCCCTGGGCGAAGCAGTCCTCCCAGACCCAGACCTCGTCCAGGTGCGCGTCGCAGGCCCGGGCGATCCCGGGCAGCAGCTCCGGCGGCAGCGTGGGCACGACGACGAGTCCGAGGCTCGGTGCGGTGGGTGTCATGGCGCCCATCCTTGCAGCGTCGGCGGACACCTCCACCGGCCCGAGCGGCGGCGCCGGGACGGGGCCGGACTCACCCCGTCCGGACCACCTCGATGACCCGGAACCCCTTCGCACTCGCGTGCCGGCCGACGGTCCAGCCCGGGCCGAGGGCCTCGCCGAGCCACCGCTGGAGGCTGTCCGAGCCGAGGTTCTTCGCGACGACGAGATAGGCCCGGCCGCCCGGGACGAGCCGGGGCAGCCAGGTGAGCAACAGGTCGTGGAGCGCCGCCTTGCCGACCCGGATCGGGGGGTTGGACCAGATGAGGTCGAAGCCGACGTCCTCCGGTATGCCGTCCGGCGGGCCGGGGCGGATCCCCTCCAGCCCCAGCGCCGCGGCGTTGCGGGCGGCGAGGTCGACGGCGCGCTCGTTGACGTCGACGGCATACACCGTGGCGGCGGGGGACCGGAGTGCGAGGGTGAGGGCGACCGGGCCCCACCCGCAGCCGAGGTCGAGGAAGGTGCCCGCGGCGGGGGGTGGGGGGGCCTCGGCGAGGAGGACCGCGGTGCCCTTGTCGAGCCCACCGGGTGAGAAGACCCCGGAGGCGACCCGGACGGTCCGGCGCTCGCCGGCGAGGGTGACGGTGAGGTCACGCAGCTCCGGGTCGCTCGCCGGGGCGGCCGTGAAGTAGTGGTCGGGACGTTCGCTCATCTCGGGCGTCACGCTAGTGGACCGCCGAGGGTGGCCGTGGAAAGGATTGGCCGCCCGTCGGCACGGGATGAGACCCTGGGGGTCGTATGAGTACCCGATCAGACATCGTCTCCGGCCGAGCCGACGCGCTCGCCGATGCCCCCGGCCCCGACCCGGCGCCCTGGGCCGAGACCTACGACGGCGAGCAGCTCGACCGCGAGGAGCGCGCCGCGCTGCGCCGTGTCTCGGGCCTGTCGACCGAGCTCGAGGACGTCACCGAGGTCGAGTACCGCCGGCTCCGCCTCGAGCGGGTCGTCCTCGCCGGCGTGTGGACCGAGGGGAGCGTCGGGGACGCCGAGAACAGCCTTCGCGAGCTCGCCGCCCTCGCCGAGACCGCCGGCTCGACCGTCCTCGCCGGGCTCCTGCAGCGGCGCGAGCGGCCGGATCCGGCCACCTACCTCGGCAAGGGGAAGGCCGAGGAGCTGCGCGACGTCGTCATCGCCGAGGGCGCCGACACCGTCATCTGCGACACCGAGCTGGCCCCGAGCCAGCGGCGTGCCCTCGAGGACGTCGTCAAGGTCAAGGTCATCGACCGCACCGCGCTCATCCTCGACATCTTCGCCCAGCACGCCAAGAGCCGGGAGGGCAAGGCGCAGGTCGAGCTCGCCCAGCTCCAGTACCTCCTGCCGCGGCTGCGCGGCTGGGGCGAGTCGATGTCCCGACAGGCCGGTGGCCGGGTCGCCGGCGGTGAGGGCATCGGCTCTCGCGGCCCGGGTGAGACGAAGATCGAGCTCGACCGCCGCCGGATCAACAGCCGGATCGCCCGGCTCCGCCGCGACATCGCCCACATGAAGACCCACCGGGACACCAAGCGCGGCAGCCGACGCGCGAACAAGATCCCGAGCGTCGCCATCGCGGGTTACACCAATGCCGGCAAGTCCTCGCTCCTCAACCGGCTCACCGGTGCCGGCGTCCTCGTCGAGGACCAGCTGTTCGCCACCCTCGACCCGACCGTCCGCCGCGCCGAGACTCCCGACGGCCGCGACTACACCCTGACGGACACCGTCGGCTTCGTCCGCCAGCTTCCCCACCAGCTCGTCGAGGCCTTCCGCTCCACCCTCGAGGAGGTCGCCGAGTCCGACCTGCTCCTCCACGTCGTCGACGGCTCCCACCCCGACCCCGAGGGTCAGATCTCGGCCGTGCGGGCCGTGCTCGCCGACGTCGAGGCCACCGACGTCAAGGAGGTCATCGTCGTCAACAAGGCCGACCTCGCCGACCCGGAGGTCCTCGACCGGCTGCGCCGCCACGAGAGGCACTGCCTCGTCGTGTCCGCCCGCACCGGGGAGGGCCTCGCCGAGCTACGCGCCCTCATCGCGGACGAGCTGCCGCAGCCCGATGTCGACGTCACCGTCCTCCTGCCCTACGACCGTGGCGACCTCGTGAGCAGGATGCACGAGGAGGGCGAGGTCCTCACCAGCGAGCACGTCGCCGAGGGGACCCGCATCGCAGGGTCGGGTGCGGCCGGACCTCGCGGCCGACCTCGCGGCATACGGCGCCTGACCGACCGACCCCGGGTGGCCCCGGCCCCCGTCGACAGTGGGGACCCCGCGGCTGCTCCGGCGTCCTCGGTCGAGAACGGCCGCGCCGGGCGTGTGGTGCCGCCGAGCGGAACGCCGCTGGGACGACGGCGGCGGCATCCGGGACGATGAGGGCGTGGCCCAGACCTCGCCCCCGGCTCCCGACCCCGTCTCGACGCCCGGGTCCGTCACCCGGATCGCCCGACGCCGGGCCCTGCCCGGTCACGAGGCGGCCTACGAGGCGCTCGTCCGGGAGATGTTCCGCGCGATGAGCCGACACCCGGGCTTCCTCGGCGCCGACCTCCTCCCGCCCGACGCGCCGGGCGGGCACTACCAGGTCGTCGTGAACTTCAGTGATGAGGAGGCGCTCGCCCGGTGGGATGCGAGCGCCGACCGCGCGGAGGTCCACGCGCGGATGCGCGATCACGCCGAGGGAGAGCCGGAACATCGAAGACTCTCCGGCCTCGAGGCGTGGTTCGAACCCGCCGTCGTCCCGGCGACGATGCACCCGCCGCGGCACCGGATGGCGCTCGTGACGTGGCTCGGCATCTGGCCGACGGCGTCGTTCTTCCTCTGGCTGGTCGCGCCGTGGCTCGCCGACCTCGGCCTGCCGTTCCTCGGGCTCACCCTCGTCAACACCGGCCTCATCACCGTCGCGATGACCTACCTCGTCATGCCGCGCCTCACCCGGGTCCTGCGGCCCTTCCTCACCGGCCGCCGCCGCTCGGGCAGCCAGGCCTGACACGGGGGCGGATCCGCCGCGGTCGCAGGCTTGGTGGACCCTTCCCCGCTCCTTCACACTCGCTTCACAGACTCCGGCCACGGTGTGGCCATGTCCTCCGGTGCCACCCCCGCTCTCCGCCCCGCGACGCGCCCCCGACGCCCCAGCGCCGCCGTCCGCCGCCGCCGCTCGATCCGCACGGTGCGCGGCGCTCGGCGCGTCGTCCAGATCGCCGTCGCGGCCTTCATCCTCGTCGCCGCGGTGCGGCACGCCAACGAGCCCGGCGGCTCGACGGCCTCGACGGACGCCCTCTGCCCGTTCGGGGCCGTCGAGACGCTCTGGACGTGGGTGACGACCGGGACGCTCATCCGCAAGACGCACCCGTCCAACCTCGTCCTCGGGGTCGGCGTCCTCGCCGGGGTCCTCCTCGCGGGGAACGCCTTCTGCGGCTGGATCTGCCCGTTCGGCACCCTCCAGGACGGGCTGCACGCCCTCGCCCGCCGGCTGCACATCCCGCAGCTGCGGATCCCGCGCCGGGTCGACGCGGCCATGCGGTGGGGCCGGTTCGTCGTCCTCGGCGTCATCGTCTACGCGAGCGCCGTCACCGCCAGCCTCTGGTTCGCCGACTACGACCCCTACGTCACGGCCTTCAGCCTCCAGTGGTGGTTCGAGCCGAGCCGGGCGATGTGGCCGGCCCTCGCCATCCTCGCCGTCATCGTCGCGGGCTCCCTCGTCGTCGAGCGGTTCTGGTGCCGCTACCTCTGCCCCGCCGGCGCGGTCTTCGCCGTCCTCGGCCACCTCAGCATCCTCCGGATCCGACGCACGCCGAACGCCTGCACCAGCTGCGAGCTGTGCAACACCCCGTGCCCCGTCGGGATCGACGTCTCGGCGACGAAGCGCTCGGTCAGCACCGACTGCATCGGGTGTCTCGACTGCGTGACGACCTGCCCGGTGGGTGGTGCGCTCAGCGTCCAGACCGCCGTGCCCCTGTCCGACCTCGTCCACCGCCCCGCCGAGGCCCAGGAGGCCACCCGATGAAGGTCAACCGCTGGATCATGCCCGTTCTCGCCCTCGTCCTGCTCTTCGGGATCATCGGTGCCTCCCAGGCGGCCGGCCTCTGGGCGTCGACCGGACGGTCCGCCGCGGCGGCCGGGATGGGCCAGGGACGTGGTGGAGGCGGCGAGGGGGGAGCCGGCGGCGGGACCGGTGAGGGCGCGACGTCGGTCGTCAAGGGATGGATGACGATCCAGGAGGCGGCCGATGCGTCGGGCCTGCCCGTCGAGACCGTCGCCGAGCTGACCGGCGCCCCCGACCCCGCCGCCCTCGACCCGGCCACCCCGCTCAACGAGCTCGAGAGCATCGTCCCGGGCTTCACGATGTCGACCTTCCGGGCCCTCGTCGCCGACGCGGCCGCCGGAGTGTCGCCGTGACGGCGGCCGAGCCGGTCGGCCCGGGCCGGGCGGGTATGCCGCGTCGGCGCGGCTTCTCCGCCAGCCGGCGGTGCGCCGTCACCGGGCGGGCGTCGACGTGTCCGGCCCGACGGCGGCGCCGCCGGCGGCCCGCCGGGGTCCACCGGGTCGGGCCGGCCCTGCGGCGCCGCTGACCCGGATCCTCAGGAGAGCCCGACGGTGGCCCCGTCGGCGTCGATGTCGATCCGCTCGGCGTTGGGATGCCGGGCCAGACCCGGCATCGTCCGCATGTCGCCGCAGATCGCGTAGACGTAGCCGGCACCGACGGCGGCCCGCACCTCGCGCACCGGCATCCGCCAGCCGGTCGGGGCCCCGAGCCGGAGCGGATCGGACGAGATGGACAGGTGCGTCTTGGCGATGACGACGGGCAGGGTCCCGAAGCCCAGCCGCTCGTACGCGGCCAGGGCGGCCTCGGCCGCCGGGGACAGGTCGATGCCGTCCGCGCCGTAGATCTCGGTCGCCACCGCCTCGATCTTGCGGGCGAGGGGCATGTCGAGCGTGTAGAGGAAGTCGAAGTGGCTCGGCTCGGCGACGGCGTCCTCGACGGCCTCCGCCAGCGCGTCGGCGCCCTGGCCCCCGTCGGTGAAGTGGGTCGAGACGGCGCAGCGCACACCCATCTTGTCGCACAGGGCGCGGATGACGTCGTACTCGGACTCGTGGTCGCTCGGGAACGCGTTGATGGCGACGACCGGCGTCACCCCGAAGCGCCGGACGATCTGGATGTGCTTGCGCAGGTTCGGGATCCCCGCGGAGACGTCGCCGGGGCTCTCGGCGAGCATGTCCTCCGGCAGCGCCCGACCCGGCCGGATGTCGAACCGCCCGGAGTGGGCCTTGAGCGCCCGGACCGTCGCGACGATGACCGCGGCGTCGGGGGAGAGGCCACTGACCCGGCACTTGACGTCGAAGAACCGCTCGGCGCCCATGTCGGCGCCGAAGCCGGCCTCGGTGACGACGAGGTCACCGGCCCGGATCGCCATGAGGTCGGCGATGACCGACGACGTGCCGGTCGCGATGTTGCCGAACGGGCCGCAGTGGACGAGTGCCGGTCCGCCCTCGAGGGTCTGCAGGAGGTTCGGCTTGAGGGCGTCCTTGAGGAGGACGGCCATCGCGCCGGCGGCGCCGAGCTGCTCGGCCGTCACCGCGTCGCCCGCCATCGTGTAGCCGACGACGATCCGGCCGAGCCGGCGCCGCAGGTCGGCCAGCGACGTTGCGAGCGTGAGCAGGACCATGACCTCGCTGGCCGCCGTGATGTCGAACCCCGTCTGGCGCGGCACGCCGTCCATCCGGGCGCCGAGGCCGATGACGATGTCGCGCAGGGCGCGGTCGTTGATGTCGACGACCCGGCGCCAGGTGATGTTGCGCTCGTCGAGGTCGAGCTCGTTGCCGAAGTGGAGGTGGTTGTCGATCATCGCGGCGAGGAGGTTGTGCGCCGCGGCGATGGCGTGGAAGTCGCCGGTGAGATGGAGGTTGAACCGCTCCATCGGGACGACCTGGCTGTAGCCACCTCCCGCCGCACCGCCCTTGATCCCGAAGGTCGGTCCCATCGAGGGCTGGCGGAGGACGACGACGGGCCGCCGGCCGCGGCGGGCCAGCCCCTGGGCGAGGCCGACCGCCGTCGTCGTCTTCCCCTCTCCGAGCGGCGTCGGGGTCATCGCCGTGACGACGACATAGCGGCCCTGGGGGCGCCCGGCCAGGCCCTGGAGCAGGCTGAGGTCGAGCTTGGCGACATCGCGGCCGTACGGCTCGATGTCGGCCTCGGTCAGGCCCATCGACCCGGCGACGTCGCCGAGGGGGCGGAGGGTGGCCGCGGTCGCGATCTCCAGGTCGGTGGGGAAGGCGGCGCGGCCGGGCGCGGACTCGTCGTTGAGGCTCACGCCGCCATCGTGTCACCGGCGGGCTGTGGACGGTATGCCGCCCCGGCGTGGTGTGCGGCATACCCTGCTCTGGTGCCCTCGCTCGACGACCTCCTCCACGCCGCCGTCGCGGGCGTCGGGGGCGTGGAGCGGCCTGGACAGGTCGAGATGGCCCACGCCGTCGCCGACGCCGTCGAGTCCGGCGAGCACCTGCTCGTCCAGGCCGGAACCGGCACCGGCAAGTCCCTCGCCTATCTCGTGCCCGCCGTCCGGCATGCCATGGACTCCGGGCGCCCGACGGTCGTCGCCACGGCCACCCTCGCCCTCCAGGCCCAGGTGGTGGACCGCGACATGCCGCGCCTCGCCGACGCCCTCGAGCCGGTCCTCGGCCGCCGCCCGACCTTCGCGCTCGTCAAGGGGCGGCGCAACTACCTGTGTGCTCACAAGCTGTCGGGCGGCTACCCGGAGGAGGACGACGGCCTGCTCTCCGTCGCGGAGGTCGAGGCGCAGTCCTCGCGTCTCGGCGCCGAGGTCGTCCGGCTCCGTGAGTGGGCCCAGGAGACGGCCTCCGGTGACCGGGACGAGCTCGTCCCCGGGGTCTCCGAGCGGGCCTGGCGCCAGGTCTCGGTCAGCGCCGAGGAGTGCCTCGGCCAGAGGTGCCCGGCCCTCGGCGAGTGCTTCGTCGAGCGGTCGCGCGAGGCGGCCCGCGACGTCGACGTCGTCGTGACGAACCACTCCTTCATGGCGATCGATGCCTTCGAGGGACGCCAGATGCTCCCGCCCCACGACGTCCTCGTCGTCGACGAGGCCCACGAGCTCGTCGACCGGGTCACCTCGACCATCACCGACGAGCTGACCCCCGGCTCGGTCCGGGCGGCGGCCAAGCGGGCCGGCCGCCAGGCCGACGCGAGCGAGACCCTCGAGGACGCCGCCGGCCTCCTCGAGGAGGTCCTCGAGCCCCTCGCCGAGGGGAGGCTGACCGGCATACCGGAGACGCTCGCCCTCGCCCTCTCCCGGGTCCGCGACACCGCGCGCACGGTCCAGACCGAGCTGAAGCCGCCCCCGGGGCAGGAGGTCGACGCCGGGCGACAGGTCGCCCGGGCCGCGGTCGAGGAGGTCTTCGAGACGGCCGAGCGGCTCCTCGAGGAGCGGGAGCTCGACGTCGCCTGGGTGAGCCGGGACCCGCGCCGAGGCAGCGTCCTCAAGGTCGCGCCGATGAGCGTCGCGATGCTGGTGCGCGACAAGGTCTTCGACGAGCGGACCGTCGTCCTCACGTCGGCCACCCTCGAGCTCGGCGGCACGTTCGACGCCGTCGCCGGGACTCTCGGGTTGCGCGGGCCCGACGCACCCGCCTGGCGTGGGCTCGACGTGGGCAGTCCGTTCGACTACGGCCGACAGGGGATCGCCTACGTCGCCCAGCATCTGCCGGCGCCCGGCCGAGACGGCACGGCCGACGCCGTCCTCGACGAGATCGAGGCGCTCGTCCGCGCGGCCGGGGGCCGTACCCTCGGGCTCTTCTCGTCGATGCGGGCCGCCCGGGAGGCGACCGAGGCCATGCGCGAGCGGCTCGGGGAGGACTCGGGCATCGACGTCATCTGTCAGGGCGAGGACCAGATCGCGACCCTCGTGCGTCGGTTCGCCCGCGAGCCGACGACCTGTCTGTTCGGGACGATCAGCCTCTGGCAGGGGGTCGACGTACCCGGGTCCTCCTGCCATCTCGTCCTCATCGACCGCATCCCGTTCCCCCGCCCGGACGACCCCCTCGCGTCGGCGCGCTCCCAGGCCATCGCCCGGATGGGCGGCAACGGCTTCATGGCCGTCTCGGCCACGCATGCGGCCCTGCGGCTGGCGCAGGGCGCGGGTCGGCTCATCCGGCGCGCCGAGGACCGCGGCGTCGTCGCCTTCCTCGACTCCCGGATGATGACCGCCCGGTATGCCGGCTTCCTCCAACGGTCGCTGCCGCCGTTCTGGCCCACGGTCGACCGGGACCTCGTCCTCGCCGCCCTGCGCCGCCTCGACGAGACGGCACCGCCTCCACACCCCGTCGCCGAGCCCGCTCCCCGCGGCCTCGGGGCGGCATCGAGCCCGCCGGGCGGGGTCTCGGGCGCGGCGGAGCCGGTGCGGGCGGTGGCCGACGCGCCGCCTCCCGCCCCGTCGAGCCGCACGGCCGTCACCCAGGGGCACCCGTGGACGACCGAGGCGGACGAGGAGCTCCGCGACGGGGTCGAGCTGGGGCTCACGGCGGCCGAGCTCGCCGAGTCGCTCGAGCTCCCGGAGGCGGTCGTCCGGGCCCGCCTGGACGGCCTCGGCCTCGACGCCTCCGCGTCACCCACGCTTCGCTTCGAGTAGGCCGCGAGGTTACCCGGCGGTCAGGAAGAACGTGGCCACCCCGCCTCACCAGGCAGAAGAAGTCGGTGACTGGGGAGGCGCAGGGCCGCAAACCTCACTACAGTCCCTTCATCGGGCCGGACCGGCCCGGTGTCGAAACCCTTGATTGGAGCGTCTTGATGCACGTTACATCTCGACGCGCGTGGGCAAGCTTGGGTACGGCGGCGTTGGCGGCAGCACTGCTCGCTGCACCAACGCAGGCCGGAGCAGCCACGCGTGGTCCCGACGGTTTCACCGCCACCTCGTTGAGCCCTGTCTCGACGGTGGACGGAGCGAAATCCACCAGCGGACGCCTTGCCGAGTCGGACAAGGCCCTGTTGAAGCGAACCGACTCGAAGATGGTCAATGTCGTCGTCAAGCTGGACTACGACGCGATGGCCGCATACAAGGGGGGAATCAAGGGTCTGGCGGCGACCAGCCCGAGCGTGACCGGGCAGAGGCTGACCGGTCGCTCTGCTCCCGAGAAGGCCTATGAGGGTCACATCTCCTCGATGGACAAGGCCTTCCGCGCCGCCCTCAAGTCCAAGCTCCCCAAGGCAGAGGCCGGCGAGAGCATGACGACCGTCTACGGCGGCGTCGCGGTCCGGCTCCCGGCCAACCAGGCGAGCAAGCTCCTGCTCGCTGCCCGGTGTCGCCGCGGTCCAGAAGGACACGCTGAACAAGCCGCTCGCCCTCGACGAGGCGCCCGCGTTCATCGGGGCCCCGACGCTGTGGCATCAGCTCGGCGGGCAGGACCTCGCCGGCCAGGGCGTCATCTTCGCCGACCTGGACTCCGGCATCTGGCCGGAGCACCCGATGCTCGCGGACAACCCCGCCCTCGGCACGCCTCCGGCGGCCCCGAGCGGTCTGGCCCGCCCGTGCAACTTCGGTGACAACCCGCTGACGCCGGCCACCGACGTCTTCGCGTGCAACCACAAGGTCATCGGCGGCCAGGTCTTCCTCGACACCTACAACGCCATCAACCCGGGCACCGAGGTGTACCCCGACTCGGCGCGCGACAGCGACGGCCACGGCACCCACACGACGACGACCGCCGCGGGCAACAACGTCGTCTCGGCGCCGGTCCTCGGCATCGACCAGCGGTCCGATCAGCGGCGTCGCCCCCGGCGCGTGGGTGCTCGAGTACAAGATCTGCGGCGCGAACGGGCTGCTACAGCTCCGACTCGGTCCTCGCGGTCCAGCAGGCCATCGCCGACGGCGCGAACGTCATCAACTACTCGATCTCCGGCGGGTCCAACCCCTACGGTGACGCGGTGGAGCTGGCGTTCCTCGACGCCTACCAGGCCGGCGTCTTCGTCGCGGCCTCCGCCGGCAACAGCGGCCCCGGCGCCGGGACGACCGACCACCACAGCCCGTGGGTGACGACCGTCGCCGCGTCGACGATGGCGCGGGCGTTCTCGACGACGCTCACCGTCTCGAGCGGCAGCGACTCGGCCACCTTCGAGGGCACCTCGCTCACCCAGGGCGTCACGACCCCGACGCCGATCGTCATGGCGGAGGACGTCGCGGGCTACGGTGACGCGCTGTGCCAGACCCCGCTCCCGGCCGGGTCGGTGACGGGCAAGGTCGTCGCGTGCAAGCGCGGCGTCAACGCCCGGGTCGACAAGGGCCTCAACGTCAAGGAGGGCGGCGCCGTCGGGATGATCCTCTACAACCCGACCCTCGCCGACACCGAGTCCGACAACCACTGGCTGCCGGCGGTGCACCTGGCCGACGGCACCGCGTTCCTCGCCTTCATGGCGGCGCACCCGGACTCGATGGCCTCGTGGCCGGAGGGCACCAAGAAGCCGGCGCAGGGCGACGTCATGGCGGCGTTCTCGTCGCGTGGCCCGGGCGGGCAGTTCCTCAAGCCCGACATCACGGCCCCGGGTGTCCAGGTCCTCGCGGGCCAGACGCCGACGCCGCAGGAGACGACGGCCGGTCCGCCCGGTCAGTACTTCCAGGCGATCGCCGGCACGTCGATGTCGTCGCCGAACATCGCGGGCTCCGCGATCCTCGTCAAGGCGGCGCACATGGGCTGGACCCCGGGTGCCATCAAGTCCGCCCTCATGACGACGGCCACGACGGACGTCGTCAAGGAGGACGAGACGACCCCGGCCGACCCGTTCGACGACGGCGCCGGTCGCGTCGACCTCACCAGGGCCGGCAAGGCCCCGGTCGTCTTCGACGAGACCGCGCAGAACATGTGGGATCTCGGTCAGGACCCGATCACGGCGCTCGACCTCAACCTGCCGTCGATCAACGTCCCGACGATGCCGGGCACCGTGACGGTCCACCGCACCGCGACCAACGTCACGAACAAGCCCTGGCGGTTCGTGGCCCACACGTCCGCTCCGGCCGACACGCAGATCAAGGTCTCGCCGCGCCATGGCGCCATCGCGCCCGGACAGCAGCAAGACCTTCGAGATCACCATCACCTCGGGCGCGCCCTCCGGGCAGTACTTCGGGGAGATCCGGTTCACGGCGAAGAAGGTGCCGACGGTCCACCTGCCGGTCGCCTTCAAGAACCAGCAGGGCGCGGTCACGCTGACCCAGTCCTGCGAGCCGGACACGATCGCCGTGCGTGACACGACGACGTGCACCGTGACGGCCGAGAACAAGGCGGCCGGCCCGGCGACGGTCTCGACGACGAGCACGGTCTCGCCGCTGCTCAAGATCACCGACGCCGTCGGCGCCGACGCCGTGCGGCTCAACGGTCACAAGGTCGTCGCCGGTCCGACCGTGCTCGCGCCCCCCAAGGACGCGATCCCGGCCATCGCACCCGGTGACACGCCGGGTGGCGGGTTCCTCGACCTGGCCGGCTTCGGCATCGCGCCGATCGCCATCGGCGACGAGCAGGCGCAGAACTTCACCGTGCCGGCGTTCGACTTCGGTGGACGCAGCTACTCGCGGATCGGTGTCGTGTCCAACGGCTACATCGTCATCAACGGGGCGAACAGCCAGCAGGACATCACCTACATCCCGCAGACGCTGCCCGACGCGGCGCCCCCGAACGGCGTCCTCGCGCCGTACTGGACCGACCTCGACGGCACCGACGAGATCGGCATCTACGTCGGGACGCTGACCGATGGCGTCAACACCTGGCTCGTCGTCCAGTGGAACGTCCACGTCTTCGGCAACGCCGACAACGACCGCTCCTTCCAGACGTGGATCGGGGTCAACGGGTCCGAGGACATCTCCTACGGATACGCCGCCGACGCCATCGGCGCCGACGGCTCCCCGGATGGTCTGACGGTCGGCGCGGAGAACCTCTCCGGCACCGCCGGCGCCCAGATCTCCGGGACGCCGCAGGGGTCGTACGTCATCACGACGACCCCGGGGGAGCCGGGCGAGTCGCTCAGCTACACCCTCACCATCAAGGGACACCGCGCGGGCGTGCGGTCGCTCACGACGGACATGACGGCCGACGTCGTGGCCGGCACGACGACCGTGCGAACACCGATCACGGTCACCCCGTGACCGCCGGGTGGGGTGGGCCGAACCGGTCCACCCCACCCGCGGGCATCGCGTGAGCCCGGCCGGAGCGATCCGGCCGGGCTCACGGCCGTCCGGGGTCCGTGGCAGGCTGGGGCCTCGTGAGCGAGGTCCAGTCCCGGCCGGTGCCCCCGTACGTCCTCGTCGCGGGGCCGGAGCAGCTTCTCGCCGAGCGTGCGGTCGCCCAGATCGTCGCGGACCTCACCGTGCACCACCCCGACCTCGAGGTCATCCGGCTCTATGCCGCGGCATACCAGCCCGGCGAGCTCGGCATCCACGCGAGCCCGTCCCTCTTCGGCGGCGCCAAGGCCCTCGTCGTGCACGACCTCGACGAGGCCGCCGAGGAGCTCCAGGCGGACGTCCAGGCGATCGTCGCCGGGCCGGCCGAGCCCGACCTCACCCTCGTCGTCCTCCACAAGGGCGGCAACCGCGGCCGGAAGACGCTCGAGGCCCTCAAGGGGGCGGGCGCACGGGTCATCGACGCACCGGCCATCAAGAGCGACCGCGACAAGGTCGACTTCGCCACCCACGAGTTCCGGCGCGTGCACCGGCGGGCGACGAGCGAGGCGGTGCACGCCCTCGTCGAGGCCGTCGGGCGCGATGTGCGGGAGCTCGCAGCCGCCTGCGCCCAGCTCATCGACGACACGACAGGCACGATCGACGAGCGCACCGTCCTCACCTACCACGGCGGCAAGGTCGAGGCCACCGGCTTCCGGGTGGCCGACGCGGCCGTGGGTGGCGACGCGGGGGAGGCGCTGCGTCTGCTCCGGCACGCCATCGCCGTCGGTGTCGACCCCGTCCCCATCGTCGCCGTCCTCGCCCAGCAGCTGCGCCAGCTCGTCCGGGTCGGCTCCGCGGGCCGCGGCCGGTCGGCCGACGTCGCCCGCGACCTCGGCCTCGCCCCGTGGCAGGTCGACAAGGCCCGTCGCGCGCTCGGGGGATGGAACGCCGAGGCGCTCGGCCGCTGCATCCAGGCCGTCGCCGAGGCCGACGCCGAGGTCAAGGGTGGCGGCCGGGACCCCGTGTATGCCGTCGAGCGCGCGGTCCTCACCATCACCCGCGAGCACGCGGCCGGGGCCGGCTGAGCAGGGCCGCCGTTTTGGCCGAGGCGCCTGGTCGCTGGTACCTTTGCTTGTTGCGTACGCGCCTGAGGTCGTGCGCGTACGAGCAGCACCCAGGTCGCTTCACGCGCGGGTATCCCCACGCCCGGTCCCGAGGCGGACCTGCCGCCCTCCTGACGGCATACCGACCCCACCAGAAAGCACGAGACAAGCACGTGGCAAACATCAAGTCCCAGCTGAAGCGGATCAAGACGAACCGGCTCGCGACCGAGCGCAACAAGGCGGTCAAGAGCGAGTTCAAGACCTCGATCCGCAAGTTCCGCGAGGCCGCCGACGCCGGCCGCGCCGACGAGGCCCGCGAGCTGCTCAAGGCGGCCTCGACGAAGCTCGACAAGGCCGTGAGCAAGGGCGTCATCCACGCCAACCAGGCGGCCAACAAGAAGTCGGCCATGGCCCGGCGAGCCGCCCAGCTCTGAGGTCGAGCCGCCCCGACGAGGGCCCGCCCACCCGCGGACAGCGGGGGCGGGCCCTCGTCGCGTCCACCCGAGGAATCGCCGATGCCGCGGGCCACCACCGGGCGAGGCCGAGGGGCATACTGGGTCGTCTGCGACCGGGGAGGGCCGCAGGAGAGATTCGGGGGTTTGCCATGACGGTGCGCGGACGCAGAACGGCACGATGGGCGGCGGTGGCCGGGCTGGTACTCGCCGGCCTGACGGGGGCCGCCGAGGGACCGGCCGGGGCGGCGGCATCGCCGGTCTGCGGCTGGGCGACCGGGGCTCCGCCATCGCAGTACGACCACGTCGTCCTCCTCATCTTCGAGAACAAGTGGCGCGACCAGATCTACAAGGGCTCCAACGCGCCCTACCTGCAGTCGCTCGCCGCGCAGTGCGGCACGGCGATGGCGATGCGGACCGTCGACTCGGACACGAGCCTTGCCAACTACATCGCGCTCACGTCGGGCTACACCGGGTATCCGAAGCACATCACGTCGAACCGCAATCCCAAGACGTGGCCGCAGTCCTCGGTGAGCATCTTCGAGCAGCTCGGGACGGACTGGAGGGACCTGGCCGAGAGCATGCCGAGCCCGTGCTACATCCACCATGCGACGGACTACACGGTCAACCACAACCCGGCGCCGTACTACACGCGGATCGCCTCGAGGTGCAAGACCAACGACGTGCCGATGCCGACGACGCCGGACATCTCCTCGGCCTTCACGGTGCTGACACCGAACAAGACGCACATCATGCACAAGCCGACCAGCACGTCGAAGACGACCCAGGCGCAACGAATCCAGAACGGCGACAACTGGGCCGCGGGATACCTGCCGAAGGTCTTCGCCTCGCCCGAGTACCGCGCGGGCAGGACCGTCGTCATCATCACCTGGGACGAGGGGACCTCCCGGCACGACGTCGTCCCGTTCATCGTCGCGTCGGCCTACACGCCGGCGGGTTACACGACGTCGGCCCCGCTCGACCACTACGCGACGCTCAAGGGGATGCAGCAGATGCTGGGGCTCTCGCTCCTCGGCCACGCGGCCGATCCCGGCACCGCGTCCATCCGCGACTACTTCGGCCTGTCCTGAGCCGCGTCGGAGGACGGACGAGGAGGCCCGGGCGACCGCCGTCGCCCCCGAGCCTCCCCGCTGCCGACCCTGGAGGGGTCAGCCGGTGACGTGGGCCTCGATGGGGTTGCCCGGCCCGCCGGCGCCCGTCTTCGTGAAGTCGATGTCCCCGGTCGGCGCCTGCCGGCCGGTGAGGTACGGGGAGCCGTGGCCCGGGGACCTCCCGATGGGTTACGCACGGTATCCACGACGTCGAGCCGAGCGACCTCGTCGGCTGCTCATGGTCGGGCGGATGGCACGGGCATGGGACACTGGACCGAGCCCGAGACCCCCGCCGACGAGGAACCCGCCGCACCGTGTCCCCCCGCGCCACCGCCGCGTTGCCGCCGCACGCGACCCCTCCCGAGGCGATCCGCAACTTCTGCATCATCGCCCACATCGACCACGGCAAGTCGACCCTCGCCGACCGGATGCTCCAGATCACCGGGATCGTCGACGAGCGGATGATGCGCGCCCAGTACCTCGACCGGATGGACATCGAGCGCGAGCGGGGGATCACCATCAAGTCCCAGGCGGTGCGGATGCCGTGGGAGAGCGAGGGGCGGACCGTCGCACTCAACATGATCGACACTCCCGGTCACGTCGACTTCACCTATGAGGTGTCCCGCTCGCTCGCGGCCTGTGAGGGAGCGGTGCTCCTCGTCGACGCGGCCCAGGGCATCGAGGCCCAGACCCTGGCGAACCTCTACCTCGCCATGGAGAACGACCTGACGATCATCCCCGTCCTCAACAAGATCGACCTGCCCGCCGCGCAGCCCGAGAAGTACGCCGAGGAGCTGGCCGGCCTCATCGGCTGCGAGCCCGACGAGGTCCTCCAGGTCTCGGGCAAGACCGGCGAGGGCGTCGAGGCGCTCCTCGAGGAGATCGTCCGGCAGGTTCCTCCGCCGGTCGGCGACCCCGACGCCGCCGCCCGGGCGATGATCTTCGACTCCGTCTACGACTCCTACCGCGGTGTCGTCACCTACGTCCGCGTCATCGACGGCAACCTCAACCCGCGTGAGCGGATCGCGATGATGTCGACGAAGGCGACCCACGAGCTGCTCGAGATCGGTGTCATCTCGCCCGAGCCGGTGCCCTCCAAGGGACTCGGGGTCGGCGAGGTCGGCTATCTCATCACCGGGGTGAAGGACGTCCGGCAGTCGCGCGTCGGTGACACCGTGACGAATGCCGCGAAGCCCGCATCCGCCGCCCTCGGCGGCTACCGGGACCCCAAGCCGATGGTCTTCTCGGGTCTGTACCCCATCGACGGGTCGGACTACCCCGACCTGCGGGAGGCCCTCGACAAGCTCAAGCTCAACGACGCCGCGCTCGTCTACGAGCCCGAGACCTCGGCCGCGCTCGGCTTCGGGTTCCGGTGCGGCTTCCTCGGTCTGCTCCATCTCGAGATCGTCCGGGAGCGGCTCGAGCGCGAGTTCGACCTCGACCTCATCTCGACCCAGCCGAACGTCGTCTACGAGGTGACGATGGAGGACGGCACCGAGCTCACCGTGACGAACCCGAGCGAGTTCCCCGGTGGCAAGGTCGCCGAGGTCCGTGAGCCGGTCGTCCGGGCGACCGTCCTCGCGCCGAGCGACTACGTCGGGGCGATCATGGAGCTGTGCCAGAGCCGACGCGGCTCGCTGCGCGGGATGGACTACCTCTCCGAGGACCGGGTCGAGATGCGCTACACGCTGCCCCTCGCCGAGATCGTCTTCGACTTCTTCGACCAGCTCAAGTCACGCACCCGGGGGTACGCGTCGCTCGACTACGAGCCCGACGGCGACCAGCTGGCCGACCTCGTCAAGGTCGACATCCTCCTCCAGGGGGAGACCGTCGACGCCTTCAGCGCCATCGTCCACCGGGACAAGGCCTACGCCTACGGGGTCGCGATGGCCGCGAAGCTCAAGGAGCTCATCCCCCGCCAGCAGTACGAGGTCCCGATCCAGGCCGCGATCGGCGCGCGGATCATCGCTCGCGAGAACATCCGGGCGATGCGCAAGGACGTCCTCGCCAAGTGCTACGGCGGTGACATCACCCGCAAGCGCAAGCTCCTCGAGAAGCAGAAGGAGGGCAAGAAGCGGATGAAGATGGTCGGCCGGGTCGAGGTGCCCCAGGAGGCCTTCATCGCCGCCCTCTCGAGCGACTCGGCGGGCGAGAAGGCCCGCAAGTAGCGCTCCCGCGCGACGGCTCACGCCGGGACGGTCGACTCCTCGACGGTGCCGCCGTCGACGGGACCGTCCCGCCATGCCGCCGGGCGGTCGGCGAGCGCGAGGATGGAACGGAGCTCACGCGGCCACACGGCATACCCGCCCGCGGCCGCGCCGTCGGCGTCGTCCTCGATGTCCGCGCGCGGCCACCAGCAGACGTCGACGTAGCACAGCCGCTCCTCCTCGGTGTGCCCGGAGACGTCGACCTCGAAGGCGGGCACCCGCAGGACGTAGTAGACCTCCGTCTGCTCGAGCACCTGGTCGCTGTAGCCGTGGAGGACGCGTCGGGTGCTGACGGGTCCGCTCAGGAGGACGGGGTCGATCACCAACCCCGTCTCCTCGCGCACCTCGCGGACGGCGGCCTCGAGGTCGCTCTCTCCGGGTTCCACGCCCCCGCCGGGGGTGCCCCACCAGTGCGGGACCGGGGTCAGGCCGAGGTCGGAGTCGAGGAAGAGAAGGAGCCGGTCCGCGTCGTCGACGATGAGGACGCGGACCGCTCGGCGCTCGCGACGGGGCCGGTCCGCCGGCTCGGGGGCGCGGAAGCCGGGCTGCCCGGGCAGAGGGGGCGTCATCCCCGTCACCCTATCCGGTGGCCCTACTCGCGGGTAACATCGGCGCATGCCCGACACCTACGCGCTGTACCGACGCCTGGTCACCCGTCCCCTCGGCCGTCGGGCGTTCTCGAGCGCCTTTGCCTGGAAGGCGCCCTACTTCCGCTCGGTGCGCCCCCAGGTCCGGGAGATGCGCCCGCACCGCTGCGAGGTGACGATCCGCAAGCGCCGGGCCGTGCTCAACCACATCGGCACCATCCACGCCATCGCCGTGTGCAACGGGCTCGAGGCCGCGATGGGGCTGCTTGCCGAGGCGACGACTCCGGCCCACCGACGGTGGATCCCCGTCGGCATGGAGGTCGTCTACCTGGCGAAGGCGAGCAGCGACCTCCGCTGCGTCGCCGTCACCGACCCGCAGGACTGGGAGCAGGAGATCGTGCCCGTCCGGGTCGGTGCGGTGCGGACCGACGGGACTCCCGTCGTCGAGGGGGTCATCCGGATCCGGGTCACCGACCGTCCGACGCGCTGAGGGCCCGGCCCGACCCGGCGGCTCAGCCGCGGAGCGCGCGCCGCAGGGTCTCGACCTCGTCGTCGGCCCAGCCCTGGTCGCGCAGCCACCCGGCCGAGCCGCCGAAGCCCTCGGCCAGGGCGTCGAGGATGGCCGCCATCGACTCCGGCTTCGGGGTCTGGTCGGCGAGGGGCTGGGCGCGCAGGGCGGGGCCGTAGAGCGGTCGATCGGCGAGCCGGTCCATGATCGCCTCGATCCGCTGTGCGGAGAGGGCGTAGTCGGCGATGATCTCGTCCCGCGGGACCCCGGCGACGTCGAGGGCGATGCCGACGATGGTCCCGGTGCGGTCCTTGCCCGCCGCGCAGTGGACGATCGTCGCACCGGAGCTCGTCGCGACGACCCGGAGGGCTGCCGAGACGGAGTCGGGGCGGTCGGAGAGGTAGCCGAGGTAGTGCCCGGCCCAGTAGGAGGCGTCGCGTCGGCCCCGGTCGCCGTCGCGCGCCCACGGCATGGCGAGCGCCGCGTCGACCGTGGCCCGCCGGCCGGCCTCGCGCAGGAGCGAGTGGTGGTGATGGGTGACGCCGGTGAGGCTCCGCAGCGGGCCGGGACCCTCCTCGCGGACCTCGGTGTCGCTGCGAAGGTCGACGACATCGCTCACTCCCAGCTCGTCGACGAGGGTGCCGACCGCCGCCGGGGAGAGGTCCTGGAGGTTGTCCGAGCGGATGAGCCGACGGGGGCGGATCACGCCGCCGTCGTTCGTCGGGAGGCCGCCCAGGTCGCGCATGTTGACAACGCCCTCGAGCTCGACCCAGCGGGTGACTGCCACCGGCCCATCGTAGGCGCCCCACGGCGACATACCCCCCGGCGGGTGCCGGCCCGACCGGCGCCCGCCGGGGGGCGGCGGAGAGGCCGCGCGGACTACCGGTCGGCGGCCGCGCCTGCCTCGGCCGCGTCCGCCACGGCGGCGGCGACGAGGAGGTCGGCGAGCCCGCTGCCGAGGTTCTGCACGACGACCCGGCCGCTCGGCCGGGGGGCGTGGAGAAGGTGCCCGGTCCACGCCGTCGGCGCGGGGTAGTCCCCGAGCGAACGCCGCTCGGCTGCCACCGACGCGAACTGGCGCACGTCGTCGCTCGCGAGGACGGCGGCGGTGTCCGCGAGGTCGGGGCCGACGCTGGTCGCCCAGTCGAGGGGGAGCAGGAGGGCGTCCTCGCGAACCCACCCCGGGACGAGCCGGACGTCGGTGAGCCCGAGCGCGAGGACGGTGACGACGACAGCGGCGTCCCGCACGGCGGCCTCCCGGGACCGGGCGGCATCGACCCGCAGACCGGGGGCGTGCTCGCCGGCCCAGGCGGCGAGCTCCTCGACGGCCTCGCGACGGCGCGCCCACACCCTGACCCGGTCGTGGCCGAGGGCGGCCAGAACCCGCAGATGGGAGCGTGCCTGGACGCCGGCGCCGATGACGGCCACGTCGCCGTCCGGTGCGAGGGCGCGCACACAGGCCCCCGACACCGCCGCGCTGCGCGCCGCAGTGAGCGTCCCCGCCTCCATGACGGCGCGGGGGAGGCCGGTCGTCCCGTCGTTGACGACCATGACCCCCGACGCCGTCGGGAGGCCGCGCAGCGCGTTGTCGGGTGCGACGGCGATCCACTTGCACCCGAGCAGCCCCCGCTCCGGGAAGGCGGCGGGCATCGCGTGCGCCCTGAGGTTGGCGGACGGGCGGACGCCGGGCTTGGGCGGGACGTCGGCCCGGCCTTCGGCGAGCGCGAGGAGGCTCTCCTCGACGAGGTCGATGAGGGCCGACGGCTCCGGAAGGAGGTCTCGGACGTCGGCGTCGGAGAGGACGCGCACCCGGCATACGGTAGCGGGGCGCATGAGTGAGGGCCCCGGGAAGTATGAGTTCCCGGGGCCCTCTCCCGGTGGTGGCCGAAGCCTCCACCGGTGGCCGACGCCGAGGCGCCGACCCGGCTCGGACCCGAGGGTCCGCGCCCGGTCTGGACCGAGGCCCAGACCTCGCCCGGGCCGAGGCCCGGACGTGGCTCGGGGCCGAGGCCCCGCGCCCGGCCAGAGTCGAGACCCTGGCCCGACCAGAGCCGAAGCCCTGGCCGTCGACCGTGGGCCGAGGCCCCCGGTCCGACCCGGGGTCGAGACCCCGGTCCGGTCTCCGCCTTGCGGCGGCTACAGGGGTATTTCTAGTCCACCGGCGAGGCGGTCGCAAGGGGTTCGGGGAGATTCGGCCAACCAAATTTCGCAGGGCCCGGCGTGTCGCGCCGACACGCCGATTCCGTTGTGACACAAGTGAATTGGCGACGGACTGGCCACGGGGCATGGATGAGGGCCCCGGGAAGTATGAGTTCCCGAGGCCCTCAACGACCCGGGTCGAAACCCCGGTCGGCGCTCTCACCGAGGTGATCGCGTAGGAGTATGTGTAGTCCTCCCGACGGCACGCCGCAACCCCAATCGGACGATCCAGGGGCGGGTGTGCTCGGCATCACGCCGGAGTGCCTCCGTGGGGCCCGGATGACAGGATGTCGAGCGTGCCAGCCCTGCCCGACGCCGACCCCGCGCCGCCCTCCGGTGAGCTGCCCATGGAGGCCCTCCATCGGGCCGCGAGGGCGCCCTTCGGGGTCTATCTCCACGTGCCGTTCTGCGCGGTCCGCTGCGGCTACTGCGACTTCAACACCTACACCCTCGGCGAGCTCGACGCCGGCGTCGAGGCGACGCTCGCCTACCGCGACGCCGCCCTCGCCGAGCTCGACCTCGCCGCCCGCGTCCTCGGCCCCCGGCCACCCCGGGTCGACACCGTCTTCGTCGGGGGTGGGACTCCGACGATGCTCGACGCCGCCGACCTCGTCCGCCTCCTCGACGGCGTCCGCGACCGGTTCGGTTTCGCGGACGGGGTCGAGGTCACCGTCGAGGCGAACCCGGACTCGGTCGACGAGGCCGCCCTCTCGACGCTCGCGGCGGGCGGGGTCACCCGGATCTCCCTCGGCATGCAGTCGGTCGTGCCGCACGTCCTCGCCACCCTCGACCGGACGCACCGGCCCGAGAACGTCCGCCGTGCCGTCGAGGCGGCTCGCGACGCCGGCCTCGCGACGAGTGTCGACCTCATCTACGGCACACCGGGCGAGAGCGCGACCGACTGGCGGGACAGCCTCGAGGCGGCCGTCGCCCTGGAGCCGGACCACGTCTCCGCCTACGCGCTCGTCGTCGAGGAGGGTACCCGGCTCGCCACCCGAGTACGGCGCGGCGAGGTGGCCGCCCCCGAGGACGACGACGAGGCGGCGAAGTACGAGCTCGCCGACGCCGTGCTCGGGGCGGCCGGCTTCGCGTGGTACGAGGTGAGCAACTGGTCGCGGGACGAGGCGTCGCGCTGCCGGCACAACGAGGGCTACTGGGGGGACGGCGCCTGGTGGGGGGTCGGGCCGGGCGCCCACAGCCACGTCGGCGGTGTGCGGTGGTGGAACGCCAAGCACCCGAGGGCGTATGCCGCGCGCCTCGCCGACGGAGTCTCGCCGGCGGTCGGCCGCGAGACCCTCACGCCCGCGCAGCGCCACGACGAGCGGGTGCTGCTCGGGGTGCGGCTGAGAGCCGGTCTCCCCCTTGACGTCCTCGACGGAGCAGGGCGCACCGCGGTCGCCGGGCTCGTCGCGGACGGTCTCCTCGACGGAGCGGCGGCGGTGCGGGACCGCCGGGCCGTCCTCACCCTGCGGGGTCGGCTCCTCGCCGACGCCGTCGTGCGGCGTCTGCTCGGATGGGCCGGTTGACCCTCCTCCCGGGTCCCGCGAGAGTGACGCCATGACCACGACCTCGTCCGCCCGTCTCGCCGGTCGCACGGCACTCGTCACCGGCGCCAGCCGCGGCATCGGCCTCGGCATCGCCCACCGTCTCGTCGCGGAGGGGGCGAGGGTCGTCATCACGGCCCGCCACCAGGAGGCGCTCGACGCCGCCGTCGCGGAGCTCGGCGGCCCGGACCATGCCATCGCGGTGGCGGGCGGGGCCGACGAGCCAACGCACCGCGCGGCGGCCTTCGCCGCGGCGGCCGAGACCTTCGGCCCCGTCGACCTGCTCGTCAACAACGCCGGCATCAACCCGGCCTTCGGGCCTCTCATCGACCTCGATCTCGATGCGGCCCGCAAGATCCTCGAGGTCAACGCGATCGCGACCCTCGCCTGGACCCAGCAGGCCTGTGCCACGGGCCTGCGCGAGCGGGGCGGGGCGATCGTCAACGTCGCCTCGGTGGCCGGGCTTCGGCCGGCGCCGGGCATCGGTCTGTACGGCGCGTCCAAGGCGTTCGTCATCCACCTGACCGAGGAGCTGGCCGTCGAGCTCGGTCCGCAGGTGCGGGTCAACGCCGTCGCCCCGGCCGTCGTCAAGACGCGCTTCGCGGCGGCGCTGTACGAGGGTCGGGAGGAGGAGGTCTCCGCGGCCTACCCGATGAGGCGGCTGGGGGTGCCGGAGGACGTCGCGGGGGCGGTGGCGTTCCTGCTCTCCGACGACGCGGCGTGGGTGACCGGACAGACGCTCGCGGTCGACGGAGGCCTGCTGCTGAGCGGCGGGGTGTGACGCGCAGGTCGGAACGGGTCGCTAGCGGACCATCCGCGGGGTGAGCGGCGGTGACCACTCCTCGCCGCGACGCGCGTGGAGCGCGCCCATCGTGTGGATCGTCACGGACGTCGCGAGGATGACGACCGCGGCGACGATCGACGTGAGGGAGTCGACGATCGACAGGAAGACGGCAGCGAAGAGGCCGAAGCCCGTCATGATCTGGACGTTGAGGGCGTTTGCCGCGTGCGAGCGCATGAACTCGCTCCGGTCCTTGACGACCAGGAAGACGAGCAGCGCCGCGACGAACCCGAGGGTGCCGACGCTGAGGACGGTGATGACGGCGAGGAGGCCGTGGACGAGCATCCCCGTCGTCCGGGCCGCCTCCTCGACATCCGGTCCAGCTGTCTGGTGGCGGGCATGGCGCGGCGCCGCGAGGTGGCCAGCGGCTGCGTCGTCGGTCATCGTGCGTCCTTCGGGCCAGAGGAGGGGGACCTGGCCCCAGTAGACGGCATCGGCGTCGACCGTGTCCGGTGAATGAGGCAAGGTCGGCCTTTCGTCCGATCCCTGGGGCGTCGGACAGGGGGGATCGGTCTCACGCGACGGCGGGGGCCGTGACGAAGTCGATGAGCTCCTCCACCCGGCCGAGCAGCGCGGGCTCGAGATGGGTGTAGTCCTCGACCGCCGCGAGGATCCGTCGCCAGGCGCGGGCGAGGTCCGCCTGGGTCTCGTGGGGCCAGCCGAGATGGGCCGCGACGCCGGCCTTCCAGGACGTCCCGCGCGGGATCGTGGGCCAGGCGCCCATGCCGAGCCGCTCGGGCCGGACGGACTGCCACACGTCGACGAAGGGATGGCCGACGACGAGGACGTGGGCGGCATACGGGCGCAGCCGGCGCGCCCGCTCGGCGACGGCGGTCTCCTTCGTCCCCGGCACGAGGTGGTCGACGAGGACGCCCATCCGCCGGCCCCGGGCCGGGGCGAAGTCGCGGATCGCGTCCTCGAGGTCGTCGATGCCGTCGAGCATCTCGACGACGACACCCTCGACCCGCAGGTCCGCGCCCCAGACCTTCTCGACGAGCTCGGCGTCGTGCCGACCCTCCACGAAGATCCGGGAGGCCCGGGCGACGCCCGCCCGGGACCGCGGGACGGCTCGTGACCCGCTCGCCGTGCGCGACGCCCCGGCGCGGGCCGCGTCGAGGCGGGCCTGCGCCGCGGCCGCCGGGGCCGTGAGGACGACCGGGGAGCCGTCGAGGAGGAAGCCGGGGCCGAGCGGGAAGGCGCGGGTCCGCCCGTGCCGATCCTCGAGGTGGACGACCAGGATCCCGCCGGCCTTCTCGACCCGGGCGACCGCCCCACACCATCCGGTCTCGACGTCCTCGACGACGAGCCCCGGCTCGGCGGGGGTCGGGACCGCCCGACCGCCCCGCGGGGCGCGCCAGTCGCCGGAGAGGACGTCGGTCCCGTATCGGTCGCTCACGGCCACCGAGGCTAGACGTCCACCCGGCCCCGCCGCGGCCGCCGCGCCGGGCGCCACCGCGCCGACTTGGGGGAGCGGCGGGTTCACGACGTAGAATTGGCACTCCGGGCGGGTGAGTGCCAGCCTGGCGAGGCCGGTCCGCGACCCGGGCGGAGCCGGCAGAGGCGTCCAGCGCGACGCCGACCGAGGTCTGGAGGAGGTGTCCGATGAGCCAGGAGCGACGGCTGGCCGTCCTGCGGGCGATCGTCCAGGACTACGTCGAGACCTCCGAGCCGGTGGGGTCCAAGGCGCTTCTCGAGCGCCACCAGCTCGGGGTCTCGGCCGCGACGATCCGCAACGACATGGCCGCCCTCGAGGAGGACGGCCTCATCGCCGCCCCGCACACGAGCGCCGGACGGATCCCGACCGACGCCGGCTACCGGCTCTTCGTCGACCGGCTCAGCGCGATCAAGCCGATGAGCCCGGCCGAGCGCCGGGCCATCGCCCACTTCCTCGACGAGGCGGTCGACCTCGACGACATCGTCGACCGGACGGTGCGTCTCCTCGCCTCCCTCACCCACCAGGTCGCCGTCGTCCAGTACCCCTCGCTGACCCGCTCGACCGTGCGGCACATCGAGCTCGTTCCCATCGCCGCTCACCGCCTCCTCGTCGTCCTCATCCTCAACACCGGGCGCGTCGAGCAGCGGGTCATCGAGACGACCGTCGACCTGCTCGACCCGGAGGGCGAGAGCCAGGTCTCCAGGCTGCGCGGCGAGGTCGGTGGCGTGACGGCAGGACTCACCCTCGGCGCCGCGGCGACCGGCCTCCAGGCCCTGCCGGACACCCTCGACCCGCAGGACCGGGGCCTCGTCCGGGAGATCGCCGCCGCTCTCGACGACGCCCTCGTCGAGGAGCGCGAGGAGCGGGTCGTCCTCGCCGGGACGGCGAACCTGGCCCGGCTCGGCAGCGACTTCCCGTCCTCGATCGGCCCGGTGCTCGAGGCCCTCGAGGAGCACGTCATCCTCCTCAAGCTGCTCGGGGTCGCCCAGGACTACGGCGACGTCGCCGTCCGGATCGGGCACGAGAACCCCTTCGCCGGGCTGCACGCGACGTCGATGGTCGCGAGCGGCTACGGCGCCGGAGAGGAGCGCGTCGCCGGGCTCGGCGTCGTCGGCCCGACCCGGATGGACTACCCCACGACGATGGCGGCCGTCCGCACCGTCGCCACCTACGTCTCGCGGCTGCTCGCCGAATGACCGCAGCCCGCCCCCGCCGCCGGACCCCGCGGCATACCGACCACACTCCCGATCCCCTCCGAAGGACTCGTTCGTGAACGACTACTACGCCGACCTCGGCGTGGACCGCGGCGCCAGCGCCGACGACATCAAGCGCGCCTACCGCAAGGCCGCCCGTCGCCTCCACCCGGACGTCAACCCCGGCCCGGAGGCCGAGGAGCAGTTCAAGAAGGTCTCTCAGGCCTACGACGTGCTGTCCGACGCCGAGAAGCGGCGGGCCTACGACATGGGCTCGGACCCGTATGCCGCCGGCGGCGCGAGCTTCGGCCAGGGCTTCTCCTTCAGCGACATCATGGACGCGTTCTTCGGTGCCGGGGCGGGCGCGAGCGCCACGCACGGCCCGCGATCGCGGCGCAGCCGGGGCCAGGACGCGCTCATCCGCCTCGACATCGACCTGGCCGACGCCGTCTTCGGCGGTCAGCAGGACCTCACCGTCGACACCGCCGTCGCCTGCGGCACCTGTGGCGGGGAGGGCACCCAGCCGGGGACCGGACCCCGGACCTGTGACGTCTGTGGCGGCGCCGGCGAGATCCGGCAGGTCCAGCGCAGCTTCCTCGGCCAGGTCATGACGAGCCGGCCGTGCATGACGTGCCACGGCTACGGCACCGTCATCCCCAACCCGTGCTTCGAGTGCTCCGGCGACGGCCGGGTCCGCACCCGCCGCACCCTGACGATCAAGGTCCCGGCCGGAGTCGACACCGGTACCCGGATCCAGCTGACCGGCGAGGGCGAGGTCGGCCACGGGGGCGGCCCGGCAGGTGACCTCTACGTCGAGGTTGCCGTCACCAAGCACCCGACGTTCCAGCGGCGCGGCGACGACCTCCACGCGACGGTCGAGGTGCCGATGACCGCCGCGGCACTCGGCGCGACGATCACCCTCGACACCTTCGACGGGCCGCAGGAGATCGACATCAGGGCCGGCACCCAGTCCGGTGACCGGACCACCCTGCGCGGCCTCGGCGTGACGCACCTGCGGGGCTCCGGCCGCGGCGACATCGTCGCCCACATCCTCGTCCAGACCCCGACCCGCCTCGACGGCCGGCAGCAGGAGCTGCTCCGCGAGCTGAGCCGGCTGCGGGGCGAGGAGAAGCCCGAGGGCCGGGTCGCGAGCCCCGGCGGCGAGGGGTCGCTCTTCAACAAGCTCCGCGACGCCTTCAAGGCACGCTGACCCGGCCGGTATGCCGTCGTGACCCTGCCGCTCTACCTCGCCGACACCTCGACACTGGCGGCGGCCGCGCCCGGAGGCTCGCTGGTCCTGGGCGGCGCGGAGGGACGCCATGCCGCGACGGTGAAGCGGACCGGTGTCGGGCAGCGGGTCCTCGTCGGCGACGGGGCCGGCCGCGTCGTCACGGCCGAGGTCACGGACGTCGGTGCCGGCCTGCTCGACCTGCGGGTCCTCTCGGTACGCGACGAGGCGGAGCCGGCGCCACGGCTCGTGCTCGCCCAGGCCCTCGCCAAGGGGGACCGCGACGACCAGGCCATCGAGGCCGCCACCGAGCTCGGCGTCGACGAGGTCATCCCCTGGCAGGCGGCGCGGAGCATCGTCCAGTGGCGCGGCGACCGGGGACTGAGGGCGTGGCGCAAGTGGGACGACGTCATCCTCGCCGCGACCAAGCAGTCCCGTCGCGCCCGACGCCCGGTGCTCGCTCCCCGCGACGACTCGGGACCTCGCCGACCGGGTCGTCGCCGCGGCGGCGGCATACGTCCTCCACGAGGAGGCGGAAGAGCCGCTGGCGACCCGAACGCTCCCAGCGGTGGGGGACGTTCTCCTCGTCGTCGGCCCCGAGGGAGGCATCGGTCCCGAGGAGCTCGAGACGCTCGTCGCGGCGGGTGCGACCGCCGTCCGGCTCGGTCGGTCGGTGCTGCGCTCCTCCAGCGCGGGTCCGGCCGCCCTCGCCGTCCTGTCGGCGGCCGGCCGCTGGCGCTGACGGCTATCGTCGGGGGATGAGCACGAGCGACCCCGCCTGCCTGTTCTGCCGGATCGTCTCCGGGGAGATCCCGGCGACCCTCGTCGCGACGACCGAGCACTCGGTGGCCTTCCGCGACGTCAACCCGCAGGCGCCGACCCACGTGCTCGTCGTCCCGCGGCGGCATGTTGCGAATGCCGGTGAGCTCGCCGACGCGTCCCCCGCCGAGACTCGCCGACATCGTCGCCACGGCTCGCCGGGTGGCGCTCGACGAGGGACTCGACGAGGGCTACCGGCTCGTCTTCAACACGGGCGCCCGGGCGGGCCAGACGGTGTTCCACGCCCACGTCCACGTCCTCGGCGGGCGCGACCTCACCTGGCCGCCCGGCTGAGCCGCGGCCGCCCGAGAGGCCGGGGGAGGTGGCCCACCGACGCCCCCGCCGAGAACGAGGGGGCCAACCCCGGCCCGGGTCCGTAGACTGGTCCGACGATGACAGACTCCAGTCCGGATCCCCGCGCGGCCACCGACCCCGCCTCGCCCCACGTTCCCCAGCACACCGTCGTCGTCCCGCCGGACGTGCCGATGGTGACGCTCCTCGGCACCCGCGACGAGCTGCTCCGCACGATCGAGCGGCAGTTCCCCCACACGGCGATCCATGTGCGCGGCAACGAGTTCACCATCTCCGGACCCAGCGCCGACGTCGCCCTCGTCGAGCGCCTCATCGACGAGCTCCTCGCCGTCCTCGACGGCGGGCAGGCGCTGAACCGCGATGCGGTCGAGCGGTCGATCGGCATGCTGCGGGCCCAGTCGACCGAACGCCCCGCCGACGTCCTGACGATGAACATCGTCTCCTCGCGGGGCCGGACGATCCGCCCCAAGACCCTGGGGCAGAAGCGCTACGTCGACGCGATCGACGAGCACACCATCGTCTTCGGGATCGGCCCGGCCGGCACAGGGAAGACCTACCTTGCGATGGCCAAGGCCGTCGCGGCCCTCCAGGCCAAGCGGGTCAACCGGATCATCCTCACCCGCCCGGCGGTCGAGGCCGGGGAGCGGCTCGGCTTCCTGCCGGGCACGCTCAACGACAAGATCGACCCCTACCTGCGGCCGCTCTACGACGCGCTGCACGACATGGTCGACCCCGACTCGATCCCGCGGCTCATGGCCTCCGGCACGATCGAGGTGGCCCCGCTCGCCTACATGCGCGGTCGCACCCTCAACGACGCGTTCATCATCCTCGACGAGGCGCAGAACACCTCGCCGGAGCAGATGAAGATGTTCCTCACCCGGCTCGGCTTCGGGTCGACGATGGTCGTCACGGGCGATGTCACCCAGGTCGATCTCCCCGGCGACACCCAGAGTGGACTGCGCATCGTCCGCGAGATCCTGGCCGACGTCGAGGACGTCCACTTCGCCGAGCTGACCGCCGTCGATGTCGTCCGGCACCGGCTCGTCGGCGACATCGTCGACGCCTACGGCCGCTGGGACGCAGGCCGCGGCCAACGGGGGAACAGGCCGCCGGCCGGCCGACGCGACCACGGCGGCGAAGGGGGCGGGCGTGAGCATCGACGTGCTCAACGAGACTGACGTCGAGCTCGACGAGGTCGAGCTCGTCGCGTGTGCGCGCTACGTCCTCGAGCAGATGCGGGTCCACCCCGGCGCCGAGCTGTGCCTCCGGCTCGTCGACGAGGCGGCCATGGAGACCCTCCATGTCCAGTGGATGGACCTGCCCGGGCCGACCGACGTCATGAGCTTCCCCATGGACGAGCTGCGCCCCGGCCGCGACGGCGTCGACCCCGAGGAGGGCATCCTCGGGGACATCGTCCTCTGCCCGACCGTGGCGGCCCGCCAGGCGGGTGAGGCGGGCCACGCCCTCGAGGAGGAGCTGCTCCTCCTCACGACCCACGGCATCCTCCACCTCCTCGGCTTCGACCACGCCGAGAAGGACGAGGAGCGCGAGATGTTCGAGCTGCAGCGCCAGCTCCTGCTCACCTTCCTCGCCACGCGAGGACGACAGGGCTGACGGCACCATGGCCCGTCTCATCGCCCTGTCGATCCTCGGCATCGTCATCGCCTTCGCCCTTGCGGCCGCCGAGTCCGCCCTCTCCCGGATGTCGCGCGTCCGCGCCCAGGAGCTGCTCGAGGAGCGCCGGCCCGGTGCCGCGGCCCTCGCCCGCGTCGTCGGGGACGGCGGGTCCTACCTCTCGGTGCTCGCGTTCGTCCGGATCGGCGCCGAGATGATCACGGCCGTCATGGTGACGATCGCCGTCGTCGAGAGCGTGACGGAGACGTGGCGCCGGGTGCTCGTCGCCACGGCGATCATGGTCGTCGTCTCCTTCGCCCTCGTCGGCGTGTCGCCGCGGACGATCGGCCAGCAGCACAGCACCGGGGTCGCCCTCGTCGCGGCCCCGGTCGCGATCTGGCTGCGCCGCGTCCTCGGCCCCGTCGCCCGCGCCCTCGTCGCCTTCGCCAACGCCGTCACCCCCGGGCGCGGCTTCCGGGACGGGCCGTTCCAGTCCGAGTCCGAGCTGCGCGACCTCGTCGACCTCGCGGGGGAGTCGGCGCTCATCGAGGCGGGCGAGCGGGCGATGATCCACTCCGTCTTCGAGCTCGGCGACACGCTGGCCCGGGAGGTCATGGTGCCGCGGACGGACATGCTGACGATCGACTCCGACCGCAACGCCCGCCAGGCCCTCAACCTCTTCATCCGCTCGGGGTTCTCCCGCGTCCCGGTCGCCGGTGAGGACTCCGACGACATCCTCGGCCTGCTCTACCTCAAGGACGTCGTGCGCCGGACGACGGCCTCGGCGGACGCGCTGTCGCTGCCGGTCACCGAGCTGATGCGCCCGATGCCGTTCGTGCCCGAGAGCAAGCCGGTCGACGACCTCCTCGCAGAGATGCAGCGCGACCAGACCCACTTCGCCGTCGTCGTCGACGAGTACGGCGGCACGGCGGGTCTGGTGACGATCGAGGACATCCTCGAGGAGATCGTCGGCGAGATCGTCGACGAGTACGACCGGGAGACGCCCGAGATCGAGCCACTCGACAACGGCCTCCTCCGCGTGGACGCGACGATGGACATCGACGACCTCGCCGACCACCTCGGGATCGAGATCGACGAGGACGAGGTGGACACGGTCGGCGGCCTCATCGGCAAGACGATCGGGAGGCTGCCGATCGTCGGGTCGACGTGCGAGGTCGCCGGGCTGCGGCTGACCGCCGAGAAGATGGCCGGCCGTCGCCACCGGATCGCGAGCGTCATCGTCGAGCGGTTGGCCCCGGAGGCGGACGGCGGCGAGGATGAGCCCATGGTGACCGATGTGCGAGGCAGCGGCCGATGACCGATCCCACCGAGGACGGTGCGGCGCCCGAGGACGGGTATGCCGCGGGCTTCGCCTGCATCGTCGGCCGGCCGAACGCCGGCAAGTCGACCCTGACCAACGCGCTCGTCGGCACGAAGGTCGCCATCACGTCGAGCAAGCCGCAGACGACGCGGCATACGATCCGCGGGATCGTCACGACGGACCGGGCCCAGCTCGTCCTCGTCGACACGCCGGGCCTGCACAAGCCGCGCACGCTGCTCGGCGAGCGGCTCAACGACCTCGTCCGCGAGACCCTCCTCGAGGTCGACGTCATCGGCTTCTGCCTGCCGAGCGACCAGCGGATCGGGCCGGGCGATGCGTTCATCGCGAGCGAGCTGGCCGAGCTCCACCGCGGGCGCCGCACTCCCGTCGTCGCGATCGCGACGAAGTCCGACCTCGTCGACCGCGAGCGGCTCGCCGAGCACCTCATCGCGATCGACCGGCTCGGCGACTGGGCAGCCATCGTCCCGTGCTCGGCGACGTCGGGGGAGCAGGTCGACGAGGTCGCCGGGGAGCTGATGGCGCACCTGCCGCCCTCGCCGGGGCCGCTCTACCCCGACGGGGTCCTCACCGACGAGCCGGAGACGGTGATGATCGCCGAGCTCGTCCGGGAGGCCGCCCTGGAGGGAGTGCGCGACGAGCTGCCGCACAGCCTCGCCGTCGTCGTCGAGGAGATGGTCCCGCGCGAGGGACGACCGCTGGAGAGCCCGCTGCTCGACGTCCGGGTCAACGTCTTCGTCGAGCGCCCCTCGCAGAAGGCGATCGTCATCGGCCGCGGCGGGTCCCGGCTGCGCGAGGTGGGCACGAACGCCCGGCGCGGCATCGAGGCGCTGCTCGGGCAGCGGATCCACCTCGACCTCCACGTCAAGGTCGCCAAGGACTGGCAGCGGGACCCCAAGCAGCTCCAGCGGCTCGGCTTCTGACCCGGTCCCGGCGCCGCGGGGTCCGACACGCCCGTGCGGCGTGCCTCCCACAGTCCCGGAGGTATCAGGCGCAAAGTGAGGACGTCCTTACCTGTATCGGGATACGCTCACCGGCAGGGGGAAAGGGGACCGTCATGATCGACGCCATGGACCAGCTGGGCCGCATCGTCGTCCTGCATCCGGCAGGCCTTCCGGAGCGACTACGCCGTCACGGTGCTCGACTCGGCCGTCGCGGCCGGGGCGGAGACCCGTCGGGCCGCTCGGCGGGCCGCCGCGGCCTTCCTCGCCTCGGGGTCCGCCGTCGCGCGCCCGGGCGAGCTGTGGCAGGCCACCGTCGCCGTCGCGGTGCACGACCTGCTCCAGGCCGGGCCGCGCTCGCTCGCCGAGATCGAAGCGCTCGTCGGCGCCGTGAGCGGTCGCCCGCTCGCGACCGTGGCCGGCTCCGCGTCCCTCGTCGCCAGCCGGCTGCGCCTCGCCGACACCCTGGTGGCGATGGAGCTCGTCGGGGAGGCCGGCGGTCGCGACGTCCGCACCCTCGCCGCCGCCGCGCAGGGCTACGACGTCCTCCATCGGGCGGCCGCGGGCCAGGACCCCGTCGGGCTGCGGCCGCTCGCGATGCCGTCGCTGGGTGCCGGTGCGCCGGTCGCGGGGCGCGTCGCGTCCTGACCGACGCCGGTCCGGGTCGGCGCGGGCCGGCCCCGACGGGGGCGGCCACATCGTGAGCCGCGCGCCCGGCATCCGGACCGCTTCGTAGACTGCTCCCATGCGAATCGGAGTCTTCGGCGCCACCGGCCAGGTCGGTGAGGTCATGCGCACCCTGCTCGCCGAGCGGAGCTTCCCGCTCGACGACATCCGCTTCTTCGCCTCGGCGCGATCGGCGGGCACGACCCTGCCGTGGGCCGACGGCGAGGTCGTCGTCGAGGACACCGCGACGGCGGACTTCGCCGGCATCGACATCGCCCTGTTCTCCAACGGCGGCTCGACGTCGAAGGAGTGGGCCCCGCGGGTCGCCGCGGCGGGCGCGACCGTCGTCGACAACTCGAGCGCCTGGCGCCGGGACCCCGACGTCCCGCTCGTCGTCGCCGAGGTCAACCCCGAGGACCTCGACACCATCCCCAAGGGCATCGTCGCCAACCCGAACTGCACGACGATGGCCGCGATGCCGGTCCTCGCGCCGCTCCACGACCGGGCCGGGCTCGTCCGGCTCACCGTCGCGAGCTACCAGGCCGTCTCCGGCTCCGGCGGCAAGGGCGTCGCCGAGCTCGACTCCCAGCTGCGCGCCGGGTACGCGTCGGGCAACCCGAGCGACCTGCGGCTCGGCGGCGACGCCGTGACCCTCCCGTCCCCGGCGGTCTACGCCGCCCCGATCGGCTTCAACGTCGTCCCGCTCGCGGGGTCACTCGTCGACGACGGGTCGCTCGAGACCGACGAGGAGCAGAAGCTGCGCCACGAGTCGCGCAAGATCCTGCACATCCCCGACCTGCGGGTCGCCGGGACATGCGTCCGGGTCCCCGTCTTCACCGGACACTCGCTCGCGATCCACGCCGAGTTCGCCGAGGACATCAGCCCCGAGGACGCCGTGGCCCTGCTCGACAAGGCACCCGGCGTCGTCGTCGCCGACGTCCCCAGCCCGCTCGAGGCGGTCGGGCGCGACGAGGTGTTCGTCGGCCGGGTCCGGGTCGACCAGTCCGCTCCCGCGGGCAAGGGCCTCGTCCTCTTCGTCGTCGGCGACAACCTCCGCAAGGGTGCGGCGCTCAACGCCGTCCAGGTCGCCGAGGAGCTCCTCGCCCGCCGCTGACCCGCCCCCTCCCGCGTCCTCGACTTTCCCGCCCGATACACGACACACCAGCCTGGCAAGGGAAGATTTCCCTTGCCAGGCTGGTGTTTCCCCTCGGAGGTGACCGCCGGTCGCGGCGCGGCCGCTCGAGCCGTTCCGTCGGGCGTCGCAGGTCAGCGGACCGCGCGCCAGACGTTCTCCGCGGAGCTCTCGCCCGGCGTCCACTCGGCGATCCACGGCCCGGTGCCCTCGCTCGGGTCGAGGACACCCTCCTCGAGCCAGGTGAGGTCGCCGGCGAGCACCCGCCTCGCCAGCTCGGCGTCCGAGTCGTCGGTGTTGGCCCACAGGGCGTCGAAGAGCCGCTCGACACGGAGCCGGGACTGGGCGCAGAACGCGTCCGCCAGCCCGTATGCCGTCGCCGCCGCCCGCGGGTCGCCGTCCTCCGCGGTCCGGAGCATCTCCGCGCGGCTCACGGCGCAGGACATGGCGAACAGCTCCGCGCCGATGTCGACGACCCGGCCGAGGAAGACCTGCTTGTACTCCATCTTCGCCTGCCACCGCGACATGCCGTAGAACGTCTGCCGGGCCAGCTTGCGCGACATCCGCTCGACGAAACGGAGGTGGGTCCCGAGGGCGCCGAACTCGGCATACGAGCCCGGCAGGTCCCCCTTCCCGGTGGCGAGGTGCGGCAGCCATTTGGCGTAGAACCCGCTCGCGTCGACGGCCGCCTTGGCCTTGGCGAGGAGGTCCGCCTCCTGGGTCGCCAGGGCCCCGGCCGCCTTGAGGTGCTCGTCGACGGCCTCGCGGGCGATGAGCAGGTGCATGATCTCGGTCGAGCCCTCGAAGATCCGGTTGATCCGCAGGTCGCGGAGGATCTGCTCGGCGGGAACCGCGCGTTCGCCGCGGGCCGCGAGCGACGCGGCGCTCTCGTAGCCCCGGCCGCCTCGGATCTGGACGAGCTCGTCGGCGACCTGCCAGGCCATCTCGCTGCACCACAGCTTGGCGAGGGCGGCCTCGATCCGGATGTCCTTCGTCTCGGCGTCGGCGAGCTGGGCGGACATCTCGACGACCGACTCCAGCCCGAACGTCGTCGCCGCGATGAACGCGATCTTCTCGGCGACCGCGCCGTGCTCGCCGACCGGCCGGCCCCACTGGACCCGCTCGCCGGACCACTCACGGGCGATCTTGAGCGACCACTTGCCCGCCGACGCGCACATCGCCGGGATCGACAGCCGCCCGGCGTTGAGGGTCGTCAGGGCGATCTTGAGCCCGTCGCCCTCGGCGCCGAGCCGGTTCTCCGCCGGCACCCGGACCCGGTGGAAGCGGGTCACTCCGTTCTCGATGCCGCGCAGCCCCATGAAGGCGTTGCGCTTCTCGACGGTGATCCCGGGGGAGTCGGCCTCGACGACGAACGCGCTGATCCCGCCCGGCCCTCCGTCGTGCTCGGGGACCCGGGCCATGACGACGAGGAGCTCGGCGACGACGCCGTTGGTCGTCCACAGCTTCACCCCGTCGAGCAGGTATGCCGCGCCGTCGTCCGTCGGGGTGGCCGTGCTCCCCAGCCGGGCCGGGTCGGACCCGACGTCGGGCTCGGTGAGGAGGAAGGCGCTGATCGCCCCGGCGGCGCAGCGGGGAAGGAAGCGTTCCTTCTGCTCCCGGGTGCCGACGAGCTTGACCGGCTCGGGGACGCCGATCGACTGGTGGGCCGACAGGAGCGCGCCGAGGCTGGGGTTGACCGAGCCGACGAGCATGAGGGCCCGCCCATAGGCCGACATCGTCAGGCCGAGGCCGCCGAACTCCCGGGGGATCTTCATCCCGAAGGCGCCGATCGCGGCCAGCGCCGCGATGTCCTCGTCGGGGATCCGGGACTCGCGCTCGATGCGCTGGCCGTCGATGCCGGACAGGACCTCACGCAGCCGGCCGAGGAACTCCTCGGCCCGGCGCTCGTCGTCGGCGTCGCCGCGCGGGTGCGGGTGGATGAGCTCGATGTCGAACCGGCCGAGGTAGAGCTCCTTCGCGAAGCTGGGCCGGGTCCAGGTCGACTCGCGCGCGGCCTCGGCGACCTCCCGGGCCTCCTTCTCCGAGACGTGGGCGGATCCGGCCGGTCCCGACCTGGGCTGGGTGTCTGCGCTCATGGCGTTCCCGTCCTCTCCTCGTCAGCGAGGTAAGTCTTACCTTACTGAACGGTAGGTGGGTCCGTCTCGTGCCCGTCGAGGGCGGATTCATGCGGCCCCGCCCGGTCGTGATAGGCAAAGACCATGCACGGCACCCGCGCCCTCGTGCGCCGACCCGGCCCGCGGCTCGCCGACGGCGAGATCACCCACCTGGACCGGGTCCCGGTCGACCCCGACCTCGCGCTCGAGCAGTGGCGGGCATACGTCGCCGCCCTGCGCGACGCCGGGTGGGAGACGCTCGAGGTCGACCCGGCCGACGACTGTCCCGACGCCGTGTTCATCGAGGACCCCGTCGTCGTCTACGGCGACCTCGCCGTCATCGCCCGCTCCGGTGCCCCGTCACGGCGGGAGGAGCCGGTCGCCGTCGAGTCGGCGCTGCGCGACCTCGGCTACCGGATCGCCCGGATCGACGAGCCCGGCACCCTCGACGGCGGTGATGTCCTCAAGCACGACGGCACGGCATACGTCGGGGTCGGCGGCCGGACGAACGGCGTCGGCATCCAGCAGCTCGCCGGGCACCTGCGCGGGTTCGGGGTCCGGGTCCAGGCGGTGCCCGGTCTCGCGCGCGCTCCATCTCAAGAGCGCCTGCACGGCCCTGCCGGACGGCACCGTCATCGGCTGGGCGCCGGTCGTCGACGACGCCGGAGGCGTTCCCGCGCCTTCCGGCCCTCCCTCGAGGAGCCGGGCTCGCACGTCGTCCTCCTCGGCGGGAACCGACTGCTCCTCGCGGCGAGCGCGGTCCGCGACGCCGAGGCGCTGGCCGCCGAGGGCTACGACGTGCGCACGGTCGACATCTCCGAGTTCGAGAAGATGGAGGGCTGCGTCACCTGCCTGTCGGTCCGACTGCGCGGCTGAGCGGGCCGGCTCGGGTCGCCGCTCGGTATGCCGCGGGGCCGTCCGGATCCTGGGCGCGCCGTCCGGGAGGTGGACCGGGACGGCACGGGCGCGGCATACTTGCACCCGTGCGTTACTCGCGCCTCCTCCTTCGGTGCCGCGGCGGGGCCTGATCGGCCGCCCCTCGTCGCGGAGTCGCTGCTGTCCCGGCTGAACCCGACGAGACCCCCTAGAGGCGTGACAGACCGATGATCCACCCCCAGCAGCCCTCGGGCATGCCGACCCAGAAGTACGTTCCCTTCCAGGACCAGATCCAGGTCCACCTGCCCGACCGCACGTGGCCGGACAGGGTCGCGACGAAGGCCCCCCGGTGGTGCGCCGTCGACCTGCGCGACGGCAACCAGGCGCTCATCGACCCGATGGACACCGAGCGCAAGATGCGGATGTTCAAGCTCCTCGTCCGGATGGGCTACAAGGAGATCGAGGTCGGCTTCCCCAGCGCGAGCCAGACCGACTTCGACTTCTGCCGCGAGCTCATCGACGGCGGGCACATCCCCGACGACGTGACGATCCAGGTCCTCACCCAGGCCCGCGACCACCTCATCGAGCGGACCTACGACGCGATCCGCGGCAGCAAGCAGGCCATCGTCCACTTCTACAACTCCACGTCGATCCTCCAGCGCCGCGTCGTCTTCGGCATGGACCAGGACGGCATCGTCGACATCGCCGTCCAGGCGGCCCGGCTGTGCCGCAAGCTCGAGGAGACGGTGCCCGAGACGTCCGTCTACTACGAGTACTCGCCCGAGTCCTACACCGGGACCGAGCTCGAGTTCGCCGCCCGGATCTGCAACGAGGTCATCGACATCATCGACCCGACGCCCGACCACAAGATGATCGTCAACCTCCCTGCGACGGTCGAGATGGCCACCCCGAACGTCTACGCCGACTCGATCGAGTGGATGGTGCGCCATCTCGAGCGGCGGGAGTCGGTCGTCGTCTCGCTCCACCCGCACAACGACCGCGGCGAGGGGATCGCCGCCGCCGAGCTCGGCTACCTCGCCGGGGCGGACCGCATCGAGGGGTGCCTCTTCGGCAACGGCGAGCGCACCGGCAACGTCGACCTCGTCACCCTCGGGATGAACCTCTACAGCCAGGGCATCGACCCCGAGATCGACTTCTCCGACATGGCCGAGATCCGGCGCACCGTCGAGTACTGCAACCAGCTGCCCGTCCACGAGCGCCACCCCTGGGGCGGCGACCTCGTCTACACCGCCTTCTCGGGCTCCCACCAGGACGCCATCAAGAAGGGCTTGGACGACATGGACCGGCGTGCGGGTGCGGCCGGTACCGACATCGACCACATCGACTGGGGCGTGCCCTACCTCCCGATCGACCCGCACGACATCGGCCGGACCTACGAGGCGGTCGTCCGGGTCAACAGCCAGTCCGGCAAGGGCGGGGTCGCCTACCTCATCAAGAGCGACCACGGCCTCGACCTGCCCCGCCGGCTCCAGGTCGAGTTCTCCAAGGTGGTCCAGGCGCGCACCGACGCCGAGGGCGGCGAGCTGACGTCCGAGCAGCTGTGGGACATGTTCGAGGACGAGTACCTCCACGCCGTCGACGCCCATCGTCGGTGGGGCCGCTTCGCCCCGGTCCGCTCGACGATCACGAGCTCGGACCAGGGCGGGGACCACCTCGACTCGATCATCACCGACCGGGGCCAGGAGGTCGAGATCCACGGCAACGGCAACGGTCCGATCGCCGCGTTCATCGATGCCCTCGGGCCGCTCGGGGTCGACGTCCGGGTCCTCGACTACGCCGAGCACGCGATGAGCGCCGGTGGCGATGCGCGCGCCGCGGCCTACATCGAGTGCGCCGTCGGCGACCGGGTGCTGTGGGGGGTCGGCCTCCACGAGTCGATCGTCAAGGCCTCGCTGCGCGCGATCATGTCCGCGGTCAACCGGGCCGAGCGCGACGCCGCCGACGAGACCGACGCGGACGCGATCGCCGAACCCGTCGGGGTGCCGGTCCGCCGTCCCTGACCCTCGAGAGCCGCACGCGTCGCGGGTGCTCGCGCAGGACGTCCGGGTTCCCGGACGTCCGGGCGAGCACCCGCGACGGCGTGGCGATGCCGCGATCGGGGACGTCGGACTCGGGCTCCGGGGTCGGATGGGATGCTGGGGCGATGAGCGACAACCTGCGCGTCGAGCGCGACGGACGCGACGAGCACGATCACGCTGACCCGGCCGGAGAAGCGCAACGCGCTCTCCACCGACGTCATGGCGGACCTCACCGAGGCGCTGCGCGAGGTGGGCCGCTCCGACGCCCTCGCCGTCGTCCTCGCCGCCGAGGGCCCGGTCTTCTCGGCCGGGCACAACTTCGGCGACATGCGCGGGGTCGACCTGCGCGAGGCGCGGGACGTCTTCCTCCAGTGCACGGAGATGATGACGACGATCCAGCAGATCCCGCAGCCGGTCATCGCCAAGGTGCACGCCCTCGCCACCGCGGCCGGCTGTCAGCTCGTCGCCTCGTGCGATCTCGCCGTCGCGGCGGACACCGCGGGCTTCGCCATCCCCGGCGGGAAGGGCGGGCTGTTCTGCCACACCCCGCTCGTCGCCGTCTCCCGCAACGTCGGGCGCAAGCGGGCCCTCGAGATGGCCCTGTCCGGGGACGTCATCGACGCCGCGACCGCCGCCGACTGGGGGCTCATCAACCACGCGGTCCCCGCCGACGAGCTCGACGAGGCGGTCGCGACGCTCGTGGCGCGGGTGACCCGGGGGAGCGCCTGGTCCCGGACCCTCGGCAAGCGGACCTTCTATGCCCAGGTCGACCTCGACCAGGCGCAGGGCCTACGACCTCGCCGTCGAGATGATGGCGGCCGCCGCCGTCCACGAGGACGCCCAGGAGGGGATCGCCGCCTTCCTCGACAAGCGGCCCGCCCAGTACACCAGTCGCCCCTGACCCGGCGGCGGGACGCCTCGGTATGCCGCGCCGGCGGCATACCGACCCTTCTCACCGCACGCCGCGAACCCGGAACTGGATCGAGATCCGCGGACCGACGGGCTGGGAGGTCTTGAGGACGGCGTGGTCCCAGGTGCGCTGGCACGACCCGCCCATGACGACGAGGTCGCCGTGCCCGGCCGCCACCTTGCGCGACGGGCCACCGCCGCGCGGACGGAGGACGAGCGGCCGGTCGTCGCCGACCGAGAGGATGGCGACGATCGTGTCCTGGCCCCGCGAGCGGCCGATCCGGTCGCCGTGCCAGGCCACCGAGTCGTGGCCGTCGCGGTAGAGGCACAGTCCCGCCGTGACGAACGGCTCGCCGAGCTCGCCCTCGTAGTAGGCGCTGAGTCGCTCTCGGGCCTCGTCGAGCACGGGGTGGGGGAGCGGCTCGTCCTCGGCGTAGAACCGGGTGAGGCGCGGGACGTCGACGATGGAGTCGTACATCTGCCGTCGCTCGGCCTGCCAGGGCACGTCGCGCCGCAGGGCGTCGAAGAGCCGGTCGGCCCCGGCCAGCCACCCGCGCCGGACGTCGAGCCAGGCGCCGAACGCCAGAGAGGTCCGTCGCGACATGGCCGTCGAGGGCGCGGAAGGCGAGGTCGTCCGCGACATCGAGGAGGGAGCCCTGGAGCCCGTTCATCGCCTCACGATAGCAGAGGAGTCGAACACGTGTTCGAACCCGGCGCGCGAGAGGTGGCGATCTGCCCCGTCAGCCACCCTGAAGGGGCACATCGCCACCCCTCGCGGGGGTGGAGGTCCGGCTCAGGCGACGCGGGTCTGAGGGGCGGTCTCGGCGGTCCTGCCGGGGTCGCGCTCGACGATGTCGCCGAGCGTCTCGTCGATCCGAGCCATGAGCTCGGGCTCGAGCCGGACCCCGGCGGCCTTGACGTTCTCGGCGACCTGCTCGGGCCGCGAGGCGCCGACGAGCGCCGCGGCGACGTTGTCGTTCTGCAGGACCCAGGCGACGGCGAGCTGGGCCATGGACAGGCCGGCCTCCTCGGCGATCGGCGCCAGTCCCTGCACCCGCTCGAGGACGTCGTCACGCATGAACCGCTTGATCATGTCGGCGCCGCCCTTCTCGTCGGTGGCGCGTGACCCGGCGGGCGGAGCCTGGCCGGGCCGGTACTTGCCGGTCAGCACACCCTGGGCGATCGGGCTCCAGACGATCTGGCTGATGCCGAGCTCCGCGCAGGCCGGGACGACCTCGCCCTCGATGACCCGCCACAGCATGGAGTACTGCGGCTGGCTCGAGATGAGCTGGAAGCCGAGGTCCTTCGCCAGGGCGTGCCCCGCACGGATCTGGTCGGCGGTCCACTCGCTCACCCCGATGTAGAGCGCCTTGCCCTGCCGGACGATGTCGGCGAACGCCTGCATCGTCTCCTCGAGCGGGGTCTCGGTGTCGTAGCGGTGGGCCTGGTAGAGGTCGACGTAGTCGGTCTGCAGGCGGGTCAGCGACCCGTTGATCGACTCCATGATGTGCTTGCGGGACAGGCCGGTGTCGTTCTTGCCGCCGGGCCCGGTCGGCCAGTAGACCTTCGTGAAGATCTCGAGGCTCTCCCGGCGCTCGCCCTTGAGGGCCTCGCCGAGAACGGTCTCGGCCGCCGTGTTGGCGTAGACGTCCGCCGTGTCGAAGGTGCTGATCTCGTTCTCGAGGGCCGCACGCACGCACTGGGTCGCGACCTCGTTCTCCACCTGGGAGCCGTGGGTGAGCCAGTTGCCGTAGGTGATCTCGGAGATCTTCAGTCCGCTGTTGCCGAGGTATCGGTACTCCATGCCACCACCGTATGCCGCGTCAGGGCACCGGTGGCACGCCGGGGTCCGCCGGGTCGGGCCCGGGCCCCCGGGTCGGCGGGTGCTGGGAACCCATCGGCCGCCCGTCACCGGCCCAGCCGACGTCCTCCGGCGGCGCGGGCAGCGGCCAGAGCGGCTCGGCGAGAACGGCGGAGGAGTGCATCGGCGCGAGGTCGAGGGTCGTGAGGGACTCCGGGATGCCGCGGTCGGCCCACGCGACGACGAGATCGAGCCGCGGCCCGGTCGGGAACGGGTAGAGCCACCACGTCGTGCTCGTCGTGAGCAGGCTCGAGGACCCGTCGACCTGGACGAGCCCCGGGGCCGCGCCCGCGTCCCCGTCGACCTCGCCGGCCTGCAGCTGCCACCCGAGCAGGGGGTCGTGGCCGACCTTCGTCCCGTCGTCGAGGAGAACCCCGAACCGGGGTCGCAGCGCCTCCCAGGAGCGACCGGCCTCGGGCAGCTCGGTGCCGGGCCGAACCCAGCTCTCGACGGTGAGGGTGATCCCGCGCTGGTAGACGACGGCATGGCTCAGCACGACGAGGGTGTCGCGGCTGCGCGCCAGCCCGAGCCGGAGGGCGACCGGGACCCCGACGACGTTCATCGGCACCTGGAACGGCAGGTCCGGGTAGACCGGTGGGGCGTCCTGGAGGCGCTCCGGGGGCGGGGGCAGCGGGGCGAAGAAGGGCTCGGACGGGCTCACGGGGCCACGATAGGACGCCCAGCGGCGCGGTTCCGGCGCGACCGGCCGGGGCGGCATACCGGGAACGTCGCCGGGACCCCCGACAATGGGGGGGTGCCCCTCTACCGTGACGAGGCGGTCGTCCTGCGCACCCAGAAGCTGGGGGAGGCCGACCGGATCATCACCCTGCTCACCCGGCGGCTCGGCAAGGTCCGGGCGGTCGGCAAGGGCGTGCGGCGGACGACGTCCCGCTTCGGCGCACGCCTCGAGCCGGGGATGCTCATCGACGTCCAGGCCTACGAGGGCCGCAACCTCGACACGGTGACCCAGGCCGAGACGATCCAGCCCTGGGGCGACGCCATCGCCCGGGACTACAGCGCGTGGACCGCCGCGACGGCCGTCCTCGAGACGTGTGACCGGCTCACCGAGGAGCACGAGCCGGCGATCCAGCAGTTCCTCCTCGTCACGGGGGCGCTCCGGTCGCTGGCCGGCGGGGAGCACGACCCGGGGCTCGTCCTCGACGCCTACCTCCTCCGGGCGCTCGCCATCGCCGGCTACGCCCCGAGCTTCCTGGACTGCGCCCGGTGCGGTGCCGAGGGTCCGCACCGCGCCTTCCACGTCGCCTCCGGTGGCGCCGTCTGCTCGGGATGCCGTCCCCCCGGCTCCGCGGCGCCCGCGCCGGAGACGCTGGCCCTCCTCGCCGCCCTCCTCGCCGGCGACTGGGTCGTCGCCGACGCGTCCGACCCGCGCCACCGCCGCGAGGGGAGCGGGCTGACGACGGCCTTCCTCCAGTGGCATCTCGAACGGGGTCTCCGCAGCCTCCGTATGGTGGACCGGTGACCACCCGGCCGTTCCCGCACCCGAGCGGTGCGACGCCTCCGGCGCTCCCGCCGGGCAGCGTCCCCGGCCATGTCGCCATCGTCATGGACGGCAACGGCCGCTGGGCCAACGCGCGGGGGCTGCCCCGCACGAAGGGTCACGAGGCCGGGGAGGCCGCCCTGCTCGACGTCGTCGCCGGGGCGATCGAGGTCGGCGTGCGCCACCTGTCGGCCTACGCCTTCTCCACCGAGAACTGGAAGCGGTCGCCGGACGAGGTCCGTTTCCTCATGGGGTTCAACCGCGAGGTCATCCGGCGGCGCCGGGACCAGCTCCACGAGTGGGGCGTGCGGATGCGCTGGGTCGGTCGACGGCCGCGGCTGTGGGGTTCGGTCATCAGGGAGCTCGAGGCGGCGCAGGAGCTGACGAGGGACAACACCGGGCTCACCCTCTACTTCTGCGTCAACTACGGCGGCCGGGCCGAGATCGGCGACGCCGCGCGCCGGATCGCCGAGGAGGTGGCCCGCGGCCGGCTCAAGGCGAGCGCCGTCGACGAGCGGACCGTCGCGCGCTACCTGCCCGAGCCGGACATGCCCGACGTCGACCTCTTCGTCCGGAGCTCGGGGGAGCAGCGGACGAGCAACTTCCTCCTGTGGCAGAGCGCCTACGCCGAGATGGTCTTCCTCGACACGCTGTGGCCGGACTTCGACCGGCGGCACCTGTGGCAGGCGATCGAGACCTACGTCTCGCGCGACCGTCGCTACGGCGGCGCCGTCGACGCGCCGACCGTCGGCCCGACGCCGTAGCGCGGCGTCAGCGGCACTCGACCACCCCTGGTGGGGTCGCCGACTACCTCGAACCGGCGCAGGCGGGGCAGAGCCCGTCGATCTCGAGGGTATGCCGCACGGCGCTGAAGCCGTGCTCCGCCGCGACCGCCTCCGCCCACGACTCGACCCGTCGGTCGGCGACCTCGACGGTGCGGCCGCAGCCGCGGCAGACGAGGTGGTGGTGGTGGGCATTGGTCGCACAGGCGCGGTAGACGCACTCGCCGTCCTCGGTGCGCATCGTGTCCACCTCGTCGTCGGCGGCCATCGCCTGGAGGTTGCGGTAGACCGTCGCGAGGCCGACCCGGGTCCCGGCCGCCCGCAGCCGGGCATGGATCTCCTGGGCGGAGAGGAAGACCGTCGAGCCGGCCAGCGCCTCGGCCAGCGCCGCCCGCTGGCGGGTCGAGCGGCGCTCCGGGCTCGCCCCGTGGTCCGGTGCCGTGCTCATCGGGTGGTGGACCCGTCGCTCGGCGTCCCCGCGTGCTCGGCGTGGTCGGCATGCTCGTCCCAGTGGCCCTCGTGCGGCGCGTGCCGGTGGCCGTCGTGGACATAGTCGACGTGGTCCCCGTGCGGGAGGGACGGATGCCCGCAGCCGGGGCCGTGCTCGTGGTCGTGCGCCTCGGCCCGCCGGTGCCGGACCGCGCCGATCCGGCGCCGGGCGCCCCCGAGGGTCGCGGCGAGGAGGAAGACCGCGATGGCGACGAGGACGATCGTTCCGCCCGAGGGGGTCCCGGCGTAGTACGACCCGACGACGCCGCCGACGCTGGCGAGGACGCCGATGCCGACGGCCCAGCGGACCGAGGAGCGGAAGCTGCGGGCGAAGACCTGCGCCGTCGCGTTGGGGATGATCATGAGGGCGCTGATGAGCAGCAGGCCGACGACCCGCATCGACACGACGACGGTGACCGCGGTGAGGACGGCGAGGGTGAGGTTGAGCGCGGTGACCCGCATGCCGGTGGCGCGGGCGTACTCCTCGTCGTTGGCGACGGCGAACAACCGCGGGCGCAGCAGCGAGGTGACGACGAGGACGACGACGGCGAGGGCGGCGAACACCTGCAGGTCGGCCGTGCTCGTCGTGAGGATGGCGCCGAAGAGGTAGCCGGTGAGGTTGGCCGGGCTCGACGCCGTCGACATCGAGATGAGGACGACGCCCGCCGCGATGCCGCCGTAGAACATGACGGCGAGCGCGATGTCCCCGCTCGTGCGGCCCCGGACCCGGATCAGCTCGACGGCGACGGCGGCGAGGACGGCCGCGGCGAGGGCGGTGAGGACGGGCGCCGAGCCGGTGAGGATGCCGATGGCGACACCGGCGAGCGACACGTGCCCCATCCCGTCGCCGATGAGCGAGAGCCGGCGCTGGACGAGGAAGACGCCGACGAGCGGGGCGGCGATGCCGACGAGCAGGGCGGCGAGCAGGGCCTGTCGCATGAAGTCGAGGGCGAGGAGCTCAGGCACCGCGGGCCCCCTCCTCGGCGTCGGACGGGTCGAGCGGCCCGGCGACGCCGACGTCGTGGAGCTGTCCTGGGTCGGTCGGTGCCAGGTGCGGATGATGGTCGTCGCCCGGGCCGTGCACCCCGAGATGGGCGGCGTATGCCGTGACCGTCCCGTCGAAGTCGACCGCGCCGTTGCTCAGGCAGACGACCCGGGTGACGAGGTCCGCGAGGGCCGCGAGCTCGTGGGTGACGATGACCATCGTCGTGCCCTGCGACGCCAGCCGGTGGAGGACATCGACGAGGACGCGCTGGTTGCCGGCGTCCACGCCGGCGGTGGGCTCGTCCATGACGAGGATGTCGGGCTCCGCGCTGAGCGCACGCGCGATGAGGACCCGGCGCTGCTGCCCCCCGAGAACGTGCTGACGTCCTCGCCGGCCCGGTCGGCCAGCCCGACGACCTCGAGCGAGCGCATGACGACGCGCCGGTCCTCACGGGAGGCGGGCCGCCACCAGGGCCGGTGCGGAAGGCGGCCCACCTCGACGATCTCCGCGGCCGTGGCTCGGACCGAGGCCGAGAGGGAGTGTCGCTGGGGGACGTAGCCGAGCCGGGTGAAGTCGCGGAACCGCTCCCGGGCGACGCCGAACAGCTCGATGTCCCCCCCGAGGTGCTCGTCGAGACCGAGGACGCCCTTGATGAGCGTCGACTTGCCGGAGCCGTTGGGGCCGAGGACGGCGACGACGTCTCCGCGGTGGATGTCGAGGTCGACGCGGGAGACGACGGGGATGTCCCCGTAGCCGAAGGACGCCTCGCGGAGGGAGATGACGGGGGGCTCGCTCACGAGCACTGCTGTCCCTTCTCGAGGGTCGCGAGGTTGGCGCGCATGACAGCAAAGTAGTCCTGTCCGGCAGACTCCTTCGTGATGCCGGCCACCGGGTCCAGCACGGCGACCGACGCACCGGTCTCGCGGGCGATCGTCTCGACGAGGGCGGGGCTGACGAGGGTCTCGGCATAGACCGTCGAGACGTGCTCGCGCTCGATGAGCGAGACGATGTCGCTCATCTGCGAGGCGGTCGGCTCGATGTCGGGGGAGATGCCGCTGACGCTGACCTGGGTGAGGCCGTAGCGCTGGGCGAGGTAGCCGAATGCCGCGTGGCCGGTGACGATCGTCGGGTCGGCGCAGTGGGCCAGGCCGGTCTCGAACTCCTGGTCGAGGGCGGTCAGGTCCTCGACCATCGACGCGGCGTTGGCCGTGTAGTCCGCGGCGTGCCCGGGATCCTTGGCCGCGAGCTCCTTCCCGATGGCGGCGACGACGTCGGCATACCGGGTGGGGTCGAGCCAGAAGTGGGGGTCGACGGACAACGTCTGGTCCTGTCCGCTCTCGTGCGGGGCGGGAAGGGTGAGCCGGGCCGCGGTGGAGACGTCGAAGCCGGCGGTGCCGCCGATGGAGGCGACCGCGTCGTCGACGGCCGGCTGGAAGCCCTTCTCGTAGACGATGAGCGTCGCGTCGGTCATCTCGGCGACCTGGCGCGGGGTCAGCTCGAGGTCGTGCGGCTCGGCGCCGGGCCTGGTGAGGCTCGCTGACGACGACGTGGTCGCCGCCCACCCGCTCCGCGGCGTACTGGAGGGGGTAGAAGGCCGCGGTGACGGTGAGCTTCCCGGCGTCCCGTGGGCTCGTGGACGTCCCGCAGCCGGAGAGGGTGAGGGCGGCGGCGACGAGCCCGAGGCCCACGGCCACTCGGAGTGCGAGAATCGAACATGACAACCATTCTCATTTAGAGACGGCGCGGGCGTCAAATGGGGCCACTGGCCGGCGCGGGCTCAGCCGCGCGGCACGGCCTGGGTGATCGTGATGGCGGCCGCCATGACGATGACGGCCACCCGCATGAGGCGCTCGGAGCCGCTCAGCTGGGGCCAGCCGAGATAGAGGATCCAGCCGAGGAAGACCGTGACGACGGCGAGGAGCACCCAGCCCCAGCCGGGGACGAGGATGCCCGCGACCATGAGGGCCAGCAGGACGAGGAAGGGAACGAGGCGGGGGAGCCGGCTCAGCCGGGCGACGAGCGGCAGGCTCGCCCGCTCGACGGACTGGCGCAGGGGGGACGGCATGGTCGGTCAGGCTACCGGTCCGGAGGGGGTGGCCACGGGGCCGGACGACGGATGGAACCCGGGCGCGGGGTCCGTCGCGCCCCGGATACCCTGTCCGCCATGGCTGCACCCACGTCGACCGTCGATACCGTCGTCTCCCTCGCCAAGCGCCGCGGGTTCGTCTTCCCGTGCGGAGAGATCTACGGCGGCACGAGGTCGGCGTGGGACTACGGGCCCCTCGGCGTCGAGCTGAAGGAGAACATCAAGCGGCAGTGGTGGAAGGCCATGGTGACCGGCCGCGAGGACATCGTCGGCCTCGACTCCTCGATCATCCTGCCGCGTCAGACGTGGGTCGCCTCGGGCCACGTCGGGGAGTTCACCGACCCGCTCATCGAGTGCCTGTCCTGCCACAAGCGCTTCCGGATGGACCACCTCCAGGAGGCGATCGCCGACAAGGCGGCCAAGAAGGGCAAGCAGGTCGAGCCCCGACCACGTCACGCTCGAGGAGATCGGCTGCCCGAGCTGCGGGACGAAGGGGCAGTGGACCGCGCCCCGCGAGTTCAACATGATGCTCAAGACCCACCTCGGGGTCATCGAGGACGAGTCGGGGCTGCACTACCTCCGGCCGGAGACGGCGCAGGGCATCTTCATCAACTTCCTCAACGTCATGCAGGCCGCCCGGATGAAGCCGCCGTTCGGGATCGCCCAGACCGGCAAGAGCTTCCGCAACGAGATCACGCCCGGCAACTTCATCTTCCGGACCCGCGAGTTCGAGCAGATGGAGATGGAGTTCTTCGTCAAGCCGGGCGAGGACGAGCAGTGGCACGAGTACTGGATCGACGAGCGGACCCGGTGGTACGTCGACCTCGGCATCACGGCCGAGAACCTCCGCCACTACGAGCACCCGCAGGAGAAGCTCTCGCACTACTCGAAGCGGACCGTCGACATCGAGTACCGCTTCAACTTCGCCGGCTCGGAGTGGGGCGAGCTCGAGGGGATCGCCAACCGCACCGACTTCGACCTGACCACCCACTCGCAGCACTCCGGGACCGACCTCGTCTACTTCGACCAGGAGGCCGGGGCGGCATACACCCCGTACGTCATCGAGCCGGCGGCCGGGCTGTCCCGTTCGCTCATGACCTTCCTCATCGACGCCTATGCCGAGGACGAGGCCCCCAACACCAAGGGCGGGGTGGACAAGCGGATCGTCCTGCGCCTCGACCCGCGACTCGCGCCGGTCAAGGCCGCGGTGCTCCCGCTGTCGCGCAACGCCGATCTCTCGCCGAAGGCGCGGGACCTCGCCGCCCGGCTGCGCCGGCACTGGAACATCGACTTCGACGACTCCGGCGCCATCGGCCGGCGCTACCGGCGACACGACGAGATCGGCACTCCCTTCTGTCTCACCGTCGACTTCGACACGCTCGAGGACGACGCCGTGACGATCCGGGACCGCGACACGATGGCGCAGGAGCGGGTCGCCCTCGACCAGGTCGAGGGGTGGCTGGCCCAGCGCCTCGTCGGCTGCTGACAAACGTCACGCCCGGGTCATGACGCCCGTCTGACGGTGATCCCGGCCCGGCACCCCATGATGGCTGCCATGACCACCACAGCCATCGAGCTCGCCGGGCTCACCAAGAGCTTCGGCGACGTCCACGCCGTCCGCGGCATCGACCTCACGATCCGCCAGGGCGAGGTCGTCGCCTTCCTCGGCCCGAACGGCGCGGGCAAGACGACGACGATCGACATGATCCTCGGCCTGGCCCGGCCGACCGAGGGCACCGTCTCCGTCTTCGGCCTCGAGCCCACGGATGCCATCGCCCACGGGCTCGTCTCCGCCGTCATGCAGACCGGCGGCCTGCTCAAGGATCTCACCGTCGAGGAGACGATCCGCTACACGGCGGCCCTGTTCGCCGCCGCCCGTCCCGTCGACGAGGTGATGGACACCGCCGGCGTCACCGAGATCGCGAACCGGCAGGTCGGCAAGTGCTCCGGGGGCGAGCAGCAGCGGGTCCGCTTCGCCATGGCGCTCGTCAGCGACCCCGAGCTCATCATCCTCGACGAGCCGACGACCGGCATGGACGTCGCCACCCGGCGCGCCTTCTGGGACAGCATCCGCTCGGACGCCGAGCAGGGCCGGACCGTCCTCTTCGCGACGCACTACCTCGAGGAGGCGGACGCCTACGCCGACCGGATCGTCTTCGTCCGGCACGGGCGGGTCGTCGCCGACGGCACCCCGGCCGAGATCAAGGCGCTCGGCGCCGGCCGCGCGGTGCGGGCCACCTGGCCGGGCGTCACCCGCGACGCGCTGCGCGGCATACCGGGGGTCGACGCCGTCGACGTCCGCGGCGACCAGCTCCTCGTCCACGCGAAGGACAGCGACGCCGTCGCGCGCTTCCTCCTCACCGAGACCCCGGCGCGGGACCTCGAGATCGTCGCGCGGGGCATCGAGGACGCCTTCGTCGCCCTGACCGGGGACCACGACGAGGCCGCCGAGGTCGACGAGGTCCTCCCCGGGCGCCGCCGACCTGGCCGAGACCGAGAGCAGCGAGGTGCACTGAGATGACGACCCCCACGATCGACCTGACCACCCGTCCGCGCCCGAGCCGCCGGCTCGTCGACCTCACCGTCCTCGGCATCGAGCTGCGCCGGGTCCTCCGGAACCGCCGGACGATGATCTTCATGCTCGTCTTCCCGCCGGTGATGTTCCTCTTCATCAGCTCGCAGATCACCGGCCAGGACGACGTCATGGGCCCGGGGGTCATCGCCAACGTCGGCGCCTACGTCATGGTGAGCATGGCCCTCTACGGCGCGGTCCTCGCGACGACCTCGGCCGGCGCCTCCGTCTCGATCGAGCGGGCGAGCGGGTGGAGCCGGCAGCTCCGGCTCACGCCGCTCAACCCCGTCGCCTACGTCGTCATGAAGATGATCAGCGCGCTCGTCCTCGGCGCCATCGCGACGGGCGTGACGTTCCTCGTCGCGCGGGTGACCGGCCACGCGCACATGGCCGTCCGGACGTGGGTCGAGTGCGCCGCCATCATCCTCGTCGGGTCGCTCGCCTTCGCCGCGTTCGGCCTCTTCATGGGGTACCTGCTCCCGAGCGACAACGTCATGCAGTTCATCGGCCCGGTGCTCGCGATCCTGTCGATCTTCGGCGGGATCTTCACCGGCCCCATCTCGACCGACACGACCTACGGCAAGATCGCGGAGCTCACCCCCATCTACGGGTTCGGCGCGATCGCCCACTGGCCGCTGACCCTCACGACGAGCGGGACCTACGACGCCTTCGAGCTCTCCTGGGTCGTCAACCTCGTCGTCTGGTCCGCCATCTTCGTCGCGGGCGCCGTCTGGCGGTTCCGCAAGGACACGGCCCGCGTCTGAGCGCAGCGAACGGGATCGGCCGAGGACATGTCCGGGCTTGTTAGCGTGACCACCATGGTCGAGGCGTCGCCGGTCCGGGAGGGCGAGTCCCGGTGGCGCTCGGCGCGTCGCTGGGGCCCGCTCTTCGCCGGGGTCTGGCTCATCTTCCTCATCAGCCCGATCGTCGACGCCATCGACCTCGGCACCGTCCGGGGGTATGCCGGCGCCGTCGTCCTCGTCGCGTTCGGCGGCACCTACCTCATCGCGGCCCGCGCCTTCCGGTCCGTCGTGGCACGGGAGCAGGCGCGGAGCCGGACGACGACGACGATCTGGGTGGGCGCCATGCTCGGGCTCGCCCTGGCGGCCGTCGCCCTGCTCGGGACCGAGGGGCTGAGCACGGCTCCGTACGTCGCCGTCCTCGGTCCGATCGTCTTCGGACGGTGGGCCGTCGCCTGGGTGTTCCTCGTCGCGGGCTTCGCCGAGCTGACGTACCGGTGGATCGCCCACACGTGGACCGACACCCAGGGCCTGGCCACCGGCACGCTGTCGGCCGGGCTCGCCGTCTGGGGGTTCGTCCTCGTCCTCCAGCGCAACATCGACCAGGCGCGGTCCCGCGAGGTCGAGGCCCAGCTCGCGCTCATCTCGGAGCGGGACCGGTTCGCCCGGGACCTGCACGACATCCTCGGGCACAGCCTCACGGTCATCACCGTCAAGGCCGAGCTGGCCGGCCGGCTGCTCGAGGCCTCGCCGGAACGGGCGCGGTCCGAGGTCGCCGACCTCGAGCGGCTGTCCCGCGAGGCGCTCGCGGACGTGCGGCGCGCGGTCGCCGGCTACCGCGAGATCAGCCTTGCGGCCGAGATCGTGCGTGCCCACGGCGCACTGTCGAGCGCCGGGATCGAGCCGCAGGCTCCGACGGAGATCCCCGCGTTGCCCTCCGACGTCGACGAGATGTTCGCCTGGACCGTCCGGGAGGGGGTGACGAACGTCCTGCGGCACAGCCGGGCGTCCCACTGCCGGATCTCCGTCACCCCGGCGAGCCTCGTCATCACCGACGACGGACGCGGCGTCGGTCCGGCCGGAGCACCGGCCGAGGGCAACGGGCTGCGCGGCCTGCGGGAGCGGGCCCGGCTCGCCGGCGTCGAGCTGCGGGTCGAGCCCGCCGAGCCCCGGGGAACCCGCCTCGAGGTCCTCGTCCCCGACCTCGCGCCGAGCGCCGAGCCGACCCAGGAGGTCCTGACCCCGTGACCGCCCCGATCCGCATCCTCGTCGCCGACGACCAGGCCCTCGTCCGCGGCGCGCTCGCCACCCTCCTCGACCTCGAGGCGGACATCGACGTCGTCGCCGAGGTGGCCCGGGGCGACGAGGTCGTCTCGGCCGTCGAGGAGCACCATCCCGATGTCGTCCTCATGGACGTCGACATGCCGGGTCTCGACGGCATCGCCGCCACGGCGGACCTGCGCGCGGTCTCCCCGTCGACGAGGGTCCTCGTCGTCACGACCTTCGGGCGTCCGGGCTACCTCCGCCGGGCGCTGCAGGCCGGGGCCGACGGCTTCGTCGTCAAGGACACCCCGGCGAGGTCCCTCGCCGACGCCGTCCGGAGGGTCCATGCCGGGATGCGCGTCGTCGACCCCGCCCTCGCGGCGGACTCCCTCGTCAGCGGTGAGTCGCCGCTGACCGGTCGGGAGGCCGACCTGCTCCGGGCCGCCCGGGGCGGTGGCTCGATCTCCGACATCGCCAAGGTGGTGCATCTGAGCGAGGGCACCGTCCGGAACCACCTCTCGGCGGCCATGGGCAAGACGGGGGGCCGCAACCGTGCCGACGCCGCCCGGATCGCCGACGAGAACGGCTGGCTCTGAGCCTGATCCGCGGGCATCGCCCAACCTCCGGAGGGGCCTGGTGCGTTCCTCCCATGAGGGGATCGTGAGGAGGTGGCGCGGGTGACCGGCCGGTATGCCGTCGACCCGGACTTCGTCGAGTACGTCCGGGCCCGCCAGCATGCCCTGCTGCGCGCGGCATACCTCGTCTGTGGCGACGTCCACCTCGCCGAGGACCTGCTCCAGGGTGCCCTCGTCAAGCTCGCGGAACGATGGCCGCGGCTCAAGGGCGAGCATCCCGACGCCTACGTGCGGACGATCCTGTACCGCGACGCCGTCTCCGCGTGGCGCAAGCGCCGCCGCGAGGTCGTCGGGCTGCCGGCCCGGGACGATGCCGAGCCATCCGGGCCCATCGAGGCGGACCGGGTCTCCGAGCGGGTCGATGTCGAGCGCGCGCTCGCGTCGCTCACGGCGAAGCAGCGGGCCGTCCTCGTCCTCCGCTTCGTCGAGGACCGGTCCGAGCGGGAGTCGGCCGCGATCCTCGGGGTGAGCGTGGGAACGGTCAAGAGCCAGACCCATGCCGCCCTCGACCGGCTGCGCACGGTCGTGCCCGACCTCGTCGAGGTGGCCGACGACGCCCCCCGCCATGACACGACCACCCGAGGAGGCTGGTCATGAGCACCCCGATCGGCGCCCTGCTGAGGGACCTCGCCGCCGACGTCCCGGAGCCGGACCTCGCGGAGGCGGCGTGGGCGCAGGCCCGGCGTCGCGTCGTCCGCCGACGCCGGCTCGTCGCCGTGGGGCTCGCCGGTGCCGCGGCGGTCGCCGCGGTCGTCGTCGGCATCACCCGCGAGCAGACCCCCCAGCCGCCGCCCGCCCCAGCGGACCGGGAGGCCCCGACCGCCTACGTCCCACGGTCCACCGACGTCGACGGGGTGACCGTCGACGTGCTGCCGGAACCCGACGCCCTCGGCGCCCTGCCCGCGCTGCCGACGGCGGCGGACATCGCCCTGCCGGTCCATCTCGGGGTGGGGCCCGAGTCGGTCCTGCCGCGGCTGTCCGATCTCGGTGGCGTCGTCGAGCCGGTCCGGGCCGTCCTCCTGCGGCAGCGACGGCGACCGGTACCTTCCGGTCCTCTACGTCCCGGACCGCGCCGCCGGGACCTACGTCGAGGTCGACGACCTGCCACTGACGTCGCTGCGCGCGGCGGACGGCGCCCGCTACCCCTACCTCGGCGCGCACGCAGTCGCCGCCGACCGGCATCGGGTCGTGTTCATCCAGCCCGGGTCGGTCACGACGCTCGACGTCCGCGAGGGCGCCACGCGGAGCTGGAGCGTGCCCGGGGGCGGGCTCGTCTCCGGCGGCTGGTCCCGCGACGGCCGGCACCTCGTCGTCGCCTCCGACCGGCAGACCTGGCAGATCGACCCGGCCACCGGCGACATGACCAGGGTCGGCTCGGGCTTCCCGGGTCCGGGCCGCCTCGCCCTCGACGCCCAGGGGCGCCCCACCCTCGAGACCGCCCGGGCCGACGGGACCCGGTCCGACGCGCGCCTGGTCCCGGCCACGGCCACGGGGTGGGTGGGCGAGACGGTGACCAACCTCGAGGGCTGGTCGGCCTCCGGGGCCCATCTCTCGAGCCGGGTCCGCGACGTCGTCGGCTCGAACCAGGGTGCGTATGCCGTGCAGTTCGACACGACCGCCCACGCGCGGGTCCTCGCCGTCCCCGATGTCGACGGGGTGCCGAAGGGTGCGCTGGAGGCGCTGGGGTGGGGGCCGCAGGACGTCCTGCTGCTCACGGCGACGACCTACCCGAACGCCAGCGCGCAGCCCGTCGTCACCCTCCTGGCCTGGGACGTCATCGGCGGGCGGCTCTGGCGGGTCGGCGAGGTCGGCCCGGTCGCGGACGGGGACGGGTGGCTGACGGGTGAGGTGTCGCTGTCGCCCTAGCCGCCCGGCCACCGTCCCCGCCTCGATTTCGAGGGCCGGGTCGCCTCGGTGACAATGGGTCGGTCATGACGAGCACGACGAGCCTCAGCCCGACCCGCCCGGATGCCGGCGCGTCCGGTGTGGCACCGACCCAGCCACCGAGCCCCGCCGTCCGTGGCCCGCTGCGCTTCGGGCGGCTGACCCTCGGCTCGCCGGTGGTCCTCGCCCCGATGGCCGGGATCACGAACCGGGCCTTCCGCCGCCTGTGCCGCGAGTCCGGTGCGACCGGGGGCGGGGCCAGCGGTGCGACGAGCCTCTACGTCAACGAGATGGTCACCTCCCGCGCCCTCGTGGAGCGCAGACCGGAGACCCTGCGGCTCGTCGGCCACGACCCCGACGAGAGCCCCCGGTCCGTCCAGCTCTACGGCGTCGAGCCCGCGACGGTCGGCCTCGCCGTCCGGATGCTCGTCACGGAGGACCGTACCGACCACATCGACCTCAACTTCGGCTGCCCGGTGCCGAAGGTGACCCGCAAGGGCGGCGGCTCGGCCCTGCCGTGGAAGACCGAGCTGTTCCGAGCGATCGTCGCGGCGGCCGTCCGCGAGGCCGACCCCTACGGCATCCCCGTCACCGTCAAGATGCGCACGGGCATCGACGACGAGCACCTGACCTACCTCGACGCCGGCCGGATCGCCGAGGGGGAGGGCGTCGCCGCCGTCGCGCTCCACGGCCGCACCGCCGCCCAGTCCTACTCCGGGCAGGCCGACTGGAGCGCCATCGCCCGGCTCAAGGAGGCGGTGTCGTCGATCCCCGTCCTCGGCAACGGCGACATCTGGTCGGCCGAGGACGCGCTCGCCATGGTGGAGCAGACCGGCTGCGACGGGGTCGTCGTCGGCCGTGGCTGCCTCGGCCGGCCGTGGCTGTTCACCGACCTCGCCGCGGCGTTCGCCGGGTCGGACGTGCGGGTCCGCCCCTCACTGCGCGAGGTGACGGCGACGCTGCGGCGGCACGCGGCATACCTCGTCGACTTCTACGACGGGGACGAGCAGCGCGGCTGCCGCGACATCCGCAAGCACATCGCGTGGTATCTCAAGGGCTTCCCCGCGGGGTCGACGGTGCGCAACCAGCTCGCCCTCGTCGAGTCCCTCCAGGCACTCGACGACCTCATCGGCGGGCTCGACCTCGACGTGCCCTGGCCGGGGGAGCCGGCCGAGGGCCCACGCGGGCGGTCCGGCTCCCCGCGGGTGGTCGCCCTGCCGGAGAACTGGCTCGCGAGCCGGGATCTCGACGACGCCCAGCGCGCCGCCGTCGCCCAGGCCGAGCTGTCCGTCTCCGGCGGCTGACCGGTCAGCCGACCTGGGCGAGCGCCTTGTCGAGGTCGGCGATGATGTCGGCCGGGTCCTCGAGCCCGACGGAGAGCCGCAGGACGTCGGCGTGCGGGCGCGCCTCCTCGGGCACCGGACGGTGGGTCAGCGCCGCGGGGTGCTGGATGAGCGAGTCGACCGAGCCGAGCGACACGGCGTGGGTGATGAGCCGGCAGGAGGACGCGACCGTCGAGGCCGCGGCGTACCCGCCGCGCAGCGAGAAGGCCACCATCGAGCCGGGGCCGCGCATCTGCCGGGCGGTGATCCCGGTCGGGTCGTCGAGTCCGGGGTAGAAGACCCGGTCGACCGCGGGCTGGTCGCGCAGCCAGGAGACGACGTGCTGGGCGCTCTCCTGCGCCGCCCGGACCCGGACCGGGAGGGTCTGGATGCCGCGGTGCATCTCGTAGGCCGCGAGCGGGTGGAGCAGGGCGCCCGTCACGGCCCGGACCCGGCGCAGCCGCTCGGCCCACTCCGACGGTCCGGCGACGATGCCGCCGAGGCTGTCGCCGTGGCCGCCGATGAACTTCGTCGCCGAGTGCAGGACGAGGGTCGCGCCATGCGCCGCGGGCTGCTGGAGGACGGGGGTCGCGAAGGTGTTGTCGACGAGGACGGGGATCGCGCCGGCCGCCTCGGCGACCGCGGCGATGTCGACGAGGTCGAGGGTGGGGTTCCCGGGGGTCTCGAAGAGGACGAGCCCGGTGTCGGGGCGGATCGACTCCGCGACGGTGTCGGGGGTCGCCCAGGTGACGCTCGTGCCGAGCAGGCCCGTCGTGAGGAGGTGGTCGGTGCCGCCGTAGACCGGGCGGATGGCGACGACGTGCGGCGTGCCCTCGACGACGCAGGCGAGCAGGGTCGCGGTGACCGCCGCCATGCCGGTGGCGAACGCGACGGCCTCGTCGCATCCCTCGAGGGCGGCGAGGGAGCGCTCGAACCGGTCGACGCCGGGGTTCCACAGCCGCTGGTAGACGAGCGGCATGCCGGGCTCGGGGCGGTCGCCGGCGCCGAGGACGTCGTAGGCGTGGCCCCCGGCCTCGATGTCGTGCAGGGGGTAGGTCGTCGAGAGATCGATCGGTGGCACATGGACACCGAGCTCGTGGAGGTCCTCCCGACCGGCGTGCACGGCCGTGGTGTCGGTGTGCTTCGCGCTCTCGGGGTGGTAGCCGGGGTGGGTCATGGGTGGGCCTCCTTCGACGACGCTGTCTCCTTCAGGATGAGGTTCCTCCGGTCTCCGTGCCAGGGTTCCGGAGATTCCGCGGTGGAGATCACTCGTGGCGCTGGTTCACCGGGGATCGGACGGCATACGGTATGCCGGTGACCACCTCCCCGCCGCTCAGCCCCGGTCCCAGCCCTCGCCCGCGTCCGCGGCTCGACGCCGTGGACGCCGCGCTCGTCGCGGCGCTCGCCGAGGACGGCCGGCGCTCGAACGCGGCGCTGGCGCGCGCGGTCGGCGTCGCCGAGTCGACGTGTGCCGACCGGGTCCGCGGTCTGCGCGAACGCGGGGTCGTCCGGGGGATCCACGCCGACATCGACCCCGCCGCCGTCGGTCTCGGCGTCGAGGCGATGGTCGCGCTGCGCTTCGCCGGACACACCCGCGAGGAGGTCGAGGCCTTCCGCGACGCGGCGGTCTCGGTGCCGGGGGTGCTCGCCGTCTACAACACGAGCGGGGCGAACGACTACCTCGTCCACGTGGCCGCGGCCGGGGCCGACGCGCTGCGCGACCTCGTCCTCGACCACCTCGCGACCCGGCCCGGGGTCGTCCACGTCGAGACCTCACTCATCTTCGAGGCGACCCGCGGCCGGGTGCCGATCGTCGGCCCGCCCGCCTGACTCGTCTCGCCGAGGGGTGGGGTCCGCCCGACCCGTCTCGCCGAGGGTGGGGATCCGCCCGACCCGTCTCGCCGAAGGGTGGGGATCCGCCCGACCCGTCTCGCCGAGGGGTGGGGATCCGCCCCTTCCGAGGTGCTGATGGGGCGGAACGCCACCCCTCGCGGCGGCCACGGCGGGGGCGCGCGGAGAAGGTCGGGCCGCCGGGGCCCCGATGTCCGGACCCGATGGCAGGCTGGAGGCCATGGCACGCAGGACGATCGGCACGCCGGGCGGGACACCCGAGCGGCCGGCGCTCTTCTTCAGCGGTCCGGCCGAGTGGCGGGCCTGGCTCGAGGCGCACCACGAGACCGAGACCGAGCTGTGGATGGGCCTGAACAAGAAGCACGTCGCAGAGCGCGGCCTCACCTGGGAGGACGCCGTCGTCGAGGCGCTGTGCTTCGGCTGGATCGACAGCCGCGCCGAGCGCATCGACGAGGACGCCCGTCGACAGCGGTGGACGCCCCGCAAGCCGACGAGCATGTGGAGCGCCATCAACGTCGCGACCGTCGAGCGGCTCATCGCCGAGGGACGGATGGCGCCGGCGGGGCTCGCGGCCTACGAGCGACGACGGCCCGACCGGACCGGGACCTACTCCTTCGAGCAGGGGGACGTCGCCCTCGCCCCGGAGGCAGAGGCGCGGCTCGCGGCCGATCCCGCCGCCGCGGCGTTCTGGGCGAGCGCCACCCCGTCCTACCGCAGGCTCTGCGCCCACTGGGTCGCCTCGGCCAAGCAGGAGGCGACCCGGGAGCGGCGGCTCCTCCAGCTCATCGACGACTGCGCGAACGGCCGACTCATCCGGCCCCAGCGATACGGCACCCCGCCCGGGTGGGTGGCGCGAGCGGCCGAGGCGGCGCGGGCGGCCCGGCCCTAGGGTGGGCCCGTGACGTATGCCGCGCGGGACCGGGAGCGCTGGGTCGCCGAGGATCCCGCCGTCAAGCGCGCCGACCGGGACGACTTCGCCCGGGACCGGGCCCGGCTCATCCACAGCGCGAGCCTGCGACGGCTGTCGGCCAAGACCCAGGTCGTCCAGCCGGGCAGCGACGACTTCGTCCGCAACCGGCTGACCCACTCCCTCGAGGTCGCCCAGATCGGCCGCGAGTTCGGGGCCGCGCTCGGCTGCTCCGCCGACGTCGTCGACACCGCCTGCCTCGCCCACGATCTCGGCCACCCGCCCTTCGGCCACAACGGCGAGGAGGCGCTCGACGCGGTGGCCGCCGACATCGGCGGCTTCGAGGGCAACGCCCAGACGCTGCGGCTGCTGACCCGGCTCGAGGCCAAGCGGTTCCACGCCGACGGGCGGCCCGCCGGGCTCAACCTCACCCGGGCCAGCCTCGACGCGGCGACGAAGTACCCCTGGGCGCGGGGGGAGGGCCCGGGTGGGACGCGCAAGTTCGGGGTGTATGCCGACGACGCGCCGGTGTTCGGGTGGTTCCGTGAGGGCGCTCCGGTCGGTGGCCGGTCGTTCGAGGCCGAGGTCATGGACTGGTCCGACGACGTCGCGTACTCCGTCCACGATGTCGAGGACGCCATCGCCTCGCGGCGTCTCGACCCGCGCCGGCTCCGGGACGCCGACGACGTCTCCGGGGTGCTGGCCGTCGCCGTCGGCGTCTACGCGCCCGACCTCACGACCGACGACCTGGGGGCCGCGCTGGACCGGCTCCTCGGCGACGGGGCGCTGCCCGCGGCATACGACGGGACGCGGCGCGACCTCGCCGGGCTCAAGGACATCACCTCGCGGCTCATCGGCCGCTTCGTCCTCGCCGTCGAGGTGGCGACCCGCGACCGGCACGGCCCCGGGCCGCACGCCCGCCACGCCGCCGACCTCGTCGTCCCGGTGCCGACCCGGGCGGAGTGCGCCGTCCTCAAGGCCGTCGCCGCCCACTTCGTCATGTTCGCCGACGAGCGGGTGGCCCTCATGGCCCGGCAGCGCGAGATCGTCGGCGACCTCGTCGAGGCCTACCGCGGTCATCCCGAGCGGCTCGACCCCGACCTGCGGGCCGACCACGATGCCGCCGGCTCCGACGCAGCAGCGCTCCGGGTCGTCGTCGACCAGGTCGCCTCGCTCACCGACGTCCGCGCCCTCGAGCTGCACGGCCGCTGGTGCTGAGCGTCGCGCCCGGTCCGGTCAGGAGGAGGCCGCGTCGGCCGCCGCGACGAGGTCGGCGACGACGATCCGGCGCTGGGTGAAGAAGACCTCCCGGATCGCCGCCGCCCGAGCGGGGTCGGGGTCGCCGAGCAGGCCGGGGAGCTGCGCCGGGACGATCTGCCACCACACGCCGAAGGGGTCCTTGAGCCAGCCGCACATCGACTCCTCGCCGCCGCCGTCGAGGAGGCCGGACCAGTAGCGGTCGACCTCGTCCTGGTCGGCCGCCGTGACGCTCAGCGACATCGCCTCGGTGAACCGGAAGTCCGACGGTTGGCTGATGGCCCGGAACGTCGTCCCCAGCATCCGCCACTCGGCGAGCTGGGTCGGCGGCTCGCCGGGCATCGTCTCGAGCGAGAGGACCTCGGAGTCGGGGAAGACGCTCGTGTAGCGCTCGAGCGCCTGCTCGACGTCGCCCTGGAACCAGAGGCAGGTCGTGATGGTCATCGTCGTCTCCGTGGGTAGGTGTGGCGGGGTCAGGTGAGGGAGGGCAGGAGGGCGTCGAGCTTCGCATAGCCGTCGTTGACGCCCGTCTCCATGCCGCTCGCCAACCACTGGTCCCGCGCCTCGAAGCTGTCGACGAGGGACTGGGCGACGAGCCGAGTCCGGCCGTCGCCGAGGTCGGTGAGGGTGAGCGTCTCGAGCGACACCCCCTCGGGCCAGCCGTCGTAGGTGAAGGTCTGGACGATCCGGGTGGGGGAGACCTCGTGGAAGCAGCCGTGGAAGGAGTACTCCTCCTCGCCGCGGACGTTCGTGAACGCGAAGCTCCCTCCGGACCGCGCGTCCCAGTGGACGATCCGGGTGCTCACGTCCGCGGGGCCGACCCACGCGGCATACAGCTCCGGGTCGGTGTGCGCCCGCTGGACCTGGGCCGGCGTCGCCGCGAAGTCGCGGATGATCCGGATGATCGGGACGGTGGGGTCGGCCTCGATGTGGGCCTGGCGGTAGTCGGTCATCGGTCCTCCTGGTCGGTGGGCTGGTCGTCATGGGGTATGCCGTGCGGCGGCCCGGCCGGTGGGGCGTCGGGCCCGGGTGGAAGGGTCGCGAGGAGGTCGTCGAGGCGGGCGAAGCGCTCCTCGGCCGCCTGGCGGTATCGCTCGAGCCAGTCGGCGACGGGTGAGAGGGCCTCGGCCTCGAGGTGGACGGGGCGGCGCTGGGCCTCCCGGCCCCGGGACACGAGGCCGGCCTTCTCGAGGACGGCGAGGTGCTTCGCGACGGCCTGGAGGCTCATGTCATACGAGCCCGCGAGCTGGCTCAGGGTCGCGTCGGCGACGGAGAGCCGGGCGACGAGGTCCCGTCTGGTCGGGTCGGCAAGGGCGGCGAAGGCGAGGGACAGCGGGTCGGCGCTGCCCCGCTCGAGCGTCGCGGTGGGCATCCGGTCACCTCCAAATCAACCAACTGGTTCACCAACGGTACGACCGACCGGCCGGCAAGTCAACCGATTGGTTTAAGAGGATCGTCGGGCCCGGGCGGACGCTGGGGTAGCGTCCCGGCATGGCACCCGACCAGCCCTGGCGACCCAACGGCGTCCTCGTGGCCGAGGAGCGAACCACCCTCGAGGCGTTCCTCGACGAGCAACGGGCCCAGCTCGCGGCCGCCGTCGACGGGTTGAGCGACGAGCAGGCCCGGCGGCGCCTCGTGCCGTCGCTGACGACCCCGCTCGGGCTGCTGCGCCACGCGGCCTTCGTCGAGCGGGTGTGGTTCCCCGTCGCGCTCGGTGGCCGCACCCGGGCCGAGGTCGGGATCCCCGAGACGGTCGACGAGAGCTTCGCCCTCGACGACGAGGACACCGTGGCCGGGGCCCTCGCCGACTTCCGCCGGGCCTGCGCCGAGTCCCGGGAGCTCGCCGCGGCATACGACCTCGACGACCTCGCGCTGCACAACCGGCGCGGCCCGCTCACCCTGCGCTGGATCTACGTCCACCTCATCGAGGAGTACGCCCGGCACGCCGGCCATGCCGACATCCTCCGCGAGCAGATCCTCGCGGCGGACGCGGACGATGCGGACGGTGCGGACGCTGCGGAGGCCGACGGTCGCCTCACCTAGACTCGCCGTCGACAAGGAGGGTTCGTGGCGGGTCGGATCAGGGCCGAGGACATCACGGCGGTCAAGGAGCGGTCGTCCATCGAGGACGTCGTGCGCGACCATGTCACGCTGCGTCCGGCCGGCGTCGGGTCGCTCAAGGGCCTGTGCCCCTTCCACGACGAGAAGACCCCCTCGTTCACCGTGCGCCCGGCCGTCGGGGCCTACCACTGCTTCGGCTGCGGTGAGGGCGGCGACGTCATCTCCTTCGTCCAGAAGGTCGAGCACCTCACCTTCACCGAGGCCGTCGAGCGGCTGGCCGCCAAGGTCGGCATGGAGCTGCGCTACGAGGAGGGGCCGGGTGGGGGCCGCCGCGAGGAGGGCGGCCTGGGCCGGCGCACCCGGCTCGTCGAGGCACACCGGGCGGCCCAGGAGTTCTATGCCGCGGCGCTCGTCGACCGGCAGGAGGCCCGGGCGGGCCGGGACTTCCTCCGGGCCCGTGGCTTCGACCGAGGCGCCGCCGAGCGGTTCGGGGTCGGGTTCGCGCCCCGGGGCGGCGAGGAGCTCTCACGCCACCTGCGGCAGAAGGGGTTCACCGACGACGAGCTGACCGCCGCGGGTCTGTCCGGGCGGGGGAGCCGGGGGCTCTACGACCGGTTCCGGGGGCGGCTCGTCTGGCCGATCCGGGACATCACCGGCGACACCGTGGGGTTCGGGGCGCGGCGGCTGTTCGACGACGACCGGATCGCGGCGAAGTACCTCAACACCTCCGAGACGGCGATCTACAAGAAGTCGACCGTCCTGTACGGCCTCGACGCGGCGAAGAAGGCCATCGCGAGCGCGCGCACGGCCGTCGTCGTCGAGGGCTACACCGACGTCATGGCCGCCCACCTCGCCGGCGTCGAGGGTGCGGTCGCGACCTGCGGGACGGCATTCGGCATCGACCACATCAAGATCCTCCGGCGGATCATGCGTGACGAGCCCGGCCTCGCGCCCGCCAAGGTCGTCTTCACCTTCGACGGCGACGCGGCCGGGCAGAAGGCCGCGATGAAGGCGTTCGGCGAGGACCAGCGATGGGCGTCGCAGTCCTTCGTCGCCGTCGCCGCCGACGGGATGGACCCCTGCGAGCTGCGCGTCGAGAAGGGGGACGAGGCGGTCCGCAACCTCATCGAGGATGCCGTCCCGATGTTCGAGTTCGCCGTTCGGACGACGATCGGACGCTTCGACCTCGACACGGCGGAGGGGCGCGTCCAGGCGATGCGGGCCGCGGCCCCGATCGTCGGGTCGATCCGCGACGCGTCGCTGCGCCCCGAGTACGTCCGGTCCGTCGCCGGCTGGCTCGGCGTCGAGGTCGAGCAGGTGGCGGCGGAGGTCGCCCGCGCCGGCCGGATCTCGGCCCACGACCAGAAGGCCGCCCTGGCGGAGTCCGCCGAGCGGCGTCCGGCCAGCACCGACGAGGTGCCCGAGCCGAGCGAGACCGAGGGGCGAGCCGCCCTGCCGACGCCCGACCTGCGCGACCCGCTCGTCGTTGCGGAGCGGCAGCTCCTCCAGGCGCTGCTGCAGTACCCCACCCAGTTCGGCACCGCGACGATCGACGCCATCGACCCCGCGGCGTTCACCGCCCCGGCGCATCGCGCGGTGTTCGACGGGATCAGGGTCGTCGCGGACCGAGCCGCGGGGGCCTCCGAGGCCGCCTGGGCGGCGGCGGTGACCGAGGCCGCGCCGCTCGCCGTCCAGCCGCTCATCGCCGAGCTGGCCGTCGCCTCGCTGCCGACCCGCTTCGACCGGTCCACCGGTCTGCCGCCGCGCCGCTACCTCGAGTCGCTCGTCATCGGCGTCCAGGACGCGGCCCTCGGCCGGCAGATCGCCGACGCGATGGCGACGGTGCGCCGGCTGCAGAGCGACCCGGGCGCCGACCCCGAGACGCTGCGTCAGCAGTCCACCCGGCTGCACGAGCTCGAGCTGCATCGGGTGCGGCTGCGCGAGGGGCTGTCGACGTGAGGATGCCGTGGCGTCGACCCGTCCTGCCCGCGCAGGTGGGTGCCGCGCTCGCGCTCGACCGTAGTGAGCGGGTCCTCGAGTGGACCGCCGACACCGCCGGCACCGTGCTCGTCGCCACGACGACGAACCTGTATGCCGTGGCCGGTGGCGAGGTCGTCCTGTCCCGGCCCTGGCACCTCGTCGACGCCGGCCGGTGGAACCGCGACACCTCCGCGCTGACCGTCACCTGGGTCGATGGGCAGCGCCGGGGGCGATGGACGATCGAGGAGGGCGCGGCCTTCCTCCAGGCGCTGCGCGAGCGGGTCCAGGCCTCCGTCGTGCTGTCCGAGGCGGTCGACCTCGGCGACGGCCGCTCGGCGCGGGTCGTCGTCCGCCGGGACCTGGCCACCGACCGGCTGCTCGGGCAGACGATCCTCGGCCGCGGCATACGGGCCGGGGACCCCGGGGTCGCGGAGGCGACCGCGGCGGCGTTGGCGGCCCTCAAGGAGCAGGTCGGCCTCGACTGACCCCGCCCCTCCGGGTCAGCAACTCACCCAATAGGGCACTTTTCGACCTCGGGCATCCCGTGGTCGCGCCCGGGTCCGGTCAGCAACTCACCCAATAGGGCACTTTTCGACCTCGGGCATCCCGTGGTCCCGCCCGGGTCCGGGTCAGCAACTCACCCAATAGGGCACTTTTCGACCTCGGTTCGGGGCGCTCACCCGGTGGTGGGCGGTCAACAACTTCCCTATTGGGTGAGTTACTGGCCCGAGGTGGGGGTGGCCGGATCGGGGAGGGGGAGGACCGGGACCTCGGTGGGGAAGTCGTCGTAGGAGCGGGGATCCTCCCGGGGCTCGACGTGGGCGATGAGCGAGACGCTCGACACCCGCTCGGCGAGGGCCGACTCGATCCGCTCGATGAGGTCGTGGCTGTGCTGGACCGACCACTCGCCGGGGACGAGCACGTGGACCTCGGCGAACCCGCGATGTCCCGAGGACCGGGTGCGCAGGCCGTGGAAGCTCACGTCGTCGTCGGTGAACCCGGTGAGGACGTCCGCGAGCGCGGCCGACTCCTCGGCCGGGAGCGCCCCGTCCATGAGGCCGGCGAACGACTGGTGCATGAGCCGCCACCCGGTGACGATGATGTTGGCGCCGACGAGCAGCGCGACGAGCGGGTCGAGCCGGTCGATGCCGGTCACCGCGACGACGAGGACGCCGACGACGACACCGGCGGAGGTCCACACGTCGGTGAGCAGATGCCGGCCGTCGGCGGTGAGGGTCAGCGAGCGGTGCTCCCGTCCGGCCCGGATCAGCACCCACGCCACGGAGCCGTTGATGACCGACGCGACGACCGAGATGGCGAGCCCGACCCCGACGTTCTCCAGCGGCTGGGGGTGGAGGAACCGCTGGATCGCGGTCCAGATGATGACCCCGGCCGCGAGGAGGATCATCTGCCCCTCGGCCGCGGCGGAGAAGTACTCCGCCTTCGTGTGCCCGAACTGGTGCCCCTCGTCGGCGGGCCGGGCGGCGATCGTGAGTGCGACGAGCGCGACGATCGCGGCGACGAGGTTGACGGTGGACTCGGCCGCGTCCGACAGCAGGCCGACGGAGCCGGTCAGCAGCCACGCGCCGGACTTCAGTGCGATCGTCGCGAGGGCCGCGGCGATCGACAGCCAGGCGAACAGCCGCAGGTCCGGCCGCTCGGTACTCACCCGGTCATTCTCCCGTCGTCGGCGAACCTCCTACGGCCCCGGAGGCCCACCATCGCCCCGATGTCACGCAGGTCACACCCGTCACGTCCGTGGGGTCCGTCGTCGTTTTCTCGCGGTGGCCGTTGCCCTGATATCGTTGCCGGGCGCTGCTGCGGCGATCCCGCGGCAGACCTTCCTCCGTAGCTCAATTGGCAGAGCAGCCGGCTGTTAACCGGCAGGTTGTTGGTTCGAGTCCAACCGGGGGAGCAGCAGGGGGACGGCCCCGGACCGATGCGGTCCGGGGCCGTTGTCGTTGCCCAGCCAGAGCGGACGGTATGCCGCGCTCAGAGCCCGGCGCCCGGACCGGCGTTCGTCGCGTCGACGTACTGCACGTCGCCGGCCATGTCCGACTGCGGATCGGGCTGTCCGCCGACCGCCCCCTTGCCCTGCCCGGTGGGCTGGCCGCGGCCCCGCAGCCGCCGCTGGACGAGCGCGGCGATCTTCGTCAGCGAGTAGTTCATGATGATGAACAGCAGGGCCGCCACGAGGTAGGCCGGCACCGTGTTGGCGTAGGCCGAGCCGAGGGTCTTGGACCAGGTGAGCAGCTCCTGGTACGTGATGACGGTGCCGAGGGCGCTGTCCTTGAGGACGACGACGAGCTGGCTGATGAGCGCGGGCAGCATCGCCGTCAGGGCCTGCGGGAGCTGGATCGAGCGGAGCGTCTGCCCCCGGGTCAGCCCGAGCGACACTCCCGCCTCGGCCTGGCCGGCCGGCAGCGAATGGACCCCGGAGCGGACGAGCTCGGCGATGACCGACCCGTTGTAGAGGGTGAGCCCGAGGACGACGGCGGCGAGCGGGGCGAGGTCGTTCGGCAGCCAGCTGCTCCGCGCGAACCAGCCGAAATAGGCGAACACCATCATGAGGAGCACGGGCACGGACCGGAAGAACTCGACGACGACGCCGCTGCCCCAGCGGACCCATCGGACCGTCGAGAGCCGGCCCATCCCGAAGACGATCCCGAAGATCCCGGCGAAGACGACCGAGAGGGCGGCCGCCTTGATCGTGCCCCACAGGCCCGGCAGGAGGTACTGCGTCCACACCTGCGGGTCGGAGACGAAGGGCTTCCACATGTAGCCCTCGAGCTGGTTCGCCTGTCCCATCTTCCAGATCGCGAAGCCGATGGCCGCGACGATGAGCACCGACCCGACGACGGTGAGGACGGCATACCGCAGCCGGGCGCGGGGTCCCGGCGCGTCGAAGAGGGCGGAGGCGCTCATCGCTTCACCGCCAGGCGCTGGGAGAGCCGGGTGAGATAGATCCCGAGCGGGAGGGTGAGGATGACGAAGCCGAGGGCGAAGACGAAGAACGTCGCGAGGCTCGCCCCCTCGTTCTCGGTGATCTGGGCGAGCAGACCGGCCGACTCCCGGGTGCCGAGGATGACGGCGGCGACCGTCGTGTTCTTGATGAGCGCGATGAGGGTCGACCCGAGCGGTGCCACGGCTCCCCGGAAGGCCTGCGGGAGAAGAACCTCGCGCAGCGACTGCCCGAAGGTCAAGCCGATGGACCGGGAGGCCTCGGCCTGTCCGACGGGGATCGTGTTGACGCCGCTGCGCAGCGCCTCACAGACGAAGGCCCCGTGGTAGACCGACAGCATGATGACGGCCCAGATGTAGTTGTTCCGGCTGATGTCGTCGGAGAAGGTGATCCCGACGATGTAGGTGAGCCCGAGGACGCTGAACACCATGAGCAGGGTCAGCGGGGTGTTGCGGAAGATGTTGACGTAGCTCGTGCCGATCGCCCGGAACGCCGCGACGGGCGAGACGCGCAGGACGCCGAAGACCGTGCCGATGACGAGCGCCCCGATCGCCGACAGGACGGCGAGCTGGATCGTCACCCAGAAGGCGCCGAGGATGTCGTACTTGGTGAGGATGTCGCCCACGCGAGCCTCTTTCTGGAGCGGACCCTCCGGTATGCCGCCCGCGCACCCGCGCGGGCGGCATACCGTCAGGCGTCGGTCAGGAGCAGGCGTCCGGGGTCGGCGGGTTGTCCGGACCCGGCTTGTAGTCCGCCGGGCCGAGGTTGGCGTCGACGAACTTCTGCCACGAGCCGTCGTCGATCATCGAGGTGATCGCGTCGGTGACCTTCTGACACAGCTCGGTGTCGCCCTTCTTGAGGCCGATGCCGTAGTTCTCGGTCGAGAAGGTGTTGCCGACGACCTTGAGCTTGCCCTTGTACTGCTCCTGCGCGGCGTAGCCGGCGAGGATGGTGTCGTCGGTCGTCAGGGCGTCGATCGTGCCCGAGTTGAGGGCGGCGACGCACTCGGAGTAGGTCCCGAACTCCTGGAGGTTGACGCCGGGCACCGTGTCCTTGATCTTCTGCGCCGACGTCGAGCCGGTGACCGAGCACAGCTTCTTGCCGTCGAGGCTGTCGGGCCCGGTGATCGAGGAGTCGTCGGACCGGACGAGCAGGTCCTGGCCGGCGATGAAGTACGGGCCGGCGAAGGAGACCTTCTGCTTGCGCTCGTCGGTGATGGAGTACGTCGCCGCGACGAGGTCGACCTGCCCCGTCGAGATGAGCGTCTCGCGCTGGGCGCTCGGCGCCTGGATCCACTCGATCTGGTCGGCGGAGTAGCCGAGCTTGTCCGCGATGTACGTCGCGACGTCGACGTCGAAGCCCTTGTAGGTGTCGCCCGCCTTGAGGCCGAGTCCGGGCTGGTCGAACTTGATGCCGATCTTGATGCTGTCCCCGCCGCCGCCGCCTCCGCCGCCGGAGCCGCCGGAGCTGCCGCCTCCACAGGCGGACAGGGCGAGCGCCGCCGCCGCCACAGCGGCCAGGGCCATGTTCCGTCGTGCCTTCATCTGGGTTCCCTTCCTGGTTCAGCGGCCTACGGTCGTATGCCGCGTGCAGTCGGTTGGCTCAGGGGTCCGGGGACGGACCGGGCAGGACGCCGTCAGTGGGTGAGGATCTTGCCGAGGAAGTCCTTGGCGCGGCCGCTCTTCGGGTTGGTGAAGAAGGTCTCGGGGTCGGCCTGCTCGACGATCTGCCCGTCGGCCATGAAGATGACCCGGTTCGCGGCCCGGCGAGCGAAGCCCATCTCGTGGGTGACGACGACCATCGTCATGCCGCTCTTGGCGAGCTGGGTCATGACGTCGAGGACCTCGTTGATCATCTCGGGGTCGAGCGCCGAGGTCGGCTCGTCGAAGAGCATGACCTTGGGGTCCATCGCGAGCGAGCGGGCGATGGCGACCCGCTGCTGCTGGCCGCCGGAGAGCTGGGCGGGGTGCTTGCCCGCCTGCTCCTTGACGCCGACCCGGTCGAGCAGCTCGAGGGCGCGCTTCTCGGCGTCGTCCTTCTTCATCTTGCGGACCTTGATCGGGCCCAGCGTGACGTTCTCGAGGATCGTCTTGTGCGCGAAGAGGTTGAAGCTCTGGAACACCATGCCGACGTCGGCGCGCAGCTGGGCGAGCTCCTTGCCCTCCTCGGGCAGCTTCTTGCCGTCGATCTCGATGTCGCCGGACTCGAAGGTCTCGAGCCGGTTGATCGTGCGGCACAGGGTGGACTTGCCCGAGCCGGACGGGCCGATGACGACGACGACCTCGCCCTGGTCGATCTCGAGGTCGATGTCCTTGAGCACGTGAAGGTCACCGAAGTGCTTGTTGACCTTGCGCAGGGCCACGAGAGGGGTTCCCATCGTCAGAACCTCCCAGCGAAAGTCCAGATGGTCAACAGGGGCGACCCCTCCGTCGCAGCACCCGAGACCCAATCGAGACCTTGGCACACCGTCGGGGTGCCGGCCGGTGGGCGGCGCCGGAGGGGCCTGGCGTGTTTACCGGTCGGCGGTTCGATAATTCGCTCCGGTCGGTGCACCATGGGTTCATGAGCATCGTCGTCGGCGGCCCTGGCGGACGCGCGTCCCGACGTCTACTGGACCGACCGGCCGGGTCTGCGCCCCCCGGCGCGGAGCCCGCTCACCGGCGCGGGCCACCGGGCCGACCTCGTCGTGATCGGTGGCGGGTTCACCGGCCTGTGGGCCGCCGTGCAGGCCAAGGAGGACGACCCGTCCGCCGATGTCGTCGTCCTCGAGGCGGGCCGGCTCGGGCATCGCCGCCTCGGGCCGCAACGGTGGGTTCGTCTCGCCCTCGCTGACCCACGGTCTCGCGCAGGGGGTCGCGCAGTGGCCCGACGAGCTCGCGACGCTCCAGCGCCTCGCGGTCGACAACATCAAGGGCTTCGCCGACTCGATCGCTGCCTACGGGATCGACGCCGACTACCACGTGCCGGGCGAGATCACCCTCGCCCTCACCCCGCACCAGGTCGCCACCGTGCGTGAGGGGTACGACCTCCATGTCGCCCACGGCGAGCCGGCGGAGTACCTCGATGCCGCCGCCGCCCGGGCCCGCGTCGACTCGCCCGCCTACCTCGCCGGCTGGGTCGACCCGAGCGTCGGCCTCGTCGACCCCGCTCGGCTCGTCTGGGGCCTCGCCGCCGCGGCGGAGTCGCTCGGAGCCCGGGTCCACGAGGACACCACCGTGGAGGGCATCGAGCGGGACGGCGCGGCCCTGCGGGTGCGCACCGAGTGGGGCAGCATCCGAGCCGACCGCGTCCTCGTGGCGACGAACGTGTCCACCCGGCCGCTGCGCCGGATCGGTGCGTGGGTGCTCCCGGTCTACGACCACGTCCTCATGACCGAGCCACTCACCGCCGACCAGCGCTCCGCGATCGGCTGGGAGGGGCGCGAGGGGCTCACCGACGCCGGGAACCAGTTCCACTACTACCGGCGCACCGAGGACGACCGGATCCTCTTCGGCGGCTACGACGCCAACTACCACTTCCCGGGCCGGGTGGACCCCGACCTCGAGCAGTCCGACGCCTCGCACGGCCTGCTCGCCCAGCACTTCTTCGAGATCTTTCCCCAGCTCGAGGGGCTGCGCTTCACCCACCGATGGGGCGGGGTCATCGCCACGACCTCACGATTCACGCCGGTGTTCGGCACCGCGTTCGGCGGGCACCTGTCCTACGCCGCCGGCTACACCGGTCTCGGGGTGGGCGCGAGCCGGTTCGGCGCCCGGGTCGCCCTCGACCTGCTCGGAGCGCAGCCGACCGAGGCGAGCAGCCTGGCGATGGTGCGGCGCAAGCCGATCCCCTTCCCACCGGAGCCCCTCCGGTATGCCGCGGTGCGCGCCACCCGGGCCGCCCTCGCCGCCGAGGACCGCACCGGGCGCCGGGGTGCCTGGCTCGGCGTGCTCGACCGGTTGGGCGTCGGCTTCGACAGCTGAGCCCGACATATCCCGCGACACGGAGGCGGGGAACCGGACAGACTGCGCCGGTGACCACGTCGACGACGCAGATCGACCTTCCCGGCGGGCTGACCGCCCGCCCGCTCACCGACGCCGACGCCCGGGCCGTCTACGAGCTGATGGCCGCGCAGGAGCAGGCCGACATCGGTGAGGTCGTCATCGAGCCCGCCGACATCGTCGCCGACTGGCAGCGCCCCGGCACCGACCTCGCCGCGTCGACCGTCGGGGTCTTCGACGGCGACGTGCTCGTCGGCTACGGCGAGGTGTCGGCGCGGGAGCGGGGCGACGCGGCCGTCCACCCGGCATACCGCGGGCGGGGCATCGGCACGGCGATCGCCCGGTGGATGCAGGCCCGGGCGGCGGCACTCGGCCGCCGGGTCATCGGGATGCCGGTGCCCGAGGGCTCGCCCGGCGACCGGCTGCTCGCCGGGCTGGGGTACTACGTGCGGTGGTCGAGCTGGGTGCTCGAGGTCCCCGAGGGAGCGGCCATCCCGCATCGGCCGCTGCCGCCCGGGTATGCCGTGCGGGCGGCCGAGGCCGCGGAGTACGAGGCGTGCTGGGAGGTCATCGAGGACGCCTTCCTCGAGTGGTCGCAGCGCGACCGTGAGCCGTTCGGGGTGTGGGCATCCGGGACGATCGCCCGGCCGGGCTTCGAACCATGGATGCTCCGGGTGGCGCTCGACCCGGGGGGAGCGCTCGTCGGGGTGGCCCTCGTACTCCTCGCCGACGACGGGGCCGAGGGCTTCGTCGACCAGCTCGCCGTGCGCGGCCGACCACCGGGGGAAGGGGCTGGCCCAGGCACTCCTCGTCGACGCGTTCGCCGCCGCCCGAGAGCACGGTGCCGTGCCGCTCCACGCTCAGCACGGACTCGCGCACCGGAGCGCTGAGCCTCTACGAGAAGGTCGGGATGGTCGTCACCTCGACCTGGCTGCACCGGGCGGTCGACCTCGACCGCGGCCCGTCGTGACCGGCGCGGTCGATCCTGCGCCGGCGGGTCAGGGCCGGTGGGCGGTGACGAGGAAGAGGCCGTAGGAACGGTCCTCGCCCTCGACCTGCTTCTCGACCGTGTAGGCGTGCCGGAAGCGCACGTCGGAGAGGTGGGCGCCCGTCGAGCCATCCCGCCAGCCGTTCCCGGTCGAACCCGTGATGGCCGTCGAAGTCGCCGTCGTGGAAGCTGCCGTCCTCGGCCTCGAGGTCGACGAGCGCGACGACCCCGCCGGCGTTGAGCATCGTGTGGAACGCGCCGAGCAGCGCCGGCACATCCGGCACGTGGTGCAGCGCCATCATCGACAGGATGAGGTCGTAGCGATCCGCCGGGACCGGGTCGGTCATGAGGTCGAGCCGGACGGCGCGCAGCTTGTCGGCCGACGGGTGGCCGGCCGCCTTCGTCGCCGCGACCTCGGTCATCCCGGCCGAGGAGTCGGCGAGCGTCACGCTGCCGAGGTCGTCGACGAGGGCCCGGCCCAGCAGGCCGGTGCCGGCGCCGTACTCGAGTGCGGCGAGGTGGGTTCCGAGCGGGACGGTCTCGCGGATGACGGTGGCGATGGCCTCGGCCCGCTCGACCCGGTAGGGCTGGTCGTCCCAGGTCTCGGCCTCGGCGTCGAAGTCGGTCACGCCACGATCATGGCCTACCCGGCCGCGCGCCCCGCACCGGGGTCTCGGCGGGCCCAGCCGCGGGCCCCGGCATACCCGACGGACCGGCTCGCGACCCGGATGCCGTACTCGAGGACCCCGACCGGGTCGCCCCAGCCGTGCTCGGCCAGCCGCGCGACGATGGCGCCGTGGAGGACGTCCCCCGCGCCGAGGGTGTCGAGGACCCGGACGGCCGGTGGCTCGATGGTCCCCGAGGAGCCGTCCCTGGCCCGCCACGCGACCGGGCCGGGGCCGTGGGTACGGGCCGCGAAGGTCGGACCGTAGCGCAGGACCGCGTCGAGGCCGTCGCCCGCAGGGCTGGAGAAGTCGGCGGACACGACGGCCATGTCGACCTCTCCGAGCAGGGTCTCGAGCCCGGGCTTCCACGATCCCCCGTCGAGGAGGACCGGGATGCCGCGGCGCCGCGCCTGGAAGGCGACCTCGCGGCAGAGCGGCAGGTGGTGGCCGTCGACGAGCACCGCGTGGACACCGTCGAGGACGTTGTCGTGCAGCGGCAGGTAGTGCTGCGCGCCGAGGGCGTTGTGCGACACGACCGCCCGCTCGCCGGTCGACTCGGTGACGAGGACGGTGGACAGCGGGGGGTCGTAGCCGGCGGGGCCGCAGTCGGCCAGCTCCACGGCATACCGGTAGAGGTCGGCACGGACGATGCCGCTCAGCGGGCCGTCGCCGACGGCCGACACGAGGACGGCGGAGGCGCCGAGCAGGGCGGCGGTCACGGCACCGTTGAGGGCCGGCCCACCACCCTCGACGGTGGCCGCCGAGGCGACGATCTTGTCGTTGGGGCCCGGGGGAGCGGCGACGGTCTGGACGACATCCACCGTCGCCAGCCCACAGGCCAGCACGCGTCCCATGGGCCAATCCTGCCTCGCCCGGGCCGTCCGAGGCGCGGTGGACACGCGTCGGGATCCCGACGCGGCTCGCGGGTTGCGCCGACGGGGGGCACAGTGAGGGGGTGGGCGGCGTGCGTCGCCCGGGGGAGGTGGTCGGCCATGGGCCTGCTCCGCTACACGGCCCAGATGTCGCTCGACGGCTACGTCAGCGACCGCGACGGACGCTTCGACTGGGCCGAACCCGACGAGGAGGTCCACTCGCTCATCAACGACCTCGAGCGAGAGGTGGGCGTCTATCTCTACGGCCGGCGGATGTACGAGGTGATGCGGGCCTGGGAGTCTCCCGACATCGTCGCGGGCCGCCCCGCGCCGGTCGAGGACTACTTCCGGATCTGGAAGGCCGCCGACAAGATCGTCTACTCTCGCTCGCTCTCGGAGGTCTCGACCGCCCGCACCCGGCTCGAGCCCTCGTTCGACCCGGTGGCGGTGCGGCGGGTCCTCGTCGACGCGGGGCGCGCCGTGTCGATCGGCGGCCCCGAGCTGGCGGGGCTGGCCCTCCGGGCGGGGCTCGTGGACGAGCTGCGGCTGCTCGTCTATCCCGTCGTCGTCGGGGGCGGAACGGCGGCCCTGCCCGAGGATCTGCGGATCGACCTGCGGCTCGTCGAGGCGCGGACCGTGGGGGAGCGCGGGGTGGTCTATCTCCGGTATGCCGTGGGCTGA
>CAVUXP010000008.1:0-79276 GCA_963745335.1 uncultured Actinomycetota bacterium
GCGTCCGTCGGGCGGCCGGACCCGGGGGCCCCTCACCCGTTCGAGGGGATGTCGGCGGAGACCGGCTGGGATCCCGGGGCCGGGCTCAGCCCCCGGGTCCTCGCGCCGACGGGAGGGGCAGCGGCCGGATGCCCCCACATCCCCCCGCGTCGCCCCGCCTCTGTCGGGTCCGCTCATCGAACCACAGCTGAATACCGAGACCCGAGCTCGCCGAGACCGCCGCGCCGGCCCGCTCGGAAGGACGCCCCCGTCGTGCACCCCGGACCCTGGTGTGCGACGGGGGTTCGTCATGTCCGCCCGGGAGGGCTGACGGGGCTTGTGCTCCTGCGCGAAACTAACTAAGTTAGTTTCCGGAGGCGGACCATGAGGGCAGGACTGACGAGGGCGTCGATCGCCGCGGGTGGTCTCGCCGTGGTCGACGCCGATGGGCTGGGGGCCCTGACCATGCGCCGGGTGGCCTCGGAGCTGGGTGTCGAAGCGGCCTCGCTCTACAACCACATCCGCGGCAAGGAGGACCTGCTCGACGCGATCGTAGAGCTCGCACGGAGCGAGATGCGGCTGCCCTCGACCTGGCCGGAGGACTGGCGCGACGGCCTGGTGGTGATCTTCTCGGAGTATCTCAGCGTGCTGCTCGCACACCCGCGACTCATCCCGCTCGCGGGCCGCCGGACCGCGCCCGGACCGACCGGGATCGACCACATGGTCGCCGAAGGGATGTCCCGGGGGGATGCCGATGACCTGTGGCGGGCGGCGCTGGCCCTGACGCTCGGCTTCGCATCGTTCGCCTCCGGAGCCACACCCGAGGCGGGTCCCTGGCGGCTGCCGACCTACCGGCGCGCACTGGAGGCACTGATCAACGAGATGACAGGAGGACCGTCATGACGGCTCGGACACTGACCGCGGGCATCTTCGGCACGCTTGCCGGCCTCGGAACGCTCACGCACGGGATCGGCGAGTTGATGCAGGGCGCTGTACCGACGCCGGGGCTGGCCTTCCCCTCGTGGACGGTCGGGCCGATCGCCGAGCATCTTGACGGCGATCCGGCGATGAGCGTTCTCCCCACGATGGCGGCAAGCGGAGCCGCCACGACGGTGACGTCCGTCGCCCTGCTGGCGGCATCCGCGGCGACGGCATCCGGTCGCCGGGGTCGGAGGGCCATTGCCCCTCTTGGTGGGGTAGCGCTGCTCGTCGGTGGTGGCGTCGGCCCGCCGATCCTGGCCGCTCTGGCCGGGCTGGCCGGCTCGGGGGCGTGGCAGGGGCCGGTGGTTCGGCTTCCTCTGGGGGTGCGGCGTGCGCTGGCCCGCTCCTGGCGTCCACTGTTCGCTGTGGGCGTCGCCGACGGGATCTTCGTCGTCATCGGTTCGATCGCCCTCACGGCGGCCTTCGGGTTCCACGCGCCCGATGTCTTCCTGTACGCCTTCCTCGGCGGCGCCGGGCTGCTGGGGCTCATCGGGGCAGCAGCGACGGCGAGCGACCTCGCCGAGGCCGGAGCGTCCGGCGCGACCGTGCCAGGGCACCGGATCGCGACCGCGCAGGCACCGGCTCGCCGCCGCGGCATTCGGCACCGGCTCGCCGCCGCGGCGTCCGGCGCGAGCCCGGCACAATCCACGGGGCGCGCAGCGCCCAGGAGGCGGCCGACGTCCTGAAGGGGCGTTGACCCTCGGTGAGGCTCGCCATCGGTAGCCCCCTCCTCACCACCGGGTGGTTCGGTCATCGCCGGTCTGGCGGACCAGCTCGGTGGCGGCGTCGAGCGCCGGGTGCGATCCGGCTACTCGTCCGCGTCGAGGAGGGCTGAAACATCGCGCAGGAGGTGGGCCGCGTCCCTCTCGTACTGTCGAAGGCCCCACCCCAGGACGCCGGCGGCCCCGAGTCCGATCACCAGGACGGCGACGCCGAAGGGCCAACCCCCGCGAGGAAGCGCTCCGACCGCCGCCACGGCCACGCCGAACCACACCAGAGTCCAGGCAACCAACACTCCGTAGACGCGGGGCGGAAGGCCGACGTCCCCGGCGAGTTCGGACCGCAGCGGCCCGAGCGGACGAACCTGACCGGTCAACCACGCCGCAAAGCCGTTGCGCCCCATCGTCGACTCATAGCGTGCGAAGCACGGCTGCTCGGGCTCGATCGATCCCGGTCGACGATCCCGCATGGCCAACCATCTGCGATCTGGCATCCGAGTCGCCCGGGGCGCGGCTCATCGAGGGTGACCCGGCGCGATGTCGTGAGGTCTTGTTCTCGCTTCAGTCAGCGCGCGCCCGTTCCTCGGAGCGATGGCTTCGAACTGCGGCGGCATCGTCGCCGACCACGGCTGGGTCCGTCTCCTGGGCGGAGGCGGACGCGACGTCCCCGACGTTGCGATGGCCAACCATCTCGGCGAGCCCGGCACCAGGACCGGTCCACCGCCGTGGCTGCTGGTCGGCTTTGACGCGCTGGGTGGCCGATTCGCGATCGACGGCGGCGGTCTCGGCGTCAGCAGCGGCGAGGTCTGCTGATTCGGGCCGGACTCGCTGGTGTGGTCCGGCCTCGGCGGGCCACGCCGCGTTGTGACCGCTGTCCTCAGCGGCGATCCGAGACGTTCCGATCACTGCGTTGGTCCGGGTGGCCAGAGGAGGTCGCAGCGCTGGCGCCCAACCACGGCCTGTCGCTGTACCCGCCTCCGTTCTCCGCAGAGGGCCGCGACATTGCGGGCCAGTGAGCCGCCGGCCAGCACCGATCACAGCCTCCCAGAGCAAGCCGCCTCTTTCCGTGGCGCCGTTGAACAGGCAGCGCCCCGCCGAGACCAGCGAGTTCAGCGAGCCCGCCTCCAGGCGGCTCGACCGCCTCGTCGGGGCTACTCTGGCGATGTCCACTAGACGCGGTAAGACACTGGAGGGCGACAACGATGAACCTCGCCGAGCGGCTCACGGGTCAGTCCGACGCATTGGTCGCGGAGGCGACGGCGGCGCTCGACCACGCCCGCCTGGCTCACTACACCAAGGACGGGCCGGAGGTCGCCCAGGCCCGCCTCGAGGACCTCTTCGGTGTGCTCGTGCAGTGTCTGCGCGAGGGGTCACCGGTGGCCGTGGTGTCCCACGCCGAGGCAGTCGCGCACGAACGGTTCACCGCGGGCTTCGGCATCGAGGAGATCCAGGTCGCGTTCAACACCCTCGAGGAGACCCTGTGGCGGCACCTGGTCGCCGAGGCACCCGCCGCCGAGCTCGGCACGGACCTGGGCCTGATCGGATCAGTCATCGGCGCCGGGAAGGACCAGCTCGCGCGCAGCTACGTCGAGCTCGCCGCCCGACGGCACGTCTCCCGCATCGACCTACAGGCGATGCAGGACCAGGCCTGAGCCTCCAAGCCGTCACCGACGAAAAGGTCATCACCGCGCCCTTACCGGCGGACGTCCCCGACGGGCGCTCCACACCCGCAGACTCGGTCATCGGCAGACACTCTCAACAGGAAGGGCTTACCCCCGGCATGGTCCCATCTCCCTCATGCAGGGAGCGTCAACGGATCAGCCGACATACCTGTCAACCATCAACCGAAACACCGTCAAGCCTCAGCCGAAGCCCGATCGTCAACCATCAGGCGGAGTCGTACACGATGCACGGTGGGGCGTGTCGGGCTTGAACCGACGACCGACGGATTATGAGTCCGCTGCTCTGACCAGCTGAGCTAACGCCCCTCGGGCCGGAGGCGGCATACCCCGACGAGAGCAACAGCGGGTCCGGACCGGCGGTCAGCCTACCGGCCGCACCCGCCTGGACAGCGGCGGCCGGCCCCGTCAGTGGCTGGCTCCCAGAACCCAGGTGCCCGACTCCGTCTCCACCCCCGAAGGGTGGGGATCCGCCCCATCAGGGCCACCGAAGGGGCGGATTGCCACCCTTCGCGGGGTCCGGCGGGGCGGATTGCCACCCTTCGCGGGGTCGCGCCGGGGGGCGGGGCCCGCGAGCTCCCCGGTCGGCCGGCGCCGCTGAGGCGGATCGGCACTGCTGAGGCAAGAACTCACCACCGTGTCGCTCGTGGCGTCTGGTGCATGAGCGGCGGGTGGTGCACAATGGGCCGAACACAACCGGCGCGGTCACCCGCGCCCACACAGCGAAGCCACGGCATACCGAGGCAGCGACCGGCCACCTCAGGCCGCCGACCGCCTCCGCAGCACGGCCGGACCGACACAGGTGCATTGGCGTTGGGGAAGACGTCCCTCGCACCGAAGGAGGCCCGGATGTCCGTCGCAATGCCGCGCGCCATGACCCGCGGGGTGGTGTTCATCCACTCGACCCCCGCCGCGCTGTGCCCGCATATCCAGTGGGCGATCGAGTCCGTCCTCGGCACGGGCGTGTCCCTGGACTGGACGGCCCAGCCCGCCGGTCCGGGCCTGCTGCGCACCGAGCTGTCCTGGAGCGGCGGCACGGGCACCGGTGCCCGTCTCGCATCCGCCCTGCGCGGCTGGGAGAACCTCCGCTACGAGATCACCGAGGAGCCCAGCCCGGGCTGCGACGGCTCCCGCTGGTCGCACACGCCGAGCCTGGGCATCCACCACACGTGGACCGCGGCCAACGGCGACGCCGTCATCAACGAGGACCGCCTGCGCGAGGTGCTCATGCTCTCGCAGGGCTCGCCGGACGCGATGACCGAGATGATCGAGGAGCTGCTCGGGGTCGACTGGGACCGCGAGCTCGAGGTGTTCCGGTATGCCGGTGACGGCGCCCCGGTGCGCTGGCTCCACAAGGTCGGCTAGCCGGCCCCACCGACGACGAGAGGCGGTCCCCGGCGGAAGGGGGACCGCCTCTCGTGTCGTCTCGATCGGCCGACGTCTCATCGAGACCTTGCTGCAACGGCGGTCCGATGAGATGTCGGCAAGTCGAGCGCGGGGTGGCCACGGCGGTCGGCCACGCCCGCCTCGCCGTCGGTCAGAGCGGGATGTTGCCGTGCCGGCCGCGCCGCTGCGGCGCCTCGGCGATGGCCCGGGCGATCGCGGTCCGGGTCTTCTTCGGCTCGACGATCTCGTCGACGACGCCGATCTGGACCGCGCGGTCGAGGCCACCCGACAGCTTGTCGTGCTCGGCGGCCAGCTCGGCCTCGACGGCGGGGCGCTCGGCGTCGTCGACCTCGGCGAGCCGGCGCCGGTGGAGGATCCGGATCGCCGCGACCGAGCCCATGACGGCGACCTCGGCCGTCGGCCACGCGAAGACCTTCGTCGCCCCGAGCGAGCGGGAGTTCATCGCCACATACGCCCCGCCGTAGGTCTTGCGGGTCACGAGGGTGACCCGGGGGACGACGGCCTCGGCGAAGGCGTGGAGCAGCTTCGCGCCGCGGCGCACGACGCCGTCCCACTCCTGGCCCACGCCCGGCAGGTAGCCGGGCACGTCGACGAGGACGACGAGCGGGACACCGAACGCGTCGCACATCCGGACGAACCGCGCCGCCTTCTCGGCGGAGGGGGAGTCGAGGCAGCCGCCGAGGCGCATCGGGTTGTTGGCGATGACGCCGACGGTGCGGCCGCCGAACCGGCCGAGCGTCGTGACGATGTTGGGCGCCCACCGTGGGTGGAGCTCGACCTGCTCGACACCGGCGTCGAGGACGTCCGCGACGACCGGGTGGACGTCGTAGGCCCGCTTGGCCGACTCGGGGAAGGTCGCCGCGAGGTCGCGGTCCTCGATCGACTCGACGTCGAGCGTGCCCTGCGCGCCGAGCAGGGTGCACAGGTCACGCCCCCGCTCGAAGGCATCCTCGATCGAGTCGGTGACGACGTGGACGACCCCGGAGCGCCGTCCGTGCGGCTCGGGTCCGCCGAGCCGAAGCGCGTCGACGGCCTCGCCGGTCACCGACCGGACGACGTCGGGCCCGGTGACGAAGATCCGTCCCTCGGGGGCGAGGATGACGATGTCGGTCAGGGCCGGGCCGTATGCCGCGCCCCCGGCCGCCGCCCCGACGACGACGGAGATCTGCGGGATCTTGCCCGACGCGCGGGTCATCGCGGCGAAGACCTCGCCGACGGCGTGGAGCGAGCTGACCCCCTCGGGCAGCCGGGCGCCCCCGGAGTGCCAGATCCCGACGACCGGGACCCCCGCGGTGAGGGCGTGCTCGTAGGCCGTGACGATGACGCCGCAGCCGACCTCGCCCATCGCGCCACCCATGACGGTGGCGTCCGAGGCGAAGGCGACGACGTCGGTGCCACGGACGGTGCCGCGGGCGGCGAGCATCCCCGAGTCGTCGACCGCGGTCAGCAGCTCGAGGGTGTCCGGGTCGAAGAAGGCCCGGAGGCGGCGGACCGGGTTGCGGGGGTCGTTCTCGCGGTCGACCTTCGGCTTCGCGGACGCCGAGGCGAGGGCGGAGGCGGTGTTGGGCGCGTGCGTCATCACACGCTCGTGATCGTCAGGGCGACGTTGTGGCCGCCGAACCCGAACGAGTTGTTCAGCGCCGCGATGTCGCCGTCGGGCAAGGTGCGGTGCTCCCCGTGGACGACATCGAGCCGGATCTCCGGGTCGAAGCTGTCGAGGTTGATCGTCGCCGGCGCGATGCGGTGGTGGACCGACAGGATCGTGAGCACCCCTTCGAGCGCGCCCGCGGCGCCGAGAAGATGGCCGGTCATCGACTTCGTCGCACTGACGCACATCGCGTCGGTCGCGTCGCCGAAGGCCCGCCGGATCGCGTTGGACTCGGCGACATCGCCGACCGGTGTGGACGTGGCGTGGGCGTTGATGTGGATGATGTCCGCGGGGGTGAGTCCGGCGGTCTGGACCGCCTCCACCATCGCGCGTGACGCGCCGGCGCCCTCGGGCTCGGGGGCGGCGATGTGATGGGCGTCGGCGGACATGCCGAGCCCGGCGAGGACGGCATAGATCTTCGCGCCGCGGGCCCGGGCGTGCTCCTCGGACTCGAGGACGATGACGGCCGCGCCCTCGCCGAGGACGAACCCGTCCCGGCCGGTGTCATAGGGGCGCGAGGCCTTCTCGGGCTCGTCGTTGCGGGTCGAGAGGGCCTGCATGGCGGCGAAGCCGGCGATGGGCAGCGGGTGCATGGCCGCCTCGGTCCCACCGGCGACGACGACGTCGGCGCGGCCGTCCCGGATCATCTGCGCGGCGAAGCCCATGGCCTCCGCGCCGGACGCGCAGGCGGAGACGGTCGTATGGGCTCCGGCCCGCGCGCCGAGGGCGAGGGAGACGTTGCCGCTCGCGCTGTTGGGCATGAGCATCGGGACGGCGAGCGGGAAGACCCGGCGCGCGCCGCGCTCCCGGAGCGTGTCCCACTGGCCGAGGAGGGTCCAGACGCCGCCGATCCCGGTGCCGATGGCGACGCCGAGCCGCTCCGGCTCGACCTCCGGCTCGCCGGCGTCGGCCCATGCCTCGCGGGAGGCGATCATCGCGTACTGGGCGCTGGGGTCCATCCGGCGGATCTCGACCTTCTCGAGGACCTCCTCCGGCTTGGTGTGGACCGGGGCGCCGAAGGTGACCGGGAGGCCATACGTCTCGGCCCAGTCGTTGTCGAGGGTGCGGGCGCCGGACCGGCCCGCGAGGATCGCATCCCACGTCTCGGCGACGGTGCCCCCGACGGGGGTGGTCGCGCCGAGGCCGGTGACGACGACACGGCGTTCGTTGCTCATCTGGGTCTCGCTCCTAGGGGTGTGGCCCTTGCTCGGCCGCTCGTCGCGGCCCGGCCGGTGGCGGGGTATGCCGGGGGGTGCAGCGCGTGCCGGGGGTCCCGGTCGGGGGTCGGCCGGGGACGGCCGGCGGGGAGGCCGGTCGGTGGGGGCGGTCCCTGCGCCGCCCCCACCGACCGCGGCTCAGCCCTGGTTGCTCTGGATGTAGCCGACGGCGTCGCCGACGGTGAGGAGGTTCTTGACCTCCTCGTCGGGGATGCGGACCCCGAACTTGTCCTCGGCGGCGACGACGATCGTCATCATCGACAGCGAGTCGATGTCGAGGTCGTCGGTGAAGCTCTTGTCGCTCTGGACCTCGGCCGGGTCGAGGCCGGTCTCCTCGTTGATGATCTCGGCGAGGCCCGAGAGGATCTCCTGCTCGCTAGCAGCCATGGTGGTGTGCTCCTTCATCGGTCGGGTCCGCGTCCGTCGCGGATGCCCATCGGTGGTGGTGGTGCTTGGCCCGGGGTACCCGTGGGCCGACGGGAGTTCGAGGCTCGGGGGTGAGCCGGTCGGGGCGGTCAGGGAAGGACGACGACCTGCGCGGCATACACCAGACCGGCCCCGAAGCCGATCTGGAGCGCGAGGCCGCCGCGAGGGGCGGCACCCTCGCGGAGCATCCGCTCGGTGGCGAGCGGGATGGACGCCGCTGAGGTGTTGCCCGTCTGGGCGATGTCGCGGGCGATGGGCAGGTCGGCGGGCAGCCGCAGCTGCTTGGCCATCGCGTCGATGATGCGGACGTTGGCCTGGTGGGGGATGAAGGCGTCGAGGTCCTCGGCCGTGATGCCCGCGAGATCGAGGGCCTTCTGGGCGACCGGGGCCATGCCCCACACCGCCCAGCGGAAGACGGACTGCCCCTGCATCCCGATCGAGGGCCAGTCGAGCTTGTGGTCGTGGACGTCGATCCAGCTGTCGCGCTGGCAGATGACGTCCCACTGGGCGCCGTCCGAGCCCCAGACGGTCGGCCCGATGCCGGCGGTGTCGGACGGGCCGATGACGGCCGCGCCCGCGCCGTCGGCGAAGATGAACGCCGTTCCGCGGTCGGTCTTGTCGGTGAAGTCGGAGAGGCGCTCGACCCCGACGACGAGGACGTACTCGGCACTGCCGCCGCGGACCATGTCGTTCGCGAGCGAGACGGCGTGGCAGTAGCCGGCGCAGGCGGCGGAGATGTCGAATGCCGCGGCGTCGGTGGCGCCGAGCCGGTGCGCGAGCATGGGGGCGGCGGCCGGCGTCTGGTAGGGGAAGCTCACCGTCGCGACGATGACGGCGCTCACCTGCTCGGGGTTGAGGCCGGCCATTGCGAGGGCGTCCCGGGAGGCACTCTCGGACATCTCGACGACGGACTCGCCCTCGCCGGCCCAGCGGCGCTCGATGATGCCGGAGCGCTCGCGGATCCACTCGTCGGAGGAGTCGATCGCGTCGACGATCTCGGCGTTGGGGACGACCCGGCGGGGCCGGTAGCCGCCGACGCCCCAGATGCGGGCGTGGCGGGCGCCCTCGGGCGCGGTGATCGTGGCAGGGGGCATCGTGCAGCCTTCGGGGTCAGCCCTGGAGAGGGTGGAGGCGAAGAAGGGGCTGGCCCGGGGAGACGGGGTCACCGTCCTCGACGAGCCACTCGACGACGAGCCCACCGTGCGGGGCGGTGACGTCGTAGGTGTCGCGGAGCGTGCCGACCGTCGCGACGACCGTCCCGGCCGTCACCGTGGCGCCGGTCTCGGTGCCACCGTCGGCGATGGCGACGGTTCCCTTGGCGGGGGCGACGACGAGCCGCCAGGTGGGGTCCTGAGCGGCCTGGGTCGGCTCGCCGTGCTCGAGGACCATCCGGTGGGCGGCCTCGAGGTCGGCGGGGGTCTTGAGGGCGAGCAGCTCGACGCCGGGGAGGGCCCGCTTCGCGAGGCCGACGAGGGTGCCCGCCGGCGGGATCTCGATGATCCCGGTGACGCCGAGGTCGCGGAAGGTGTCCATCGCCAGGTCCCAGCGAACGGGGTTGCTCACCTGACCGACGAGCCGGGTGAGGACCTCGCGGCCGTCGTGGACGACGGCGCCGTCCTTGTTCGAGACGAGGGGGACCCGGGCGTCGTGGGTGGAGATCGCCCGGGCGTAGCCGGCGAGGGTGTCGACGGCGGGAGCCATGTGGGAGGTGTGGAAGGCGCCGGCGACCTGGAGCGGGATGACCCGGGCCTTGGCCGGGGCGTCCTCGGCGAGGGCGGCGAGCTGCTCCATCGTCCCGGCGGCGACGACCTGCCCGGCGCCGTTGATGTTGGCGGGGGTGAGGCCGTGTCGCTCGACGGCGGCGATGACCTCCTCGGGATTGCCCCCGACGACGGCGCTCATCCCGGTGGGACGGACGGCGCTCGCGGCCGCCATGGCCTTGCCGCGCTCCCGGACGAAGACCATGGCCTGCTCCGCGGACATGACCCCGCCGGCCGCGGCCGCGGTGATCTCGCCGACCGAGTGCCCGGCGCCCGCCCCGACCCGGCGGAAGCCGTCCGCCGGGTGCTCGAAGAGGCTGAGCAGGGACACGAGGCCGGCCGCGACGATGAGTGGCTGGGCGACCGCGGTGTCCTTGATCGTGTCGGCGTCGGACTCGGTCCCGTGTCGGGTGAGGTCGAGCCCGGCGACGGCCGAGAGCCAGCCGAGCCGGTCGGCGACGCCGGGGATCTCGAGCCAGGGGGAGAGGAATCCGGGAGCCTGCGAGCCCTGTCCAGGGCAGACGATGACAAGCACGTGTTCAGCCTCGCGCCGTGAGGCGCCGGCTGTCGTGATGAGACGTGACGAATGTCGCGCCCTCGATTTGGAGGGTTCCTACAAGGGGGTGCTCAGCCGACCGAAGGCGAGCGCCATTCGGACGGTCTGGGCGTCGTGCGGATCGCCGAGGTCGTAGCCGGTCAGCTTGGCGATGTTCGTCAGCCGGTAGCGGACCGTGTTTGGGTGGACGAAGAGCGTCCGTGCCGTGCCCTCGACCCCGAGCCCGTCGTCGAGGTATGCCGCGGCCGTCGCGAGCAGGGCCGCGCCCGCGCTCTCGCGCAGCGGGGTGTAGATCCGGGAGATGAGGGTGTTGCGCGCGGGCTGGTCGCCGACGAGGGCACGCTCTGCGAGGAGGTCGTCGGCCCGGACCGGCCGCGGCGCGCCCGGCCAGGCCGGGGCGGCGGAATGGCCGGCCATCGCGGCCCGCGCGCTGCGTCCGGCGGCGAAGAGACGCGGCACGACAGGACCGACGACGATCGGCCCCTCGGCGAGGGCGGGTGCGAGCGCGGTGGCGACCTCGATGTCGTCGGCGACCGGGCCGGCGATGCAGACGATGCGCCGCCCGTGGATGGCGACGAGAATCTCGACGCCGATCCGGCGGCCGGCCCGGTGCACGGCCTCGACGACGAGCGCCGGGCTGCCCGGTGGCGTCGATCCGACGATGACCGTGACCTGGGTCGTCGAGCCCCAGCCGAGGGCGGCGGCCCGCGACTGGATCGACTCGTCCGCCTCGCCGCGGACGACGGCGTCGACGACGAGCGACTCCAGCCGCGCGTCCCAGGCGCCGCGGGCCTCGGCCGCGTGGGCGTAGACCTCGGCCGCTGCGAAGGCGATCTCGCGGCTGTAGCGCAGGACGGCCTCGCGGGCCTGGGCCTCGTCGCCGCCCGCGGCGATGGCGGTCACCTCGCGCTCGGCGACGTCGACGACGGTCCGGACGAGGTCGAGGGTCTGGGCGAGGGAGATCGACCGGGTCAGCTCCCGCGGGGCGGTTCCGAAGACGTCGGCGGTGACGTGGAGGGGAGGCTGCCCGCCCGTGAACCAGTCGACGAACGAGCGGATGCCGGCCTGGGCGACCAGCCCGACCCATGAGCGGTCCTCCGCGCTGAGGGCGCGGTACCACTCGTGGTCGGCCTCCATCTGCTGGACGGCCGCGGCGCCGAGCGCCCCCGAGGACTGCTCGACCCGTCGGCGGGTCTCGGTGGAGGCGCGCCGGGCCGGGATGTCGGTGGCCCTCGGGTCCCGCGTCGCCTCGTCGCCCGCCGGTTCGCCCGCGCCGGCCACGGGCGCCGCGTCCGGTTCGCCCCCGCCGCGCCGCGTCCGGTTCGCCCGGCGGCGCGCTCTCGTCGCCGGTCGCGACGGTCGGGTGGCGGGACGGCATACGGCGCAGTCTAGGCCCGCCGCTTTGTGCGCGACCCACAACCGCCCGCCGGGATGCACGAACCTCTGCTAGCAGACCTTCGGACGGAACGGGGGTGCTGCAGCACCCCCATTCGGCAGGAACCTCTGCTAGCAGAGGTTCGTGCAGGGGGCGGGGGTCAGTCGGTGCCGGACTCCATCGCTGCCCGGTCGAGGGCGGCGTCGTCCTCGTCGGTCGCGGCGGCAGGGTTGGCCGCGATCTGCTGGGCGCCACCCGGCTCGAGCTCCCCGACGAGGTCGACGTGCCCGACGCCGAGCTGGCCCTGCGCGGCATACATCTCGAGCTTGGCCCGGCTGTCGGCGATGTCGAGGTTGCGCATCGTCAGCTGACCGATCCGGTCGACCGGGCCGAAGGCCGCGTCCTCGACCCGCTCCATCGACAGCTTGTCGGGATGGTAGGAGAAGTTCTCGCCCCTGGTGTCGAGGATGGAGTAGTCCTCCCCGCGGCGCAGCCGCAAGGTCACCGACCCGGTCACCGCCGACGCGACCCAGCGCTGGATCGACTCGCGGAGCATGAGCGACTGCGGGTCGAGCCAGCGGCCCTCGTAGAGGAGCCGGCCGAGCCGGCGGCCCTCGGCGTGGTAGTTGGCGATCGTGTCCTCGTTGTGGATCGCGTTGAGGAGCCGCTCGTAGGCGATGTGGAGCAGGGCCATGCCCGGCGCCTCGTAGATGCCGCGCGACTTGGCCTCGATGATCCGGTTCTCGATCTGGTCCGACATGCCGAGGCCGTGCCGCCCGCCGATCGTGTTGGCCTCGTGGACGAGGGCGACGGGGCCGAGGTCGGTCCCGTTGACCGCCACGGGGCGGCCCTGGGCGAACCGGATCGTCACGTCCTCGGTCTCGATGGCGACCGAGGGGTCCCAGAACGCGACGCCCATGATCGGCTCGACCGTCTCGATCGAGGTGTCGAGGTGCTCGAGGGTCTTCGCCTCGTGCGTCGCGCCCCAGATGTTGGCGTCGGTGGAGTAGGCCTTCTCGGCGCTGTCGCGATAGGGCAGGCCCCGCTCGGTGAGCCAGGCGCTCATCTCGCCGCGCCCGCCGAGCTCACCGACGAAGTCGGCGTCGAGCCACGGCTTGTAGATCCGCAGTTGGGGGTTGGCAAGCAGTCCGTAGCGGTAGAACCGCTCGATGTCGTTGCCCTTGAAGGTCGAGCCGTCACCCCAGATCGACACCTCGTCCTGCTGCATGGCGCGCACGAGCAGGGTCCCCGTCACCGCGCGGCCGAGAGGTGTCGTGTTGAAGTAGGTCTTGCCGCCGCTGCGGATGTGGAAGGCACCGCAGGCGATCGCCGACAGGCCCTCCTCGACGAGGGCGCTCTTGCAGTCGACGAGCCGCGAGATCTCGGCGCCGTACTGACCGGCGCGGCCGGGGACGCTGTCGATGTCGGGCTCGTCGTACTGGCCGAGGTCGGCGGTGTACGTGCAGGGGATCGCCCCCTTCTCACGCATCCAGGCGACCGCGACGGAGGTGTCGAGGCCGCCGGAGAAGGCGATGCCGACGCGTTCGCCGACGGGCAGGGAGGTCAGGACCTTGGACACGCGTCCCAGCCTAGGTGCCGCTCGGCGTCGGGCGTGGACCGCGTCCGCGGCTCGGTATGCCGCCCCGTGGAGCAGAGCCGCCCCCCGCCGGCGGCGGGGGGCGGCTCTGCGTCGAGACCGGGATCGGTCAGGCGTCCCCGCCCTCGGTGCCGGACGCGCCGGCGGTGACGTCGAGGAGGTTGTACTTCTCGGCGGCCTCCCGGGCCAGCGAAGGCTCGACCTCACCGCGCCGGGCGAGCACCTGGAGGGTGCGGACCGCGAGCGAGGGACCGTCGATGTGGAAGAACCGGCGGGCCGCCGCCCGGGTGTCGGCGAACCCGAACCCGTCGGCGCCGAGCGAGACGAAGTCGCCCGGGACCCACTGGGCGATCTGGTCCGGGACGGCCCGCATGTAGTCGGACGTCGCGAGAACCGGGCCCTCGGTGTGGCGGAGCCGCTCGGTGACGTAGGGGACCCGCGCCTCACCCTTGGGGTGGAGGAAGGCCTGCTCGTCGCTCGCCAGGCCGTCGCGGCGCAGCTCGCCCCACGACGTCACCGACCACACGTCGGCCGCGACGCCCCAGTCGTTGGCGAGGAGCTCCTGGGCCTCGAGGGCCCACGGCACGCCGACACCGGAGGCGAGCAGCTGCGCCCGGGCGGGGGTGTGCTGCCAGTCCGAGGTGTCCGCCGGCCTGAGGAGGTACATCCCTCGGACGATCCCCTCGACGTCGACGTCCTCCGGTTCGGCCGGCTGGACGATCGGCTCGTTGTAGACGGTGAGGTAGTAGATGACGTTCTCGGCGTCCTCGCCGAACATCCGCTCGAGGCCGCTGCGCATGATGTGCGCGACCTCGTAGGCGTAGGCGGGGTCGTAGGACACGACGGCCGGGTTCGTCGAGGCGAGGAGCGGCGAGTGGCCGTCGGCGTGCTGGGTGCCCTCGCCGGTCAGCGTCGTCCGGCCCGCCGTGGCGCCGATGAGGAAGCCCCGGGTCAGCTGGTCGGCCGCTGCCCAGATCGAGTCGCCGGTGCGCTGGAACCCGAACATCGAGTAGAAGATGTAGATCGGGATCATCGGCTCGCCGTGGGTGGCGTAGGACGTGCCCGCGGCCGTGAACGCCGCCGTCGAGCCGGCCTCGTTGATGCCGAGGTGGAGGATCTGGCCCTCGCTCGACTCGCGGTAGCTGAGCATGAGCTCGGCGTCGACCGGCGTGTAGTTCTGGCCGTGCGGGTTGTAGATCTTCAGGGTGGGGAAGAAGCTGTCCATCCCGAAGGTGCGCGCCTCGTCGGGGATGATCGGCACGACGCGCCTGCCGAAGTCCTTGTCGCGCATGAGGTCCTTGAGCAGCCGGACGAAGGCCATCGTCGTCGCGACCTGCTGCTTGCCCGACCCCTTCTTGACCTGACGGTAGGCGTCGTCGCCCGGCAGCGACAGCTGGGTGTACTTGCTGCGTCGCTGCGGCAGCGAGCCACCGAGGGCCTTGCGCCGCTCGAGCATGTACTCGATCGCGGGGTCGTCGTAGCCCGGGTGGTAGAAGGGCGGCTTGTAGGGGTCCTCCTCGAGCTGGGCGTCGCTGATCGGCAGCCGGAGGACGTCCCGGAAGGTCTTCATGTCGTCGACCGACATCTTCTTCATCTGGTGCGTCGCGTTGCGGCCGGCGAAGGACGAGCCGAGCGTGTAGCCCTTGATCGTGTGGGCGAGGATGACCGTCGGCTGCCCGGTGTGGTGCGTCGCCGCCTGGTATGCCGCGAAGACCTTGTGGTAGTCGTGCCCGCCCCGCTTGAGCTGGGTCCAGATGTCGGCGTCGCTCCAGCTCTCGACGAGCTTGCGGGTGCGCGGGTCACGGCCGAAGAAGTGCTCGCGGACGTAGGCGCCGTCGTTGGCCCGGAAGGTCTGGTAGTCGCCGTCCGTCGTCGTGTTCATGATGTGCACGAGCGCGTGGTCCCGGTCCGCGGCGAGCAGGGGATCCCACCCGCGTCCCCAGATGACCTTGATGACGTTCCAGCCCGCGCCGCGGAACTGCGCCTCGAGCTCCTGGATGATCTTGCCGTTGCCGCGGACCGGGCCGTCGAGCCGCTGGAGGTTGCAGTTGACGACGAAGGTGAGGTTGTCGAGCTCCTCGTACGCGGCGATCTGCAGGGCACCGCGGGACTCGACCTCGTCCATCTCGCCGTCGCCGAGGAAGGCCCACACGCGCTGCTCGCTCGTGTCCTTGATGCCCCGGTGGTGGAGGTACTTGTTGAACTGCGCCTGGTAGATCGCGTTGAGCGGGCCGAGACCCATCGACACCGTCGGGAACTGCCAGTAGTCCGGCATCATCCGCGGGTGCGGGTAGGACGAGAGGGCCCGGATCTGCCCGTCGACGAGGTGGCTCTTCTCCTGGCGGAAGCCGCGCAGGTCCTCCTCGCCGAGGACGCCCTCGAGGAAGGAGCGGGCGTACATGCCGGGGGAGGCGTGCCCCTGGAAGAAGACCTGGTCGCCGCCGCCGGGGTGGTCCGGGCCGCGGAAGAAGTGGTTCATCCCGACCTCGTAGAGCGTCGCGGCGGACGCGTACGTCGAGATGTGGCCGCCGACCGAGACGCCGGGGCGCTGGGCGCGGTGGACCATGACCGCGGCATTCCAGCGGATCATCCGGCGGTAGAGCCGCTCGACGTCCTCGTCGCCGGGGAACCACGGCTCCTGCTCGGGGCCGATCGTGTTGACGAAGTCGGTCGCCGAGAGGGAGGGCACGCCGATCTGCTTCTCCCGGGCCCGCTCGAGCAGCCGGAGCATGACATACCGGGCGCGGGTCCGACCGCCGACGTCGAGGACCTGGTCCAGGGAGTCCAGCCACTCCTGGGTCTCACCGGGGTCGGTGTCGGGGAGATGGGCTGGAATGCCGTTGAGGATGGGTCCGGCTTCCTCGCGGAACGTCACGAGCGGTCCTCTCTGTGAGGGGAGACGTGGGGCGCCGAGGGTGTGGCGCGTCACACCAGTCTCCTACCCCGCCCGGTGCGCGGACAATTCCGTCCACGGTCGGCGCGGCTACCGGTGGGTATGCCGGGCCGGCGCCGTCGGGAGGGGGAGCGCCTAGGACGGCAGGCCGCAGGCCCACCAGTGGCCGTCGAGGCGCACCGGGTCGGAGCACTCCGTGCCGAACATGTCCTTGCCGAGCGGGCTGCCCTTCGGGACGTACCAGAAGCCGGCGGAGTTGTTCGGGAAGACGACGCGACGCGGCACGAAGAGCGAGCTCCCGACCCAGTTGACCCGTCCGGTCGTCGAGAGGTACCGCAGGCGGAGGGACAGGTCGTTGCCGTAGGCCGTCTTGTCGGTGAGGTCGCCGGAGGTCGCGAGGTCGGCGACCTGGCGGAAGTCGGCGCGGTGAGCCTGGTAGATGAGGTCGGCCGGACGCTTCGGCGCCGCGAAGAAGAGCGCGAGGAACCCGAAGAGGGCGATCCAGACGGCGAGGAAGGCCCCGGTGGTCTGGAACAGGCGGAACCCGACCACGGTCGTCAGGGCGACGGCGATCGCCGCCGCCATCGTCCGCGCGAGCTGCGCGTGCGGCATGTCGATGACGATGCCGACGACGGTCGGCAGGGCGCGCTGGTCGGGCAGGTACTGCGTCCAGAACGCAGCAGTGGCGTAGAGCCACATCAAGGCCGCGCCCACCGTGCTGGCGGCGAAGGCCCATGAACGTGCCGACTTCATGACCGCCATGGTAGGAACGGCGGCCCACCCGCACGCGGGATTCGGCGAAAACCATCCGTTCGGACGGTATGGATGGGTCGGCGCCGGCCGATCCCACGGTCCGGAGGAGGCCGAGCGCGCTCATGGTGACTAGTCCCCGGCAGGCCGGGCGGGCGGGCACAGCCGCTCGGCGCCGGCATACACGACGAGCCGGGGCGGCCGCGCGAAGGCGACCAGCGTCATGCCGGCCTCGGTCGCGAGCTCGACGGCGAGCGAGGAGGGAGCCGACACCGCGACGACGGCCGGGATGCCGGCCATGAGCGCCTTCTGGACGATCTCGAAGCTCGCCCGGGCGCTGACGGCGAGGACGGCTCCGGTGAGCGGGAGCAGGTGCTCGCGGGCCGCCCACCCGATGACCTTGTCGACGGCGTTGTGCCGCCCGACGTCCTCGCGGGCGGTGAGAAGGTCGCCGTCGGCCGTGAAGAGGGCGGCCGCGTGCACCCCGCCGGTGCGGTCGAAGGTGCCCTGCTCTGTCCGGAGCCGCTCGGGGAGCGCGGCGAGGACCGCCGGGTCCAGCGCGAGCCGCGCCTCGGCCACCGCATACGGGGCGGCGGTGCGGATCGCGTCGATCGTCGCGCTGCCACACACGCCGCAGGCGCTCGTCATCGTCTCGGTCCGCGGCCGTGGCGGCGCATGGAGCGTGGCTCCCGGGGCGAGGGTGACGTCGACGACGTTGAAGGTCGGCGACCCGTCCGGGCCGGTGTCGGTGCAGTGCATGAGGCCGCGGACCTCGTCGGCGCCGCGGAGGAGTCCCTCCGTGACGAGGTGGCCGATGGTGAGGTCGAAGTCGTCGCCGGGGGTTCGCATCGTCGTCGTCACCGACACCCCGCCGACCCGGACCTCGAGGGGCTCCTCGACGGCGATCGTGTCGGGGCGGCGCACGACCGTCCCCGTCCCGGTGTCGAGCCGGGTCGTGGGCACCCGTGCGGTCCGTCGTCCCATCACCGCAGCGTATGCCGCCTCCGGCCGCCGACCGGCTCCGACCCGGTCGGCACGCGGCCTCGGGCCCGGTCGTTGCGGCCTCCGGAACGACCCTGGTCCGCGCGGTGCCCCCGCCCTAGCGTTCCGGCATGACGAGCACCGACGCGGCGGGGACGCCGAGCGAGCGAGAACCCCGAGATCGGCCGGACCGTCGACGTCGACGGCATCGCGACGAACTACCTCGTGGCCGGCGACGGTCCACCCGTCCTCCTCATCCACGGGTCCGGGCCCGGCGTCTCGGCCTACTCCAACTGGCGGCTGACGATCCCGGCGCTCGCCGAGCGCTTCACCGTCTACGCGCCCGACATCGTCGGCTTCGGGTTCACCGACCGCCCCGAGGGCTTCGCCTACGGGATGGAGTCGTGGCGGGCCCACCTGCTCGGCTTCGTCGACGCGCTCGGGCTCGACCGCTTCTCGATCGTCGGCAACAGCTTCGGCGGGGGACTGGCGATCTCGATGGCGGTGCACGCCCCGGAGCGGGTCGACCGGCTCGTCCTCATGGGGTCGGCGGGAGTGTCCTTCCCGCTCACCGAGGGGCTGGACGCGGTGTGGGGCTACGAACCCTCGCTCGAGGCGATGCGCGGGCTGCTCGACATCTTCGCCTTCGACCGGAGCCTCGTCACCGACGAGCTGGCGGAACTGAGGTATGCCGCGTCGATCCGGCCGGGCTTCCAGGAGTCCTTCTCCGCGATGTTCCCGGCCCCCCGACAGGACGGCATCGACGGGCTCGCGACACCGGAGGACCGGATCCGCGCGCTCCCGCACCGCACCCTCGTCATCCACGGCCGCGACGACCGGGTCATCCCCCTCGAGAACGCCCTGCGCCTCGTCGCCCTCATCGACGACAGCCAGCTCCACGTCTTCGGCCGCTGCGGCCACTGGACCCAGATCGAGCATGCGGCCGACTTCAACCGGATCGTCGCCGACTTCCTGTCCTGACCGCCGCCGTCCCTGCGGGCGGGGTCGGCGGCGAGGTCGGGATCGTCGGGCAGACTGGGTGGCATGAGCGACGTCCTGCCGCCCACCCCGCCGTCCGGCCCACCCGCGTTCCCCGAGGGGGTGGACCCGGCTCCCGCGGCACCCCCGGGGTCGGCCGAGGCGGTCGAGGTCACGCTCTTCGGGGTCGACGCCCGGTGGCGGCCGGTCTCGCGCTCCTTGGCGACCGTGCGGCTCATCGGCCTCGCCGCCGTCGTCGTCCCCCTCCTGATCCTCCTCGTGGTCCTCGGGGTCGTCACGAGCCCGTGGGTGCTCCTCGGGCTCGTCCTCGTCGTCGGCGGCGGCGCGTGGGGCGCCTGGGTCATCGTCCGCCAGGTCAGCGCCGCGTCCTGGGTCGAGCTGGAGGAGGAGCTCGTCATCCGGCGGGGGCGGCTGTTCCGGAGCCTGGTCAGCATCCCCTACGGCCGCCTCCAGTACGTCGACCTCCAGAGCGGGCCGCTGACCCGCGCCTTCGGCATCGCGTCGGTCGAGATCCACACCGCCTCGCCCGCGAGCGGCGGCACCATCCCCGGCCTGCCCCTCGCCGAGGCCGAGGCGCTGCGGGCCCGGCTCGCCGCCCGGGGCGAGGCACAGCGAGCGGGCCTGTGAGCGAGCACGCCCCGCCGCGTCCCGACCTCGGCTGGGACTGGCAGCACCTCCACCCGCTCTCCCCGCTCCTGCGGGGAGGGTTCGTCCTCCTCGCGATGCTGACCTGGGTCGTCAGCCAGAGCCTCGGGGCGATCCTCGGTTCTCTCGGGCTCGGCGAGCCCGGTGGGCAGTACGGCGGCGAGGACGGCGCGGACCAGGTCTTCGCCCACCCGGCCCTCTTCGGCCTCGGCGCCCTCGCCGTCGTCGCGCTCATCGCCGGTGGGTCGTGGCTCAGCTGGCGCTTCGCCCGGTTCCGCGTGGCGTCCGGCCAGGTCGAGCTGCGCGCGGGCATCCTCTTCCGGCAGCACCGGCAGGTCCCGCTCGAGCGGGTCCAGGCGGTCGAGATCAGCCGGCCACTCCTTGCGCGGGTGTTCGGCCTCGCCCAGATCGTCGTCCAGTCCGCCGGCGGGCGGGACTCCCGCCTGACGCTGTCCTTCCTCGGGCTCCAGCGCGCTCACGAGGTGCGCGACCACCTGCTCGAGCTGGCCGGGCGCACCGACGAGGCGATTCCGGCGCCGCGGCCGGAGGGCATACCGGCCGGGGCCGCGGGTCCTCCGGCCCCGGCGGGATGGGGCGGCGCGCTCACGGCGCACGACGACCAGTCGGTCGGTGAGCGTCCGGTGCTGGCCGTGCCGAACGGGCGGCTCTTCGTCGCGACGATCCTCCACACCTCCACCGCCGTCCTCATCATCCTCATCGCCCTCGCCACGGGTGCGGCGGGCGCGGGGGCCATCGGCGCCCTCACCGGCCTCATCCCCGCCGTGATCGGCATCGGGAGCAACCGGGTCGGGGAGCTGCTCAAGCACGGCAACTTCTCCCTCTCCCGGCTCGCCAGCGGGATGCGGCTGCGGCACGGGCTGACCGACCTGCGCACGACGACGATCCCGCTGCACCGGGTCCAGGCGGTCGAGGTCCTCCAACCCCTGTGGTGGCGCCCCTTCGGCTGGTGGCGGGTCCACGTCAACGTCGCCGGGGTCCACGGCGAGCGAGGGGCCGGCGACACGACGACGGTGCTTCCCGTCGGCACGTTCGCCGACGTCGTCCTCGTCATCGGGCACCTCGACTCCGCGCTGCCCGAGCAGACCCTCGCCGTCGCCGCCACCGGTGCGGGCGGTGAGGCGGGCTGGACCGCCGCGGGAGCCCGGTCCCGCCTGCTCGACCCGCTCAGCTGGCGCCGGAACGGGTATGCCGTCTCCGCCGGGTCGGTCATCGTCCGGCGGGGTCGGATGACCCGGCGGGCGACGCTGACCCCGCACGCCCGGATCCAGTCCCTCACCCTCACCCAGGGCGTCCTCGAGCGGGCCTTGGGTCTGGCATCGGTCCGGTTCGTGTCGACCCCGGGACCGGTGTCGCCGGGGCTCCCGCACCTTGCCGTGGCGGAGGCCGAACGGCTCCTCGAGGAGGAGGCGGCGCGGGCCCGCCGGGCACGCAAGGTTCGGCTTCCTCTTGCGAAGTCGGGCCGGGACCCAGTGGACTATGACATCAGCAGGCCCGATCCGCAGCACCGACCCGAGAGGTGATTCGACCGTGAACGCCGCAGACGCGCCGTCGACCGGCGACGCCCCTGAGGCGCGCTCCGTGCACGGGGGCGTGGACAAGCTCGGGATCGGCTCGGGTCTCATCGTCCAGGAGTTCGGCTACGACAGCGATGTCGACGACGACTTCCGGTTCGCGCTGGAGGCCGCCTGCGGCTCAGAGCTCGAGGACGAGGACTACACCGGCGAGGTCGACGCGGTGCTCTTGTGGTGGCGCTCGGACGACGGCGACCTCACCGATGCCCTCGTCGACACGGTGGGCATGCTCGGCGACGGCGGCTTCGTCGTCCTCGTCACGCCCAAGCCGGGACAGGTCGGTGAGGTCGAGGCGAGCGAGATCGAGGACGCCGCGGTCACCGCCGGTCTCCACGGGGGCGGCAGCGCCAACGCGGGGGACGCCTGGCGGGCGACGAAGCTCGCGTCGCCCAAGGGCCGCCACTGACGCCGTCCGGCCACCCTCACCCTCGGGGAGAAGGCGCCCGGCACCCCTGGCAGACTGCAGCCATGAGCGAGTCCAGCCCTGCCCTGTCCGTCGGCGACACCGCCCCCGACTTCACCCTCAAGGACCAGAACGGCGAGGACGTCACCCTCGGCTCGTTCCGCGGCCAGAAGAACGTCGTCCTCGTCTTCTTCCCCTTCGCCTTCTCCGGCATCTGCACCGGCGAGCTGTGCGAGATCCGCGACAACCTCGGCGCCTTCGTCTCCGACAAGGTCCAGGTCCTGGCCATCTCGTGCGACCCGATGTACGCCCAGCGCGGCTTCGCCGACAAGGAGGGCTACTTCTTCCCCCTCCTGTCCGACTTCTGGCCGCACGGCGCGGTGGCCCAGGCCTACGGCGTCTTCAACGACCAGGCCGGGCTCGCCGTCCGCGGCACCTTCCTCATCGACACCGAGGGGACGATCCGCTGGACCCTCGTCAACCCGCCCGGTGCTGCCCGGGACTTCAGCGGCTACCACGACGCGCTGGCCGCACTCTGACGGTCCACCCGGGCCTCGTCGACCGGGCCCGCGCCCACCTTCGCCGGAGGAGGGCGCGGGCCCGGTCGCGCGCCTGACACAATGACCGCCGGGACGGGCCCGGCGCCGCCGGGAGACTCCCGCCCGAGGGCCTGTAGCTCAGCTGGTAGAGCACCGCGCTTACACCGCGGTTGTCGTCGGTTCGAACCCGGCCGGGCCCACATGGACGCCACGCTGCGCGACGTCGTCGCGGCCATGGAACGCCTCTATCCGCCGAGCACGGCCCAGTCCTGGGACCGGGTCGGCCTCGTCACGGGCGACCTCGACCAACCGGTGACCCGGATCCACCTCGCCCTCGACCCGACCCTCGCGGTCATCGAGGAGGCCCGCGCGGCCCAGGCCGACCTGCTCATCACCCACCACCCGCTGCTCCTGCGCGGCGTCAACAGCGTGGCGACGAGCACCGCCAAGGGGGCCAGCGTGACGAACCTCGTCGTGGGCGACGTGGCCCTCTACGTCGCCCACACGAACGCCGACGTCGCCACCCCCGGCGTCAGCGACGCCCTCGCCGAGGCGTGCGGGCTCGCCGAGACCGAACCGCTCGCCGTCGTCGAGGGCCAGCCACTCGGCCGGGTCGGCGACCTCGCCGCGGAGATCTCCCTCGTCGACCTCGCCACCCGGCTGCGGACGGCGCTGCCCCGGGCGGCGGGCGGCATCCGGGTGTCCGGGCCGGCCGAGGCCCCCGTGCGCCGGGTCGCCGCCATGGGGGGCGCGGGCGACGACCTGTTCGCCGAGGCGCGCGCGAGCCGCGCCGACGTCTACGTCACCGCCGACCTGCGCCACCACCCCGCGCTGGAGGCGAGGGAGGAGTCCCGCGGCGGCGCGCCGTACCTCGTCGACGCCGGCCACTGGTCCACCGAGGCCTGCTGGCTCGCCACCCTCGAACGCGATCTGCTGGCCGCGCTTGCCGAGGACGCGGACGGCTCGCCTAGGGTGGAGACCCACATCAGCACAGTGCGCACCGACCCGTGGGACTTCACCGTCGGCGCCGAACCGCCGGGAGGTATGCCGTGAAAGCCGAGCCCGAGCGCCAGCAACGGCTGCTCGACCTCCAGGCCATCGACACCCGGCTGGACCAGATCGCCCACGCCCGCGCCCACCTTCCGCAGCTCGCGGTCTACGACGACCTGCAGGCCAAGGCCTCCGTCCTCGGGGACCAGCTCATCCGGTCCCGGGCCGCGCTCGACGACGTCCAGCGCGAGGTGGCCAAGGCCGAGGCCGACGTCCAGCTCGTCCGCGACCGGGCGGCCCGCGACCAGTCCCGGCTGGACTCCGGAGTCGGCACGGCCAAGGACCTCCAGGCCCTCCAGCACGAGCTGCAGTCGCTGTCGCGTCGGCAGAGCGAGCTCGAGGACGTCGAGCTGGAGGTCATGGAGCGCGCGGAGGGCCTCGAGCACGACGTGGCCGAGCTCGAGCGGGGGATGGCCGACCTCGACCAGCGGCTCGAGGCGACGGCCGCGGAGCGGGACGCAGCGCTCGCGGAGCTCGACAGCGAGGCGTCGCAGGTCGGTGCCCCCCGATCCGAGCTGGCCGCGTCGGTCGGCGAGGACCTGCTCGCCCTCTACGAGAGGATCCGCACCACCAGCGGCACCGGTGCGGCGGCGCTCCACCGCCGCCGCTGCGGCGGCTGCCAGCTCGAGCTCAACCAGGTGGACCTCGACCGGATCCGGGCGGCCGCCGCCGACGAGGTGCTCCGCTGCGAGGAGTGCCGGCGGATCCTCGTGCGCACCGCCGAGTCCGGACTCTGACCGACCCGACCCTGCGGCGGGCGGCGGACCGCGGTCGGCCGCCCGGCATACCTCCCCAGCCCCATCCAGCGACAACGAAGGACGACGGACACGAACATGGGACGACGGCTGACGGTCGAGGCGGACGGCGGCTCGCGGGGCAACCCCGGAGTCGCCGGCTACGGCGCCCTCGTACGGGACCCCGGCACCGGCGCCCTGCTCGCGGAGCGTGCCGAGCCGCTGGGGACCGCGTCGAACAACGTCGCCGAGTACCGCGGCCTCATCGCCGGGCTGAGGGCGGCCCAGGCGATCGACCCGGGAGCCGTCATCGACGTCGCGATGGACTCCAAGCTCGTCGTCGAGCAGATGTCCGGACGCTGGAAGATCAAGCACGAGGACATGCGCCGGCTCGCCCTCGAGGCGCGCGACATCGTCGGTGAGATCGTCCGGGCCGGGGGCGCGGTGACCTACCGCTGGATCCCTCGCGAGGAGAACAAGGCGGCCGACGCCCTCTCGAACGTCGCGATGGACGGGCGGACGGTCGACCGGGTTCTCGGGGGTGGCCCCGCCGTCGACGAGATCCCGCCGCCGGCCGAGGCGGTCCCCGATGCGGTGGAGCGACTCCCCGAGCCGGAGCCGGTGCCGGCCGACCGTCCGCTGGCCAGCGGCGACGTCGCCGCCATGGGCGGGCGCGGCACCCCGACCCGCGTCGTCCTCGTGCGGCACGGGGTCACCGACTTCACCTCTACCGGGCGGCTCGACGGCCGCGGCGGGCCGGACCCCTCGCTCAGCGCGGTGGGGCGGGCCCAGGCGCGAGCGGCCGCGGCGGCGGTCGCCGCCTTCGTCGACGACGAGGACGAGGTCCGCGTCGTCACGTCCTCCCTCGCCCGAGCCCGCGAGACGGGGGCGCCCGTCGCCGCGGCTCTGCGCGTCGAGCCGGTCATCGAGGCCGACTTCGACGAGCAGTCCTTCGGCGACTGGGACGGGCGCTCGGTGCGTGACCTGCTCGCCGAGGAGCGCGAGGCCTTCGTCCGGCTCCGCGACGACGTCGGCTACGCCCGTCCGGGCGGTGAGTCGCACGAGGAGCTCACGGCGCGGGTGCTGGCGGCGTTCGGCCGCGGTCGTCGAGGCCGGCGGGACGAGCGTCGTCGTCTGCCACCGCAAGCCGATCATGGTGATCCTCGCGGACCTGCTCGGGATGCCGCACGACCGGGCCTGGCGGCTGGCCACGGCTCCCGGCTCGCTGTCGGCCGTCGAGCTGTGGCCGAGCGGCGAGGTGTCGGTCGCGTTCACCAACCGGGTCTGACTGGGGCCGCCGGGGCGGAGGTTGCCTAGGCTTGCCTCATGGACGAGCGACTGCCGTACCGACTGCTCACCGGGCCCGACGACGCGGAGTTCTGCCGCCGCGTCAGCGCGGCCCTCGCCGAGGGCTACCGGCTTCATGGGGGCCCGGCCCTCACCTACGACGGCGAACGCATCGTCGTCGCGCAGGCCGTCGTCCTCGCGAGCGGGTTCGAGGAGCGCGGGGTGGTGCCGGTATGAGCTACGCCGGAGACGTCACCCCGCAGGAGGCGTATGCCGCGGTGACCGGTGGCGACAACGCCGTCCTCGTCGACGTGCGGACCCGGGCCGAGTGGACCTACGTCGGCGTCCCCGACCTCACGGTCGCGGAGCGCCAGGTCGTCTTCCTCGAGTGGCAGCACTTCCCGTCGGGTGAGCTGAACCGGGGCTTCGTCGCCGAGCTGCGGCGGCTCGGCCTCCACGAGGGGACGTCCCTGTACTTCCTCTGCCGCAGCGGGGTCCGATCCCGGGCGGCCGCGTCCGCCGCCGACCGACGCGGGCATGGGCCCGGCCTACAACGTCCTCGACGGCTTCGAGGGGCCCTCCGACCGCAGCGGCCACCGGGCCGTCGCCGGCTGGAAGAACGACGGCCTGCCCTGGAAGCAGGGCTGACCCCCGTGCCGCCGGAGCGAGCCGACGGGTGAGGCCGCGGGGCTGCGGCCGGACACCCTCGCCGTCCGGGGCGGGCTGGCCCGCAGCGGCTTCGACGAGACCGCCGAGGCGCTCTTCCTCACCTCCGGGTTCGTCTACGGCTCGGCGGCCGAGGCCGAGGCCGCCTTCGCCGGGGAGAGCGACCGGTTCGTCTACAGCCGCTACGGCAACCCGACGGTCGCCGTGTTCGAGGAGCGGCTGCGGCTGCTCGAGGGTGCCCCGGCCTGCTTCGCGACGGCCTCGGGGATGTCCGCGGTGTTCGTCGCCCTCGCCGCGCTGTGCGGCCAGGGGTCGAGGGTCGTCGCCTCCCGGGCCCTGTTCGGGTCCTGCTTCGTCATCCTCGACGAGATCCTCCCGCGCTGGGGCGTCGAGACGGTCTTCGTCGACGGGCCGGACCTCGCCCAGTGGGAGGCGGCGCTCGACCGGCCGACGACGGCCGTGTTCTTCGAGACCCCGAGCAACCCGATGCAGGAGCTCGTCGACATCGCGGCGGTCTCGGAGCTCGCCCACCGGGTCGGTGCCCAGGTCGTCGTCGACAACGTCTTCGGCACCCCGGTCTTCTCCCGACCACTCGAGCACGGGGCCGACATCGTCGTCTACTCCGCGACCAAGCACATCGACGGGCAGGGTCGGGCCCTCGGGGGCGCCGTCCTCGGCCCGCGCGAGTTCATCGACGGTCCGGTCCAGAACCTCATGCGGCATACCGGCCCGGCGCTGTCGCCCTTCAACGCCTGGGTCCTGACGAAGGGCCTGGAGACGATGGCGCTGCGGGTGCAGCGGATGGCGTCCTCCGCCCTGGCGCTGGCGACCCACCTCGCGAGCGCGCCGGGCGTCCGGCGGGTCGCTCTACCCCTGGCTCGAGACCCACCCGCAGCACGACCTGGCCCGTCGGCAGATGCTCGGTGGCGGGACGGTCGTCACCGTCGACATCGACGGCGGTCGGGACGAGGCGTTCGCCCTCCTCGACGCCCTCGAGATCATCGACATCTCGAACAACCTCGGCGACGCGAAGTCGCTCGCCACCCATCCCGCGACGACGACCCATCGACGGCTGGCGCCGGAGGCGCGCGCGGCCGTCGGCATCACCGACGGGACCGTCCGGTTCTCCGTGGGGCTGGAGGACCCCGCCGACCTCGTCGCCGACGTCGACCGGGCGCTGCGCGCGGCCCTGGGGTGAGGTCCGGCCCCGACCGGCTCACCGCGGGATGACGAGCGTTGCGGCGACCACGGCGGGGACGGCGCACAGCAGGCCGAGCGAGGCGAGCCGCCACGGGCGAAGGTCCACGCCGGCGGACCGGCAGCGCTGCAGCCAGAGGAGGGTCGCGAGCGACGCCCACGGCGTGACGAGCGGGCCGACGTCGACGCCGACGAGGAGGGCCATGAGGCGGGCCGGGGCGCCTGCCGCCACCGGCTCGAGCGCGAGGTAGGCCGGGAGGTTGTTGACGACGTTGGCCCCCACCGCGCCGGACGCCGCGACCCGCAGGAGGTCGCCCGGGCCCTGCCCGGTGCCGACGAGGGACTCGAGCCACCCCCGCAGGCCGTGGGTCTGCGCCCAGGCGACGAGGACGGCGACGGCGACGAACCCCACCGCCATCGGGAGGGGGACCGAGACCCGCCGGAGGGTCGCCGGCTCCCGCCAGAGGACGGCGAGCACGAGGACGAGGGCGGCGCCCGAGGCGACCCAGGCGGGGGACAGGCCGATGGCGAAGAGCGGTCCGACGGCGAGGGTGACGCCCATGGCGACGCGCAGCAGGGCGGGGTCGTGGGGCTCCGGGGGCGGCGCGACGGCGTAGCGCGTGCGCAGCACCCGGTGGAAGCAGGACGGCAACGACGGCGAGAGTGACCGCGACCGCGACGAGCGCCGGGGCGAGGGCGAGCCGCACGTAGCCGGCGTGGCCCAGCCCGAGGACCTCGGCGTGGTGGAGGGCGAGGAGGTTCGTGAGGTTCGAGACGGGGAGGAAGCAGCGACCCCGTGTTGGCGATCCACAGCGTCGTCAGGGCGAACGGGTAGGGCGAGGCGCCGACCTGGCTCGCGACCGCGAGCCCGACCGGGGTGAGCAGGACCGCCGTCGTGTCGAGGCTGAGGAACGCGGTGCACGTCACGGCGACGAGGGCGAAGAGGAGCCAGAGCAGCCAGACCCGGTGCCGACCCCACCGGGCCACCCGATGGCCGATGACGTCGAACACCCCGGCGAGCTGGGCGATCTCGGCGACGACGGTGATGGTGAGGAGGAAGACGACGATCGGCCCGAGCCGGGACGTCAGCACCCCGAGGTCGAGCCCCGGTCACCGGCCGGGAGGCGAGACGTCGAGAACCCAGGGCGCGGCCGGGGCGTGCCGGGGGATGGAGCGAGACGGCGAAGCCACGGGCGACCACCTCGGCGAGGGCCGGGGCCGTTCGTGGCGCCGCGCCCTCGAGGCAGAGGTGGCGGGCGACGAGCCCCCGGGTGTGCTTGGCGAAGTGGCTCGCCCCGGGCACCTGGACGGTGACCCAGCGGTCGGCGAGGTCGCCCCCGGGTGGCCAGGCGGCGGCATACGCGGCGGACCGGCAGTCGACGACGACGCCGCGTCCGGCGTCCGCCGGCAGCACCCGCGCCAGCTCGGGGCGCCAGAGGGCCGCCAGCGGGCCGAGCCCGGGCAGGCTGACCCCCATGGCGAGGCGGTAGGGCGCGATCCGGTCGGTGAGGCGGACGGCGCCGTAGAGCGCGGAGACGACGACGAGCCACCGGGTGGCCCGCCGGCGGGCCGCGGGATCGAGGGTGGCGAGGTCGAGCGCGTCGTAGAGGACTCCGGTGTAGACCTCGCCGGCGGGGGTGGCGGGCGCGGAGTCGAGGACGAGGTTGCGGGCGATCTCGTCGAGCAGCGAGGGGCTGACGCCGAGCAGCTCCGGTGCGCTCGGGGAGCGGCTCACCTCGCGCAGGGCCTCGGCCACCCGGGTGCGGGTGTCGGCGAGCTCGGGGTGGCTGAGGGACGAGGGGTCGACGGGTCGACCGCGGCGGCGCCCCGACTTGGACTCCGACGGCGGCAGGAGGATCAGCACGGGGACACGATAGGCGGCTCGGGCCCCGGTGCCGGACGGGTCCGCTTGTAGGTTGGGCGGTATGCCGCACCGTCACGTCCGCCTCGGGCCGTCCCGAGCCACGACGCCGGACGGGGTGGGTCGAGCACTCCTCGACCGCTTCGCCGCCGTCCGCTCCGAGCACGAGGTGGCCGAGGACTATCCGGCGGACGCGCTCGCCGAGGCGATGGCCGCCGTCGACGCACCGCGTGACCGGCCGGACCGGGACGAGACGGCCGTCCCGTTCCTCACCCTCGACCCGCCGGGTTCGCTCGACCTGGACCAGGCCATGTGCCTGGAGCGGGACGGCGAGGGCTACCGGGTCCGCTACGCCATCGCCGACCTCACCTGCGTCGTCGCCCCGGACGGGGCACTCGATGCGGAGGTGCGTCGACGCGGCCAGACGGTCTACTGCCCCGACGAGCGGGTTCCGCTCCACCCCGACGTCCTCGGCGAGGGGGCCTCGAGTCTGCTGCCCGGCGAGGACCGGCCCGCCTACGTCTGGGACCTGCGGCTCGCCGCCGAGGGTGAGCTCGTCGGCACGGACGTCTACCGGGCGATGGTCCGCAGCCGCGAGCGGCTCGACTACGACACGGTGCAGGACGCCCTCGACGCCGGAACCGATGACGAACGGCTCGTCCTGCTCCGCGAGATCGGCCGCGCCCGGGTGCGGCAGGAGCAGCTGCGCGGCGGGGCGAGCCTGCCGATGCCGGAGCAGGAGGTCCACGAGGACGCCGACGGCCGGTTCACCCTCGACTTCCGGCCGCCTCGGCCCGCCGAGGAGTGGAACGCCCAGCTCTCGCTCCTCACCGGGATGGCGGCGGCCGATCTCATGCTCCATGCCGAGGTGGGCATCCTCCGGACGATGCCGGCCCCCGACCCGGGGTCGGTGCGTCGTTTCCGGCGCCAGGCCGCGGCGCTCGGGGCGACGTGGCCCGCGGAGCAGGCCTACGGCGACTTCGTCCGCGGCCTCGACCGGCGCAACCCCGCGCACCTCGCCCTCATCCACGCCGCGACGGCCCTCTTCCGCGGGGCGGGCTACACGCCGTTCGACGGCGCGGTGCCCGAGCGGGTCGGGCACGCGGCCGTCGCCGACGCCTACGCCCACGTCACGGCCCCGCTCCGGCGGCTCGTCGACCGCTTCGGCCTCGTCGTGTGCGAGGCCATCGCCCGGGACGGTGACGTTCCGGGATGGGTGCGGACGGCCCTGCCGCGCCTGCCCGAGATGATGTCCGAGACCGACCGGCGGACCCGCTCGGTCGAGCGGGCCTGCAACGACGCCGTCGAGGCCGCCCTCCTCGTCGGGCACGTCGGTCGGACCTACCGAGCGGTCGTCGTCGAGACGGGGGAGAAGGGGGTCGACGTCCAGCTGACCGACCTGCCGATCCTCGCGTTCGCGACCGGTGGCGCCCCCCTCGGCGACACCGTGACGGTCCGGGTGGAGTCGGCCGACATCGCGACGGGGCGAATCGGGCTCGCCCTCGCCTAGACTCTCCTCGGACGAGTCGGCCGGACGGTCGCGGCGGCTCGCGGCTCCGGTCGCGGTCGTCGAGGAAAGTCCGGGCTCCACAGGGCACGGTGGTGGCCAACAGCCACCCGGGGTGACCCGCGGGACAGTGCCACAGAGAACAGACCGCCACGGCGCGGGGCGCGAGCCCGGCGACGGGGCAAGGGTGAAACGGTGGTGTAAGAGACCACCAGCGGCCCCGGTGACGGGGTCGGCTCGGTAAACCCCACCCGGAGCAAGCCCAGACAGCGTGCGTTCGAGGGCGGCCCGCCCGAGCACGCGGGTAGGGCGCTAGAGACGGTCGGCAACGGCCGTCCCAGATGGATGACCGTCACCGCGGCCTCGGCAACGAGACCGCGGAACAGAACCCGGCTTACAGGCCGGCTCGTCCCCCAGCCATCCACCCGACCACCCCCGGGCACCCGGGCCCGGGCTGGGTGGTCAGGGGGGTGGGGGAGCGGCATACGGTGGGGACATGCGGATCACCCACCTCGGCCACGCCTGCCTCCTCCTCGAGTACGCCGGTGCGCGGATCATCATCGATCCGGGGAACTTCTCCGACGACTTCCGCGACATCACCGGCCTCGACGCCGTCGTCGTGACCCACCAGCACCCGGACCACCTCGACCGGGACCGGCTGCCCGACCTCGTCCGCGCGAACCCCGGCGTCACGGTTCTCGCCGACAGCGAGAGCGTGCCGATCCTCGGCGACCTCGGGGTCATGGCCGAGGCCACGTCGACGACGCGCACCATCGCGGGCGCCACCCTCACCCCGCACGGCGACCTCCATGCCGTCATCCACGAGGAGCTGCCCCGCATCACGAACGTCGGCATCCGTCTCGACGCCGACGGCGAGCCGAGCTTCTACCACCCCGGTGACGCGCTCGACGCCGAGTTCGGCGACGTCGACGTCCTCGCCTTCCCGCTCAGCGCCCCCTGGCAGGCGAGCAAGGAGATGACCGCCTTCCTCCGGGCCCACAACGCGCCGTATGCCGTCCCGATCCACGACCGGATCCTCGCTCCCGCGGGCCGCGACCTCTATCTCGGCCACGCCGGACGGTTCGGCGGCGCGGACACGGAGGTCCGCGACCTGGCCGGAGCCGGGGCGGTCGAGTTCACGGTCTGAGGTCGGCCGGGCCGACCACGCGTCGTTTCCCCTCCGGAGGGCCCGGGTAGTGGCCGGACATGGATGATCTGGTCGAGCTCGAGCGCCGAGGCTGGGAGTCGCTCTGCGACGGGACCGGGGCCGAGTTCTACGGCGATCTCATGACCGAGGACGGGACGATGGTCCTCGCCGGAGGCATGGTGATGTCCCGCGGGCAGGTCATCGAGTCCCTCCGCGGGGCCCCGTCCTGGGAGGCCTACGACATCGACGAGCCGCGCACCGTCGAGGTGGGCGAGGACTCGACGGCCCTCGTCTACACCGGCACGGGCTACCGGGACGGCCGCAAGGCGTTCACCGGCGTCATGACGAGCGTCTACGTCCGGGACGACGACCGCTGGCGCCTCGCCCTTTATCAGCAGACGCCGCTCGGCTGAACGGCCAGTCCCCACCTTCCGAACCGGCGAGTCGAGGCCGGATCGGCGCCAGATCCCCGGGCGGGGACCTAGCGTGAGCGACATCGGCCTCACACCTCCGGAAGGTCCGACATGAACGTCACCGATGCCGTCCACGAGCCCCTCTCCGGCTCACCGTCCTTCGAGTCAGCCGACGGTGGCTACGTCGACGATGTGGACGAGGCGATGCCCGTCTTCCGGCCGACGTGGCGGCACCGACTGCTCCTCGAGCCGTGGCCGGACGGCCTGTACCGCGTCGGTGGCGGTACCGAGCGGTCGATGGAGGTCTACCTCCTCGAGGGCGTCGAGCACCGGCCGACGCTCAGGCAGACCCTTGGCTACGGCTACTGGCCGGACGGCACCTGGCGGCCCGGCAACCGGCTCTGGGGCACCCCCGTCGGCTTGCGCGAGTAGCCAGCCGTTCGGGCGTTGCCGGCCGGCCCGGTCAGTCCGATCGGTGGCGGCCCCGGGCGTCCTGGGCCTGGCTCGCGAGCACGGCCGCCCCGATGATCCCTGCGGTGTTGCGCAGCTGCGCCGGCACGATCGGGGTCCGCAGGTCGAGCAGCGGGAGGAACTTCTCCGACTTGCGGGAGACCCCGCCACCGACGACGAACAGGTCGGGCCAGAGGAGGCCCTCCAGGTGGCTGTAGTAGCGCTGGAGCCGCAGGGCCCAGTCCTTGTACGACAGGTCCTCCCGCGTCTTGGCCGAGCTCGCCGCCCGGGTCTCGGCGTCGTGGCCGTCGATCTCGAGGTGGCCGAGCTCGGAGTTGGGGACGAGGACGCCGTTGTAGAGCAGGGCGGTGCCGATCCCCGTGCCGAGCGTCGTCACGACGACGAGCCCGTCCTGGCCCTTGGCCGCCCCGAACTTCAGCTCACCGACGCCCGCCGCGTCGGCGTCGTTGACGACGACGACGTCGTGCTGGAGCCGTTCCTCGAGGAGCGCCTCGATGTCGGTGTCGATCCAGGAGTCGTCGATGTTCGCCGCGGTCCGCACGACGCCGCGCGTCACGACGCCGGGGATGGTCACGCCGATGGGCGAGGAGCCGCGCACGTCCTCGAAGTGCTCGACGACGAGCTGGATGACGTCGCTCACCGCCTCGGGCGTCGACGTGGCCGGGGTGTCGATCCGGAACCGCTCGTGCGCCAGCTCGCCCTTGCCCAGGTCGACGGGCGCGCCCTTGATGCCGCTGCCGCCGACGTCGATGCCCAGGGGCAGTCCCTCCGATGCCACGTGACGCTCCGTTCCGTCCGCCCCGCTCACGGCAGGGTGAGGACCTCGTTGCCGGTCTCGGTGATGAGGATCGTGTGCTCGAACTGGGCCGAGCGGCGCTTGTCCTTCGTGACGACGGTCCAGCCGTCGTCCCACATGTCCCACTCGTGGGTGCCGAGGTTGAGCATCGGCTCGATGGTGAAGGTCATCCCCGGCTCGATGACGGTGTCGTAGTCCGGCGCCGCGTCGTAGTGGGGGATGATGAGTCCGGAGTGGAATGCCGCGCCGATGCCGTGGCCGGTGAAGTCGCGGACGACGCCGTAGCCGAAGCGGCGCGCGTAGCTCTCGATGACCCGGCCGATGACGTTGATCTGCCTCCCGGGCAGGGCCGCCTTGATGCCGCGGAACATCGCCTCGCGGGTCCGCTCGACGAGCAGCCGGGACTCCTCGTCCACGTCGCCGACGAGGTAGGTCGCGTCGGTGTCCCCGTGGACCCCGCCGATGTAGGCCGTGACGTCGATGTTGACGATGTCGCCGTCCTCGAGGGGGCGCGAGTCCGGGATCCCGTGGCAGACGACCTCGTTGACGGAGGTGCACAGTGACTTGGGGAAGCCGCGGTAGCCGAGCGTCGAGGGGTAGGCGCCGTGGTCGAGCATGAACTCGTGGCCGATCCGGTCGAGCTCGTCGGTCGTCACGCCCGGGGCGATGGCCGCGGCGGCCGCCTCCATCGCCTGCGCGGCGATGCGGGAGGCCACCCGGATCCGCTCGATCGTCTCGGCGTCCTTCACCTCCGAGCCGGAGAACCGCTCGGGCGCCTGTCGGTCGACGTACTCGGGCCGGACGATGCTCGCCGGGACCGGGCGGCGAGGGGAGACCTCGCCCGGGGACAGGGTTGCGTGCGAGACCGGCATACGGTGGAGTCTAGGCAGCGACGCCCATGGCGCGAACCCACCGGCCGCCCGGACGACGAAGGAGCACCCCGATGGCCTACTGGTACAACGTCGACACCGGCGAGGTCGAGACCGACCAGACCCGCGGCCAGAACGCCACCGTCCTCGGCCCGTACGACTCCGCCGACGAGGCCCGACGGGCCCTCGAGACCGCCCGGGAGAAGACGGAGGCGTGGGACGAGGAGGACCGTCGCTGGAACGAGGGCGACGCCGACTGAGCCGCGCGCCCGGGGGCGCGGTGAGCACTCCGGGCCGGGTTAGGGACGGCTGTGGACGGACACGGCGTAGCCCGAGCCGGGCGTCCACGGGTCCTTCTCCCACGTCGACCAGCGTTCGTCGAGGACGAGGCCGGCCGACGAGAGGGCGGCGTCATAGGCCGCGAGGGGCGTGACCGGGCAGCCGGGCGGCAGGTGAGCCTCGTCGAGCCCGAAGCCGGCGACGATGACCCCGCCCAGCGTCAGGTGCGCGACGAGGCGCTCGACCGCCGGGACGAGGGTCCCGGGCGCGAGGAGCGGGACGACGTTGCCGGCGAGGACGACCGCGTCGAAGGCCTGGCTGCGCAGGTAGAGGGAGGAGAGGTCGGCGTGGAGGAACGGGGTCACCCGGTCGCGGGCCCGCGCCACCCGCACCATCTCGAGGTCCGCGTCGACGCCGGTGCACCGGTAGCCGAACCGGGCCAGGGCCGTCGCGACCCGCCCGGTGCCGCACCCGGCGTCGAGGACCCGGGCCGGCGGTGAGACGAGGGAGGCGACGAGCCGGGCCTCGCCGTGGACGTCGAGCCCGGACGCCTCGAGGTCGTCGAACCGCCGCTGGTAGGCCGCGGCCCCACCGGAGCCGTCGGCGATCTCGCTCCAGCGGGTGAACGGGTCGACGGGTGGGACATGCTCGAAGGGGCGGCGCTGGTCGTCGGAGGGGTTCGTCATCACGGTCTCGGACATCGGCGGGGCTCAGGACTCGAAGGAGTGCTCGAGGTCGGGGAAGGTCCCCTCGGCGACCTCCGCGGCATACGCCTTGGCGGCCTCGCCGAGGACCCCGCGCAGGTCGGCGTACTTCTTGACGAAGCGAGGAGCCCGCCCGCCGCGCAGGCCGGCCATGTCCTGCCAGACGAGGACCTGGGCGTCGCAGTGCGGCCCGGCGCCGATGCCGACGGTCGGGATGGCGACCGTCTTCGTGATCCGCTCCGCGACCGGCGCGGGGACCATCTCCATGACGATGGCGAAGCAGCCGGCCTCCTCGAGGGCGACGGCGTCGTCGAGGAGCTTCTCGGCGCTGTCACCGCGGCCCTGCACCTTGTAGCCGCCGAGGACATGCTCGCTCTGCGGGGTGAAGCCGATGTGCCCCATGACGGGGATGCCCGCCCGGACGAGCAGCTCGATCTCGGGGACCATCGCCCGACCGCCCTCGAGCTTGACGGCGTGGGCCATGCCCTCCTTCATGAACCGGGTGGCCGTCGCGAGCGCCTGCTGCGGGCTGGCCTGGTAGGAGCCGAAGGGCAGGTCGGCGACGACCATCGCCCGTTTCGCGGCCTGGGTCACGGCGCGACACAGCGGGACGAGGTGGTCGACGGTGACGGGGACCGTCGTCTCGAAGCCGTAGACGTTGTTGCCGGCGGAGTCGCCGACGAGGAGGACGGGGATGCCCGCCTCGTCGAAGATCTCGGCGGCGTACATGTCGTATGCCGTGAGCATGGCCCAGCGCTCGCCGCGCTCCTTCATCTGGAGCAGGTGGGGGATGCGGACCCGGCGCTGAGGAGCGGCCTGGACCCCCGTCCCGTACGGCGCGGCGGTCTCGGCGGCGGCGGTGGACGGGCTCGCTGGCTCGGTCATGACGCAATCCTAGGCGGGCTCCCGACGACGCGCCCCGAATTCTCGGTGCGCTTCAACGCGCCGATCCGCGCCATGGCGGTTAGGTTGTCCGGGTTGCTCCGGATCCGGAGAACATTCACGAAACGCCCAGCCAACGCATAGGACGGCCGGGAGACTAAGTGAGGGACAGGATGAACCACAGAGGAAGGGTGGCGACGATCGCTGGAGTCGCCGCCGCTGCACTCGCGGTCACGCTGGGGTCGAGCCCCGCCACCGCGAAGCCCCAACCGCAGGTCCAGGACCCGGTTGGCGCGAACCGCAAGCACGACCTGCCGAACCCCCTGGGAGACGCGCAGCGCAAGCTGCGTGAGGAGGCCGTCACCAAGCTCGTACAGGGCGAGGCGACGACAGAGGTCCGCGGTGGCCAACGGGTCATCACGCTCGCGGGCGGTGCCGACGAGAAGGGGCACCGGAAGAAGAGCCGCTACGTCAGCTACCCCGTCGAGCGTGAGGAGAGCATCTTCACCATCCTCACCGACTTCGGGGACCAGACCGACCCGCGGACCGGTGGCGACGCCGGGCCGGTGCACAACCAGATCGCGGAGCCGACCCGCGGGTGGAGCAGCGGGCCGGACGCCGACAACAGCACCTTCTGGCTGCCGAACTTCAACAAGGCCCACTACAAGAACATGATGTTCGGCACGAGCGGTGAGTCCTTCAAGGACTTCTACTCGAAGCTGTCGAACGGCCGGTTCCTCGCCAAGGGCGACGTGTCCGACTGGGTCCAGGTGCCCTACAACGAGGCGCGCTACGGGTCGAACAGCATCCGCGAGTCCGACGGCTACTGGAACTACATCAAGGACACCGCCCAGGCGTGGTTCGACGACCAGAAGGCGCAGGGCAAGACCGACGCGGAGATCGCCGACTACCTCAAGCAGTTCGACCAGGTCGACCGCTACGACTACGACGGCGACGGCAACTTCAACGAGCCGGACGGCTACATCGACCACTTCCAGGCCATCCACGCCGGAGAGGGCGAGGAGGCAGGCGGTGGCGCCCAGGGCGACGACGCGATCTGGTCGCACCGCTGGTACGCCTACTCGACGGACATCGGCAAGACCGGTCCGGACGGCAACCTGGCCGGCGGCGTGCCGATCGGCGACACCGGTCTGTGGATCGGTGACTACACGACCGAGCCCGAGAACGGCGGCCTCGGCGTCTTCGCGCACGAGTTCGGCCACGACCTCGGTCTGCCCGACCTGTACGACACCGGCGGCGGCGAGAACAGCACCGGGTTCTGGACGCTCATGAGCTCTGGCTCGTGGCTCAACGACGGCGGCTGGGCCATCGGCACCACGCCGGGCAACATGGGCGCCTGGGAGAAGCTCCAGCTGGGCTGGCTCGACTACCAGACCGTCGACTACGGCCAGAACAAGACCGTGCGGCTCGGCCCGGCGGACCGGGATGCGAGGAAGCGGCCACAGGCCATCGTCGTCAACCTGCCGGACAAGACCGTCACGACGGACTACAACACCCCGCACAGCGGCAGCACCGAGTGGTGGGGTGGCTCGGCCGACGGCCTCAACTCGACCCTGACCCGCCCCATCGACCTCACCGGGAACTCCTCGGCGTCGGTGTCGGCGTGGCTCTGGTACGAGATCGAGTCGGACTACGACTACCTCTACGGCGAGGTGAGCACCGACGGCGGGACCTCGTGGACCGACGCGGGCGACCCCATCACCGGTGAGGACGGCACCTCGTGGGCCGAGAAGACGTGGGACCTCTCGCCGTGGGCCGGTCAGTCGGTCCTGTTCCGGTTCCGGTACGCGACCGACGGTGGCGTGCACTACAAGGGCCCGTTCATCGACGACATCACCGTCACGGCGGACGGCACGACCGTCTTCAGTGACGACGTCGAGAGCGGCGACAACGGCTGGACCGCGGACGGCTGGAGCCGGATGAGCGGGATGACGTCGGAGACGGTGCCGCAGTACTACATGGCCGAGAACCGGGTGTATGCCGGTTATGACGCCACGCTGCAGACCGGCCCGTACAACTTCGGCTGGCTCAACACGAAGCCGAACTGGGTCGAGCGGTTCCCGTACCAGAACGGCCTGCTCGTGACGTTCGCCAACGGTGAGTACGACAACAACAACACGTCGGCCCACCCGGGTGGCGGTCAGATCCTGCCGGTCGACGCCCGGCCGGCGAACATGGTGTTCAGCGACGGGTACCAGCTGAGCAACCGTCGCCAGCCGTTCGACGCCACCTTCGGCAAGGAGCGGACCGACGCCGTGTCGTTCCATCACAACGGGATCAAGATGTCGGTGCCGTCGCGCCCGGGGATCCCCATGTTCTGGGACGCCTACCCGGACAAGTACTGGACCGCGGACAACCCGCAGGCGTCGACGAAGGTCGCCGGCTCCGGGGTCAAGATCATCGTCCGGGCCCAGCACGGCGACAACATGACCGTTCGGGTCCAGTGGCCGCGGTCGTGACACCGTAGGTCCCGACATCGCAGTGCCATCGCGATGACCCACGGCCCCGGCGGGAGACCGCCGGGGCCGTGCGGCGTCCGGCGGGGCCGCGGCATACCGTCACGGGGTTACCGCCGCGAAACACGGATAGGGCAGGATGCGGGCCATGGATCGACAGCAGGAGTACGTCCTTCGGACCATCGAGGAGCGGGACATCCGCTTCGTGCGGCTCTGGTTCACCGACGTCCTCGGCACCCTCAAGTCCGTCGCCGTCGCTCCCGCCGAGCTCGAGGGCGCCTTCGCCGAGGGGATCGGCTTCGACGGGTCCGCGATCGAGGGGTTCGCCCGGGTCTTCGAGGCCGACATGCTGGCCCACCCCGACCCCGCGACCTTCCAGGTCCTGCCCTGGCGGGGGGAGTCTCCCGGCACCGCCCGGATGTTCTGCGACATCACCCTGCCGGACGGGACGCCGAGCATGGCCGACCCGCGGCACGTGCTCCAGCGGGCCCTCGCCCGCGCCTCCGACATGGGCTTCACCTTCTACACCCACCCCGAGATCGAGTTCTTCCTTCTCGAGCGCGGCTTCCAGCCGGGCCAGCCGCCGCGACCGGTCGACGCGGCCGGCTACTTCGAGCACGTCCCGCACGGCACGGCCCACGACTTCCGCCGGGCGGCCATCTCGATGCTCGAGTCGATGGGGATCTCGGTCGAGTTCAGCCACCACGAGGGCGGCCCCGGCCAGAACGAGATCGACCTGCGCTACGCCGACGCCCTGACGATGGCCGACAACATCATGACGTTCCGCACCGTCATCAAGGAGGTCGCGCTCGAGCAGGGCGTCTATGCGACGTTCATGCCGAAGGTCTTCGCCGAGCACCCGGGGTCCGGGATGCACACGCACGTCTCGCTGTTCGAGGGCGACACGAACGCCTTCTACGAGCCGGGCGCCCCCTACCAGCTCTCCAAGACGGCGCGGCAGTTCATCGCGGGGCTCATCACCCACGGGCCCGAGATCACTGCGGTGACCAACCAGTGGGTCAACAGCTACAAGCGGCTGTGGGGAGGCGGCGAGGCTCCGGCCCATCTCACCTGGGGCCACAACAACCGCTCGGCCATGGTGCGAGTTCCGATGTACAAGCCGAGCAAGGGCAACAGCACCCGGATCGAGGTCCGCACCATCGACGCGGCGTGCAACCCCTACCTCGCGTATGCCGTCATCCTCTCGGCGGGGCTCAAGGGCATCGAGGAGGGCTACGAGCTCCCGCCGGAGGCCGAGGACGACGTGTGGGGCCTCACCGACGGTGAGCGCCGGGCGATGGGCATCAAGCCGCTGCCCGCCTCGCTCCACGACGCGACGACGGCCATGGAGTCGAGCGAGCTCGTGGCCGAGACCCTCGGCGAGCACGTCTTCGACTTCTTCCTCCGCAACAAGCGCGCCGAGTGGGACGACTACCGCAACCAGGTGACGGCCTTCGAGCTGGAGCGATACCTTCCCAGGCTGTGAACGTCCCCCGCGGTGAGTCGGTCCCCGGCGCCCTGACCCGGCTCGGGTTCGCCGACCCGGGTCGGGCCGACGCCCTGCTCGACGAGCCCGCCCTGGCCCCGCTCGTCCACGACGTCGCCCGTGTCGAGGAGGCCGGAATCTCGCAGGGGCTCTCCCGCGTCGCCGACCCCGACCTTGCCCTGCTCAGCCTCGTCCGGATCATGGAGGCGGCCGAGACCCTCGCCGACCGCGGCGCCCTCATCGCCGCCCTCGACCGGCCGGGGACCGCGCGCGAGCGGCTGCTCGCCGTCCTCGGCGCGTCGGCGGCCCTCGGCGACCACCTCGTCGCCCACCCCGAGCACTGGGCCTCGGCCGCGTCCGCCGAGCCCTGCTCCGCGGACCAGCGCGTGGAGGACCTCGTCGCCGCCGTGACCGGCCGTCCCGAGGACGAGGCGATGGACGCACTGCGCGTCGAGTACCGCCGGCAGATCCTCGGCATCGCCGCTCTCGACCTCACGAGCGAGGACCCCGTGGCCGGGCTGCCCGCGACGGCGTCGGCGCTCGCCGAGCTCGCCGAGGCCGCCCTCGAGGCGGCGCTCGTCATCGCCCGGGAGGGCGTCGGGCTCGAGACGGCCGACCGGAGTCGGTTCGCCGTCATCGCGATGGGCAAGACGGGCGGCCGCGAGCTGAACTACATCAGCGACGTCGACGTCATCTTCGTCGCCGAGCCCGCCGACGGCGTCCCGGAGGACGAGGCGCTCTCGACGGCGACCGACCTGGCGACCCGGCTCATGCGGGTGTGCTCCGCCTCGACGCCCGCCGGGTCGCTGTGGCAGGTCGACCCGGCGCTCCGGCCCGAGGGCAAGCAGGGGCCGCTCGTCCGCACCGTGCAGAGCCACAAGACCTACTACGAGCGGTGGGCGAAGACGTGGGAGTTCCAGGCGCTGCTCAAGGCCCGGCCCGTCGCGGGCGACCGCGAGCTGGGGGAGGAGTACCTCGCCGTCGTCCAGCCGATGGTGTGGGAGGCCGCGTCCCGGGAGAACTTCGTCGACGACGTCCAGGCGATGCGCCGTCGGGTCGAGGAGCACGTCCCGAGCGGTGAGGCCGACCGGCAGCTCAAGCTGGGGCGGGGCGGGCTGCGCGACGTCGAGTTCAGCGTCCAGCTCCTCCAGCTCGTCCACGGCCGGGCCGACGACACCCTCCGCTCCCGGACCACCCTCGAGGCGCTGGCGGCGTTGAGCGCCGGCGGGTACGTCGGGCGCGACGACGCGGCGGTCCTCGACACGGCATACCGGCTGTTGCGGACCCTCGAGCACCGGATCCAGCTCTCGCGGCTGCGTCGCACCCATCTCATGCCCACGTCGGAGGCCGATCTGCGCCGGCTCGGCCGGGCCCTCGGCTTCCGCAGCAACCCCGCCGAGGACGTCGTCCGCGAGTGGCGGGCCCAGGCCCGCGAGGTGCGCCGACTGCACGAGCGGATCTTCTACCGCCCGCTGCTGTCGGCGGTCGCCCGGCTCAGCGCCAGCGAGGTCCGGCTCACACCGGAGGCGGCCCGTGAGCGGCTCTCGGCCCTCGGCTACCGCGACCCCCGGGGGGCCCTCGGCCACCTCCAGGCCCTCACCGACGGGGTGAGCCGGCGGGCGGCCATCCAGCGCCAGCTCCTGCCGGTCATGCTCGGCTGGTTCGCCGACGAGGCCGACGCCGACGCCGGGCTGCTCGCCTTCCGCCGGATCAGCGACGAGCTGGGCTCGACCCACTGGTACCTCCGGCTGCTCCGCGACGAGGGCTCCGCCGCCGAGAACCTCGCGCACACCCTCGCCCGCAGCCGGTACGCCGCCGACCTGCTCGAGTCGGCCCCCGAGTGCGTCCAGTTCCTCGGCGACCCCGGCGGGCTCCAGCCGCGCCCTCAGGGGGAGATCGAGCGACGGATGCGCTCGGCCGCCGGTCGCAAGGACGACCCGGTGTCGGCCGTCCACGCCGCTCGGGGCATCCGTCGCTCGGAGCTGTTCCGGGTGGCGGTCGCCGACCTCACCGGTGCCCTGACCCTCGAGGGCGTCGGCCACGCCCTCACCGACCTCACGGCGGCGCTGCTGGAGACGACCCTCCAGGTGTGCCTGCGCGAGGTGGAGGTCCGCACCGGGGCACCACCGCTCACCCGGGTCCTCGTCGTCGGGATGGGACGGCTCGGCGGTGGGGAGCAGGGCTACGGCTCGGACGCCGACGTCGTCTTCGTCCACGACCCGCTTCCCGGCGTCGACGAGCCCGCGGCCCAGGAGCAGGCGACCGAGATCGTCAAGGAGCTGATGTCGCTGCTCGGCCGGCCCGGACCGGACCCGGTGCTCGACGTCGACGCCGCCCTGCGCCCGGAGGGCAAGAACGGCCCCCTCGTCCGCTCGCTCGCGGCATACCGGCGGTACTACGAGCGCTGGTCGCTCGTCTGGGAGGCGCAGGCCCTGCTGCGGGCGCGGCCCGTGGCCGGGGACGCCGACCTGGCGGAGCGGTTCCTCGAGCTCATCGCGCCGATCCGGTGGCCGCAGGGCGGGCTCCGCCCGGACCAGGTCCGCGAGATCCGCACCCTCAAGGCCCGGATGGAGGCCGAGCGGCTGCCCCGGGGCGCGGACCGCAAGACGCACTTCAAGCTCGGCCACGGCGGGCTGTCCGACGTCGAGTGGTGCGTCCAGCTCATCCAGCTCGACCACGCCGCCGCGAACCCCGAGCTGCAGACGACCTCGACCCTCGACGGTCTCGCGGCGGCCGAGCGGCTCGGGATCATCGACGAGGCCTCGGCGGCCGCGCTCGGCGAGGCCTGGCGCCTCGCCTCGCAGATGCGCAACGCCGGCAGCCTCTTCCGGGGCCGGCCGATCGACGCCCTCCCGACCGACCTGCGCGACGCCGAGGGGATCGCCCGGATCCTCGGCCTCGCCCCCCGCTCCGGGCAGGAGCTCGCCGAGCGCTACCGGCGGGTGGCCCGACGGGCCCGCCAGGCCGCCGAGCAGGTCTTCTACGACGCCTGACGGTGCGCGACGGTCTCGACTCCCAGGCCGGGGGCGACGGCTGGCCGGATCGGGTGCCGATGCGGCCGGGACCGGGGCGTGGACGACGGGCGGGCGGGGGAGCGCACCGCACCTAGACTCGGGGCATGATCCCCGTGCTCGACCTGCGCGGCCGCGCCCTCGGCCGCCGGGAGCTGCGCGGCGTGCTGCCCCGCGCGGAGGTCGACGTCGAGGCGGCCCTCGTCGCGGTGCGCCCCATCTGCGACGACGTCCGCGACCGTGGCGCCGAGGCGCTGTATGCCGCGGCCGAGCGCTTCGACGGCATCCGGCCCCCCGCGCTCCGGGTGCCCGCCGACGTCATCACCGCGGCCCTGGACCGGCTCGACCCCGCCGTCCGCGCCGCCCTCGAGGAGGCCATCCGCCGGGCCCGGCTCGTCCACGCCGACCAGCGGCGCACCGACACGACGACCGTCGTCACCGAGGGCGGCACCGTCACCGAGCGATGGGTGCCGGTCGACCGGGTCGGGCTCTATGTCCCCGGCGGGCTCGCCGTCTACCCCAGCAGCGTCGTGATGAACGTCGTCCCCGCCCAGCTCGCGGGGGTCGGCTCGGTGGCCGTCGCCTCGCCACCGCAGCGGGACGACGACGGCTGGCCGCACCCGACGGTCCTCGCCGCGTGCGCCCTGCTCGGCGTCGACGAGGTCTACGCCGTCGGTGGCGCGCAGGCCGTCGCGGCGTTCGCCTACGGCTTCGTCGACGGCGTGGGCCCGGACGCCGTCGAGTGCGAGCCCGTCGGCATGGTCACCGGCCCCGGCAACATCTACGTCGCCGCCGCCAAGCGCCTCCTCAAGGGCCTCATCGGGATCGACGCCGAGGCCGGCCCGACCGAGGTCGCCATCCTCGCCGACGCGACGGCGGACCCCGAGCACGTCGCGGCCGACCTCGTCTCCCAGGCCGAGCACGACCCGATGGCGGCGGCGGTCCTCGTCACCGACAGCCCGGAGCTGGCCGAGCGGGTCGTCGAGGCCCTCGAGCGCCGGGTCGCCGCGACGAAGCACACCGAGCGGGTGGCCGAGGCGGTCTCCGGGCCGCAGTCCGCGGTCGTCCTCGTCGACGACCTCGACGCGGGCGTCGCCGTCGTCGACGCGTATGCCGCCGAGCACCTCGAGATCCAGACCGAGGACGCCGCCGCCGTCGCCGCCCGGGTCCGCAACGCCGGCGCGATCTTCGTCGGGCCCTACGCCCCGGTGTCGCTCGGCGACTACGCGGCCGGGTCCAACCACGTCCTGCCGACCGGGGGGAGTGCGACGCACAGCAGCGGGCTCTCGGTCCAGTCCTTCCTGCGCGGCATCCACGTCGTCGACTACACCGAGGCCGCCCTGCGCGAGGTCGGGGGCCACGTCGTCACGCTGGCCCGGGCCGAGGACCTGCCCGCCCACGGCGAGGCGATCATCGCCCGGCTGCCCGAGCTCGGGTGAGCGACGGCGCACCCCCTGACCCCGAGGCCCGGCCGCCCGGCCCGCCGAGAGACAAAGGACCGACCCGATGACCCAGATCGACGACCTCATGCGGGGCGACCTGCGCGGACTGACGCCCTACGGCGCCCCCCAGCTCGAGGTCCCGGTGGCGCTCAACACGAACGAGAACTCCTACCCCGTCCCGACCGAGGTCGTCTCCGACATCGTCGCGAGCGTTGCCGCCGTCGCACCGGGGCTCAACCGCTACCCCGACCGGGAGTTCACCGCACTCCGGCAGGCGCTCGCGGCATACCTCTCCCGCTCCGGCACCGCCGTGGCACCCGAGCAGGTCTGGGCGGCCAACGGGTCCAACGAGGTCCTCCTCCACCTCCTTCAGGCGTTCGGCGGCGTCGGCCGGGTGGCGCTCGGCTTCACCCCGGCCTACTCCATGCACCCGATCATCACCTCGACGAGCGGGACCGGCTGGGTCGACGGGCTCCGCGGCGTTCCGGGCAGCGGCCGGTTCGACCTCGACCCGGAGTCGGCGGCCCGCCAGGCCCGGGACGCCGACCCCAACGTCGTCTTCCTCTGCTCGCCGAACAACCCGACGGGGACGGCCCTCTCGCTCGAGGTCGTCGAGGCGGTCTACGAGGCGGCGCCGCGCGCGGTCGTCGTCGTCGACGAGGCGTATGCCGAGTTCGCCCGCGAGGGGACGCCGAGCGCCCTCGGCCTGCTCGAGGGCCGGCCCCGGCTCGTCGTCACCCGGACGATGAGCAAGGCGTTCGCCCTCGCCGGGGGTCGGCTCGGGTATCTCGCCGCCGACGCCGAGCTCGTCAACGCCCTGCGCCTGGTCCGGATGCCGTACCACCTCTCGACGCTCACCCAGGCGGTGGCGCTCGCCGCGCTCCGGCACGCCGACGCCATGCTCCAGACGGTCGGGGTCATCAAGGACCAGCGGGACCGGATCGTCGAGACCCTCCCGACGCTCGGGCTGGAGCCGGTGCCGAGCGATGCGAACTTCGTCCTCTTCGGCGGGTTGGAGGACAGCCACGAGATGTGGCTCGCCCTGCTCGATCGGGGCGTTCTCGTGAGAGATGTGGGAATCTCCCACTATCTTCGTGTTACGGCAGGTACGCCTGAGGAGACGACCCAGTTCCTCGACGCCCTCGCCGAGCTGATGTCGGACCGGACGAAGGAGGGAGCACCGTGAGCGACGTGACCGCCGCCGCCCACCGCACGGCCACCCTCACCCGCGAGACGTCCGAGAGCTCGGTCAAGGTCGCCGTCGACCTCGACGGCTCCGGCCGCGGCGAGGTCGCCACAGGGGTGCCGTTCTACGACCACATGCTGCTCAGCCTCGCCAAGCACTCCCTCATCGACCTGCAGGTCTCGGCGACCGGCGACGTCGACGTCGACGCCCACCACACCGTCGAGGACGTCGCGATCGTCCTCGGCCGGGCGGTGCGTGAGGCCCTCGGGGACAAGCGCGGTATCGCCCGGTTCGGCGACGCCACCGTCCCGCTCGACGAGGCGCTCGTCCAGGCGGTCGTCGACGTCGCCGGGCGGCCCTACGTCGTCCACACCGGCGAGCCCGAGGGGCAGGCGTACGTCGTCATCGGCGGGTCCTACGTCGGGTCGCTCACCCGGCACGTCCTCGAGTCCTTCGCGATGAATGCCGGCCTCGCCCTCCACGTGCGGGTGCTCGCCGGGCGCGACCCTCACCACATCGTCGAGGCCCAGTTCAAGGCGCTCGCCCGCGCCCTGCGGACGGCGGTCGCCCTCGACCCCCGGGTGACCGGCATCCCGAGCGCGAAGGGCGCTCTCTGACGCCATGGAGCACCGCGGCCACGACACCGGCGCCGGACACGGCCTGCTCCTCGTCCGGGGCGGAGCCGACCGGGTGGCGCGCTGGGCGCGCCGCGGCCTCGTCGCGACCCACGTCAGCGCCCTCGACCGCGGCTGGACCGGCGTCACCCTCGCCGAGGAGCGCTCCCGGGCGGCGGCGCCCTACGACATCGGCCTCGAGATGCTCGCGGCCCGGCCGGTGCCGAGCGGAGCCCGCCCGGCCATCGGCTTCTTCGTCATGAAGAACCGGGGCGTCGTGAGCGTCCAGCGCAAGGGGCTGCGCCGCGACCAGCGGTGGCTCGTCTGGGAGCCGGGGCACGGCATCCGACGGGCCCCGGACCTCCCGCTCCTCGCGCCCGACCAGCTCATCGCGGCCGCCGGCGCCCGCACCCGCCCCGGTGCCATCGTCTCGACGGTCAAGAATCCCTCGGGCCGCCCGCTCGAGATGCTCGTCGAGGTCATCCGGCTCCTCGGGCTCCCCGGTGAGGACCTCCTCCTGTCCGGTGCCTCCGCCGAGGACCGCCTCGTCGAGCCGACCGAGCGGTCGGTGCGGGCCTTCGACGCCCTCGTCGCCGACGACGCCGCCCATCGCGCCGGTCTCGGCGGGGGAGCGCGGTGAGCCCTCGCGTCGTCGTCCTCGACTACGGCAGCGGCAACGTCCGGTCGGCCGTGCGCGCGCTGGAGCGGGTCGGGGCCGAGGTGACGCTGACCGGCGACGTCGTCGCCGCGCAGGACGCCGACGGGCTCCTCGTGCCGGGCGTCGGCAACTTCCACGCCTGCATGGCCGGGCTGCGCGCGGCCGACGGCCCGCGGGTCATCGACCGGCGGCTCGCCGGCGGCCGGCCCGTCCTCGGGGTGTGCGTCGGTCTCCAGGTGATGTTCGAGGGGTCGACCGAGCCGAGCGACTCCCCGCAGGAGGGGCTCGCCCAGTGGCCGGGGACCGTCTCGCGACTCACCGCCGACGTCGTCCCGCACATGGGCTGGTCGCTCGTCGAGGTGGCGGAGGGCTCGACCCTCTTCGCCGGCGTCGAGGACGAGCGCTTCTACTTCGTCCACTCGTATGCCGTGCCCGAGTGGACGATGCCGGAGCCCACCGGGTGCTTCGCCGCTCGCGCTCCCCGCGTGACGTATGCCGACCACGGCAACCGTTTCGTCGCCGCCGTCGAGAACGGCCCGTTGGCCGCGACCCAGTTCCACCCCGAGAAGTCGGGGGACGCCGGACTCACCCTCCTCGAGAACTGGGTCCGGTCCCTGTGACGAGGAGCGCCATGACCGACCCCACCACCGCCCGTGCTCGAGCTGCTCCCGGCGGTCGACGTCGCCGACGGCCGGGCCGTCCAGCTCGTCCAGGGCGTCGCCGGCAGCGGTGGCGAGTTCGGCGACCCGGTGGCCGCCGCGCTGGCCTGGCAGGAGCAGGGCTCGCGGTGGCTGCACCTCGTCGACCTCGACGCGGCCTTCGGCCGCGGCTCCAACGGCGACCTCCTCGCCGAGATCGTCGGCCGGCTCGACATCGACGTCGAGATGAGCGGCGGGATCCGCGACGCCGCCTCGCTGGACCGGGCCCTCGCGACGGGGTGTCGACGGGTCAACCTCGGCACCGCCGCACTCGAGGACCCGGTGTGGACGGCGCAGGCCATCGCCGAGCACGGCGACCGGGTCGCCGTCGGCCTCGACGTGCGCGGCACGCGGCTGGCCGCCCGCGGCTGGACGACGGAGGGCGGCGACCTCTGGGAGACCCTCACCCGGCTCGACGCCGAGGGCTGCTCCCGCTACGTCGTCACCGACGTCGCGAAGGACGGGATGCTCCAGGGGCCCAACATCTCCCTGCTCGCCGACGTCTGCGCCCGCACCGACCGTCCGGTCGTCGCGTCCGGGGGCGTCTCGACCCTCGCGGACATCGCCGCCATCCGCGAGCTGGTCCCCGTCGGGGTGGAGGGTGCCATCGTCGGCTCGGCCCTCTACCGGGGCGCGTTCACCCTGCCCGAGGCGCTCGACGTCGCGGGTCGCGCGTGAGCGGCGGGGAGGAGCGCGAGGCGGGGGCGCGGCATACCGGCGCGGACCCGCATGGGTCCGCCCCTGCCCACGGGGACTCCGCCGGCACGGCGTGGACCGACCGGGTGCTCTCGCCGAGCGGGTTCGAGACCGACACCGGCGCCGCCGACCCCGGTCTCGCTGCCGCCCTGACCGGTGGTGCGGGTGAGGCGGAGCTGATGGCCGCAGTCCGCACGGCGCGGTTCCTCGTGCCCGTCGTCGCCGAGTCGGCCGGGTCGGGAGACGTCGGCGGCCGGCCCGCCGAGACCGAGGCCGACATGGCCTCGGTGACCCTCGTCGCGCCGGACGGCCAGCGGGCGCTGCCGGTCTTCACGAGCCTGGAGAGCCTTGCTCGCTGGGACCCGACCGCCCGGCCGATCCCCGTGCCGGCCGCCCGGGCCGGCCAGGCCGCCGTCACCGAGTCCTGCGACGTCATCGTCATCGATGTCGCCGGGCCGGTCAGCGCCGTGCTCCGCCCGTCGATGGTGTGGGCGCTGGCGCAGGAGCGGGAGTGGCTCCCGCCGCACCTCGACGCGTTCGTCGCGCAGTCGGTGACCCGAGCCGTCCTCGTCGAGGAGGACGTCGTCGAGCACGCGGTCGAGGAGGGGCGGCCGCTCGGCCAGGGGGTTCTCGGCGTCGTCCTCGGCCTGCGACCCGGGCTCGACCCCGAGTCCGTCCGCGCCGTCGCGACCCGGGTGGGGGAGCGCCTCGCCGCCGACGGCGAGCTCCGGGCGCGGGTCGACGGCCTGGCCTTCCGCATCGTCTGACCCGGCCGGGACCGCGTGGTCCCCGGTCGTCAGTTCCCCGGACCTCCCCGGCCCGGTGACCTCCCGGCCCCGACTCCCCCCGCCCCACCTTTCCCGCCCGATACACGACACACCCACCAGGCAAGGGAAAAGAAGTCTTGCCTCGTCGGCGTGGCGTGTATCGGGCGGGAAAGTGCGGACCCCGGGGGCGGCGGATTTCGGGGTATGCCGGGGGCGCTGGTAGCCTTGAGCGTTGACCGGCCGTCCCGCGAGGGGCGGCATGCAAGAGAAGCACCGCTTCCACCCGCGTCGGCCCCTGGGTCGCCGGGTCTTTTCATCGGTCCGCGTCGTTCGTCGCGACACCCTGGTGGGGGTGGAGGCAAGGCGCCGGGGGCCGATGGCTCGGTGAGGCTTCTCGCGCGTCGGCGGCGAGGAGCCTCTTCTCGTCGGTGCGGTCGGCCCGAGTTCCGACGAAGGAGTACCACTATCAGCGAGCCTCGCATCAACGACCGCATCCGGGTTCCCGAGGTGCGGTTGGTCGGCCCCAACGGCGAGCAGGTGGGCATCGTGCGCGTCGAGGACGCGCTGCGCCTCGCCGCGGAGGCGGATCTCGACCTCGTCGAGGTCGCCCCCATGGCCAAGCCCCCGGTCGCCAAGCTCATGGACTTCGGCAAGTACAAGTACGAAGCCGCCATGAAGGCCCGAGAAGCACGCAAGAACCAGGTCAACACCGTCATCAAGGAGATCAAGCTCCGCCCGAAGATCGACCCGCACGACTACGGCACGAAGAAGGGCCACGTCGAGCGGTTCCTCAAGGGCGGGGACAAGGTCAAGGTGACGATCATGTTCCGAGGCCGGGAGCAGTCCCGGCCCGAGCTCGGCTTCCGGCTGCTCCAGCGCCTCGCCGAGGACGTCCTCGAGCTGGGCACGGTCGAGTCCGCGCCGAAGCAGGACGGCCGCAACATGATCATGGTTCTCGCCCCCACGAAGAAGAAGTCCGAGGCCCGCGCCGAACAGCGCCGCCGGCGCGACGAGGCCGCCGCCTCGAGCCGCCACCCGGCCCACGCCGACGACGAGTCCGCCGAGGCGCCCCCCGCCGAGGCCGACGCGACCGCCGCCGAGGCGCCCCCGGCCGAGGCCGACGCGACCGCCGCCGACGCGACCGAGTGAGCGCACGGCATACCCAGCTCGCACCACCCGCACCACCCACGAAGGAGATCGGCCCCATGCCGAAGAACAAGACCCACAGCGGCGCCAAGAAGCGCTTCCGCATCACCGGCACCGGCAAGGTCATGCGGCAGCAGGCCGGCCACGTCCACAAGTTCCACGAGAAGACCCCCCAGAAGGCCCGCGCGCTGAGCAAGGACGTCATCGTCAGCCCGGCCGACACCTCCAAGGTCAAGCGCCTCCTCGGCAAGTGACCCGCCCCGTCCGCGCCGCCGCTCGCAGGTGAGCGCCGCGGGCCACCCGTTCGAACCAGCAAGCAGATCCAAGGAGTACTCACGTGGCACGCGTGAAGCGGGCGGTCAACGCCCAGAAGAAGCGCCGGGTTGTCCTCGAGCGCGCCAGCGGCTACCGGGGCCAGCGGTCCCGCCTCTACCGCAAGGCCAAGGAGCAGGTCCAGCACAGCCTCGGCTACGCCTACCGCGACCGTCGCGCCCGCAAGGGTGACTTCCGCCGGCTGTGGATCCAGCGGATCAACGCCGCGGCCCGCGCCAACGGCATGACGTACAACCGGTTCATCCAGGGCCTCAAGGCCGCCGACGTCGAGGTCGACCGCCGGATGCTCGCCGAGCTCGCCGTCAGCGACGAGGCCGCCTTCGCCGCCCTCGTCGACATCGCCCGGGCCAACGTCCCCGCGCAGGCAGCCAGCTGAGCCGGAGCCCTCGCGGCACCGCAGCACCCATCGCGCGCCGGGAGCCCTCGTGCTGACCAACCCCCGATCCGATCGGGTCCGGTCGGTCCGCGGGCTCGCCCGGCGCGCGGTGCGTGTCCGGACGGGCCGGTTCGTGGTCGACGGCCCGCAGGGGGTTCGCGAGGCGGTGCGGTATGCCGCGGACCGCGTCCTCGACGTCTACGTCACCCCGGACGCCGCGCAGCGTCACGGCGAGATCGTCGAGACGGCGCGCGCCGCGTCGTTGTGGGTCCACGAGGCGAGCGACGAGGTCATGGCCGCCATGGCCGGGACCGACACGCCCCAGGGGCTCCTCGCCGTCCTCCGCGAGGAGCCGGCGTCGCTCGGCGACATCCTCGGCGCCGGCCCGCGGGTGCTCGTCGTGCTCGCCCACGTGCGCGACCCCGGCAACGCGGGCACCGTCATCCGCGGCGCCGACGCCCTCGGGGCCGACGCCGTGCTCGTCAGCGAGGGGTCCGTCGACGTCCACGCCCCCAAGGTCGTCCGGTCGACGGCCGGCTCGCTCTTCCACCTGCCGGTCGTCACGGGGCTCGACCTCACCGAGACGCTCACGACGCTGCGCGCCCACGGCATCCGCACCCTTGCCGCCGACGGCGCCGCGACGACGCTCCTCCCGGACGTCGACCTCTCGTCGGCGCACGCCTGGGTGATGGGCAACGAGGCCTGGGGGCTGACCGACGAGGTGCGCTCCGGGTGCGACGACGTCGTCGCCGTCCCGATCCGTGGACACGCCGAGTCGCTCAACCTCGCCATGGCGGCGACGTTGTGTCTCTACGCCTCGTCGCTCCAGCGTTCCGCGCCGCCTGCACGGTAGATTCGCCACATGGCACCCCCCACGCCGTCGCGCTTCCCGTCGACGGCGGTGGATGCTGCCGAGCTCCTGCCCGACGGCATCGTCACGACGATCGGCGGCGCGCCGACGGTCCGGTTCATGAACGAGCGGGCCGCGCGGATCACCGGCCTGGCCCGGGACGACGTCGTCGGCCGTGACATCCGTGAGGCGCTGCCCTTCCAGGACTCCAACGGCGAGTCCTGGTGGGGGCTGACCGACCCGTGGTCCGGGCTGCGGACCCGCACCGGCCACCGCGAGAAGCTCCTCCTGCTGCCCAACGGCCACGAGGTGCTCCTCACCGCGCGCTACATCCGGCCCGGTCGGAGCCAGCCGGTCCAGTCGGTCGTCTGCGCGTTGCGCGACGCCGAGGCGCGCCGGCGGGCGGAGGCCGACCACGCGGCCCTCATCTCGACGATCTCCCACGAGCTCCGCTCACCGCTCACCGGGGTCAAGGGCTTCTCCTCGACGCTGCTCCGGCGCTGGGACCGCTTCTCCGACGAGCAGAAGCGGCTCATGCTCGAGACGATCGAGGCCGACGCCGACCGGGTGACCCGGCTCATCACCGAGCTGCTCGACGTGTCCCGCATCGACTCCGGTCGGCTCCGGATCCATGCCCAGCCCCTCGACGCGCGGTCGGCGTTCACGCGTCACGTCGAGCGGTATGCCGCGACCGGCGTCGAGCCGGACCGCTTCGCCATCGACGTCGAGGACGGTGGCGAGGAGATCTGGGCCGACCCCGACCGGCTCGACCAGGTTCTCGCCAACCTCGTCGAGAACGCCCTCAAGCACGGCAGCGGGACCGTCGGGCTCCACTGCCGCCCCACCGACGGGGGCGTCTCGCTCGCGGTCTCCGACGACGGGCCCGGCATCCCGGTCGAGAAGCGCGAGGTCGTGTTCTCCCGGTTCTGGCACGGCCGGACCGCCGGCAGCACCGGCCTCGGCCTCTACATCGTCCGCGGCCTCGTCGAGGCCCACGGCGGGAAGGTGGTCGTCGACGAGGCCCCCGGTGGGGGAGCGCTCATCTCCGCCACGTTCCCGCGGCCGGCCCACGAGCCCGCCTGAGGGCCCCAGCCCTGACGCGCTCTGCCAGGAGGGTCCCGCCGCGCACCAGTGGATGCGCCACGGCTGAGGACCCGGCAGCCGTCCTCCGTCGTCGGCCCCGGGTGGGCGAGGGCCGGCACCCCAGCGGGATGCCGGCCCGCGGCGCGTGAGGAGTGCTCAGCGCGAGGCGCCGGCGCGTTCCTCGTGCGCCGGGGTGCTCGCCTCGGCCACGGTGTCGTCGTCGGGCATGCCCGGGATCGGGCCACCCGATCCGGCCCCGACGGCCTCCTCGATGCGGCGTCCGGTCGCGGCGTCGACGTTCTTCCAGTACTGGATGGCCCGGGAGAGCACGCCCTGCTCGACGCCGTCGAGGGCACCGGCCACGGTCGCGACGAACCGGTCCCGCGCCGCGTCGTCGAAGACGTCCCGGACGAGCGTTCCCGGCTGGGTCCAGTCGTCGTCCTCGGCGTGGAGGGTGTAGGCCTGGCGGACCATCTCCCCGTCGGCCTCCCACCCCTCGGCGACCGGGCCCTCCATCGCGTCGGCCGTATGCCGTCCGAAGCTGTTGTAGGCGTACGTCGGGGCGCTGCCGGTGTGGTCGTAGGCCATGGGCCCGTCGAACACGTAGTGGTTGGGCGCGTCGACGACCGGGCGGTTGACCGGCAGCTGGTGGAAGTTCGCCCCCACGCGGGCCCGGTGGGCATCGGCGTAGGCGAAGACCCGGGCGAGCAGCATCTTGTCCGGCGAGAAGCCGATGCCGGGAACGATGTTGCTCGGCGCGAAGGCCGCCTGCTCGATCTGGGCGAAGAAGTTCTCCGGGTTCTCGGTGAGACGCAGGGTCCCGACCTTGATGAGGGGGTAGTCGCTGTGCGGCCACACCTTCGTCAGGTCGAACGGGTTGAACCGGTAGGTCTTGGCGTCCTCGTAGGGCATGACCTGGACCGACATCGTCCACGACGGGTGGTTGCCCGCGGCGATCGAGTCGAAGAGGTCCCGACGGTGGAAGTCGGCGTCCGCGCCCGACATCGCCTCCGCCTCCTCGTTCGTGAAGTACTCGACGCCCTGGTCGGTCGTGAAGTGGAACTTCACCCAGAACCGCTCGCCGCCCTCGTTGACCCACAGGTAGGTGTGCGAGCCGTAGCCGTTCATGTGCCGCCAGGTGCGCGGCAGCCCGCGGTCACCCATGAGGTAGGTGACCTGGTGGGCCGACTCGGGGCTGTTGGTCCAGAAGTCCCACTGCATCGTGCCGTCGCGCAGGCCGGAGTCGGCGAGCCGCTTCTGGCTCCGGATGAAGTGCGGGAACTTGAGCGGGTCACGGACGAAGAAGACGGGCGTGTTGTTGCCGACCATGTCGAAGTTGCCCTCGCTGCTGTAGAACCGCAGCGCGAAACCGCGCACGTCGCGCCAGGTGTCGGGCGAGCCGAGCTCGCCGGCGACGGTCGAGAAGCGCAGGAGGGTGCGGCTCGTCGCGCCCTTCTGGAACACGGCGGCCTTCGTGAACCCGCTGACGTCCTCGGTCACCGTGAACTCGCCGAACGCCCCGGCGCCCTTCGCATGGGGCTTGCGCTCCGGGATGTTCTCGCGGTTGAAGTGCGCGAGGGTGTCGATGAGGTGGACGTCGTGGAGGAGCAGCGGTCCGTCGGGGGAGAGGCTGAGGCTGTGCTCGTCGCTCTCGACGGGCGCTCCGTTGGCCATGCTCGAGCGGCCGAGATCGGTGCTCATCTGTGACTCCTTCGTGGGGGATGACGACACTGCAACCCACCGGCCTCCGAGCCCCGCGGCGAGCGGGGCGCGAATGCCGGATCCGACGGGTGGACGGCGGCCGCGTCGACGCCGTGCCACCCGCCTCACCGACCCCCTACCCCGTCCCCCGTTGATCAAGACAGGGCGCGGCGCCGGGAATGGTCAAGGCCCGGTCAAGGTGACTTTCGGTATCGGTCAAAACTCGCGCGGTATCGGTCAAGACTCGCGAGTCCGGCTCGCGCGCGCGCGGGCGGGCTGCCAGGGTCGAGAACCGTGACGGTCCTGTCGAGCGCCCCGTACAAGCGGGCCTTGAGCGTCCGCGAGCTCCGCGCGGTCCTCCTGCTCGGCACCCTCGTGCGGATGCCGGGCTTCGCCATCTCCGTCCTCGTCACGGTCCACGTCGTGACGACCCTGCACGGGACCTACGCCCAGGCCGGGCTCGTCGCCGCCGTGGCGACGATCTCCACGGCGGTGAGCGGACCCTGGCGTGGCCGGCTGCTCGACCGGATCGGGTTGCGGCGGGTCGCCATCCCCTCCGTCCTCGTGGCGCTCGTCGCGTGGTCGATCGCCCCGTGGGTCGGCTACTGGGCCCTGCTGGTCCTGGTCGGCGTCGCCCAGGCCTTCGCGCTGCCCTCGTTCTCCATCGTCCGCCAGGCGGTCATGGCCGCCGTCGCCGAGCAGGACCGCCGCACCGCGATCGCCCTCGACAGCTCGGCGATCGAGGTCTCCTACATCATCGCGCCGGCCGTCGCCATTGCGGCTGCCGCCCACTGGTCCACCTCGTGGGTCATCCTCTGGGTGCAGATGCTGGGCGTTGCCGGCGGGATCCTCCTCGCCGTGGTCAACCCCCGCCTCAAGGGCGCGGGCGAGGTCGAAGACGGCGTCCCGCCCGCGCCCCGGAGGACCTGGTTCCGGGTGCCGTTCGTCGGTGTCCTGGCCGCCGCCGCGGCCGCCACTCTCGTCCTGTCCGGCTCCGACCTCGCGATCGTCGCATCGGTGCGTGCCCTGGGGTCGGCATCGGCCATCGGGGTCATCCTCGCCCTCTGGGGCCTGGGGTCGCTCGTCGGCGGGCTGCTGTACGGCGCCCTCCACCGGTCCATCACCGCCTACTGGCTCCTCGCCGGGCTCGGCGCCGTCACCCTCCCGCTCGCGCTTGTCACGTCGATGGCGGGCCTCGGGACGTTCGCCTTCGTCGCCGGCCTGCTCTGTGCGCCGACGATCACGGCGACGATCGACCAGGCGACGCGGATCGTCCCGGCCGCCTCGCGCGGCGAGGCGATGGGCTGGCACGGCTCGGCCCTCACGGCCGGCGGGGCCATCGGGGCGCCCCTCGCCGGCTTCGCCATCGACCAGGTCGGGCGCCCGGGTGCCGGCTTCACCGCCGTCGCACTCGCGGGCCTCACCGTGGCGGCGCTCGGGCTCACGGCGACGAGGATGGGCCGTCGCGAGGGGCCGGTGCCGATGCCGGCACCCCAGGGTGCGGCGACGAACGTCTGACCCTCTCCGGGCGAGGAGCGCGTCCCCGCTCAGGCAGTGGAACGCGGTTGCGATGGTTCCGCGCCCGGGGGACGCTTGCCGGGTGAGCGACCGCCGTGACGTCCCGCTGCGTGCCCCGCGGCGATTTACCGTGCCTTCGGGTGCGGTGACCGGGCGCGGCTGAGACGCGCACCCGGCATCCGTCCGCCCGAAGGCTGACTCGGACCCCTCGGCGCGCCCCCTAGACTCGGGCCCGCCGCACCGACAGCAAGAAGTGGAAGCGATGTCCGGACCCAACACCAGCTACGACCCCGTCGAGGTCGCCGCCCTCGACCCGGCGGCCGTCGACGCCGCCGTCGAGGCGGCCCTGGCCGCTGCCGCCGCCGCAGGCACCCTCGAGGAGCTCAAGGCGGCCCGCAGCGCCCATCAGGGGGACAAGAGCCCCCTCGCCCTCGCCAACCGGGAGATCGGGGCGCTGCCCCCGAGCGCGAAGGCCGACGCCGGCAAGCGGGTCGGCCAGGCGAAGGGGGCAGTCGCCCGGGCCTTCACCGAGCGACAGGCCGAGCTCGAGGCCGAGCGCGACGCGCGCATCCTCACCGAGGAGGCCGTCGACGTGACCCTGCCGACGGGCCGCCGGCCGCTCGGGCGTCGCCACCCCACCGAGCTGATGAGCGAGCGGATCGCCGACATCTTCACCGGGCTCGGGTGGGAGATCGCCGAGGGCCCCGAGGTCGAGGCGGAGTGGTTCAACTTCGACGCGCTCAACTTCGACGCGGACCACCCGGCCCGGCAGATGCAGGACACGTTCTACGTCGAGCCGCCGGACGGCGGGCTCGTCCTGCGCACCCACACCTCGCCGGTCCAGGCCCGCACCCTCCTCGAGCGGGGGGTGCCGGTCTACATCGCCGCCATCGGCCGGGTCTTCCGCACCGACGAGCTCGACGCGACCCACATGCCCGCCTTCCATCAGGTCGAGGGGCTGGCGGTCGACGAGGGCATCACGATGGCGCACCTCAAGGGCACCCTCGACCGGCTCGCCACCGAGCTGTTCGGCGAGGGCATCACGACCCGGTTGCGGCCGTCGTTCTTCCCCTTCACCGAGCCCAGCGCCGAGATGGACCTGCTCTGCTTCGTCTGCCGCGGCGCGGACCCCGACTGTCGGTCCTGCAAGGGGACCGGGTGGATCGAGTGGGGTGGCTGCGGCATGGTCAACCGCAACGTCCTCACCGCCTGTGGCGTCGACCCCGAGCGCTACACCGGCTTCGCGTTCGGCATGGGCATCGACCGGGCGCTGCAGTTCCGCACCGGCGCCTCGGACATGCGGGACATGATCGAGGGTGACGTGCGCTTCGCCGCGCAGTTCGGGATGGAGATCTGATGCGCGTTCCCGTGGACTGGCTCGGCGAGTATGCCGCGCTGCCCGCCGATGCCGACGGGGCGGCCATCGCCTCCGCCCTCGTCCGGGTCGGGCTCGAGGAGGAGGGGCTGCACTCCGCCGGGGTCGGCGGTCCGCTCGTCGTCGGCCGGGTGCTCGAGAAGCACCCGGAGCCGCAGAAGAACGGCAAGACGATCAACTGGTGTCACGTCGACGTCGGCGATGCCAACGGCACCGGTGAGCCCCAGGGCATCGTCTGCGGTGCGCACAACTTCGAGGTGGGTGACCTCGTCGCCGTCATCCTGCCCGGCGGCACGCTACCCGGCCCGGACGGCCCCTTCGCGATCTCCGCGCGCAAGACCTACGGCCACGTCTCGGCCGGAATGATCTGCTCCGCCCAGGAGCTCGGTCTCGGCGAGGACCACGACGGCATCATCGTCCTCACCGACTGGTTCGCCGGTGACGAGCCGGCCCTGGCCCGTCTCGAGCCGGGCGTCGACGCGCTGCCGCTCCTCGGGCTGGACCGCGAGACCGTCGAGGTCAACGTCACCCCCGACCGCGGCTACTGCTTCTCCATCCGGGGCATCGCCCGCGAGTTCGCCCACGCGACCGGCGCCGCCTTCGTCGACCCGGTCCTCGCCCTCGCCGAGGCGGCCCCCGCGGCGACGGCGGACGGCTACCCCGTCCGGATCGAGGACGATGCCCCGATCCGGGGCCGCCTCGGCTGCGACCGGTTCGTCACCCGCCGCGTCCGGGGCGTCGACCCGACCGCCCCGAGCCCGGCCTGGATGAAGGCCCGGCTCACCGAGGCGGGCATGCGGCCCATCGCCCTGCCGGTCGATGTCACGAACTACGTCATGCTCGGCCTCGGACAGCCCCTGCACGCCTACGACGCCGAGGCCCTCCGCGGGCCGATCGTCGTCCGCCGGGCCCGTCCCGGCGAGCGGTTGCGGACCCTGGACGACGTGGACCGTGCCCTCGACCCCGAGGACCTGCTCATCACCGACGGCGGCGACGTGGTGATCGGCATGGCCGGCGTCATGGGCGGGTCGAGCACCGAGGTCAGCGGCTCGACGCGCGACGTCCTCATCGAGGCGGCCCACTTCGACCCCGTCTCGATCGCCCGTACCGCCCGGCGTCACCGGCTGCCGTCGGAGGCGTCCCGGCGCTTCGAGCGGGGCGTCGACCCCCAGCTCCCCCCGGCGGCGGCGCAGCTCGCCGTCGACCTGCTCGTCCGCTACGGCGGTGGCACCGTCGACCCCGGCGTGACCGACGCCGGCTCGCCCCCGGCCGCGGCGGCGATCGCGATGGACCTCGCCTTCCCCGGGCGGATCGTCGGCGTCGACTACGCCCCCGACGAGGTGATCGGCATCCTCGAGGAGATCGGCTGCCGGGTGACCCGCGACGGTGACCGGCTCTCCGTCGTCCCGCCCAGCTGGCGTCCCGACCTCGCGACCGCCGAGGACCTCGTCGAGGAGGTGGCTCGGATCCACGGCTACGACGCGATCCCGTCGACGCTGCCGACCCCGCCGGGCGGCTCCGGCCTGACCCACGACCAGCGGGTCCGCCGGCTCGTCGCGACGGTCCTGGCCGCCGAGGGGCTGAGCGAGATCTGGGAGGCGCCCTTCGTCGGCGAGGACCTGCTGGCCGCCCTCGGGCTGGACGTGGCGACCGAGACCGCCCGGACGGTCCGGCTGGCGAACCCGCTCTCCGACGAGGCGCCGCTCATGCGCACGGCCGTCGTCCAGACCATGGTCGACGCACTGCGCCGCAACGTCGCCCGGGGCGCCAAGGACGTCGCCCTCTTCGAGCTGGGGCTCGTCGTCGACCTCGACGGGCCGCAACGGGTCGCCCCTACCGAAGACGTCGGAATCCGGCCGAGCGAGCAGACCCTGGCGGCGATCCACGCCGCGGTTCCGCGCCAGCCGCGGCACGTCGGCATGCTCCTCGCGGGCGACCGCGACCGCGCCGGATGGTGGGGTGCCGGACGGCGCGCCGACGTGGCCGACGTCGTGGAGCTCGCTCGGTCGCTCGGTGAGGCGCTCGGGGTCGAGCTCGACATCTCCGCCGACGCGGTGATGCCGTGGCACCCGGGACGGTGCGCCCGGGTGGCGCTCGTCGACGGGACGCTCGTCGGCCACGCGGGCGAGCTGCACCCCAAGGTCGTCGCCGCGCTGGGGCTGCCAGCCCGCACCGTGGGGGCCGAGCTCGACGTCGACGTCCTCGCCGAGGCGGCCCGAGGCGGACGCCGGGCGCGGACCCTCGCCACCTATCCCATGGCCCAGAGCGACGTGGCGCTCGTCGTCGACCGGGACGTGCCGGCGAGCCGGGTCGAGGCCTCGCTCGTCTCCGGCGGTGGCGACCTGCTCGAGGCGGTCCACCTCTTCGACGTCTACGAGGGCGACCAGGTCGGCGAGGGGCGCCGGTCCCTCGCCTTCCGGCTCACCTTCCGCTCCGCCGAGCGCACCCTGACGACCGATGAGGTGTCCGGACTCCGCGATGCCGCCGTCGCCGCGGCGGCCGAGGCGGTGGGCGCGGTGCAGCGCGGATGACGGGCGCCGCCGTGGCCGGGGTCGTGGTCGTCACGGGGGCGTCCCGCGGCATCGGCCGGCACCTCGCCGACGCGTTCGCGGACGCCGGCTGGGTCGTCGAGCGCGGCTCGACGGCGGTCGCTCCGGTGACCGACCGGGCGGCCGTCGAGCGGTGGGTCGACGACATCATCGAGCGTCGTGGCCGCATCGACGTGCTCGTCAACAACGCCGGCGTCATCGACGCCGAGGTGGGACTGCTCGACTCCGACCCCGACGACTGGTGGCGGGCGATGGAGGTCAACGTCCTCGGCGCCTACCTACTCACCCGGGCCGTCGGCCGCCACATGCGGACCGCCGGGGGAGGCCGGATCATCAACCTCAACTCGGCCGCCGCGACGGGTCCGCGTCCGCTCTCGTCGGCGTACAGCGCGAGCAAGGCGGCCCTGGCCCGGGTGACGGGCTCCACGGAGCTCGACGGGGCGCGGCACGGCATCCATGCCTTCGACCTCTCGCCCGGGGTCGTCGTCACCGACATGACCCGGGGGATGACGATCCACCGGGACCGCACCGAGTGGACCGACCCCGCCGACGTCACCGAGATGGCCCTCGCCATGGCGGAGGGTCGGCTGGACTCCTGGGCGGGCCGGATGGTCCGGGCCGGGGCCGACGACCTCGACACCCTCACCCGGGTCGCCGAGGAGGGGCTGGACGCAGACGTGCGGACCATCGCCCTGCGCGGATACGGCGAGCACGACCCACTCGCCTAGCGCCTGCCGCCCGGCATCGCCGGCCCCTCGAGCGGGGGAGTCCGGGTCGCGGACAGCGATGATGTATAGACCTGCTGCATCTTGTATAGTCATGCACCATGGTCACAGTCGCGGTCGCCGGCGCCAGCGGGTATGCCGGGGGGGAGCTGCTCCGGCTGCTCCTCGCCCATCCCGAGGTCGAGATCGGCGCGCTCACGGCGTCGGCGAACGCCGGACAACCCCTCCGCTCGGTCCACCCCCACCTCACGCCGCTCGCCGACCGGGTCCTCGCCGACACCTCGGCGGAGACCCTGGCGGGCCACGACGTCGTCGTCCTCGCCCTCCCGCACGGGCACTCGGCGGCCATCGCGGCGGCGCTACCCGAGGAGGTCGTCGTCATCGACTGCGGTGCCGACTTCCGCCTCGTCTCGCCGGAGGCGTGGGCGGCGTTCTACGACACCCCGCATGCCGGGTCCTGGCCCTACGGCCTGCCCGAGCTGCTCGGTGCGGACGGCACGGCGCGGGCCCGACTGGCCGGCGCCCGGCGGATCGCCGTCCCGGGGTGCTACCCGACGGCCGTCTCGCTCGCGCTCGCGCCGGGTCTCGTCTCCGGAGTCGTCCTTGCGGACGACATCACCGTCGTCGCGGCCTCCGGGACGAGCGGCGCGGGCAAGTCCCTCAAGCCACACCTGCTCGGCGCGGAGGTGATGGGGGCGATGTCTCCCTACGGCGTCGGCGGCATCCACCGGCATACCCCCGAGATCGAGCAGAACCTCACGGCCGCCGGTGCGGGAGAGGTGACCGTCTCCTTCACCCCGACCCTCGCACCGATGCCGCGAGGCATCCTCGCCACGGCGACGGCGAAGGCGGCCCCCGGCGCCACGGCGGCGACCGTCCGCTCGGCCTGGGCCGACGCCTACGCCGACGAGCCCTTCGTCCACCTGCTCCCGGAGGGCGCATGGCCGTCGACGGCGCACGTCCTCGGATCCAACAGCGTCCACATCCAGGTCGCCCTCGACGAACGGGTCGGCCGCGTCGTCGCCGTCGCCGCCGTCGACAACCTGACGAAGGGCACGGCCGGCGCCGCCGTCCAGTGCCTCAACCTCGCCCTCGGCCTGCCGGAGACGACGGGTCTGCCCGTCGCGGGGGTCGCGCCGTGAGCCGGACGCCGCTGCATCTCATGACCCACCCGGAGGACCTTCTCGTCGTCCGACTCGACCCCGACGAGGTGCCCACGTGGGACTGGACGCCAGGTCCGCTGGGATCGGTGACCCACACCGCCGACGAGACCTCGGTGATCTGCCGCGCCGACCTCGTCCCCGACGGGCCGCGTCGCGAGGGCCCGTTCCGCGCCGTCGAGATCGCCGGGCCGCTCGAGTTCGGGATGATCGGCGTGCTGCACTCGATCCTCCACCCGCTCGTCGCGGCGCGGATCAGCATCCTCACGGTCTCGACCTTCGACACCGACTGGATCCTCGTCCCCACCGCGGACATCGACGCGGCGGTCGAGGCGTGGCGCCGGGCCGGTCTCGTCGTCACGCCCAGCACCCTGATCGGAGGGATCGGCTAGATGAGCGTCACCACCCCCGGGGGGTTCCGCGCCGCCGGGGTCGCCGCCGGCCTCAAGGCCTCCGGTGCCCCCGACGTCGCCCTCGTCGTCAACGACGGGCCCGACCACCACGCCGCCGGCGTGTTCACGTCCAACCGCGTCGTCGCCGCTCCGGTGACCTGGTCGCGTCAGGTGCTCGCCGACGCCCGGGTCGACGCCGTCGTCCTCAACTCGGGCGGCGCGAACGCCTGCACCGGCGCCCGGGGCTTCCAGGACACGCACCGCACGGCCGAGCTCGTCGCCCGGGCCGTCGGGGTCGCCGCCGGCGACGTCGCCGTGTGCTCGACGGGTCTCATCGGCGAGCTGCTGCCCATGGACCGCATCGAGGCGGGCATCGGGGCGGCCGTCGCGGCGCTCTCCGTCGACGGGGGCCCGGCCGCCGCGTCCGCGATCATGACGACCGACACGGTGAGCAAGGAGGCCGTCGCCACGGGTGCCGGCTGGAGCGTCGGGGGCATGGCCAAGGGCGCGGGGATGCTCGCCCCCGCGCTGGCGACGATGCTCGTCGTCGTCACGACCGACGCCGTCGTCGATCGCCGCGACCCTCGACGGTGTGCTCCGCGCCGCGACGGGGTCGACCTTCGACCGGATCGACTCCGACGGATGTCAGTCGACGAACGACACGGTCCTCCTCCTCGCCTCGGGAGCCTCGGGCGTCGAACCCTCCGTGGCGGAGCTGACCGAGGCGGTCACCCGGGTGTGCGGCGACCTCGCCAGGCAGCTCATCGCCGATGCCGAGGGCGCGGCCCACGACATCGCCATCGAGGTCCGGACGGCCGCCTCCGAGGCCGATGCCCTCGAGGTGGCCCGGTCCGTCGCCCGCAACAACCTGTTCAAGTGCGCGGTCTTCGGCAACGACCCCAACTGGGGTCGCGTCCTCGCCGCGGTCGGCACGACGACGGCGACCTTCGACCCGTCGGCCCTCGACGTGGAGATGAACGGCATCCAGGTCTGCCGCGCGGGCGGCGTCGGCGCGGACCGGGCGCTCGTCGACCTCACCGGTCGGGAGGTCCGCGTCGTCATCGACCTCCACGCGGGGGACGCCACGGCCACCGTGTGGACCAACGACCTCACCCACGACTACGTCCACGAGAACTCCGCCTACAGCAGCTAGGACATCGGATGACGCCTCAGACCACGTCCACCCTCCGCGGGGCCATCGACGCCGCGGCGCTGCGGGTCGCCCAGGCCAAGGCGAGCACCCTCGTCGAGGCCCTCCCGTGGCTCGAGCGCTTCCACGGCGCGCTCGTCGTCGTCAAGTACGGCGGCAACGCGATGGTGGACGAGGACCTCAAGGCCGCCTTCGCCCAGGACATCGTCTTCCTCCGGTATGCCGGTCTGCGTCCCGTCGTCGTGCACGGCGGCGGACCGCAGATCAAGGCGATGCTCGACCGGCTCGGCCTCGAGAGCGAGTTCCGCGGGGGGCTGCGGGTCACCTCGCCCGAGGTGATGGACGTGGTCCGGATGGTCCTCACCGGCCAGGTCGGCCGCGAGCTGGTGGGGCTGCTCAACCAGCACGGGCCGGTGGCCGTCGGCCTCTCCGGCGAGGACGCGCATCTCTTCGGCGCGCGACGCCGCGGCGTCGTCGTCGAGGGCGAGCACCACGACATCGGGCTCGTCGGGGATGTCGAGGTGGTCCGGCCCTCCGCGGTGCAGGACCTGCTCGACGCGGGGCGGATCCCGGTCGTCTCGACGATCGCCCCGGACCTCGACGTCGACGGACAGGTCCTCAACGTCAACGCCGACTCCGCGGCGGCGTCGCTCGCCGCCGCACTCGGCGCCCGCAAGCTCGTCGTCCTCACCGACGTCGAGGGTGTGTATGCCGCCTGGCCGGACCGGGACTCCCTCCTGTCCCGACTGCCGGTCAGCGCGGCGAAGGACCTGCTCACCCGGGTCGATGCGGGGATGATCCCCAAGCTGGAGGCGTGTGTGCGGGCCGTCGAGGACGGCGTCCCCCAGGCCCACGTCATCGACGGCCGGCAGCCGCACTCGCTCCTCCTCGAGGTGTTCACCTCCGAGGGCATCGGCACCGTCATCGAGCCCGACGAGGTGCCCGACGTCGAGGAGGCGTCCCATGCCTGAGCAGCCGACCGGTGCCCCGGCGGAGGCGGTCCTCGACCGCTACCGGCACGCCCTGCTCGGGGTCTTCGGCGTGCCGCAGCTCGTCCTCGACCACGGGGAGGGGGCCTGGGTGTGGGACGTCGACGGCCGGCGCTACCTCGACCTGCTCGGCGGCATCGCCGTCAACGCCCTCGGCCACGGCCACCCGGCGCTCGTCTCGGCCGTCGCCGACCAGGCGGCCCGGATGGTGCACATCTCGAACTTCTACACCTCGGCCGCGCAGGTCGGCCTCGCCGAGCGGATCCTCGAGCACGCGGGCGCACCGGAGGGCTCGGCCGTCTTCTTCGCCAACTCCGGCACCGAGGCCGTCGAGGCGGCGGTCAAGCTCGCCCGGCGGACGGGCCGGACCGGCATCGTCGCGGCCGAGGGCGGCTTCCACGGCCGGTCCACCGGGGCACTCGCGCTGACCCACAAGCCGGCGTACCGCGAGCCGTTCGAGCCGCTCATGCCCGGCGTCACCCACGTGCCCTACGACGACGTCGACGCGCTCGCCGCCGCCGTCTCCGACGAGACCTCGGCCGTCGTCCTCGAGCCGATCCAGGGTGAGGCGGGCGTCGTCGTCCCCGACCCGGCATACCTGCGGGCCGCTCGCGACATCGCGACCGACGCGGGCGCCCTGCTCGTCATCGACGAGATCCAGACCGGCGTCGGGCGGACCGGCACGTGGTTCGCCTTCCAGCAGGCCGGGATCCTGCCCGACGCGTTCACCCTCGCCAAGGGCCTCGGTGGTGGGGTGCCGATCGGCGCACTCGTCACCGTCGGCCCCACCGTGTCGGGGATGCTCACCGCCGGGATGCACGGCTCGACCTTCGGCGGCAACCCGCTCGCCGCCGCCGCCGGCATCGCCGTCCTCGACACGATCCAGTCCGACGGCCTGCTCGCGCACGCCGCCGAGATGGGGGAGCGGGTGGCCCGACGCGTCGCCGCCCTCGGGCATCCCGCCATCGCCGAGGTCCGCGGGCGCGGGCCTGCTCCGGGCGCTCGGGCTGACCCGCGACATCGCCCCGACCGTCGCCGCCGCCGCTCGCTCGGCCGGCTTCCTCGTCAACCCCGTCACACCGAACGCCATCCGTCTCGCCCCGCCGCTCGTCGTCACCGCCGAGCAGCTCGACTCCTTCGTCGACGCCCTCCCGGGTCTGCTCGACGCCGCACTATCGGCCGAGGAGGCCTCATGACCGTCCGCCACCTACTCCGCGACGACGACATCACCGCGGCCGAGCAGGCCGAGATCCTCCGTCGCGCGGCGGCGCTCAAGGCGGCGCCGTTCGCCGACCGCTGCCTCGAGGGGCCGCAGGTCATCGCCGTCCTCTTCGACAAGCAGACCCTGCGGACCCAGGTCTCCTTCACCGCGGCGATCGCCCATCTCGGCGGCTTCCCCATGGTCATCGACGGGCACCTCGCCCAGGTCGGGGTCCGCGAGTCGATCGCCGACACCGCGCGCGTGCTCGGCCGTGAGGCCGTCGCCATCGTGTGGCGGACCTACGGGCAGGACCGGATCGAGGAGATGGCGTCCTTCGCCCAGGTCCCCGTCGTCAACGCCCTCACCGACGACTTCCACCCGTGCCAGATCCTCGCCGACCTGCTCACGGTCCAGGAGCACCGGGGCGACCTTGCCGGCCAGACCCTCGCCTACGTCGGGGACGGGGCGAACAACATGGCGCACTCCTACCTCCTCGGCTGCACCCTGGCAGGGATGCACGTGCGGATCGGGACGCCCGCGACCCACCAGCCCCAGCCGGCCATCCTCGAGCGCGCGATCGCGATCGCCGCCGAGCGAGGGCGGCTCGGTGACCGTGACGGACGACCCGGTCACCGCCGTGGCCGGGGCGGGGGTCGTCGCGACCGACACGTGGGTGTCGATGGGGATGGAGGAGGAGAGCGACACCCGCAAGGGACCCGGAGGGCCGTTCGAGAGGTTCCGGGTCGACGAGACGCTCATGGGACACGCCGAGCCCGGCGCGATCTTCCTCCACTGCCTGCCGGCCTACCGCGGCTACGAGGTGACGGCCGAGGTCATCGACGGCCCGCGCTCGGTCGTGTGGGACGAGTCGGAGAACCGCCTCCACGCCCAGAAGGCCGTCATCTCCTGGCTGCTCGAGCAGTCGGGCCCGACCGGCGGCCCGGCGTGACCGTCTCGACGAGCCGGACGGCGCGTCAGCAGCTCATCGTCGCCATCCTCGGCCGACGCAGCGTCCGTTCCCAGTCCCAGCTGCTCGACCTCCTCGCGACGGAGGGGATCGAGGTCACCCAGGCGACCCTGTCGCGCGACCTCGTCGAGCTGGGGGCCGGAGAAGGTCCGGGTGGGCAAGTCCCTCGTGTATGCCGTGCCCGGCGAGGGCGGCGACCGCACGGTCCGCCCCGCGCCGGCCGGCGAGGAGGTGTCGGCCCGGCTGCGCCAGCGGTGCGCCGACCTCCTCGTCTCGGCGCGGGTCTCGGCGAACCTCGTCATCCTCCGCACGCCGCCCGGTGCCGCGAGCTTCCTCGCCTCGGCGATCGACCACGAGGAGGTCCCCGACGTCCTCGGGACGATCGCCGGGGACGACACCATCATGGTCATCACCTCCGGACCGCCGGCCAGCCGCCGGACGGCCTCCCGCCTCATGTCGTACGCACGGAAGGACCAGGCGTGACCCCCATCGCCGACGAGACCCCCCGCCCATCGGAGTCGCCGGGGGCGGGCCCGGAGCGGGTGAGCCTGTGGGGCGGCCGGTTCGCCGCAGGGCCCGCCGACGCCCTCGCGGCGCTGTCGAAGTCGACGCACTTCGACTGGCGGCTCGCGGCATACGACCTCGCCGGCTCCCGCGCCCACGCCCGGGTGCTGCACCGCGCGGGTCTGCTCGACGACGCGACGCTCGCCGTGATGCTCGACGGGCTCGACGCCCTGGGCCGGGACGTCGAGTCGGGGGCCTTCGTCCCGCTGCCCGACGACGAGGACGTCCACACCGCCCTGGAGCGCGGCCTCATCGAGCGGGTCGGGCCCGAGGTCGGCGGCCGGATCCGCGCCGGCCGGTCCCGCAACGACCAGATCGCGACCCTCGGGCGGATGTATCTGCGCGACCACGCCCGCGTCGTCGCCGGCCTCGTCCTCGACGTCGTCGAGGCCATCGTCGGCCAGGCCGACGCGCATCTCGGGGTGCCGATGCCGGGACGGACCCACCTCCAGCACGCCCAACCGGTCCTGCTCAGCCACCATCTGCTCGCCCACGCCTGGGCGCTCCTGCGCGACGTCGACCGGCTCGGCGACTGGGACGTCCGCGCGGCGGTCTCGCCCTACGGCTCGGGCGCGCTGGCCGGGTCCTCGCTCGGCCTCGACCCCGAGGCGGTCGCCGCCGAGCTCGGCTTCACCGCGGCCGTCGAGAACTCCATCGACGGCACGGCCTCGCGGGACGTCTTCGCCGAGCTGACCTTCGTCCTCGCCATGGTCGCCGTCGACGTCTCCCGGCTCGCCGAGGAGGTCATCCTCTGGGCGACGAAGGAGTTCTCCTTCGTCACCCTCGACGACGCGTACTCGACCGGGTCGAGCATCATGCCGCAGAAGAAGAACCCCGACGTCGCCGAGCTGGCGCGCGGCAAGGCCGGACGCGTCGTCGGGGACCTCGCCGGGCTGCTGACGACGCTCAAGGGTCTCCCGCTCGCCTACAACCGGGACCTGCAGGAGGACAAGGAGCCGGTCTTCGACGCGCTCGACACGCTCGAGGTCCTCCTCCCGGCGTTCGCCGGCATGGTCGCCACCCTCGTCTTCGACACCGAGCGGCTCGCCGGGCTCGCCCCCCAGGGCTTCTCGCTCGCCACGGACATCGCCGAGTGGCTCGTCCGCGAGGGGGTCGCCTTCCGCGTGGCCCACGAGGTCGCGGGGGCCTGCGTCAGGGCGTGCGAGGAGCGTGGCATCGAGCTGTGGGACCTCAGCGACGAGGATCTCGGGTCGATCAGCGAGCACCTCACCCCGGGCGTGCGGAGCGTCCTGTCGGTGGAGGGGTCCCTCGCCTCACGCGACGCGAAGGGCGGGACCGCGCCGGTCCGGGTCGCCGAGCAGCTGGAGCGGGTCCGCGCCCTCGTCGCGGCCGGCCGCCGCTGGTCGGAGGACGCGCCCGGCGTCCGCGGGGGCGGCTAGCCTGCCTGGCGTGGCTCGCCTCACCCGTGACTTCTTCGACCGTGACGCGGTCGAGGTCGCCCCGCAGCTCCTGGGCGCCGTCCTCGTCCACGGCGAGGTCGCGCTGCGGCTCACCGAGGTCGAGGCGTATGCCGGTGACGCCGACCCCGGCTCGCACGCCTTCCGGGGGCGGACGCCGCGCGTGGAGGTGATGTTCGGCCCACCCGGGCATCTCTACGTCTACTTCACGTACGGCATGCATTGGTGTGCGAACGTCGTCTGCGGACCCGAGGGGCGCGCCTCGGCCGTTCTCCTCCGCGCCGGCGAGGTCGTCGCCGGTCAGGGCGTCGTCGCGACCCGCCGGGAGGGCGTGCGGCAGCGCGACTGGGCGCGGGGTCCGGCACGGCTGACCCGGTCACTGGCGCTCGCCCGGGCGGAGAACGGGCTCGACGTGTGTGCGCCGGACGGAGCGACCCGCCTCGAGGCCCCGGCGGTCCCGGTCCCGGCGGACCTGCTGCGGACCGGGCCGCGCGTCGGGGTGAGCGGACCCGGCGGCGACGCGGCGGCATACCCGTGGCGGTTCTGGGTCGACGGTGAGCCCACCGTCAGCGCCTACCGCCCGGGGGTCCGCCGTCAGCGGGGCGCCGGCGGTTCCTCGTCCTGAGCGGGTCCGTCGACCTCGAGGGCACCGGCCGCCGCGCCCGCCGGCAGCGCGACGACCGTCTCGGGCCCGGCCAGGCGCACCGGGCCGCGCAGCGTGCGGCCGCCGAGGGGGCCGTCGGGCAGCTGGTCGCGGTCGACGTTGAGGTCGATCTCGGTCCCGGTCGTCTCGGCGAGCAGGTTGGGCATGCCCTCGACCTCGGCGATGTCCTCGACGCGCACGCGCAGGATGTCCCACCGACCGACGGTGGGATGGGCCGAGCGCCCGAGGATGCGCGCGGTCAGCAGCGACCGGTTCTCAACGGGACTGACCATGGCTGGACCTCCGCGACGGGGGCGCCGGTGGGTCGGCCTTGCCGGCGAGGAGCCGGACGAGCGCCGTGCTGATCGGCTGGCCGGTGTGCGCCTCGAAGAAACTGTAGCCCGGCATCGGGTTGGCCTCGAAGCACACGACGCGGCCCTCCGGGGTCATCCTCAGGTCGATGCCGACCAGCGGCAGGGACAGCGCGGCGGCGAGCGAGATGCACCGCTCCGCCACGTCGTCGGGGAGGGTCGTCGGCTCGAGGTCGGCGTCGAGGCCGTCGCGGCCGGCGTAGCGGTAGTCCGTCGCGTCCGAGGCGATCCGCGTCGAGAAGACCTCCGTTCCCACGACGTGGACCCGCACGTCGACGCCCTCGACGAGCTCCTGGAACTGCGTCGGAAGGGCCCGGACGCGGTCCAGCCGGTCGAGCCGGCCCGCGTCGAGCCGGCGGACGATGGACCGGACCCCGCTCGTCGACTTGAACACGAGCGGCCCGACCTCCTCCGCGAAGGCGCGCACGGCCTCCGGGTCGGTCGTGATGAGCGAACGGGGGACGTCGAACCCGGCCGCGCCGATGAGCGCCGCCTGGAACGGCTTGCTCGAGTTGGAGTGCATGTCACCGGGTCTGCTCACGACGACGGCGTCGGCGAGGTCGAGCCACGTGACGAGGTCGTGGCAGAGCCGCTCGCCCCGCTCCACCGCCCCGGGCTCTCCGGTGTCGACGGGGGAGAGCGGTCGGGCGTAGACACCGTCGATGTCCGAGAGCGGCAGCCGGACGCCGGGCGTGCTGAGCCGGCCGTCGAGGACGGCGCCCCGTTCCTCGAGGGTGAGGTCCCAACCGAACGGTTGCTCCTGGTCGAGGAGGATGTGCTCGACCCCGAGGTCCGCCGCGGCCCGTGCCGTCCGGGCCACGCACGGGTCCGATCCGTAGCCGGCGAGGAGGATCATGACGCCAGCCCGAGGAGGAGGTCCGCCGCCGCCCGGCGGCGTTCGTCGCCGGTCACGTCGGGAACGGTCGAGACCCCGGTCACCTCGCCCGCCTCGGTGAGGAGGATGTCGAGGGCGCGGCAGCCCGACCTCTCGCCGAGGGCGGCGACCCCCTCGGCCTCGGCGGCGTCGCGGGCGCCGCACACCCGCCCGTTCGCCACGAGGACGCAGCGGGACGGTATGCCGTCCGGCGCGGTCGGCATCCCCACCTCCGCGGCCACGCGGCGCCACCGCGCGGCCGACCACGACGGCCCGGTCGGACCGAGCCCGTCCGGCGGGTTGACGACCCGTGGACCGAGCGCGGCGAGCCAGGCCACGAGCAGCGCGTCGATCTCGGCCCGGGCGTAGTCGGCATCGGGTCCGCCCGGGCGCACCTCGCCCGGTCGACGCGAGGACGCGCGGAACCAGACGGCGGCCAGGCTCTCGTCCTCGACGAGGACCCGGCCGGAGGAGTCCTGCGCCGAGATCGATGACGGACCGGATGGTCCCGTCGCGGTCGACCCGCAGGGTCCACCCGGCCGAGGCGAGCCGGTCGCCGGTCACGAGGGCCACGCGCCGGGCCGGGTCACCGTCGAGCCGCGACGCCGCCTCGAGCGCGACGGCTCGGCCCCCGTGGTCGCCGGCATCGGCGACCACGAGGACCAGGCGGGCCTGGGTCACGGCGTGCTCGGCGGCGTGTCGAGCTGACGCTTGCCCTGGGCGTCGTCGGGCGGCACGACGCCCGAGCCGGGCGCACCCATGAGGTCCGGACGGAGCGAACCGTCGATGAAGACCTGGCCGCCCTGCTGGTCGGCGCCGCCGAAGACGGCCGCCTCGAGGGCGCTCAGGCGGGCCTCGACGCCGGGGTCGGCGGCCTGCTCGGGGGCATAGCCACCGCCGCCGGGTCGTCCGGGCCAGTTCTCGAACCCGGCCTCCTTGACCTCCTTGGCCACCTCCTTGAGCTCCTTGGCGACCTCCTTGACGTCCTTGATGGTGTCCTTGAGGAGGTTCTTGTCGTGGGTGGACTCCTTGAGGTCCTTGATGATCGTCTTGTGGTCCGGGAAGCGCTCCTTGAGGATCTCCTTGACCTCCTTGCCCTCCTTGACCTCCTTGAGGATCGTCTTGCAGGACACGGTGAGCTGGACGGTCATCGCCGCGCTCGAGGAGGGGATGGACTTGACGGACACGCACGTGTCGGCGCCGGCATACGACTTCGTGCTCGGCGACGTCGCCTGGGTGACCGAGGTCTTGTTCGCCGACCCCGGGAAGGGGTCTCCGGCGTCGCCGCGGTTCGCCCCGTGCTCGAGGTCCTGGCTGCCGTCGGCCTGGAGCAGCCCGACCTTGTAGTGGGTCTCGTCGCTGTTGCTCGTCTTCGTGTCGTCGACGTGCCACAGCGAGGAGCCCGTCGCCGGGCAGCGCCTGGTCGTAGCCGGTCTTCTGCCGGTTCTCGAGGAGGAAGTACTCCGAGCCGCTCGCGCCGTTCTTCCACAGCCGGTACAGGTGGTGGCTCGTCTCGACGGCCTCGACGGTCACCGGGCCGTTCGTCGTCACGTTCGTCACCGTGGCCCAGCCCTGGTTCGCCTTGCACCAGGCGCTCGGGTGGGACGGGATGTCGCCGCCACCGTTCCAGCTGCCGCCGCCCATGAGGCACCAGTTGCCGACGCCCTCGGAGGAGTAGTCGGTGTCGTAGAGGTCGGGGAAGCCGAACAGCAGATGCCCCAGCTCGTGGGCGGAGACGCCGATCTTCGCGTCCTCCGGGATGGTGAGGTAGCCGTAGATCTTCGTGCCGTCGGTGTTGTAGGCCGTCGACAGGGTCGACTTGTGCGACCAGATGTCGCCCAGGCTGCCGGTGACCTCGGCGCCGGGGCCGGCGTGGACGACGATGAACGCGTCGACGTAGCCGTTGCCGTCGTTGTCGTACGGCGCGAAGTTGACATCGGGGTCGGCGGCGACGGCCGCGTCGTGCGCGAGCTGCGGCGAGCGGAAGGCCGTGCCGCCCTTGCCGATCCCGGACCCGTTGTTGGCGTACCACGCCAGCGTCTGCGGCATCCGATAGGGGCCGACGACCGTGCCGTCGAGGGTGACGAGCCCGTTCGTCACCTCGGCGTAGTACTCCTTGACGCTGCCGTGCGGCAGGACGCCGGTCGAGAAGAACAGGTCCTCGAAGTGGCTCGTCGACGCGGCCATCGCCTTGTCCGAGAAGTCGACGAGGATGACGGCGACGCGGACGGTTCCCCGCAGCGGGGTCCGCTCGAGTGCGGCCGCCCGGATGGTGGCCTCCGCCGTCCCGGCGGGGAAGGCCTCGGGCGGGATGATGACGCCGTCGTTGAAGCCCAGCCGCTTGGGCTCACCCTCGAGGCGCAGGGTGGCGGCACCGTCCGCCTTGCGGCGACGGCCGGTCGCGGCGAGCTCCTTGGCCCAGCGCTCCTTCAGCTCCGGGCTCGGGGCGATGGCGCAGGTCGCGTCCCGCTGGTCCCGGGTCCACGTGGACGTGTCGATCTCGGACATGGTGATCTCCTCCCCGCGCACCCCCCGGCGCGCGACTGGTGCCGATGACGGGAGGAGCGGGAGGCGGGCGGACGTGATACGTCGCGCCCCGGGCGCCGACGCGCGGGCTCAGGAGCCGGGGCCGCCGGCTGCGTATGCCGTGATCTCGCGGTGCAGCCGGGCCCGCACCTCGTCGGGGGCGAAGCTCGCGTCGACCGCCGCCCGGGCGAGATCGGTGACGCCGGCGGCGTCGAGCCCGAGGAGGGCCGCGGCGACCTCGTACTCACGGGTGAGCGTCGTCCCGAACATCGGGGGGTCGTCGCTGTTGACGGTGACGACGACGCCGGCGTCCCGCATCGCGACGATCGGGTGGTCCTCGAGACGCTCCACGGCGCGGGTGGCGACGTTCGACGTCGGGCAGACCTCGAGGGGGATGCGGTGCTCGGCGAGGTGCTCGAGGAGGCGGGGGTCCCGGACGGCCGACGTCCCGTGGCCGATGCGCTCCGCGCCGAGGTGGGTGAGGGCGTCCCACACCGTCTCCGGTCCCGTCGTCTCACCCGCGTGGGGGACGCTGTGCAGCCCGGCGGCACGGGCCCGCTCGAAGTGCGGGGCGAAAGGGCGGACGCGGGACCCCGACCTCCGGGCCGCCGAGCCCGAAGCCGACCAGCGACGCGGTGCCGTGCTCGACGGCATACGTCGCCGTGGCGTCGGCGGACGCGAGGCCGAGCTCGCCGGGGATGTCGTAGATCCACCGGAGGACGACCCCGAGGTCGCGCTCCGCGGCGACTCGAGCATCCTCGATCGCCTCGGTGTAGGCCTCGATCGGGATGCCGCGGACGACGGACGTGTGCGGCGTCATCGTCAGCTCGGCGTAGCGGACCTGCTGGGCCGCGAGCTCCTGGGCCACCTCGTAGGTGAGCAGCCGGACGTCCTCGGGTGTCGTGATGAGGTCGACGACGGCGAGGTAGACGTCGATGAAGTGCGCGAAGTCGGTGAAGGTGAAGAACCGCGCGAGCTCCTCCGGGTCGGTCGGCACGGGGGAGCCGGGGTGCCGCGCAGCGAGGTCGGCGACGATCCGCGGGGAGGCCGAGCCGACGTGGTGGACGTGCAGCTCCGCCTTGGGCAGGCCCGCGATGTACGCCGAGAGGGCCGGATCGGTGAGCGGGGCGGGCGTCGGGTCCTGCGGGCCGGGAGGGGTCGTCGCGCCAGTCATGCGGCCGAGTGTGCCCCATCGTCCGCGGCCCGCGACCGGCGGGGGCGAGGGGAGGCGTCCGACGGTGGACGGTCGCCCGCCGGGCTGGAAGGGTTGCCTCACCTCGCACGCGCCACGGAAGGGGCCGCGACATGCCGTTTCGCACTGAGGCCAGACCGAGGAGACCGTGGACGAGGTCCCCGGCCGCGAAGCGCGGAGCGCGGCGATGTCCTCGGTGACCCCGCCGAGCTCCGGGCCCGGGCTGCCTCCGGTGGACCCCGCGCGCTACGAACGGATGATCAACGGCCGCCTGCGGGTGGCGAACCTCGCCGGGCTCGCTGCGCCCCGTGGGGATCCAGACCGTGTGGCTCGTCGTCATCGTTGCGGGGGCTGCGATCCCGCTCAGCGAGGCGGTCCTGGGCGACGGGTGGACGTGGGTGAGCCCGGTGCTCGGCTTCGTCGTCGTCGTCGCCGCCGGGCTCGAGCGGATCTTCAGCCGGACGACCCAGTCGGCCGTCGCGCTCGACGAGCTGCGCCGCGGGCTGGCGCGGGAGCGGCGCCTGCTCGTCGCCGGGACGGGGGAGTACGCCGACCCCGACGGCCGCGTCGAGACGTACGTGCGGCGCAGCGAGGAGCACCTCGCCGCCTACGACGCGATGATGGTCGACTACGCCCACCACCTCGTCGAGCGTCAGGGCTGAGCGTTCCCCTCTCGGCCCCGTCGGTCGCGTGCGGTTCACCGGGTCTCGCACGTCCCGACCCGGGTGAACACCCGCGCGACGGCTCCCTCGCCCGTGGCAGGCTGGGGCGCGGCATGCCGTATGCCGAGGGCGGCGCCGTCGCCCGCGCCGGCCGAGACGAAGGAGAGCCGACATCGTGACCGACATCCTCGACGAGCTGCAGTGGCGCGGATCGGTGGCCCAGACCACCGACGAGACCGCGCTGCGCGAGGCACTCGCGAGCGGACCGATCACGGCCTATTGCGGGTTCGACCCGACCGCCCCGTCGCTGCACTTCGGCAACTTCGTCCAGCTCGTCGTCCTGCGCCGGCTCCAGCGTGCCGGCCACCGGGTCATCTGCCTCGTCGGGGGTTCGACGGGGCTCATCGGAGACCCCAAGCCGACCTCCGAGCGGGTGCTGAAGTCCAAGGAGCAGACCGCGGACTGGGTCGGGACGGATCAAGACGCTCGTCCAGCCCTTCCTCGACTTCGACGGCGACAACCCCGCGATCCTCGTCGACAACCTCGACTGGACGGGACCGATGTCGGCCCTGGACTTCCTCCGCGACGTCGGCAAGCACTTCCGGGTCAACCAGATGATCCGGAAGGAGGCGATCTCGGCGCGGCTGGAGAGCCAGGAGGGGATCTCCTACACCGAGTTCAGCTACCAGCTCCTCCAGGCGCTCGACTACCTCCATCTGTACCGCGCGCACGGGTGCACCCTGCAGACCGGTGGGTCGGACCAGTGGGGCAACCTCACGGCCGGGGTCGACCTCATCCACCGGACCGAGGGGGTGGCGGTCCACGCCCTGACGACGCCGCTGCTCACCGACGCGGCGGGAGTGAAGTTCGGCAAGTCCGAGGGCAACGCCATCTGGCTGTCGGCCGATCATGACGAGCCCGTACGCCTTCTACCAGTACTTCGTCAACGTCGAGGACGCCTCGGTCGTCTCGTTGCTGAGGGTCTTCACCGACCGCTCCCGCGAGGACATCGCCGAGCTCGAGCGCCAGGTCGCCGAGGAGCCGTTCCGCCGCGCGGCCCAGCGGGCGCTCGCCGCCGACGTGACGACCCTCGTCCACGGGGCGGCCGCGACGGCGGCGGTCCAGGCGGCCTCCGAGGCGCTGTTCGGGAGGGGCGACCTCCGCGCCCTCGACGCGGACACACTGCGTGACGCACGGCGGAGCTGCCCGGGGGAGAGGTGCAGCCGGGGATGACACTCACCGACGCCCTCGTCGCGGTCGGGCTCGTCGACTCGCGCAACGCCGCCCGGCGGGCGATCGGCGACGGGGGCGCCTCGGTCAACGGGGAGCGGACGAGCGACCCGGAGCGGAGGCTGACCGACGCGGACTTCCTCCACGGCGCCGTCGTCATCCTCCGCCGGGGGCGCAAGTCGCTCGCGGCGGGCCGGCTCGCCTCCGCCTGACCCGGTGGCGCGGGTGCGGGAGCGCGGCTCCGGCCCCGCGGCAGGCCCGCGACAGGCCGCTGACCTGCAGATATGCCGGCACGGGAGCGGCTCGGCCGGGGCTCGGCAGGCGGCGCGACACGCCCGGGATCCGGCCGATTTGTGTTGTCTCACGGCGTCGCCTACTGTCTACGACGTCAGCCCGACGAGGGAGGAACGGACGCCACAGAGGCGGTGCACACCGCCCGAAGTAGGCCGGTCCCGGCGGCTGACCCCCACGCCCGACCATCGAGTTGGAACGGCACCGCAAGGTTGCTAGAGTGGGTGCCCCGCTGAGATCCAAGCGCGACCAGATCCGCGCTCCACGGGGCCGGATTTGACGCCCAAGCATGGACGCGGGTAAGTTGGAGTGGTTGCCCCAAACGCCGGACCGAGGTCCGGGGGATGGTGTGCGTCCGAACCTTGAGAACTCAACAGCGTGTCAAAAATCGATGCCAATAACCTCGTCCCGAGGTGGCAGCGGGCCGGGCCATCCGACCTGGTGGCGCACCGTCTCGGACGAAAATCCTTTGGTTGACAACGAATGACTAACTCAAGCTAGTCGTTCTTGCTCAGTCAGTGAAACAACCCTTCGAGGGTTTCTGTTTCCGCCGGCGCCTCGCGTCGGACGGAGCAAGACATCAACGGAGAGTTTGATCCTGGCTCAGGACGAACGCTGGCGGCGTGCTTAACACATGCAAGTCGAACGGTGACCTCGGAGCTTGCTCCGGGTGATCAGTGGCGAACGGGTGAGTAACACGTGAGTAACCTGCCCCAGACTCTGGAATAACCCCGGGAAACCGGAGCTAATACCGGATACGAGACGGAGAGGCATCTCTACCGTCTGGAAAGTTTTTCGGTCTGGGATGGACTCGCGGCCTATCAGCTAGTTGGTGAGGTAACGGCTCACCAAGGCGACGACGGGTAGCCGGCCTGAGAGGGCGACCGGCCACACTGGGACTGAGACACGGCCCAGACTCCTACGGGAGGCAGCAGTGGGGAATATTGCACAATGGGCGAAAGCCTGATGCAGCGACGCCGCGTGAGGGATGACGGCCTTCGGGTTGTAAACCTCTTTCAGCAGGGAAGAAGCGAAAGTGACGGTACCTGCAGAAGAAGCACCGGCTAACTACGTGCCAGCAGCCGCGGTAATACGTAGGGTGCGAGCGTTGTCCGGAATTATTGGGCGTAAAGAGCTTGTAGGCGGTTTGTCGCGTCTGCTGTGAAAATCCGGGGCTCAACCCCGGACTTGCAGTGGGTACGGGCAGACTAGAGTGTGGTAGGGGAGACTGGAATTCCTGGTGTAGCGGTGAAATGCGCAGATATCAGGAGGAACACCGATGGCGAAGGCAGGTCTCTGGGCCATAACTGACGCTGAGAAGCGAAAGCGTGGGGAGCGAACAGGATTAGATACCCTGGTAGTCCACGCCGTAAACGTTGGGCGCTAGGTGTGGGACTCATTCCACGAGTTCCGTGCCGCAGCTAACGCATTAAGCGCCCCGCCTGGGGAGTACGGCCGCAAGGCTAAAACTCAAAGGAATTGACGGGGGCCCGCACAAGCGGCGGAGCATGTGGATTAATTCGATGCAACGCGAAGAACCTTACCAAGGCTTGACATATACCGGAAACATCCAGAGATGGGTGCCCCGCAAGGTCGGTATACAGGTGGTGCATGGTTGTCGTCAGCTCGTGTCGTGAGATGTTGGGTTAAGTCCCGCAACGAGCGCAACCCTCGTTCTATGTTGCCAGCGCGTTATGGCGGGGACTCATAGAAGACTGCCGGGGTCAACTCGGAGGAAGGTGGGGATGACGTCAAATCATCATGCCCCTTATGTCTTGGGCTTCACACATGCTACAATGGCCGGTACAAAGGGCTGCGAAATCGCGAGATGGAGCGAATCCCAAAAAACCGGTCTCAGTTCGGATTGGGGTCTGCAACTCGACCCCATGAAGTCGGAGTCGCTAGTAATCGCAGATCAGCAACGCTGCGGTGAATACGTTCCCGGGCCTTGTACACACCGCCCGTCAAGTCACGAAAGTCGGTAACACCCGAAGCCGGTGGCCCAACCCTTGTGGAGGGAGCCGTCGAAGGTGGGACTGGCGATTGGGACTAAGTCGTAACAAGGTAGCCGTACCGGAAGGTGCGGCTGGATCACCTCCTTTCTAAGGAGCACTGGCCGCCTCGAGCGGTCCAGAGCCTGGTCTGTCCGCGTACGTCGGACAGCAGGTGCTCAAGGGTGGAACATCGATTATTTGGCGCCGATCTCGGCACATCATCGCTAGTACTGGCCACGGCCGTGGAACGCGAGATGAGCAGAGGTGGGCGCCTGACACGTTGTTGGGTCCTGAGGGCTCGGGCGATAGCGCCTGACCTGAAGGCCGGCTTGCCGGTGAGGACCCCCTCCGCGGACGAACCCCCGAGCTCTTGCTCGGTAGGCGCCGGGACCGGTGGGGACCCGCCCGTATGTTGAGAACTACACAGTGGACGCGAGCATCTTTGTGGCTCAAGTTAATAAGGGCACACGGTGGATGCCTTGGCACCAGGAACCGAAGAAGGACGTAGGAATCTGCGATAAGCCTCGGGGAGTCGATAACCAGACTGCGATCCGAGGATTTCCGAATGGGGAAACCCGGCTGGAGGCAAGTCCAGTCACTCCCACCTGAACACATAGGGTGGGTAGAGGGAACGTGGGGAAGTGAAACATCTCAGTACCCACAGGAAGAGAAAGCAACCGCGATTCCGTGAGTAGTGGCGAGCGAAAGCGGAACAGGCTAAACCGATCATGTGTGATAGCTGTCAGGCGTTGCATGGTCGGGGTCGTGGGACTTCTCAGTTGGTTCTGACAGACCGACATGGAGTCAAAAATTCGCGTCATAGTCGAAGGACATTGAAAGGTCCGGCACAGAGGGTGCTACCCCCGTAGACGAAATGGCGTGAACTCCAGAGAACCATCCCAAGTAGCACGGGGCCCGAGAAATCCCGTGTGAATCTGGCGGGACCACCCGC
>CAVUXP010000009.1:0-649142 GCA_963745335.1 uncultured Actinomycetota bacterium
ATATCTAACCTCGGTCCGTGATCCGGATCAGGGACAGTGCCTGGTGGGTAGTTTAACTGGGGCGGTTGCCTCCTAAAAGGTAACGGAGGCGCTCAAAGGTTCCCTCAGCCTGGTTGGCAATCAGGTTTCGAGTGTAAGTGCACAAGGGAGCTTGACTGCGAGATAGACATATCGAGCAGGGACGAAAGTCGGAACTAGTGACCCGGCGGTGGCTTGTGGAAGCGCCGTCGCTCAACGGATAAAAGGTACCCCGGGGATAACAGGCTGATCTTGCCCAAGAGTCCATATCGACGGCATGGTTTGGCACCTCGATGTCGGCTCGTCGCATCCTGGGGGTGGAGTTGCTCCCAAGGGTTGGGCTGTTCGCCCATTAAAGCGGTACGCGAGCTGGGTTTAGAACGTCGTGAGACAGTTCGGTCCCTATCCGCTGTGCGCGTTGGAAACTTGAGAAGGGCTGTCCCTAGTACGAGAGGACCGGGATGGACGAACCTCTGGTGTGTCAGTTGTTCTGCCAAGAGCACGGCTGATTGGCTACGTTCGGAAGTGATAACCGCTGAAAGCATCTAAGCGGGAAGCACGCTTCAAGATGAGGTTTCCATGGGGTTTACCCCGAGAGGCTCCCAGTAGACGACTGGGTTGATAGGCCGGACGTGGAAGTGCAGCAATGCATGGAGCTGACCGGTACTAATAAGCCGATGACTTGATACACACTGCTTGCGTCCACTGTGCAGTTCCCGAGATACGGTCGGGAACGACTGACATCTCCATAGAGTTTCGGCTGTCATAGCGAAGGGGAAACGCCCGGCTCCATTCCGAACCCGGAAGCTAAGCCCTTCAGCGCCGATGGTACTGCACTGGGGACGGTGTGGGAGAGTAGGACGCAGCCGGACATACATTCACCATGGCCCGTCGGTTTCCGACGGGCCATGGTTGTTTTTCGGGCGGGTAGGCTCGAGCCAGCACCCAGGCCAATCGACCCCGATCGGGGAGGAGTACCGGTGAGCGAGGCAGATGCGCCACGCGGCGAACGCGGTGACGGCGAGCGACGCCACGGGGGGTCCGGCGGTGGCCGGGGTGACGGTGGCGCCGCTCGCGGGACCGGCGGCTCGGGTCGTGGTGCGGGCGCTCGTGGTGGCTCCGGACGAGGTGGTTCCGCTGGATCCGCCCGGGGCTCGCGGGGCGGACCCGCTGGGCGGTCCGGACGCCCCGGCGACGCCGGGCGCGGATCCGGCGAGCGACGCACCGGAGGCGACGCCGAGCGACGGGGCGGCCCGCGGCTGACGCCGACGAGCCCACGCCTGCCGGAGCCACGGATCGCGGAGGGAGTGACCGGCAGGGAGCTCGACCGCGGCGTCCACCTCCAGCTGCGCACCCTGAGCAAGGAGAACGCCGAGGGCGTCGCCCAGCACCTCGTCATGGTCGCCCTTCTCATGGACGCCGGCGACCTCGAGGCCGCGCAGGCGCACGCGGAGACCGCCGTGCGGCGAGCCGGACGGGTCCCTGCCGCCCGCGAGGCGCTCGGAATGGTTGCCTACCGGCAGGGCGACTTCGCTCGGGCCCTCGCCGAGTTCCGGACGGTCCGTCGGCTGAGCGGCTCGGCCCACCTGCTGCCGCTCATGGTCGACTGCGAGCGGGGGCTCGGGCGGCCGACGAAGGCCCTCGACCTTGCTGCCGACGCGGACGCGGCGACGCTGACCGACATCGAGAAGGTCGAGCTGGCGATCGTCGTGTCCGGGGTCCGGCGGGATCTGGGACAGGACGACATCGCGCTCGTGGCCCTCCAGATCCCCCAGCTGAAGCGTCGCGGCGGCGACTACCACCGGCTGCACTACGCCTACGCCGACGCCCTGCTCGCCCTCGGCCGCACCGACGAGGCCCGCGAGTGGTTCGCGCGCGCCGCGGCCGGCGACGCCGAGGGCGACACCGACGCCGTCGAGCGGCTCGAGGAGCTCGACGGGATCGTCGTCACCGACCTCGACGAGGAGGCGGACGATGCTCCGTCGACCGAGGGTGGAGCGAGGACCGACGCCGCCGGGCGCACCGACGATCCGGCATGAGCCTCCTCGGTGGGTATGCCGCGATCGTCTGCGACCTCGACGGCGTCGTCTACCGCGGTCCGCGACCGGTCGACCACGCGGTCGAGGCTCTCGACGCCGCGGGCCTGCCCGTGCAGTACGCGACGAACAATGCCGCGCGTCCGCCGGACGTCGTGGCCCAGCACCTGTCCCGGCTCGGGCTCACCCTGACCCCGGACGACGTCACGACCTCTTCGCAGGCGGGTGCCTGGGTCCTCGGCCGGCACGTCGCGCCTGGCTCCCGTGTCCTCGCGGTCGGTGGCATCGGTGTCCCACAGGCGTTGCGCGAGAACGGTTTCGACGTCATCCTGCCGACCGACGCGGCGCGGGCAGAACCGCCGGCCGCGGTCCTGCAAGGGCTGGGAGCCGAGGTGAGCGTGTCCGACCTCGCGGAGGCGGCATACGCCATCGAGGCAGGCGCGGTCTGGGTCGCAACGAACACCGACGCGACGCTGCCGACCGATCGGGGTGTCGCGCCGGGGAACGGCGCCCTCATCGGTGCCGTCGAGCGAGCAGTCGGTCGAGGCCCCGACGACGTCGCCGGCAAGCCACATCCGCCGCTGTACCGCCTGTGCGCCGAGCGGCTCGGTGTCCCGGTCGAGCGCATGCTCGCCATCGGCGACCGTCTCGAGACCGACATCGAGGGCGCGGTGCGGACCGGCATGGACTCGGTCATGGTGCTGACGGGAGTCCACGGCCTCCGAGACGCTCTCCATGCGGCACCGGAGCGGCGGCCGACCTTCGTCCTGCCGGACCTGCGGGGGCTGGCGGCGGAGCTGCCGAAGCCGGTCGTCGAGGACGGCTGGGGTCGCTGCGGCGGGCTCCGGCGCCGGATCGATGCCTCGGGCTGGACCGCAGAGGGCGACGGCAGCCCTCTCGAGGACCTCAATGCCGCGGTGACGGCGGGGTACGCGGCGCTCGACGCCGGCGTGATGGACGCCGGTGCCCTCGATGCCGCGTGGGACGTCGTGCTCGACCTGCTGCCCGCCGTCGCCGACGGGTAGCGTGGGAGGAGCCGGTCACGACGACCGGCCCGAGCGAGGAGGACACATGGCCAAGCAGTCCATCCAGGGGTTCGTCGAGCTGGCCTCCGGCCTGGGGGAGCTGACCAGGAGCCGCGCGCTGGACGCGGCGAACGAACTCGTCGCGCTGGCCGGGTTGGAGGGGACGCGCAGCGCCCTCAACAAGCAGGCCGCCGGTCTCGCCGAGGAGCTCATGACCGCCGCCGAGACCAACCGCCAGCAGCTGATGACCCTGGTCCGGCGCGAGGTCGACGCGGCGATGGGGCGGGTTGACCTCGGGCGGCTGTCCGCCGACGTCAACGCGGTGACGGCGGCCGTCACCGCGCTCGCGGGCCAGCTCGAGGAGCTCGCCGCGATGGTGGCGGGCCGCGCCCGGTCCGAGGTCACCGAGGTCGCCGAACCGTACATCGCGCCCGACAGCGGCCCCGCGCGCGTCGCCGGAGCGTCCTCCTCGCGACCCTCGCCGGCCCGCCGGCGCCCGGTGAAGAAGGCCGCGGCGAAGAAGGCCGCGGCGAAGAAGGCTCCGGCGAAGAAGGCCGCGGCGAAGAAGGCTCGCGGCGAAGAAGGCCGCGGCGAAGAAGGCTCCGGCGAAGAAGGCCGCGGCGAAGAAGGCTGCGACGAAGAAGGCTCCGGCGAAGAAGGCTCCGGCGAAGAAGGCTGCGGCGAAGAAGGCTCCGGCGAAGAAGGCCGCGACGACGAGGACGAGCACGAGTGGCTGACGACATCCCCACCCCGCACCCGGGCGACACCCCTCCGTCCGACGCCACGGCCGACGGCCGGAGTCCCGCCCCCGAGGCAGCCGAGAGCGATGCGCCCGAGACGGGAGACCTCGTCATCGACGCCGCCCTGCGGGATCTGGCCGCGACCCCCGCGGACGACCTCGATGCCCAGATCGAGGCGGGGGAGAACGTCCAACGCACCCTTCAGTCCCGCCTTGGCGACCTCGGCAGCTGACCCGGGGCGCCCCGACCCGAGACGCGCGGCCAGGCGCCTCGACGCCGAGCTCGTCCGGAGAGGACTCGCCCGGTCCCGGGGCGAGGCCCGTGACCTCGTCACGGGAGGGTCATGTCCGGGTCGCCGGGCGGCCGGCGGCCAAGGCCGCGCAGCACGTTCCCGGGGAGGCCGAGGTCGTCGTCGAGCGACCCGGCCCGGCCTGGGTCGGCCGCGGCGCCGAGAAGCTCGTCGCCGCCCTCGACCGCTGGACGCCCCAGGGGCTCCACGTCGAGGGCCGGCGCTGCGTCGACGTCGGCGCCAGCACCGGTGGCTTCACCCAGGTGCTCCTCTCGCGCGGTGCCGCGCGGGTCGTCGCCATCGATGTGGGTCATGGTCAGCTCGCCCCGGAGGTCGCCGCGGACGCCCGGGTCGAGGAGCGCAGTGGCACGACGGTGCGGGGGCTCACCGCCGCCGATCTCGGCGGTCCCGCCGACCTCGTCGTCGCCGACCTGTCCTTCATCTCCCTCCGGCTCGTCCTCGCCGACCTCGCGGCACTGGTCGCCCCGACCGGCGACGTCGTCACCCTCGTCAAGCCGCAGTTCGAGGTCGGGCGGGCTCGGCTCGGCAAGCGCGGGGTCGTCGGTGACCCCGCCGCGCGGTGCGCGGTCATCGTCGACGTGGCGGCCGCGGGAGGGGCCGTCGGCCTGCACCCTCACGCCGTCGCGCCGAGCCCGGTGCGCGGTTCGGAGGGCAACGAGGAGTACCTCATGTGGTTCCGGCCCGACCCGTCGGGAAGGATGGGGGAGGACGCCGTCGCCGCGGCGGCCGAGGCCCTGACGACGAAAGGACCCGCGTGAGCACCCCGACGCGACGCATCCTCCTGGTCGCCCATCCCGAGAAGCCGGACGCCCACGCCCTCGCCTCGGGCGTGGCCGCCCGGCTCGAGCGGGCGGGGGTCGAGGTCGTCGCGGACGATGTCCTCGCGCGGGAGCTCGACGGTGGGGTGCGCGTCGCCGAGCGGCTCGACCCCGCGTGCCGACTGCGAGCTCGTCTGCGTCCTCGGTGGCGACGGGACGATCCTCCGCGCCGCCGAGCTCTCGCGCGGCACCGGGGCCCCGCTGCTGGGGGTCAACCTCGGTCACGTCGGGTTCCTCGCCGAGGCCGAGCTCGACACGCTCGCGGAGGCGGTCGACCGGATCGTCGCCCGCGACTACACCGTCGAGGAGCGGATGACCCTCGATGTGTCGGTCTTCGAGGACGGGCGCGAGGTGTTCTCGAGCTGGGCGCTCAACGAGGTCACCGTCGAGAAGGCGACCCGCGAGCGGATGATCGAGCTGACCGTCGAGATCGACGGCCGCCCGCTGTCGACCTGGGGGTGTGACGGCGTCGTCGTCGCCACCCCGACCGGGTCCACGGCATACGCCTTCTCGGCCGGCGGCCCGGTCGTCTGGCCGGACGTCGAGGCGATGCTCATGGTGCCGATCAGCGCCCACGCCCTCTTCGCCAAGCCCGTCGTCGTCGGGCCGCGCAGCCGGCTGGCGGTCGAGGTCCTCGCGGGGACGGAGGTCCCCGGGACGCTCGCCTGCGACGGCAGGCGCGCCGTCGAGCTCCGGCCGGGTGCCCGCGTCCAGGTGACCCGGTCCGACGAGCCGGTCCGGCTCGCCCGGCTCGACGCCTCGCCGTTCACCGACCGGCTCGTCGCCAAGTTCGACCTGTCGATCGAGGGGTGGCGAGGGCGCGCCGACATCGAGCGGGCACGCCGCGGCGACACCGGCGGCTGAGAGGCTGTCCCCGTGCTGCAGGAGATCCGGATCCGTGACCTCGGCGTCATCGACGACGCCGCGCTCGAGCTCCATCCCGGCCTCACCGTGCTCACCGGCGAGACCGGCGCCGGCAAGACGATGGTCGTCACCGCGCTGCTCCTCCTGCTCGGCGCCCGGGCCGACCCCACGCTCGTCCGCACCGGGGCCGCCAAGGCCGTCGTCGAGGGGGTCGTCGACCTCCCCGCCCGACACCCGGCCCTCGCTCGCGCCGCGGAGGCGGGCGCGGACGTCGAGGACGGGCTCGTCCTCGTCCGCACCGTCTCGGCCGAGGGACGGTCGCGGGCCCACGTCGGAGGCCGGGCCGCGCCCGCCGGCCTCCTGGCCGAGCTGGGTGAGCAGCTCGTCGCCGTCCACGGCCAGGCCGACCAGTGGCGGCTGCGTCGGGCCGAGCAGCACCGCGAGCTCCTCGACCGCTTCGGCGGGCCGCCGCTCCTCGCCGCCCGGGACGCCTACGAGGCGGCGCACGCCGAGCACCGCTCCGCGTCCGAGGAGCTGAACCGGCTCCGTTCGCTGGGCCGCGAGCGCGCCCAGGAGGCCGAGATGCTCCAGCTCGGGCTCGAGCGGATCGAGCGGGTCGACCCCCAGCCGGGGGAGGACGCCGCGCTCCGCGTCGAGGACGAGCGGCTCGCCCATGCCGAGGAGCTGCGCCTCGCCGCCGAGGGGGCCTCGCTCATCCTCGCCGGGGACGACGAGGCCGACGGCGGCGGGTCCACCGGGGTCGTCGGCGCCCTCGGCCAGGCCCGGGCCGCGCTCGCGGGCGCCGCGGACAACGACCCCGAGCTCGCGGCCCTCGAGAGCCGGCTCGCCGAGCTCCTCTACGTCGCCACCGACCTCGGCTCCGACCTCGGCCGGTATGCCGCCGGCGTCGACCTCGATCCGGCCCGGCTCGCCTGGGTGCAGCAGCGGCGTGCCGACCTCGCCACCCTCACGGCCCAGTACGGCGCGGACGCCGACGAGGTCCTCGCCTGGTCCGGCACCGCCGCGACCCGGCTCGCCGAGCTGCTCGGGGCCGACGACCGCGTCGCGGAGCTCGAGGCCTCGCTCGACCGGCTGACCGCACGACGGGCCGAGGCGGCCGCGGTCCTGACGGCCGAGCGTGGCCGGGCGGCCGCAGCCCTCGCCGACCGGATCGCCGTCGAGCTGGCCGCCCTCGGCATGCCGACGGCGGACGTGCAGGTCGCCGTCACCGAGGCCGACCGGCTCGGGCCCACCGGTGCGGACGAGGTCGAGATCCGGCTGGCCGCCAATCCCGGGACGCCGCCGCGCACGGTGACCAGGGCCGCCTCCGGCGGTGAGCTGTCCCGGGTCATGCTCGCGATCGAGGTGGCGACCGCCGCCGAGGTCTCCGACGTCCCGACCTTCGTCTTCGACGAGGTGGACGCCGGGGTCGGCGGTCGCGCCGCGCTCGACGTGGGCGCGCGGCTCGCCGAGCTCGCCCGGCACGCCCAGGTCGTCGTCGTCACGCACCTGGCCCAGGTCGCGGCATACGCCGACCGGCACCTCGTCGTCACCAAGGCCCAGGACGGACACGTCACGACGAGCGGGGTCCTCGCCGTCGACGGCGAGGACCGGGTCGCCGAGCTGGCCAGGATGATGGCCGGTGCCGGCACGGACGCGGCGCTGGAGAACGCGAGGGAGCTGCTCGACCGGGTCCGCCAGGACGCCTGAGCCGGGTCCGCGACCCCGCCGCCGCCGGGCGTCACCGCGGCGTCGGCGCGAGTTCATGGCACGATGGAGCAGTCATGGCGATGCGTGTCCCGAACCCCCGACCACGCTCCCCCGAGATCGGGGTGAGCGGTCCTGCTCGCGTGGACAGGCGGACCAAGAACCTCACCAAACGGCTGCAGCCCGGTGACATCGCCGTCATCGACCACCAGGACATCGACAAGGTGAGCGCGGAGGCGCTCGTGGCGTGCCGCCCGGCGGCCGTCGTCAACGCCTCGCCGTCCATCTCCGGGCGCTACCCCAACCTCGGCCCGGAGATCCTCGTCGACGCCGGCATCCTCCTCCTCGACAACGTCGGTACCCCGGTCATGACCGCCCTCAAGGACGGCATGGCGGTCAGCGTCGTCGGCGACGAGGTCCGCTTCGACGGGGAGCCGGTCGCGAGCGGCACCCTTCTCGACGCCACGGGCGTCCAGGAGGCGATGACCGACGCGCGGGCCGGGCTGTCCGACCAGCTCGAGGCGTTCGCGGCGAACACGATGGAGTACCTCAAGAAGGAGCGCGAGCTCCTCCTCGACGGCGTCGGGGTCCCCGACATCCGCACCGCCATCGACGGCCGCCACGTCCTCATCGTCGTGCGCGGCTACCACTACAAGGAGGACCTGCAGACCCTCCGGCCCTACATCCGCGAGTACCACCCCGTCCTCATCGGTGTCGACGGCGGCGCGGATGCCCTCATCGAGGCGGGGCTGACGCCCGACCTCGTCGTCGGCGACATGGACTCGGTCTCGGACGCGACGCTCCAGTGCGGCGCCGAGATCGTCGTCCACGCCTACCGGGACGGCCGGGCGCCCGGCCGTCAGCGGGTCGAGGAGCTCGGCATCGAGCCGGTCGTCTTCCCGGCGACGGGCACGAGCGAGGACGTCGCGATGCTGCTCGCGGACGACAAGGGCGCGACGCTCATCGTCGCCGTCGGGACCCACGCCACGCTCGTCGAGTTCCTCGACAAGGGCCGGGCGGGGATGGCCAGCACCTTCCTCACCCGACTGCGGGTCGGGGGAAGCTCGTCGACGCCAAGGGCGTCAGCCGCCTCTACCGGTCGCGGATCTCGGGGTGGTGGCTCGCGCTCGTCACGGCGGTCGGCGTGCTCGCGCTGATGACCGCCCTGTGGGCCACCCCCGCATTCCACCAAGTCATCGGCGCGCAACTGGACGACCTCTGGTCGGCCATCCAAGGGGTCTTCACGTGATCGACTTCCGCTACCACCTCGTCTCCATCGTCTCGATCTTCCTGGCCCTCGCCGTCGGCATCGTCCTCGGCGCCGGTCCGCTCCAGCAGGGGATCAGCTCGACGGTGTCCCAGGAGCTGGAGCAGGTCCGCCAGGACAAGAGCGACCTGCGGGCCCAGCTCGACGCCGAGACCAAGGCCGCCGAGAGCCGCGACGCGTTCGTCGCCGCCGCGAACCCCATCCTCGTGGCCAACCAGCTCATCGGCCGGAGCGTCAGCCTCGTCGTGCTCCCCGGCGCGGACTCGGCCGTGACGAAGGCGACCGCCACGATCCTCGAGACCGCGGGCGCCGACGTCACCTCGACGACGACGATCCACGAGACGTGGGTCTCGCCGGACGCCGACACGGCCGATGCGCGCCAGCAGGTCGCCGACCAGGTGGCGACGACGCTCGGGACCGACGCCGCGACCGCCGACGGGTCGATGCTCGACGCCGTCCTCGCCCAGCTGCTCGTCCGACCCCAGGCGACCGCCCCCGGAGGCCTCCAGTCCGGTCCGGACGCCGCCGTCGTCACGAAGGCCGTGTCCGAGCTGACGAAGGCGGGGCTGCTCGAGGTCGACACGGCGACGCCGGAGCCCGCCGAGCTCGGCGTCGTCGTCGCGCCCGACGCCCAGAAGGGCTCCACCGACGCCGACAAGGCCGCCGTCGACGGCTACCTCACCCTCGTCAAGGCACTCGACACCGTCGGAGCGGGCACCGTCGTCGCGTCCAACGCCGGCGTCAGCGGGCCGACCGACGCGGTCTCCGTCGTCACGGCCGTGCGTCAGGACTCCGACGCGGTCAAGGCCGTCTCGACCGTCGACGACGCCGGGCTGCCGATGGGGCGGTCGAGCATCGTCTTCGCGCTGACGCAGCAGCTCGACGGCCAGGCCGGGCAGTACGGCCTCGAGAGCGGGGTGACGGCGGCCTTCCCGCCGCTCCCCACGCCGTCGTGAGCCGGTTCCGGCCCGCCGTCGCGGCCGCGCTCGCGGCCGTCGGCGCCGGCGCGGCCTACGCGGCGCGGACCTCGCTCCCCGAGCGGTGGAGCCGTCCCTTCGTCCGGACCAACCATGCGGGGGAGCAGGTCACCCTCCTCGAGGGGCCGGCGTACGTCGTCGGGGCGACGGCCGGTGCCGTCCTCGCCGGCCCGGGCCCGGCACTCGCCACGGCCGCCGCAGGCGCCCTGGGCGGGGTCGACGACCTGGCCGGGGACTCCTCGAGCAAGGGACTGCGCGGGCACCTCGGGGCGCTGGCCGAGGGTCGGCTGACGACCGGCTCGGCCAAGATCCTCGGCCTCGCCGTCAGCGGGCTCGCCGCCGCGGCCCTCGTGGACCGGCGGGCCCGCCGCGGGACCGAGGCCCCGGGCGCCATCGGCACGCTCCTCGGCGGGGCGGTCGTCGCCGGCAGCGCCAACCTCGTCAACCTCCTCGACCTGCGCCCCGGCCGTGCTCTCAAGGCGACCCAGCTCGGCGCCCTCGCCCTCCTCACCCGGCCCTCCCGGCCCGGCGCGACGGGGGCCGGCGCCGCGCTCGGGGCCGCCGCGGCCCTCCTCGCGCCCGACCTGCGGGAGGAGGCCATGCTCGGGGACACCGGAGCCAACGCGGCCGGCGCGCTGCTCGGGACGGCCGTCGTCGAGCGGGCGGGTACCCGCGGCCGCCTCGTCGCCCTCGCCGTGCTGACCGCCCTCACGCTCGCCAGCGAACGGGTCAGCTTCACCCGGGTCATCGAGGCGACCCCCGGCCTGCGCGAGCTCGACGCGCTCGGCCGGCGAGCGCGGTGAGCCCGGCGGGTCGGGCCGCGGCCCGCGGCATCGCCGGCGCGGCAGGGCTCATCGCCGCGACGACCCTCCTCGCCCGGGCCGCCGGGTTCCTGCGGACTCTCGTCTTCGCCGACTCGGTGCGCACCGGTGGCGTCGGCGCCGTCTACACGAGCGTCAACGCGCTGCCGAACGTCCTCTACGAGATCGCCGCCGGCGGCATCCTCGCCGCCGTCGCCGTGCCCGTCATCGCGGGCCACCTCGGCAGGGGCGACACCGGCCGCGCCCATCGCAGCGCGTCGGCCCTCTTCACGTGGTGCCTCGCGATCCTCGTCCCCCTCTCGCTGCTCCTCCTCCTCGCCGCCCCGGTGCTCGCCGACTGGATCGTCAACCCCGCCATCCCCGGGGGCGCCGACGCCGGAACCCTCATGCTGCGCGTCTTCGCCGTGCAGGTGCCGCTCTACGGGATCGGCGTCGTCCTCACCGGGCTGCTCCAGGCCCACAAGCGGTTCTTCGCGCCGGCCGTCGCCCCGCTGCTCTCGAGCATCGTCGTCATCACGACCTACCTCACCTACGGCGCGTTCGTCGACGGCGCCACCGACCCGACCTCGGTCGACCGCTCGGCCCTCCAGCTCCTCGCGTGGGGGACGACGGCCGGGGTCGCGGCGCTGAGCCTGCCGCTCCTCGTCCCGGCCTGGCGCGCCGGCTGGCGCTGGACGCCCACCTTCCGCTTCACCGAGGGCGACGCACGCCGGTCGGCCTCGCTCGCGGTCGCCGGGCTCGTCGCGCTCCTCGCCCAGCAGCTCGCCGTCGTCGTGACGTTCTACGTCGCGAACCACGACGGTGGCGACGGCGCCGCGACGATCTACCAGTACGTCCAGTCCGTCTACCTCCTCCCGTATGCCGTCCTCGCGGTCCCCGTCGCGACCGCCGCCTTCCCCTCGCTCGCCCGGTCCGGCGACGCGACGAGCACGGCGACGCTCAACCGGTCGCTGCGGGCGGTGCTCGTCCTCGGCGGACTCGGGGTCGTCGTCCTCGTCTCGGCGGCCGGGTCGGTCCAGGCGTTCTTCGCGGCCCTCGATGCCCGGCGTGGAGGCGGCGAGACGAGCGCGGCGGCCCTCGGCGCCCTCGGTGACGCCCTCGCGGCATACGCGCCGGGCGTCCTCGGGTTCGGGGTGGCCGCACTGCTGACCCGGGCCATCTACGTCAGAGGGCGTCCCCGGGTCGCCGGGCTCGCGATGGCGTCGGGCTGGGTCCTCGCCGCGGCGGTCCCGCTCGTCCTCCTCCGGTCCGACGCCGGTGCGCAGCGGACCCTCGTCACCCTCGGGATCTCCTCCTCGGTGGGGATGACGGTCGCGGCGGCCGCCCTCGCCGTCCTCGTCCACCGGGCCTGGGGGAGCGGCGCCCTCGCCGGCGCCGCACGGACGACGGGGACGATGGTGCTCGCCATCCTCGTCGGCTGGGGAGCAGCCGAGCGGCTCGCACCGTCGCCGGGATCGAGCATCGTCGGGTCGTTCGTCACCGGGGCCATCGCCGCCGCGGTGTCCGCCCTCGCGTACGGGGCGGCCCTCGTCGTCGTCGACAACGACATCGCCCAGCAGGGCCGGGACTGGATCGCCGAGCGCCGCGCGCGGAGGGCCGGATGAGGGTCGTGCTCCTCGTCGGCCCGAGCACCGGCGGCATCGGCACCCACGTCGTCGAGCTGGCGGCCGGCCTGCGTGACCTCGGTGACGACGTGGTCATCGCGACCGCTCCCGTGACGGCCGAGCGGTTCGGGCTCTCCGACGCCGTGCTCGCCTGGCCGGGACGGGACGCCGGCACGGCCGGTCGGCTCCGTCGGCTCCGCACGGCTCCTCCGCGGCGCCGACGTCGTCCATGCCCACGGACTGCAGGCCGGGGTCGTCGGCTCCCTCCTCGCCCCCCGCCGGGTCCCGCTCCTCACGAGCCTGCACAACGACCTCGCCTGGACCACCGGGCCGCGCGGCGCCGTCCTCGGCCGGATGATGCGTCGGGTCGGTCACCGATCCGCGCTCGTCACGGGCGCGAGCAGCGACCTCGTCGACCTCGCCCTCGACCACGGCGCCGCCCGGGCCGAGCTGGCGCCGGTCGGCTCGCCCCTCGTGCCCGACCTCCTCGCGGCGGAGCCCCTCGACGCCGAGGGCCGGGCGGTGGAGGCCGCGCGACTGCTCGCGGGCCACGGCGTCACGCCATCGGGGCCGCTCGTCCTCACCATCTCGCGCATCGCGCCCCAGAAGGACCTCGGCACCCTCGTCGACGCCGCCGCGACGGTGCCCGACGCCACGTGGGTCGTCGTCGGAGGCGGGGTGCCCGAGCTCCGCGACGAGCTCGTCGCCCGCGCGAAGCGCTCCGGGGCCCCGGTGCACCTCGTCGGGCATGTCGCGGACCCGGCCGCGTGGGTGCGGGCCGCCGAGGTGTTCGTCCTCACGAGCCGGTGGGAGGCGCGGGCCCTCGTCGTCCAGGAGGCGATGGCGGCCGGTGCCCCCGTCGTCTGCCCGGCCGTCGGCGGCCTCGTGGACCTCGTCGACGGGGTCGGCCGGCTCGTCCCACCCGGGGATGCCACGGCCCTCGCCGACGCGGTCCGGCGGCTCCTCGCGGACCCGGCCGAGCGGCATACCGTCTCACTGGCCGGACGGTCCCGGGCGGCGACCTGGGAGAACGGTGCTCAGTCGGCGCGTCGGTGGCGTGGGTGGTACGAGGACGCCCTCGTCATGACGTAGAGTTGAAGCCCGTGGTGCAGACGAAACAGATCTTCGTGACCGGGGGCGTCGCCTCATCGCTCGGCAAGGGCCTCACCGCCTCCAGCCTCGGACACCTCCTCCGCGCTCGCGGCCTGCGGGTGACGATGCAGAAGCTCGACCCGTACCTCAACGTCGACCCCGGGACGATGAACCCGTTCCAGCACGGCGAGGTGTTCGTCACCGACGACGGCGCCGAGACCGACCTGGACATCGGGCACTACGAGCGCTTCCTCGACGTCAACCTCCACGGCAACGCCAACGTGACGACCGGGCAGGTCTACAGCCGGGTCATCGCCAAGGAGCGGCGCGGTGAGTACCTCGGCGACACCGTCCAGGTCATCCCGCACATCACGAACGAGCTGAAGGAGCGGATGCGGGCCCAGGCCGCCGGCTCCCCGGGCGTCGCCGACGCCGACGCGCCCGACGTCATCATCACCGAGATCGGCGGCACCGTCGGTGACATCGAGTCGCTGCCCTTCCTCGAGGCCGCCCGGCAGGTCCGCCACGACCTCGGCCGGGACAACGTGTTCTTCCTCCACGTCTCCCTCGTCCCGTACCTCGCGCCGAGTGGCGAGCTGAAGACGAAGCCGACGCAGCACTCCGTCGCCGCGATGCGTCAGCTCGGCCTCCAGCCCGACGGCCTGGTCCTGCGCGCCGACCGGGAGATCCCCGAGGCGATCAAGCGCAAGATCTCGCTCATGTGCGACGTCGACGTCGAGGCGGTCACCGCAGCGGTCGACGCGCCGAGCATCTACGACATCCCCAAGGTCCTCCACCGCGAGGGCCTCGACGCCTACGTCATCCGCCGGCTCGGGCTCGGCTTCCGCGACGTCGACTGGACCCTGTGGGACCGGCTCCTCGACCGGGTCCACGAGCCGGCCGAGGAGGTCGAGATCGCCCTCGTCGGCAAGTACATCGACCTGCCGGACGCCTACCTCTCCGTCACCGAGGCGCTGCGGGCCGGCGGGTTCCACCACGATGCCAAGGTCCGGATCCGCTGGGTCGTCTCGGACGACTGCGTCACCGACGCGGGGGCGAGCAAGGCCCTCGGCGGCGTCGACGCCATCGTCGTTCCCGGCGGCTTCGGGGTCCGCGGGATCGAGGGCAAGGTCGGCGCCCTGCGGTGGGCCCGGGAGCGGCAGGTGCCGGCCCTGGGGCTGTGCCTCGGGCTGCAGTGCATGGTCATCGAGTTCGCCCGCAACGTCGCCGGCATCGAGGGGGCCAGCTCGACCGAGTTCGACCCGCAGACCCCCGCCCCGGTCATCGCGACGATGGAGGAGCAGAAGGCGTTCGTCGACGGCGCGGGCGACCTCGGCGGCACGATGCGCCTCGGCGCCTACCCGGCCGTCCTGGCCGAGGGCACGATCGTCGCCGAGGCCTACGGCGAGAGCGACGTCTCCGAACGGCACCGGCACCGCTACGAGGTCAACAACGGCTACCGGGACCGGCTCGCCGAGGCGGGCCTCGTCGTCAGCGGCACGTCCCCCGATGGCCGGCTCGTCGAGTTCGTCGAGCTGCCGCGCGAGGTCCACCCCTACTTCGTGTCGACACAGGCCCATCCCGAGTTCAAGTCCCGCCCGACCCGCGCCCACCCGCTCTTCGCGGGGCTCGTCGGCGCCGCCGTCCGGGGCCAGCGAGCCTCGCGACTCGTCGAGGTCGAGCGGCCGCGGCACCCGCACGAGTCCGGCACGGACGGGGTCGGGGACGCCACCGAGGCCGAGACGGTGACGACGTCGGCGTGACCGACCCCGACTCGCGGTTCGAGCCGCTCGCCGACCGCATCGACCCTCAGCACCCGGTCACGTCGCGCACCCTCTTCTCCGGGCGCGTCTGGGACGTCGTCGAGGAGAGCTTCGAGCTCGGCGAGGTCGGCGAGCTGACCCGCGAGATCGTCGACCACCCCGGCGCGGTGGCCGTTCTCGCTCTCGACGAGGAGGACCGCGTCCTGCTCATCCAGCAATATCGCCATCCCGTCGGCGCCTTCGAGTGGGAGCTGCCCGCCGGCCTCCTCGACGTCGAGGGCGAGCCGCCCCACCTCACGGCGGCCCGCGAGCTCGCCGAGGAGGCGGACCGGACGGCGAGCACATGGCATACCCTCCTCGACTACGTCTCCTCGCCCGGCGGGTCGAGCGAGGCGCTGCGGATCTTCGTCGCCCGCGGCCTGTCTCTCGTCCCCGCTCGAGGAGCGGCACGAGCGCACGGGGGAGGAGCGCGGTATGCCGGTGCGCTGGGCCACGCTGGAGGAGGTCCGCGACGCCGTCCTCGCCGGCCGGGTGCACAACCCGACCCTCGCCCTCGGCGTGCTCACCGCACTCGCCGCCCGGGCGGCCGGGTGGCGCGACCTGCGCCCCGCCGACGCGCCGTGGACGAGCAACCCGCGGCGACGTGACTGACGCCCCATCGCCCGCCCCGGCCGGACGGTTGCCCGGCCACGGCGCGGGCGGAAGGATGCCAGCAGCGAGCGAAAGGGCGGCATCCATGGACACCAGCACGCCACTTCCCGAGGGTGCCGACGACGTCGGCTTCGCCGGGGCGACCGGGCATGCCGACGACTACACGAAAGCCGGCCGGCTCAAGAAGACCGTCTACGAGGCCGAGATGGAGCGGCTCCAGACCCAGCTCGTCCTCCTCCAGTACTGGATCCAGTCCCAGGGGCTGAAGGTCCTCGTCATCTTCGAGGGCCGGGGCTCGGCCGGCAAGGGCGGGGTCATCAAGCGGATCACCGAGCGGACGAGCCCGCGCACCGTGCGGGTCGTCGCGCTGCCGAAGCCGACCGAGCGCGAGAAGACCCAGTGGTACTTCCAGCGGTATGCCGAGAACCTCCCGGCCGCGGGCGAGATGGTCCTGTTCGACCGGAGCTGGTACAACCGCAGCAACGTCGAGTGGGTCATGGGCTACTGCTCCGAGGAGGAGCACCAGGAGTTCCTGCGGTCCTGCCCCGAGTTCGAGCGGATGCTCGTCCGGTCCGGGATCGTCGTCCTCAAGTACTGGTTCTCGGTGTCCTTCGAGGAGCAGCGCCGGCGCTTCGAGGCCCGCAACGCCGAGCCGCTCAAGCGGTGGAAGCTCTCGGACATGGACCTCGCCGAGCACGAGCTCTACGTCAGGTACTCGATGGCGAAGGACACGACGTTCCAGTACACCGACATCAAGCAGGCGCCGTGGTACGTCGTGCCCTCGGACGACAAGCGGGCGGCGCGGCTCAACTGCATCAACCACCTGCTCAGCCAGTTCGACTACGAGGACGTCGCCCCGGACGTCGTCGAGCTGCCGGACATGAGGGAGATCCCGTACGTCCGGCCGCCGATGCACGAGCAGACGTTCGTGCCGCGGCTCTTCTGAGCCCGTGGCGGGCGCGGCCGGACCGCTCGCCCGCCTACTGGTAGGACACGAACCAGGGCGTCGGGTGGACGCTCGTCATCGTCTCCTTGGGGCGACAGCGGCGAGACGTCCTCGTCGTGGAAGTTCTTCCAGCCCAGCCACGCGCCACGCGGCAGGCCCGTGCGCAGCGAGCGCCACGTCGCCCACTTCGCCGCCCGGGAGCCCTGCCCGTCGGCATGGATGACGACCTGGACCTCGTCGTGGCTCGTGTCGAGCAGCTGGCGGCGGCGGATCATGCTCGTCGAGAACTGGTGGAGGGTGAGGACCTTCGGCGGCAGGTTGTTGACCCTGACCAGGGCCGCCAGCCAGCGGACGACGTCGTTGACCTCGGCGATGTCGACCGAGCCGAGCTGCTTGAGCGGGCGCTGGCCCTTCGCGAGCCGCCACTCGGGGTCGAGGGCGAGGCCGACGTGCGGCTGGAGCAGGAGGGCCGTGTAGAGCTTCGCCTGCTTGAGGAACTCGCTGCGCCCCGACTGCAGGTCGAGGACGACGTAGACGTCGGCCTTCCGGGCGGCGTCCACCCACGGACGGAGCGAGGCGACGGAGGACTCGTTGGAGAAGTTGTGGTCCGGACCGTGCGATGCGGATGCCACCGTGGCGATGATCTCGAAGGCGGGCACGACCGGGGTCGAGGTGTAGCGGGCGTGGGCGGCGGCGAGGGAGCGGACCCGGCGGATCGAGGCGTCGATGCCCTGCTCGCCGAGCATCCCGAGGGACGGGGTCCCGGGGTGGCCGTACAGCGCGACCATCCGCCGCGCCGGGAACGGCACCCAGCCGCCGCCGGGGATCTGGGGCGCGGTGCGGACGACGCCGACCCGGTCCGCCAGCCTCGACTCCGGACCGAAGCCGGACCCGACGGCGACGACGGGGACGTCGGCGTCGGACATGAGGCTCTTGGCGGCGACGAGGTTGCGGCGGGGGTCGGTGCTGGTGACCCGCAGCGACGTCGCGCCGGCGGCGCCGAGGGCAGCGGAGACGGCCGCGCTGGGCTTGGCCGCGGACGTCCACATCATCCAGGCCGCCGGCTCGGTGCCGCCCACCGACGGCAGCGGTACGGGCAGGCCGAGGTCGGCCAGCCCGTCCGGTGAGCCGGGCCCCGGCACGACGTCGCGGTCGCCGACGGCGAGGTGGGCGGTGGAGGGGTAGGTGAGGACGAGCCGGGTCCCGAGGCGGTCCAGCTCGGCGGCCAGGCCGTCGGTGCCGACGAACAGCGGCACGGCCAGGGCCCGGGCGACGTCCCCGGCGGGTCCGAGGGTCGCCGGATGGGCGTCGTCGGCGACGACGACGACCGAGGCCTCGTCGAAGAGGGCGGCATTGACGGCGTGCGTGGCCGGGCCGTCCTTCGCGGGCAGCAGGTGGACCCCGCCGAAGCGACGCTGGGTGCGGTACTCCGCGGCCGCCCCGGTCGCCCCCGGGGTCGGGCTCGTCGACGGCGTCGACGCCGTGACCCTCGGCGGGTCCTGTTCGGTCGTCGACGTGCACGCCGCGACGGTCAGGACGACCGGCGCCGCCACCAGAATCTGACGTCGCGTCAGCTCGCGCCCCATGGCACCCCTGCCTCCCACTCGGCCGACGGGAGCACCACCATGCCATCTGCGGCTGGGAGATGCGCAGGGGTTGGCACAACCGATACCAACGTGTGTCGGACGGGTCAGGTCTCGGGCAGGCCATGGTCGGCGAGCCAACGCCGGCGGCGGGTGGCCGAGGCCCTGGCCAGCCAGGCGTCCTGGACCAGCTCGGTCACCTCGTCGCGCGACAGCTCGCCGATCCTCGAGGTCCGCAGCAGGACCGAGGGATGGCCCTCGAAGTGTGCCGTCGTGAAGAGCGGTCCGTCCTCGTCGAGAAGCGCCAGCTTGTCCTCGGCCGAACCGACCCAGAGGACGACGACGTCGTCGTAGCGCTCTCCGGTCACGGGGTCGACCGCGTCCGGGCGGGGGTTGCGGAAGAAGACGAACGTCCGGCCGCCGACGGCATACACGGCGTTGCCTGCGTGCCCTCGTCCCGGGTGACGTACGGCATGGCGGCGGCCGCCTCGTGGATGTCCGAGACGCGGGCACGGCGGCTGCGGCGGGTCATCCGGTGAGCCTACGTCCGGCAGCGCCCCGGAACGAGGTCGTATGCCGCACCGCCGGGTCCGTAGGATGGTCCCGGCCCGCGCGGCGTCCGCGCCCGGCAGGCCGAGCGCCCGGCATCCGCCGGTGCCGCCACCCGCACCACGCAAAGGATCGATCACCCGTGCTTCGCACCCATGAGGCCGGCACCCTGCGTGCCGAGCACACCGGCCACCGCGTCACCCTCACCGGCTGGGTGGCCAAGCGGCGCGACCACGGTGGGGTGGCCTTCATCGACCTGCGGGACGCCTCCGGCGTCGTCCAGGTCGTCGCTCGCGACGAGGTGCTGGCCGAGGGCGGGGCCCACGACCTGCGCAACGAGTTCGTCGTCAGGGTGGTCGGCGAGGTGCGTCGTCGCCCGGAGGGCAACGCCAACGCCGACCTGCCGACCGGCGAGGTCGAGGTCGTCGCGGCCACCCTCGAGGTGCTCAACCCGAGTGCGCCCCTGCCGTTCCAGATCGACGAGCGCGTCACGGTCGGCGAGGAGGCCCGGCTCAAGCACCGGTACCTCGACCTGCGCCGTCCCGGGGCCCACTCGTCCGGGCACGCCATCCGGCTGCGCTCGCAGGTCAACGCCGCCGCCAGGCGCGTCCTCGGTGCCCGCGACTTCGTCGAGATCGAGACGCCGACGCTGACCCGCTCGACGCCGGAGGGGGCGCGGGACTTCCTCGTGCCGGCCCGGCTCGCCCCCGGCAGCTGGTACGCCCTCCCGCAGAGCCCGCAGCTGTTCAAGCAGCTGCTCATGGTGGCGGGCATGGAGCGCTACTACCAGATCGCCCGGTGCTACCGGGACGAGGACTTCCGCGCGGACCGGCAGCCGGAGTTCACCCAGCTCGACATCGAGATGAGCTTCGTCGAGGAGGACGACGTCATCGAGGTCGGCGAGGCGGTCGTCACGGAGATCTGGCGGCTCATCGGGGTCGAGCTCGACGCGCCCTTCCCGCGGATGACCTACGCCGAGGCGATGGCCCGCTACGGCTCCGACAAGCCCGACCTGCGGTTCGGGCTCGAGCTCGTCGACTGCACGGACTTCTTCGCCGACACCCCGTTCCGGGTCTTCCAGGCCGACTACGTCGGCGCCGTCGTCATGCCCGGTGGGGCGAGCCAGCCCCGCAAGCAGCTCGACGCGTGGCAGGACTGGGCCAAGCAGCGCGGCGCCCGCGGGCTCGCCTACGTGCTCGTCCAGGAGGACGGGACGCTCGGCGGCCCGGTCGCCAAGAACCTCTCCGAGGCCGAGCTCGGCGGCCTCGCGGCGCACGTGGGTGCGGCGCCGGGTGACTGCGTCTTCTTCGCCGCCGGCGCGGCCAAGCCGAGCCGGAGCCTGCTCGGCGCGGCCCGGCTCGAGATCGGCCGACGGACCGGGCTCATCGACGAGGACGCCTGGTCCTTCCTCTGGGTCGTCGACGCGCCGCTGTTCGAGCCCGCCGCCGAGGCCGTCGCCGCGGGGGACGTCGCCGTCGGCGCCGGGGCCTGGACGGCCGTGCACCACGCCTTCACCTCTCCCAAGCCGGAGTTCCTCGACACCTTCGACGAGCGGCCCGGCGAGGCGCTCGCCTACGCCTACGACATGGTGTGCAACGGGAACGAGATCGGTGGTGGGTCGATCCGTATCCACCGGCGCGACGTCCAGCAGCGGGTGTTCGCCGTCATGGGGCTCACCCCGGAGCAGGCCCAGGAGAAGTTCGGCTTCCTCCTCGACGCCTTCCAGTTCGGTGCCCCCCCGCACGGTGGCATCGCCTTCGGCTGGGACCGGATCGTCATGCTGCTCGGCGGCTTCGACAGCATCCGCGACGTCATCGCGTTCCCCAAGTCCGGCGGCGGCTACGACCCGCTGACCGACGCCCCGGCGCCGATCACGCCGGAGCAGCGCAAGGAGGCCGGCGTCGACGCGACGCCCGAGCAGCCCGGTGACCCGGCCGCGACGGCGTGACCTCGGCCCGGCGGGAGCTCGCGGGCGCGTCCGGCATACCCGGGCGGTCGGCCGAGCACCCGCTGGGCGGACGCATCGGTGACCGGCGGGTAGCAGGTAGGGTCTCGGACGTCGACGCACCACCCCGCACCCCGCACTCCGAGGACGCCGCATGACCACCACGCCCTCCTCCGGCCGCTCCTTCGCCGCCCGTGACCTGGCGCTCATCGCCTCCTTCGCCGCGCTCATCGCCGCCCTGGCCATCCCGGGCGCGATCCCCGTCGGTGGGTTCCCCGCGCCGATCACCCTGCAGACCCTCGGCGTCATGCTGGCCGGGTCGATCCTCGGCTGGAAGCGTGGCGCCCTCGCCGTCCTGCTCTACCTCGCGATGGGCGCCGTCGGGCTGCCCGTCTTCGCCGGGGGCCAGGGAGGGCTCGGGTCGTTCGTCGGGCCGACGTCCGGGTACCTCTACGGCTTCGTCGTCGGCGCCGCGGTCATCGGCTGGCTCGTCGAGCGACGGCTGCCGGCCTACCCGACGTGGTGGGGCGCGCTCGCCAACGTCGTCGGCGGCATCCTCGCGGTGTATGCCGTGGGCATCCCCGTCCTCGCGAAGGTCGCGGGGCTGTCCCTGACGGCGGCCATCACGGGGAGCTACATCTACCTGCCCGGGGACCTGGCGAAGGTGGTCATCGCGACGGTGGTCGCGGCCGCCGTGCACCGGGCCATCCCGGACGTCGCCGGCGTCGGGGAGCAGCGGCAGCGACAGCGCGTCGGCACCGCCTGACCCGGTGATCCGGCTCGAGGGCGTCAGCCACCGCTACGGCGACCGCGTCGTCCTGCGCGACGTCGACGTCGACCTCGACGAGCCGCGGGTCGCCGTCATCGGGGCCAACGGGTCGGGCAAGTCGACCTTCGCCCGGCTGCTCAACGGCCTCGTCCTGCCGACGGAGGGCCGGGTGGGCATCGACGGCCTCGACACCCGGCGCGACGGGGGAGCGGTGCGCCGGGCCGTCGGGTTCGTCTTCTCCGATCCCGACGCGCAGATCGTCATGCCGACGGTCCGCGAGGACGTCGAGTTCTCACTGCGGGGCAGGGGCCTGGACCGGGACGAGATCGCGCGGCGGGTCGACGCCGCCCTCGCCACCCACGGGCTGTCCGGGCACGCCGACCACCCCGCGCACCTGCTCTCGAGCGGCCAGAAGCAGGCGCTGGCGCTCGCGTCCGTCCTCGTCCTCGAGCCCGCGATCCTCGTCTGTGACGAGCCGACGACGCTGCTCGACCGGCGGCACACCCGCCGGGTCGCCGACCTCCTCGCGGCCCTGCCCCAGCGGGTCGTGCTCGTCACCCACGACCTCGACCTGGTCCGCGGCTGGGACCGGGTGCTCGTCATCGACGAGGGCCGGGTCGTCGCGGACGGCGCGCCGGACGAGACGGTGCGGTTCTACGAGCGGCTCATGGACGCTCAGCCGGCCCGGGGGAGCGAGTCGTGACCCTCGTCCATCGCCTCCCGGCCGGCGCCAAGCTCCTCGGCCTGCTCGTCCTCACGACCGTCCTCGTCGTCTTCCGCTCGCCCTGGGTGCTCCTCGGTGGTGCGGTCCTCGTCCTCGGCGGGTATGCCGTGGCAGGGCTCGGCCCCCGTCGACTGTGGGCGGTCGTCCGCCCGCTGCGCTGGTTCGTCGTCGTGCTCGTCGTGTTCCAGTGGTGGAGCGCGGGGTGGCAGACGATGGTCGTCGTCGTGGGCACCCTCGTCGTCGCCGTCATGGCGGCCGGGCTCGTCACGGCGACGACGTCGACGAGCGCCCTCCTCGACGCGGTCGTCGCAGGGCTGCGGCCGCTGCGCCCCCTCGGCGTGGATGCCGAGCGGGTCGGGCTGACGTTCTCCCTCGCCATCCGGGCGCTGCCGGTCATCCAGCACGCCTTCGACGAGGCGCAGGACGCCCGCAAGGCCCGGGGGCTCGGTCGCAGCACGCGGGCGCTCGTCACCCCGGTCGTCGTCCGGACGATCCGGCACGCCGAGCGGACCGGCGAGGCCCTGGCCGCCCGTGGCCTCGACGACTGAGTCACACCGGGCGGTCCGGCGGGCCGCCGAGGGCTAGGCTTCGACGGCCCGCACCCCTGGGGCCGCGGGCACGGAACCGGGTCGCCCGCCAGGAGGAGGCAGCGTCACCATGACCCAGAGCCCGCCCTCGGACACGGCCCAGGGCCCACCCTCGCTGGCTCCGCGCGAGGATCCCGCCTTCGACCGCCGCCGGCTCGTCGTCTACCTCGCCGGCCTCGTCGCCTTCTATGCGCTCGTCGTGGCCCTCGTGCGACCCGGCCCGAACGACCTGGACAGGGTCGCCCTCGGCATCATGTTCGCGCCCACCGTGGGGGCCCTCGCCGCGTGGGCGTTCGCCCACGGCCGGGTGCGGTTCGGCCGGCTCAGCCGGCACGTGCTGCTCGCCTTCGTCCCTCCGGCCGTCATCCTCGTCGTGACCGCCGTGGCGGCGGCCGCCGGACTCGCCGACCTGCACGCCGAGCACCTCGGCGCCCTGCTCGCGCTCAGCCCCCTCCTCGCCCTGGTCGGGAGCATCAGCGCCGTCGGCGAGGAGATCGGGTGGCGCGGCTTCCTGTGGCCGCTGCTGCGGCGGCATACCGGCTTCTGGGCCTCGAGCGCGGTCATGCTGTCCGTCTGGTGGCTGTACCACCTGCCCGCCGTCCTGTGGTGGGGCTACGGCTCCCTCGGCGGGCTTGCGGCCTTCACGGTGGCGATCACCGGCTTCGTCCTCTTCGTCGGTGTCCTCACCGACCGTTCCCGTGCGATCTGGCCCAGCGTGCTCGACGCACGGCGCCTGGAACGCCCTCGTCGCCACGGCGTTCTACGCCTCGCTCTCGGGCAAGGCCACTCCCGCGTGCTCCGGGTCCGGGTGCCCGAGTCCGCCCCCGTTCGCGAACGACGCCGGCGTCTTCACCGGCTCCCAGACCTGGCTGGGGGAGTTCGGGTGGGTCGCGGCCATCACGATGCTCGCGATCGGTGTCGTCGCCGCGCTGTGGCACGAGCGCCACCCGGTGTCCCTGCCGGGTCCCGAGGCCGCGGTCGCGACCACCGGACGGGCCTGACCCGCCGAGCGAGCCGCGGCGGCGTGCGCCTCGGGGTGGGGGTCGCCCGAGCTGGTGCGTCCGAGGGTGTCGCCGATGGGCGGGAACCACCTCTCGTGGGCGGGAAATCTTCCCTTGCCTGGGTGGCGTGTCCCTCATCGGGCGGGAAAGTCGGGGCAGGGGGGACGTGGGGACGGGGTCAGCGGGCGGCGTCGGGGAGCGGGCCGTCGACCGGGGCGTCGCCGGTGTCGCCGAGCCGGCTCGTCCGCCACGTCACGGCGGTGAGGTAGCCGAGCCGGCGGTAGACCCGCCGCGCGGTGGCGTTCGTCGCATACATCCCCAGCGTGCACACGCCGGCCCGGCCGAGCGCCTCGCGGGTCAGCCACGCCGACACGGCCGAGCCGAGGCCCCGGCCGCGGTGCTCCGGCGCCGTCGTGATGCCGGCGAGGTGGGGGACCCCGGCGGTGTTGGCCTCGCTGCATCCCACCGCGACGAGCGCGCCGGAGCCGTCTCGGATCCCCGTCCACAGCTGCGCCGGCCGGGCGAACGGCTGGCCGAACGTCCGCGGGTTGTGCGCCTCGAGGAATGCCGTGAGCTCGGCCTTGTGCTCCGGCCCGACCCGGACGAGCAGCTCCTCTCCGGGCAGCGGCGGGACGGCCGTCCTCGTCCACATCCACTCCCACGTGCTGGGGGAGTGGACCGGAAGCCGCTCCTGGAGAGCAGGGAAGGCCTCGACCGGGACACTGACCCGGGTCGGGCCGAGCCGCTCGAGCCAGTCGCGCACCGTCGGGTCGTCGAGGAGGGTCGCGACGGCGCCCGACGCGCCGAGGAGGGCCGCGCCGAGCCGTCCGCTCTGGCCCTGGCGCAGCCAGGCGACGGCCCCGTGGTCGGGGTCGCCGACGGCATACGCGGGTGCGATCATCGACCGCCCGACGTCCCAGCGCAGCACCGGGTGGCCACCCCCGGCCTCGCGCAGGGCGGCCACGGAGGCGATCTCGCGGACCTCGCTCATTCGGTGATCCCCCATCGGGTGTGCAGGCGGCGCAGCGGGCCGGGCGCCCACCAGTTGGCGTTGCCGAGGACCGACATCGTCGCCGGAACGAGGAGCATCCGGACGAGCGAGGCGTCGATGAGGACGGCGAGGAGCAGGGCGACGCCCATCTCCTTGATGACGAGGAGCTGCCCGGCGGCGAAGCCGGCGAAGACGATGATGACGAGGGCCGCCGCGGACGTGATGATCCGTCCGGACCGCTGCAGGCCGAGGGTGACGGCCCGGTCGCTCTCCTCGCCCTGCTCGTGCAGCTCGACGATCCGGCTGAGCAGGAAGACCTCGTAGTCCATGGACAGCCCGAAGCCGAAGGCGAGGACGAGCAGCGGGATCGTCGACTCGACCGCTCCGGTCGACGTGAAGCCGAGCAGCCCCTCGAGGTGGCCCTCCTGGAAGACCCAGACGACAAGGCCGAGGGCGGCCCCCAACGAGAGGATGTTCATCACGAGTGCCTTGACGGGGATGACGACCGACCCGGTCATGAGGAACAGCAGGACGAGGGTCGCGAGCGACACGAGACCGAGCGCCCACGGGGCCCGCGAGAGCATGGCCGCACTGAGGTCGGAGAGCTGCGACGCCTGGCCGACGACGTAGGACGTGAACGGCGGGCGGTCGGCCTTCAGCGCCGCGACGAGGTCGCGGGAGTCCTGGCCGAGCCCGTCGTCCCCGGTGCGCAGGCCGAGAGTGACCAGGTCGGGCGAGACCTGCCGTGGCGGGTCGACGGCGACGACCCCGGGCAACGTCGCCGCCTCGGTCGACCAGGCGGTCACGTCGGCCATCGGGGCCTCGGCGACGACGGTCACCTGCGGTCCGCCGAGCGCGGGATAGTGCGCGTCGAGGGTCTCGAAGAAGGTCCGTTCGCGGGGCGCCCTTCGGCAGGAGGTCCGCACCCGAGGAGGTGATCCGCAGCGACAGCGCCGGCAGGGCGGCGAGGACGAGGACCGACGCGACGGCGACGATGACGAGCCACGGACGGGCGTGCACCCGCTCGGCGAGCCGGGAGAAGACGCCCTCGTCCGCGGCCGTCTCGGCGCCGCGGCGGAGTAGCCGTCGGGCGCCGAGCGTGGCGAGCGCGGGGATGAGCGACAGCGCGACGGCGAGGGCGACGACGACGACCGAGACGGCCGCGGCGCTGATCGCGCGCATGAACTGGACATCGAAGAGCATGAGCCCGGCGAGGGAGATGGCGACCGTGATGGCCGAGAAGACGACGGTCCGGCCGGCGCGGTCGACGGTCAGCTCGGTGGCGAGCAGGATGTGCTCGCGGCTCACGGTCCGCAGGCCCGCCTCGCCCCGGATCCGGCGCAGCTCCTCGCGGAACCGGCTCACGGTGAGCAGCCCGTAGTCGATCGACAGGCCGAGCCCGAGCACCGTGACGACGTTGACGGCGGTCGCGTCGAGGTCGAGCGCATAGGAGAAGCCGAGGAGCGACGCGAGCGCCCCCGCGATGGAGGCGATCGCCCCGACGATGGGCAGCCCCGCCGCGAGGAAGCCGCCGAAGACGACGATCATGACGAGGAAGCTGATCGGCAGGGCGATGCCCTCTCCCGTGCGCAGGTCCTCGGGGATCTGGCCGACGATCGCGTCGACGAGGTTGCGCACCCCGCCGCGCTGGTCACGCGAGGCGCCCGTCTCGGTCGCGAGCCGGTCGAAGACCGTGTCGACCTGTGCGGCCGCGGTGGCCTCCTGCTCGGCGGTGTTGCTCAGGTCGAAGGTGACGACCGTCGCGAAGCCCCCGTCGGTGCGGTCGGCGGACGCCCCGTCCTCGGTGAGCGCGAGGCCCTCCCGCGACGTCGGCCCGTCCGGGACGACGAACGGGCTCGCGGCCGAGGTGACCCGGTCGATGGCGGTGAGGTCGGCGACCGCCCTCTGGGACGCCGTCGCGACGGCGGGGTCGGTGAGGTCGACGCCCTCGAGCAGCTGGGTGTACGTGCTGAACCCGGTCACCCCGGCGTCGAGAAGGAGGTCCCGGCCCGTCATGGCCTCGCCGTCGACGGTGATCTCGCCGCTGTGCAGCCGGTCGAACAGCGAGTCGGTGCCGAGGGCCCCCTCGGCGACGGCGAAGCCGGCGGTGACGAAGACGACCCAGGCGACGACGACCCAGCGGGCGTGACGGCCGACGAACCGGCCCCAGCGACGCAGCAGCGCGTCGTGTCGCTCGTCGTGACCGTCCATGGCGCTCAGGCTCCCACCGGGTCCGGTGCCGCCGGCGCCGGAACGACGGGTGGAGAGATCGATGACCTCGCCACCGCGCTGCCGGGGCGGGAGCAGCATCCCGCGGCGGGAGGCGAGGGCGAGCAGCCAGGCGGTCAGCGCGAGACCGAGGACGACGGTGACGGCCGACCCCTCGACCCCCATCGCCCCACCGGAGAGCCAGGTGCCGCCGCTCAGCGTCGACTGGATGAGTCCCCGGCCGCTGCCGGTACCGGACACGTCGATCCCGAAGATGCTGCTCTGGACCGCGTTCCAGGCCACGTGCAGCCCGATCCCGAACCAGAGCCGCCGGGTCAGCAGGTATGCCGCGCCGAGGAGGAGGCCGGCCTCGACGGCGATGGCCACGGCTCCCCACAGGGTCGCGTCGGCGTTGCCGAGGTGGGCGGCCCCGAACAGGAGCGAGGTCGCGACCAGCGCGGCCCGGCTGCCGAGCGGCTTGTCGAGCACCCGGAGCAGCACCCCCCGGAAGGCGATCTCCTCGGCGATGCCCGGCCCGAGCCCGATGCCGAGGCCGGTGAGGATGCCGGTGTCCCAGCCGACGGAGACGACGTGGTAGCCCCCGAGGGCCCCCACGACGGCGACGACGAGGACCATGAATCCGGCCCCGACCGCGAGCCCGGCCCCGAGGTCGCGGGCCGCGCCCGGCAGGGACAGCTCGTAGACGGGCCTGCGGGCGAGCCAGCGCACGACGAGCGGGTAGAGCGCGAGCGCGACGAGACCCTCGACGACGAGGCCGATCGCCGTCCCCGGCCAGGCATGCGCGGCATACCAGTCGACGGGGTCGCCGGTGGGCGGGCCGTGGAGCGCCAGCGTGACGGCCGTGCCGACGATGCCGGTCCCCACCGCGGCGGCCACGGCGAAGGCGACGAGGCCGACGAGCACCTGCAGGGCCGGGCGCGGCTCGCGGCGGCGGACGTCCGCGTCGAGGACGGGCGCGACGGCCGCGGGGGTGGCGAGCAGGGTCATGGGCCAACTCTGGCAGCCCCGGCGTGGCCCCCGAGGGCCCGGGTCCGCACCCCGGGCCGGGCGCGGGCCCGGGCGTCCCCGCGGATGGGTAGCCTCGGGCAGGTGAACACCGACGGCGGCGACCTTTTCGCCGCGGCGGCCGCCGAGGGCAGCCCCGGCGAGGGCCGGACCGCGGCGCTCCCGCCGCTCGCCGTCCGGATGCGCCCGCGCAGCGTCGAGGAGGTCCGGGGCCAGGGCGACGTCCTGCGCCCGGGCAGCCCGCTGCGTCGGCTCATCGAGGGATCGGGGGGCACCGCCGGGCCGCTGTCGGCGATCATCTGGGGCCCTCCCGGGACGGGCAAGACCACCCTCGCCCACCTCGTCGCCACCGCCGCCGACCGCGACTTCGTCGAGCTCTCCGCCGTGACGGCCGGGGTCAAGGACGTCCGGACCGTCATCGACACCGCGAACCGGACCCGGGCGATGTACGGCCGGGAGACGGTCCTCTTCCTCGACGAGATCCACCGGTTCACCAAGGCCCAGCAGGACGCGCTCCTCCCCGGCGTCGAGAACCGCCAGGTCATCCTCGTCGCCGCCACGACCGAGAACCCGAGCTTCTCCGTCATCGCGCCACTGTTGTCCCGCTCGATGCTCGTCTCGCTCGGCCCGCTCTCCGACGAGGAGGTCGCCGACGTCGTCCGGGTGGCGGCGGCCGACGACCGGGGGCTGGCCGGCGCCTACGTCGTCGAGGACGACGCCGTGGGACACCTCGTCCGGATCGCCGGTGGCGATGCGCGGCGGGCCCTCACCGCGCTCGAGGCCGCGGCCGGCGTCGCCCAGGACCGGGTGCCGTTCGGAGCCGACCTCGACGGCCCGATCGGCATCACCCTCGCCGACACCGAGCAGGCGGTCGCGCACGCGGCCGTCCGCTACGACCGCGCGGGGGACCAGCACTACGACGTCGCCTCCGCGCTCATCAAGTCGATGCGGGGGTCCGACGTCGACGCCGCGCTGCACTACCTCGCCCGGATGCTCGAGGCGGGGGAGGACCCACGCTTCATCGCCCGGCGCATCGTCATCGCGGCGAGCGAGGACGTCGGGATGGGTGACCCCACCGCCCTGCAGACCGCCGTCGCCGCGATGCACGCGGTCGCCCAGATCGGGATGCCCGAGGCCCGGATCATCCTCGCCCAGGCCGTCGTGCACAACGCCCTGGCCCCGAAGTCCAACGCGGCCTACGTCGGGATCAACGAGGCGATCGCCGACGTGCGCGCCGGACGCGGCGGCCAGGTCCCGGTGCATCTGCGCGGCAGCGGGTATGCCGGTGCCGCGCGGCTCGGGCACGGCGAGGGCTATGTCTATGCGCACGACGAGCCGGATGCCGTCGCGACCCAGCAGTACCTCCCGGACGACCTGCAGGGCGCAACGGACTACTACCGGCCGACCGACCGGGGGTTCGAGGCGCGCCTCCAGGAGCGCTGGGCCTGGCTGAAGGGTCGGCTCGGCCGGGGGTGAGCGGTCCGCTCAGCCGCCGGCACCCTCCCAGGCCGCGTCGAGCAGCTCCTGCCAGTCGGTGATCTTCACCGCCGTCCGGCCGAGCCTGCGTCCCTCCCTCGCCTCGGCGGCGACGATCTGGCGCCACCCGTCGAGGTCGACGTGGCGGACCCCGCGGGAGCGGAGCAGGTCGGCGATGCCGCGCGGCGGGTGCGGGCTGGTCGCCAGGAGCGCCGGCGCGTCGGCGACGAGGGCCCGGACCGTCTCCTTGGCGTCGGAGCGGTTCGTCCCGATGACGCCCACGGGTCCGCGCTTGGCCCAACCGACGGCATACTCGCCGGTCGCGGCGCGCCCGTCCCGCAGGACGCGGTGGTCCTCGGTCGGGATGACGGCGCGGGCGTCGTCGAACGGGACGCCGTCGGGCACCGTCCCCCGGTACCCGACCGCGCGGAGGACGGCCTGGACGGGCAGGGTCCACGTGTCGCCGGTGCCGGACCCGTCGGGGGCGGTCCGCTCGAGCAGGACCCCGCTCACGGCGCCCTCGCCCCGCAGCCGCACCGGTCGGGACCCGAAGTGGAGGTGGAGCCGACGCGGCGCGTCGGTCCGCTCCCGGGCCGCCCAGCCCCGCAGGACGGCGAGGTTGCGCCGCGTGACCGGGGTGGCGCCCTCCGGAGGCTCGTGGGGGAGCTGACCGTCGTCGACGACGACGTCGACCCCGTCGAGGTCGCCGAGCTCGCGCAGCTCCCTCGTCGTGAACTTCGCATGCTGCGGCCCGCGGCGGCCGAGGAGGTGGACCTCGCGGACCCGGCTCGCGCGCAGGGCCTCGAGAACGTCCTGCGGCACGTCGGTGGGAAGGAGCTCGTCGGCGTTGCGGAGCAGGATGCGGGCGACGTCGACGGCGACGTTGCCGACGCCGACGACGGCGACGCTCTCCACCCGGGCGAGGTCGGGGTGGGCGCTCTCGGGGTGACCGTTGTACCAGTCGACGAAGGTCCGGGCCGCGATGCTGCCGGCCAGCTCCTCGCCGGGAATGCCGAGAGCCCGGTCGTCGCTCGCGCCGAGCGCGTAGACGACCGCGTCGTAGTGCGCGAGCAGGTCCTCGACCGACACGTGGACCCCTGCCTCGACGTTGCCGAAGAGCCGCACGGACGGGCGGGCGAGGACCTCGCCGAGGGCCCGCCCGGTCGCCTTGATGTTGGCGTGGTCGGGCGCCACGCCGTACCGGAGCAGCCCGAACGGGACGGGCAGCCGCTCGATGAGGTCGACGAAGGCGCCACCGGGCAGGAGCGGCTCCTCGCCCGGGCGTGGGGGAGCGGTGAGGTGGTCGGCCGTGTAGATCCCCGCCGGTCCGGCACCGATGACCGCGACCCGCAGGGGTCGTGGCGGTGTCGGGCGGTGGCCGACCCCAGGTTCGCCGGTCATCGCTCATCCTCTCCGGAGGCGGGACGCCGGTGTCCCGCGCCGCCGTCGGCTCCGCCTCACGCTAGTGGTCCCCGGCCGGGCCGGGATAGGAGATGCCCCTCGTCGCACGTGTCACGCGCGTCACTCCGGCCCGTCGCGGTCGTCGGGGAGGCATCCGCCTGGACCGAGCTGCGGCTCGCACCGGGAGCGGCCACCGCACCCGCCGAGGTCGTCCGCCCCACGGACGGGTGGTGCGTGGCCGCGGGCGCCGACCGGAAACGGCCGGGACGGCGTCCGGCCGGGCCGGTAGGGTCGGGATCATGACCTGGACGCTCGGTGGCATCGCGGGGATGGTGGCGGCGCTCGCCTTCGCCGTCCTCGTCTTCCGGCTCGCCCAGCTCATCGGGAAGGCCGGGACGATCCTCGACGAGACGGCCGAGTCACTCCGCACGACGAGCGGCAACGTCCAGCCGACCCTCCAGGGCCTCACCGAGACGGTCACCCTGACCAACGGCCAGCTGGCGCGGGTCGACACGATCACGAGCTCGGTCTCGACGATGACGACGAACGCCTCGGCGCTCACCTCGCTCTTCGCGGCGACGTTGGGCAGCCCCCTGGTCAAGGTCGCCGCGTTCACCTACGGCGTGCGGCGTGCGGTCGTCGACCTGCGGGGGACCCGGCGATGACCCTCAAGCGCGTCCTCCTGCTCGCCACCCTCGCCGGCGGGGCCTATGCCGCGGCCCGGCTGGCCTCGTCGTACGCCCCGGAGGGGATCCGCCGGGCCGCGTCCGACTTCGCGACGACGGTGCGCCGGGTCTCCGCCGAGCGCGAGGCCGAGCTGCGCGCGGCCCTCGGCCTGGCCGTCGAGACCGACGCGATGACCCCCGAGGAGGCCGCTGCGCTCCTCGACGACCCCGCCGGGCGAGCTCTCTAGGGCCCGCGCGCCCCGCCCCGCCCCCGCGGGAGAGCCCCGGCGCTCCCGTACGATCGTCCGTGCACCGACGACCGGCAGCACGGCATACCAAGGAAGCAACCCAGACATGGAAACCGCAGAGATCCGGCGCCGCTGGCTGGCGTTCTTCGAGAAGAACGGCCACACGGTGGTGCCCTCCGCGCCGCTCATCTACGACGACCCGAACCTGCTCTTCGTCAACGCGGGGATGGTCCCGTTCAAGCCGTACTTCCTCGGGCAGGAGAGCCCGCCGTTCCGCCGCGCGACGAGCGTGCAGAAGTGCGTGCGCACCGGCGACATCGAGGAGGTCGGCAAGACGAGCCGGCACGGCACGTTCTTCCAGATGAACGGCAACTTCTCGTTCGGCGACTACTTCAAGGAGGGGGCGATCCGCCTCGCCTGGGAGCTGCTGACGACCTCGCAGGACGAGGGCGGCTTCGGCCTCGAGGGCGAGAAGCTGTGGGCCACGGTCTACGAGGACGACGACGAGGCCATGCGGCTGTGGGTGGAGAGCACCGGGATCCCGAGCGAGCGGATCGTCCGCCGAGGCGTTGCCGACAACTACTGGCACATGGGCGTCCCCGGTCCCGCCGGGCCGTGCTCGGAGATCTACTACGACCGGGGCCCGGAGTACGGGCCCGAGGGCGGGCCGGCCGTCGACGAGGACCGGTTCCTCGAGGTGTGGAACCTCGTCTTCATGCAGGCCGAGCTCGGTGAGGTGCGCTCGAAGGTCGACTTCGACATCGCCGGGGAGCTTCCGAAGAAGAACATCGACACCGGCATGGGCCTGGAGCGGATGGCCTCGATCCTCCAGGGGGTGGACAACCTCTACGAGATCGACGAGGTCTACCCCGTCCTCGCCCGGGCCGCCGAGATGACCGGCAAGCGGTACGGCGAGCACTCGGGGCACGCCGCGGGCTCGAGCCACCCCGACGACGTGCGACTGCGGGTCGTCGCGGACCACGTCCGCACCTCGCTCATGCTCATCGGCGACGGCGTGACGCCGGGCAACGAGGGCCGCGGCTACGTGCTGCGCCGGATGCTGCGCCGGGTCATCCGGTCGATGCGGCTGCTCGGCTGGGAGGAGCCGGCGCTGCCCCACCTCCTGCCGATCTCGATGGAGCGGATGAGCCAGTCCTACCCCGAGCTCGCGTCCGGGTTCGAACGGATCAGCCAGATCGCGTATGCCGAGGAGGAGGCGTTCCGGCGCACCCTCGCCGCGGGGACGACGATCCTCGACACCGCCGTGGGCCGCACCAAGTCGGCCGGCGGCAGCGTGCTCTCCGGCGACGAGGCCTTCGCCCTCCACGACACGTACGGCTTCCCCATCGACCTCACCCTCGAGATGGCGGCCGAGCAGGGAGTCTCGGTCGACGAGGAGGGCTTCCGGCGGCTGATGACCGAGCAGCGCCAGCGGGCGAAGGCGGACGCGCGGGCGAAGAAGGTCGCGCACGGCGACACGACCGTCTACCGCGAGGTGGCCGACGCCCTCGGCCGCGAGGTCGAGTTCACCGGCTACGACGAGGTCGTCAGCGAGGCGAGGGTCGTCGGTCTCATCAACGGTGGCGTCTCGGTGACGTCGGCGCAGACCGGCGACGACATCGAGCTCGTCCTCGACCGGACGCCGTTCTACGCGGAGGGCGGCGGCCAGCTCGCCGACGGCGGTCGGCTCCAGCTCGCGAACGGCGCGATCATCCAGATCCGCGACGTCCAGAAGCCGATCGGCGGGCTCGTCGTCCACCGCGCGACGGTCGTCGTCGGCGAGGTCGGTCTCGGTGAGCAGGCGCATGCCGAGGTCGACATCGAGCGGCGCCGGTCGATCTCGCGCGCCCACACGGCGACCCACATGGTCCACAAGGCGATCCGGGAGGCGCTCGGCGAGACGGCCACCCAGGCGGGGTCGGAGAACGCGCCCGGACGCTTCCGGTTCGACTTCAACGCCTCGGCCGCCGTTCCCCCGTCCGTGCTCGCCGACGTCGAGGCGAGGGTCAACGCGATCCTCCTCGACGACCTCCCGGTCCGGGCCGACGTCATGACGCAGGACCAGGCCCGCGAGGCGGGCGCGATGGCGCTGTTCGGAGAGAAGTACGGCGACGCCGTCCGGGTCATCTCCGTCGGCGACTGGGCCCGCGAGCTGTGCGGGGGCACCCACGCCGAGCGGACGACCCAGCTCGGCACGATCACGCTGCTCGGCGAGGCGTCGATCGGCTCCGGCGTCCGCCGCGTCGAGGCGCTCGTCGGCACCGACGCCTACTCCTTCCTGGCCCGCGAGCACGCCGATCGTCGGGCAGCTGACCGAACTCGTCAAGGCCCGGCCGGAGGAGCTCGCCGAGCGGGTGTCCGGCATGCTCACGAAGCTCAAGGACGCCGAGCGGGAGCTCGAGCGGATGCGGGCCGAGCGGGTCCTCGCGGCCTCGGCGGCCCTCACCGAGCGGGCGCGGGACGTCGGCGGGGTCACCTTCCTCGGCCACGACGCCGGCAGCGACGCGGCGGCCGACGACGCCCGGACGGATGGTCCTGGACCTGCGGGGCCGGCTCGGCAACGACCGCCCCGTCGTCGTCGCGGTCACCGGCTCCGCCGGTGGGCGCCCGGTCGTCGTCGTCGCGACGAACGAGGCGGCGCGTGGCCGGGGCATCAAGGCGGGCGAGCTCGTCCGCGCGGCGGCGCAGACCCTCGGCGGCGGCGGTGGCGGCAAGGACGACCTCGCGCAGGGCGGCGGCTCCGACCCGAGCAAGGTCGGCGACGCCCTCGCGGCGGTCGAGTGGCGGGTCGGCGAGCTGGCCGGCTGACATGCGTACGGGAGTCCGCGTCGGGGTCGACGTGGGATCGGTCCGGGTCGGGGTCGCGACGTGCGACCCCGACGGGCTGATCGCCACGCCGGTGCGTACCGTCAGCGACCCCGACGACGCCGGGCGGACGGTCGAGACGGTGGCGCGGCATCGTCGCCGACCTCGGCGCCGTCGAGGTCGTCGTCGGGCTGCCCCGATCCCTCTCGGGGCAGGAGGGTGCGGCCGCCGAGGCGGCCCGCAAGTATGCTCGAACCTTGTCGGCGCGTATCGCACCCGGTGCCGGTTCGCCTCTTCGACGAGCGGCTGACCACGGTCGATGCGCATCGCACGCTGCGGGAGAGCGGTGTCGCCGGACGGCGGCAGCGTGCCGTGGTCGACCAGGCCGCGGCGGTGCTCATCCTGCAGGCCGCGCTCGACATCGAGCGCGGGACGGGTCGTCCGCCGGGCGACCCGGTGACGCACGGAAGGCGCAAGCCGAGGACCAAGGACGGTATGCGGTGACGGACAGCCACCTCGGACACGCCATCTTCGGTGGCGACCCGGCCGAGGAGCCAGGGGCGACCCGTCGGCGCGACCTCCACGGCCGCCCGCCCCGTCGGCCCCGTCGCGGCCGGGCCTGGCTCGTCCTCGTGCTCGTCCTCGTCGTCGTCGGCGGCGTGGGCATCGCTGCCTGGTCCTCGATCTCGCCGATGATCTCGAAGGTCACCTCCTTCGGGCAGTCCGAGCCGACCGACTACCCCGGCCCCGGCGAGGGCACGGTGAAGATCGTCGTCAAGAGCGGCGACACCGGTGAGGAGATCGCGACGGCGCTCAAGGACGCCGACGTCGTCCTCACCCGGACGGCATTCCTCGACGCCGCGCGGGCTCATCCCGACGAGTCGGCGTCGATCCAGCCCGGCACCTACGTCCTCAAGAAGCACATGACCGGTGCGGCCGCCTTCGACCTCCTCATGGACCCGGCGAGCCGCTCGGCGGGGATCACCGTCCGCGAGGGACTGTGGGCCACCGAGATCTTCGACCTGCTGAGCGAGCAGACGGGGACGCCGCGAGCGGACTACGACAAGGCCGTCAAGAAGCCGGCCTCGATCGGCCTGCCGTCGATCGCGAAGGGCAACGTCGAGGGCTGGCTCTTCCCGGCGACCTACGACTTCCCGGAGGGGATGAGCGCGGCCGAGCAGATCAAGCGGATGGTCGCCAAGACCTCTTCCGAGCTCAAGGACGCGGGGGTCGCGAACGCCGACCGGGAGCGGATCCTCATCATCGCCTCGATCGTCGAGGCCGAGGCGAGCGGGGAGGCCGACCGGGGCAAGGTCGCTCGGGTCATCCTCAACCGGATCAAGAACACCGGGCCACCGAACTACGGGCTGCTCCAGTTCGACTCGACCGTGAGCTACGGGGTCAAGCACCGGTCGGTGACGACGACCGACGCCGAGCGCGCCGACCCCAACCCGTGGAACACCTACGTCCACAAGGGTCTGCCGGTCGGCCCGATCAGCAACCCCGGCCGCAAGGCGATCGACGCCGCGATCAACCCGACCCCGGGCCCGTGGCTGTTCTTCGTCGCCGTCAACCCGGTCACCGGGGAGACGAAGTTCGCGACGACCCAGGCCGAGCACGACCGCTACGTCCAGGAGTTCCAGCAGTTCTGCCGGGACCATCCCGGGACCTGCTGACCGACGCCGCACCGATGCCCCGCGCCGCCGTCCTCGGCTCCCCGGTGGGCCACTCGCTCTCGCCCGCCCTCCATGCCGCCGGGTATGCCGCGCTCGGCCTCACCGACTGGGCCTACGAGCTGTTCGAGGTCGACGCCGCCGGGCTGGCCGGGTTCGTCGCCGGGCTCGGACCGGACTGGGTCGGCCTCAGCCTGACGATGCCGCTCAAGGAGGCCGCGCTCGGCGTGGCGGCCGAGGTGACCCCGCTCGCCGCGGCGGCGGGAGCCGCCAACACGCTGCTGCGCCGGTCCGACGGCTCCTGGCTCGCCGACAACACCGACGTCGCCGGGATCCTCGGAGCGCTGCGCCCGCACGTCGGGGAACCCGTGGGAGCGGGCCTCGTCCTCGGCTCCGGGGCCACGGCACGCTCGGCGCTGCTCGCCCTGGCCCGGCTCGGGGCCTCGCCGCTCACCGCGGCGGCCCGGGATGCGGCGAAGGCCAGGGCTCTCGCCGACTGGGCCGCGGGGGCCGAGGTCGGCGTCGGTGAGGTCGCCACGGCTCCCCTCGCCGGCTGGGGCGCCCTGACCGGCGACGTCGTCGTCTCCACCGTCGCGCCCGGTGGCGGGCACGCCGTGGCGGACGGGCTGGGCGGGCGCACGAGCGGGGTCGTCCTCGACGTCGTCTACGCCGACTGGCCCACCCCGCTGGCGCGGGCGGCGGCCGGCGCCGGCCTCACCGTCGTCCCCGGCCTCGACATGCTCGTCCACCAGGCCGCCATCCAGTTCGAGATGTTCACCGGACGCACCGCGCCGGTCGAGGAGATGCTCCGGGCCGGCCGGGCGGCCCTGGAAGGATGACCGCGTGACGTCCTCACCCCTGCCCTGGTGGGCGCTGCTCGTCCTCGCCGTCGTCGGCGCGGGTCTCGGGCAGCTGACCGCGCGGCAGCTCGTGACCGGCGGCTACCGGATCGAGGACGACGAGGCCGACGGGCCCGCCGGCAGCCCGTGGTGGCCCGCGCCGGCCCTGGCCGCCCTGTGGGTCCTCGTCGGCTGGTGCGTCGGCGACACGGCCCACTGGGCCGCGGCCCCGGCATACCTCCTCTTCGCCTGGTTGTCGGTCGTGCTCATCTGGATCGACCTCGACGTCCACCGGCTGCCGGTCGGCATCGTCTGGCCCGGGACGGGTGGGGTCGTCGCTCCTCCTCGCCATCGCGACGGCCGCCGCCGGTGGGGAGGGTTGGCCCGGCGCGCTGTTCGGGATGGCCATGGTCTGGGTCATCTTCTTCGTCCTCTCGCTCCTCCCCGGTGGCGGGATGGGCTGGGGCGACGTGCGGCTCAGCGTGTCGGTCGGGCTCCTCCTCGGCTGGCTCGGCTGGCGGCCGCTCCAGACCGGGCTGCTGTCGATCGTCCTGCTGGGCGGGCTGGGTGCCGTCCTCGTCATGATCCGCGGCCGCAGCCGCAAGGCCGACTTCGCCTACGGGCCGGCGCTCTGCCTCGGGGTCTTCGGCGGCATCCTGTGGGCATCCCAGATCATGGCGACCTGAGCCTCGGGCGCGGACGGGAAGGACAATGGGCACCATGTTGCGCTGGCTGACCGCGGGGGAGTCGCACGGACCGGCGCTCGTCGCGACCATCGAGGGGCTCCCGGCCGGCATCGCCGTCGCCTCCGACGACCTCGCCGCCGCGCTCGCGCGCCGACGCCTCGGCTACGGCCGCGGGGCCCGGATGAGCTTCGAGAAGGACGAGGTCGAGTTCCTCGGGGGCGTCCGGCACGGGTTCACCCTCGGCTCCCCGGTCGCCATCCGGGTCGGCAACACCGAGTGGGCCAAGTGGGAGACCGTCATGAGCCCCGACCCGGTGACCCATGAGGCGTATGCCGCGGCCGACGACGTGGGTGCCGAGAAGGAGCTGGCCCGGAACAAGCCGCTCACCCGGCCCCGACCGGGCCACGCCGACCTCGTCGGGATGCAGAAGTACGGCTTCGACGACGCCAGGCCGATCCTCGAGCGCGCCTCGGCCCGCGAGACGGCGGCTCGGGTGGCGCTGGGCGAGGTCGCGGCGCGGTTCCTCGAGCAGGCCTACGGCGTCCGGCTCGTGTCGCACACCGTCGCCATCGGGACCGCCGGAGTGGCGGACGACGCCGCCCTGCCGACCCCGGACGACGTGGCGGCCCTCGACGCCGACCCGGTCCGCAGCCTCGACGCCGCGGGCTCGGCGGCCATGGTCGCCGAGGTCGACGCCGCGCGGGCCGACGGCGACACCCTCGGTGGGGTCGTCGAGGTCATCGCCTACGACGTGCCGCCGGGTCTCGGCTCGCACGTGCACGGGGACCGGCGGCTGGACTCCCGGCTCGCCGGGGCGCTCATGGGCATCCAGGCCATCAAGGGCGTCGAGGTCGGCGACGGCTTCCGCACCGCCGCCCGCCGGGGGTCGCAGGCCCACGACGAGATGGATCGGGACCCCGACGGCGTCATCCGGCGACGGACGAACCGAGCGGGCGGCACCGAGGGTGGGATGTCGATCGGCGGGCTGCTGCGGGTGCGCGCGGCGATGAAGCCGATCAGCACCGTCCCGCGGGCCCTCGCCACGGTCGACGTCGCCGCCGACGGCCCGGCCACGGCGATCCACCAGCGGTCCGACGTGTGCGCCGTGCCGGCGGCCGGGGTGGTCGCCGAGGCGATGGTCGCCCTCGTCCTCGCCGAGGCCTGCCTGGAGAAGTTCGGCGGAGACTCGGTGGCCGAGACGGCACGCAACCACGCGGCATACCTCGCGGCCATCCCCCCGAGCATGCGAACCTGGTGACCACCATGCCGAAGCTCGTCATCATCGGCCCGCCTGGCGCGGGCAAGTCCACGGTCGGGGCCATCGTCGCCGACCGGCTCGGGGTGCCCTTCCTCGACACCGACGCCGCCATCGAGGCGGGCGAGGGCCGCTCCATCGCCGAGATCTTCATCTCCGACGGAGAGGCCGCCTTCCGGGCGCTCGAGCAGGACGAGGTGGTCCAGGCCATCACGGCGGGCACCGGCGTCGTCGCGCTCGGTGGCGGGGCGCCGATGGACGAGGCCGCCCAGGCGGCGCTGGACGGCCAGGTCGTCGTCTTCCTCGACGTGGGCATCGCCGACGCCGCCAAGCGGGTCGGCTTCGACGCCTCCCGGCCGCTGCTCGCGGTCAACCCCCGGGCGAGGTGGACGGCCCTCATGGCCGACCGGCGTCCCGTCTACCAGCGGTTGGCGACGGTGACCATCGACACGGCGGGTCGGTCTCCCGAGGACGTCGCGGAGGCCGTGCTCGCCGCGGTGGGGGAGGCGTGAGCGGGCCGTCGACGACGGTGTCGGTCGGCGGCGACTACGACGTCGTCATCGGCCACGACCTGCTCGCGTCCGTGGGGGCCATGCTCCTGCCGAGCGTCGAGCGGGTCCTCGTCGTCCACTCGGCGGCGTTCCCCGGGCCCGCCCGGGCCGTCGCCGAGGCGCTCGGTGTCGACCACGAGGTCCGCCTCGCCGCGGTGCCGGACGCCGAGGCGGCCAAGACCGCCGAGACCGCGTCGGTCCTGTGGGCGGAGCTCGGGCAGGCCGGGTTCACCCGGAGCGACGCCGTCGTCGGGGTCGGCGGCGGCACGGTGACCGACCTCGCCGGCTTCGTCGCCGCGACGTGGCTGCGCGGGGTCGCCGTCGTCCAGGTGCCGACCACCCTGCTGGCGATGGTCGACGCCGCCGTCGGGGGCAAGACCGGCATCAACACCGCCGAGGGCAAGAACCTCGTCGGCTCCTTCCACCCGCCGGCGGGGTCGTGTGCGACCTCGACCTGCTCGCGACGCTCCCCACCGACGACTACGTCGCCGGGCTCGCGGAGGTCATCAAGGCCGGCTTCATCGCCGACCCCGCCGATCCTCGACCTCGTCGAGGCCGACCCCGAGGGCGCGCGTCGGTGGGACGGGCCGAGCACGAACGAGCTCGTCGAGCGGGCCATCGCCGTCAAGGCCGAGGTCGTCAGCAAGGACCTCACCGAGTCGTGGCTGCGCGAGATCCTCAACTACGGCCACACCCTCGGCCACGCCATCGAGCAGGCCGAGGGGTACACGCGTCGCCACGGCGAGGCCGTCGCCATCGGAATGGTGTATGCCGCCGAGCTCGGCGTCCGCGCCGCCGGCCTGCCGCCGGAGGTGCGCGACCGGCACCGGGCCGTCCTGGAGGCGGTGGGGCTTCCGACGGCCTACCCGGGCGGCCGGCTCGAGCACCTGCTCGTCGCGATGCGCCGCGACAAGAAGACCCGCGGCTCGCTGCTGCGCTTCGTCGTCCTCGAGGACCTGGCCCGCCCCGCGCGGCTCGAGGGCCCGGACGAGGAGCTGCTGCGGGCGGCATACGCGGCGATCGCCGCCGACTGACCCCCGCGCCGACCGCCCCGCCCCTGCACGAACCTCTGCTAGCAGACCTTCGTGCCGAACGGGGGTGCTGCAACACCCCCATTCGGCAGCAACCTCTGCTAGCAGAGGTTCGTGCCGGGGGTGGGGGGCGGGGAGATCGAGGGCGGGGGATCGACGTCGGGGCGCGCAGGCGGGCGGGCCGCGGGGCCGAGCATGACGGGGGAGACGCCCGCACACGGTACGATGGCTCCCGATCCCCAGCCCCTCCGCGGCGGTGACGCGCGCCCGCGCGACCCGAGCACCCCCGGACCCGCACCGAGAGAGACACACCCGCGTGGCAACGACCAACGACCTCAAGAACGGACTCGTCCTCAACATCGAGGGCCAGCTGTGGACCGTCGTCGAGTTCCAGCACGTCAAGCCCGGCAAGGGCCCGGCGTTCGTCCGCACGAAGCTGAAGAACGTCATGTCCGGGAAGGTCGTCGACAAGACCTTCAACGCCGGCGTGAAGGTCGAGACGGCGAACGTCGACAAGCGGACGATGCAGTACCTCTACAACGACGGCACCGACTTCATCTTCATGGACCCCGACACCTACGACCAGATCCCGGTTTCACCCGAGATCGTCGGGGACGCGGCGAAGTACATGATGGAGAACCAGGACACCGTCGTCGCGCGGCACGACGGGAACGTGCTCTTCGTCGAGCTGCCCGCCTCCGTCGTCCTCGAGATCACCTACACCGAGCCCGGCCTCCAGGGTGACCGCTCGACCGGCGGCACCAAGCCCGCCACCGTCGAGACCGGCGCCGAGATCGCGGTGCCGCTCTTCCTCGAGACCGGAACGAAGATCAAGGTCGACACCCGCGACGGGTCCTACCTCGGCCGGGTCAACTGACCCCGTGGCTGCCCGCTCCAAGGCCCGCAAGCGCGCGCTCGACCTCCTCTTCGAGGCCGAGCAGCGCGGGGTCAACGCCCGCGAGCTGCTCGCGGAGCGGCTCGCGAGGCCCGCGACGAAGGCACCGCTCGCCGAGTACACCGTGACCCTCGTCGAGGGCGTCGTCGACCACTGGACGGACATCAACGAGCTGCTGTCGACGTACTCGCAGGGCTGGTCGGTCGACCGGATGCCCGCCGTCGACCGGGCGATCCTCCGCCTCGGCGCCTACGAGGTTCTCTATGCCGCCGACGTGCCGGAGGGGGTCGCCATCGCCGAGGCGGTCGCCCTCGCGACCGAGCTGAGCACGGACGAGTCTCCCCGGTTCGTCAACGGCCTTTTGGCCCGTTTGGCCGAGGTGCGATCGACGCTGGGCTGAGACCCTGGGGGCGGGTCGACGTCCCATCCACCTCCTGGGTCACGTTCGCCCCGCCCGGCGGCCACCGGACGGTGGTCGTCGCCGACTCTCATCCCTCGAACACCCGACGTAGACCGCGTGGGTGTGTCACCCTGAAGGGCACACCCGTTGACATTCGCCCCTGGAGCACCTCGTGTCACAGCTAGCCCGGTGGGTTGCCCCCCTCCTCGCCCTCGGGACCGCCCTCCTCGGCCAATCCGCCGCCTCCGCCGCCACCGCAACGACCCCGGCCGCCTCGCCGGGGGCGGCGGCGAGCCCGACCGTCGCCCCCGGCGCCGGGTCCCCGGCCCTGAAGACCGTGCGCTACCGCTCGGTCGGCATCCGGGTCCCCGCCTCCTGGCCGGTCGTCGACCTCGACGCCGACCCCTCGGCCTGTGTCCGGCTGGACCGCTCCGCGGTCTACCTCGGCACCCCCGGTGCCGACCCGGACTGCCCGGCCCACGCGGTCGGGCGAGCGGGGACGGTCTGGCTCGCTCCCTCGACGCCTCGTGAGCGCTCCCTCGCGGCGACCGGCCGGTCGACGCGGGTCGGCGGCATGCCGGCGCGGGTCGTCGACGGCGGCACCTCGCAGGAACGGGAGGTCGTCCTCCCCGACGAGGGTGTCGTCCTCCGGACCGCGTGGGGCGCCGACGCCACGGTGGCCCAGCGGGCCGAGGAGTCCCTCGCCCCCGTCGCCGGCCCCGTGTCGAGCGACCGGGCCGGCACCTCCGGGTCGGGCGGGGCGGCCGCGACGCCGTCCGCCGGCACCGACGCCGCCGGCGGAGCGTCGGCGACGACCGCGGCATACCACGCCGGCGCGGCCGCGACCACGGCCGCCGCCACGGCGACCACGTCCCGCAAGCTCCTTGCCGGCGGCATGGCCTTCGACGCCTGCTCCGCACCCTCGACCTCGACGATGAGCGCGTGGCGGTCCTCACCGTATGCCGCGGTCGGCATCTACATCGGCGGCTCGATGCGCGCGTGCGGGGACGGCAACCTCAGCTCCTCGTGGGTCTCGACGGTCTCCGGCTACGGCTGGGGCCTCATCCCCATCTACGTCGGTCCCCAGGCCCCCTGCGTCTACCAGGGCGGGCTGGCGCACATCTCGGCGAGCAAGGCCGCCACGCAGGGCCGCAGCAACGCCGCCGACGCCGTCGTCCAGGCCAAGCGGTTCGGCCTCGCCGCGGGCTCGGTCATCTACTACGACATGGAGGCGTACGCCACCGGGAACTCCTCGTGCACCGGCGCCGTGCTCGACTTCGTCACCGCCTGGACCGCCGAGCTGCGTCGCCAGGGGTACCTCTCCGGCGTCTACGGCAGCCCGGCCTCGCTCATGAGCGACATGTCCCGGGCCTACGCGTCCGGCGACAAGACGTTCACCCCGCCCGACCATGTCTGGTATGCCCACTGGAACCAGCGCCAGGACCTCGTCGACTCCGCGTCCTACCCCGCCTTCAAGGACCGCTACTGGCGCTTTCACCAGCGGCTGCACCAGTACGCCGGGGGCCACAACGAGACCTGGGGAGGGCGCACGATCAACATCGACTCCAACTGGGTCGACGTCACCCTGCCCGGCAACGCCACGCAGACGAACTACGGCACCAACATCCTCGGTCCCGGCTCGCGGGGCTTCGTCTTCACCGGGAGCATGAGCGACTGGCACCCCCAGCCGGGCCAGGGCGTCAAGGGCCGGTCGTACTACACGCACTCGACGGCGACGTCGAGTGAGGCCCAGGGGGCGACGTGGTCGCCCAGCCTGCGCCCCGCCCTGTATGCCGTCGACGCCTATGTCCCCGACACCGGCACGACCGGGACCGCCGCCTACACGGTCACCCACGCCCAGGGCACGACCTCGACGAAGATTGCGCAGTGGGAGTCCAAGGGCTACCGGCGGGTCGGCACCTACCTCGCCCTGGACGGCAAGCCGATCACCGTCCACATGGGCGACAGCGGGTCGGTCTCGACCGCCCGGAAGGTCTCCGCCGACGCGATGCGCTTCACCGTCGTCGGCACCGAGCCCGGCGCCCCCGACGCGGTGAGTGGCGCCCCCGGCGACGGCGCGGTCACCGTCTCGTGGTCGGCGGCACCGGCCAACGGCGCGAGCATCACCGGCTACACCGTCACCGCATCGCCGGGTGGCAGGAGCACGACCGTCGGTGGCAGCGTCCGCTCGGTGGCGATGACCGGCCTGACGAACGGCACGGCATACACCTTCACCGTCACCGCGACGAACATCGTCGGAAGCGGCCCGGCCTCGGCCGCCTCGGACGCGGTCGTGCCGACGGCGGCCGGACGGTTCGTCGCGCTCACCCCGACCCGCGTGCTCGACACCCGGAAGGGGACGACGGCGAACCCCTCCCTCTCGACGGCGCTCCAGCCGCATCAGCGGGTGACCGTCCGCCTTGCCGGCACCGGCACGCCGATTCCCAGTGGCGCCACATCGGTCGCCGTCAACCTCACCGCGACGGCCGCCACCCGAGGCGGCTACATCGGCGACGGCGCGAGCGGCACCTCGCTGCTCAACCTCAGGCCCCGGACGACCGTCGCCAACCTGGCCACGGTGCGGGTGTCCGCGAACGGCACCGCCACGTTCGTCAACGTCACGAGGGGCACCCTCCACCTCGTGGCCGACGTCCAGGGCTACGTGTCCCCGACCGCGAGCGGCGGAGGGAAGTGGTCCCCGACCGAGCCGACCCGGCTGCTCGACACCCGTCGCGGGACCGTCGCCAACGTGCGGGCCCGGGCCCTCGGGCCGGGGGAGTCGATCGACGTCCAGGTCGGTGGGGTGGCCGGCTCCCCGGTGACGACGTCCGCGCTCGCCGCCGCCCTGCGTCTCACGACCGTCCACGCCACCGACCGGGGCTACCTCACGGCGAGCAACGGCTCGACGGGCGGCACCTCGGTGCTCAACTACTCGCCCCGGTCTGTCGTCGGGAACGTCACGCTCGCCGCTCTCAGCTCGACGGGGAGCGTCCAGGTGACGAACCACTCCGCCGGCTCCGTCGACGTCCTCGTCGACCTCCAGGGGCAGGTGACGCCGACCGGCTCGCTGTGGACCCCGGTCACCGCGGGGCGGGTCCTCGACACCCGCCGCGGCACCGTGGCCAACCCCGGCGCGGCGATCATCCCCGCCGGTGGCGACCGGGTCGTCAAGGTCGCCGGCGTCGCGGGCTCACCCGTGCCGGCGGGCGCGGTCGCCGCATCGGTCAACCTCACCGTCGTCCCGACGACGGGCGCCGGGTGGCTCTCCGCGGCGGCCGCCCGGACGACGACGAGCTCCGTCGTCAACTTCCGGCCCGGGACGGTGGTGGCCAGCCTCACCGTCGTCTCGCTCGCGAGCGACGGGACGATCACCGTCCACAACGGCTCGCGCCGGGCGGTCCATCTCGTCGTCGACGTCCAGGGCTACGCCCGGTAGGCCCGTCCCTGCGGTATGCCGCGCGGCCCACCATGGTCGCGCGGCATCGCCGCCTCAGGACCCGCGCAGCGCAGGGAGCAGCTCGCTCTCGGCCATCCGGAGGAAGTCCTCCTGACGCTCGTCACCGGTCTGGACGAGCGCAACGTCCGTGAAGCCGGCCGCCTCGTACTCACGCACGGCCGAGACGATGGCCTCGACGTCGGGGCCGCAGGGGATCGCGTCGGCGACATCGTCGGGCCGGACGAACTGGGAGGCGGCCGCGAACCCGGCCGTACCGGGGAGCTCGGCGTTGACCTTCCAACCGCCGCCGAACCACCGGAACGTCCGGTGGGCACGGGCGAGCGCCTCGTCCCGGTCCGGCCCCCAGGAGACCGGGAGCTGGCCGATCTTCCGGGAGGTGCCGCCGTGGGCGGCATCCCAGCCCTGGACGAGGCCGGCGTCGGGCTCGACGGCGATGAGGTGGTCGGCGAGCGGCGCGAAGCGCTCGACCGACTGGCCTCCGGACACGGCCACGCCGATGGGCACCCCGTCCTCGGGCACGTCCCACAACTTCGCCGAGTCGACGGTGAAGAACTCGCCGCTGCGGTTGACGTAGCCGCCGCCGAGGAGCTCACGGATGATCCCGATGGCCTCCTCGAGCATGTCGTGGCGTGCGTTGGCCGGCGGCCACCCCTCCCCGATGACGTGCTCGTTGAGGTTCTCGCCGGCGCCGAGCCCGAGGGTGAACCGGCCGTCGCTGAGCAGGGCGAGCGTGGCCGCCTTCTGGGCGACGACGGCCGGGTGGTACCGCATGGTCGGGCACGTCACGTAGGTCATCAGCTCGACCCGGTCGGTCACCTGGCTCACGGCGCCGAGCATGCTCCACGCGTAGCAGGCGTGACCCATCTCGTCGAGCCAGGGAAAGTAGTGGTCGCTGCTCACCTCGAAGTCGAAGCCGGCGCTCTCTGCCGCGGCGGCGTACCGGACGAGGTCGCGCGGGTCGGACTGTTCGGTCATGAGCGTGTAGCCGTAGGACGTCATGGTCGGCGTCTACCCATGCTCGGCCGAGCGAATCCCACCCCGTCGCCGGTGATCGGGTGCCGCGGCGTGGGGCCGCGACCCATCGGTCTCATCCGTCCCACCCCGCGAGCCCCGGTGCGGTGCGACGGGGGAGGCGGCATAGAGTGACCTCGCCAGACATCCTTTAACGACCTGTCCCGTGAGGCAGAGAAGGAGGTCGTACGCGTATGCCGCGTCCCGACACCGACGGGCCGGGCGTCCCGCCGGCCGGCTCCGAGCCGGCCGCAGGGCCCGCCTCCCCAGGCTCCCCTCCGGTCACCCGGACGGTGATGAGCGACTCCGACATCTCCCGGGCGCTGCGCCGCATCGCCCACGAGATCCTCGAGCACAACAAGGGGGCCGAGGACCTCGTCGTCCTCGGGATCCCCACCCGGGGCGTGCCGCTCGCCGAGCGCCTCGCCGCCCTCATCGCCGACGTCGAGGGCACCGCCGTGCCGGTCGGCGCCCTCGACGTGACGATGCACCGCGACGACCTGCGCCGGCAGCCGACCCGAAGCCCGATGCGCACCGACATCCCCGCAAGCGGCATCGACGACCGGGTCGTCGTCCTCGTCGACGACGTCCTCTACTCCGGCCGCACCATCCGGGCCGCCCTCGACGCACTCTCCGACCTCGGCCGTCCGCGTGCGGTCCGGCTGGCGGTGCTCGTCGACCGGGGCCACCGCGAGCTGCCGATCCGGGCCGACCACGTCGGCAAGAACCTCCCGACCTCCCACAGCGAGACGGTGCGGGTCCACCTCGCCGGCGAGGACGACGGGCCGGAGTCCGTGACGATCTCGACCGCGGCACCGGGAGGGGAGGGCTGATGCGGCGCCACCTCCTGTCCATCACCGACCTCACCCGCGACGACGTCCGGATGATCCTCGACACGGCCGCGGAGATGCACGACGTCCAGCGCCGCGAGGTCAAGAAGCTGCCGACCCTGCGCGGCCGGACGGTCATCAACCTCTTCTTCGAGGACTCGACCCGCACCCGCTCCTCGTTCGAGATCGCGGGCAAGTGGCTCTCGGCCGACGTCATCAACATCTCGGCCAAGGGGTCCTCGACCTCCAAGGGCGAGTCACTGCGCGACACCGTCCGGACGGTGGGGGCGATGGGCGTCGACGCGTTCGTCATCCGGCACAACGTCAGCGGAGCCGCCCAGCAGGTCGCCGGCTGGGTCGACGCCCACGTCGTCAATGCCGGCGACGGCACCCACGAGCACCCGACGCAGGCGCTCCTCGACGCCTACACGATGGAGCAGCGGCTCGGGTCGCTCGAGGGCCGCCGGGTCGCCATCGTCGGCGACATCACCCACAGCAGGGTCGCCCGGTCCAACCTGCTCCTCCTCGCCACGCTCGGCGCCGAGGTCACCCTCGTCGCCCCGCCGACGCTCATGCCGGCCGGGGCCGCCGCCTGGGCCGCCGCCGACGGCTTCGGCCTGTCGCACGACCTCGACGAGGTCATCGCGGGCGGGCCCGACGCGGTGATGATGCTCCGGGTCCAGCGCGAGCGGATGAGCGGCGGGTTCTTCCCGACGCCGCGCGAGTACACCGTCGGCTACGGCCTGACCCGCCCTCGGCTCGGGGCCCTCCTCGCGGCCAACGCGGGCGCCGTCATCTGTCACCCGGGGCCGATGAACCGCGGGCTCGAGATCTCCGCCGACGCGGCGGACGCCGCGAGCAGCCTCGTCCTCGACCAGGTGTCGGCCGGCGTCGCCGTGCGGATGAGCATCCTCTACCACCTTCTCGCGGGGGCAGACGAGCCCGCCGTGACCGGCGACGGGACGGAGGTGGCGGCATGAGCGACACCCTCCTGATCCGCGGAGCCACCCGGTATGCCGCCGACCTCCCGACCGGTGAGACGGGCGACGTCCTCGTCCGCGACGGCGTCATCGCCGAGGTGGGCCGGGTCGACGCGCCGGCGGACGCCGAGGTCCTCGACGCCGACGGCCTCGCCCTGCTTCCCGGTCTCGTCGACATCCACACCCATCTGCGCGAGCCGGGACGGGAGGACGCCGAGACGGTCGCGAGCGGCTCTGCCGCCGCGGCGGCCGGGGGCTTCACGGCCATCCTCGCCATGGCGAACACGAGTCCCGTCGCCGACACCGCCGAGGTCGTCGAGCACGTCCTCGACCTCGGCCGGGCCTGTGGCCTCGTCGACGTCCAGCCCATCGGCGCGGTGACGAAGGGCATCGAGGGCGTCGAGCTCGCCGAGCTCGGCCTCATGTACCGGTCCCGGGCCCGGGTCCGCGTCTTCAGCGACGACGGACACTGCGTCGCCGACTCCCGGGTCATGCGCCGGGCCCTCGAGTACATCCGGGCCTTCGGCGGGGTCATCTCGCAGCACAGCCAGGACCCCCACCTCGCCGGACCGACGGCCTGCGCCCACGAGGGCGAGCTGTCCGGACGGCTCGGGCTGCCGGGCTGGCCGCCGGTGGCCGAGGCGTCGATCATCGCCCGGGACGTCATGCTCGCCGAGCACACCGGCAGCCGGGTCCATGTCGCCCACGTGACGACGGCCGAGGGGCTCGACGTCGTGCGCTGGGCCAAGGCCCGCGGCATACCGCGTGACGGCCGAGGCGACCCCGCACCACCTCGCCCTCACCGAGGAGCGGCTCACCGCCTACGACCCCGTCTTCAAGGTCAACCCGCCGCTGCGACCGACCGAGGACGCCGAGGCGCTGCGCGAGGCCCTCGCCGACGGGACCGTCGACGTCGTCGCGACCGACCATGCGCCGCACGCGCGGCACGACAAGGAGCACGCCTTCGTCGACGCCGCGAACGGCATGATCGGGCTCGAGACCTCGTTCGCCGTCGTCGCCGACCTCATGGTCCGCTCCGGACGGATGGGCTGGGGCGACCTGGCCCGGGTCATGTCCGCCGCCCCGGCGCGCATCGCCGGCCTCGCCGGCCACGGTCGTCCCGTCGCGGCCGGTGAGCCGGCCAACCTCGTGCTCGTCGACCCCTCGCGGACGTGGACCGTCGACCGCGACGCGTCGCAGTCCCAGGCCCGCAACAACCCCTGGCACGGCATGTCCTTCACCGGAGCCGTCCACACGACGATCCTGCGCGGCCAGCGTGACCGCGCGGGAGGGAGAGATCCGCCCATGCTGACCGACCGCGAGCCCGCCGTCCTCATCCTCGAGGACGGGCGGACCTTCGTCGGGAAGGCCTACGGCCACCGCGGAGAGACCGTCGGCGAGGCCGTGTTCTCCACCGGCATGACCGGCTACCAGGAGACGCTGACCGACCCGAGCTACCACCGGCAGGTCGTCGTCATGACCTCGCCGCACGTCGGCAACACCGGCTGGAACGACGAGGACGACGAGTCCGCGCGCATCTGGGTCGCCGGCTACGTCGTGCGGGACCCCGCGCTGCGCCCGTCGAGCTGGCGTTCGCGGCGGACCCTCGAGGAGGAGCTGGACCGCCAGGGCGTCGTCGGCATCTGCGACATCGACACCCGGGCCCTCACCCGTCACCTGCGCGAGCGCGGGGCGATGCGGGTCGGCATCTTCTCCGGCGCGTATGCCGCGCTGCCCCGCGAGCACCTCCTCACGACGGTCATCGACGCCCCCGCGATGGTCGGGGCCGACCTCGCCTGCGAGGTCGCGACGAAGGAGCCCTACGTCGTGCCGGCGGCGGGGGAGCGGCGCTTCACCGTCGCCGCGGTCGACCTCGGGATCAAGGCGATGACGCCCGCGATGATGGCGCAGCGCGGGATCGAGGTCCACGTGCTCCCCGCCGACGCGACCCTGGAGCAGGTCGAGGCGGTCGGGCCGGACGGGGTGTTCTTCTCCAACGGTCCGGGTGACCCGGCGACGGCCGACCACCAGACCGACGTGGCGAGGGGGGTGCTGCGGGCCGGGATCCCCGTCTTCGGGATCTGCTTCGGCAACCAGATCCTCGGCCGGGCCCTCGGCTTCGGCACGTACAAGCTCAAGTACGGCCACCGCGGCATCAACCAGCCGGTCATGGACCGCACGACCGGCAAGGTCGAGGTGACGGCGCACAACCACGGTTTCGCCGTCGACGCCCCGCTCGACCGCGACGCCGACACCGAGTTCGGCCGGGTGCGCGTGTCGCACGTGTGCCTCAACGACGACGTCGTCGAGGGACTCGAGTGCCTCGACGTGCCCGCCTTCTCCGTCCAGTACCACCCGGAGGCGGCGGCCGGTCCGCACGACGCGGCATACCTCTTCGACCGCTTCGTCGAGCTGATGGGGCGGACGGGGCGGACCCCGCGACCGGCCGCCCCCGCGAGCGAGGGGGAGGTGGCCTGATGCCCAAGCGCGCCGACATCACGAGCGTCCTCGTCATCGGCTCCGGGCCGATCATCATCGGCCAGGCCTGCGAGTTCGACTACTCCGGAACCCAGGCCTGCCGGGTGCTGCGCGACGAGGGGATCCGGGTCATCCTCGTCAACTCCAACCCCGCGACGATCATGACCGACCCCGAGTTCGCCGACGCGACCTACGTCGAGCCGATCACCCCCGAGGTCGTCGAGCGGATCATCGCCAAGGAGCGTCCCGACGCGGTCCTCGCCACGCTCGGCGGCCAGACCGCCCTCAACACGGCGATGGCCCTGCACGAGGGCGGCGTCCTCGAGAAGTACGACTGCCCGCTCATCGGCGCCAACGTCGACGCCATCCGCCTCGGCGAGGACCGCGAGGCCTTCAAGGGGGTCGTCGCGCGGTGCGGGGCGGAGTCGGCCCGGTCGGTGATCTGCAACGCCGACGACGCCCCGGAGGGCGCGAGCGACCACGAGCGGGTCGAGCACGCCCTGGCCAAGGTGCTCGCCGGGGCCGACGAGCTGGGCTACCCCGTCGTCGTCCGCCCGTCGTTCACGATGGGCGGGCTCGGCTCGGGCTTCGCCCACGACGAGGCCGAGCTGCGCCGGATGGCCGGGGCCGGGCTCAAGTACTCGCCGGTCACCGAGGTCCTCCTCGAGGAGTCGATCCTCGGCTGGAAGGAGTACGAGCTCGAGGTGATGCGCGACCACGCCGACAACGTCGTCGTCGTCTGCTCGATCGAGAACCTCGACCCGATGGGGGTCCACACCGGTGACTCGATCACCGTCGCGCCGGCCCTCACCCTCACCGACCGCGAGTACCAGCGGCTGCGCGACATCGGGATCGCCGTCATCCGCGAGGTCGGTGTCGACACCGGCGGCTGCAACATCCAGTTCGCGGTCAACCCCGAGGACGGCCGCGTCATCGTCATCGAGATGAACCCCCGGGTGTCGCGCTCGTCGGCGCTGGCGTCGAAGGCGACCGGGTTCCCCATCGCCAAGATCGCGGCCAAGATGGCGATCGGCTACACCCTCGACGAGGTGCCCAACGACATCACCGAGGAGACGCCGGCGAGCTTCGAGCCGACCCTCGACTACGTCGTCGTCAAGGTGCCGCGGTTCGCCTTCGAGAAGTTCCCCTCGGCGGACGACACCCTCACGACGACGATGAAGAGCGTCGGCGAGGCGATGTCGATCGGCCGGTCGTTCACCGAGGCCCTCCAGAAGGCCCTGCGCTCGATGGAGAAGGCCGGCTCGAGCTTCCACTGGACGGGCGAGCCGATGACGACGGAGGAGGCCCGCGCCGCCCTCGAGGGGTGCCGGCGTCCGACCGACGGCCGGATCGTCGTCGTCCAGCAGGTCCTGCGGGCCGGGCTGACCGTCGAGGAGGTCCACGACGTCACCGCCATCGACCCGTGGTTCCTCGACCAGATCCAGCTCCTCAACGAGGTGGCCGAGGTGGTGGCCGAGGCGGTTGCCGAGTCCGGTCGGCTGACCCCGGACCTGCTCCGGCTCGCCAAGCGGCACGGGTTCTCCGACGCCCAGCTGGCGGGCATCACCGGGATGCCGGAGGCCGTCGTCCGCGGGGTCCGGCACGCCCTCGGGGTGCGTCCGGTCTTCAAGACGGTCGACACGTGCGCGGCCGAGTTCGCCGCCCGGACCCCGTACCACTACTCGGCCTACGACGAGGAGACGGAGGTCGAGCCGAGGCAGGCCCCGGCCGTCCTCATCCTCGGCTCCGGGCCGAACCGGATCGGCCAGGGCGTCGAGTTCGACTACTCCTGCGTCCACGCCAGCTTCGCCCTCCGCGCGGCCGGCTACGACACCATCATGGTCAACTGCAACCCCGAGACGGTCTCGACCGACTACGACACCTCGAGCCGGCTCTACTTCGAGCCGCTCACCCTCGAGGACGTCCTCGAGGTCTTCCATGCCGAGCAGCAGGCCGGCCCCATCGCGGGCGTCATCGTCCAGCTGGGCGGCCAGACCCCGCTCGGGCTGGCCCAGGCGCTCAAGGACGCCGGCGTCCCGATCGTCGGCACGACGCCGGAGGCGATCGACCTCGCCGAGGACCGCGGGGCGTTCGGGCGGGTCCTCGCCGAGGCCGGGCTGCCGGCACCCAAGCACGGGACGGCATACAGCGTGGCGGAGGCGGTCGAGGTGGCGCGCGACATCGGCTACCCCGTGCTCGTCCGGCCCTCCTACGTCCTCGGCGGCCGCGGGATGGAGATCGTCTACGACGACGAGACGCTCGCGACGTACGTGGAGCGGGCGACGAGCGCCTCGCCGGAGCACCCGGTCCTCGTCGACCGGTTCCTCGACGACGCGATCGAGATCGACGTCGACGTGCTCTACGACGGCGTCGACATGTACCTCGGCGGCGTCATGGAGCACATCGAGGAGGCGGGCATCCACTCCGGTGACAGCGCGTGCACGCTCCCGCCCGCGACGCTCGGAGCCGCCGAGGTCGAGCGGGTCCGGGAGTCGTGCCGACGGCTCGCCGAGGGCATCGGCGTGCGGGGGCTGATGAACGTCCAGTTCGCCCTCGCGCAGGACATTCTCTACGTCCTCGAGGCCAACCCGCGCGCCTCGCGGACCGTGCCGTTCGTCGCCAAGGCCACCGGCGTCCCCCTCGCCAAGGCCGCCGCCCGGGTCATGCTCGGCGCGACGGTCGCCGAGCTGCGGGCGGAGGGCCTCCTGCCTCCGACCGGCGACGGCGGGACGATGCCCGTCCATGCGCCGATGTCGGTCAAGGAGGCCGTGCTGCCCTTCTACCGGTTCCGCACCGCCGAGGGGCAGAGCGTCGACAGCCTGCTCGGCCCGGAGATGCGCTCCACCGGCGAGGTCATGGGCATCGACGCCGACTTCGGCCTGGCGTTCGCCAAGAGCCAGCTCGCGGCCTACGGGGGGCTCCCGGACTCGGGCTCGGTCTTCGTCTCGGTCGCCAACCGCGACAAGCGGGCGATGCTCTTCCCCGTCAAGCATCTTGCCGACCTCGGTTTCAGCATCGTCGCGACGAGCGGGACCGCCGACGTCCTGCGCCGCAACGGGATCCAGGCGGAGGTCGTCCGCAAGATCAGCGAACGTCACGGCGACGGCGACGACGCCCCGACGATCGCCGAGAAGATCACCGCGGGCGAGATCGCGATGGTCGTCAACACGCCGACCGGCCAGGCCGCCCGCGCCGACGGCTACGCGATCCGGGCGGCGGCCAACGTCGCCGACGTCACCCTCATCACGACGGTCCAGGAGCTCTCGGCGGCCGTCCAGGCCATCGAGGCCCAGCGCCTCGGGCAGCTGACGGTCACGTCCCTGCAGGACCATGCCCGGTCGATCGACCTCTACGGCGCGCGCGCGGGAGAGGAGCGGTGACCGGCGTCGCCCAGGTCACCGGGGAGGTGCGTGCCGCGGTCCCGGTCGGGGCCTACGTGAGGCTGACGATCGCGGCCCCCGAGGTCGCGGCGCTGGCCCGGCCGGGGCAGTTCGTCGCCCTCGCCGTCGGAGGCCCGACGTCGGCCACGCTGCTGCGCCGGTCGTTCTCGATCCATCGGGCCGACCCCGACGGGCCGGGCGGAGGCACCGTCGACATCGTCGTCGCCGCCAGGGGGCCCGGGACGGTGTGGCTCACGTCGCTGGCGCCGGGGGAGCGGCTCGACGTCGTCGGCCCGCTCGGCCGCCCGTTCCCCATCCCGGCCGCCCCGGTCGCGTGCGTCCTCGTGGGTGGCGGCTACGGCTCGGCGCCGATGTTCTGGCTCGGCGACGTCCTTCGCGACCGGGGTTGCCACGTCGAGGTCGTCCTCGGTGCCGCGACCGAGGACCGGCTGTTCGGGGCCGACCTTGCGGCGGCCTCGGCCGATGGGGTCACCGTGACGACCGACGACGGCTCGGCGGGTCAGCGCGGCTGGGTGTCCGACCCCCTCCCGGACCTCATCGCCCGGACCGATGCCGCCGTCGTCTACGCCTGCGGCCCGATGGGGATGCTCCACTCGGTCACCGACGTCGCGACGGCGGCGGGTGCGGTGGCCCAGGTGGCGGTCGAGGAGGCCATGGCGTGCGGGATCGGTGTCTGCATGACCTGTGTCCTCCCCGTCGTCGACGACGAGGGCCGGACGTCGATGGTCCGCTCGTGTGCCGAAGGGCCGGTCTTCCGCGGCGACCGGATCCGCTGGGACGCCTTCGAGGACGGCGTATGCCGGGTGCCCGCCGACGCGGTCGGCGCGCCGACCGCGGGAGGGCACCGATGACCTCCTTCGACCAGTCGGTCCGGCTCGGCACCGCCTGGCTGCCGAACCCCGTCATGACGGCGTCCGGCTGCGCCGCCAACGGGCGCGAGCTGCACCGGTTCTTCGACATCACCGAGCTCGGCGCCTTCGTCACGAAGACGGTCATGGCGCGACCCCGCTCCGGGCGCGGCACGCCACGGATGGCCGAGACGCCGTCGGGGATGCTGAACTCGATCGGGCTGCAGGGGCCGGGGATCGCGGCCTTCGTCGAGAAGGACCTCACCTGGCTGAAGTCCCTCGGGGCCCGGGTCGTCGTCTCCATCGCCGGCACCACCGCCGCGGAGTTCGCCGAGGTGGCGACGGCCCTCGCCGACAGTCCCGCGTCGGACGCGGTCGTGGCGGTGGAGGTCAACATCTCCTGCCCGAACGTCGCCAACCGCGGGCTCGTCTTCGCGTGCGACCCCGTCTCCTCGGCCGAGGTCGTCGGGCTCGTCCGAGCCGCCCTGCCGGAACGGCTGCCCATCTTCGCCAAGCTGACCCCCGACGTCACCGACATCGTCTCCGTCGCGGCGGCGGCCCTGCGTGCGGGCGCCGACGGCCTGACGATGATCAACACCCTCCTCGGCGTCGTCATCGACACCGACCGGCTCCGGCCGCACCTCGGCGGGGTGACCGGTGGCCTGTCCGGCCCGGCGATCCGGCCGGTCGCCGTCCGGGCCATCTGGCAGGTGACGGCCGCGATGCGGGCCGGGGCGCTGCCCGTCGCACCGATCATCGGCGTCGGCGGGGTCCGCACCGGCCGGGACGCCCTCGAGCTCGTCGCCGCGGGGGCGAGCGCCGTCCAGGTCGGCACGGCGATCTTCAACGACCCCCATGCGCCGCTGCGGGTGCGTGACGAGCTCGCCGCCCTGCTCGTCGAGCGGGGCTTCGCCCGCTTCACCGAGGCGGTCGGCGTCGCCCACGAGAGGATGGTGGCCCCATGACCGAGCCGAGGAGGGGAACCGAGGCCGGAGGGCCGGCCGACGTGGCGCCCTTCGGGGTGCGGCTCGCCGCGGCGATGCGGACCCACGGCCCGCTCTGTGCGGGCATCGACCCACACCGCTCGCTCGTCGAGTCCTGGGGCCTCACCTACGACCTCGCCGGCGTCGAGCGCTTCGCCCTCACCTGCGTCGAGGCCTTCGGCGGGGCGGTGGCCGCGGTCAAGCCGCAGTCCGCCTTCTTCGAGGTCTTCGGGTCACGGGGGGTGGCGGTCCTCGAGCGGGTCGTCGACGAGCTGCGCGCGGCGGGGACCCTGACGATCCTCGACGCCAAGCGGGGCGACATCGGCACGACGATGGATGCCTACGCGGAGGCGTTCCTCGGCAAGGACGCCCCGAGCCCGGCCGACGCGCTGACGGTGAGCCCCTACCTCGGTTACGGCGCCCTCCGTCCGGCCCTCGACCTGGCCCTCCGGACCGGCCGGGGGGTCTTCGTCCTCGCCCTCACCTCCAACCCCGAGGGGCCCAGCGTCCAGCACGCCGTCCGGGACGGCAGGAGCGTCGCCGCGACGGTCGTCGACGGGGTGAGTGCGGACAATGCGGCCGCCCGGGCCCGTGGGGAGCTCGGCAGCATCGGAGTCGTCGTCGGCGCCACGGTCGGGCCAGCGGTCGAGGACCTCGGCATCGACCTCCCGGGCAGTGCCGCCCCGATCCTCGCCCCCGGCCTCGGGGCCCAGGGGGCGAGCGGCGCGGACCTGCGGGAGGTCTTCGGGGGCGCGTTGGGCCAGGTGCTGGCCAGCAGCTCGCGGGGCATCCTCGCCGCCGGGCCCGACGCGCGGGCCCTCCGGGACGTCGCGCGGCGCGAGGCCACGGACCTGCGGGCCCTCCTGCAGTGACGAAAGGCGCCTGTCCGGACCCACCGTGGGGCTGTCGGCATCGCTATAGTCCTGCAAGGCCGGTCCGACGGATGCCCCGGCAGTCTCACTGGAGGGTACAGAGACGTGGCACTACCACCGCTCACCGCTGAGCAACGAGCAGCAGCCTTGGAGAAGGCCGCCGCGGCGCGTCGCGCCCGGGCGGCCGTGAAGAACCGGCTCAAGTACGCCCAGGGGTCCCTGGCCGAGGTCATCGAGTCCGGCAAGACCGACGAGGTCATCGGCAAGATGAGGGTCTCGGCCCTGCTCGAGTCGATGCCCGGCGTCGGGCGGGTCCGGGCCCGCCAGATCATGGAGGAGATCGGGATCTCCGAGAGCAGGCGGGTCCGCGGGCTCGGCCAGAACCAGGTGGCTGCGCTGCTCGCGCGCTTCGACGAGAAGTGACGGCCGCGTCGCGGCTCGTCGTCCTCGCCGGTCCCACTGCCGTCGGCAAGGGGACGGTGTCGGCGTGGATCCGCGACAACGTCCCGGAGGTCTGGCTCTCCGTCTCGGCGACGACCCGCCCGCCGCGCCCCGGCGAGGTGGACGGTGTCCACTACCGCTTCGTCTCGGACGAGGAGTTCGACGCGATGGTCGCGGCCGGGGACATGCTCGAGTGGGCCGTCGTCCACGGCCGGGCCAAGTACGGCACGCCCCGCGGCGCCCGGTCGAGGAGAAGCTCGCGGCCGGGCGGCTCGCCCTCCTCGAGATCGACCTCCAGGGCGCCCGCCAGGTCCGGGAGGCGATGCCGGACGCCCTCTTCGTCTTCCTCGCGCCACCGTCCTGGGACGAGCTCGTCCGACGGCTCGTCGGCCGGGGGACGGAGAGCGAGGAGGAGCGGGAGGCCCGGCTGGACACCGCCCGGCGCGAGCTGGCGGCGGCCGAGGAGTTCGACGTCGTCATCGTCAACGACGATGTTCGGCATGCGGCCGAGGACCTCGTATCATTGATGAGGTCCGCAGGGTCCTGACGATCCTGCGTGCCCGCGGGCACCCGGCGCGCCCGCCCCTGTGACCCCGACCGAAAGCAGACCCCACCGTGTCCGGCACCAAGGCCAACCCCATCGGCATCACCAACCCGCCGATCGACGACCTGCTCAAGAAGGCCGACTCCAAGTACGCCCTGGTCCTGTACTCGGCCAAGCGGGCCCGGCAGATCAACGCCTACTACGCCCAGCTCCAGGAGGGCCTGCTCGAGTACGTCGGCCCGCTCGTCGACTCCGAGGTCCACGAGAAGCCCCTCTCGATCGCCCTGCGCGAGATCGACGACGGCCTCCTCACCTCCGAGCCCACCGAGGAGTAGCGCCGTGCGCGTCGTCCTCGGTGTCGGTGGCGGCATCGCGGCATACAAGGCGTGCTCGCTGCTGCGGCTGCTCTCCGAGGCGGGGCACGACGTGACCGTCGTCCCGACCCGCTCCGCCCTCTCCTTCGTCGGCGAGGCGACCTGGGCGGCCCTGTCCGGCAAGCCGGTGCACACCGAGGTGTGGTCCGACGTCCACGCCGTCCCGCACGTGCGCCTCGGCACAGGAGGCCGACCTCGTCGTCGTCGCGCCGGCCACGGCCGACCTGCTCGCCCGGGCCGCGACCGGTCAGGCGGACGACCTCCTCACCAACGTCCTGCTCACCGCGCGCTGCCCGGTCGTCATGGCGCCCGCCATGCACACCGAGATGTGGGAGCACCCCGCCACCCAGGCCAACGTCGAGACGCTGTCCGCCCGCGGGGTCCACATCGTCCCGCCCGCCTCCGGCCGCCTCACCGGTGCCGACACCGGGCCCGGACGGCTCCCCGAGCCCGAGGAGCTGTATGCCGTGTGCGAGCGGGAGCTCGCCCACGCACCGGCCGCCCGGGGCGGCGCGGCCGCGCCCGGGCCGGCGCGAGGACCTCGCGGGGCGGCACGTCGTCGTCTCCGCCGGGGGCACCCGGGAGCCCCTCGACCCGGTCCGCTTCCTCGGCAACCGTTCCTCCGGCAAGCAGGGCTACGCCCTGGCCGGCGTCGCGGCGGCACGGGGCGCCCGGGTCACCCTCGTCACCTCCGCCGGCTGCCACCGCCGCGAGGTGTCGAGGTCGTCGAGGTCGAGACCGCGCGCGAGATGCGTGAGGCGGTCCTCGCCGCCGCCGCGACGGCGGATGCCGTCGTCATGGCCGCCGCGGTCGCCGACTTCCGACCCGCGGACTACGCGCCGGCGAAGATCAAGAAGACCCACGACGGCGCGGGGGAGGAGGCCCCGGTCGTCGGCCTCGTGCGCAACCCGGACATCCTCGCCGAGCTCGTCGCCGCCCGTGGCGGCGGCGCCACCCCGGTCCTCGTCGGCTTCGCGGCCGAGACCGGTGACGACGACGGGACGGTCCTCGAGCACGGGCGGGCCAAGCTGGAGCGCAAGGGCTGCGACCTGCTCGTCGTCAACGAGGTCGGCCCCGGCGTGACCTTCGGCCAGGACGAGAGCACCGTCCACCTGCTGCGCCGGGGACGCGAGGATGCCGTCGACATCGGCCCGGCCGCCAAGTCGGTCGTCGCCGGCGCGGTCTGGGACGCCGTCGTCCGGCTCCTCTGAGCCGCGGCCCGTGCGGACGCCGAGAGCCCCGGACCCGTGGCGGGCCGGGGCTCTCGGCGTCGTCGGGCGCTCAGCGCTTGGCGGGCGCCGCCTCCGTCTCGAGCTCCTCGTCCTCGGCCGACTCGTCGGTGACCGCGTCGTCGGCGTCCACGACGTCGTCGACCTCGTCCGCCTCGTCGGACGGCTCGTCCTCGACGGCTCGCTCGGCGCTCGGCTCGTCGACCTCGGGCTCGGTCGCCTCGGCGTCCTCGGTCTCCTCGGGCGCCGTCTCGGCGACGGCCTGCTCGGCGGCCGCGTCGGCGGCCTCCTCGACGCCGGCCAGCGCCATGGACCCGCCACCGAGGGTGGCGAGCATGTTGCGGACGTTGCCCAGCTGGGCGGTGATGCTGTCGCGCCGGGCCGTCACGGCCGCGAGCTCGCGCTCGCTGTCGCGCCGGATCCGGTTGGCGTGCTCGCGGGCCCCGTCGAGCAGGGAGGCGGCCTCGACGCGCGCCTTCTCGAGGATGGACTCGGCGTCGGCGGTCCGGGCGGCGTGGTGGTCGTCGGCCTCCTTGGCCAGCCGCTCGGCCCGCTCCTGCGCGTCGGCGAGCGCGGCCTCGTGGACGGCCATCTGGGAGGTGAACTCCTGCGGCGGCCTTCTCTCGGCGCGAGCTGAGGGTGGCCTCGAAGTCCGCGGCGGCGGCGGCCGCGCGGGCGCGCTGGTTCTCGTAGTAGGCCTCCGCCTCCTCACGACGGGCGGCGGCCTCCCGGGCGGCGTCGTCGAGGATCGAGTCGGCCTCGAGACGGGCCTTCTCGAGGGTGCTCGCCGCGTCGACGTCGGCCTTCGAGCGGACCTCGGAGGCGTAGAGGTCGGCGGCGTCGCGGATCGCCTTGGCCTCGGTCTCGGCGGTCGCGACGGCCTGCTCGGCGTCGGCGGTGGCGCCCTGCCGGATGGTGCTCGCCTCCTCGTCGGCGAGGCTGAGCATCCGGCCGATCCGCTCTCCGAGGTCGGAGTAGCTCGGCGAGGCGACCTTGCGGGCCTCGTCCTGGAGCTCGGCGATGGTCCGCTGCTGGGCCTCGATCTCCTGCTGCGCCGCCTCGTGCGCCTGGGCGAGCTTCGTCACCTCGACCTGGAGGCGCGCGTTGTCGTCGTGGGCGGCCTGGACCGACTGGCCGAGGCTCTGCAGGTGCTGGTCGACCTGGAGCGGGTCGTAGCCGCGGAAGACGGTCTGGAACTCGGGGGTCTGGCTCATCATGGCTCCTGGTCGGGGGTGGGGTCAGGGGTGGGGGATGCTGAGGGGTCTGCGGACTGCTCGGGCCGGCACGTACCGCTGCTCGACCGGGACCTGCTCGGGCACCGACAACGCCTCGATGACGCCGGACAGCCGGCCGAGCTGGCGGTTGATGTCGTCCCGGCGGGCGGCGAGGGTGTTGACCTCCTCGCGGGCCCGTTCGACGGCGGCCCGCGCCTCGCCCCGGAGCCGCTCGGCGTGGACCCGCGCCTCCTCGGACGCCCGGACGATCTCGGCCCGGGCGGCCCGGTGCGCCTCGTGCGCCTCGAGCTGGAAGCGCTCGACGTCCTCCGCCGCGCGCTCGCGCACGAGCCGGGCACCGGACTCGGCCTCCGCGAGGCGCCGCTCGGCGCGTTCCTCCGCCTCGGTGGCCCGGGCGTGCGCGGCGGCGACGATCTGGTCCGCCTCGCGCTGGGCGCTCTCCCGGGTGCGCTGGGCGTCCGCCTCGGCGGCGGCGAGGACGGCGGTCGCCTGCGAGCGCAGCCGGGTCGACTCGGCCTCGGCCTCGGAGACCCGGTCGCGTGCCTTCGCCGTCGCCCCCGCGAGCAGGGTCTGCGCCCGCTGCCGGTTCTGCTGGAGCCGGCTGAGCAGGTCGGTGTGGTGCTGGCGCTCCCGGGCCTTGGTCTCGGTCTCCGCGTTGTCGATGATCTGCCGGACCGTGCGCTGCGCCCAGGCGAGGTGGGCGTTCGCCGCCTCGAGGACCGACTCGGCCTCGGCCCTGCGCCGACCCCGTCAGCTCCTCGGCCTGCTGCCGGGCCTCGGCCTCGAGCGCCGCCCGGGATGCCGCGGAGGCGTCCTCCTGCTCGGCGAGGCTGCGCAGCCTCGCCTCGATCTCCCGCTGCGCGTCGGCGAGGGCGGCGGCGGCGGCCTCCTCGGCCTCGGCACGCTGCCGGGAGGTGTCGTCGTGCGTCGTCCGCCGCAGCTGCTCGAGCTCGTGGTGGACGCGCTGTCGGGTCTCGTCGAGCTCGCGCAGCTTCGCGGTCTCGGTCTCGGTGATCCGGGTGAGGACGGCGTCGTGCTCGGCCTGGGCGTCGGTGATGATCTCGGTCGCCCTGGCCTGGGCCGCCTCGAGCCGCGACTCGGCCTCCTCGCCGGCGGCGGCGAGGGCCTCGTCGGTCGCCTTGCTCGCCCGGGCGCGCAGCAGCGCGGCCTGGTCGGCCGCGTCGGCGAGGATCGTCTCCGCCTCCTCGCGGGCCTCGGCGAGCCGCCGGTCGGCCTCGGCGCGAAGGGTCGCGAGCTGGCTCTCGATCTCGCGCAGCTCCATCGAGGCCCGCGCCGTCTCGTCACGGACCCGGGCCGACTCGACCCGGACCGACTCCGCCTCGGCATGGGCGTCGGCGCGCAGCTGGTCGGCCAGCGCCTGGGCGCGCGCGAGGAGGGTCAGGGCCTCGGTGCCGGGCTCGGGCACCGCGCCACCGTGCGGATCGGACGCCTCCGGACGGGTCGGCGCGCGAGAATCGGTGGCCGCCGACATGCCGTCACCGTCGGACGTCGCAGGGGTGGCGTGACCCTCCTGTTCCTGCGCCACCCGTCCGAGATCGAGATTCACCCGGCCATGATCGCAGAACCCAGGGCGTCCTGCCGACCCGCCTCGCCGCTGGCCCGGGGCGCGGACGAGCGCGGCCCGGCGACGTCGATGCCGGTAGATTGTCGCCGGTCCCCGTCCACGAAGGAGCCGTCACTTGTCCGCGCGCCTGTTTACGTCCGAGTCCGTCACCGAAGGACACCCGGACAAGATCTGCGACCAGATCTCCGACTCGATCCTCGACGCCCTCCTCGGCCAGGACCCGCGAAGCCGGGTCGCCGTCGAGACGATGGTGACGACGGGCCTGGTCCACGTCGCCGGTGAGGTGACGACGGAGGCGTATGTCGAGATCCCGCGGATCGTCCGCGACACGGTGCTGCGGATCGGCTACGACTCCTCGACGAAGGGCTTCGACGGCGCCTCGTGCGGCGTCGAGGTGTCGATCGGCCAGCAGAGCCCCGACATCGCCCAGGGGGTCGACACGGCATACGAGAGCCGGACCGGCGGGGTCGACCCGCTCGACAAGCAGGGCGCGGGCGACCAGGGCCTCATGTTCGGCTATGCGTGCGACGACACCGCCGAGCTGATGCCGCTGCCGATCCACCTCGCGCACCGGCTCGCCGAGCGGCTCACGGCGGTCCGCAAGTCCGGCGAGCTGCCCTACCTGCGTCCCGACGGCAAGACCCAGGTCACCATCGCGTACGACGGCGTGGACGCCGTCGCCCTCGACACCGTCGTCGTCTCCAGCCAGCATGCCGAGGACATCTCCCTCGACGGGATGCTGACGCCCGACGTCGAGCAGCACGTCATCGCGCCCGTCCTCGCCGACCTCGAGGCGAGCGGCATCCACCTCGACACCTCGGACTACCGAACGCTCGTCAACCCGACGGGGAAGTTCGCCGTCGGCGGTCCGATGGGCGACGCCGGCCTCACCGGGCGCAAGATCATCGTCGACACCTACGGCGGCATGGCCCGGCACGGCGGCGGGGCGTTCTCCGGCAAGGACCCCTCGAAGGTCGACCGCTCCGCGGCGTACGCGACCCGCTGGGTCGCGAAGAACATCGTCGCCGCCGGACTCGCCAAGCGCTGCGAGGTCCAGGTCGCCTACGCCATCGGCAAGGCGCAGCCGGTCGGTCTCTACGTCGAGACGTTCGGGACCGAGACCGTCCCCGAGGACAAGATCCAGGCGGCCATCCGCTCGGTGTTCGACCTCCGTCCGGCCGCCATCCTCGACGAGCTCGACCTGCTCCGGCCCATCTACGCCGCGACCGCGGCATACGGCCACTTCGGCCGGGTCCCGGCCGAAGGCCAGTTCACCTGGGAGCGCACCGACCGGGTGGACGCCCTGCGCCGCGCCGTCGCCGGCTGACCCCTCGTCCACAGCCCGAGCCCGCCCCGCCGACGCCGGTCGGCGGGCTCGGCTAGGTTCGCGGCATGGCTGAGCGGCACGACGAGGGCGGTCCCGCGCCGGGCCCGAACCGGCGCCCGCGCCGGCGGACGAGGCCGAGCAGCTCGCCCTGCTCGGGGCTCCGGCCCCACGGCCCCGGCCCGCCGTCGCGGCCGGACCCCTCGCCGGGACCGACCCGGTCGCCCTCGTCCAGGTCGACACCGGGCTGGCGCATCTCGACCGTCCCTTCGAGTACACCGTGCCGGCCGCGATGGCGGACGACGCGCAGCCGGGCGTGCGGGTGCGGGTGCGATTCGCGGGTCAGGACCTCGACGGGTTCGTCCTCGAGCGTCGAGGCGCCGCCGAGCACGAGGGCCGGCTGACGCCGTTGCGTCGCGTCGTCTCGCCGGAGCCGGTGCTGACCCCTGCGGTCCTCGCCGCCGCCCGGGCGGTCGCCACGCGGTATGCCGGGACCCTCGGTGACGTGCTCCGGCTCGCCGTGCCGCCCCGCCATGCGCGCGCCGAGAAGGCGCTGCCGACCGAGCCCGAGCGCACCGGCGACCCCGAGCCGGCAGGGTCGGCGCCCCCCGGCGCGTGGGCGGCATACCCGGCGGGCGGGTCGTTCCTCAGCCCGGGTGGCGGCGGGCCAGGCTCCGGCCGCCGCGCTCCTGGCGCTGCCCCAGACCGACCCAGCCCGGGCCTGGCCCCGCCTGCTCGCGGAGGCGGCCGCCGCCGCGCGCTCGGGGGGCCGTGGCGCGCTCGTCGTCGTGCCCGACCACCGCGACGTCGCCCGCCTCGACGCCGCCCTCACCGCCGTCCTCGGCCCGGGCCGGCATGTCCGGCTCACCGCCGACCAGGGGCCGCAGGCGCGATACACCGCCTACCTCAAGGTGCTGCGGGGGCATGTCGACGTCGTCGTGGGGACCCGGGCGGCCGCCTTCGCCCCGGTCCACGACCTCGGACTGGTCGCCTGGTGGGACGACGGCGACGACCTCCACGAGGAGCCTCGCTCGCCGTACCCCCACGTCCGCGAGATCCTGCTCGCCCGCGCGGCCGCCGAGGGGACGGCCGTCCTCACGGCCGGGTTCGCCCGCTCGGCCGCCGTCGAGCAGCTGCTGCACGAGGGCCGGCTCCGCGCCATCGACGCCCCGCGGCAGACCCTGCGGCGGGTGGCGCCGCGGGTCCGGGTGGCGGGCGAGGGCGGCGAGGCCGAGCGGGACCCCGCGGCGGCCGTCGCCCACCTGCCGTCGGCCGGCTGGCGGGCGGCGAAGGCGGCCCTCGAGGACGGGCCCGTCCTCGTCCAGGTGCCCCGCCGTGGCTACCTGCCGTCGCTGTCCTGCCAGGACTGCCGCCGGCCCGCCCGCTGCCCGCACTGCGGTGGACCGCTCGCCCTCGCCCGGCCGGACGCGCCCGCCGCCTGCCGCTGGTGCGGTCGCGAGCCGGGCGGCTTCACCTGTCCGGCCTGCGGCAGCCATCGGCTCCGCTCGACCGTCGTCGGCGCCCGCCGCACCGCGGAGGAGCTGGGGCGGGCCTTCCCGGGGGTCCCGGTCCAGACGTCCGGCTCGGGCGCGGTCCTCGATGCGGTGGCCGGCACGCCGCGGCTCGTCATCGCGACCCCCGGCGCCGAGCCGGTGGCCGAGGGCGGGTATGCCGCCGCCCTCCTCCTCGATGCCTGGGCGCTGCTCGACCGGCCCGTGCTCACGGCGGGGGAGGAGGCGCTGCGTCGCTGGCTCGGCGCATCGGCGCTCGTCCGCGGCGCCGCGGACGGCGGGGTCGTCGTCCTCGCCGGGGCGCCCGTCCACGCGACGATTCCCGCCGTCGAGGCGCTCGTGCGGTGGGACCCGGCCTGGTTCGCCGAGCGCGAGCTGGGGGAGCGGGCCGAGCTGCGGCTTCCGCCCACCGTCGCGATGGCGTCGCTGACCGGCCCCAGGCCGGCGGTGACGTCCGCGGTGTCCGCCGCCGCGCTCCCGGCCGACGTCGAGGTGCTCGGCCCGCTCCCGGTCGGTGACGGCGTCGCCCGGATGCTCCTCCGGGCGCCGCGAGGAGCATCTGCGGCGCTCGCCGGGGCCCTGGCCGACGTCCGCGCCGTCCGCAGTGCCCGCAAGGACCCCGAGAGCGTCACGGTGCACGTCGACCCTCCCGACCCCGGCATCTGACCGCACCGTGACGCACCACCTCGGGCCCTTAGACTCACGGGCGTGTCCGTCCAGCGCATCCGTCTCTTCGGGGACCCGATCCTCCGCACGCCCGCCGAGCCCGTCTGCGACTTCGACAAGGAGCTGCGCCGGCTCGTGTCCGACCTCACCGACACGATGCTCGAGGCCGGCGGCGCGGGACTCGCGGCGCCGCAGCTCGGGGTGGGGCTTCGCGTCTTCACGTACGCCGTCGACGGCGAGATCGGCCACCTCGTCAACCCGACCCTCAGCCTCGGCGACGACGAGGAGACCGACGGGGAGGGCTGCCTGTCCTTCCCCGGGTTGCGGTTCGACACCCCCCGCCGGGTCTCCGTCGTCGCGCGCGGCCTCACCGAGTTCGGCGAGCCGACGACCATCGAGGGGACCCACCTGCTCGCCCGCGCGGTCCAGCACGAGACCGACCATCTCGACGGCATCCTCTTCATCGACCGGCTCGACCCCGAGCAGCGACGTGAGGCGATGCGGGTCATCCGCGAGGCGGAGTGGGCCGGGGAGCCCGTGCCGACCGTCAAGGCCAGCCCCCACCCCACCTTCGGCACGGGCCGCTGAGCCCGCCGCGGACACCGGAGCCCCCTCGTGCGCATCGTCTTCGCCGGAACCCCCGAGACCGCCGTCCCGTCGCTGGAGGCCCTCGTCGCCTCCAGCCACGAGGTCATCGCCGTCGTGACCCGCCCGGACGCCCGGTCCGGTCGGGGACGTGCCCTCCTGCCGTCCCCCGTCAGGGAGGCGGCGACCCGGCACGGCATTCCCGTCCTCACCCCCGACTCGGCGCGGGATGCGACGTTCCGGGAGGAGCTGCGCGAGCTCGCCCCCGAGGCGGGTGCCGTCGTCGCGTACGGCGCCCTCCTGCCGCAGGAGGTCCTCGACATCCCCCCGCACGGCTGGGTCAACCTCCACTTCTCGCTGCTGCCGGCCTGGCGGGGCGCGGCACCGGTCCAGCGGGCGATCATGGCCGGTGACGAGGTGACCGGCGCCTCGACGTTCCTCCTCGAGGCGGGGATGGACACCGGTCCCGTCTTCGGCGTGATGACCGAGCTCATCCGCCCCGACGACACCGCCGGCACCCTGCTGTGGCGCCTGGCGACCGGCGGAGCCGGGCTGCTCGTCGCGACGATGGACGGCATCGCCGACCAGAGCCTCACCCCGGCGCCCCAGGCCACCGAGGACGTCAGCCTCGCCCCGAAGCTGACCGTCGAGGAGGCACGGGTCGACTGGCGGCGTCCGGCCTTCGCCGTCGACCGGCACGTGCGCGGCTGCACTCCCAACCCGGGTGCGTGGACGACGTTCCGCGGCGACCGGCTCGGCCTCGGCCCGGTCCGGACGCCGTCCGACCCGGTCGGCGACCTGGATCCGGGGGAGGTTCGCGCCACGAAGCGGGCCGTCCTCGTCGGCACGGCCACCGGCGCCGTCGAGCTCGGCGAGGTCCGCCCGCCGGGCAAGCGGCCGATGCCCGCCGCGGACTGGTCCCGAGGGGTGCGGATCGACGTCGGCGAGCGGGTCGGCGAATGACCGCCGGCGAGCCCCGGGACGGGAGCCGGGACCGCCCTTCGCCGCGCGATCGCCGACCGGCCGGGCGGGGTCGACGCCCCCGGTCGGACACCAGGCCGAGCCAGCGCAGCCGGGCCGCCGAGCCCGCCCGCTTCGCGGCATACACCCTGCTCCGCGCGGTCGCCGACGGCGCCTACGCCAACCTCGAGATGCCCCGGATCCTGCGCCGCCGTCGCCTCGAGGGCCGTGACGCGGCCTTCGCCACCGAGCTCGCCTTCGGGACGGTGCGGCTCCAGGGACGCTACGACCCGGTCATCGCGGCCGCGGCCGGTCGCCCGGTGTCGGCGATCGACGGTCCCGTCCTCGACGTCATGCGGCTCGGTGCCCACCAGCTGCTCGGGATGCGCGTCCCCCCGCACGCGGCCGCCGACCAGACCGTCGGGCTCGCCCGGAGCGTCGTGGGCCAGGGCGCGGCCGGTTTCGTCAACGCCGTCATGCGCCGGATCAGCGAGCGGGACCTCGAGGCGTGGCTCGCCGAGGTCGTGCCGGACGGTGGCGGCCCGGATGCCCTCGCCGTGCGCCACTCCCACCCGGAATGGATCGTCAAGGCGATGCGCGGCGCGCTGCTCGCGCACGGCCGAGCCACGGCCGACACGGTCGATGCCGAGCTCGAGGCCCTGCTCGCCTGCGACAACGAGCCGCCCCGGGTCAGCCTCGTCGCCCGACCCGGGCTCGCGACCGTCGCCGAGCTGCTCGACTCGGCCGAGGCCGACCCGAGCGCGACCTCGCCGCTCGGGGTGGTTCTCCGTTCCGGAGACCCCGGCCGGGTCGCCGCCGTCCGGGAGGGACGGGCGGCCGTCCAGGACGAGGGCTCCCAGCTGCTGCCCCTCGCCCTCGCCGCCGCCGAGGCCGGTCCCGGCCTGCCGGCCCGCTGGCTCGACCTGTGCGCCGGGCCGGGAGGCAAGGCCGGGGTCCTCGGCGGGCTCGCCCTCGACGCCGGCGCCGACCTCGTGGCGGTCGAGGTGAGCCCCCATCGCGCCGACCTCGTCCGGGCCACCCTCGCCGCCCCGACCGACCGGGCCGCCACGCTCGGCCGGTCCGTCGAGGTGCGCACCGCGGACGGCCGGCACATCGGAGAGGCCGAGCCCGCGGCATACGCCCGGATCCTCGTCGACGCGCCGTGCACCGGGCTCGGCGCCCTGCGCCGCCGCCCGGAGGCCCGCTGGCGACGCGCCCCGACGGACCTCGCCACCCTCGGTCCCCTGCAGCGCGACCTGCTCCGGCTCGGCCCTCGACGCCGTCGCACCGGGGGGTCTCGTTGCCTATGCCACGTGCAGTCCGCACCCGGCCGAGACCCGCTTCGTCCTTCAGGACGTGGTGAGGAACCGGTCCGACGTCGAGATCGTCGACGCCCGCCCGCTCCTGCGGGGGCCGGACGGGATGCCGCTGCCCGACCTGGGCGAGGGCCCGACCGTCCAGCTGTGGCCACATGTTCACGGCACCGACGCGATGTTCCTGGCGGTGATGCGGAGGGGATGAGGGGAATGCGGATCGAGCTCTGGCCGATGACCGAGGGGGACGCCCGCCAGGTCGGCTCGCTCCACCATCGCGCGTGGCGCGATGCCGCCGGTGACGACATCCCCGGTGGAGTGCAGGCCAGCCGGGCCGACGTGATCCGCCGGTGGCGCGATGCCTTGGCAGCGCCGCCGCCGCGCCGGACCCTGCGCCTCGTCGCCCGACGCGACCGCCACGTGGTGGGGTTCGCCGTCCGGGGTCCGGCACGCGGGCGGTCCGGCATCGAGCCCGCCGCCTCGATAGAGGTCTTCGACCTGCTCGTCGAGCGCGAGCTGCACGGGTCGGGGGTCCGACAGGGGCTCCTCGACCGCTGTCTGCGACCGGGCCAGGCCGCCCAGGTCTGGGTGTGGGCCGACGACGAGACGGCCATCGCCTTCTACCGCCGGAACGGCTTCGCCCCCGACCGCTCCCGCCCTGCCGGCGACGGGGCCTTCGGGCTCCAGGAGCTGAGGCTGGTCCGCCCTGGCTAGGGTTGGACCGTGCTCCAGATCTCGCCCAGCATCCTCTCGGCCGACTTCGCCAACCTCCAGGCCGAGCTCGAGTCCATCCGCAACGCCGACTGGGCGCACGTCGACGTCATGGACGCCCACTTCGTCCCGAACCTCACCCTCGGCCTGCCGGTCGTCGAGCGCCTCATCGAGGTCAGTCCGGTGCCCGTCGACTGCCATCTCATGATCGAGGACCCCGACCGGTGGGCGCCGCCCTATGCCGAGGCGGGTGCCGGGTCCGTCACCTTCCACATCGAGGCCGCGGGTGACCCGGTTCGGCTCGCCCGCGACATCCGTGCGCAGGGCGCGCGCGCCGCCTTCGCCATCAAGCCGGGGACGCCCTTCGCGCCCTATGCGGAACTGCTCGACGAGGTCGACATGGTCCTCGTCATGACGGTCGAGCCCGGCTTCGGCGGCCAGTCGTTCATGGCCGACCAGATGCCCAAGGTCCGCGAGGTCCGCGAGGCCGTCCGCCGCCATGGTGGCGAGATCTGGATCCAGGTCGACGGCGGGGTGTCCGAGGACACCATCGAGCAGTGTGCCGAGGCCGGGGCCGACGTCTTCGTCGCCGGCTCCGCCGTCTACGGCAAGGACGACGCGGCCGCCGAGGTGGACTCCCTCCGCGCCCTCGTCGCCCGGCACGCCCACTGACGGACCTCGTCCATCGGCGCCCGCGGGTCGCGCGGACACATGCTCCGGCGACCGACCGGGCATGATCGAGACGTGGACGGCCTCTGGACGCGCCGGCAGACGCTGCAGACCGGCGCCGTGACCGCGACCGCGGGTCTGCTCGCCCTCGTGGGAGCGGCCCGCCCCCGGGCCCCGCTCGCCGGGCCGGGGCGAGAGCCGGACGTCCAGGCCTTCCTCTCCCGACCCGACCTGCAGCCGCCCCGCGTCATCGTGCACACCGCCCGGGCCGGCCACCCGGCGCCGGGCACCGGGCCGTACACCTTCGTCGGCGCACGAGCGCCCGGCCCGGGCCGGCCCGGGGCGATGGTGCTCGACGCGGCGGGGGGCCTCGTGTGGTTCGGCGAGCTGCCGGACGGCATCAACCCCACCGACGTGCGGGCCGCGAGCCTCGCCGGCACTCCCGTGCTCACCTGGTGGCAGGGCCCGATCACCCACGGTCACGGCGAGGGGGTGGGGGTGCTCGCGGACGGGTCCTACGAGCGGGTCCGGACCGTCCGCGCCGCCGAGGGCGACGAGGCCGACCTCCACGAGTTCCTCCTCACCCCGGACGGCACCGCGCTCATCACCGTCTACCGGACCGCCACTGCCGACCTGCGGCAGCTCGGTGGCGAGGAGAACGGCACCGTCCTCGCCGGCGTGGTCCAGGAGATCGACGTCGAGTCCGGTGCGCTGCTCTTCGAGTGGAACAGCCTCGACCACGTCCCCGTGGGGGAGACCCACTTCCCCCTCGTGGACACGGAGAACGAGGTCACCTACGGCTCACCGGAGCACCCCTTCGACTACTTCCACATCAACTCGGCCGCCGTCGCCGAGGACGGCGACGTCGTGGTCTCGGCGCGGCATACCTCCACGGTCTACAAGGTGGACCGTGCGTCGGGGGCGGTGCGCTGGCGGCTCGGCGGTCGCCGCAGCGACTTCGCCGTGGGACCCGCCGCCCGGTTCGCGTGGCAGCACGACGCCCGGCCACACGGCAGGACCGGGCTGACCCTCTTCGACAACGCCGCGCGGCACGAGGACCCCGAGCAGGCCCTCGCCTCGCGGGCCCTCGTCCTCGAGCTCGATCCCGTCGCTCGGCGGGCCCGGGTCGTCCGGGAGGTCCCCCATCCGGAGGGCGAGCTGGCGACGACGATGGGTAACGTCGAGGTGCTGCCCGACGGGGGTTACGTCGTCGGCTGGGGCTCCTCGGGGATGTTCTCCCACCACGGCCCGGACGGTGAGGTCCTCTTCGCGGCGGCGCTGCCCGACGGGTGTGCCTCCTACCGCGCGTTCTCCATGCCGTGGACAGGGCGGCCCGCCGAGAGGCCGGCCGTGGGGGTCACCGCCGGGACCGGGGGGACGTCGGTCTGCGGGAGCTGGAACGGCGCGACGGAGGTGCGGGCCTGGACCGTCCTCGCCGGGCCGTCCGCCGAGGGGGTGCGGCCGGTCGCCACGGCGCCGCACGCCGGGTTCGAGACGGCCATGACCGTGCCCGACTGGGGCCCGTACTTCGCCGTCCGGGCACTCGACGAGAGCGGTCACGTCCTCGCGGACTCTCCGGTCCACGGTCCATGGCCCAGGGTCGGGGGCGCCGCCTAGCCAGCGGGTGAGGAAGCCCGCCACGGAACCGGTGCTGACCGAGGGGGTCGCCAGCGAACCGATGCGGTCGGCGGGGGAGAGGCCCGAGCTCGTCGTCATCCGGGTCGTCGCCACCCGCTGCCCCGCTCCGTCCCGGCCAGGGCGGGCCGGAGAGGTTCCGTCCCGGCTCCGTGAGGCATAATCGGGAGCACGTGCTCCGGGGTCGGTGAAACTCCGAACCGGCGGTGACAGTCCGCGACCCGACCGCAGCCAGCGGCCGGTGGACCTGGTGGAACTCCAGGACCGACGGTGAAAGTCCGGATGGTAGGCAGCACGTACGACGGCATCCCGTATGCCGCCGTCGCCGATGGGCGACGCCGGGTCCGGGCTGCCGTGGTGCAGGTCCCCGGAGCTCGTCCGTCACCGGATCGACTCTGACAAAGGACGAGCACCACTCATGATCGCTCTCATTGCGGCGGACGCCGCCGCGAGCAACGTCTTCCAACGGCTCATCGACTGGGCCCTCCCCATCGGCGGCTACCAGCTGCACATCCTCGAGGTCGTCGGCGTCCTCATCGGCGTCGTATCGGCCTGGTACGGCATGAAGAGGTGGGTGTGGGCCTGGCCGATCGGCATCAGCGCCAACATCATCCTCTTCTTCGTCTACCTCGGCGCCGTCTTCGGCGCCGACCAGCGAATCCCGTTGTTCGGCCAGGCCGGCCGACAGATCTTCTTCATCATCACCAGCGCCTACGGCTGGTGGCGGTGGAGCCAGCTGCGGCGACAGCGCGGCGCGGGCACGACGGCCGCCGCGATCACCCCGCGGTGGATGACCGTCCGGGAACGGGTCGGCATCGTCGCCTTCTGGCTCATCGGCACCGTCGTCGTCCACCAGGCCTTCGTCGCGCTGTGGAACCTCGCGCCGAACCCCTACTGGACGCCGCAGTGGTGGTACTACTGGTGCGACGCGTGGATCTTCGTCGGGTCCATCGTCGCGACGTTCTCGATGGCCCGGGGCTGGAACGAGTTCTGGCTCGCCTGGATCGGCGTGGACCTCATCGGGGTGCCGCTCGGCTTCGCGACCGGCTACGTGCCCACCGCGGTCATGTACATCTTCTACGGCATGTTCGTCCTCTACGGCTTCACCCAGTGGGTCAAGGCCTCCCGGGAGGCCCTCGACGAGCGTGAGCCGGAGGAGCTCGGCGCAGCGCGGACGTGAGCCGCGGCGCCCGGCCCGCGGACGGCATACCGGCGGGCGTCTGATCCGTGGGCGGCGGCCGGAGCGCGGCCGCCGCCCACGTACCCTTGTCCCTCGTGAAGACGTTCGACGCGCTGTTCGCCGAGCTGACCGAGAAGGCGCGGACCCGTCCGGCGGGGTCCGGGACCGTGGCCGCGCTCGATGCGGGCGTGCACGCCATCGGCAAGAAGATCGTCGAGGAGGCGGCCGAGGTGTGGATGGCCGCCGAGCACGAGGGCAGGGAGCGGACGGCCGAGGAGGTCAGCCAGCTGCTGTACCACCTCCAGGTGCTCCTCGTCGCGTGTGACCTCACGCTCGACGACGTCTACGCCCACCTCTGAGAGCAGGAGCCCAGCCGATGCTGCGTATCGCCGTCCCCAACAAGGGGTCGCTCGCCGAGCCCGCCGCCGAGATGCTGCGCGAGGCCGGCTACCGCACCCGACGCGACTCCAAGGAGCTCGTCGTCATCGACAACGACAACTCCGTCGAGCTGTTCTACCTCCGGCCGCGCGACATCGCCGTCTACGTCGGGTCCGGCACGGTCGACTGCGGCATCACCGGTCGGGACCTCCTCCTCGACTCCGGCAGCGCCGCGGTCGAGGTCATGGCCCTCGGGTTCGGCGCGTCGACGTTCCGGTATGCCGCGCGCCCCGGGACCGTCGACTCCGTCGCCGAGGTGGCCGGTCACCGCGTCGCGACGAGCTACCCGGGCCTCGTCGAGAAGCACCTCGCCGACGCGGGCGTCACCGCGGAGGTCGTGCGCCTCGACGGCGCCGTCGAGACCGCCATCACGCTCGGCGTCGCCGACGTCATCGCCGACGTCGTCGAGACGGGCGCGACCCTGCGCAGCCAGGGGCTGGCCGTCTTCGGCGACCCCATCCTGCGCAGCGAGGCGCTCCTCGTCCGTCGCGACGGGAGCGAGGAGAAGGCCGGCATCGAGGTGCTGCGCCGCCGGATGCTCGGCGTCATCACGGCCCGGCACTACGTCCTGCTCGACTACGACATCCCCGGCGACCTCGTCGAGGCCGCGTGCGCCATCACGCCCGGGCTGGAGTCGCCGACCGTCTCGCCGCTCCAGAACCGTGAGTGGGCGGCGGTGCGAGCCATGGTGCCCCGCGCCGTGACGAACGCCGTCATGGACGAGCTGTACGAGCTCGGCGCCCGCGGCATTCTCGTCACCGACATCACCGCCTGCCGGCTCTGAGGGCCGATGTCGACCGACCCGCTCGGCGTGCCGTGGGCGGACGGAAGGCCGATCGACGCGCCGTTCCGGCCCCGCCGGGGGCGGGCCGTCGCCCTCGGGATGGGGGTCGTCGTCCTCGTCGTCTTCATCGGGGTGGCCGTCCTCATTCCCGGCCAGGCGGCGGGCGGCTCCTGGGCCCTGTTCGACCGGCTTCTCCTCGTCGGCGTCGGCCTGGCGATCGCGGCCCTCATGTGGCGCTACGCGAGCATCCGGGCCCTCCCGACGGCCGACGGCATCCGGGTCCGCAACCTCATCGTCACCCGTCGCCTGACGTGGGCCGAGATCGCCTCGGTCCGCTTCCCCGACGGGGACCCGTGGGTCAGCCTCGACCTCACCGACGAGGACACGGTGGCCGTCATGGCGATCCAGCGCGCCGACGGCGAGTTCGCCCAGCAGGAGGCCCAGCGGCTGGCGACCCTCATGGTGACCCGCCGCGACCGGCCGCCCACCTAGCCGGCGAGGGGTGGCGATCCGCCCTCTTCCAGCTCGCCGAGGGGTGGCGATCCGCCCCATCAGCAGGCCTGAAGGGGCAGATGGCCACCCTTCGCGGGGGGGCAGGGGCGGCGGCGAGCCGGCCGAGCCGGGTCAGGAGGCCGCGGCGCCTGGCTCGGTACGTCGCGCCCAGGGGTGGGTATCCGCCCCGGTCTCGCTCGCCCAGGGGTGGGTATCCGCCCCGGTCTCCCTCGCCGAGGGGTGGCGATCCGCCCCATCAGCAGGCCTGAAGGGGCAGATGCCCACCCTTCGCGGGGGGCGGGGGCAAGGCGGGGGCAAGGCGGGGGCAAGGGCGGGGCAGGGCGGGGGCAGGGACGGAGGGGGCCAGGGGAGCGGCGGCGAGCCGGCGCCGCCGGTTCAGGACTCGTAGGTCTCCGGGCACGAGGTCGCTGGCCTCGTCGTAGCTCAGCCCGGTGACCATGAGCAGGTCGACGACCATCGAGCGCATCTGGGCGCGCAGCACCTCGCCGGACAGGCTCGTCGCCGGGCCGATGCTCGCCGTCAGCTCCCCGACCTGGAGGACCGACGTCCGGGCCTGCCGCGCCCGCTCCTCGGTCTCCAGCCCGGAGGCGACGTCGTCGCTCGCGTCCGCGAGCGAGCGCATGAGGGAGAGGTATGCCGCGGGGACGGCCTCGGTCCGCCACGAGGCGACATGGGCCCGCCGGGCCAGCACCCGGAGGTTGCGGACGCAGCGGTCGAGCGGGACGACGAGATCGGAGACGGCGCGCAGGTCGCCCGCATGGCGGCGGACGAGCGGCGAGAAGCGGACGACCGCCAACCCCTCGGCAGCGGCGGCCCGCAGCTCCTCGAGAAGCTGCTCGCTCGCCCGGGCGCGCTCGAGGGCGGCCGCCGCGGCCTCCTCGCTGCCGTCGGCGAGGGCGCGAGCGATGGCCCGGAGGATGTCGCCGACCTCGCGCAGTGCCCGGGCGGCCTGGGCCCGGGGGCGGTGCAGCGGCGCCGTCGGCGCGACGAGGGCGAGGACGAGCGCGACCGTGCCGCCGATGACGGCGTCGGTCCAGCGGGCGAAGCCCTGGCCCGGGGCCGGGAGGAGGGTGGTGACGAAGACCGACTGGACGCCGGCCTGGCTCGCGAGGAGCGTTCCGGAGCTGAGGAAGGCGGCGCCGGCCATCGCGACGGTGACGACGACGGCGATCTGCCACCAGCCGCGCCCGGCGACCTGGACGAAGAGGTCGCCGACGAGGATCCCGAGGGCGACCCCGACCATGAGCTCGACCCCGCGACGGAGCCGCTGGCCGTAGGACAGGCCGAGGACGATGATCGCCGTCACGGGGGCGAAGAAGGGCTGGGGGTGGCCGAAGACGTGGTGGGCGGCGAACCACGCGCCGGCCGCGGCCGCCCCGGACTGGAGGATGAAGACGATCCGCTCGCGGACGCGGCGCAGTCGCCGGTCGAGCTCGAAGCGTGATCGTCGGGCCATCCGCTCGCCGGAGAGGGCGGGGTTCACGACGTCGCCTCGTCGGTGCCGGCCGGTCCCGTGTCGATGACGATGTCCGCCCGGGCGCGGGTGCCGTCCTCGGCGAAGAGGGCCTCCTCCTGGGCCGCCCACCGCTCCCAGTGCGGCCGGAAGGTCTCCCCGTCCCGGGCGATGCCCCGCCGCATCCGGTCCGGCCGTGGCGCCTCGACCCAGACGCGGACGGCGGCATACTGCCCCGCCGGCAGGACGCTCGAGGCGCACCCCTCGACGACGAGGAAGGGGTGATCCGGCACCCGTCGCGTCCCGTCCCACCGGTCGTGGTCCCAGTCCCAGAGCCGGTATGCCGCCCGCTCGCCCCGGGCGATCGGCTCGAGGACCTGGCTCGTGACGAGGGGGACGGCGTCGGCGAGGCCGTCCCAGCCGGGGAAGATCTCGTCCATGTGCACGGCGGGACAGCCGAGCGCGTCGACGACGCCCTTGGCGAGGGTCGTCTTGCCGGAGCCGCTCGGGCCGTCGATCGCGACGACGACCCGCGCTCCGCACCGCGGCGTCGCGCCCCGGGCGGCGGCGACGACCGCGGTCACGTCCTGCGGGTCGGCGGGGTCCGTGATCTGGAACCACACACCGACAGACCCTAGCGGCGTGGCTACATTGGGCGCGTGTCCGTCGCCATCCGGGTCATCCCCTGCCTCGACGTCGACGCCGGACGGGTCGTCAAGGGCGTCAACTTCGAGAACCTGCGCGACGCCGGCGACCCCGTCGAGCTGGCCCGGCGCTACGGCGAGCAGGGCGCCGACGAGCTGACCTTCCTCGACGTGACGGCCAGCAGCGGCGACCGGGAGACGACGTACGACGTCGTCCGCCGGACCGCCGAGGAGGTCTTCATCCCGCTCACCGTCGGCGGTGGCGTGCGGACCGTCGACGACGTCGACCGGCTGCTGCGGGCGGGGGCCGACAAGGTGGGCGTCAACACGGCCGCCATCGCCCGGCCGGAGCTCATCGCCGAGACCGCGGACCGGTTCGGGGCCCAGGTCCTCGTCCTCAGCGCCGACGTCCGCCGACGCCGCGACGCGCAGGGTCGCCCCAGCGGCGAGGGCTTCGAGGTGACGACCCACGGCGGGCGCCAGGGCACGGGCATCGACGCCATCGAGTGGTGCGCCCGTGCCGCCCGCCTCGGGGCCGGCGAGATCCTGCTCAACTCGATGGACGCCGACGGGACGAAGGACGGCTTCGACCTCGAGCTGATCCGGCTCGTCCGGGCCGAGGTGACCGTCCCGGTCATCGCCAGCGGGGGAGCGGGAGCGGTCGAGCACTTCGCTCCGGCCGTCGAGGCGGGCGCGGACGCCGTTCTCGCCGCGAGCGTCTTCCACTTCGGCGAGCTGACGATCGCCGAGGTCAAGGCGGCGATGCGCGCCGCCGGCGTCACCGTGCGCTGACGGTGCCGGCTCAGAGCCCGAGCGAGGCGCCGCGCAGCGCCGCGACCGCGTCGTCGTCGCCCTCGTAGGAGACCTCGGCCACCCGCTCGCGCCCGTAGGCGACGAGGAGCAGCTCGACGGGGCTGCCGACCACGCGGACGGAGGGCTCCCCACGGTGGGCGACGACCGAGCCGTGGCCGGGCGCGACGAGCACGGCACCGACCGGCGCGGAGCGGAACATGAGCGATCCCATCCGGCGCAGCGCCGCGAAGGCGGCCCGGTCCACGCGCGAGGGCACGTCCCGTCGCGGGCCGGGCTCCCCGTCGCCGCGCAGGAGGTCCTCGTGGTGCACGATCATCTCGACGGTGTTGGCGACGTCGTCGACGGCGGGGATCCGGGTGGGGGACCAGGCCGGGGGACCGGTCCGGACGAGCCGGACGAGGTCGAGCCAGTCGGTGTGCCGGGCGAGGTCGCGCTGCCCGCGCTCCAGCCGACCGGCGAGGGGCGGCACGAGGATGCCGAGGGCGAGGTCGGGGCGTCGCTCACGCACGACGATGTGGGCGGCAAGCATCCGCGCGTCCCAGGGCTCGCACAGGGTGGGGGCATCCGGACCCAGCTCGAGAAGGGTGTCGCAGAGCGCGGAACGCTCGGCTCGGGCGAGGTGGTCGGTCGTGGGGTCCTGGGCGGTCGTCATGGACACCATGATGGGCGCCACGGTGGCGGACGGCACAATGGCCCCCGTGCCCACCCTCGACCCCGCCATCGCCGCGCGCCTCAAGCGCGACGCCGCCGGACTCGTCGCCGCCGTCGTCCAGCAGCACGACTCCGGCGAGGTGCTCATGGTCGGGTGGATGGACGACGAGGCGCTGAGGCGGACCCTCACCGAGGGGCGGGTGACCTTCTGGTCACGCAGCCGCGAGGAGTACTGGCGCAAGGGCGACACCTCGGGCCACGTCCAGATCGTCCACAGCGTGGCGATCGACTGCGACGGGGACGCCCTCCTCGTCCGGGTCGACCAGGTCGGTGCGGCCTGTCACACGGGGGACCACACGTGCTTCGACGCGGGCGACCTCGGCGCGATCCGGGGGGTGCGATGACCCCGGAGCCCGACCTCGCCTACGGCACGACCTGGCCGTCCCTCGACGTGTTCGCCGTGCTGGCCCGGGACCGTCGGGTGATCCCCGTCGTGCGGCGGCTCATGGCCGACGCCGAGACACCGGTCGGGCTGTACCGCAAGCTCGCCGGCGGCCGGCCGGGCACGTTCCTCCTCGAGTCCGCCGAGCACGGCGGCGTGTGGTCGCGGTACTCCATCGTCGGGGTGGCGAGCCACGCCACGCTCACCGAGGTGGACGGCGCCGCTCACTGGATCGGCGACCCCCCGGTCGGTGTCCCGACGACCGGCCTCGCGACGGAGGCGCTGCGCGGCACCGTCGCCGCCCTCGCCACCGAGCCGATCCCCGGGCTGCCCCCGCTGACCGGCGGCATGGTCGGGACGGTGTCCTACGACGCGGTCCGACGGTGGGAGCGGGTGCCCTCGACGGCCCCCGACACCCTCGGCCTCCCCGAGCTGACGATGATGCTCGCGACCGACCTCGCCGTCCTCGACCACAGCGATGGCTCGGTCCTCCTCGTCGCCAACGCCGTCAACTACGACGCCACCGACGAGCGCGTCGAGTGGGCGTGGGCGGACGCCGTCGAGCGTCTGGACCGGATGACCCGGGAGCTGGCCGCACCGGCGCCGAGCACCGTCGCGCACATCGACGCCGCAGCGGTCGAGCGGGCGATGGGCGAGGTGCGGGGCACCATGCCCCCCGAGCGCTACGAGGAGGTCGTCGAGGCCGCCAAGGAGGACATCCGGGCGGGCGAGGTCTTCCAGGTCGTCCTGTCCCAGCGGTTCTCGCTCGACTGCCACGTCGAGGCCCTCGACGTCTACCGGGCGCTGCGGGCGAGCAACCCGAGCCCCTACATGTACCTCTTCCGGCTCCCGGCCCCCGACGGCACGGCATACGACGTGGTCGGGTCGTCACCGGAGGCGCTGGTCCGGGTCACCGGCAGCCAGGCGATCACCCACCCCATCGCCGGGTCCCGCCCCCGCGGCAAGACGCCCGAGGACGACGTCCGGCTCGCCGACGAGCTGCTCGAGGACCCCAAGGAGCGCTCCGAGCACGTCATGCTCGTCGACCTCGGTCGCAACGACCTCCAGCGGGTATGCCGCCCGGGAACCGTCGACGTCGTCGAGTTCATGTCGATCCGCCGCTACAGCCACATCATGCACATCGAGTCCACGGTCGTCGGCGAGCTGCGCGACGGCGTCGGCGCCTACGACGTCCTCGTGTCCACCTTCCCGGCGGGAACCCTCTCCGGTGCCCCCAAGCCGCGCGCCCTCGCCCTCATCGAGCAGTACGAGCCCAGCCGCCGCGGCGTCTACGGCGGCGCCGTCGGCTACCTCGACTTCCACGGCGACCTCGACATGGCCATCGCCATCCGCACCGCCGTCATCAAGGACGGCGTCGCCCACGTCCAGGCCGGGGCGGGCATCGTCGCCGACTCGGTCCCGGCCCGGGAGCAGGAGGAGTGCGTCGCCAAGGCCACGGCGGCCCTGCGGGCCGTCGCGACGGCCCGGGCCATGCACACGATCCGATGACGACGGCATCGGCCCCGGCCTCGGCGCGGCACGGCCGCCTCGGGCGCAAGACGACGGTCGTCCTCCTCTCGCTCCTCGGGGCGGGCGGCATCCTGCTCACCGGGTCCCGTCCCTGGGTGACCGGCACCGTCAGCGACGCCGTCCTCGGGACGAGCACCGTGTCGGCGACGGGGTCCGACGTCGCCCCGGGACTGTCCGCCCTCGCCCTCGTCGTCGCCGCTGCGGCGATCGCCGCCGTGAGTGGTGGCCGGGTCGTGCGGGTCGGCTCCCTCGTCGTCGAGGCCCTCGCTCTCGGCGGGGTCGCGATCCTCGTCGCGCGGGTCGCCGCTGACCCCGCCGGGGTGCTCGGGCCGGTGGCGGCCGCAAGCGTCGGACGAACCGGCTCGATCGAGGCGGTCGCGCGGCTCACGGCGTGGCCGTGGGTGGCCGCGGCCGGCATCGTCGTCGCGGCCGTCGGGGTCGGCGGTGCGGTGGCGGGGATGCGGGCCTGGTCGGGCCCGTCGGCACGCTATGAGCGCCGCCCGGCAGGCGACCCCGACCCCGAGACGGTCACCGGGCGGCGAGGCCAGCGCGTCGCCAGCGCGTGGGACCAGCTCGACGCCGGCCTCGACCCCACCGATGTGGGCGAGGACACCCAAACCTGACAGAATCGACCACGCCCGGCATCCCGTGAGAAAGACGAGGCCCATGGAAGAGCACCATCACGGCAACAGCATCGCCGCCTGGACGGCCGTCGGCATCCTCCTCGTCGGCTTCACCGTCATGTCGGTCGCCGTGCTCGTCGCCAGCGTCGCGTTGTTCGTCGTCGGGTGCGTCGTCGCGGTCCTCGGAGCCGTCGCCGGCAAGGTGCTTGCGATGGCGGGCTACGGCGTCGACGGCAAGCACAGCCCGGTCGAGCAGCGAGACGCCTGACCGGACCGCGGCCCGGCCGGCCGCGCACCGGCCGCCCCGCACACGAATGAGACACAGATGACCACCGTCCTCGACAGCATCGTCGCCGGCGTGCGCGCCGACCTCGACGAGCGGATGCGGGCCGTCCCCCTCGACGTCCTGCGCAGCCGGGTCGAGGACGTCGCCCCGGCCCGCGACGCCGGTGCCGCGCTCGGCGGCCCCGGCCTCGCGCTCATCGCCGAGGTCAAGCGGTCCAGCCCGAGCAAGGGCGCGCTGGCGGCCATCCCCGACCCGGCCGCCCTCGCCGCGGCATACGAGAGCGGCGGCGCCGCCGCCGTCAGCGTCCTCACCGAGGCTCGTCGCTTCGGGGGCAGCCTGGCCGACCTCGACGCGGTGCGGGGCGCCGTCGGGGTGCCGGTGCTCCGCAAGGACTTCATGGTCGAGGACTACCAGCTCTGGGAGGCCCGCGCGCACGGCGCCGACATCATCCTCCTCATCGTCGCCGCCCTCGCCGACGCGGACCTCGTGCGCATGCGCGAGCTCGCCGAGCGGCTCGGCATGACGGCTCTCGTGGAGGTCCACGACGAGCACGAGGTGGCCCGGGCCGCTGCCGCCGGGGCCCGCGTCGTCGGCGTCAACGCCCGCGACCTCAAGACCCTCGAGGTGCACCCCGACACGTTCGCCCGGCTCGCGCCCCTCGTCCCCGACGGATGCCTCCGGGTCGCCGAGTCCGGCATCGCCGGACCGGAGGACGCCGCGCGGTATGCCGCGGACGGGGCGGACGCCGTGCTCGTCGGCGAGGCGTTGGTCCGGGACGGCGACCCCGCGGAGGCCGCGCGGGCGATCGTCGCGGCGGGAGCGGCGGTCCTGCGATGAGCGATTCCCGGACCCACGGTCTCGTCCCGGAGGAGCTCGAGCGCCCCGGCCGGTTCGGCCCCTTCGGCGGCCGCTATGTCCCCGAGGCGCTCGTGCCCGCGCTCGATCAGCTCGACGAGGCCCGGCAGAAGGCGATGGTCGACCCGGAGTTCCTCGGCGAGCTCGACCGGCTGCACCGCACCTACACCGGCCGTCCGAGCATCATCACCGAGGTGCCCCGGTTCGCCGAGCACTGCGGCGGGGCGCGGGTCATCCTCAAGCGCGAGGACCTCAACCACACCGGCTCGCACAAGATCAACAACGTCCTCGCCCAGGCCCTGCTGACGAAGCGGATGGGCAAGACCCGGGTCATCGCCGAGACCGGCGCCGGCCAGCACGGGGTCGCGACGGCCACGGCGGCCGCGCTGATGGGGCTGGACTGCACGGTCTACATGGGCAGGGTCGACACCGAGCGTCAGGCCCTCAACGTCGCCCGGATGAAGATCCTCGGCGCGCAGGTCATCCCCGTCGAGCACGGCAGCGCGACCCTCAAGGACGCCATCAACGAGGCCCTGCGCGACTGGGTGACCAACGTCGCGACGACGCACTACCTCATCGGGACCGTGACCGGACCGCACCCGTTCCCCGAGATGGTCCGCGACTTCCACCGGATCATCGGCGTCGAGGCCCGCTCCCAGGTGCTCGACCTCGTCGGACGGCTGCCCGACGCCGTTCTGGCGTGCGTCGGCGGAGGGTCGAACGCGATGGGGATCTTCCACCGCTTCATCGACGACGCCTCGGTTCGGCTCGTCGGCGTCGAGGCGGGCGGAGAGGGGCTGGAGTCCGGACGGCACGCGGCGCGGTTCGCATCGGCCACCCCGGGGGTGCTGCACGGCGCGATGAGCTATCTCATGCAGGACGCCGACGGGCAGACGGTCGAGTCGCACTCGATCTCGGCCGGCCTGGACTACCCGAGCGTCGGGCCGGAGCACTCCTTCCTCCGCGACACCGGCCGGGCCGAGTACCGCTATGCGACGGACGAGCAGGTGATGACGGCCTTCGACCTGCTGTGCAAGACCGAGGGAATCATCCCGGCGCTCGAGTCCGCCCACGCCCTCGCCGGGGCGATGGAGGTCGGGCGGGAGCTGGGCCCGGAGGGGGTGCTCCTCGTCAACCTCTCGGGGCGGGGGGACAAGGACATGCACACGGCCGCCGCGTGGTTCGGGCTGCTCGACGACGGGGACCCCGATGGCTGAGCCGACGACGGCGACGCGCGGCGTCGGGGAGGTGCTGCGCCGCTGCCGCGAGGCGGGGCGGGCCGCCCTCATCGGCTACCTCCCGGTCGGCTACCCGACCGTGGCCGGGAGCATCGAGGCGCTGCGGGTCATGGTCGAGGCCGGCGTCGACATCGTCGAGGTCGGCGTGCCCTACAGCGACCCGCTCATGGACGGGCCGGTCATCCAGCACGCCGCCGACGTCGCCCTCGCCGGTGGGGTGCGGGTCGACGACGTCTTCACGGCGACGGCGGCGGTCCGCGAGACGGGCGCACCACCCCTCGTCATGACGTACTGGAACATCGTCCTGCACCGCGGCGTCGAGCGGTTCGCCGCCGACCTCGCCGCCGGTGGGGGAGCGGGGCTCATCACCCCGGACCTCATCCCCGACGAGGCGGCCGACTGGATCGCCGCGAGCGACCGGCACGGCCTGGACCGGGTGTTCCTCGTCGCGCCGAGCTCCCCGCCGGAGCGCCTCGCGCTCGTCTCGCGGGCCAGCCGTGGCTTCGTGTATGCCGCCTCCACGATGGGGGTGACCGGCGCCCGGACCGACCTGGGCGGTGCCGCCGAGGAGCTGGTCGCCCGGACCCGGGAGGTGACCGACCTCCCGGTGTGCGTGGGGCTCGGCGTCTCCACCCGGGAGCAGGCCGCCGAGATCGGCTCGTTCGCCGACGGGGTCATCGTCGGGTCGGCGCTCGTGCGGACCCTCGTCGCCGACGGGGAACTCTCGGACCGCCTCGACTCGTTGCGGGCACTGACCGAACAGCTGGCCGTCGGGCGTGAGAGAGGGCAGGGCATGACCAGCGACACCGACGTGCAGCCCTCCGGCACGACCGCCGGCCGGGCCCGTGCCTTCGACGTCGTCGGGCTCCTCGCCCGGCTCGTCCTCGGGGTCGTTCTCCTCGTGGCCGGTGGCCTCAAGGTCACCAAGCCCCGGGCCTCGGCGATCGCCGTGCACGCCTACCAGGTGCTGCCCTACGACGTCGGGACCTATGTCGGCTACGCCCTCCCGCTCGTCGAGATCGTCGTCGGGCTGCTCCTGGTCCTCGGCCTGTTCACCCGGGTGTCCGCCGTGGCCGGGACCGTCCTCATGGTCGTCTTCATCGTCGGCATCACGCAGGCCTGGGCGCGAGGCCTGTCGATCGACTGCGGGTGCTTCGGCGGAGGCGGCGAGATCGGTGCGTCGCAGACGCAGTACCCCCTCGAGATCCTCCGCGACGTCGGGCTCGCCCTGTGTGGGGCGTGGCTCGTGTGGCGCCCGCGGTCGCTCCTCGCGCTCGACTCGATGTGGGAGGCGGGCGAGGGCACGTAGCCCGGATCCGCGACAGGACCACCAGGTACATTGCAGGGCCCGGCGAGGTGTCGGGCGAACCGAAGGAGACCACCCCGATGGCGAAGAGCTCGTCGAAGTCCTCCGCGGGCAACCGCCAGGCCAAGATCAAGGCGGCCCAGAAGTCGACCTCGTCCGGCCCGAACAAGATCGTCATCGCGACGGTCGTCGCGATCGTGGCCATCGTGGCCGTCGTGGCCGGCGTCATCATCGCGAACCAGCAGTCGCAGCCCGACACCGCGACCGGCAACGCCGTTCCCGCGGCGGCCGCCGGCATGGGTGAGGGCTACGTCGCCAACAAGGACGTCACCCTCGTCTCGGGCGCTCCCACGGTCGACATCTACGAGGACTTCCAGTGCCCCGTCTGCGGGCAGCTCGAGTCGGTCATCGGCCAGACCGTCCGCGACCTCGCCGACGCGGGCAAGATCAAGCTCGTCTACAACTTCAAGACGATCATCGACGGCAACCTCAACACCGACTACTCGCTGAAGTCCGCCAATGCCGCCCTGTGCGCCGCGGACGCCGGGCAGTTCGAGAAGTACCACCAGGAGGTCTACGCCAACCAGCCGCAGAAGGAGGGCGCCGGCTGGACCGACGCCCAGCTGCGGACCTTCGCCGAGAACGCCGGCATCACGGGCACCGCCCTCGACACGTGGCAGCAGTGCTACGACAAGGGCACCTACGACAACTACGTCCGCTCGGTCGACGAGGCCTCGTCGAAGAAGGGCGTCAACGCGACCCCGACCGTCTACATCAACGGCACCGAGGAGAAGCTCGCCGACATCGCCTCTCCGGAGAGCTTCACCGCGGCCGTCGAGAAGGCCACGAAGTAGCCGATGGGGAAGAGCTCGACGAAGGGCCGGAAGACGGCCCGTCAGGCCAAGATCGCCGAGGCGGAGACGGCCCGTCGGTCCGGTCCCAACAAGATCGTCCTCGCGGCGGCCGTGGCGATCGTCGCGATCGTGGCCGTCGTGGCCGGCGTCGTCATCGCCAGCCGGAGCGCCACCCCGACCGGCGGCTCCGGTGTCCCCGTGGGGGCCGCCGGGATGGGCCAGGGCATCGTCGTCAACCACGACCGGACCCCCGAGGCCGGGGCGCCGACCGTCGACGTCTACGAGGACTTCCAGTGCCCGCACTGCGCCACCTTCGAGCGGGCGCTCGGCGGGACGCTCCAGGACGAGTCGGTCACCGGCAAGATCCGGCTCGTCTTCCACCCGATGACCTTCCTCGACGCGAACCTCGGCAACGACAGCTCCGCCCGGGCGGCCGAGGGTGCGCTCTGCGCCGCCGAGACCGGCGGCTTCCTCGGCTTCCACAACGCCGTGTTCGCCAACGAGCCGGCGACCGAGGGCGCCGGCTGGACCGACCAGCAGCTCGAGGGGTTCGCGACGAGCGCCGGGCTGACGGCCGAGCAGCTGACGGCCTGGCGCACCTGCACCTCCGAGAAGCGGTATGCCGACTACCTCGCCTCGATCGAGCGGTCCAGCTCCGAGGACGGCGTGACCGAGACCCCGACGATCAAGGTCAACGGGACGACGCTGACCGCCGACGAGCTGGGCAGCAGCGAGGCGCTCCTCGCGGCCATCGACGCGCACCGGTCGTGAGGGGCGGTCGGCGACGTGACCTACGCTGAGGCAATGCTGCCCGCCACGATCCCCAGTCCGACGGTGGCGGCGTTCGACCTCGGGCCGCTCACGATCCGGGCCTACGCCCTGTGCATCCTCACCGGGATCGTCCTCGCCGTGTGGCTCACCGGCCGGCGGCTCGTCCCCCGCGGCGGGACGCCGACGCAGGCCCTCGACGTCGCGGCATACGCGGTCCCGTTCGGCATCGTCGGGGGACGGCTCTACCACATCATCACGACGTGGCAGCCCTACTTCGGCGCGAACGGCGACCCGATCGCGGCCCTCTACATCTGGCACGGCGGGCTCGGGATCTGGGGCGCCATCGCCCTCGGCGCGCTCGGGGCGTGGATCGGCTGCCGCCGGGTGGGGGTCTCGTTCCTCGACTTCGCCGACGCGGCCGCGCCGGGCGTCGTCCTGGCGCAGGCCCTCGGCCGCTGGGGCAACTGGTTCAACAACGAGCTCTACGGCCGGCCGACGACCGCCCCGTGGGGGCTGCAGATCCACCAGTGGGACGAGGCGACCGGTCGGGCCGTGACCGACGCCCAGGGGCATCCGATCGTCATCGGGACCTTCCAGCCGACCTTCCTCTTCGAGTTCCTCTTCCTCCTCGTCCTCGCGGCGTTCCTCATCTGGGTCGACCGACGCCGCGACCTGCGCCCGGGCCAGCTGTTCGCGCTCTACGTCGCCGGCTACCCCGTCGGACGGGTCGTCATCGAGTTCCTCCGGTCCGACACCGCCAACCACATCCTCGGCCTGCGGGTCAACGTGTGGACCTCGGCCCTCGTCTTCGTCCTCGGGGTGGTCCTCTACCGCCGGATGGGCCGCGCCCGTCCGGCGCGGAACGGCGCCGACGGCCCGCCCGACCCGCCGGAGGACCCGGCGGTGGAGCCGAGCACGGCCGGGCCCGCCGATGACCATGATGCGAGATAGGTCGCCCAGATATTAGGACACGGGGGGTCTTCGATAGCATTCTCCTCACCGTGGCCGAAGCCGTCCACACTGACCCTGCGCCCCGGGCCGAGTGGCCCCTGACCATGGAGGACGGTGATCAGACGTGTCCCAGCGGCTCTTCTCCGTGCACCCCGCAGATGCCGGGCTGTACCGCGCCGAGCACGAGCACGACGCGTGCGGCGTCGCCTTCGTCGCGACGATGCGAGGGACGCCGGGTCACGACATCGTCGTCCATGCGCTCGATGCGCTGCGCAACCTCGACCACCGGGGCGCCACCGGCGCCGACCCCCTCGTCGGTGACGGCGCGGGGATCATGACGCAGATCCCCGACGCGTTCTTCCGCGGGGTCGTCGACTTCGCGCTGCCCGAGGCCGGCGCGTATGCCGCCGGCCTGGCCTACCTGCCCGTCGACGACGCGGAGCGGGCCAGGACCGAGGCGACGGTCGCGGCGCTGGCCGCCGAGGAGGGGCTCGCCGTCCTCGGCTGGCGCGACCTGCCCGTCGTCCCCGAGCTCGTCGGGGAGGCGGCTCGGGCCTGCATGCCCGCCTTCCGCCAGCTCTTCGTCGCCGCGGCGGACCAGGAGGTCGCCGGCATCGCCCTGGACCGGCGCACCTTCGCGCTGCGCAAGCGGGCCGAGCGCGACCTCGGCGTCTACTTCCCGTCGCTGTCCTGCCGCACCATCGTCTACAAGGGGATGCTGACGACCGGGCAGCTCGAGCCGTTCTTCCCGGACCTCTCCGACGAGCGCTACGTCACCGAGCTCGCCCTCATCCACTCGCGCTTCTCGACGAACACCTTCCCGAGCTGGCCGCTCGCGCACCCGTACCGGCTCATCGCCCACAACGGCGAGATCAACACCGTCAAGGGCAACCGCAACTGGATGCACGCGCGGGAGAACCAGCTCGTCTCCGAGCACATCGCCGGCGACCTGTCCCGCCTCTTCCCGATCTGCAGCCCCGGCGCCTCGGACTCCGCGTCGTTCGACGAGGCCCTCGAGCTGCTCCACCTCGGTGGGCGGTCCCTGCCGCATGCCGTCCTCATGATGATCCCGGAGGCCTGGGAGAACCACGAGGAGATGGACCCCGCGCGGCGGGCCTTCTACGAGTTCCACTCGATGTTCATGGAGCCGTGGGACGGTCCGGCCGCCGTCAGCTTCACCGACGGCACCGTCATCGGGGCGGTCCTCGACCGCAACGGACTGCGTCCGGCCCGCTACTGGGTCACCGACGACGGGCTCGTCGTCCTCGCCTCCGAGACCGGCGTGCTCGACATCGCCCCGGACCGGGTGGTCCGGCGGGGGCGGCTCCAGCCGGGCCGCATGTTCCTCGTCGACACCGCCGCGGGGCGGATCATCGGCGACGACGAGATCAAGGGCGAGCTCGCCGCGGCGGAGCCCTACGAGGAGTGGTTGCACGCCGGCCTCATCCGCCTCGCCGACCTGCCCGAGCGCGAGCACATCGCCTACACCTCCGCGTCCGTCGCCCGCCGCCAGCGGACCTTCGGCTACACGGAGGAGGAGCTGAAGATCATCCTCAGCCCGATGGCCCGCACCGGAGCGGAGGCGATCGGGTCGATGGGGACCGACACCCCCATCGCCGTCCTGTCCGACAAGCCGCGGATGCTCTTCGACTACTTCACCCAGCTCTTCGCCCAGGTGACGAACCCACCGCTCGACGCGATCCGCGAGGAGCTCGTCACCTCGCTCGGCGCATCGATCGGTCCGGAGGAGAACCTCCTCGCGGCCACCCCGGCGCACTGCCGGCAGGTCATCGTCGACTTCCCGGTCATCGACAACGACGAGCTGGCCAAGATCCTCCACATCAACGACGACGGCAACCTGCCGGGCTACGCCTCGATCACGATCCGGGGCCTCTACGACGTGAGCGGCGGCGAGGCCGCGCTCCGGGCGCGCCTCACGGCGATCTGCCACGAGGTGTCCGAGGCGATCGCCGACGGCAAGCGGTTCATCGTCCTGTCCGACCGCGACGCCGACCGGGACCTCGCGCCGATCCCGTCCCTCCTGCTGACCTCGGCGGTCCACCACCACCTCATCCGCGAGAAGACCCGCAACATGGTCGGCCTCCTCGTCGAGGCGGGCGATGTCCGCGAGGTGCATCACGTGGCCCTGCTCGTCGGCTACGGCGCCGCCGCGATCAACCCCTACCTCGCCATGGAGACCGTCGAGGACATGGTCCGCAGCGGGACGATCACCGGCGTCACCGGGGAGCAGGCGGTCAAGAACCTCATCAAGGCGCTCGGCAAGGGCGTCCTCAAGGTCATGTCGAAGATGGGGATCTCCACCGTCGCGTCGTACCGCGGCGCCCAGGTCTTCGAGGCGATCGGGCTGTCCCAGGAGCTCGTCGACGAGTACTTCACCGGTACGGTCTCGCAGCTCGGCGGCGTCGGTCTCGACGTCATCGCCGAGGAGGTCGCCGCCCGGCACGCCGCGGCATACCCGCCGGACGGCGTCCGTCTCGCGCACCGCAAGCTCCTCGTCGGCGGCGAGTACCAGTGGCGCCGCGAGGGCGAGCCGCACCTGTTCGACCCCGAGACCGTCTTCCGGCTCCAGCATGCGACCCGCGCCCGGCGCTACGACATCTTCAAGGAGTACACCCGCCGGGTCGACGACCAGGCCGAGCGGCTCATGACGCTGCGCGGGCTCTTCGAGCTCGGCGGGGCCACCCCGCGGGAGCCGATCTCCATCGACGAGGTCGAGCCGGTCAGCGAGATCGTCAAGCGGTTCAACACCGGCGCGATGAGCTACGGCTCCATCTCCCGGGAGGCCCACGAGACGCTGGCCATCGCGATGAACCACCTCGGGCGCCCGGTCCAACACCGGTGAGGGCGGCGAGGACCTGGACCGGCTCATGGACCCCGAGCGCCGCTCCGCGGTCAAGCAGGTCGCGTCCGGGCGCTTCGGGGTGACCTCGGTCTACCTGACGAACGCCGACGACATCCAGATCAAGATGGCCCAGGGCGCCAAGCCCGGCGAGGGCGGTCAGCTGCCCGGTCCGCAAGGTCTACCCGTGGGTCGCCAAGACCCGGCACTCGACGCCGGGCGTCGGGCTCATCTCGCCGCCGCCGCACCACGACATCTACTCGATCGAGGATCTCGCCCAGCTCATCCACGACCTCAAGAACGCCAACCCGCAGGCCCGGATCCACGTCAAGCTCGTCGCCGAGATCGGCGTCGGCACGGTCGCGGCGGGCGTGAGCAAGGCGCACGCCGACGTCGTCCTCATCTCGGGGCACGACGGCGGCACCGGCGCCTCGCCGCTGACGAGCCTCAAGCACGCCGGCGGTCCGTGGGAGCTCGGGCTCGCCGAGACCCAGCAGACCCTCGTCCTCAACGGTCTTCGCGACCGGATCGTCGTCCAGGTGGACGGGCAGATCAAGACCGGGCGCGACGTCGTCATCGCCGCGCTGCTCGGCGCCGAGGAGTTCGGCTTCGCCACGGCACCGCTCGTCGTCAGCGGGTGCGTCCTCATGCGGGTCTGCCACCTCGACACCTGCCCGGTCGGCATCGCGACCCAGAACCCCGAGCTGCGCTCCCGCTTCACCGGCAAGCCGGAGTTCGTCGAGACGTTCTTCGAGTACATCGCCGAGGAGGTCCGCGAGCACCTCGCGTCGCTCGGGTTCCGCACCCTCGCGGAGGCGATCGGCGAGATCGGCTACCTCGACACGGCCAAGGCCGTCGCGCACTGGAAGGCGAGCGGCCTCGACCTCGCGCCGATCCTCACCGCCGTCGAGAGCCCCGACGGCTCGGGCAAGCGACACCTCGTCTCGCAGGACCACGGCCTCGAGAAGGCCCTGGACCACCAGCTCATCGCCATCGCCGGGGACGCGATCACCCACGGCACCCCCGTCAAAGGCGAGCTCGCCGTCCGCAACGTCAACCGCACCGTCGGGACGATGCTCGGCCACGAGGTCACGCTCCGGCACCCGCATGGGCCTGCCCGACGGGACCATCGACCTCACCCTCACCGGCTCGGCCGGGCAGAGCTTCGGGGCCTTCGTCCCTGCGGGCATCACGCTGCGGCTCGTCGGCGACGCCAACGACTACGTCGGCAAGGGGCTGTCGGGCGGCCGGATCGTCGTCCGTCCGGACGACGCGGCCCCGCTCGTCGCCGAGGACAACGTCATCGCGGGAAACGTCATCGCCTACGGCGCCACGTCGGGCGAGATCTACCTCCGCGGCCGCGTCGGTGAGCGCTTCTGCGTCCGCAACTCCGGCGCGACCGCCGTCGTCGAGGGGGTGGGGGACCACGGCCTGGAGTACATGACCGGAGGCATCGCTCTCATCCTCGGCCCGACCGGTCGCAACGTGGCGGCGGGCATGTCCGGCGGTGTCGCCTACGTCCTCGACCTCGACCAGCAGCGGGTCAACCGCGAGCTCGTCGACGTCTCGCCGCTGCGGGAGGCCGACGAGGTCATCGTCAAGGACCTGCTCCAGCGCCATGTGGAGTGGACCGGCTCGACGGTCGCCTCGCGGCTGCTCGCCGACTGGGAGGCGTCCTCGCAGCGCTTCTCGCTCATCCTGCCCCGCATCTACCAGCGAGTCCTCGACGTCCGCGAGGCGGCGGAGGCCGAGGGGCTCGACGTCGACGGTCCCGTCGTGTGGGACCGGATCATGGAGGCATCCCGTGGCTGACCCCCAAGGCTTCCTCAAGGTCCGCGACCGCGAGCTGCCCGGCCGCCGGCCCGTCCCGGTCCGGATCCAGGACTGGAACGAGGTCTACGAGGAGCAGGACCGTGGTGAGCTCCAGCGGCAGGCCGGCCGCTGCATGGACTGCGGCATCCCGTTCTGCCACTCCGGCTGTCCGCTCGGCAACCTCATCCCCGAGTGGAACGACCTCGTGTGGAAGGGCGACTGGCGGGCCGCCATCGACCGGCTCCACGCGACGAACAACTTCCCGGAGTTCACCGGGCGGCTCTGTCCGGCCCCGTGCGAGACGGCCTGCGTCCTCGGCATCAACCAGCCGGCGGTGACGATCAAGCAGGTCGAGGTGACGACGATCGAGGAGGCCTTCGCCCGCGGCGGCGTCGTCCCGCACCCGCCGGAGCGCAACTCCGGCCGGTCCGTCGCCGTCGTCGGGTCCGGTCCCGCCGGGCTCGCGGCCGCCCAGCAGCTGACCCGCGCCGGGCACACCGTCGTCGTCTTCGAGCGGGCGGACCGGCCGGGCGGCCTGCTGCGCTACGGCATCCCCGAGTTCAAGATGGAGAAGTCGGTCCTCGACCGGCGGCTCGCCCAGATGCAGTCGGAGGGGACGATCTTCCGCAGCGGCATCGACATCGGCGAGGACCTCACCGGGAACCAGCTGCGCCACCGCTACGACGCCGTCGTCCTCGCCATCGGCTCGACGGTCCCGCGCGACCTGCCCGTCCCCGGCCGAGAGCTCGACGGGGTCATGCAGGCGATGGAGTTCCTCCCGCCGGCCAACCGGGCCGCCCTCGGCGAGGTCGTCGACGGCCAGGTCACCGCGGAGGGCAAGGACGTCATCGTCATCGGCGGCGGCGACACCGGTGCGGACTGCATCGGCACGGCGCATCGCCAGGGTGCCCGGTCGGTGACGAGCCTCGAGATCATGCCGCAGCCCGGCGAGACCCGCCCCGACAGCCAGCCATGGCCGACCTACCCGACGATCTTCCGCGTCGCGTCGGCCCACGAGGAGGGCGGCGAACGCCTCTATGCCATGAACACGACGGAGATCCTCGGCGACGCCGAGGGTCGGGTCCGCGGCATCCGCGTCGTCCAGGTGCGGATGGGCGAGTCCGGCTTCGAGCCGGTGGAGGGGACCGAGCGCGAGCTGCCGGCCCAGCTCGTCCTCCTCGCGATGGGCTTCCTCGGCCCGCAGCGCTCCGGCCTCGTCGACCAGCTCGGCGTCGAGCTCGACGCGCGGGGCAACATCGTCCGCAACCACACCTTCATGTCGTCGGTGCCCGGGGTCTTCGTCGCCGGCGACGCCGGGCGAGGCCAGTCGCTCATCGTCTGGGCCATCGCCGAGGGACGGGCCGCGGCCCACGGCGTCGATGCGTGGCTGGGCAAGAAGGTGTCCCACCTCCCCCGTCCCATCAACCCGACGGACCGGCCGCTCATGGCCTGAGCCGCGCCCGCGGCATACCGTGTCGAGACCGCCCTCCGCGCCCGCCCGGGCCGCGGGGGGCGGTCCGCCGTTCGTGGGGGAGGTGGCTTCGGCGGGACGGGGGGAGGTATGCCGCGAGGACGTGCGCCGGGTGCCCGGAGAGCGGTCCGGGCACCGGGTGGAACCGGTTTCACCCTTAGGATGGCGCCCATGCGCCGCGCCAAGATCGTCTCCACCATCGGCCCCGCGACGAGCTCCGTCGACGGCCTCCGCGAGCTCGTCCGCTGCGGGATGGACGTCGCCCGGCTCAACCTCAGCCACGGCGAGCACAGCGACCACGAGCAGGTCTACCGCGACGTGCGGCGGGCCAGCGACGAGGTCGGTCGGGCCGTCGGGGTCCTCGTCGACCTCCAGGGCCCGAAGATCCGTACCGGCCGGTTCGCCGACGGCCCGATCATCCTCGAGCAGGGCCAGCAGTTCACCATCACGACCCGCGACGTGCCGGGCTCGCAGACCGAGGTCGGCACGACGTTCGCCGGCCTGCCGGCCGACGTCCGTCCCGGCGACCGGATCCTCATCGACGACGGGAAGCTCTCGCTCATCGCGACGTCGGTGACGGACACGGACGTCGTCTGCACCGTCATCGAGGGCGGGCCCCTGTCGAACAACAAGGGCATCAACCTGCCCGGGGTCGCCGTCAGCGTCCCGGCGCTGTCCGAGAAGGACAAGGACGACCTGCGGTGGGCCCTGCGGATGCGGGTCGACATGATCGCCCTGTCGTTCGTCCGCAGCGCCGACGACGTGCGCGACGTCCACGCGATCATGGACGAGGCCGGGCTGCGGCTCCCCGTCATCGCGAAGATCGAGAAGCCCCAGGCGGTCGAGAACCTCGACGAGATCATCCGGGCCTTCGACGGCGTCATGGTCGCCCGCGGGGACCTCGGGGTGGAGATGCCCCTCGAGGAGGTCCCGCTCGTCCAGAAGCGCGCCTGCGAGATCGCCCGCCGTCGGGCCAAGCCGGTCATCGTCGCGACCCAGGTCCTCGAGTCCATGCTCGAGAACTCCCGCCCGACCCGCGCCGAGGCCTCGGACGCCGCCAACGCGGTCCTCGACGGCGCCGACGCCCTCATGCTCTCCGGTGAGACGAGCGTCGGGAAGCACCCGTTCGAGGCCGTCAAGACGATGGCCCGGATCATCGAGAACACCGAGGACCACGCGATGTACCGGATGCGGCCCCTCGACACCCGTCCGTCGAGCACCGGCGGGGCGGTCACGGCCGCGTCCGCCGAGATCGGCGAGATGCTCGGGGCCCGCTTCCTCATCACCTTCACCCAGAGCGGCGAGAGCGCCCGGCGCCTGTCCCGGGTCCGGCCACGGATCCCCATGCTCGCCTTCACCCCGCTCCAGGCCACCCGCAGCCGCCTCGCCCTGTCCTGGGGCGTCGAGACCTTCCTCGTTCCCAGCGTCCGGCACACCGACGAGATGCGGGTCCAGGTCGACGACGTGCTCCTCGCGAGCGGTCGGGTCGACGAGGGCGACCTCGTCCTCATCGTCGCCGGGTCGCCTCCCGGCATCCCCGGCACGACGAACTCGCTCCGGGTCCACCGGATCGGTGAGACGCGCGAGAAGGCGAGCGACCCGAAGGTCTGAGCGGGGCCGGCCTCCGCCCGCCGTCGACCCGGACCGGTGCCCGGCCGGGCCGAGCGCGCCGGTATGCTGGCGACCGCCCGCCGGGGTGGTGGAATGGCAGACACGGGGCACTCAAAATGCTCTGCCCGCGAGGGCATGCGGGTTCGAGTCCCGCTCCCGGCACCGACTCCCTCCGGCCCGGCCCCGTCCGGGCCGCGGGCCGATTGCCTGGTCCGGACCGGCGCCAAGTATTCTGTCGACCCAGAAGGAGCGCCCGGACCCACCCGTGCGGTAGCGCTCTCACCATCAGCTCGGAGGGACCCATGAGCAGCACCGAGACGGCGAAGCCGCCGCGTCGCATCGTTGTCGCCGAGGATGAGGCGATCATCCGGGTCGACCTCGCCGAGATGCTGACCGAGGCGGGCTACGAGGTCGTGGGCGAGGCCGCCGACGGGGAGCAGGCCGTCGACCTCGCGACGAGGCTGCGGCCCGACCTCGTCATCATGGACGTCAAGATGCCGATCCTCGACGGCATCTCCGCCGCCGAGCGGATCGGTGCCGAGCGGATCTGCCCCGTCGTCATGCTGACCGCCTTCAGCCAGACCGAGCTCGTCGAGCGCGCCCGGGACGCCGGCGTCATGGCCTACGTCGTCAAGCCGTTCACTGCCGCCGACATCACGCCCGCGGTCGAGGTCGCCCTCTCCCGGTGGACCGAGGTCAAGGAGCTCGAGGCGGAGGTCGCCGACCTCGGCGAGCGGCTGGAGACCCGCAAGGCCGTCGACCGGGCCAAGGGCGTCCTCATGACGAAGCTGAAGATCACCGAGCCCGAGGCGTTCCGCTGGATCCAGAAGACGGCGATGGACCGCCGGATGGGCATGCGCGAGGTCGCGGACGCCGTCGTCGCCGGCATGGAGAAGGCCTGACCGAGCCGCCCGCCGGGCCTCACCCGAGCGGCGACGCCGCCGCGAGGGCCGCGATGTCTCGTGCGGCACAGCGGCCGAGGACCGGCGCCATCGACGGCTAGCCTCGATGCCGACCGTGGGGAGGTCGGTGCCATGGTGCTCGCTCGCATCGTCGTCGGCGTCCTGCTGCTCGCGCACGGCCTCGTCCATCTGCTCTACCTCGCCCCGGACGTCCCCGAGTTCTCCACGGAGGACTCATGGCTCCTGCCCGCGTCGGGCCGGCGCCCGGTCGCCGTCGTCCTCATGGCGGCGACCGTCGTCGCCTTCGCCCTCGTCGCGCTCGCCGTGTGGCAGGTGCCCGGGCTGCGCGCCGTCTGGCCGGCCGCGACCGTCGTCGCGGCGGCCCTGTCCGCCCTCCTGCTCGTCCTCTTCTGGAACTGGCATCTCGGCCTCGGCCTCGTCATCGACGTGCTCCTCGTCCTCGCGGCCGTCGTGCGCCCCCCGTGGGTCGAACGGCTCCTGGGGGCCTGAGCCGCGGCATACCGGCCCCGGAACGGGCCGAGGGGGCGCGGCCGGGTCAGCGGAAGGCGGCGACGAGGGCGGTCAGCAGCGGCGCGACGGCCAGGGCGGGCAGCATGTCCCCGACGGGCACCTCGCGGATGCGGAGCAGCCGCATGCCGATGCCGGCGAGGAGCAGACCGCCGGTGGCGGTGAGCGCGGCGATGTGGGCGTCCGGCATGACGGACCCGAGGACGACGCCGACGATGGTGAGCCCGCCCTGGATGACGGCGACCGAGACCGCCGACATGAGGACGCCGACCCCGAAGGTCGAGGCGAACGCGAGCGCGGCGAAGCCGTCGAGGACGGACTTCAGCGCGAGCTGGTCGATGCCCCGGCCGAGGCCGTCGGACAGCGAGCCGAGGATGGTGAGCGGCCCGACGCAGAAGAGGAGGGAGGCCGTGAGCCAGCCCTCGATGAAGCGCTCCCGGGCCTCGTGGCCGGTGCCACCCTCCGACCGGGACCGTCGGGCCACCCAGGCCTGGATCCGGCCGGCGAGCCCCTCGAGCCGGTCCTCGATCCGCAGCAGCGAGCCGGGGATGGCGCCGAGGAGCAGCGAGCCGAGGACGATGAGCACGGGGACGCCGCGGCCCACGGCCGTGACGAGGGCCGGGTCGGTGACGCTGACGACCGAGAGGCCGGCGATGAGGAGCGTCGTCAGCCCGAGGACGTCGGTGACGACGGAGCGCACCCGCTCGGGAAAGCGGTGCCCGACGGCCATCCCGATGAGGGCACCGACGATCACGGTGGCGACGTTGATGACCGTGCCGAGGCCGGGGAACGCGGAGTGCACGACGGCACCCTACCGGCGGGAGGGGGTCGGCGGAGGGGCAGGTGAGGGACCCCCCTTCACAGCCGCTGGCCTGCGGGAATAGGGTCGGGCCCAGGCCGCGGCGGCACTCCCGCCCCGTCGGTTCGTCGGGTGAGTCGGGAGGGTGGTCGTGAGACGCACGGTCGAGGTCGTCGCCATCTCGGACGAGACCGTGTCCGAGCTGCTGACGCTCTGGAGCGCGTCCAAGGCCGAGGGGGGCATGGACACCGGGTGCGCCGCCCGCTCGGCCGCCGAGGCGCGTCTCGTCGCCGCCCTGTCGCGGCCGGACGTGCGGGCCTACCTCGCGCGATCCGACGGCGAGCCGGTCGGGTATGCCGTGACCTCCGAGAACGTCTTCGGCCTGTCGCCCTCGCCCGAGCTCGCCATCGAGCAGCTCTATGTCGGCGCCGACAGCCGCCACCAGGGGGTGGCCAAGGCGCTGCTCGCCGCGGTCGTCGCGCACGCCGAACGGGCGGGCTGCGACGTCATCGTCGGCAACGTGCCGAGCCAGAGCAGGGAGGCCAACCGGTTCTTCGCCCGGCTCGGGTTCTCCTCGATCCTCGTCCGGCGGGTGACGTCGACGGCGGCGCTGCACAAGCGCCTCGCGGGCGAGGCGAGCCACCCCGCGATCGAGCAGCTGCTCCGGCGGCGCCGGTCGCTGCGTGCCGTGACCGGCCGGACCCGCTCCGCCTGACCCCGAGCCGCCCTGCCCGGGATCCCCCCGTCCCAACTTCCCCGCCTGAGGCGGGAACATGGCACTTCCCCCGGGAACATTCCTCGGGTGGAGTGCCAGGTCCTGGGGTGACGTGCCACGTTCCGTGGTGCAGTGGCGCCGGTATGCCGCCATGCCGGCCCGCCGGCGCGCCGGCGGCCCTCACCCGCGGGCCGGGGGAGCCTCGCGGAGCAGGCAGGTGAGTCGGGCCGTGCAGAGCCGGTGGTCGTGGTCGTCGGTCACGACGATCTCGTAGGACGCGAGCGTCGAGCCGAGGCTGAGCGGGGTCGCCACCCCGGTGACGACCCCGGTGCGGGCCGCGCGGTGATGGGTCGCGTTGATGTCGAGGCCGACCGCGATCCGGTCCGGCCCGGCGTGCAGGGCCGAGCCGATCGACCCGAGGGTCTCGGCGAGAACCGCCGACGCGCCGCCGTGGAGCAGGCCGTAGGGCTGGGTGTTGCCCTCGACGGGCATCGTCCCGACGACCCGCTCGGGGCTCGCCTCGACGATCTCGATCCCCATCCGCTGCGTGAGCGAGTTCGGGTTCATCGCCGTCATGGCGAGCACTGCCGCCGCGTGGTCGGGCCGGTCGGTCATGGTGTCCCTTCGGATCGGGTGGGGCGACGCCTTCGGAGATGTCGGCGTCGGCTAATAGGCTGCCATGTCGTGAGTCGTCTCCTGCTGCTCGATGGTCATTCGCTCGCCTACCGGGCGTTCTTCGCCCTGCCCGTCGAGAACTTCTCGACGAGCACCGGCCAGCACACCAACGCCGTCTACGGCTTCACGGCGATGCTCATCAACGTCCTGCGTGACGAGGACCCGACTCACGTCGCCGTGGCGTTCGACGTCTCGCGCCAGACCTTCCGCACCGAGGAGTACGCCGAGTACAAGGCCGGCCGCGCCACGACGCCGAGCGAGTTCGCCGGCCAGATCTCCCTGCTCAAGGAGGTCCTCGCCGCCCTGCGCATCCCCACCGTCGAGTCCGACGGCTTCGAGGCCGACGACGTCATCGCCACCCTGACGACCGAGGCCGAGGCCGCGGGGATGGACGTGCTCGTCTGCTCCGGTGACCGGGACGCGCTCCAGCTCGTCACCGATCACGTCACCGTCCTCTACCCCGTCAAGGGCGTCTCCGAGCTGTCCCGGATGACGCCGGAGGCCGTCGAGGCGAAGTACGGCGTCCTTCCCGAGCGCTACAGCGACCTCGCCGCCCTCGTCGGCGAGTCGAGCGACAACCTGCCCGGCGTCCCCGGCGTCGGCCCCAAGACGGCGGCCAAGTGGCTCGGCCAGTACGGCGACCTCACCGGCATCGTCGCCCACGTCGCCGACATCAAGGGCAAGGCCGGGGAGTCGCTGCGCGAGCATCTCGACGGCGTCCTGCGCAACCGCCGGCTCAACCAGCTCATCCGCGACATGACGCTTCCGATCGGGGTCGCCGACCTCCAGCGCCGCACGTGGGACCGGGAGGAGGTCCACCGGGTCTTCGACGGGCTGGAGTTCCGGGTGCTGCGCGACCGGCTCTTCGCCACCCTCGAGGCGGTCGACGACGAGGCCGAGGGCGGCTTCGACGTCGAGGGGTCCGTGCTCGGCACCGGCGAGGTGGCCGGGTGGCTCGAGGAGTATGCCGCGGGCGAGGGCTCGGTGGGCGTCCACGTCCTCGGGTCGTGGGCCCAGGGCACCGGCGACGCGACGGCCGTCGCGCTGGCGGCGCTCGGCGGGGCCGCGGCATACGTCGACCTCACCGGTCTCGACGAGGAGGACGAGGCGGCGCTCGGCGCCTGGCTCGAGGACCCGGCCCGACCGAAGGTCATGCACGACGCGAAGGGCCCGATGCAGGCCCTGCACGCCCGCGGGCTGGACCCTGCGCGGGCTCGTCAGCGACACCGCGCTCGCGGCCTACCTCGTCCGGCCCGACCAGCGCAGCTACGACCTCGCCGACCTCGTCGTCCGCAACCTCGGCCGCGAGCTGCGCTCCGAGGCGGAGACGGGCGACCAGGGCATGCTCGACTTCGGGGTCGACACCGAGGCGGCCGCCACGGAGGCGATGGTCCGGGCGCGGGCCGTTCTCGACCTCGCCGAGTCGCTCGACGGGCAGCTCGAGGCGACCGGCGGGACGTGAGCTGCTCCGTGACCTGGAGCTGCCCCTCGTCGACATCCTCGCGGCGATGGAGCGCACCGGCATCGCGGCCGACGTCGAGGCGCTCACCGCCCTCGAGAGCGACTTCGACGCGGCGATGCGGGAGGCGGCGCAGGACGCCTACGACGCGATCGGCGGCGAGCAGGTCAACCTCGGCAGCCCCAAGCAGCTGCAGGTCGTCCTCTTCGAGACCCTCGACATGCCGAAGACGAAGCGGACCAAGACGGGCTGGACGACGGACGCCGAGGCGCTGGCCGACCTCTACGCCAAGACCGAGCACCCGTTCCTCGAGGCGCTGCTGCGCCACCGCGACACGAGCAGGCTGCGGGTCACCGCCGAGGGGCTGCTCAAGTCGGTCGCGGCCGACGGGCGGATCCACACGACCTACCTGCAGACGATCGCGGCGACCGGCCGGCTGTCCTCGACCGACCCCAACCTGCAGAACGTCCCGATCCGGACCGAGGAGGGGCGCCGGATCCGCGAGGCGTTCGTCGTCGGCGCGGGCTTCGAGTCGCTCATGTCGGCCGGACTACAGCCAGATCGAGATGCGGATCATGGCCCACCTCTCCGGCGACGAGGGGCTCATCACCGCCTTCCGCTCCGGCGAGGACCTGCACAGCTTCGTCGCGAGCCGGGTCTTCGCCGTCGAGCCCGAGGAGGTGTCGATCGGCATGCGGAGCAAGGTCAAGGCGATGAGCTACGGCCTCGCCTACGGCCTGTCCGCCTACGGGCTCTCCCGCCAGCTGACCATCCCGGTCGAGGAGGCCCAGGGCCTCATGGAGGAGTACTTCGCCCGGTTCGGCGGGGTCCGCGACTACCTCACCGAGATCGTCGCGCAGGCCCGCGGCACCGGGTACACCGAGACGATGCTCGGCCGCCGCCGCTACCTGCCGGACCTCACCTCCGACAACCGGCAGCGGCGCGAGATGGCGGAGCGGATGGCGCTCAACGCCCCGATCCAGGGCTCGGCGGCCGACATCATCAAGCTCGCGATGAAGGGCGTCGACGCGGCCCTTCGCGAGGCGGGGATGGGCTCCCGGATGCTGCTCCAGGTGCACGACGAGCTCGTCCTCGAGGTGGCGCCGGGGGAGCGGAAGGCCCTCGAGGAGCTGGTGCGCCGCGAGATGGGCGCGGCGATCGACCTCGACGTCCCGCTCGACATCAACGTCGGCGTCGGCCGCAGCTGGCACGACGCCGCCCACTGACGCCGCCGATCGCGACGCTGGACCACGTCGGCCTCAGCCGAGGTGGTCCACCTCGTCGTGGCGGGTGACGAGGACGAGAGCCACGAGCAGCGCCGCGTCGACGGACAGGACGACGGTGAGCAGCTGAGCGGCGCTGGTGACGGCGACGAGCCCGGCGGCGATGAGCGCGAGGGCGCCCCAGAGCCACCACACCGCCCCACGGTGCCGGCGGGCGAGCGCGCTGTAGACGAGGAGCTGGATGCCGGCGAGGACCGTCCCGAGGAGGGCGAAGGCCCACAGCCGGTCCGAGAGGGCGGCATACTCCCCGCCGCCGACGAACTCGAGCGCGAGGGCGGGGAAGAGTGCGACCCCCACGACGACGACGACTCCGATGGTGAGCACCCCGGCGAGGCCCCACAGGTGCAGGTGGCGGTGTGCGCCGCGACGGGCCATCGCCGGGAAGGCGACGACGGTGAGGAAGTAGGGCAGGAAGAGCACGGCCTTGGCGAGGATGATCCCCGCGGCGTAGAGGCCGGCCTCGTGGTCGGGCAGCGCCGCACGGGCGAGCAGGACGTCGATGCTCGTCAGCGCGAAGAACGCGAGGAGCGCGTGCGAGCTCGTCACCGCCTCCCTCAGCACCCCCGGCTCCGGTCCGTGCCCGGCGTCGAGCGTCGGCGACGGGCCGGGGGAGGGGGCACCGGCGCGGGCCACGGCGAGCCGCGCGATGACGGCCGGGACGACGGACCCGGCGGCGACGCCGAGCATCGCGCCCAGCGGATGCGGCCAGAGCAGGAGCGCGCCGGCGCCGAACCCGAGCCGGGCGATCCCGAGGGAGAGGAACACCGCGGCGAATCCCGCCCACCGCCCCTCGCCCTGGAGCAGCCCGACGTCCCCGCCCATGACGGCGTATGCCGCGGCCGGCACCGCCAGCGCGGCCGCCGTCAGCCATGAGTCGAGGCGGAGCACGAGCGCGAGGACGGGTGCGAGGGCGAGGCAGAGCAGGGCCAACGCGAGCGCGGCGCGCCGGGCCGTGACGGTGATCTCGGCCTCGACCTGGGCCCGATGACCCGGGTCGGCGGCCACCCGACGCGCGGCGGTGGCCTGGAGGCCGAGGGAGACGACGTTGACGACGATGACGAGGCCCATCATCGCGGCGAGGGCGCCGTAGTCCGCCGGGCCGAGGCGGTGCGCGGCGAGGATGGTGAAGGCGTAGGCCGCGACGTTCATGATCCCCATCGCGACGGCGACGACGATCCCGCCGCGCACCGCCTCGGTGCGGCTGGTGCGGGCCACGGTCAGATCGGCAGCCGGCGGAAGACGGCCGAGGGCAGGTGGCGCAGGACCGACATGACCGGCCGCATCGCCCAGGGGACCCAGATCGTCCGGCTCGGGCCGCGCAGGTGGGCGACGATCGCGTCGGCGACCTCGGACGCGTCGACGGCCAGCGGCGCCTCGGCGAGCCCGTCGGTCATCGAGGTGCGGACGAAGCCGGGGCGCACGACGAGGACCACCACGCCGGCCGCGCGCAGGTCCTCGCCGAGGCCGGTGGCGAAGGCGTCGAGCCCGGCCTTGGTCGAGCCGTAGAGGAAGTTGGAGCGGCGGACCCGCTCGCCGGCCACGGACGACAGCACGGCGATCGTCCCGTGGCCCTGGGCCCGGCAGCGCTCGGCGACGACGGTGAGGGCCGACACCGCTCCGGTGAAGTTCGTCGTGACGACCTCGGCGGCCGCGACCGGGTCGGCGAGGGTGGGGGAGTCCGGGAGCACCCCGACGGCGAGGAGGACGACGTCGATGTCGCCGGCGTCGAAGACGGGGCCGAGGATCTCGGCGTGCGAGGCGACGTCGCCGGCGTCGAAGTCGACGGCCTGGACGCTCACGGCCTCACCGAGGCGAGCTCGGGTCGAGTCGACGGCGTCGTCCCGTCCGCTGCCCGGCCGTCCGGCGAGGACCACCCGGCGCAGCCGGTGCCCGTCGGCGAGCCGCGCGACGGTGGCGGCGGCGATATCGGACGTCGCGCCGAGGACGAGGACCGACTGGACGGACCCGAGAGCATCTAGCACAGCGACAGTCTCCTCGACAGGTCGGAGGCGAACACCCCGGCGGGGTCGAGCCGATCGCGCAGCTCCCGCCAGCGGTCGAGCTCGGGGTACATGACGGGGATGAGCTCGGGACGGACCCGGGCATCCTTGGCGAGGTAGCACCGGCCACCCGCCGCGACGACGATCTCATCGGCCCGGTCGAGCACCGGACCGAGGTCGGGTGTCGCAGGGATGTCGACCGCGAGGGTCCAGCCGGGGACGGGGAAGGACAGCGGGGCTCCGCTCGCCGGACCGAACCGCTTGAGCACCGGCAGGAACGTGGCGACCCGCTCCCGGCGGAAGAGCTCGAGGACGCGCTCGACGACCGACCCCTGCGCGACCGCGAGCTGGTACTGGACGAAGCCGGTGGAGCCGTACGCCCGGTTCCACCCGTCCACGATGTCGAGCGGGTGGAAGAACGACGCGATCGTCGCCGGCCCGACCGTCGGCCTGGCGGGGGCCTTGCGGAACCAGCCCTCGTTGAAGGCCCGGGCGGTATGCCGGTTGACCAGGCCCGCGGGAGCCCACCGCGGTGCCGGAACCGAGCCGGGACGAGCATGGTCCGCCAGGGGTATGCCGCCCTCGCCGGCCGGGGTGTGGTCCCCGCTCGTCAGCACCCCACGACCCGCGCGACGGCCGGGCGCCTGGGTGTCGAGCCAGGCGACGGTGTACCGATGGCGGGCGTCGTCGTCGGCCAGCGCGGCCATCGTCTCGTCGAGGTCGGCGGTGCGTCGGGTGTGGACCGTGATGCTGGCGGTCTCGATGCGGCGCAGCCGTAGGCGGGCGGAGACGACGACACCGGCCAGGCCCATGCCGCCGAGGACGGCCCCGAGCAGCGGGTCGCCGGCCGTCAGCGTTCCGTACCTCGCCCCGACCGTCGACGAGGGTGATGCCGTCGACGTGGGCGCCGAGGCTGCCGTCGCGGTGGTGGTTCTTGCCGTGGACGTCGGCGGCGAGGGCGCCCCCGACCGTCACGTGCCGGGTTCCCGGGGTGACGGGGACGAACCAGCCGCGGGGGACGGCATACGCGATGAGGTCCCCGATGCTCACGCCGGCGCCGACCTCGACCGTCCCCTCCGGGCCGATCTCACCCAGGCCGCCGAGCCCGGTGCCGTCGAGGACGAGCCCGCCGCCGTTCATCGCCGCGTCGCCGTAGGACCGCCCCAGGCCGCGCGCGAGCACCCCGCGCCGGCCGGCCGAGCGGATGGTCTCGGCGACGCGCTCGACCCCGTCGACGGGCACGAGGTGAGCCGTCGACCGGCCGGACCGCCCCCATCCGGTGAGTCGGGTCGGCTCCGCGAGGGAGGGCGCGCCAGTGGTCACACCAGCACCCCCGCTCCGAAGGTCAGCAACCAGAGCACGCCGAGGGACAGCAGGGTCGGGTCACGGAGGATGACCTCCTCGGGCTCCTCGACGCGGCCCCGGTCGGCGTCGAGGGCGTAACGGAGCAGGGCGAGGACGAACGGGACCACGCTCACCGTCGTCCAGCTCGAGCCGTCGGTGCCGGCGCCGGTCTCGAAGGCCCACAGGCAGTAGGCCGCGACGGTGACGGAGGCGCTGACGCCGACGATCATCCGCAGGTAGGACAAGGGGTAATGGGTCAAGCTGCGCCGGACGACCGCCCCCGCCGACTCGGCCCAGATGAGCTCGGACAGGCGCTTGGCCGTGACGACGAACAGCGACCCGAACCCCGCCACGATGAGGAACCACTGCGACAGCGGGAGTCCCGTGGCGGCGCCGCCCGCGATGGCGCGGAGGATGAAGCCCCCGGAGACCAGGCCGAGCTCGATGACGGGCTGGTGTTTGAGGACGGAGCTGTACGTCACGGTGAGGACGAGGTAGCCGAGGACGACCCAGCGAAGCGACCCGGGATAGGCGATGACGAGGGCCAGCACCGCGAGGACGGCCGACGTCGCGAGGGCGACCGGGCGGGGGACCTGCCCCGAGGCGACGGGCCGGTTGCGCTTCGTCGGGTGCTGGGCGTCGGAGGCGGCGTCGAGGACGTCGTTGAGGCAGTAGGTCGCGCTGCTCGCCAGGCAGAAGGCGACGAAGGCGACGACGGTGTGCAGCGCGACGTCCCGGACGAGGAGCGACCCGGCCGCGAGGGGCGCGGCGGCCACGAGGACGTTCTTGACCCATTGCTTCGGGCGCATGAGGGTCAGCACGCCGGAGATCACGGAGGTCACCCTAGCCGGATGCAATATGGTCCCCGGCATGAACGGTGAGGCCGGCCGGGTCCGTCCCGGACCGCCACCCGGGGAGACGCCGAACCGGGTCGGGTCCGCCGCCGCACGGCGCCGGGTCACCCGGGCCCGATGGGCCCCGTGGGTCGTCTCCGTCGCCGCTGCGGCACTCCTCGTCCTCGGGCCGGGACTGGCGCCGGGCTACCTTCTCGTCCGCGACATGGTGTTCACGCCGTCGCCGCCCCTCACCGGCCGGCTGCTCGGTCTCGGACACGAGACGCCCCGGGCCGTGCCGAGCGACCTCGTCGCCGCGCTCGCCTCCCACGTCCTCCCCGGCGACCTCGTCCAGAAGCTCGTCCTCCTCGCCGTCCTCGTCGCGGCCGGTGTCGGGGCCGCCCGGCTCGCACCGGCCACCGCGCCGGCGGGGTCGGCGGCGGCGCTCGCGGCGATGTGGAACCCCGTCGTCGGCGAGCGCCTCGCCATGGGCCAGTGGGCCTACCTCGTCGGGTATGCCGCCCTGCCGTGGGTCGTGCGGGGGGTGGCCCGGGCGGCGCGGGGCGAGCGGGGCGGAGCGCTGCTCGTCCTCGGCCTCGCCGCCGGCTCACTCGGTGGCGCGGCCGCCTGGCTCCTGCTCACGCTCGGGGCACTGGGGGCCGCGGTCGGCGTCGCGGTGGCCCTGCGAGACGCCCGGGTCGTGATCCGCCGGCTGGCGGGATGGGCCGGCTACGCCGTCGCGCTCGCCCTGCCGTGGGCCGTGCCGGGTCTGACCCGGCCCGGGGTGGGCAGCGACCCCGCAGGGTTCGAGGTGTTCGCGCCGCGGGCCGACACCCCGCTCGGCGTCGTCGGGAGCATCCTCACCGGCGGGGGCATCTGGAACGCCGAGGTCGTCCCGGCCGGCCGCGACACCCTTGTCGGCGCCGTCGGCGCCGGGCTGCTCCTCACCTGGTCCGTCGCGGGCTACGTCCTGACCCGACGCGGCCCGGAGCGGGACGCCTTCGGCACGGCCGCGGCATACCGGCCGGCGCTCGTCGGGGTCGGCGTGGCGGGCCTCCTCGCCACGCTCCTCGGCAGCCTTCCCGGGCTCCTCGCCCCCGTCGCGGCCCTTCCGGGGGGCGGGCTGCTGCGCGACGGCGCCCGATCGCTCGGCCTGTGGGTCCTCGTCCTTGCCGTCGGCGCGGGATGGGCGACGGCGTGGCTGGGGCGTCGGTCGTTCCCCGCCGTGGCGGCCGTCCTCGCCGTGCTCCTCCCGGCTGCCGTCCTCCCGGCCCTCGGCTGGGGCCTCGCCGGGACGCTCCACCCGACGACCTATCCGACCGAGGTTCTCGACGCGGCCTCGCTGCTCGACGCCGAGGCGGGTGACGCCGCCGTCGTCGTCCTGCCGTTCGAGACCTACCGCCGCTACGCGTGGAACGGGTCCCGACCGAGCCTCACCCCGTGGAGCCGGCTCGTGGCCCGACCCGTCGTCGCCGCATCGGACCTCGTCGTGGCGCGCCCCGACGGGCTGCGGACCGTGGCGGGCGAGGACGGGTATGCCGCGGCCGTGGGTGCGGCGCTCGACGGCGCCGACCCGATCGGCGACCTCCGGCGGCTCGGCGTCGGCTGGCTCCTCGCCGACGCCGACCCGGCCGGGGTGCCGAGCGGTGCGGTGGGGGTGACGCAGGGGCGGGAGGTGAGCGTCTACCGGCTCGGCGACGGAACCGCCACGGCGGACGGTGGCCGATGGCGCCCGCCCACGGGGGTCGTCGTCGGGGGAGACGTCCTGGCGGTCCTCGCGGTGGTCGCCGCCGGAGGCCTGGCGGCGCGCCGACGCGACACGTCGTAGCATCTGGACGCCGCCCCCCTACCATCGGGTAGCATCGCGCAGGGACGTGACCCAGACCACTTCGTCGGACCAGGAGCACCATGCGCCCGCAGATCCTCATCACCGTGCTCGTCGCGGCCCTGCTCGGCGCGCTCGCGAGCTTCGGCGTCTACCGAGCCGCCACGCCCGCCGCGTTCAACTCGCCGCAGCCGATCTACACCTACGGCTCGTCGAACTGACCGACGCCGCACAGGTCCGGGCCGGTTCCCCTCGGGGGCCGGCCCGTTCTCACGCCCGGGGGCCGGACCACCTCGACCGCGAGGGGGCGCGGCGGGCCAGGGCATCCCGGACGACGGCGTCCCACGCGGTCACCGTGGCGTCCCAGGTGAAGCCCGCCGCGAAGGCCTCGGCGCCCTTGCCGAGCCGGCGTCGCTCGGTGTCGTCGATGAGCAGCCGCCGGACGAGCCGGACGAAGTCGTCGACGTCGTCGGTGCGGGCGAGGTAGCCGGTCTCGCCGTCGACGATCGACTCGGTGATCCCCCCCGTCCCGTCGAAGGCGACCGTCGGCGTGCCGTGCATGCCGGCCTCGACGACGACGAGCCCCCAGCCCTCCTTGATCGACGGCACGAGGGAGACCCACGAGCCGGCGAGGAGGCGGTGGCGCTCCTCCTCGGTGACGAAGCCGGCCATCTCGACCCGGTCGCCGAGCCCGAGCCGCTCGATCTCCTCGCGGATCTCCTCCTCCCACCAGCCGCGGCCGGCGATGACGAGCCGCGCCGTCGGGAACTCCGCCCGCAGCCGGGCCATCGCCTCGAGGGCGAGCTCGACCCGCTTGTGCGGCACGAGTCGCCCGAGGAGCAGCAGCTGTGGTTCGGCGGAACGTCGGACGTCGTGCGGCGGCGGGGGGAGGGCGCCGTTGTGGACGACCCGGACCCGCTCGGGGTCCACCCCGAGCTCGGCGAGCTCGCGCCGGGTCACCTCGGACACCGCGACGTAGGGACGGCGCCGGTTGACCGCCGGCGCGACCCGCGACTCGAGGAACCAGCCGAGCCGGGCCATCGCAGGGCGGAAGACCACCGGCCACTGTTCGCGGTGGACGTGGTGGACGAGGACGACATGCGTCGTGCGTCGGCGACCAGAGGGCCGCGAGGTACGGCACGCCGTTCTGCGTCTCGATGATGACGTCCGGACGGGGCACCCGCCCGGTGCGCACCGCCCAGGCCGCGGCGGGGTAGACGCCGAGCCGCCCACCGGCGCGGACGACCCGCACCCCGCTGGGGCGGACCTCCTCGGCCGCGGACCCGGCATACCGGGCGGTGCAGGAAGGTGACGTCGTGGCCGAGCCCGGCGAGGCCGTCGGCGACCCGCTCGGCATACACCTCGGAGCCGCCGCCCTCGGGGTGGCCGGTGTCGCGCCAGTTGAGGAAGAGCACCCTGGTCGGGCGCCCCGGAGACGGCTGCGGCACGGCGTTGTGTCCCATCCTTGGGGGTGAGGAGGTCCGGTTATGCTACCTGCCGGTAGGCCGAGGCAGCGACGAAGGAGTCCGGGCAGGTGGTGAGCAGTCCGAGCCGGGCTCGTCCGTCCGCCGCGGCCCCCGGGGACGGGTTGCCCCCGGCGGGCTCGCTCGCGCGGTCCCTGGCGCTGTTCCGGGCCTTCCGGGTCGAGCAGACCGACCCCGACCACTTCTACCGGCTCCTGGCGGCCGACTCCGCGCGTGAGGTCGCCCGGTTCGCCGACCTGACCGACGCCACCGTCCTCGACGTGGGGGGCGGACCCGGCTACTTCGCCGACGCCTTCACCGCCGCCGGCGCGCGGTATGCCGCCGTCGAGGCGGACGCGGGTGAGCTGGCCGCCGCGGGGCTGCCCGGCGCCGAACACCGTGCTCGCCTCGGGTCTCGCGCTGCCGGTCGCCGACGACAGCGTCGACGTCTGCTACTCGAGCAACGTCCTCGAGCACGTGCCTGCGCCGACCGTCATGGCCGAGGAGATGGTCCGGGTGACCCGCCCAGGCGGGACCGTCGTCCTGTCGTGGACGACCTGGTTCTCGCCCGTGGGGCGGTCACGAGACCGCGCCCTGGCACTACGTCGGCGGACCGGTAGCCGCGGACCGCTACGCCCGCCGACACGGCCACCGGCCCGAAGAACGACTTCGGCACGGGCCTGTATGCCGTCCATGCCGGCCCGATGCTCGCCTGGGCCCGCAGCCACCGGGCAGCCGAGCTCGTCGCTGCCTACCCGCGCTACCACCCGTCGTGGTGCGGTGGGTCGCCCGGGTGCCGGTCGCGCGCGAGGTCGCCGTCTGGAACCTCGTCCTCGTCCTCACGGTGCGCTGACGTGGCGGCGTCGGCGGAGGCACTCATCGCGCCTGCCGGCGGCGTGGAGCGGATCGCCGTCGACGGCCGTGTCTGGTGGGTCGGCACGCGGTGTCGCGTGTCGTTCGTCGCCTTCGCGCTCAACACCGACCCGGGCAAGCTCGTCGCCGACACCAAGCTCGACCTCGCCGTCCGGCCCGCGGCGCCTGCTCGGGCGGGCGCTGCACCTGTGGGACCCGCTGGGCTCCGCCGGCCAGCTCCAGAACCAGGCGCTACGGCTACCTGTTCCCGATGGGGCCGTTCTTCGCGCGTCGCGGCACGCGATGCGGGTGCCGGGCTGGGTCACCCAGCGGCTCTGGTGGGCGTTGCTCCTCATCGTCGTCGTATGCCGGCTTGGTCGCACTGACCCGGCGGCTGCGGATCGGCATCCGAGTGGACCCGGCTCGTGGCCGGCGTCGGGTTCGCCCTCGCGCCCCATGTCCTCACGGTGCTCGGCCGGTCTCGGTCGAGGCGTGGCCGCCGGCGCTGGCTCCGTGGGTGCTCGTCCCCTCGTCGGCGCCGGCGGCGCGGCACGTCGCCCGCGCCGGGCCGCCGCACTGTCCGGGCTCGCCGTCCTCGCGATGGGCGGGGTCAACGCCGCCGTCGACCTCGCGGCGGTGCTGCCCGCCGGGGGTGTGGCTGCGGACCCGGCGCTGGGTCGCTCGCCGGCTGCGCCTCGTCGGCTGGTGGGTGCTCTGCGGTCGCGCAGCGACGCTGTGGTGGGTGGTCCCGCTGCTCGCTCTCGGCCGGTACAGCCCGCCGTTCCTCGACTTCATCGAGTCGGCGGCGGTGACGACCGAGCAAGACCACGCTCGTCGAGGTGCTGCGGGGCACCTCGGACTGGGTGGCCTTCCTCGGCGACGGCGTGAGCCGCGGCGGGCTACGCCTGCTCACCGACCCGCTGCTCATCCTCATGGCGGTTGTCCTCGGCTGCTCGGCCTCCTCGGGATCTGCGTGGCGCCATACGACCGGAGCGCACCTGGCTCCTCGCGCTGCTGGCCTCGGGCTCGCCTCGGGACGCTCGGCCACGTCGGCCCGTTGACGGCTCTTCGCGCCGGACATCCGCGCGCTGCTCGACGGCGTCCTCGCGCCGCATCCGCAACGTGCACAAGTTCGACATCCTCGTCCGGCTGGCCCTCGCCGTCGGCGTCGCCTCGGCCCTCCACGCCCTCTCCCGGGGCCGGACGGCGGCGGAGACCCGGTTCCTCCGGTCGGTCGTCGCGATGACGGGAGCCTTCGTCGTCGTCGGCTCCTCGACCCCGTTCTTCGGACTGGCCGCCTCTCCGACGGGGGCCTTCGCGGGCATCCCCGGCTACTGGGGCGACGCCGCTCGCTGGCTCGACGAGCACGCGGGGACCCACCGCACCCTCCTGCTGCCGGGCTCGCGCTTCGCCGACTACGACTGGGGACGAACGGGCGACGAGCCCCTCCAGCCGCTCGCGGGGACACCCTGGGACGTCCGCAGCGCCGTGCCGCTCACCGATGCCGGGCACATCCGGTGGCTCGACGGCATCGAGCAGATGATCCAGCAGGGGGACGGCGGGCCCGACCTCGCCGCCGCCCTCACCTCCGGCGGGGTCCGCTATGTCCTCGTCCGCAACGACCTCAGCTACGGCGCCGCGCAGGCGACGCGGCCGCTCGTGGCGCGCTCCACCCTCGCGCACACGCCGGGCGTGCTCATCGTGGCGAGGTTCGGGCCGCTCGTCGGTGGCGACGACTCCGGGGGTGCCACCGTCGTCGACGACGGGCCTCCACCTCGCGCTGCCGGCGCTCGAGATCTACCAGGTCGACGCGCCCGCGAGCCCGCTCGTCCGGGTGGTGCCGACGTCGGACGTCGCCCAGGTCGTCGGGGGAGCGGAGGCGGCATACGGGCGGGGGGCCGGCGGGTCGGCGGCCGCCGTCACCCGCGACGTCGCGACCGGGCCGGCCGCACCGGCCGTCGCCGACGGCCCCCGGGTCCTCACCGACACCCCGGCCCGCCGGGAGGTCAACTTCGGCATCGGCGCCTTCGGCGCCTCGCAGACCCTGACGCCCGAGGACCCGCTCCGCATCGACAAGAAGGTGCGTGACTACGGCGCGAGCGATCGGCTCGGCGCGCAGGCCGTCGCCCGGCTGGACGGGGCCCGCTCCATCACGGCCTCGTCCTCGGCCTCCGACGCCGACGCCTACCCCGTGACCGACCGCGCGGCGATGCCGTATGCCGCCTTCGACGGGGACGAGCTGACCGAGTGGCGCCCCAACCCCGTCGCCACCGTCGACGGGGCGTGGCTCGAGGCGGACTTCGGGCGCTCCGTCGACCTGAGCGGCGGCCGGGTCCTCCTCGACCGCGGGACGGCCGTCCGGAACCTCGGCGTCGTCACGGACGAGGGGGAGGTGTCGGTCCCGTCAACGGGGACACGGCCCGGTTGCCCGACATCGCCACCCACACCCTGCGCCTTCGGCTCGAGGACGTCGGCGGGGGACCCGCGGGGGCCCGGGCGGCCGGCATCCGCAGCGTGACGATCCCCGAGGTGTCCGTGCGCCGCACCGTCGTCCTGCCCGCGGCCCCGTGGGCGGAGCCCCCGGACCGGGTCGCCCTCTCCGCGCGACGTCGGGTCGGCCGTCCTGTGTCGCCGTCGGCGACCGGCCGCTGTGCGCCCCGGCCCTCGCCCGACAGGGGGAGGACGGTGCAGGTCTGGAGCGGACGTTCTCGACGCCCCAGCCGTTCGTCGCCACCGTCTCGCTCGAGGCGCGCGTCGCCGACGCGGCCGCCGTCGAGGACCGGGTCGTGGCGGCCCTCGGCCGGCCCGTCCGGGTGAGCGCGTCGAGCCGCGCGGTCCGGGCGCTCGGGGCGGCCCCGCTCACCGCCGTCGACGGGGACCTCGGCACGGCGTGGATCGCCGACGCGGCCGACGCCGACCCGACCCTGACGCTGTCGTGGGACCGGCCGAGCCGGATCTCGCAGATCACCCTCGTCCTCGACCCGTTCGTCGGGGCGACGCGGCCCACGAGCGTGCGGCTCACGTCGCCGGCCGGAGACCGCACCGTCGCCCTCGACGGGGCCGGGCACGGCACCTTCGCGGCGCTGCGGACCGACCGGGTCGCCCTGCATCTGTCGGCAGCGGGCCTCCGGACGTCCGTCGACCCGTACACCCTCGGCACCAGCCTCATGGGGATCGGCGTGTCGGAGGTGTCGATCCCCGGCGTGACGGGTCCGGTCTCCGCGACGACCCCGGCGGCATACGCCACCCCGGTGACGTTCCCGTGCGGTGCCGGGCCGACCCTCGAGGTGGCGGGTCGGCGGGTCTCGACCTCGGTGACGGCAACGGTCCGCGCCCTCATGACGAACGAGACGCTCGCCCCGGTCCCGTGCGACGGCGGCCAGGTCGACATCGCGGCGGGGGAGCAGTCGGTCCGTCAACGGGTCGACCGCACGACGGCGTTCGCCGTCACCGCGGTGACGCTCGATCGGGTGGGGGGCCGCACGAGTCCCGAGGCCGCGGCCGCCCGGCCCGAGGTCACCGCCACGCCGCTGACGTGGCGGGCGACGGCGCGCAGCGTCGTCGTCGGTGCCCGATCGAGCAGCGCGCTCCTCGTCGTCGCCGAGAACGCGAACGACGGGTGGCTCGCGACCCTCGGGGGCCGTCCGCTGGAGCGGGTGACCGTCGACGGCTGGCAGCAGGGGTACGTCCTGCCGGCCGGTGGCGACGGGGTCGTCAGGCTCACCTTCGAGCCGGACCGGACCTACGAGTGGGGGCTGGCGATGGGGCTCGGTGCGGCCCTCGCGCTCCTCGCCCTGGCCGCCCTCCCGCCGCACCGCCGCCGACAGCGCCCCGCGCCGGCTCCCGGCGGCCGAGTCGTCACCGGCATCGTCGTCGGCGGTGGCGTCCTCGCCCTCGCCGCGGCCGGCGGCTGGGTCGGCCTGCTCGCCGGGGCCCTCGCCGGGGCCGTCGCCGTCGTGGCGCACTGGGGTCGGCCCGCCGTCGGCGAGCAGCCGCTGACGGCGCGGTTGGTCCTGCCCGCGTCGGCCGCCCTGACGTATGCCGCGGCCGGGACGCTCGTTCTCGTCGGGCGAGTGGGGGAGGGGCCGGACCGGGCCGACACCGCGCTCGTGCAGGTGTTGGCCCTCACGGCCGTGGGGTTCGCGGTGGTCAGCGGCTGGCTGCCGGCACCGTCCTCGTCGGCGGGTCCGCCGTCGGCGGGGGAGCCAGCCGACGACGGTGCGCCGCGCGGATGAAGGGCTTCTCCAGGTAGGCGAAGCTGACGGCGGCGACGAGTCCCGCGCCGAGCAGCGTCAAGGGCAGGACCGTGACGATCCGGCCGGTCCACAGGACGTTGCCGAGCAGGTTCATCACGCCGTCGAGCACGATGAGGTGGTAGAGGAACACCCCGTAGGAGATGTCGCCGAGGTAGCGCATGACGGGGTTGGCGAAGACCGTCGCGGCGAGCGTCGAGCGGCCGAACACGAGCGGCCAGATGAGGCCGACCGCCATGACGAGGTAGAGGCCCTGCTTCGTCACGGCCTGGGCCGTCGTCGTCGCGACGAACGAGCGGGGCCCGGCGACCGGCGTGAGCGCGATGAAGTAGGCGAGGACGGCCAGCGTCCAGCACGTCAGGGGGCTGCGGCCCAGCTCCTCCGCGAACCACCACGGCGAACCCGGCGTCGGACCACGGGCGTCGAGGTGCACCCGGATGACGGCGATGATCATCCCGGCGGCGAACCACCCGGCATACCCCGGCAGCCAGAAGCCGGCCGTGAGCCACACGTCCCCCGAGGAGTGGTGGAGCAGGAAGTACCACGGCACGGGCACGAGGATCCCCACGGCGAGCACCGCGACGAGCAGCCCGGGTCGCCAGCGCCGGCGGGACAGCCGGACGAGGAGCAGGCCGACGAGCGGGAGCAGGGCGTAGAAGGCCACCTCCGTGGAGAGGCTCCAGGTCTGGGTCAGCCCGTGACGGAGCCAGCCGAGCTGGTAGATCTGGAGGAGGAACACGTGCCGGACCCAGTCCCAGACGCTCGAGCCGTGGTTCTCGCTGAGCAGCGTCATCGCGAGGACGACGGCGAGCAGGTAGGCGGGCATGATCCGGGCGACGCGGCGGACGGCATACGTGCGGACCGAGGGCGACGGCGTCCCGTGCACCGCCGCGGAGAGCCAGGGCCGGACGAGGAGGAAGCCCGACAGGACGAAGAAGACGGCCACCCCGCAGTCGAGCCGGGCCAGCGCGTTGTTGCCCCACCCTCGCTCGTAGCGACCGGTGACGAACGCCGAGTGGGTGACGACGACGGCGAGGACGGCCAGCGCCCGAAGCCCGTCGAGGGCGGGGTATGCCGCGTGCCCGGGACCGTGGTGACCGGGCGGGTTCGCGGGCTGGTCCAGAAGACCCTCGTGCTCGCGCTCGGGGCGGGGGTCGGCCGGCGCGCTCACGGGCCGCTCCCGGGGATCGCGACCGGGGCGCCCGCGGTCACGTCGTCGGTGCACACCCGGCCATTGTCACTCGTCGCGTCCACCGCGAGGGAGCGGACGGGTCCGCGGGCGCCGATGAAGACCGACCCGAGCCCCTCCTCGAAGGTCACCTTCGTCGACGTGCCGTTGATGCGGACGGTGAGGGTGGTCCGGCCCGTCGCGATGTAGCCGATCCGGACGATGGGGGCGGCGTCGGTGGCGGGCTCGGTGAGTGGGATCGTCACCGCGCTGGGGCCCAGCACCCAGCCGCAGCCGGCGGCCGGCCCCTTCTCCGCCGTCGGGCCGCTCACGGCGGCCCGACGCAGGAGCCCCCCGTCGTCGGGGACGACGAGGACCGCGGCGGAGTCGCCCGGGTCGAGCCGCTGGGCGCCGGTGAGGACCGGGCTGAACACCCGGTAGCTCTGGTTGTAGGGGTAGATGAGCGGCCAGGCGACGTCGGCCGGAACGGGACCGTCGGCGAGGACGGTGCCCTCGGGGAGACGGGCGAGGCCACCGAGAACGTTCGTCACGTAGGGCTTGGCGGGGTTGTCGACCCACAGCGGGTCGTAGCGGACGCTCGTCCACCCCGCGCTGGCGGTGAGGAACGCCGCAGCCCCGACCGCGGTGCCGCGCGCGAGGGCCGCACCGTCCGCGGGGAGGGCCCCCGCCGCGCGCAACGGCGCCGAGACCCGTTCCTCCAGCCAGGCCCGGGCCGGCTCGCGGGGCAGCAGGGGCTGGACCTCGGCGCGGTCGTAGGGGCCCGGGAGCGGGATGGTGGCGAGCGCGAGACAGACGGCCGCGACGATGGCGATGTCGGTCTGGTAGCGGTACTCGGTGCCGATGACCGGGCCGATGACGGTGGCGCGGCTGCTGGCGAGGAGGGCGATGTTGACGGTGACGTAGCCGAGCAGGATGAGCCAGGCGAAGGCGGCCCGCCGCCAGAGGGCGACGCTGAGGCCGACGACGAGGACGGCGGCGGCCGTCGCCACGGTGACGAGATAGCCGTTCGGGTCGGCCAGGGCGCCGGCGAATCCGACCCGAGTCCACTGCCACGGCCCACCGAGCAACCCGGGCAGGGTGGCCCGGAAGAGGAACTGGGTGGCCAGGTCGGCGACGTCGGCGCCCTTGGCGGTCTCGCGCAGCGGGGTCGGCACCTCGAGGACGTAGTAGGCGAGGTACGGCAGCGCGACGGCGGCATACGCAATCCAGGTGGTGCCGTGGCGGCGCAGGCTCCACCCCACCCGGCGAAGGGGCCCACCCCCGGCGAAGAAGGCGAGGGTGACGGCGACGACGAGGGGGAGGAGGAAGAGGGACTTCTCGGAGAAGAGGAGGCCACCGGCGAGGGCGACGGGGCCGACGAGGGCCCGGCGGAGTCCGCCACCGCGCAGGTAGCGGACGTGGCCCCACAGGGCGAGGACGATGGCGAGCTGTTGCGGCAGCTGGTTGAGGGCGGCCGCCCACCACAGGAAGGCCGGCAGCGACACGGGGGAGAGGAGGGCGAGCGCGAGCGGCGGCAGGATGGCCGGCCGGGGGCCGAAGAGCTCGACGAGCAGCCGCCAGACCGCGAGCGCGAGGAGGGTCTGGAGGGCGATCATCACGAGCGCCACCGGCGCCCAGTCGAGGGGGAAGGCATGCGTCGTCAGCCAGGCCCACACGTAGGAGCCCGGCATGACGTGCGAGTTGTAGGGGTGGAGCAGGTACTCCCGGCTCCAGACGGGGAACTCCATCGAGCGGCCGGTGAAGGTGAAGTCGTCGATGTAGAAGTAGCCGCGCAGGGCCGTCCACCCCCGCAGCACCGCCTGGAGCAGGACGAGCCCGAGCGCCAGACGCGTGACCAGCCGGCGGTGGGGCCACGGTGACGCGGACTCGGCCGTAGCACCCACGCGCGACTCCCTCCTGCTGCTTCGCTGGCCCCCCTCCGGTCGGGACGGCGCGCCGTCGCGCCGCGAGCCTACCCGCCGGTTCACGGCGCGGCACCGCACGCGGGTGCGGCCGGTCGGCGGGACGGAAACCCGCAAGGGAGAAGTACGTCACAATCGGTCTACCCGCTGGTAATGTCTCCCCGTCCGCTCAACGTCGAGCCACGAGAGAGGTACGTTCTCCATGCGCCGCATCCTCGGGACGGTCCTGCTGGGGCTGTTCGGGTTCCTCCTCCTCGTCGGGCTCCTCGCGCAGTTCTACGCGCCGGGCGCCCTCAAGAAGACGCCGCTGGACGTCAACACCGTCACGAACCTCACCGGCGAGGGCAGCTACCTCGGAGCCGCGACGACCCCGGTGTCGGTGTGGCAGCGGACCCAGGCGATCGGCGACAAGTCGACGTCGAGCATGATCGTCTTCCGCAACTTCTCGTGCGTCATGAAGGACCCGGACGGCACGGCCCCGCAGGCCCCCGTGTGCCTCGACGCCTCCGACGAGCGGCTCATCAGCGCCTCCGAGGACAACTTCGCCACCGACCGCACGACGGCCCTGGCCGTCGACGACGGCGGTCCGCCGCACGAGGGGCTGGTCAACAAGTTCCCGTTCGACGTCGAGAAGAAGACCTACCCCTTCTGGGACGGTCTCGTCGGCAAGGCCGTGGACGCGACGTTCGAGGGCGAGGAGGAGCTCAACGGGCTGAACACCTACAAGTTCCACGTCCAGGTCGACAACGCGCAGGTCGACATCGCGACCGACACTCCGGGCTCCTACAGCGACGACAAGATGATGTGGGTCGACCCGGTCACCGGCTCGATCATCAACCAGACCGAGCACCAGGTCCGCGACCTGCCGAGCGGCGACAACGCCCTCGACCTGTCGATCCACTTCACCGACGCGACGGTCCAGGCGAACGTCGACGACGCGAAGGCCAACGGCTCGAAGCTCGCCGTCATCGGCATGCTTCCCCTCATCTCCTACATCCTCGCGGCCATCGCCCTCGTCGTCGGTCTCATCCTGTCCTGGGGGACCGCCCGCCAGGACACCGTCCGCGACGACGCCGAGCTCGACGACCTCATCGACTCGCGCACCCGCGGGGCCTGACGCGGCCTTCGGTGCGCCCGGTCGTCCCTCGTGGGGTCGGCCGGGCGCACCGGCGTTCAGGGCCGGGACGCGACGAAGATGGCCGTGCCCGGCAGGAGGCGGCCGCGCAGCGCGCTCCAGCCTCCCCAGCTCTCGGTCGTCCGCTCCGGCCAGCCGGGCTCGACGATGTCCTCGAGGACGAGGCCGGCAGCCCGGATCTCGCGCACGCGCTCGCCCAGGGTCCGGTGGTGCTCGACGTACGTCGCCCGGCCCGTCTCGTCGCTCTCGACGTACGGCGTCGTGTCGAAGTAGCTCTGGCTCACGGTGAGGCCGCGCTCACCGGGATCGTCGGGGAAGGCCCAGCGGACCGGGTGCGAGGTCGAGAAGACGAGCCGCCCGCCCGGGCGCAGCACCCGGGCCGCCTCGGCGAGGACGCGGTCGCTGTCCGCGACGAAGGGGATGACGCCGTATGCCGTGAAGACGACGTCGAACGTCGCGTCGCCGACCGGCAGGGACCGGGCGTCGCACTGGAGCAGGGGCACCGGCATCCGCATCCGGTCGGACAGCGCGCGGGCCGTCCGGAGCATCCCCGCCGACAGGTCGGACGCGACGACCCGCGCGCCCCGACTGGCGAGCCACCGGGAGCACTGGGCCGCGCCGGCGCCGACCTCGAGGATGTCCCGTCCCTCGACGGGCCCGAGCAGCCCGAGCTCGGCCTCGGTCCACCCCTCCGGGCCCCACACGAAGGCGTCGTCGCCGAGGAACCGCCCGTGCTCGGCGTAGTAGTCAACCGCCTCGGCGTCCCACCACGCGCGGTTGGCCCGGGCCGTCTCGCCGGCCCCGACGTCGTGCCGGCCGACGCTGCTCGGCTCGCCCGTCATCCGCGGGCCTCTCCGGGTGACGCGGCATGCTTTGACCTGCGCGTGACGGCGTCGGTAGGCTGTCCGAGCACTCGTGTGGCCGCAGGACCGGTCCCTCCGGTTCGGTGCTGCACCCCCGCACACACTGTCCCATCGATTCCACTTGCCCACATCGGAGTTCCTACTACATGACTGCCAGCCCGGTCGACACGACCGCCCCCACCGTTGCCGTCAACGACATCGGCACGGAGGAGGACCTTCTCGCCGCCATCGACGAGACCATCAAGCACTTCAACGACGGCGACATCGTCGAAGGCCGCATCGTCAAGGTCGACCGGGACGAGGTCCTGCTCGACATCGGCTACAAGACCGAGGGCGTCATCCCCTCGCGCGAGCTGTCCATCAAGCACGACGTCAACCCCTCCGAGGTCGTCTCGGTCGGTGACGAGGTCGAGGCCCTCGTTCTCCAGAAGGAGGACAAGGAAGGCCGGCTGATCCTGTCCAAGAAGCGCGCCCAGTACGAGCGCGCGTGGGGCACGATCGAGAAGATCAAGGAGGAGGACGGCGTCGTCACCGGCACCGTCATCGAGGTCGTCAAGGGTGGCCTCATCCTCGACATCGGTCTCCGCGGCTTCCTGCCCGCCTCGCTCGTCGAGATGCGCCGGGTCCGCGACCTCCAGCCGTACGTGGGCAAGGAGATCGAGGCCAAGATCATCGAGCTCGACAAGAACCGCAACAACGTCGTGCTCTCGCGTCGCGCCTGGCTCGAGCAGACCCAGTCCGAGGTCCGCACGACGTTCCTCAAGGAGCTCGCCAAGGGGCAGGTCCGCTCCGGCGTCGTCAGCAGCATCGTCAACTTCGGTGCGTTCGTCGACCTCGGCGGGGTCGACGGCCTCGTCCACGTGTCCGAGCTGTCCTGGAAGCACATCGACCACCCGTCCGAGGTCGTCGAGGTCGGCGACGAGGTCACGGTCGAGGTGCTCGACGTCGACATGGACCGCGAGCGGGTCTCCCTGTCGCTCAAGGCGACGCAGGAGGACCCGTGGCAGCACTTCGCCCGGACCCACGCGATCGGCCAGGTCGTCCCGGGCAAGGTCACCAAGCTCGTCCCGTTCGGTGCGTTCGTCCGCGTCGACGACGGCATCGAGGGCCTCGTGCACATCTCGGAGCTCGCCGAGCGCCACGTCGAGCTGCCGGAGCAGGTCGTCACGGTCGGGGCGGACATCTTCGTCAAGGTCATCGACATCGACCTCGAGCGTCGCCGCATCTCGCTGTCCCTCAAGCAGGCCAACGAGGACGGCGCGGCGCTGACCGAGTTCGACCCGACGCTCTACGGCATGGCCGCCGAGTACGACGACCAGGGCAACTACAAGTACCCCGAGGGCTTCGACCCCGAGACGAACGAGTGGCTCGACGGCTACGAGAAGCAGCGTGAGGAGTGGGAGAAGCAGTACGCCGAGGCCCACGCGCGCTGGGAGTCCCACCGGGCGCAGGTCGAGGAGGCCGCCAAGGCCGACTCCGAGGCCGCGTCGTCCGCCGGCACCTCGAGCTCGTACTCCTCGGACTCCTCCGCCGACACGGGCGCCGCCGCCCGGCCGAGTGCGCCGACGCAACGAGGGCACCCTCGCCTCCGACGAGGCCCTCGCGGCCCTGCGCGAGAAGCTCACCGGCAACTGAGGTCGCGGCATACCCCGGTATGCCGCCGCACGGCCGAGGCCCGTTCCCCTGTGGGGGAGCGGGCCTCGGCCGTCTCCGGTGCTCGGACGGAGCGGCCCGGGTCCCGGTCGTTCGCCCGAGCGCCCAGGGTCAGCACCTGAGTCCGATGCGCACCTGCCTGGGGCGCTAGGCCGCCCGGTCGAACCTTGACCGGTATAGAGGATCGCGGTACTGTAGCGGTACAGACAGTCCAGCACGATCAGTTCCGAGGTACCCCTCATGACCCTTCCCATCGCCGCCATCGCCGCCCGACCCAGTGCCGAGCGCGCTGCTCTCAGCGCCCGCCCGGACGCCCCCGTCGTCGTCGACAACCCGACCGCGCCCCGCGAGCGTCTCGTGACCCCGCGTCTCGCCCTGTCCCGGGTCCTCCATCGCGCCGGCGACGTCGTCGCCCCCGCCACCTGCGCACCGGTGGCCTGAGCGGCGGGTCGACGGGGCTCGACGTGGCGCCCCGCGTAGTCTCCTCCCCGTCGGGGAAGGAGAATCCCATGGGCAAGGTCACCCTGCAGACGATCGCCGACCAGGTCGGCGTGAGCCGGATGACCGTGTCCAACGCCTTCTCCCGCCCGGACCAGCTCTCCGCGTCCCTGCGGGAGCGCATCCTCGCCGCCGCCCAGGAGCTGCGCTACGTCGGGCCCGACCCGAGTGCCCGGGCCCTGGCCCGGGGGAGCACCGGGGCGATCGGTGTGCTGTTGACCGACTCCCTCCAGTACGCGTTCACCGACGAGGTCGCGATGACCTTCCTCGGCGCGATCACCGCCGAGATGCGGCCCACCGGGCTGGCGCTCACCCTCCTCACCGCATCCGAGACCGAGGGGCGGGTGCCCGCACGGGACGTCCTCATGGACGGTGCCCTCGTCTACTCGTGCGACCCGCACACGCCGGCCCTCGAGTGGCTCGTCAAGCGGGACCTCCCTCTCGTCTTCGTCGACCAGGTCGTCGCCGCGGGGATCCCGAGCGTCAACATCGACGACCGGGGTGGTGCTCGGGCGGCGGCTCGTCACCTCGTCGACCTCGGCCACCGCCGGATCGGGATGATGCTGGTGACGGTCGGCGGCGTCGCTCAGCGTCGCCGCCGACGCCGATGGCCAGGTGCTCGGCCACGTCGTCCGGCAGCGGCTGCTCGGCTGGACCGACGTCCTGGACGAGGCCGATGCCCGGGGGCCGCTCGTCATGATGCCGGAGACCGAGGAAGAGTCGGTCGGCTGAGGGGGTCCGCCGGCTCCTCGACACCGATGACCCCGCGACGGCGATCCTGTGCTACTCCGACGTCATGGCGCAGGCCGTCGTCCACGCCGCCGAGGATCTCGGGCTGCGGGTGCCCGAGGACGTCTCGGTCGTCGGGTTCGACGACAGCCCGGTCGCCACCCGGGTGCGGCCGACGCTGACGACGGTGCGCCAGGACTTCGCCGCGAAGGGGAGGGCCGCCGCGGCCGCCCTCATGGGTGCCATGGACGCCAAGCGGGCCGGGCGCAAGGAGCGGGCCCGACATCTCGTGCTGCCCACGGAGCTCGTCGTCCGCGACAGCACCACACCACCGCCCGCCTGACGGCGCCCCGCTCCGGCACGACGGGCCCCGGCGACTCCGGGCGACCGGGCTGGACGGCCGCCCGGAGGAGGCGCCCCCGCGGAGGGACAGTGCGGTGGCGTCTCGGTGCCGGGCCAGAGGGGTCGGTCAGTGCAGACGGACCCGCGGGTCGAGGACGGCATAGAGCATGTCGACGATGATGTTGGCGACGACGACGGCCGCGGACGCGAACAGGACGATCCCGATGATGACCGGCAGGTCCTGCTGGTTGATGGCGTCGACCGCCGTCTTGCCCAGGCCGGGGAGGCTGAAGACGTACTCGGTGACGACGACCCCGCCGAGGAGGGTCCCGACGTCGATGCCGAACTGGGTGACGACCGGCGTCAGGGCGCTGCGCAGCGCGTGCCGGACGATGACCCGCTTCTCGCCGATGCCCTTGGACCGGGCGGTGCGGACGTAGTCCTCACCGAGGACGTCGAGCATCGAGGCCCGGGTGAGCCGGGTGTATGCCGCTGCGGAGACGAGGGCGAGCGTGAACCACGGCAGGACCATGTGTCTCAGCCACTGTCCGAGCCCGTCGGTGAAGCCGGCGTAGCCCCCGGCGGGGAAGACCTGGTACCCGGCGAGGGTGAGCCGGAAGTACAGGAAGTAGAGGAGCAGCAGGCCGAGGAGGAACGTCGGCATCGAGTAGAAGAAGAGCGCGAAGACGGTCAGGCCGCGGTCGGTGAGCGACCGGGGCCGGACCGCCGACACGACGCCGTTCGTCACGCCGAGGATGAGCCAGATGAGCGCCCCGCCGACGACGAGCGACAGGGTGATCGGCAACGCCTGGCCCATGATCGTCGTGACGGGGACCTGGTGGTAGTAGTCGTAGCCGAGGTCGCCGTGCAGCGCCCGCCAGACGAAGTCGACGTACTGCTTCCAGATCGGCTGGTCGAGGCCGAGCCGGTGGGAGACCAGCGCGATCGTCTGCGGGGTGGCCTGGCGCCCGGCGATCGTCCGGGCGACGTTGTTGGGCGCAACGAAGAACAGACCGAAGACCGCCACGGTGATGAGCCACATGACGAGCAGCCCGAGGGCCGTCCGACGGATGAGGAAGCGCAGCATCAGATCCTCCTCACTGGTTGATGAGCCGGTCGCTGCGCGGGTCGAAGGCATCGCGGATGCCGTCGCCGAGCAGGTTGAAGGCGAGGGTCGTGACGAGGAGGGCCAGGCCCGGGAAGAGGATGAACCACCAGGCCGTCGTGTAGTACTGCTGGCCCTCGCTGATCATCCCGCCCCAGTCGGCGGTGGGCGGCGGCAGGCCGAGCCCGAGGAAGGACAGCGTCGCCTCGACGACGATGACGACGGGGATGAGCAACGAGGCGTAGACGATGACCGGCGCCAGGACGTTCGGGAGGATGTCGACGAACATGATCCGCCGGTCGCTCGCACCGAGGGACCGGGCCGCCTCGACGAACTCCCGCTCCCGCAGCGAGAGGACCTGGCCACGCACGATGCGTCCGACCGACGCCCAGCTGAAGAAGCCGATGACGATGATCGTCACCCCGAGGCTCGGGCCGGTGAGCGAGACGAGGGCGATGGCGACGAGGAGGAACGGTACGGAGAGGATGACGTCGACGAGCCGGGCGAGCACCGTGTCGACGATGCCGCCGAGGAAGCCCGCCGCGAGGCCGACGATGACGCCGATGACGACGGTGAGCGCCGTCGCGGCGACGCCGACGAGGAGCGAGATCCGGGCCCCGTAGGCGATCCGGACGAGGATGTCCCGACCGAGGTCGTCGGTCCCGAGCCAGAAGGTCGAGCTGGGGGCGACCGGCAGGCCGTCCGGGGAGAGGCCGGTCCGGCGGTACTGCTCGTTCGGGGGGTGCCCCGTCACGTGTGCGACGAGCGGGGCGCAGAGCGCGAGCAGGATGATGAGGACGATGACGACGAGCGAGATCATCGCCACCCGGTCGCGGCGCAGCCGCTGCCAGGCCAAGAGCCACGGGCTGCGGCCCTCGATCCGCTTGGCGGGTGCCGTCCCGGCATCCGTGCCGGGCGTCTCCGGCGCCTCGGCGCCGGCGGACTCCTGGTCGAGTGTCATGGTCTCTCCCTCGTCGTCGCCGCGCCGGCGTATGCGGCGCCGCCCTGGCTGCCGATCTCGCTGTCGTCGACCTGGGGGGTCGATGCCGTGAGGTCCTCGCCCTGCTGGAGCGGGTGCCGGCAGGCCACGCGCGTGCTCCGGCCCGTCGCCGAGGACCGGCGCCAGCGGCGGCACGGACTCGGTGCAGTCCGTGCCGGGCCTTCGGGCAGCGAGTGTGGAACCGGCAGCCCGCCGGGGGATGCGTCGGTGTCGGCAGGTCGCCGGCAAGGACGATCCGCTCGCGACTGTCGGACATGTCGGGGTCGGCGACGGGCAGGGCCGACAGGAGGGCCCGCGTGTAGGGGTGGCGCGGGACGTCGAAGAGGTGCGCCGACGGTGCCACCTCGACGACCTTGCCGAGGTACATGACGGCGATCCGGTCGCTGACGTGTCGGACGACGGACAGGTCGTGCGAGATGAAGACGTAGGTGAGTCCGAACTCGTCCTGCAGGTCGATGAGCAGGTTGATGACCTGGGCCTGGATCGAGACGTCGAGGGCGGAGACGGGCTCGTCGCAGATGATGAGCTTGGGCCGGAGCGCCAGGGCCCGCGCGACGCCGATCCGCTGTCGCTGACCGCCGGAGAACTCCGCAGGGAACCGGTTGTAGTGCTCGGGGTTGAGCCCCACGCGCTCCATGAGGTCCTGGACCGAACGCTTCCGCTCGGCACGGCTGCCGACATGGTGGATCTCGAAGGGGTCGCCGATGATGGAGCCGACCCGGCGGCGTGGGTTGAGCGAGCCGTACGGGTCCTGGAAGACCATCTGGACGTCGCGGCGGACCGCGCGCAGCCACCGGACCGGCTCGTCCGGCTGATGTCGGTCCCGTCGAAGGTCACCGTGCCGCCGTCGAGCTCGTAGAGGCGCGACATGCACCGGGCGAGCGTCGACTTGCCGCACCCGGTCTCGCCGACGAGCCCGAGGGTCTCGCCGCGCTGCACCTCGAGGCTCACGTCGTCGACGGCGTGGACGACCTCGGTCGAGCGGTGGAGGAGGGACGAGGAGCGCACGGGGAAGGACTTCGTGACCCCGTCGAGGGTCAGCAGGGGGGTCTCGGTCATGTGGTGGCCTCCCGTCGGTCGGTGCCGGATGCGGCAGCCGACTCGTATGCCGCCCGAGATGGACGCGACGCGGCCGCGGCCCGTTCCTGGGTGCCCGCGGGCAGCCAGCAGGCCGACAGATGCTCCTCGTCCTCGAAGACGCTGCGCAGGGGTGGGTCCTGCGAACACGCCGAGAACGCGTGCGGGCACCGGGGGGCGAACGCGCAGCCCGGCGGGAGGTCGATGAGCGACGGGGGAGCGCCGCCGATCGGCGTGAGCCGGCGTCCGGGGTCGCCGAGGGAGGGCAGCGAGCGGAGCAGCCCCTCGGCATACGGGTGGTGGGGTTGGTAGAACAGGGTCCGGCGCGGCGCCTTCTCCATCGCCGTGCCGGCGTACATGACCACGACGTCGTCGGCCATCTCGGCGACGACGCCGAGGTCGTGGGTGATGAGGATGATCGCCGTCCCGAACCGGTCCTGGAGCCGCTGCATCACCTCGAGGACCTGGGCCTGGACGGTGACGTCCAGCGCGGTGGTCGGCTCGTCGGCGATGAGGAGCGCGGGGTCGAGGGCCATGGCCATCGCGATCATGACGCGCTGGCGCATGCCGCCGGAGAACTGGTGCGGGTAGTCGTCGATCCGCTGCTCCGCGTGGGGGATCCCCACGAGCGAGAGCAGCTCCGCCGCGCGGGCCCGGGCCGTGGCCTTGGCGGTGCTCCGGTCGTGGGCGCGGATCATCTCGACGATCTGCCAGCCCACCGGGTAGTAGGGGTGGAGGCTCGACAACGGGTCCTGGAAGATCATCCCGATCCGCGCGCCGCGCAGCCGCTGCAGCGTCGACCGGGAGGCGCCGATGAGCTCGGTCCCGTCGAAGGTGGCCGTGCCGGACACGTGCGCGCCACGGGTGAGGCCCGTGATGGTCTGGGTCGCGACGCTCTTGCCGGAGCCGGACTCGCCGACGATGGCGAGGGTCGAGCCCCGGTCGACGTCGAACGACAGGCCCCGGACGGCGTGGACCACGCCGTCCGGGGTGTCGAACTCGACGCGCAGGTCCCGGACTTCGAGAAGTGCCATTGACTACTCCTGCTCGTCGGGTGAGCGGTGCCTCAGCCGCCCTGCTTGTCCGCGCTCAGCCAGACGTTCGTGGGATCGAAGTTCTGGATCGCGGGGACGTAGATGGTGTTGTGGACCTGCGAGGCGTGGTAGTTCGGCTGGTTCGGCTGGGTGATGGGGTAGAACGGCGCGTCCTTCATCACCTGCTGGTCCGCCTGGGCCCACAGCGTCGCGGCCTGGTCCTGCGTCTGCGCCGTGGCAGCCTGCTGGATCAGCTTGTTCGCGGCGGGGTCGTTGTACAGCCCGAAGTTGCTGCCGACCGGCGGGAACGACGGCTGGCCGGAGAAGAGCGGGTTGAAGAAGGACAGCGCGGCGTTGCCGTACCAGTCCGAGCCCCAGCCGGCGAGCGAGAGGTCCCAGACCCCGCGCTTGGCGACCGACGGCACCTCGAGGTACTTCGTGTAGAAGTCGGCGTTGGGCGAGGGGACGCCCTTGACCGTGATGCCCGACCTTGGACAGGTCCTGCTGGATCGTCTGGAAGGTCTTCGTGCTGCCCTCCGAGGCGTTCCGGTAGAGGAACTTCAGGGTCAGCCCCTTGGAGTAGCCGGCGTCGGCCAGCAGCTGCTTGGCCTTGGCCTGGTCGTAGGGGTAGTCGTCGAAGTTCTTCTCGCCACCGACGATGTTCGACGGCAGGACGTGGCTCAGCGGGGTGTTGAGCTTGTTGCCACCGAGGACCTGGATGATGTCCGACCGGTTGATCGCGTAGGAGATCGCCTGACGCACCTTGAGGTTGGCCATCGCCTTGTTGTTGTTCGGCGAGGCCATGTTGTAGACGACGTACGGGTTGGACGACGCGGTCGGGCCGATGTTGAGGTTCTTGTCGTTGGCCGCGAGCAGCCCCGGGATCTGCGACGCCGCGGGGAAGTCGTCGAACTCCATGTCGGCGCTGGCGGTGCCGGTCTGCAGCTGCTGCTGCGCCGAGTCCTGGCTCACCGTCTCGTCGACGACGATCTTGTCGACGTAGGCCTTGCGGATGGGGTCGGTCGAGCCGTCCCACGCCGGGTTGCGGCTGAAGTCGATCTTCTTCGTCGGGGTGTAGGAGTCGATCTTGTAGGGACCGTCCGAGATCGTGTGCTGGGCGAGCTCGGCGCTGCCGGGGACGTACTGCTCCCACTCGACCGGAGCGGGAGAGAAGGCCGGGAGGGTGAGCATGTCGACGAAGTAGCTCGCCGGCTGGTTGAGGGTGAAGACGACGGTGTGGTCGTCCTTGGCCGTCACGCCGGCGATCTGATGACCGTCCATGTAGGACTTCATCGCCGCAGCCGACTGGCCGACCTTGGCGAAGCCCTGGCAGAAGGCGGTCATGCCCTTGATGAGGCTCTCGTAGTCGGGCAGGCCGCCGAACGGCTGGGCCGGGTTGCACGTCCGCTTGACGCCGCGCACGACGTCCGCGGCGGTCACGTCGCGAGCCGGGCTCGTGTCCCACTTGACGCCCTGGCGAAGGGTGATCGTGTAGGTCTTGCCGTCACTGCTGATGCCGTTGCCCTGGGTCGGCATGGACGCGGCGAGGTCGGGCACGGCGGTCGTCGTCTTGCCCTCCTGGGCCGGGTAGGTGAACAGCTGTCGCGTCCACATCCGCAGACCCAGGTAGCCGATGGAGTAGTAGCTGACGTTGGGGTCCATGTAGTCGACGTCGCCGGAGCCGAGCATGTTGAGCGTGCCCCCCTTGACGGGGGACGCGCTCGAGCCGGACGTCCCGCTGCCCGTCGAACTGCCGCCTCCGCAGGCCGTCATGACGAGGCCTGCAGCGCAGACCCCGGCGACGGCGCCGAGGCGTCGTGGTGTCAATGACATGGTGCATTCTCCTCAAAGGTGGTCTCCGTCGAGGCCGGTCGTGCGCGGTCGCGCACGCAGCGCACCGTAGGCACGGCATCCGGGTCGGGGTGGCCCCGCGCCGGGCGAACGTCACGGGACCGACATGGATCCGTCACATGGGGCCGCGGAAGTGTGACGGGGCGGTGTCACCGACCCCCCAGGGCGGGTTCAGGACGTTCCCAGGAGATGCGCAGCGGGGGCGCAGGGGCGGTTGCGACGCTGCGAAGCGTGCCGCGACGTGTGCTGCTCATCGAAGACGACTCGCGGGTCCGCCGGGTGCTGCGGCTGGCCCTCGAGGACGAGGGCTACGACGTGACCGAGGCCGGCGGTGGCGACCAGGGCCTCGAGGCGCTCGGCCGCGACGACCCCGACGTCGTCCTCCTCGACCTCATGCTCCCCGACCTGGACGGCTTCTCCGTATGCCGCGAGATCCGGCGACGGCAGCAATGTGCCGGTCATCATGGTGACGGCGCGGACGGACAGCCACGACGTCGTCGCCGGGCTGGAGGCCGGGGCCGACGACTACGTCACGAAGCCGCTGGTCTCGAAGGAGCTGTCCGCACGCATCCGGGCCCTCTGCGCCGGGTCGAGCCGAGCGTCGACCACCGCCCCGCCGCGTCGAGGTCGGCGAGCTGTCGGTGGGTCTCGACGACGGCGTGGTCAGCCGCGACGGAGAGCCGATCCCGCTCACCCGCACCGAGTTCCGTCTCCTCGTCGAGCTCGTTCTCGCCGAGGGGCGGATCTGCACCCGGGAGGACCTGCTCGAGCGGGTCTGGGGCTACGGGTACTTCGGGGACAGCCGGATCGTCGACGTCCACATCCGGCGGTTGCGGACCAAGGTGGAGCGGGACCCGTCGAGCCCGCGCCACGTCGTCACCGCCCGCGGCCTGGGCTACCGGCTGGCCACGCTAGTGGCCGCAGCGCCACGGCGTCGGCGGGTCCGGTGCCGGCCTGCTCGCTCGGGCTGCGCGTCGGGTCACCGTCGCGTTCGGCCTGCTGGCCCTCGGGCCTGTCGATCGTCCTCTCCGTCGGTGGCGTGGATCCTCGTCAGCCAGTCCTTCGTCCGGGACGCCCAGGCTGCCGCGGTGGCGGGGACGTCGGTCGACGCCGGACGAGCTGGACGAGGCCGCTCTCCGCCGACGGCGGGGCTCGTCGCGCCGGCGGCCGCATCGACCGGCATGCGTCGCGGCAGGCCGCGGCGGCGATGAGCCTTCCTGGCGAGAAGTGGTACGCGACCTCGCCGACCCTGGGCCCGACCGTGCTGCCGACGTCGCTCATCGCCACCGTGGAGCGAGGAGCCAGGTAGCGACGCAACGCATCGACATCGACGGCGCCCTCTACCTGGCCGTCGGCATGCCCGCTCACCGCGGCGGGCCGCGTCGTTCTACGAGCTGTACCGATCCGCGGCACAGTCGATGCCACCCGGGCGCTCTCGGTGGGCCTCGCTGCGGCGACGGCGCTGACCGTCGCGCTCGGCCTGCTCGTCGGGCGGTGGGCGACGGATCGCCCTGCGCCCGCTCGATCCGGCTCAACGACGCGGCGGCGCCCAGGTCGCGTCGGGGCGGCTGGGCGTCCGGCTCGAGGACGGCGGCGACCCCGACCTCGTTCCCGGTCACGGCGTCCTTCAACCGGACGGTCGCCGACCTCGACCGGCGCGTCGTCGCCGACGCCCGGTTCGCCGTCGACGTCAGCCACGAGCTGCGGACGCCGCTGACGACGATGCTCAACTCGATGCAGGTGATCCGCAACCGCGAGGACTCGCTCCCGACCGCGCTCCGAGAGCCCGTCGAGCTCCTCGCCGACGACCTCGACCGGTTCCGCGTCCTCGTCACCGACCTGCTCGAGGTCTCCCGACACGACGCGGGCGACGAGCTCGTCCTCGAACCCGTCGTCGTCGGGGACCTCGTGCGGCGGGCCGCCGACGACGCCGCCGGCCACCCCGTCACCCGGGTGACGACGACGCTGCGCACCATCGCGATGGAGGGGGACAAGCGTCGGCTCGAACGGGTCGTCGCCAACCTCGTCCGCAACGCCGAGGTGCACGGCGGCGGGTGCGTGGGCGTCGAGGTCTCCCGAACCGGGCGGTGCGGTCCGCGTGTGCGTGTCGAGGACGCCGGCCCGGGCATCCCGACCGGCTGCGCGGGCGGGTCTTCGAGCGCTTCTCCCGCGGCCCGGGGGCGGGCATCGGCGGGGTCGGGCTGGGACTGTCGATCGCGTCCCGCCACGTGGAGCTGCACCGCGGGTCCATGACCGTGGCCGAGTCCGCCCGGAGGGGGGTGCCAGCCTTGTCGTCGACATGCCGCTCGAGCGGCGCTGAGCCGGCCCGGCGCGGGTCCGCCCTCGCGTCCGCGGTCCGTCGGCGGCAGGTGGGCCTCGGCTGGTCGGCGGGTGCGCGGTCGGCGCGCAGGACGCGGCCCGGACCTCGTCGCCCGCCGCCGTCCTGCGGCCTCGGACGGCCGCGGCACGCAGACGGGCCCGGCGTCCCGATGACGGTGCAGGTCTACCTCCTGCGCGGGGACCGGCTCGTCCGGGTGTCGCGGACCGTTCCCGACGGCACCGGGGTCGGGCCCAGCCTGGCCGGTCTCGCCCTCGACGCTCACCCCCGACGAGGTCTCGGCCGGGTTGCGCACCGCCCTGCCACACTCGGCGAGCCCGCTGGACGGGCCGGATCGACGGCCCGGTCGCGGTCATCTCCGTGCCCACCGGCTTCGACGGCCTGTCGGTCCACGAGCAGGTGGCCGCCATGAGCCAGATCGTCTTCACCATCACCGCCAACACGGTCGCGACCGAGGTGCGGCTGACCAGCGGCTCGCGGGCCATCCCGGTGCCCGACGGCGCCGGACGAGTCCTCACCCGCGCGGTCAACACGGCCGACTACGCGACGTGGGCGCCGGGCCGACGCGCGATGATGGGGGCATGAGCGAGCGCAACGTCCTCGGCGACGACCTCGAGCCCTGCGGGACCGACCCCCTGACGGGGTTCTACCGGGACGGGTCCTGCGCGACCGGACCCGAGGACCTCGGCAGCCACACCGTCTGTGCCGTCGTCACCGCCGAGTTCCTTGCCCACCAGCGCGCCATCGGCAACGACCTCTCGACGCCGCGACCGGAGTTCCACTTCCCGGGGCTCGCCCCGGGTGACCGCTGGTGCGTCACCGCCGTCAACTGGGCTCGGGCCGCCGAGGCGGTGTCGCCGCCCCGGTCGTCCTCGCCAGCACGAATGCCGCGGTGCTCGACATCGTGCCGCTGGCTCTGCTGCGGGAGCATGCGGTCGACGTCCCTGCCGACCCCAGCTCGCTCGGCCCGCTCGAGACCTGAGCCCCGCGGCTAGTCTCGGAGCATGCTGCGCGTCGGCCTCACCGGGGGCATCGGGTCGGGGAAGTCCTCGGTGGCCGCGAGTGCTCGCGGGGCTCGGCGCCGTCGTCGTCGACGCCGACCGGGTGGCGCGAGAGGTCGTCGAACCGGGTATGCCGGCCCTCGCCGCCATCGTCGAGCGGTTCGGCCCGCAGGTCGTCGGTGACGACGGCGCCCTGGACCGCCCCGGCGCTCGGCCGCATCGTCTTCGGCGACCCCGAGGCGCTGCCGAGCGCTCGAGGCGATCACCCATCCGGCCATCTGGGCCCGGACGGCCGAGCTCATCGCCTCGGCGCCCCCCGACGACGGTCGTCGTCCACGACATGCCGCTCCTCGTCGAGAAGGGGATGACGGGGGAGTACCACCTCGTCCTCGTCGTGCGGCGCCAGCGTCGAGACCCGGGTGGCGCGGCTCGTGGGGTCCCGCGGGATGCCCGAGGACGACGCCCGGTCCCGGATCGCCGCCCAGGCCGACGACGACGCCCGCCGGGCGGCCGGCGGATGTGTGGCTCGACAACGAGGGGTCCCCGGAGGAGCTGCGCTCCGCCGTCGAGACGCTCTGGCGGGACCGGCTGGTGCCCTTCGAGGAGAACGTGCGCCGCGGCATACGCGAGCCGGCTGTCCGCACCCCTCGTCGGCCCGCCGGACCCGGCCTGGGCGGCCGAGGCCCGGCGGCTGCTGGCCCGCATCCGACATGCGGTCGGGCCGCCGCCGTCACGCTGGACCACATCGGCTCCACGGCCGTGCCCGGGCTCCCCGCGAAGGACGTCATCGACCTCCAGGTCGGCGTCCGGGGCCTCGAGGACGCCGACGCGCCGTCCTGGCTCGCGGCGATGGCGGCGGCGGGGTTCCCGGTGGTGGAGGGCAACGTCGACGACAGCCCCAAGGACGGCACGGTCTGGCCCAAGCGCTTCCACGGGTCGGCCGACCCGGGCAGGGTGGCGCACATCCATGTCCGCGAGGTGGACAGCCCGGGGTGGCGCTGGGCCCTGCTGTTCCGGGACTGGCTGCGGGCGATGCCGGCGGAGGCGCAGGCGTATGCCGTGCACAAGGCCGAGCTGGCGGCCCGGCACGCGACGACGGAGGCGTACGCCGAGGCGAAGGAGCCCTGGTTCGAGGCCGCGCACGACCGGGTCGAGGCGTGGGCGCGTCAGGCGGGCTGGTCCCCCACCGCGGACTGACCGGGAGAACCGACCCCGGCGCCGCCACCTACAGTGGGAGCCGTGCCGGGCACCATGCTCTTCTGGGTCGACTCCGCGAGCGGAGTCGCCCAGCCGCGGGCCAGCGACGACCTCGACGAGCTCCTGGCCCGGGAGGACGGCTGGGTCTGGCTCGACATCCCGACGGTCGACGACGAGAACGCGAGGCTGCTCCGGGAGTCCTTCGGCTTCCACCCGCGGGCGATCGAGGACGCCCGGGAGCGCAACCACGTCTCCCGGCTCCATGCCTACCGGGACCACCTCTTCCTCGTCCTGCACCGTCCGGAGCCGGGGATGGGCGGACACGTCCACTACCTCGAGCTCGACCTGTTCGTCGGGCCCCGCTATGTCGTGACGACGCACGGCCCGCGCAACCCCGCCGTCACCCTCGAGAGCCTGCTGAGGGAGACCCGGGAGGTTGCCGACCGGCTCCGAGCGACGCGGCTGAGGCCGACCTCGCCGGTGGCCCTGTGCTACTCGCTCGTCTCGGCCCTGACCAACGCCGAGGAGCGCACCGTCAATGTGCTCGCCCGCGACGTCGGGCGGCTCGAGCAGCGAGTGATGGTCGGCGAGGACGACGAGCGGCCCCAGCAGTTCCTCGACGAGCTGTTCCAGTCCCGGCACGCGCTCCTCACCGTCCGGACGATGGCCGCTCAAGGCGCCGAGGTCTTCGCTCGTGCGGCGAAGCTGCGGGGGGACCTGCCGCGTGCGGACACGCGGATGCTCGCGGACCTGCACGACCAGTACCACCGGCTCGAGCGGATCACCTCGAGCCAGCTCGACTTCCTCCACGGCGTGACGGAGTACTACCGGGCGCGAACCGACACGCGGATGACCATCGCCGCCGAGCGCCTCGCCGTCATCGCCGCCGTCACCCTGCCCGTCACGGCGATCTCGTCCATCGTCGGCATGAACGTCATCGTCAACGACCGCACCCACCTCGGCTGGCTGCTCGCCCTCCTCGCCCTCATGACCGGGATGTCCGTCTGGCTGCTGCGCTGGGCCCGCCGCCAGGGCTGGTGGTGACGGGCGGCGGCATACCCGGGACCGGGCCCCGGTGACCCGGCAGCGGCGCCACCGGACTTCGCCGAACGGGTCGGCCGTGTCTAAGGTAGGAAGACCGTCCTCGGACCGGCCAGTGGCCGCGCCGGGTCGACACCACCACACACAGGGAGGAACGACCCCATGCAACCGGTCAGTCTCATCGGTGCGCCGACGGACATCGGCGCGAGCGTCATCGGCGCCCGGCTCGGGCCGGGCGCGCTCCGCGTCGCGGGCATCGAGGACGCCCTCGCGGCCTTCGGGGCCAAGGTCGACGACCTCGGTGACCTCTCGGGCCCGCCGAACCCGCTCCTGCCGCCGGTGAACGGCTACCGACACCTGCCGGAGGTCATCGACTGGAACCGGTCGGTCCATGACGCCGTCCACGGCGAGCTGACCCGCGGCCACCTGCCCGTCCTCATGGGCGGTGACCACAGCCTCGCCGTCGGCTCGATCAGCGCCGTCGCCCGATACTGCCGCGAGCAGGGCCGTGACCTGCGCGTCCTGTGGTTCGACGCGCACGCCGACTTCAACACCGCCGCCATCACCCCGAGCGGCAACCTGCACGGCATGCCCGTCGCCTGCCTCCTCGGTCGCGGCCCGGAGGGCCTCATCGAGATGGCCGGCGCGACCCCCGCGCTCGACCACTCCCAGGTCCGCCAGATCGGCCTCCGCAGCGTCGACCAGGGGGAGAAGGAGCACCTCCACGAGATGGGCATCGAGGTGTTCGACATGCGCTACCTCGACGAGATCGGGATGCGCAAGACGATGAAGCGGGCCCTCCACGGGCTCACCGAGGACACCCACCTCCACGTCAGCCTCGACCTCGACTTCATCGACCCGGAGATCGCACCGGGCGTCGGGACGCCGGTCCGAGGAGGGCCGACGTACCGCGAGGCCCAGCTGTGCATGGAGATGATCGCCGACACCGGGCGGTTCGGCTCGATCGACCTCGTCGAGCTCAACCCGGCCCTCGACAGCCGCAACACGACGGCCGAGCTCGCCGTCGACCTGCTCCAGAGCCTGTTCGGCAAGAGCACGCTGATGAAGGTCCACGAGGAGATCCCGGGCAACTGACCGGCTGTCGGCGGGGCGGCATACCGTAGAACCATGCGTCCCACCACCGACCTCACGCGTCGCGTCGCGCCGTTCCAGGTCGTCTCGGACTTCCAGCCCAGCGGCGACCAGCCCGCGGCGATCACGGAGCTCGCCCGCCGGGTCACCGCGGGCGAGCAGGACATCGTCCTGCTCGGCGCGACCGGGACGGGCAAGTCGGCGACGACGGCCTGGCTCATCGAGCAGGTCCAGCGACCGACCCTCGTCATGGCCCCGAACAAGACGCTCGCCGCGCAGCTCGCCAACGAGTTCCGGGAGCTGCTGCCGCACAACGCCGTCGAGTACTTCGTCTCCTACTACGACTACTACCAGCCCGAGGCCTACGTCCCGCAGACCGACACCTACATCGAGAAGGACTCCTCGATCAACGACGAGGTCGAGCGGCTTCGGCACAGCGCGACGAACTCGCTGCTGACCCGGCGGGACGTCGTCGTCGTCGCGTCGGTGTCGTGCATCTACGGCCTCGGCACCCCCCAGGAGTACGTCGACCGGATGGTCCCGCTCCGGGTCGGCGCCGAGCTCGACCGCGACGAGCTGCTGCGGCGCTTCGTCCAGATGCAGTACACGCGCAACGACCTCGCGTTCACCCGCGGCACCTTCCGGGTGCGCGGTGACACCGTCGAGATCATCCCGATGTACGAGGAGCTCGCCGTCCGGATCGAGTTCTTCGGCGACGAGATCGAGCGGCTCTACACCCTCCACCCCGTCACCGGGGAGGTCGTGCGCGAGGAGGAGGAGATGTACGTCTTCCCCGCCTCGCACTATGTCGCCGGCCCGGAGCGGATGGAGCGGGCCATCGGGGGCATCGAGAGGGAGCTCGAGGAGCAGCTCGCCCTCTTCGAGCGGCAGGGCAAGCTGCTCGAGGCGCAGCGGCTGCGCATGCGGACGACGTACGACATCGAGATGATGCGTCAGGTCGGCTCCTGCTCGGGCATCGAGAACTACTCGATGCACATCGACGGGCGCAGCCGCGGCTCGGCGCCCAACTGCCTCCTCGACTACTTCCCCGAGGACTTCCTCCTCGTCATCGACGAGTCGCACCAGACGGTGCCGCAGATCGGCGCGATGTACGAGGGCGACATGTCGCGCAAGCGGACCCTCGTCGAGCACGGCTTCCGGCTCCCGTCGGCCATGGACAACCGGCCGCTCATGTGGGAGGAGTTCCTCGACCGGATCGGGCAGACCGTCTACCTCTCGGCGACCCCCGGTCCCTACGAGCTGGCCAAGGCCGACGGCGTCGTCGAGCAGATCATCCGCCCCACCGGCCTCATCGACCCCGAGATCGTCCTCAAGCCGACGAAGGGCCAGATCGACGACCTGCTCCACGAGATCAACACCCGGGCGGAGCGCAACGAGCGGGTCCTCGTCACGACCCTGACGAAGAAGATGGCCGAGGACCTCACCGACTACCTCCTCGACAAGGGCGTCCGGGTCCGCTATCTCCACTCCGACATCGACACCCTCCGCCGGGTCGAGCTGCTGCGCGAGCTGCGGCTGGGCGAGTTCGACGTCCTCGTGGGCATCAACCTCCTCCGCGAGGGCCTCGACCTGCCCGAGGTCTCGCTCGTCAGCATCCTCGACGCCGACAAGGAGGGGTTCCTCCGCAGCGCCCGATCGCTGATCCAGACCATCGGCCGCGCGGCCCGGAACGTGTCGGGCCAGGTGCACATGTATGCCGACTCGCTCACCCCGTCGATGCAGGAAGCGGTCGAGGAGACCCAGCGTCGCCGCGAGAAGCAGGTTGCCTACAACACCGAGCACGGCATCGACCCGACCCCGCTCCGCAAGAAGATCGCCGACATCACCGACCTCCTGGCGCGCGAGGACGCCGACACCCAGAGCCTGCTGGGGTCGGGGCGGTCCCAGTCGCGGGGGAAGGCCGACGGGTCGCGCGGACAGCGCGGGGCGGTCGTCGCCGACGCCGGGCTGGCATCCGGGGCCCGCGAGAGCCTCCCCGCCAGCGAGCTCGCGTCGCTCATCCAGGAGCTCACCGCGCAGATGCACCAGGCTGCGGGGGAGCTGCAGTTCGAGCTCGCGGCGCGGCTGCGCGACGAGCTGTCCGACCTCAAGAAGGAGCTGCGCCAGATGAGCGAGGCGCTGAAGTGAGGCGGATGCGGTGACGCCGGCTGAGCTCGCGGACTACTGCCTCGCCAAGCCGGGCGCGTGGCCCGACAGCCCGTGGGGCGAGGACCACGACGTCGCCAAGGTCGCCGAGAAGATCTTCGCCTTCCTCGGAGCCGACACGGTCGGCGTGAAGTGCGGGGCGAACCGGGTCGAGGCGGACGAGTGGCTGCGCGAGTACCCCGACGATGCGGCCGTCATGCCCTACCTCGGGCGGAGCGGCTGGAACCGGCTGGGCATCGGTGGCGCCATCCCCGACGCGGTGATCCGGGAGGCGGTCGACGACTCCTATGCCATGGTCGTGGCGCGGCTGCCCGAGGTCGCGCCGACCGGCGGGCGCCTGACGGCCGCCGAGGTCAGGTCGTCAGCGACGCCGCGTCATACGCCGCGAGCTCGTCCTCGCTCGGCGCCTGCCAGGCGCGCTCGAAGCGCTCGAGCTGCTCGCGGTCGATCCGCACCGCGCCGGGCACGTCGTTGCGCCGGACGATCCGGCGCCAGCGTTCCTCGAGGGGGACGTCCAGGACGTGCAGCTCCGCGCGGGCCCCGAGCTCGCGGGCCGTGGCGAGCCGCCGGTCGCGGTTGGCCCGGGTCCATGAGGCGTTCTCGATGACGACGGAGGTCCCGAGCCGGAGGAGGTCCTGGGCCTGGTCCCACTGGAGGGCCTCGAACCGTGCCCGCAGGAGCGGGTCGTGCGGGTCGAGGCCGAGCTCGATGATCCAGGCGTCCGGGTCGAGATGAAGGGCGGCATGCTCCGCCGCGAGCCGGCGGGCGAGGGTGGACTTGCCGGACCCCGGCATGCCGCACACGAGGAACATCGTCGCCACGGCTCCAGGGTAGGCCGGGTCACGGGAGGGTGGGCTGGCGCGGTCCGGGCGAGCCGGGTGCAGCCGCTAGGCTGACCGTGCGGAGGGGAGTACCCCACCACGGTGACCTCGTCAACACGGGCCGGACGCGGCATACCGGCGGCCCCGGGGCACCGGCCCGGACCCGGTCCGGGCGGGAGAGACCTCCGGCCACCTCGGCGTGACCGGAAGGACCCCGATGACCGTTCCCGCATGGGCCTGGGTGCTCACCCTGGCCGCGACGGCCGTCGTGCTCGCGATCGACGTCCTCGTCATCGCCCGGCGTCCGCACCGCCCCTCCACCCGGGAGCTGTCGGTCGCCCTCGGCGGCTACGTCACGGCCGCCGTGGTGTTCGGCGTCGGGGTCTGGTGGCAGGCGGGCGGACAGTATGCCGGCGAGTTCTTCGCGGGGTGGCTCACCGAGTACTCGCTGTCGGTCGACAACCTCTTCATCTTCATCCTCATCATGGCTCGGTTCTCGGTGCCGACCCAGCTGCAGCAGTTCGCGCTCATGGTGGGGATCGTCATCGCGATCGTCCTGCGGGGGATCTTCATCGCGCTCGGTGCGGCGGTCATCAACAACTTCTCCTGGGTCTTCTACGTCTTCGGGGCCTTCCTCATCTACACGGCGGTCAAGCTGGTCCGAGAGGGCCAGAGCGACGACGACGAGTACGAGGAGAACCGGCTGCTCCTCGCCCTCGAGCGGCGCTTCCCGGCGACGAAGGAGTTCGACGGGACGCGGCTGACGACCCGCGTGTCGGGCAGCCGGCTCGCCACGCCGATGCTCTTCGTCATCCTCGCCCTCGGCACGACGGACCTGCTCTTCGCGCTCGACTCGATCCCGGCGATCTACGGGCTGACGAGCGAGGCCTACATCGTCCTCACCGCGAACATCTTCGCCCTCATGGGGCTCCGCCAGCTCTACTTCCTCCTCGGCGGTCTGCTTCAGCGGCTCGTCTACCTCGGGTACGGCCTCGCGGTGTTGCTCACCTTCATCGGGGTCAAGCTCGTCCTCCACGCCCTCCACGAGAACGAGGTGCCGTTCATCAACGGCGGGGACCCCGTCCAGGTCCCGGAGATCCCGATCAGCATGTCTTTGGGCGCCATCGTCGTCATCCTCGGGACGACGACGGCCGCCAGCCTGTGGCGCTCGCGCCGCGACCGTCAGAACGGCGCGACCGCGTAGCGGGCATCCGACCCTGCCTCAGGTGGCAGCGGTCTCGGCCGGGTCCTTCCGGGTCCCGACGCCCATGACGAGCGCGGACGCGAAGACGACCAGGCCCATGCCGAGCAGCTGGACGGGATCGAGCCGTTGGCCGAGGACGACGAGCCCCGCCAGGGCGGCGACGGCCGGCTCGAGGCTGAGGAGGATCCCGAAGACGTTGGCGCTGAGCCGGCGCAGCGCGAGGAGCTCGAGCGAGTAGGGAAGCACCGAGGACAGGACGGCGATCCCCAGGCCCTTGACCAGCACGGTGCCGTCCCACAGGCCGACCGACCCGATCCCGAAGGGCAGGGTGATCGCCGAGGCGACGACCATGGCGAGCGCGAGACCCTCCAGCCGGTCGAAGGCCCGCCCGGTCCGTCCGCTGAAGATGATGTATGCCGCCCACAGCGCTCCCGCCGTCGCCGCGAGGGCGAGCCCGGTCCAGTCGAGGTCGGCGAGCGGCTGCGTGAAGGCCTCGGAGATGAGGACGACCCCGACGGCCGCCGCGGCGACCGCGCCGATGTCCTGGACCCGGCGGGAGAGGACCGTCGCGAGGACGAGGGGGCCGATGAACTCGACGGTGACGGCCACGCCGATCGGCAGGTGCGCGAGGGCGCCGTAGAAGCTGAAGTTCATCAGCCCGAGCGCCGTCCCGAAGCCGACCACGGTCAGCCAGGCGTCGCGGGAGTGGCCGCGCCACCGCGGCCGGACGATGGCGAGGAGGATGACCGTCGCGAAGAGCAGCCGCATGACGACGGCGCCGCCCGCCCCGATCTGCGGCACGAGGCCCGCGGCGAGCGCACCGCCGAACTGGACCGAGACGATGCCGCCGAGCACCAGGAGGGGTGCGGGGACGGAGTCGGCGCGGGGCACGTCGATCAGGCTAGGACACCGCGCCGGGTCGGGTCGGCGCCGTCCGTCCGCCCGCCCGCTGCGCCGGCCGCGACCGCGGGCGGCGTGGGACAGTGGAGCCATGTACGTGCCCGCACACTTCGCGATGACCGACGAGCAGGTCCAGGACGCCCTGACCCACATCGGCTCGGCCGATCTCGTCACGCTCCACGAGGACGGGATGGTCGCGACGTACCTGCCGTTCTTCTACGACCCGGACCTCGGCCCGCGGGGCGCCCTGCTCGCGCACGTCGCCCGCAACAACACCCAGTGGTCGAGGCACTCGATCGGCGAGTCGCTCGTCATCGCGCACGTCGCCGACCACTACGTGAGCCCGACCTGGCTGCCGTCGGCCGCCGGCCATGCCAACGCGACCCCGACGTGGGACTACGTCACCGTGCACATCTACGGTCAGCTCATCGCCCACGATGACCAGGAGTGGACCGAGGACGTCGTGCGCCGACTGACCGAGCGTCACGAGTCCGAGCTCGAGGTCCACTGGAGCGTCGACGACACGAGCGAGGGCTTCGTCGAAGCGATGCTCCGCGCCGTCGTCGGTCTCGAGCTGCGGATCACCCGGATCGAGGGCAAGGCCAAGATGGCCCAGAACAAGCCGGTCGACGACATCACCTCCCTCGCCGAGCACCTCGACGCCCGGGGCGACCACACCGGCGCGACCTGGCTGCGGGAGGTCTCCCTGCCCGCCGCGGAGCGCCGAGCCGAGACGATCGCCGAGGTGCGCGCCTTCGACCAGGCCCGCCGCTCCCAGCACTGACTCCCCCCCACCCCCCGGGCCTGCCCCGCCCCGCCCCGCCCCGCCCACCTCGACTTTCCCGCCTGCAGCGGGAATCTGGCACCTCACCCGGGAACATTTCCGGGGTGAAGTGCCACATTCCCGCCTGAGGTGGGGAAGTTGGGGCGGGTGCGGAGTGCCACATTCCCGCCTGAGGTGGGGAAGTTGGGGCGGGGCTACCAGCCGCGGGCGCGCCACTCGGGCAGGTGTGGGCGCTCGGCTCCGAGAGTCGAGTCGGCCCCGTGCCCGGGGTAGAACCACGTGTCGTCGCGATAGACGTCGAAGACCCGGGTCGTCACGTCCTCGATGAGGCTCTCGAAGCTCTGCTCGGGCCGCGTCGTGTTGCCGATCCCGCCGGGGAAGAGGGAGTCGCCGGTGAACAGGTGCGTCGTCCCCTCCGGGTCGTCGTAGGCGAGGGCGACCGAGCCCGGCGTGTGGCCGCGCAGGTGGGTGACGGCGAGGACCACCTCGCCGAACGCCACCGTGTCGCCGTGCCGCAGCCGGACATCGGGCGGCAGCGGGAGCGCGTCGGCGTCGTCGGCGCCGGCATACGTCCGCGCGCCGGTCGCGTTCGCGACCTCCTCCAGCGCCCGGACGTGGTCCCAGTGCCGATGGGTCGTGACGATGCCGTTGAGCCGCCCGGTCCCCTCCGCCACGAGGGCCAGGCACCGCGGCGCGTCGTCGGCGGCGTCGATGAGCAGCTGCTCGCCCGTCGCACGACAGGTGAGCAGGTAGGCGTTGTTGTCCTGCTCGGACACCGAGGCCTTGCGGATCGTCAGCCGGGACAGCTCGCGGACATCGCTGGGGCCTCCGGGTGAGACCCGGCCCGTGTATGCCGCGTCGTCGCCCGCGTCCGGCGCGCCGTCCTCAGGCGCCACGCGGCGGCTCCGGAAGCTCGGGATGACCGCTGACGCCGACCGGCATCTGCCGGGCGAGCCAGAGGACGAGGCCTGCCCGGGACCCGGTGACCGTCGTCGTCGGGTCGTCGCCGACGTCGTAGGAGTCACCCTCGTCGCTGAGGATGCGGACGCTCGGGGCCTCGGGGTTGCGGGCGAGCTGGGTCGACCTCGCGGTCGAGGAACATCGCGAGCAGCTCGGCCTCGACGTCGACGAAGGCGAAGCCGGCGTCGAGGTCGACGTGGTGGTAGACCACCTCGCGCAGCCGCATGTACGGGAACGCGGCCGCCCGGAAGGTCCGGCCGCCCGGGGTCCGCTCCGCGAGCGTGTCGGCGTGCTCCGGCCCGAGGCGCCGCAGGGCGGCCAGGGCGTCCTCGCTCGTGACCTCGAGGTCGGCGAGGAGCGCCTCGTGCGGCCTCGTCGCCCCCACGGTGATGTCGTTGTCCCGCTCCTCCTGGGACGCGTACATCGTCCGCGGCTCGCCGTCGACGACGGCGGCGACGAGGTTGGCGATGCCACGGCCGTTGGAGGCGAGGTGGGCCAGGACGTGCGCCCGGGTCCAGCCGGCGCAGAAGGACGCGTGGTCGAGGTCGCGCAGGCTGCCTGCGGTGGCCAGGAGGGAGGCGGTGTGCTGCTCGAGCGCGGGCATGAGGTCGGCCATGGACCGAACGTAGCCGGGGGAGCCGTCAGTCGTCACCCTTCCCCCTCCGCGCGTCGTCGGCCGCCTCGAGGGCGTATGCCGCGCCGACGAGGGCGAGGTGGGACAGGGCCTGGGGGAAGTTGCCCGCCATCCGGTCGCTCTGGACGTCGTACTCCTCGGAGATGAGCCCCACGTCGTTGAGGAGGCCGAGCAGGCGGCGCATCATGGCGTGGGCGTCGTCGACACGGCCCGCCATCGCGTAGGCGCTCACGAGCCACCACGCACACGCCATGAACGGGTGCTCGCCGCCGTCGATGCCGTCCATGCCCGCCGAGGTGCGGTAGCGCAGGACGAGCCCGTCCCGCATGAGGTCCTCCTCGATGGCGTCGATCGTGCCCAGCACCTTCGGGTCGTCGCCGGGGAGGAAGCCGACGAGCGGGATCATGAGCAGCGCCGCGTCGAGTTCCGTCGTCGCGTCGTGCTGGGTGAAGGTGTTGCGTTCGGCGTCGTAGCCCCGCTCGATGACCGTGCGGTGGACGGTGTCGCGCAGCTCGCGCCACCGCTCGACCGGACCGTCGAGGCCGTGCTCCTCGACGGCTCGCACCGCGCGGTCGAAGGCCGCCCACACCATGACGGTGGACTGGGTGAAGTGGTGCTCCTTGCCGCGGCTCTCCCACAGCCCGCTGTCGGGCTGGTCCCACGTCTTCTCGAGATGCTCCATGAGGACCTTCTGGACCTCCCAGGAGTCGGGGGACTCGTCGAGCCCGTGCGCCCGGGCCTCGGCCAGGGCGATCATCACCTCACCGATGACGTCGACCTGCTGCTGGTGCACCGCGCCGTTGCCGACCCGGACCGGCCGCGACCCCGCGTAGCCGGGCAGGTGGCCCAGCTCGCGCTCCTCGAGCTCGCGGCCGCCGTCGACGGCATACATGATCTGCAGGTCGTCGGGGTCCCCGGCGACGGCTCGGATGAGCCAGTCCCGCCACAGGCGCGTCGACTCCTGGTGCCCCGAGCGGAGCAGGGCCCGGACGGTGAGTGACGCGTCGCGGAGCCACGTGTAGCGGTAGTCCCAGTTGCGGCTGCCGCCGAACCCCTCGGGGAGGCTCGTCGTCGCCGCGGCGACGATGCCGCCCCGGGCGCTGTCCGTCAGCTGGCGCAGCACGAGGAGCGAGCGCAGGACCTCCTCCCGGTAGGGACCGTGGTAGACGCAGTCCTCCGCCCAGGTGGAGAACACCTCCTGGCTGTGCTCGATCTGCGCCTCGCCGTCGAGGGCGGGAGGCACCGGCTTCCACGAGTGGGACCAGGTGAGCCCGAAGCTGAGGACCTCGCCCTCGGCCACGGTGAACTCGTCCCGATGGTGGTGGTCGACCGCCTCGGGGAGCCGGTCGCCGCGGAGGATGAGCATGTCGGGGCCGGCCACCGCGGTGAGCAGGTCCTCCCCGCCGGGCCCGGGGCGCCGGGACACCCAGGGCAGCACCTTGCCGTATCCGGGGCGGACGACCCACTCGTGCACCATGTCGACGGTGCCGGAGAGCCCCTCGACCCGGCGGATGACGTCGGCCCGGTCGTCGCCGACCGGCATGACGTCGACGACCTTCACCGAGCCGGTCGCCGTCTCGTGGACCGTCTCGAGGATGTAGGAGTGGTCGCGGTAGGACCGGGTGCTGCGGGCCTCCCCGGCGGGACCGAGCAGCCAGCGACCGTGCTCGGGGGTGCCGAGCAGGGCGGCGAAGCAGGCGGGGGAGTCGAAGCGGGGGAGGCACAGCCAGTCGATGGAGCCGCCGCGCGAGACGAGGGCGGCCGTCTCCGTGTCCCCGATGACGGCGTACTCGGCGATCGGCGTCGGGTCGTCACTCATGTCTGTCGAATGCCCAGATCGGTCCGTACCCATGCCCTCTACCTGGCCAGAGGTGCCTGTGAGGAACCTGGGAGAATGATGGATGCCCGCGAAACCCGCGCCCGGCTGGACGAGCGGCATGGGCTGTCGGTGTGCCCGCTTAGCATGGAGCGCGTGACGTCTGCCCCCTCTCCGACCGCCGACGCCCGACCGGCGTACGCCCACGACCGCCTCGTCGTCCACGGGGCCCGCGAGCACAACCTCAAGGACATCTCCGTCGACCTGCCCCGGGACGCCCTCATCGTCTTCACCGGGCTGTCGGGCTCCGGCAAGTCCTCGCTCGCGTTCGACACGATCTTCGCCGAGGGACAGCGGCGCTACGTCGAGTCGCTGTCCGCCTACGCCCGGCAGTTCCTCGGTCAGATGGACAAGCCGGACGTCGACTTCATCGAGGGGCTCTCCCCGGCGGTGTCGATCGACCAGAAGTCGACGAACCGCAACCCGCGCTCGACCGTCGGCACCATCACCGAGGTCTACGACTACCTCCGCCTGCTCTTCGCCCGGGCCGGCCGGCCGCACTGCCCGACGTGCGGCGAGCCGATCACCCGGCAGAGCCCCCAGCAGATCGTCGACCGGCTCCTCGAGCTGCCCGACCGCACCCGGTTCCAGGTGCTCGCGCCGGTCGTCCGGGCCCGCAAGGGAGAGTACGTCGACCTCTTCACCGAGCTGCAGTCCAAGGGCTTCGCCCGGGCCCGGGTGGACGGGGAGGTCATCGGCCTGACCGACCCACCGAAGCTCGAGAAGCAGGTCAAGCACACCATCGACGTCGTCGTCGACCGGCTCGTGGCCAAGGGCGAGGACGCCGGCGCCAAGCGTCGGCTCACCGACTCCGTCGAGACCGCTCTCGGGCTCGCCGGCGGCGTCCTCGTCGTCGAGTTCGTCGACCGGGACGTGGACGACCCCGAGCGGGAGCGCCGCTTCTCCGAGCGGATGGCCTGCCCCAACGACCACCCGCTGTCCATGGACGAGGTCGAGCCGCGCTCCTTCTCCTTCAACAGCCCGTTCGGTGCCTGTCCCGCCTGCACGGGCATCGGGACCGAGCTCGAGGTCGACCCCGAGCTCGTCGTCCCGGACGAGGACCTCTCGCTGTCCGAGGGGGCCATCGCGCCGTGGGGGAGCGGCAGCGGCGCCGCCGACTACTTCCAGCGGGTGATGGGCGCCCTCGCCGAGGACCTGTCCTTCTCGATGGACGTGCCGTGGCGGCAGCTGCCCGAGCGGGCCAAGGAGGCGCTGCTCACCGGGCGCAACCACAAGGTCCACGTCCGCTACCGCAACCGCTACGGCCGGGAGCGGTCCTACTCCACCGGCTTCGAGGGCGTCATCCCCTTCGTCAAGCGGCGGCACGCCGAGACCGACTCCGACTGGAGCCGGGAGCGCTACGAGGGCTACATGCGCGAGGTCCCGTGCCCCGTATGCCGCGGGGCCCGGCTCAAGCCCGAGTCCCTCGCCGTCCTCGTCGGTGGACGATCCATCGCCGAGGTCTCGGGACTGTCCATCGCCGAGTCCGCCCGGTTCCTCGACACGGTCGACTTCACCGACCGGGAGCGGCAGATCGCCGAGCGGGTCATCAAGGAGATCAACGCCCGGCTCGGCTTCCTCCTCGACGTCGGACTCGACTACCTCAGCCTCGACCGGCCGGCCGCGACCCTCTCCGGCGGCGAGGCCCAGCGGATCCGGCTGGCCACCCAGATCGGGTCCGGTCTCGTCGGCGTCCTCTATGTCCTCGACGAGCCGAGCATCGGGCTGCACCAGCGCGACAACCACCGCCTCATCGAGACGCTGACCCGACTGCGCGACCTCGGCAACACCCTCATCGTCGTCGAGCACGACGAGGACACGATCGCCACCGCCGACTGGGTCGTCGACATCGGTCCCGGCGCCGGCGAGCACGGGGGACAGGTCGTCCACTCCGGCCCCGTCCGCGGGCTGCTGGAGCACGCCGACTCGGTGACCGGGCAGTACCTCTCGGGACGCAAGGAGATCCCCACCCCGCAGGTGCGGCGCCCGCGCGACCCGGACCGGCAGGTCACGGTCGTCGGGGCGCGGGAGCACAACCTCGACAACGTCACCGTGTCCTTCCCCCTCGGCACCCTCGTCGCCGTCACCGGGGTGTCCGGCTCGGGGAAGTCGACCCTCGTCAACGACATCCTCTACAACGTCCTCGCCAACAAGCTCAACGGCGCCCGCCAGGTCCCCGGCCGCCACAAGTCGGTCAAGGGTCTGGACAACCTCGACAAGGTCGTCCACGTCGACCAGAGCCCGATCGGGCGCACGCCGCGGTCGAACCCGGCGACCTACACCGGGGTGTTCGACCACATCCGGCGGCTCTTCGCCCAGACGACGGAGGCGAAGATCCGCGGCTACCAGCCCGGCCGGTTCTCCTTCAACGTCAAGGGCGGCCGCTGCGACGCGTGCTCCGGCGACGGAACGATCAAGATCGAGATGAACTTCCTGCCGGACGTCTACGTCCCGTGCGAGGTCTGCCACGGCGCGCGCTACAACCGCGAGACGCTCGAGGTGCACTTCAAGGGCAAGACGATCGCCGACGTGCTCGACATGCCGATCGAGGAGGCCGCCGAGTTCTTCGCCGCCGTGCCGGCCATCGCCCGGCACATGTCGACGCTGACCGACGTCGGGCTCGGCTACGTCCGGCTCGGCCAGCCCGCGCCGACGCTCTCCGGCGGTGAGGCGCAGCGCGTCAAGCTGGCCAGCGAGCTGCAGAAGCGCTCGACCGGCCGGACGATCTACGTCCTCGACGAGCCGACGACCGGCCTGCACTTCGAGGACATCCGCAAGCTCCTCGGGGTCCTCCAGGGTCTCGTCGACAAGGGCAACACCGTCATCGTCATCGAGCACAACCTCGACGTCATCAAGAACGCCGACTGGATCATCGACCTCGGCCCCGAGGGCGGCAGCGGCGGCGGCCGGGTCATCGCCGAGGGGACGCCCGAGGACGTCGCGGAGCGGACCGACAGCCACACCGGCCTCTTCCTCAAGCCGATCCTCGAGCGCACCGCGCGGACGGCGACGCCCCGGAAGCGGACCACGACGAAGAAGGCCGCGGCGCCGAAGGCGGCGGCCACGACGACGAAGAAGGCCGCGACGGCGAAACGGTCCTCGGCCCGGAAGTCCGCCTGACCCGACGCGCGACGGCGCGGCATACCCCCTCGGTATGCCGCGCCGTCGCGGACCGGGCGCCCGGCCCCGGGCGGGGAAGGCTCTCGGTCAGTCCTCGCCGAGGTAGGCCTTGCGGACGTCGTCGCTCGTGAGCAGCTCGGCACCGGTGCCGGACAGGACGATCTTGCCGACCTCGAGGACGTAGCCCTTCGAGGCGCGCTTGAGGGCCGCCTGGGCGTTCTGCTCGACGAGGAGGATCGTCGTGCCACGCTGCTGGAGCGTCGTCACGGTCGTCATGATCCGCTTCATCATGATGGGGGAGAGGCCCATCGACGGCTCGTCGAGCATGAGCAGCTTCGGCCGGCTCATCATCGCCCGCCCCATGGCGAGCATCTGCTGCTCGCCGCCGGAGAACGTGCCGGCCGCCTGGTTGCTGCGCTCCTCGAGGATGGGGAAGAGCTCGAAGACCTCGGCGAGGTCCTCGCGGGATCTCCCGGTCCCGGCGGGAGAACGCGCCGAGCATGAGGTTCTCCCGGACGGTGAGCCGCGGGAAGATGCGCCGACCCTCGGGGGAGTGCGCGAGTCCCAGCTCGACGATCTGGTGGGCGGGGGTCTTGGAGATGTCCTCGCCGAGGAAGGTGATGGAGCCGCGCAGCGGGCGGAGGAGCCCGGAGATGGTCCGCAGCGTCGTCGTCTTGCCGGCGCCGTTCGTGCCGATGAGGGTGACGACCTCACCCTCGTCGACGGTGAAGGAGATGCCCTTGACCGCCTTGATCTTGCCGTAGGCGACCTCGAGGTCCTTGATCTCGAGAATGGGGCTCACTCGTCGTCCTCCTCGCTGCCGCCGATGTAGGCCTCGATGACCCGGTGGTCGGACTGGACCTCGGCCGGGCTCCCCTCCACGAGGAGGGCGCCCTGGACGAGGCAGAGGACCCGGTCGCACAGCCCGAAGATGAACCGCATGTCGTGCTCGATGACGATGACGGCGAGCCCCAGCTCGCGGATCTTGAAGATGAGGTCCTTGGTGTCCTCCGTCTCCTTGGGGTTCATGCCCGCCGTCGGCTCGTCGAGGAGGATGAGGTGCGGGTCGGTCGCGAGGGCCCGGGCGATCTCGAGCCGGCGCTGGTCGCCGTAGGGCAGGTTGCGGGCCAGGTGCTCGGTCGACGCGCCGAGCCCGACGAAGTCGAGCAGCTCCTGGGCCCGCTGCCGGGTCGCGGCCTCCTCGTGCCGGAACTTCGGCCCGCGGATGATCGAGGTCAGTGCCGCCGCCGAGGTCCGGCAGTAGCGGCCGACCATGACGTTCTCGAGGGCCGTCATGTTGTGGAAGAGCCGGATGTTCTGGAACGTCCGGGCCATGCCGGCCTTGACGACCGCCCGCGGCTTCGGGGGAAGGACGTGTCCCGTTGAGCTGGACGACGCCTTCGGTCGGCTTGTACATGCCGGTGAGGCAGTTGAAGAACGTCGTCTTGCCGGCGCCGTTCGGGCCGATGAGGCCGACGATCTCACCCTCGTGGACCGACATGCTGACGTCGTCGACGGCGGTGAGACCGCCGAAGCGCATCGTCACGTGGGACGCCTCGAGCACCGTCGCGCCGCGGGGGGCGGTGCCGGTGGCCGGGCTCGTCTCGAGCGCGCTCATGCCCGGGCCTCCTCGATCATCGACGTGGGTCTCCTCGACCCGGTCGGCGAGCCCCTCGTCGGACTCATGGAACTCGAGCTTTCGACGTCTGCTCGCGACGATGCCCTCCGGGCGGAATCGCATCATGAGGACGAGCATCGCCCCGAAGATCATCAGCCGGTAGTCGGCGACGAACCGCAGCTTCTCGGGGAGGAGCTTGAGGATCGTCGCGCCGATGAGGACGCCGGCGACCGTGCCCATGCCGCCGAGGACGACGGCGGCGAGCAGGAACGCCGACTCGAGGAAGATGTACTGCTCGGGTGTCACCGACACGTCCTGATGCGCCTTGATCGTCCCGGCCATCCCGGCAAGGAAGGCGCCACTGGCGAAGGCGAACAGCTTGAGGCCGAAGACGTTGACGCCCATCGCCTCGGCGGCCCGCTCGTCCTCGCGGATGGCGACCCAGCCGCGACCGATCCGGCTGTCGTTGAGCCGGCTGAAGATGGTGATGATGACCGCGGCGACGACGAGCATGGCGAAGTAGTAGTTCGCGAACCGGCCGAGCTCGATCCCGAAGACGACATGGCTCTCGCCGAAGTTGAACGAGCCGATCTCGAGGTCGGGGATGGCCGGTATGCCGTTGGGCCCGTGGGTGAGGTCCGGCCCGTTGGTCCCGTCGAGGTTGCTCATCGCCAGCCGGAAGATCTCGCCGAAGGCGAGGGTGACGATGGCGAGGTAGTCGCCGGACACCCGCAGGGTCGGCGAGCCGATGATGAGGCCGAGGGTCGCCGACACGAGCGGCACCGATGAGCATGACGACGATGAACGGGGGCTTCCACCCGATCGTCGCGAAGCTCGAGTACGACATCGTCGCGGCCGTGTAGGCGCCGGCGCCGAGGAAGGCGATGTACCCGAGGTCGAGCAGGCCGGCGAGGCCGACGACGATGTTGAGGCCGAGGGCGGTCGTCGCGAAGATGAGCACCTGCGTGGCGATCGACATGTTGGCGTCCGAGCCGTTCTGGGTGAACGGGAAGAGGAACGCCACCATGAAGGCGCCGAGCATGAGGACCCGCCGGTGCTTCTGGGCCACGAGGGTCAGCCAGGTGAAGAACCCGGCGCCGACGAAGGCCCAGATGAGGGTGGCGACGAAGCCGAGGAAGAGGAAGAACGTCCCACCGTCGGGGATGCCGAGGGCGTAGGCGCTTCCGAAGAGGACGAAGGCGAGCAGCACGACGATGACGAGGATCTCGACCCAGTCGGGCATCGTGGCTCGGAGCTGGTCCTTGGTCTCCCTCGGGGTGAGGAAGAGCGCGCCCACCGCCATGACGAGCGAGCCGACGAACGAGACCCAGCCACCTGGGTTGACGTTGATGAGCCCGCCGGCCTGAGCGGCGATGAGGATGACGACGAGCGTCATGTAGCCGAACGCCCCGATACCGAGGGCCCTCAGCGCCCTGGCGGAACCGACCCACGCCCCGAGTCCCGCCATCGTCCCCCGGTCCAGGAGGAGGAAGACGACGGACAGGAGGGCGACGACGAGCATGAGGATCTGCAGGGCGCCGGGATAGAAGTCGATGGAGAGGTCGCCGAGGATGTTCCCGACGTAGGCCCAGGACAGGAAGCAGCCCGCCGCGAGGAGGACGGTCCCGGCGAGGGTGACGAGCCAGGCGTAGCGGGCGAACCCGGGGAAGCGGCCGGCCAGGTCCTCGACGGGCTCGGCGGCTCTTGGCTCCGGCATCGGGTCGGTGGGTGTCGTGGCGTCGGTGCTCATGCCCGGTCCACCACCCGCGCGCCCATGATGCCCTGGGGGCGGAAGACGAGCACGACGATGAGGAGCACGAAGGCCCACACGTCCTTCCATGGTGTCCCGCCGAAGTCGCCGGGGATGAACTGGGTCGCCATCGACTCGGCGAGGCCGAGGACGAGGCCGCCGACGACGGCGCCGGCGATGTTGCCGATGCCGCCGAGGACGGCCGCTGTGAAGGCCTTCAGTCCCGCGGTGAAGCCCATGATGTAGCTGATGTTGGCGGTCTGGAGGCCCTGGGCCACACCGGCGAGGCCGGCGAGGAAGGCGCCGAGGCCGAACGCGACGACGATGATCCGGTCCACGTTGACGCCCATGAGCCGCGCGGTGTCCGGGTCCTGGGAGACGGCCTTCATGCCCCGGCCGAGCTTCGTGCGGTTGATGAACCACCACAGCGCCACGCGCGGAGATGATGAGCGCCCCGACGGTGAACAGCGCCGGCCGGCGGATCGACAGCTCGCCGAGGTTGAACGACTCACCGGTGACGTAGTCGATCTGGGGGTAGGGCAGCGGGCTCTTCGCGCCGGGGTAGAACAGGCGGACCGTCTCCTGGAGGAAGACGGAGACGCCGATCGCCGTGATGAGTGGCGCGAGCCGTGGGGCTCCCCGGAGCGGACGGTAGGCGAGCCGCTCCATGAGGATGGCGATGCCCATCGAGGCGAGGACCGCGCCGATGAGCATGATCGGCAGGATCCAGATGGACGTGCTGCCGTCGAAGAAGACGGTCCAGACCGCGAGCGACCCGAACGCCCCGATCATGAAGACCTCGCCGTGGGCGAAGTTGATGAGCTGGACGATGCCGTAGACGACGGTGTAGCCGACGGCGATGAGGGCGTACAGCGACCCAAGGGCAAGGCCGTTGACGAGCTGCTGGACGAAGATCATCGGTACCTCGGTGGTCAGGGGACGACGCTCATCGGATGGTAGCGGCGGGAGCGGGCCGTGCCCGCCCCCGCCGCGTCGATGGCCGTGTCGGCCGGAGGATCAGGTGGGGATCACTGGAACGTGCCGGTCTTGGCCGGAACCCACTTGCCTCCCTCGACCTTGTAGACCGTGAGGATCTTCGACGTCGTGTCGCCGTACTGGTCGAACGCGACCTGGCCGGTGACACCCTGGAAGGAGACCTTGTTGAGCGCGTCGACCGTCGCCTGGCGGGCGGACTTGGCGTCGGACGCGTCCTTCAGCGAGGTCTTGAGGGCCTCGATGATGGCGTTCGCCGCGTCGTAGGCGTAGCCACCGTATGCCGCAGCCGGCTCGCTGTAGCCCGCAGCGTCGTACTCGCTGAGGAACTTCTTCCCCGCGTCGGTGCTGTCGGTCGGCGCGCCGACCGAGGTGGCGAGGTCGCCGTCGGACTTGGCGCCGGCGAGCTTGATGAAGTCGTCGGCGTAGATGCCGTCACCGCCCATGAGCGGGATGTTGAGCCCGGCGTTCTTCACCTGGAGCGAGAGCGGCCCGGCCTCGGGGTACTGGCCGCCGTAGTAGATGGCCTGCGGGCCGGTCGGCTTGATCTTCGAGATGACGGTCGAGAAGTCGTTGTTGCCACCGTTGTCCTGGGTGACGATCGACTCGGCGTCGGTGATCGTGCCGCCGCCCTTCTTGAACTCCGTCGAGAACGCGTCGACGAGGCCCTGGCCGTAGGTCTGCTTGTCGTGGACGGTCGCGACCTTCTTGATGCCCTGGCTCAGCAGGTACTGCGCGGCGAACGGGCCCTGGACCGCGTCGGTCGTGCAGGTGCGGAAGTACGTGTCGTACTGGCGCTTCGGGGCGTTGGCGTCCGGACCGATCGTCAGGCTCGGGTTCGTGTTGGCGGGCGAGACCTGGGCGATGTTCGCGCTGGCGAAGATCGGCTGGGTCTGCTGCGCGACACCCGAGTTGAGGTTGGCGACGACGCCGACGACGGTGTCGTCCGCGACGATGGCGGTGGCCGCGTTCTTGCCCACGTCCGGCTTCGCCTCGTCGTCCTTGGCGAGGACCTTGAGGGTCCAGCCGGGGATGGTCTTGTTGTCGTTGGCCTGCTTGACGGCCAGCTCGACGGAGTGCTGGATGCCGAGTCCGAGGGCGGACAGGCTGCCCGAGAACGGAGCGCTGACGGCGATCGTGGCGACCTTGTCCCCACCGGAGCCACTGGCGTTGTCGCTCCCGCGGCTGCCGCACCCGGCAAGCGCGAGCGAGGCGACGAGCACCGAGGCGCCGACCGTGATGACGGAACGCTGAGGCACATTTCCTCCTGTTGAACATGTCAGGGCGAGCACGACGGCACCCGCTGCTCGCGACGGGCGCGAGCATTCGCGCACTGTAGCGACTCCGCGAAGGCGGCGGAATGACGCGTCCGCGGATGGTGCCGAGTCGTTACCTTCGTCCATCGGCCGCCGGTGCCCTACCTGCCGGTATGCCGTGCCGCCGCGTGCCGTCGGGTCCACAGCGTCCTCTCAGCAACCCGAACCAGACTCCTGTCGGCCGGTCGCGGATCCCGCGACCGACCGGCATACCCGGTTCGACCGCGAGGACGGAGACCCATGACCGAGACGAGACCGACGACGACCGAGGGCGCCCCGGCCACCAACAGGCGGCAGGTCCTCGCGGGAACCGGCCTCGCCGTGGCCGGGGTGGCCCTCCTCGCCGGGTGCGGCAGCGGGTCCTCGGCTTCCGCAGCGGGCGGCCCGACGGTGGGCACCGGGAACGGGGGCGGTGGGACGACGGTGCCCGTCTCGGATGTCCCCGTCGGCGGCGGCACGATCCTCCAGAGCCCTCCGGTCGTCGTCACCCAGCCGACGAAGGGCACCTTCGAGGCGTTCTCGTCGATCTGCCCGCATGCGGGCTGCCCGGTGACCCAGATCCAGGGCGGCCTCATCATGTGCCCCTGCCACGGCAGCCAGTTCGACATCGCCACCGGCGACGTCAAGGCGGGGCCCGCCCCCCATGGCCTCGACAAGCTCACCGCGACCGTCAGCGGCGACACCGTCGAGGTGTCCTGACCCCCGACCCGCGCTCCCCAGGAGCGCCGAGCGGCGTCGGCAGCGCGCCGTAGGGTTGGGACGTGGCCGACCCGTCGACGTACCGCCCCGCGCCGGGGCAGATCCCCACCGACCCGGGCGTCTACCGGTTCCGGGACGCGCAGGGCCGGGTCATCTATGTCGGCAAGGCCAAGTCGCTCCGCTCCCGGCTGTCCTCCTACTTCCAGGATGTCGCCGCCCTCCACCCCCGGACGGCGACGATGGTCCGCACCGGGGCGAGCGTCGAGTGGACCGTCGTCTCGACCGAGGTCGAGGCCCTCCAGCTCGAGTACACGTGGATCAAGGAGTTCGACCCGCGGTTCAACGTCAAGTACCGCGACGACAAGTCCTACCCCTACCTCGCGGTGACGATGGGAGAGGACTACCCCCGGGCCCAGGTCCTGCGCGGGGCCAAGCGCAAGGGCACCCGCTACTTCGGGCCGTACACCCACGCCTGGGCGATCCGCGAGACCCTCGACCTGCTGCTGCGTGTCTTCCCGGTGCGCACCTGTTCCAAGGGCGTCTTCAACCGGGCCCGCCAGGTCGGCCGCCCCTGCCTCCTCGGATACATCGACAAGTGCTCGGCGCCGTGTGTCGGTCGCGTCGACGAGGACGAGCATCGGGCCATCGCCGAGGAGCTGTGCGACTTCATGGCCGGCAGTACCGGCAAGTACGTCCGCCGGCTCCAGCGCCAGATGTCCGAGGCCGCCGCCGAGCTGGACTTCGAGCGGGCCGCCACGGCTCCGCGACGACATCGGCGCGCTGGAGAAGGTGCTGGAGCGCTCGGCCGTCGTCCTCGGCGACGACACCGATGCCGACGTCTTCGCCCTCGCCGACGACGAGCTCGAGGCCGCCGTCCAGGTGTTCCACGTCCGGGGCGGGCGGGTGCGCGGCCAGCGCGGCTGGGTCGCGGAGAAGGTCGCCGAGGACGTGCCCGAGGTCGTCGGCCACCTCCTCCAGCAGATCTACGGCGGCGAGACCGGCGAGGGCGTTCCGCGCGAGGTGCTCGTCCCGGTCCTGCCGCCGGACGACGGCGCGGTCGCCGAGTGGCTCTCCGCGCTGCGGGGGAGCAGGGTCGACCTGCGGGTGCCCCGCCGCGGCGACAAGCGCGCCCTCATGGACACGGTCCGCCGCAACGCCGACGAGAGCCTCGCGCGGCACAAGGTCGCCCGCGCCGGCGACCTCACCGCCCGCAGCCAGGCGCTGCAGCAGCTCCAGGACGCGCTCGACCTCGAGGACTCCCCGCTGCGGATCGAGTGCTTCGACATCAGCCATGTCCAGGGCACCGACGTCGTCGGCTCGATGGTCGTCTTCGAGGACGGGCTGCCTCGCAAGTCGGAGTACCGCCGCTTCATCGTGCGGGGCACGGCGGTGCGGACGGGACCCGCCGAGAACGCCGAGGAGCGGTATGCCGTCGACGACACCGCCGCGATGCGCGAGGTGCTCACGAGGCGCTTCCAGCGCTACCTCCAGTCCCTGGAGGCGTCGCCGGGCCTCGACGAGGAGACCGGCAGGCCGCAGAAGTTCGCCTACCCGCCCAACCTCGTCGTCGTCGACGGCGGTCTCCCGCAGGTCAACGCGGCCGCCCGGGTCCTCGACGAGCTCGGCGTCACCGACATCGCCCTCGTCGGGCTCGCCAAGCGCCTCGAGGAGGTGTGGGTGCCGGGCCAGGACTTCCCGGTGGTCCTGCCCCGGACGAGCGAGGGTCTCTATCTCCTGCAGCGGGTGCGCGACGAGGCGCACCGGTTCGCCATCACCTTCCACCGGCAGCGCCGGTCCCGGTCGATGACCCGGTCCGCGCTCGACGGCATCCCCGGTCTCGGCGAGAGTCGCAGGGCGGCGCTGCTCCGGGCCTTCGGGTCGGTCAAGCGGCTGCGGGCCGCCTCGGAGGAGGAGCTGCGCGACGTGCCCGGGATCGGTCCCCAGCTGGCGGCCACCATTGCGGCACAGTTGGGGGGACGGGACTCGTCCGAGTCGGTCAACCTCATGACCGGCGAGATCCTCGACGACGGGCCAGGAGGCGGCGATGGGTGACGGGCCGAGGGTCGAGCGGGTCGACCTGCCCGAGGCCGACGACGGGGAGCTGCTCATCCTCACCGGGATGAGCGGCGCCGGGCGGTCGACGGCGGCGGACGTGCTCGAGGACCGCGGGTGGTACGTCGTGGACAACCTCCCGCCCCAGCTGCTCGTGTCGATGGCCGACCTCGTCGCCCAGGTCCGCTCGCAGGGGGTGGACGTCCGGCTGGCGGCCGTCGTCGACGTCCGCGCGAGGCGGTTCTTCTCCGACCTGCAAAGTGCCATGGGCCAGCTGCGCGAGCGGGGCTGGCGCCCGCATCTGCTCTTCCTCGACGCGACGGACGAGGCCCTCGTCCGACGGTTCGAGAGCGTCCGCCGCCCCCATCCGCTGCAGGGCGAGGGGCGGCTCCTCGACGGCATCCAGACCGAGCGCCGGCTGCTGCGCGACCTGCGCGCCGAGGCCCAGGTCGTCGTCGACAGCTCCGGCCTCAACGTCCACCAGCTCGGCCGCAAGGTGTCCGAGCTCGTCGGCAGCGAGCGCGGGCCGGCCCTGCGGCTCGCCGTGATGTCCTTCGGCTTCAAGTACGGCGTCCCCCTCGACGCGGACCTCGTCTTCGACATGCGCTTCCTCCCCAACCCCTTCTGGGTCCCGGAGCTGAAGTCGCTGACCGGACAGGACGGGCCCGTCGCGGAGTTCGTCCTCAGCCAGCCCGGCGCCGAGGACTTCCTCGAGCGGGCGGTGGCGCTCCTCGAGCCGGTGACCGACGGCTACAAGCGCGAGGGGCGTCGCTACGCGACGATCGGGATCGGATGCACCGGGGGCAAGCATCGGTCGGTCGCCATCGCCGAGCGGCTCGCCGAGCGGCTGGCCACCCCGTCGGTCGCCACCTTCCTCGTCCACCGCGACCTGGGGCGCGAGTGAGCGGGCCGGACGTCGCCGCGCTGGGCGGGGGACACGGGCTCGCGGCCTCGCTCTCGGCGCTGCGCCTCATCACCGACGAGCTGACGGCGATCGTCACGGTGGCCGACAACGGCGGCTCGAGCGGACGGCTGCGCCGCGAGTTCGGCGTGCTTCCTCCCGGCGACCTGCGGATGGCCCTCGCCGCCCTGTGCGAGGACACCGAATGGGGCCACACGTGGCGGGAGGTGCTCCAGCACCGCTTCACCGGGGCGGGGACCCTCGGCGGCCACCCGCTCGGGAACCTCCTCATCGTCGCGCTGTGGGAGCTGCAGGAGGACCCGGTCGCCGGTCTCGACTTCGTCCGCCGGCTCGTCGGCGCCCGGGGGCGGGTGCTGCCCATGGCCTCCGTGCCCCTCGACATCGAGGCCGACGTGTCCGGGGTCGAGTCCGACCGGCTCGTCCTCGTCCGCGGGCAGGCCGAGGTCGCGACGACCCCCGGCACCGTCGAGGAGGTGCGGCTCGTGCCCGCCGACCCCCCGGCATACCCCGAGTCGGTCGCGGCGCTCCGCTCCGCGGACTGGGTCGTCCTCGGGCCCGGCTCGTGGTTCACCTCGGTCATGCCGCACCTGCTGGTCCCCGAGCTGCGGGAGGCCCTGCGGATCACCCGAGCCCGCCGGCTCCTCGTCCTCAACCTCGAGGTGGGCAAGGACGAGACCGAGGGCTTCTCGGCGGTCCGCCACCTCGAGTCCTTCCAGGCCCACGCCCCCGATGTCCGCCTCGATGTCGTCCTGGCCGACCCCAGCGTCGTCGACGACGAGGAGGCTCTCGCGGCCGCCGCCGACGCCATCGGGGCGAAGCTGCACATCGCGCCGGTCGCGGTGCGGGGCACCGCCGGTCACCATGATCCGCTCCGTCTCGCGGCTGCCCTGCAGGACGTCTTCGTTCCGGGTCGGGCCCGTTGGTGACCTCGTGGCAGGATGGCCCGCATGGCCATGACCCCGAAGGTGAAGGACGAGCTGAGTCGCCATGACGTGACGAAGCCCTGCTGCCGCAAGGCAGAGGTCGCGGCCATGCTCCGGTTCGCCGGAGGACTGCACATCATCGGCGGCCGGATCGTCGTCGAGGCCGAGCTGGACACGGCGAATGCCGCGCGGCGGCTGCGCCGCGACCTCGCCGAGGTCTACGGCCACACCCCCGAGGTCCTCGTCCTCGCCGCTGGCGGGCTCCGCAAGGGCAGCCGCTACGTCGTCCGCGTCGTGCAGGACGGCGAGGCCCTCGCCCGGCAGACCGGCCTCATCGACAACCGGGGTCGCCCGGTCCGCGGACTGCCTCCGAAGGTCGTCTCCGGCGCCGTGTGCGACGCCGAGGCGGCCTGGCGCGGCGCCTTCCTCGCCCATGGCTCGCTCACCGAGCCGGGCCGGTCCTCGGCCCTCGAGGTGACCTGTCCGGGTCCGGAGGCCGCTCTCGCGCTCGTCGGCGCGGCGCGACGGCTCGGGATCTCCGCCAAGGCGCGCGAGGTCCGTGGCGTCGACCGGGTCGTCATCCGCGACGGCGACGCCATCGGGGCGATGCTGACCCGGCTCGGCGCCCACGACGCGGTCCTCGCCTGGGAGGAGCGGCGGATGCGCCGCGAGGTCCGGGCGACGGCGAACCGGCTCGCCAACTTCGACGACGCCAACCTGCGCCGCTCGGCCCGAGCCGCGGTGGCGGCCGGAGCCCGGGTGCAGCGCGCCCTCGAGATCCTCGGTGACGACATCCCCGAGCACCTGCGCGAGGCGGGTCGGCTGCGGATCGACCACAAGCAGGCGTCCCTCGAGGAGCTCGGCCAGCTGGCTCAGCCGCCGATGACGAAGGACGCCGTCGCGGGGCGGATCCGGCGCCTCCTCGCGATGGCCGACAAGCGTGCCGCGGAGCAGGGACTGGCCGGCACTGAGGCATCGCTCACACCGGACATGCTCGACGGCTGATTTCGTGCGTGACCCGCCCCGTCGCGGGTCGGCCGCGTGTGCGTGAGGGGGTGCCCCACCACTACCCTGTAAGCGGTACCGCATGCCGCAGACAGAGCGGCATACCTCCTGAAATCGGAAGGCAGCACTCACCGTGACTGTTCGCGTAGGCATCAACGGATTCGGTCGCATCGGCCGCAACTTCTTCCGCGCCGTCCTCGCGTCGGGCGCCGACATCGAGATCGTCGCCGCCAACGACCTGATGGACAACGCCTCGATCGCCCACCTGCTCAAGTACGACTCGGTCCTCGGCGTGCTCTCCGAGGACGTCTCTGCCACCGAGGACTCCATCACGGTGGGCAACCACACCGTCAAGGTCTTCGCCGAGCGCGACCCCGCCGCCATCAAGTGGGGCGAGGCCGGGGCGGACATCGTCATCGAGTCGACCGGCATCTTCACCGACGCGACGAAGGCCCGCGCCCACATCGACGGTGGCGCGAAGAAGGTCATCATCTCCGCTCCGGCGAAGAACGAGGACGCCACCTTCGTCATGGGCGTCAACCACGAGGACTACGACCCCGCGTCGCACCACGTCATCTCCAACGCCTCCTGCACGACGAACTGCCTCGCGCCGATGGCCAAGCCGCTCCACGACGAGCTCGGCATCGTCAAGGGCCTCATGACGACGGTCCACGCGTACACCTCGGACCAGAACCTCCTCGACGGCCCGCACCGCGACATGCGCCGCGCTCGCGCCGCCGCCCTGTCCATCATCCCGACGAGCACCGGTGCGGCGAAGGCCATCGGCCTCGTCATGCCCGACCTCAAGGGCAAGCTCGACGGCTACGCCCTCCGCGTCCCGACGCCGACCGGCTCCGCCACCGACCTCACCTTCGAGGCCGGCCGCGAGACGACGGTCGAGGAGGTCAACGCGATCGTCAAGGCCGCCGCCGAGGGTCCGCTCAAGGGCTTCCTCAAGTACACGGACGACCCGATCGTGTCCGCCGACATCGTCACCGACCCCAGCTCGTGCATCTTCGACTCGGGCCTGACCAAGGTCATCGGCAGCACGGTCAAGGTCGTCGGCTGGTACGACAACGAGTGGGGCTACAGCAACCGGCTCATCGACCTCGTCGCTCTCGTCGGCAAGAGCCTCTGATCCGATGACGACGTCCATCGAGGGGCTGGGCGACCTGCGCGGCAAGCGCGTGCTCGTCCGGTCCGACCTCAACGTTCCCCTCGACGGCGAGACGATCACGGACGACGGGCGGATCCGGGCCTCGGTGCCCACGATCTCGGCCCTGACCGAGGCGGGCGCACGCGTCATCGTGTGCGCCCACCTCGGGCGCCCCAAGGGCGCGCCCGACCCGAAGTACTCCCTCGCGCCCGTCGCCGCCCGGCTCGGTGAGCTGCTCGGCCAGGACGTCACCTTCGCCACCGACACGGTGGGGGAGAGCGCCCGGGCCGCCGTCGCCGGCCTCGCCGACGGCGGGGTCGTCCTTCTCGAGAACCTCCGGTTCAACGCCGGGGAGACCGCGAAGGTCGAGGAGGAGCGCGCCGAGTTCGCCGACGCCCTCGCCGGGATGGCCGACGCCTACGTCTCCGACGGCTTCGGCGTCGTCCACCGCAAGCAGGCATCCGTCTACGACATCGCGAAGCGGCTGCCGTCGGCGATGGGCGGGCTCGTCCGGTCCGAGGTCGAGGTGCTCCAGCGCCTCACCGAGAACCCCGAGCGCCCGTATGCCGTCGTCCTCGGCGGCGCGAAGGTGTCCGACAAGCTCGGGGTCATCGCCAACCTGCTGACGACGGCCGACCGGCTGCTCATCGGCGGCGGCATGGTCTTCACCTTCCTCGCGGCCCAGGGCCACGAGGTCGGCAAGAGCCTGCTCGAGCAGGACCAGATCGACACCGTCAAGGGCTACCTCGAGCAGGCCGCCGAGCGCGGCGTCGAGATCGTCCTCCCCGTCGACATCGTCGCGGCGACCGAGTTCTCGGCCGACGCCGACCACGAGGTCGTCCCGGCCGACGCGATCCCCGCCGACCGGATGGGGCTCGACATCGGTCCCGCTTCGGCGACGCTGTTCGCCGAGAAGCTCGCCGACTGCCGCACGGTCTTCTGGAACGGGCCGGCCGGCGCGTTCGAGATGGCCCCGTATGCCGCGGGCACGAAGGCCGTGGCGCAGGCGCTCGTCGACGCGACCGCCCGCGGGGCGCTCACCGTCGTCGGCGGTGGGGACTCGGCCGCCGCGGTGCGGCGGCTGGGCTTCAGCGACGACCAGTTCGGTCACATCTCGACCGGCGGCGGCGCCAGCCTCGAGTACCTCGAGGGCAAGGAGCTTCCCGGGATCGCCGTCCTCCAGGAGGGCTGACCGGGTCGCCCACCCGTACCCGCCGTGGGGCCGGCGGTCGCCACATCGGCCGGCCCCACGGCATACCGCCACACCGCCCACACCGCCCCACCCGGCGCCCCGCGCGCCGCCCGATGAAGGAGCCGCAGCTCATGGCCGTTGGCCGCACCCCGCTCATGGCGGGGAACTGGAAGATGAACCTGGACCACCTCCAGGCCACCCACCTCGTCCAGAAGCTCGACTGGACCCTGCAGGACGCCAAGCACGACCACGGCGCGGTCGAGGTCGCCGTGCTGCCGCCGTTCACCGACCTGCGCAGCGTCCAGACCCTCGTCGACGGGGACAAGCTGGAGATCAAGTACGGCGCCCAGGACATCTCGGTCCACGACTCCGGCGCCTACACCGGCGAGATCAGCGGCGCCTTCCTCGCCAAGCTCGGCTGCACCTACGTCGCCGTCGGGCACAGTGAGCGGCGCGAGTACCACCACGAGACCGACGACATCGTCAATGCGAAGATCGCGGCCGCGTTCAGGCACGGCCTCACCCCGATCTTCTGCTGCGGCGAGGGCCTCGAGGTCCGTCAGGCCGGCCGGCAGGTCGAGCACGTTCTTGCGCAGATCGAGGCCGGCCTCGAGGGCCTGCCGATGGAGCAGCTCCGCTCGATCGTCATCGCCTACGAGCCCATCTGGGCCATCGGCACCGGCGAGGTCGCCACCCCGGAGGATGCGCAGGAGGTCTGCGCCGCCATCCGGACGAAGGTCGCCGAGCTCTACTCCGGCGACGCGGCCGACGGCATCCGGATCCTCTACGGCGGCTCGGTCAAGTCGGGCAACATCGCCGCGATCATGGACAAGCCCGACGTCGACGGCGCTCTCGTCGGCGGCGCCGCTCTCGAGGCGGGCGAGTTCGCGGCGATCTGCCGCTACCGGGACCACCTCAAGACGAGCTGAGGCCCGCCGGGCGCGGGTGGCGGCGGACGATGCCGACGCCCCGACCGGCCGGCCGTCGGCGCGGCCCGGGAGCGGACCGTTCCCGGGCCCGCGGCGCCGAGCAGGTATCCTGTAGCCCCCGAGGCGCGACCTCGGGCCCCTGACCACCGACCACGCCCCGCACACGAAGGAACCACATGGACGCGGTTCGCATCGGCCTCCAGGTCCTCCTGATCCTGGGTGGGCTCTTCCTGACCCTGCTCATCCTGCTCCACAAGGGCAAGGGGGGCGGCCTGTCCGACATGTTCGGCGGCGGCATGTCGAGCTCGCTCGGCGGCTCGTCGGTGGCAGAGCGCAACCTCGACCGGATCACCATCGCGGTCGCGCTCGTCTGGTTCACATGCGTCGTCGGGCTGGGCGTCCTTCAGCGCTTCGCCGGCTAACCGAGAGGACACCCGATGGCAGGCGGCAATGCGATCCGAGGCAGCCGAGTCGGCGCCGGTCCGATGGGCGAGGCGGAGCGGGGTGAGGCCGCGCCACGGGTCTTCGTCTCGTTCTGGTGCGCCAACGGCCACGAGACCCGACCGAGCTTCGCCGAGGAGCCCGGGCTCGCGGTTCCCGAGACGTGGGACTGCCCCCGCTGCGGCTTCCCCGCGGGTCAGGACAAGGAGAACCCGCCCGCGCCGCCCAAGGTCGAGCCGTACAAGACGCACCTCGCCTACGTGAAGGAGCGGCGCTCGGACGCCGACGGCCAGGCGATCCTCGACGAGGCGCTCGAGTCGCTGCGCGGCCGCGGCCTCATCCAGTAGCGCCCCGGCGGGAACTCACCCAATAGGGAAGTTCTTGACCCCCACCCACCGCCACGCCCCGGCGGGAACTCACCCAATAGGGAAGTTCCTGGCCCCACCCACCGCCACGCCCCGGCGGGAACTCACCCAATAGGGAAGTTCCTGACCCCACCCACCGCCACGCCCGGCGGGAACTCACCCAATAGGGAAGTTCCTGACCCCACCCACCGCCACACCCCGGCGGGAACTCACCCAATAGGGAAGTTCCTGACCCGGCGACGCCCCCCTCATCCACCAGGATTGGGGCGTGACCGTGGGGTCAGGCGTCGAGGTCGGCGGCCGCGTCCTCGTCGATGAGCCACAGCGTGCGCTCGACCCCATGGACGTGGGCCGCGGGGGTGCGGGTCAGGTCATCCCCGCGAATGCCCCGTGCCGTCGCCGTTGCCTTGTCCGCCCCACTGACGAGGAACCACACCTCGCGCGACCGGTTCAGCACCGGGAAGGTCATCGTCACCCGGTCCGGTGGCGGCTTGGGGGAGTCGTGGACGGCGAGGGTGGTCGCATCGGTGACGTCCAGCTCGGGACGTCCGGGGAAGAGCGAGGCGACGTGCCCGTCCGGCCCGACCCCGAGCAGGCAGACGTCGAAGTACGGGCTCGCCTCGACCGTCGCCCGCCGCACCCGCGAGCTGACGGGCGTAGTCCGCGGCGGAGTCCTCCGCGCTGTCGCCGAACGGGTCGCCCGGCCCGGCGACGGAGTGGACCTTCGCGGCGTCGAGCGGAACGGCATCGAGGAGGGCCTCGCGGTTCTGTGTCTCGTTGCGGTCGCCGTCGCCGGCGGGCAGGAATCGCTCGTCTCCCCACCACAGGCTCACCCGGTCCCAGGCGACGGCGTCCCGCGCCGCGTCGTCGCGGACGGCGGCGAGGATCGCAGAGCCCATCGATCCTCCGGTGAGGACGACGTGGGCCTCGCCCCGCGCAGCCTGGGCGTCGAGGATCGCCGTGATGAGGCGGGCTCCCGACGCGGCGGCCAGCAGGCTCTTGGTCGGGTGGCGGACGACGTCCGTCGACGGGCTCATGGTGGGTTCTCCTGTCTGCCGGCGGGGTGGCCGGACGCTGTCCAGGTCTCGGCGGACGGGACCGGGTCAGCCGTCCCTCTCGGAGGTCTTACCCGTGCCGTCGGTCGATGATGTGCCCTTCCGGGGACGTGAGCCCCGGCGCGGGCTACGGCTGAGCCGGGCCTTCGTCGCCCGCTTCTGGGCGCGCTCCGCCTCGGCCACCGACGGCGCCTCCCCGCGTCGCGTCGCCTGGCTCGCGGTCCGCGAGGAGGTGACCTGCTCGATGCCGTCGACGAGCGCGGCCTGGTAGATCTCATCCGGGTCGAGCCGTCGCAGCTCGTCGGCGAGGCACTCGGCGTCACTGCGATGGGCGAGGGCGATGGTCCGGTCCGGCTGCCCGGGCTGCGACAGGGTCGCCGCGTCCGTCTCCTGCGGCCGGACCAGGTCGATGGCCCCGCTCTTGCGCTCGAGGCGCACGCTGATGATGCCGGTCCGGTTGCGGGAGCGGGCGAGCGAGACCGGGCAGCGGAGCGCGACGGTGAGCCATCCGGCGAGGAGGTCGGCGGACGGCGAGTCGGGCGCCCCGGTGACCGTCGCGGAGAGCACCGGCTCGTAGGGCGCCTGGTCCAGCGCCGCCGCGAGCAGCCCTCGCCACAACGTGACGCGCGCCCAGGCGAGGTCGGTGTCCCCCTCGGTGTATGCCGCGGCGAGCCGACCGAGGACCGTCGCCGGCCGTCCCGTCGTGCGGGCGGAGTCGGTCACCCGGCGATGGGCCATCTCGCCGATGGGGTCCGCCGCGGGGTTCCGTCGGCGCCTCGACCGGCCACCACGCGACGATGGGCGAGTCGGGGAGGAGAAGAGGGGTGACGACGCTGCGACCGTGGTCGGCGAGGGGGCCGTAGAGCCGGAGGACGAGGACCTCGCTGGCGCCGGCGTCACCGCCGACCCGGATCTGTGCGTCGAGCCGCGCGGCGCCCCGCCGGTTCGCCGTCACGACGACGATGATCCGGCACGGGTGCTGTCGGCTCGCGTCGTTCGCGACCTCGATGGCCTCCTCGGCGTGCGCCTCGTCGACGACGGTGATGAGGGTGAGGACGCGGGACAGGGCCATCGAGCCGGTCTCGGAGCGCAGCCGGACAAGCCGCTTGGAGACGTCCGACGTCGTGGTGCTCGGGAGGTCGATGATCACGGCAGCCTCCAGGTCCGGCCGTCGCGGGCCATGAGCTGGTCGGCGCTGTCCGGACCCCAGCCGCCGGAGACGTACTGGTCGATGGGTCCGCTCGAGCGGGCCCAGTGCTTCTCGATCGGGTCGAGGATCCGCCAGGACAGCTCGACCTCCTCGTGCCGCGGGAAGAGCGGTGGCTCGCCGAGGAGGACGTCGAGGATGAGCCGCTCATAGGCCTCGGGGGAGGACTCGGTGAACGCCCGGCCGTAGCCGAAGTCCATCGTCACGTCCCGGACCTCCATCTGGGCGCCGGGGACCTTCGCCCCGAACCGCATCGTCACGCCCTCGTCGGGCTGGACCCGGATGACGACGGCGTTCTGGCCCAGCTCCTCGGTGGCGGTGTCGGAGAAGGGCAGATGCGGGGCCCGCTTGAAGACGACGGCGATCTCGGTGACCCGCTTGCCGAGCCGCTTGCCGGTCCGGAGGTAGAAGGGGACGCCCGCCCAACGACGGGTGTCGATCTCGAGCCGGACCGCGGCATACGTCTCGGTCGTGGAGCCGTCGGCGACCCCGTCCTCCTCGAGGTAGCCCGTGACCTTCTCCCCGCCCTGCCAGCCGGGGGCGTACTGGCCGCGTGCCGTCGCCTTGGCGAGGTCCTTGGGGATCTTGACCGCGGAGAGGACCTTCTCCTTCTCGGCGCGCAGGTGGTCGGCGTGGAAGGAGACCGGCTCCTCCATCGCGGTGAGCGCGAGCAGCTGGAGGAGGTGGTTCTGGATGACGTCGCGGGCGGCGCCGATCCCGTCGTAGTAGCCGGCCCGGCCACCGATGCCGATGTCCTCGGCCATCGTGATCTGGACGTGGTCGACGTAGCGGTTGTTCCACACCGGCTCGAACATCTGGTTGGCGAACCGCAGGGCGAGGAGGTTCTGGACGGTCTCCTTGCCGAGGTAGTGGTCGATCCGGAACACCGAGTCGGCCGGGAAGACCGACTCGACGATGCCGTTGAGCTCGCGTGCGCTCTCGAGGTCGTGGCCGAAGGGCTTCTCGATGACGACGCGGCGCCACGATCCCGGCTGTGGGGTGCTGAGGCCCGCCGTCTCGAGCTGCTCGCACACGGTGGAGAAGAACGCCGGCGGGATCGAGAGGTAGAAGGCGTGGTTGCCGCCGGTGCCGCGCTGCTCGTCGAGCTCGTGAAGGGTCTTCGCGAGCGTCGTGAACGCCTCCTCGTCGTCGAACGTGCCCGGGATGAAGCGGACACCCTCGGCGAGGGAGCGCCACACCTCCTCCTTGAAGGGGGTGCGGGAGTGCTCCTTCACCGACTCGTGGACGACCTTGCCGAAGTCCTGGTCAGCCCAGTCCCGCCGGGCGAACCCGACGAGCGAGAAGCCCGGGGGGAGCAGGCCGCGGTTGGACAGGTCGTAGATGGCCGGCATGAGCTTCTTGCGGGCGAGGTCGCCGGTGACACCGAAGAGGACCATGGCGCTCGGCCCCGCGATGCGCGGGAGCCGCTTGTCCCTCGGATCGCGGAGCGGATTCTCGTCCGCGGTGACGCGGGCGGGGTTCACGCGGCTCCCTCGCCGCGCAGCGCCGCCGTCACGACGGCGAGACCGGCGTCGTGGTCGGTGAGGTGCAGGCGCAGGACCGGGCGGTCGTGGTCGGCGAGGACCTGGGCGTCGCCGCCGGCCTGGGCGGCGATGAACTGGCCGAGGGTGAAGTCCCGGCCGGGGACGGCGAGGTCCTCACGAGGGTCGGCCGTGACCTGGATGTACAGCCCGGTCGCCGGGCCGCCCTTGTGGTACTGCCCGGTGGAGTGGAGGAACCGCGGGCCCCAGCCGAACGTCACCGGGCGTCCGGTGCGCTCGAACAGGTCGCGGGCCACGTGCTCGAGGTCCGCGTCCGCCTCTCGGTCGAGATAGGCCATGACGGCGACGTAGCCGCGCTCGGCGTCGAGCCCGCCGAGAAGGGCGGCCACGGCCCCCGCGACGGTCGAGGCCGTCGCCGAGCCAGTCGCCGCCGAGAGCGCGGACCTGCACGGGTCCGTCGACGAAGGCGGGAGCGTCCTGCGTCGTCCCGGCACCCTCGAGGAGCTCGCGGGCGGCCGCCTTGGCGCTCTCGACGTCGGGCTGGTCGAACGGGTTGATCCCGAGCAGCCGCCCGGCGACCGCCGTCGCCGCCTCCCACAGGAGGAACTGGGCCCCGAGCGGGCCGGCGACGTCGATCGTCGAGGCGCCCTGGGCGGGCGTCTCGTCGGCGTCCGCCGCGAGGAGCCGGACGACCGTGCCGTCGGCGTAGGTGTGCTCCGGGCCGCGGACCCATCGCGACGACGGGCAGGATCCCGGTGCCGTTCTTGCCCGTCGACTCGGCGATGAGCTGCTCGGCCCACGCGCCGAAGCCGTGGTTCTCGGTGCCGGCGTCGACGAGGACGAGCTTGTCGCGCAGCGGTTCGGTCCCGGCCATCGCGGCGCCGAGCCGGAGGGCGGGGTTGGCGTCGTCGTCGGCGGCCAGCAGGTCGGCGACGGCCTCCGCGTCGTCGAGGAGCGCCTCGATGTCGGCTCCGGCGAGGCCGGAGGGTACGAGCCCGAAGGCGGTCAGCGCGGAGTAGCGACCGCCGACGTCCGGGTCGGCGTTGACGACGCGGTAGCCGGCCTCCCGAGCCTGGGCGTCGAGCGGGCTACCCGGGTCGGTGACGACGACGATGTGTCCCGCCGGGTCGAGGCCGGCGTCCCGGAAGGCCCCCTCGAACGCCCGACGCTGGCTGTCGGTCTCGACGGTGGAGCCGGACTTGCTCGAGACGACGACGACCGTGGCGGCGAGGTCGGTGATGGCCCCCCGGACGACGTCGGGGTCGGAGGAGTCGAGGACGACGAGGGGCACGCCCGCCGTCGCGCAGATGACCTCGGGAGCGAGGGAGGACCCGCCCATGCCGCAGAGGACGACGCGCGTCAGCCCCTCGCCGCGCAGCTGCGTCGCGCAGGGCGGTGACCTCGCCGACGAGTGGACGCGAGGTGCGCGGCAGCCCGGTCCAGGACAGCCGCTTGGCGGACTCGCTCTCGGCCTCGGGACCCCACAGGGTGTGGTCCTGGTCGAAGAGCCGGCTGGCGACGCGGTCGGACACCAGGGTCGGCACGTGGGAGGCCACGGCATCCGCCGCGGCCCCGCGGGCGTCGAGGAGGAGGCCGCTCACGTGGCCGAGACCTTGTCGAGCTCGGCGGCGACGCCGTCGAGGAGCTCGGACCAGGACGCCTCGAACTTCTCGACGCCCTCCCTCTCGAGGAGCTCGACGACCTCCTGGTAGGAGATGCCCAGGGCGTCGAGCGCATCGAGGGTGGCTGCCGCCTCGGCATACCCACCGGTCACCGTGTCACCACGGATCTCGCCGTGGTCCGCGACGGCGTCGAGCGTCTTCTCCGGCATCGTGTTGACGGTGCCGGGTGCGACGAGCTCGGTGACGTAGAGCGTGTCCGGGTATGCCGGGTCCTTGACCCCCGTGGAGGCCCACAGCGGCCGCTGCGGCCGTGCGCCGGCCTCGGCGAGCGTCTGCCACCGCGGGGTCGAGAACACCTCCTCGTAGGCCTGGTAGGCGAGCCGGGCGTTGGCGACCCCGGCCTTGCCGCGCAGCTCGGCGGCCTGCGGGTCGTCCATGGCGTCGAGCCGCTTGTCGATCTCGGAGTCGACCCTGCTGACGAAGAAGGACGCGACCGAGTGGATCCTCGACAGGTCCTTCCCCGCGGCCTTGGCCTGCTCGAGCCCGGCGAGGAAGGCGCCCATGACGGCCCGGTAGCGGTCGAGGGAGAAGATGAGCGTCACGTTGACGCTGATCCCCTCGGCGAGCACCGCCGTGATCGCCGGGAGCCCCTCGAGCGGTCGCCGGGATCTTGATGAAGACGTTCGGCCGGTCGACCGCCCGCGCGAGGGCGAGCGCCTGCTGGATCGTCGGGTCGGTGTCGTGGGCCAGCCGAGGGTCGACCTCGATCGAGACGCGGCCGTCCACACCGTCGGTGGCGTCATGGACGGGGCGCATGACGTCGCAGGCGTCCCGCACGTCGTCCGTCGTCATGGCGAAGACGGCGTCCTCGAGGGTCGTGCCCGCCGCGGCGAGCTCGCGCAGCTGCTCGTCGTAGGCGTCGCCCTTCGACATCGCCGCCTGGAAGATGGACGGGTTCGTCGTCACGCCGACGACGCCCTTGTCCTCGATGAGGGACTGGAGGTTGCCGGTGCGCAGCCGTTCCCGGCTGAGGTCGTCGAGCCAGATGGCGACGCCCTCGGCCGCGAGTGCCGTGAGGGTGGGGTTGTCAGTCATGTGCTCTCACTTCCTGGTGTCGGTGACAGCCTTGATGGACTCCCGAGCCGCCTTGACGACCGCCTCGGGGGTGAAGCCGAACTCCGCGAAGAGGGTGGAGCCGGACGCCGAGGCGCCGAAGTGCTCGAGGCTGACGGACCGACCGGCGTCGCCGACGACCTCGTGCCAGCCCTGCGCCACGCCCGCCTCGACGCTGACCCGGGCCCGGACGGCCGGGGGAAGGACCTTCTCGCGGTAGGCCTTGGTCTGGTCCTCGAACCACTCGCGGCAGGGCATCGAGACGACGCGGGTCTTGACCCCGCTCTTCTCGAGCCGCTCGCGGGCCGCCAGCGCGATGGACACCTCGGAGCCGGTGGCGATGAGGATGACGTCGGGGGCCTCCTTGCCACTGTCGCCGCCGTCGATGAGGACATAGCCGCCCTTGGCGACGCCGGCGGTCGAGGCGTACGTCTTCCGGTCGATCGTCGGCAGGTTCTGCCGGCTGAGGGCGAGGGCCGCCGGCCGGCGGTTCTTGAGGACCGCGCCCCACGCCGCCGAGGTCTCGTTGGCGTCGGCCGGCCGGACGACCGCCAGGCCGGGGATGGCCCGCAGCGAGGCGAGGTGCTCGACCGGCTGGTGCGTGGGCCCGTCCTCACCGAGGCCGATGGAGTCGTGGGTCCAGACGTAGGTCACCGGCGCCTGCTGGATGCAGGCGAGTCGGACCGCGGGACGCATGTAGTCGGAGAAGACGAGGAAGGTGCCGCCGTAGGGGCGGGTGAGGCCGTCGAGGGCGATGCCGTTGAGGATCATGCCCATCGCGTGCTCGCGGATCCCGAAGTGGAGGGTCCGGCCGTAGGGGCCGCCCTGCCAGGCCTCGGTCTGCTTGCCCCGGGGGATGAACGACGGCTGGCCGCCCATCGTCGTGTTGTTGGACTCGGCGAGATCGGCGGAGCCGCCCCACAGCTCGGGCATGACGTCGGCGAGCGCGGTGAGGATCTTCCCCGACGCTGCCCGGGTCGCGAGACCCTTCTCGTCCGCGGGGAACGTCGGCAGCGCGTCGGCCAGCCCGTCCGGCAGCTCGCCCGCGACGAGCCGGTCGAGCAGCGCGGCGCGGTCGGGGTTGGCCTTGCGCCAGGCGGCATACGTCTTGTCCCAGGCCTTGTGGGCGGCCTTGCCGCGCTTCTTCACCTCGCGGGCGTGACGGAGGACGTCGCGGTCGACCTCGAAGGTCTTCTTCGGGTTGAAGCCGAGCAGCTCCTTCGTCGCGGCGACCTCGTCGGGCCCGAGGGCCGAGCCGTGCGACTTGCCGGTGCCGCGCGCGTGCGGCGCCGGCCAGGCGATGACGGTGTGCAGCCGGATGAGGGTGGGGCGGTTGCGGGACGTGCGGCTCTTCTCGAGCGCGGCGAGGAGCGCGTCGACGTCCTCGACGTAGCCGTCGGTGCCGGCCGGGTCGCTCGACTGGCGCCAGTCGATGTCGAAGACCTCCCAGCCGTAGGCCTCGTAGCGGGCCGCGACATCCTCGGAGAAGGAGATGTTCGTGTCGTCCTCGATCGAGATCTGGTTGGCGTCGTAGAGGACGGTGAGGTTGCCGAGCTCCTGGTGGCCCGCGAGCGAGCTCGCCTCGGCGCTGACACCCTCCATGAGGTCGCCGTCGGAGGCGAAGACCCAGACGTGGTGGTCGAACGGGCTCGTTCCGGGCTTCGCCGACGGGTCGAGGAGGCCGCGCTGGCGACGCTGGGCCATCGCCATCCCGACGGCGGAGGCGAGGCCGGAGCCGAGGGGGCCGGTCGTGATCTCGACGCCGGGGGTGTGGTGGACCTCGGGGTGGCCGGGCGTGCGCGAACCCCAGGTGCGCAGCGACTTGAGGTCGTCGAGCTCGAGGCCGTAGCCGGAGAGGTAGAGCTGGATGTACTGGGTGAGGCTGGAGTGCCCACAGGAGAGGACGAACCGGTCGCGGCCCAGCCAGGTCGGGTCGCTCGGGTCGTGCGTCATGACCTGCTGGTAGAGCAGGTATGCCGCGGGCGCCAGGCTCATCGCCGTGCCCGGGTGCCCGTTGCCCACCTTCTGCACCGCGTCGGCGGCCAGGACGCGGACGGTGTCGACGGCCCGGACGTCGAGGTCGGTCCACTTCGCCTTCTTGGCGAGGGGACGAGAGATCGCTGACGAACGCCCCGCTGTGGCGGCGGGGCGACGGGTGGACTTCGTGGAGGTGGTGGTGCTCACCGCGGGCCTTCCTGGTCTGGGGATACGGCGAGAACGTCGAGACTCCGCGGAGCCCGCGACGCGGTCGCGGAGCCGACTCTTACCCTAGTCCGATCGGAGCGGTCGGGGTGGAGCGGCCACGGACCGGTCGGACGGGGCGCGGCATACCCGTCATTGGGCAGTCACGGGGCGGTGACCTCTCACGTCGGGCCGGTAGACTCCACCATCGGCGAACACCGGCCGACCTGCTGGCCGCCGCCACCCGTCCCATACCCGAGCCTGCGAAGGGAACACGTGGCTCACACGCACACGACGCCCGCCCCGGCTGCTGCCCCCTCGGCGGGATGGCGACGCACCCTGTCGAACTACGTCGCGCTGACGAAGCCGCGGATCATCGAGCTGCTGCTCGTGACGACGATCCCGGTCATGTTCCTCGCCGAGGGCGGCGTCCCATCGCTGTGGCTCGTCGTCGCGACGCTCGTCGGCGGGACCCTCAGCGCCGGTGCCGCCAACGCGTACAACTCGGTCTACGACCGCGACATCGACGCGCACATGGCCCGCACCCGCAAGCGGCCGATGGTGACCGGCGAGATCAGCCCGCGGGCGGGGCTCGTCTTCGCGTCCGTGCTCGTCGTCGTCTCGACGGCGTGGTTCGTCGCCTTCGTCAACGTCGTGTCCGCCGTGCTGTCGCTCGTCGCCATCGTCCTCTATGCCGTCGGCTACACGGTGCTCCTCAAGCGCCGGACGTCGCAGAACATCGTCTGGGGCGGCGCGGCCGGGTGCATGCCGACGCTCATCGGCTGGGCCGCCGTCACCGGCGGGGTCGGCTGGCCGGCGATCGTCCTCTTCCTCGTCATCTTCTTCTGGACGCCGCCGCACTACTGGCCGCTGTCCATGGCGTTCAAGGACGACTACGCCAACGCCCAGGTGCCGATGCTGCCGGTCGAGCGCTCGCCCCTCGCCGTCGGACACCAGATCGTCGGCTACTCCTGGGTCATGGTGGCGACCTCGCTCGTCCTCGTCCCGGTCGCCTCGATGGGGTGGCTCTACCTCGTCGTCGCGGTGCTGAGCGGTGGGCTGTTCCTCGCCGAGGCGCACCGTCTCGTCCGGGCCGCCCGGGCCGGTGCCGACCAGCGGACCCTCAAGCCGATGCGGCTGTTCCACCTGTCGATCACCTACGTGACGGTCCTCTTCCTCGCCGTCGCGCTCGACCCGATCGTCCACCTCGCCATCGCCTGACCCCCCGGCACGACCCTCTGCCGCCCCCTGCACGAACCTCTGCTAGCACGACCTTTCCTGCCGTTCGGCGGGTGTTGCAGCACACCCGCTCTGCAGCACCCTCTGCTAGCAGAGGTTCGTGCAGGGGCTCGGGGGCAAGGGGTCAGGTCGGGGAGGGGGCGAGGTCGGGGAGGGGATCGCGGTCGCGGAGGGTCATCATCGCCCGGGTCAGTGCGACGACGAGCAGTGCCGCGAGCAGCATGTGGATGACGACGAGCCAGATCGGGAGCCCGGTGAAGTACTGGACGTAGCCCACGACGCCCTGGAGGAGGATGACGTGGATGACGCCGGTCCAGGCGCGGCGTGCCCGTGGGGACGTGTCGGCCAGCCGGACGCCCAGCCACATCGCGACGGCGAGCCCGGCGAAGAGCATGACGGCGTCGGCGTGGAGCCAGGAGACGGTGCGGGGGTCGAGGCCGTAGCGCGAGGGGGCCGTCGCGTCGCCCGAGTGGGGCCCGGACCCCGTGACGACGGTGCCGAGGACGAGGACGACGCCGGCCATCGCCGACGTGACGATGCCGGCCTGCCGCAGCAGGGCCGGGCCGACCGGCCGCGGCGGGCCGTCGACCTCGTCGCGGGCGAAGTAGAGGTATGCCGCGGCCGCCACCATCGCCGAGCTGGCGAGGAAGTGCAGCGAGATGGTGATCGGCGCCAGGCTGGTGAGGACGCTGATGCCGCCGATGACGGCCTGGACCGGCACGCCCGCGAGGACGACGACGGACGCGACGACGAGCGCGCGCCGGCGGGCCGTGACCAGGACGGCGAGGAAGGCCATCACCGCGGCGACGACGAGGACCCCGGTCAGGGTGCGGTTCCCGAACTCGATGAGCTTGTGGTAGCCCTGCGCCTGGTGGGCGACCGGCGTGAAGTGGCCCGGCGTGCACTGCGGCCAGGTGGGGCAGCCGAGGCCGCTCCCGGTGACGCGCACGAGCCCGCCCGTGACGATGATCCCCACCTCGGCGACGAGGTTGACGAGGAGGATGGCGGCGTACCGGCGGCGCAGGTGGCGGACGGCGGCCTGCCGCCACCGCACGAGGCGGCCGCCGTCCCGCCGTGCCGGAGAGGGCGAGGGGTCGCGGGGGGCCGTGTCGTGCGGGGAGGTGCCGGTCGTCGTCACGTACCGAGGGTACGGCCCGGACGGGGGTGTCTCCTGCCCCGGCTCAGGGAGACCACCGGAACAGCCGCGAGGTGACGAGGCCGGCCACGAGCCCCCAGGCAAGCAGCACGGCCCACTGCGCCCACGGCCAGCCACCGGAGACCAGGGCGGTCCGCATCGCGTCGCCGAGGGCACCGGACGGCAACGCCCGGGCGATGGGGCCGAGGACATGGGGGAGCCGCTCGGTCGGCAGGAGGAGCCCGAGGCCGAGAAGGACGACCCAGATGAGGTTGGCCAGGGCGAGGGTCGCCTCGGCCCGCAGCGTCCCGGCCAGGAGGAGCGCCAGCGCGACGAACGTCCCGGCGCCGAGGACGAGGCTGACGAGCGCGGGCAGCCAGCCCGCCCGCCGAGGGGTGCCAGCCGAGGACGGCCGCGAGCGCCCCGAGGACGAGAACCTGGACGACGAGGACCGCCCCCACGGCCATCGCCTTCCCCAGCAGCAGCCCGCCGCGGCCGAGCGGGGTGACGCCGAGCAGCCGGAGAACGCCGTAGCGGCGGTCGAACCCGGTCGAGATGGCCTGCCCGGTGAAGGCGGTCGAGACGACGGCCAGGGCGAGCACTCCCGCCGTGGCGTCGTCGATGCGGCGACCAGGTCCGAGGGAGGGCGTGGACGACAGAGCCAGCCCGACGAGGGCCATCCCCGGCAGGACGATCGAGACGAGGAGCTGCTCGCCGTTGCGCAGCAGGGTCAGGGTCTCGAAGACGCCCTGCGCCCGGACCCGCGCCCACGTCTCGGCGGCCCGGTCCGGCGCCCCGGTGGTCGTCATCGCTCGCCCCTTCCGGTCAGGTCGAAGTAGAGCTCCTCGAGGCTGCGTCCGGCCGTGAGCTCGGCGGTCGAGCCCTCGGCCGCGACGTGCCCCGCCGCCATGATGACGAGGTGCCCGGCGATCCGCTCGGCCTCCTCGAAGGAGTGCGTCGTCATGACGACGCAGACCCCGTTCTCGGCCGTCTCCCGGACGAGGTCCCACACGTCCAGGCGGGCGTGGGGGTCCAGCCCGGCGGTCGGCTCGTCGAGGAAGAGGACGTCGGGCCGTCCGACGAGTGCCGCGGCGAGGGCCACCCGCTGGCGCTGCCCGCCCGACATCCGGCGCAGCGTCGTGTCGGCGAAGGCGTCGATCCCGAGCCGGTCGACGAGCATCGCGACGTCGGCGGGGGCGGCGTAGAGGCGGGCGAGGTGCCGAAGCAGCGCTGCCGGCTTGGCCGTCGTCGGCAGGCCACCGTCCTGCAGCATGACGCCGACCCGCGCCCGATGCTCGGCAGGAGCGCCCCACGCCCGGGTGCCGAGGACCTCGGCGCGTCCGGAGTCGGGGCGCTGCAGGCCCTCGAGGCACTCGATCGTCGTCGTCTTCCCCGCGCCGTTGGGCCCGAGGACGGCGGTGACGGTACCCGACTCGGCGCTCCACGACACCCCGTCGACGGCCCGGACGTCGCCGAAACGTCGGTGGAGATCCTGGACGTCGACCGCGGGCACGGCTCGACATCCTAGGCTGCGTCATGTGCGGCACACCGGCCGGGCGGGTAGGACCCTGACGACGACGGGAGCGATGGATGACGAGGATCGACCGGGAGGCCGGGCCCGCCGTGGCCGTCGCCGCGGTGCCGGCCCTCCTCGCTGCCGTGGCCCGGCGGCCCCGCGTCGCGGCCTGCCTCGGCGTCCTGCCGCTGGCCGTGGGTGCCTTCTTCCGCGACCCGGAGCGGGCTCCGGACACCACCCTCGTCGATCCCGACATCGTCCTCGCGCCCGCCGACGGCAAGGTCATGTATGCCGGTCCGGCACAGCAAGGAGTCGCCCCGCCGGGGGAGTGGCGGCAGGTGAGCATCTTCCTCAGCGTCCTCGACGTCCACATCAACCGCGCCCCCTACGGCGGCCTGGTCACCGAGGTGAGCTACCGGCCGGGCCGGTGGCTCGCGGCATACCGTGCCGAGAGCGCGACGGAGAACGAGCGGAGCCAGATCACGGTGGAGCGAGAGGTCGAGGGAGCGACCCGCACCGTCGTCTTCCGCCAGATCGTCGGGGTGCTCGCCCGCCGGGTCGTCACCCGCGTCGCCCCCGGAGCGCAGCTGCGGACCGGGGAGCGGATCGGTCTGATGAAGTTCGGCTCGCGGATGGACGTCTTCGTCCCTCCGGAGACCACCCTCACCGTGGCCGAGGGCGACCGCGTGACGGCGGGCGAGACGATCATCGCCCGCTGGCCCGGGACGCCGTCATGACCGACCCCGGCCATCGGCCCCGGGTGCGCGACCGGCTGCGCCGGTTCCGCATCGTCTCGCCGACGGGTGCTCCGGTCGTCCCGTTCGAGAGGCTCGACGCCCGCACGCGGGTGCGGGTGACGATTCCCAGCGTCTTCACGACGCTCAACATGATCGCCGGCTTCTCCTCGGTCCTCGTCGCCGTCCGGGGGCACTTCGCCTGGGCGGCGGCCCTCATCGCCGTGTCCATCGTCATGGACATCGCGGACGGTGCCGTCGCGCGGATGGTCGGGGCGGCATCGCCCTTCGGCGTCCAGCTCGACTCGATGGCCGACCTCATCTCCTTCGGGGTCGCGCCGGCCGTCCTCGTCCACACGTGGGCACTGCCCCAGTGGCCCGTCCTCGCCTGGGCCGCGGCCTTCTTCTGGCTCTCCTGCGCCGGTTTCCGGCTCGCCCGGTTCAACGTCACCGTCGACCCGACGGCCGACAAGCGCTACTTCATCGGTCTGCCGAGCCCTGGTGCGGCGGGCGTCATCATCGCCACGGTCTTCGCCCTCGACTCGGTCGCCCACGGGCCGTGGCTCTTCCTCCCGCTCGCCATCGGCGTCATGCCGGCCGCCCTCATGGTGACGACGGTGCGGTTCCGCTCCTTCCGCAACCTGCTCAGTCCGCGCGGCAACCTCTGGCCCCACGTCGCCGGCCTCGTGCTCCTCGTCGCGGGACTCGTCGTGGCGCCGGGGACGACGGGTCTGGTCGTCGCCTACGGCTACGTCCTCACCGCGCCCCTCGGTTGGCTGACCAGGCCGCTGCGACGTCGGTGGTTCGGCGACGCGGCGGTGGCACCGCCGCGCACCCCGATGCCGTCGGTGTTCCTCCCCGTCGTCTCGGACCTCGACGACGAGGACGAGGCGGAGGAGGACGGTCACGGCGGCCCGACCCGTCGGGACACGGCGAACCCTCGACGGGGGTCTGAGGTACCTCAGACCGGTCAGCGCCGGGGGGGCGCGCCAGAGATAGGGAAGCCGTCCGATGTGCGGGCCTACCTCAGCCGCGGAGAGTGGATGTCATCCGAAGACACCACTTCCCAGGAGACGCCATGAACCCCTTCGCAGACCCGCTGTTCGTCCAGGCCGAGGTCGCCTACCGCCGCGAGCGGGCGCTCTGGACGATGCGCCACCTCTCGGAGCCCGGGCTCGGGCCGCCGGCTGGCCCGACGGCTCCTCGGCCGGTCCACGGCCGCCGGGCCGCGGCGGAGCCGTCGCACGACCCACGACGTCCGGCGCGGAGCAGCCCTCCGCGCCGGCCTCGGCCGGTCCGCTCTCGAGCGGTCTCACCCGTGGCGTCGTCCGCCCGGCGGCTCCGGCCGTTCTCGGCTGCCGTCCCGCGGGCTGAGCGTGTCATGATCGGCCTGATGCCGATCCGCCGCACCCAACCCCTCGTCGGGCGCGACGACGAGCTGGGCCGCGCGCGACGCGCACTCGGGCTCGCCGACGCCGAGCCCACGGGTGGCCTGCTCGTGCTCGGTGGCGACGCGGGCATCGGCAAGACCGCGCTCGTCGACGCCGTCGTCGAGGGCGTCCGCGCGGCAGATGCGGCGCTCGTCCTCACCGGCCACTGCGTCGGCGAGGCGGGGGCCGCTCTCCCGTTCCTCCCGTTCGTCGAGATGTTCGCCCGCCTCGACGGGAGCGACCCCGGCGCTCGTCGAGGAGCTGCTGTCGGTCCACCCCCAGCTCGTCCGCCTGCTCCCGCGACGGTCCGACGAGGGGCTCACGGGGATGCCGGAGCAGGGGGTCGAGCACGACCGCGGCCGGCTCCTCGAGGCCGTCCACGGCGCGGTGGAGTGGTTGGCCCGCGCGGGACCCCTCCTCATCGTCGTCGAGGACCTCCACTGGGCGGACGAGTCCTCGCGGGACCTGCTGACCCTCCTCTTCACCCGCGGCTTCACCGGGCCGGTCTCGGTCCTCGCGACGTACCGGAGCGACGACCTCCACCGCCGCCACCCGCTGCGGGCCTCGCTCACCCTGTGGTCGCGGCTGTCCGGCGTCTCCCGGATCGACCTCGAGCCGCTGGCCGCCCCCGAGGTCGCGCGCCTCGTCCGCGCCCTCGCCGACCTGCCGGACGAGACCGTCGACGAGGTCGTCGACCGCGCGGAGGGCAACGCGTTCTTCGCCGAGGAGCTCGCCTCGGCGGCGGCGCAGGGCGTCACCGCCGAGCTCTCGGACCTCTCGCGTCTCCTGCTCGCCCGCGTCGAGCCGCTCGACGAGGAGGCGCAGGAGATCGTCCGGGTGGCGGCCGTCGTCGGACGGCGCGTGCCCCATGCCCTCCTCGAGCGGGTCGTCGGCGCCTCGGCCCCCGACCTCGAGCGACTGCTCCGGCAGGCGATCGAGCACCACGTCCTGGAGCCGTTCGGCGTGGACGGCTACACCTTCCGGCACGCCCTGCTCGCCGAGGCGGTCTACGACGACCTCCTGCCCTCCGAGCGACTCCGGCTCCACCGGGCCTGCTCCCGGGCGCTGCAGGACGACCCCCTCGTCGGGACCCCCGCCGACCTGGCTCGCCACGCGCTGGCTGCGGGCGAACCCGACGTGGCCGTGAGCGCCTGCCTCGAGGCCGGCCGGGCCGCGCTGAGGGTCGGCGGGGTGGCCGAGGGCCTCGCCCACTTCGAGTGCGGGCTCGGCCTCGCGGCCCCGGACGACCCCGCGCCCGCGACCTCGTCCTCGGGGCGGTCGACGCGGCCGTCGGCGGCGGGCGCACCCACCGTGCCCTGGGACACCTCAACGACCGCCTCGACCGGAGGGTCGACGAGGGCCCGGCGCGGGCGGAGCTGCTCGGCCGGCTGTCGTCGGTGCTGCGGCTCACCGAGGACCGGACGGACCGCGACGCGCTGACGGAGGAGGCCCTGTCCCTGCTCGACGGCGCGAGCGACCGGCTCCGGGCCGAGATCCTCGTGCGGAGGGCCGAGTATCTCGCCGACGCCGACCGCCGGGACGAGGCGGCGACGGTCGTCCAGCGCGTGATGGACGAGGTCGCCGCGATCGGGGGCGGGCTCTATGCCGAGCTCATGTCCGTCGTCGCCCGGCTCAGCGTCTCACGACGGCGACCCGGCGGAGTCGCTGCGCCGTCTCGCCGACCTCGTCGCGCGCTCGGACTCCGTCCCGGACGTGCCCGCCATCCGCGCCATGCACACGATCGGCTCGGTGCACTACCGGCAGGAGAACCTCGAGGCGGCCCTCTCGGGATACCGCGTCTGCTTCGAGCGGGCGGTGGCCGCGGGTCTGCCGTGGACCCCCTACGCGACCGATTCCAGGGCGATGGCCGTCACCGTCTCCTACGAGCTCGGCAGGTGGGACCTCGCCCTCCGGCTCGCCGACGCCGACGACGAGCACCCACCGGACTTCGCCCTGGCCGCTCTCCAGTCGGCGTCGTCCTACGTCCATGCCGGCCGCGGGAGCGACCTCCCTGCCGTGCTGTACCCCCGGATCCGTCGGCAGTGGCCGCGCGACGGGATGTTCCCCGTCCAGTCCGGCGCGGCGACGATCGACACCCTCGGGTATGCCGGTGACATCGACGGCGCCTGGAGCGTCCACCGCGAGATCGTCGCCTTCCTTCGCGACCTGTGGGGGATGCCCGACGTCGCGGCCGAGGTCCGTTTCGCCGCCCTCCTGCTCGGGCGGACGGCCGACGCGGTGCCGCGACTGCCCGCCACCCAGGTCGACCGGCTCCTCGGCGACGCGGCGGAGGTCGCGGCCCGGGCCGCGACGATCTTCGCGCCGGGAGCGGCACGTCCCGCCCCCAACACGGAGGGTCGGGCCTGGACCGCCAGGGTCGAGGCCGAGCACCTGCGCCTGCGGTGGCGGGCCGGCCTCGACGTCGACGAGGAGGCGCTGTGTGCCGCCTGGGAGGCGGCGGCCGGCCTGTTCGCGGAGCGCGGTGACCCCTACGAGACGGCGCGCTCCCGAACCGAGCTGGCGTCCGTGCTGCGCTCGGCCGGCCACCGCGATCGGGCCGACGAGCTCGTGCGGCTGGCGGTCGAGACGGCACGGGACCTCGACGCGCGCCCGCTCCTCACCCGTCTCCGAGCCCTGGAGCCCGCGAACCCGGCGCAGCGGGCCGACGAGACGGCGGGCCTGACGACCCGCGAGCGGGAGGTGCTCGCCCTCGTCGCCGAGGGCCGCTCCAACGGCCAGATCGGCTCGGCCCTGTTCATCAGCACGAAGACCGTCAGCGTCCACGTCTCCAACATCCTCGCCAAGCTGGGTGCTCCGGACCCGCGGCGAGGCCGCCGCGCTGGCGCGCGACCGGGGGCTGCTGCCCTGACCGGCGGCTCGCCGCGGCGCTCAGCTCCGCGGCATACCCTCCTGACCTGCGACGACGCGCGCACTGGTGCTTCACAGGGACCGGTGAGGAGACACACAGTGGACCCGGGTGGAAACTCGGCCCGGTAATTACCTAACATGGGTGTGTGCTAAATGACGCCGCACCCGCCACGCAGCGGGACCATGTGCTCGAGTCGCGGACCCGCGACCGGGTGCTTCGCGTCGTCAGCCAGCGCGGGCCCATCACGGCCTCGACCCTGGCCGAGGTGCTCGACCTCACCGACACCGCGATCCGCCGCCACCTCGAGAACCTCCTCGCCGACGGGCTCATCGAGCCCCATGACGGCGGTGCCGTCCGGCGCGGACGCGGCCGTCCCGCGCGTGCCTGGGTCGTCAGCGCGCCCGGGCACCAGGCCCTGGCCTCCGACTACGACCACCTGGCCGGCGAGGCGCTGCGCTTCCTCGCCGACACGGCGGGCCCCGACGCGGTCGCCGCGTTCGCGGAGCGCCGGGTCGCCGAGATCGAGGATCGCTTCGCGTCGGCGCTCGAGGAGGCGGGCGAGGACGCCCAGGCGCGCGCCGAGGCCCTCGTCGACGTCCTCAACTCCGCCGGGTATGCCGCCTCGACCCGTCCCGTCGCCGGCGCCGGTTCCACCCTGACCGGCATCCAGGTGTGCCAGGGGCACTGCCCGGTGGGCCACGTCGCGGCGGAGTTCCCCCAGTTCTGCGACGCCGAGACGGAGGCCTTCTCGCGCATGCTCGGCGTCCACGTCCAGCGCCTGGCGACCCTGGCGCACGGCGACCACGTCTGCACCACCTTCGTCCCCGCGACGAGTGTCACCACCCGGAGGTCCGCTCCGGATGCCACCCCGACCCCCACCGAGGAGAGGTCAACGCGATGACCGCGAACCCCGAGAACGCCACCATCGAGGAGCTCAACCCGGGGCTGAAGGGCCTCGGGCGCTACGAGTACGGCTGGGCCGACTCCGACGCGGCCGGTGCCTCCGCCCGGCGTGGCGTCGACGACGACGTCGTCCGCGACATCTCGGCGCGCAAGAGCGAGCCGCAGTGGATGACCGACCTGCGGCTGAAGGCGCTGCGCCTGTTCGAGAAGAAGCCGATGCCGCACTGGGGCAGCGACCTCACCGGGATCGACTTCCAGAACATCAAGTACTTCGTGAAGTCGACCGAGAAGCAGGCGACGACCTGGGACGAGCTGCCCGAGGACATCAAGGCGACCTACGACAAGCTCGGCATCCCGGAGGCGGAGAAGCAGCGCCTCATCGCCGGCGTCGCCGCGCAGTACGAGTCCGAGGTCGTCTACCACCAGATCCGCGAGGACCTGGAGGAGAAGGGTGTCATCTTCGTCGACACCGACACCGGGCTGCGGGAGCACGAGGATCTCTTCCGCGAGTACTTCGCGAGCGTCATCCCGGTCGGCGACAACAAGTTCGCCTCCCTCAACACGGCCGTCTGGTCGGGCGGGTCGTTCATCTACGTCCCGCCGGGCGTCCATGTCGACATCCCGCTCCAGGCCTACTTCCGGATCAACACCGAGAACATGGGCCAGTTCGAGCGGACGCTCATCATCGCCGACGAGGGCTCCTACGTTCACTACGTCGAGGGCTGCACGGCGCCGATCTACAAGTCCGACAGCCTCCACTCGGCCGTCGTCGAGATCGTCGTCAAGAAGAACGCCCGGGTCCGCTACACGACCATCCAGAACTGGTCCAACAACGTCTACAACCTCGTGACGAAGCGGGCGACCGCGGCCGAGGGCGCGACGATGGAGTGGGTCGACGGCAACATCGGCTCCAAGGTGACGATGAAGTACCCCGCCGTCTTCCTCCTCGGCGAGCACGCCAAGGGCGAGACGCTCTCGATCGCCTTCGCCGGCGAGGGCCAGCACCAGGACGCCGGAGCCAAGATGGTGCACGCGGCCCCGAACACCTCGAGCTCGATCATCTCCAAGTCGGTCGCCCGCGGCGGCGGACGGACGTCCTACCGCGGCCTGGTCCAGATCATGGAGGGCGCGCACGGGTCACGGAGCAACGTCGTCTGCGACGCGCTGCTCGTCGACCAGATCAGCCGGTCCGACACCTACCCCTACGTCGACATCCGCGAGGACGACGTCCAGATGGGGCACGAGGCCACGGTCTCGAAGGTGAGCGAGGACCAGCTCTTCTACCTCATGTCCCGCGGGATGTCCGAGGAGGAGGCCATGGCCATGATCGTGCGCGGCTTCGTCGAGCCGATCGCGCGCGAGCTCCCCATGGAGTACGCCCTCGAGCTGAACCGCCTCATCGAGCTGCAGATGGAAGGAGCCGTGGGCTGATGAGCCTGCTGGCAGAGAAGGGAGCCGTCAAGGGCTCCCTGCTGAACCCCAAGGCGCACACCGACGGTGGCGCGGCCTACGTGCCGGACGAGTCGCGGGGCGCCCGGACGACGTCCTTCGACGTCGCGGACTTCCCGCTGCCCGGCGGCCGGGAGGAGGAGTGGCGCTTCACGCCGGTCGACCGGCTCGGACGCCTCTTCGCCGACGAGCCCTCCGACGGGCACCTCACCTGGGACACGACGCTCCCCGACGGCGTGACCCTCGGCGAGATCACGGCCGAGCAGGCGCGCGGGCTCGGCATCATGGCCCCCGGCGACCGTTCCGCCGCACTCGCGGTCGAGCACGCAGGCGGCGCGATGCACCTGGCCGTGCCCGCCGACGCCCAGCTCGACGTGCCCGTCCGGGTCCGGCTCTCCGGCGAGGGCGACCGGGTCTGGGGCCACCTCGTCGTGACCGCCGGGCGCTTCTCCAAGGGGCTCGTCATCGTCGAGCACACCGGGTCCGCCGAGTACTCCGAGGTCCTCTCGGTCGTCGCCGAGGACGGCTCCGACCTCACGGTCGTCACCGTGCAGGAGTGGGCGGACGACGCGCTGCACCTCGCCGAGCACGACGTCGTCGTCGGCCGCGACGCGCGGGTCCGACACATCGCCGTGACACTCGGCGGCGGCATCGTCCGGCTCGGGACGAACGCCCGGTATGCCGGTCCCGGCGGCGAGTTCGAGGCCCTCGGGGTCTACTTCGCCGACGCCGGCCAGCACCTCGAGCACCGGCTGTTCGTCGACCACGAGGCCCCGCACTGCACCTCGAACGTCGAGTACAAGGGCGCTCTCCAGGGCGAGACGGCCCGCACCGTCTGGGTCGGCGACGTCCTCATCCGGGCGGGCGCCGAGGGCACGAGCACCTACGAGCTCAACCGCAACCTCCTCCTCACCGACGGGGCGCGGGCCGACTCGGTCCCCAACCTCGAGATCGAGACCGGGGAGATCGAGGGGGCCGGGCACGCCTCGGCGACCGGCCGCTTCGACGACGAGCAGCTGTTCTACCTCATGGCCCGCGGCGTCCCCGAGGACGTCGCCCGGCGCCTCGTCGTCCGCGGCTTCTTCAGCTCGGTCGTCGGCCGGATCGGCGTCGACGAGGTCGTCGACCACCTCATGGAGGCGATCGACCGCGAGCTGGCGCAGGGGGCCGAGGCATGAGCGAGTCCACCCTCGCCGAGGCCGGGTTCGTCCGGGTCTGCCGGCTCGACGAGCTGCCCGCCGTCGGGGCCGCGGCCGCCGACATCGGCGGACGCATCGTCTCGATCGTCCGCACCGACGACGGCGTCGTGCACTGCATCGACGACACGTGCACCCACGCCGAGGTGTCGCTCTCCGAGGGCGAGCTCGACGGGTGCGAGATCGAGTGCTGGCTGCACGGCTCGCGTTTCGACCTGCTGACCGGCGACCCCTCCGGGCCCCCGGCGACCGTCCCCATCGCCGTCCACACCGTCACAATCGAGGGTGACGAGGTCTTCGTCTCCCTCACCGACCAGAACTGAGGCTGACCAACCGATGTCGACTCTCGAGATCAAGGACCTCCACGTCACGGTGGAGACCGAGCAGGGCACCAAGGAGATCCTCCGCGGTGTCAACCTCTCCGTGTCCTCCGGCGAGACCCACGCGATCATGGGTCCGAACGGCTCCGGCAAGTCCACCCTCGCCTACTCCATCGCCGGCCACCCCAAGTACACCGTCACCGGCGGCAGCGTGACCCTCGACGGCGAGGACGTCCTCGCGATGAGCGTCGACGAGCGGGCACGCGCCGGGCTCTTCCTCGCGATGCAGTACCCCGTCGAGGTCCCCGGCGTGACGGTGTCGAACTTCCTCCGAACCGCCAAGGCCGCTCTCGACGGCGAGGCCCCCAAGCTCCGCACCTGGGTCAAGGACGTCCGCGAGGCGATGGACCGCCTCCGGATGGACCCCGCGTTCGCCGACCGCGGCGTCAACGAGGGCTTCTCCGGGGGTGAGAAGAAGCGGCACGAGATCCTCCAGCTCGAGCTGCTCAAGCCGAAGATGGCCGTCCTCGACGAGACCGACTCCGGTCTCGACGTCGACGCCCTGCGCATCGTCTCCGAGGGCGTCAACCGCGCCAAGGAGTCGACGGACTGTGGCGTCCTCCTCATCACCCACTACACCCGCATCCTCCGCTACATCCAGCCCGACTTCGTCCACGTCTTCGTCGACGGCCGGGTGGCCGAGGAGGGCGGCCCCGAGCTCGCCGACCGACTCGAGGACGAGGGCTACGACCGGTTCCTCACCCCGGCCTAGGCCGCGGGATCGAGCCGCTTCACCCCCGCAGACCCACCGATCGCCACGAGGTAGAAACCAGGTCGACATGAGCGCCACCCCCTTCTCCGAGGCAGAGCTCGACGCCATCCGCGCCGAGTTCCCCGTCCTCGCGCGCACCGTCCGCGACGGCAAGCCGCTGGTCTACCTCGACTCGGCGGCGACGTCGCAGAAGCCGCACCGCGTCCTCGACGCCGAGCGCGACTTCTACACCCGGATGAACTCCGCCGTGCACCGTGGTGCGCACCAGCTCTCCGAGGAGGCCACCGACGCCTACGAGGCGGCCCGCGAGACGATCGCCGGGTTCATCGGGGCTCCGGCCCGGGAGGTCGTCTTCACGAAGAACGCCACCGAGTCGCTCAACCTCGCGGCCTACGCCTTCTCCAACGCGGCGTTCGCTCCGAACGCCGACCCGCGCCTCGTCCTGCGGGAGGGCGACGAGATCGTCGTCACCGAGATGGAGCACCACGCCAACCTCATCCCGTGGCAGGAGCTGTGCCGCCGGACGGGTGCGACGCTGCGCTGGGTCGGGGTGACCGACGAGGGCCGACTCGACCTCGACGACATCGCCCGCGTCGTCACCGAGCGGACGAAGGTCCTCGCCTTCGCCCATGCGTCCAACGTCCTCGGCACCGTCAACCCGGTCGCCCCGCTCGTCGACGCGGCGCGCGCCGTCGGAGCCCTCGTCGTCCTCGACGCCTGCCAGTCGGTGCCGCACATGCCGGTCGACGTCGCCGAGCTCGGGGTCGACCTCGCGGCGTTCTCCGGGCACAAGATGCTCGGACCGCTCGGCATCGGGGTCCTCTGGGGTCGGTACGACCTCCTCGAGGCGATGCCCCCGTTCCTCACCGGCGGTTCGATGATCGAGACGGTACGCATGGAGGGCAGCACGTATGCCGCGCCTCCGCAGCGCTTCGAGGCGGGGGTCCCCATGGCGGCCCAGGCCGTCGGCCTCGCCGCGGCCGTCGACTACCTCGACCACCTCGGCATGGAACGGGTCCACGCGCACGAGGAGATGCTGACCCGCCGACTGCTCGACGGTCTCGCCCAGCGCCCGTGGACCCGGGTCCTCGGGCCGACGGACACCAAGGACCGCGGGGGAGCGGTGAGCTTCACCTCGCCCGAGATCCACGCCCACGACGTGGGACAGATCCTCGACGACGCGGGCGTCGCCGTCCGGGTCGGGCACCACTGCGCCTGGCCGCTGCACCGCAGGTTCGCCGCGACGTCGTCGACGCGGGCCAGCGTCGCGGCATACACCACCCCGGCCGAGGTCGACGCGTTCTTCCGCGCGCTCGACACCGTGCCGGCGATCTTCGGCATCGACGCGAAGGCCAGTGCCTGATGGACCTGTACCAGGAGCTCATCCTCGAGCACAGCAAGCGGCCGGTGAAGGCCGGCCTGCGGGAGCCGTTCGAGGCCGAGGTGCACCACGTCAACCCCACCTGTGGCGACGAGGTGACCCTCCGCATCCACCTCGACACCGGGGCCGACCACGCGTCCGACCCGGTCGTCGAGGACATCTCGTACGACGCGACCGGCTGCTCGATCAGCACCGCGTCGACGTCCGTCCTCGCCCAGGAGGTCATCGGCCGGCCCCTGAGCGAGGCCCTCCAGACCTTCGCCGCCATGCGGACGATGCTCACCTCCAAGGGCACCGACGCCGGCGACGAGGAGGTCATCGGCGACGGCGTGGCCTTCGCCGGTGTCGCCAAGTACCCCGCACGCGTCAAGTGCGCCCTCCTGGGATGGATGGCGTTCACCGATGCGTTGCACCAGGCCGGGATCGAGACCCCTACCGACTCCGACGGAGGAACGCCATGACCGAGACCACCACGACCGACGGCCAGGGTGGCACCACCCCCGAGCTCGTCGACGTCGAGGAGGCCCTGCGCGACGTCGTCGACCCCGAGCTGGGCATCAACGTCGTCGACCTCGGCCTCGTCTACGGGCTGCATCGCGACGACGACGGCGGCGTCGTCATCGACATGACCCTCACGTCCGCCGCGTGCCCGCTCACCGATGTCATCGAGGACCAGGCCAGCAACGCCCTCGAGGGCCTCGTGACGTCGCACCGGATCAACTGGGTGTGGATGCCCCCGTGGGGCCCGGACAAGATCACGATGGAGGGCCGCGAGCAGCTGCGCGCGCTCGGCTTCAACATCTGAGCCGCGCGGGACCAGGCAGCCGGACGGCATCCCCCCGTGTCCCGCGTCGTCGAGGTCGCGCCCGAGCGGCTCGATCGGTGGCTCGCGACCTTCGCCGAGAACAACCCCGCACCGGACCCCGCCCAGCGGATCGAGGGCGTCGAGCGGTTCGACCACGACCCGCTCGGCATCGTTCTCGTCCGGCGGGGCGGGTATGCCGTCGGCCTCGCGACCGGGTCCGACCTCACCCTCCACAAGGTCGGCAGCCGCTATGTCCAGTCGCGGACGGCGGCCGGCGGCTGGTCGCAGCAGCGCTTCGCCCGACGCCGGGCCAACCAGGCCGACGCGCTCGTCGGCGCCGTCACCGAGCACGTCCTGCGGCTGCTCGGCCCGACGTGCCCGGCGGCCGCCCTCGTCCTCGGCGGGGACCGGCGGCTGGCCGAGGACGTCCTCTCCGACCCCCGGCTGGCACACCTGACCGCGCTGCCGCGCCGAGAGCTCTACGATCTGCCCGACCCGTCCGCCGCGGTGCTCCGTCGGGCCGCCGAGCGCGCCCGGGCCGCCCGGGTCACCATCGAGGACCTGCGCTGAGGCCGCGGGCTACTCGACCGTGTCGACCGCGAAGGTGTTGCACTGGTTGACCGAGCCGGTCCGGTAGCCCTGGAGGAACCACCGCTGGCGCGCTTCGCTCGAGCCGTGCGTCCAGCTCTCGGGGTTGACGCCACCGCCACCCATCGTCGCCTGGATGTGGTCGTCGCCGACGGCCTTCGCCGCGGAGAGGGCCGAGACGAGGTCCTGCTGGGTGATGCCCTCGAGGAAGGCCGTGCCCGCGGCGTCGGTCGTCTCGCTCGCGTGGCTCGCCCACACCCCGGCGAGGCAGTCGGCCATGAGCTCGACCCGCACGGCACCGCTCTGCGGCCCCCGCGGGTCCTGCTGGGCCCGGTCCAGCAGACCCAGCTCGTCCTGGATGTGGTGGCCGTACTCGTGGGCGACGACGTACTCCTTCGCGAGCTGGCCGGTGTCCGAGCCGAACCGGGTCTGCAGCAGCTCGAAGAAGCTCGCGTCGATGTAGACCTTCCTGTCGAGCGGGCAGTAGAAGGGCCCGACCTGGTTCGATGCGGTGCCGCAGGCGGACCGGGTGGAGCCGGAGTAGATGACGGTCGCCGACGGCTGGTAGGTGCGCCCGTTGGCCTCGAACAGCGAGGCCCAGAAGTCCTGGACGGAGTTGACCGTCGCGACGACGAGGCAGGTGTCGTCGCGGTTGGCGTCGGCCCCCGTCCGGCACTGGTCGAACGAGGCATCCCGGCGTTCCGTCGGTGCTGACCTGGCCGGGGTCCATGCCCGTGCCGCTCGTCGGCAGGTCCGAGGGGTTGATGCCGAAGAGGAGCGCAATGACGAGCAGGACGATGCCGCCGACGCCCCCGCCGACGACGAGGCCACCGGGGGCGCCCCCGCCGCGGCCGCCCGACTCGACCTGTGACGTGTCGAGACGGGCGTTGTCGTTGAAGCTCATCTGCCCTCCACACCGCGCCGGTGCCGCACCGGGTGCGGCGGCACCTAGACTAGAGGGCTGGGTGGCTCCTGCGCTGCCGTCGCGAGGCCGCGGCATTGCGCGCGGAGTCGCCTTCCCGTGCCCGCACCCCATCCGCCGTCCACGTCCGAGGAGGACCCCCGTGATCACCGCGACGTCCATCGAGCTGCGCGCGGGGTCCCGCCTGCTCCTCGACGGGGCGACCTTCCGGGTCGGCGCCGGCGACCGGATCGGCCTCGTGGGACGGAACGGAGCCGGGAAGACGACCCTGACGAAGGTGCTCGCGGGGGTGAGCCTGCCGGCCGAGGGCACGGTGACGGTGTCGGGGGCGGTGGGGTACCTCCCGCAGGACCCCCGCACGGGCGACCTCCACGTCACGGCGCGGGCCCGCATCCTCTCCGCCCGCGGCCTCGACACGATCGTCGCCGACCTCCGGTCCGCCGAGGGCGCGATGGGCGCCGAGACGGGAGACCGGCAGGAGCGGGCCATGCGCCGCTATGCCCGCCTCGACGCGGAGTTCACCGCCGCCGGCGGGTATGCCGCGGAGTCCGAGGCGGCGTCGATCGCCGGTGCCCTGGGCCTGCCCGAGCGCGTCCTGGAACAGCGGCTCTCGACCCTGTCCGGCGGGCAGCGTCGGCGGGTGGAGCTGGCCCGGATCCTCTTCTCCGGTGCCGAGACCCTGCTCCTCGACGAGCCGACGAACCACCTCGACGCCGACTCCGTCGCCTGGCTTCGCGACCATCTCAAGGGCTACCGCGGCGGGCTCATCGTCATCTCGCACGACGTGGAGCTGCTCGACGCGGTCGTGACGAAGGTCTTCCACCTCGACGCCAACCGGTGCGAGCTCGACATCTACAACCTCGGCTGGAAGGGCTACCTCCAGCAGCGGGAGACGGACGAGCGACGCCGTCACCGGGAGCGGGCCAACGCCGAGAAGAAGGCCGCGGCGCTCCTCGCCCAGGCCGACAAGATGCGGGCCAAGGCCACGAAGGCCACCGCCGCCCAGAACATGGCCCGACGGGCCGAGCGGCTGCTCGCCTCGACCGAGGGTGAGCGCGCCCGGGACAAGGTGGCCCGGCTGCGCTTCCCCGACCCGGCCCCGTGCGGCAAGACGCCGCTCCGGGCATCGGGGCTGTCCCGGTCCTACGGCTCCAACGAGGTGTTCACCGACGTCGATCTCGCCATCGACCGCGGCTCGCGGGTCGTCGTCCTGGGGCTCAACGGCGCCGGCAAGACGACCCTGCTGCGCATCCTCGCCGGGGTGGACACCCCCGACACCGGAGCGGTCGAGCCCGGCCACGGCCTGAAGCTCGGGTACTACGCCCAGGAGCACGAGAACCTCGACGTGTCCCGCACCGTCCTCGAGAACATGAAGACCGCGGCGCCGGACCTCGGCGAGACCGAGGTCCGGAAGGTGCTCGGCAGCTTCCTCTTCTCCGGCGACGACGTCGACAAGCCGGCCGGCGTCCTGTCCGGCGGCGAGAAGACCCGGCTCTCCCTCGCCCTCCTCGTCGTCTCGGCCGCCAACGTGCTCCTGCTCGACGAGCCGACGAACAACCTCGACCCCGCCTCGCGCGAGGAGATCCTCGGCGCCCTGCGGACGTTCAAGGGGGCCGTCGTCCTCGTCACCCACGACGAGGGCGCCGTCGACGCCCTCGAGCCGGAGCGGATCCTCCTGCTCCCGGACGGCGTCGAGGACCTGTGGGGCGTGGACTACCGCGACCTCGTCTCGCTCGCCTGACCGCGTCCGAGGCGGTCCGGAGCCCTCCGCACGCCCCGGACCGCCTCACAGACCTGGCGTCAGGCGCCGACGAGGGGCAGCCGGGCCAGGGCCGCCGCGACCGACTCCTGCAGCTCGGTGTCGCCCCACTCGTGGTCGGTGAGGTCGCCGCGCAGGTAGGCGTCGTAGGCCGTGAGGTCGAGGTGGCCGTGACCCGACAGCCCGACGACGATCACCTTCTCCTCGCCGGACTCGGTGCACCGGTGCGCCTCCTCGACCATCGCCGCGAGCGCGTGGGTCGACTCCGGGGCCGGGACGATCCCCTCGGTCCGGGCGAAGAGCACCCCGGCCGCGAAGGTGTCGTTCTGGCGGACCGCCGTCGGCCTCGATGTGCTTCTCCTCGTACAGGTGCGAGATGAGCGGGCTCATGCCGTGGTAGCGCAGGCCGCCGGCATGGATCGGGTCGGGGATGAAGTCGTGCCCGAGGGTGTGCATCTTCATCATCGGCGTCAGGCCGGCCACGTCGCCGAAGTCGTAGGCGTAGGTGCCTTGCGTCAGGGACGGACAGGAGGCCGGCTCGGCCGCGCGCAGGACCGGCCCGGAGCCCGCCGCGAGCTTCTCCCGGAGGAACGGCGTGATGAGCCCACCGAAGTTCGAGCCACCACCGGCGCAGCCGATGACGACGTCGGCGCTCTCGCCCGCCTTGGCGAGCTGGAGCAGGGTCTCCTCGCCGATGATCGACTGGTGGAGCAGGACGTGGTTGAGGACGCTGCCGAGGGCGTAGTTGGCCTCGGGGTTGCCGGCCGCGGCCTCGACGGCCTCGCTGATCGCGATCCCGAGCGAGCCGGGGGAGTCGGGGTGCTCGGCGAGCACGGCACGACCGGACTCGGTGAGGTCGGACGGGCTGGGGTGGATCGTGCCGCCGAACGTCTCGATCATCATCTTCCGGTAGGGCTTGCCGTCGTAGGAGGCGCGGACCTGCCAGACCTCGCACTCGATCCCGAACTGGGCGCAGGCGAAGGCCAGCGACGTGCCCCACTGCCCGGCGCCGGTCTCGGTCGTCAGCTTCTTCACGCCGGCCTTGGCGTTGTAGTACGCCTGGGCGACGGCCGTGTTCGGCTTGTGCGACCCGGCGGGCGAGACGCCCTCGTACTTGTAGTAGATCCGGGCCGGCGTGCCGAGGGCCTTCTCCAGACGGTGCGCCCGGAAGAGCGGCGACGGACGCCACAGCCGGTAGACATCGAGGATCTCGTCGGGGATGTCGATGTACTGCTCGGTCGTGACCTCCTGGAGGATGAGGTCCATCGGGAAGATCGGGGTGAGGTCCTCGGGCCCGACCGGCTGCCCGGTCGCCGGGTGGAGCGGCGGAGGCGGCGGGGTCGGCAGGTCGTGCAGGATGTTGTACCAGCGGGTCGGCATCTCGCTCTCGTCGAGCGTGATCTTGTGTTGGTTCACCGGTGCCACGGCATACCCCTTCGACGGCTGGCCGCCCCCGCGGCGGCGCGACGGCCTCATCCTCGCGGTCAGCGGCCGCCGCAGACCAGAGCGGTCCATCATGTGATGCGTCACCCCGTCCGGTTCGCCGCGGCGGGCCGCCTGCGTGGGGAATCCTCGTCGGGGCAGCGTGGTTGACTGACCCGGCACGACGAGCAGGGACGGAGGACGCCGATGAGCATGCCCGGCTGGCACATGATGCGCAGCCTGACGAAGGACTCCAGTGTCACCGACCACGAGCTCTCGCCGGGCACGACGCGGCGCGTCCTGTCGTATGCCGCCCCGTACCGCGGCCGGATCGCCGCCTTCCTCGTCCTCGTCGTGCTCGACGCCGTCCTCACCGTCGCGACGCCGCTGCTGCTCAAGCAGATCGTCGACAACGGGGTCATCCCCCAGGCGCCCGACGTCGTCGTCCGGCTGTCTCTCGTCGTCGCCGCCATCGCCGTGCTCGGAGCGGGCACGACCCTGCTCCAGCGGTGGTTCTCCTCGCGGATCGGGGAGGGGCTCATCTACGACCTGCGCACCGAGGTCTTCTCGCACGTCCTGCGCCAGCCCATCGCGTTCTTCACCCGCGCCCAGACCGGTGCGCTCGTCACCCGGCTCAACAGTGACGTCATCGGCGCCCAGCAGGCCTTCACATCCGTGCTCTCCAGCGTCGTCAGCAACGCCATCTCGCTCGTCCTCATCGTCGGAGCCATGGCGACACTGTCCTGGCAGCTGACCCTCGGAGCACTCGTCCTCGTCCCGTTCTTCCTCGTCCCCGCCCGGATGATGGGCAGGCGGCTGTCGGCGTTGTCGTACGAGCAGATGACCCTCAACGCCGACATGGGCACCCGGATGACCGAGCGGTTCAACGTCGCGGGTGCCCTGCTCGTCAAGCTCTTCGGCCGACCCCGCACCGAGGACGTCGAGTACGCCGAGCGGGCCGGCAAGGTCCGGGACATCGGCGTCCGCATCGCCATCAACCGGTCGGTCTTCCTCGTCGCCCTCACCCTCGTCGCCTCGCTCGCCACGGCCATGGTCTACGGCTTCGGGGGCGTCATGGCGGTCGACGGCGCCCTCACCGTCGGGTCGCTCCTCGCCCTCACCGCGCTGCTCGCGCGCCTCTACGGCCCACTCACGGCCATCTCCAACGTCCGGGTCGACGTCATGACCGCCCTCGTCTCCTTCGAGCGGGTCTTCGAGATCCTCGACCTCGAGCCGCTCGTCGACGAGGCCCCCGGAGCCGGGCCGCTGCCCCCCGGGCCGGTGCGGGTCGACTTCGAGGGGGTGGACTTCACCTACCCGTCGGCCGACGCCGTCTCGCTCACCTCCCTGGAGGGACTGGCCATCGGCGACCGCCGCAGCAGCGGGACGGTCCTGCGCGACGTGTCGTTCTCCGTCGAGCCGGGCCAGCTCGTCGCCCTCGTCGGGCCCAGCGGCGCCGGCAAGACGACGGTCACCTCCCTCGTGGCCCGGCTCTACGACCCCGACACCGGCGTCGTGCGGATCAACGGGGCCGACCTTCGCGAGGTCACGCTGTCGTCGGTCCATGCCACGGTCGGCGTGGTCACCCAGGAGGCGCACCTCTTCCACGACACGATCCGGACCAACCTGCGGTACGCCGCGCCGGACGCGACCGACGAGGAGCTCGAGGCGGCCCTGCGCGCCGCCCAGGTCTGGAACCTCGTCCGCTCACTGCCGGCCGGCCTCGACACCGTCGTCGGCGATCGGGGGCACCGCCTGTCGGGTGGGGAGAAGCAGCGGCTGGCGATCGCCCGGCTCCTCCTCAAGGGCCCGGGGCTCGTCGTGCTCGACGAGGCGACCGCCCACCTCGACAGTGAGTCCGAGGTCGCCGTCCAGCGGGCCCTCGACGAGGCGCTCAAGGACCGCACGGCCCTCGTCATCGCCCATCGGCTCTCGACCGTCCGGCACGCCGACCTCATCCTCGTCGTCGACGGGGGGACGATCGTCGAGCGCGGCCGGCATGCCGACCTCGTCGCGGCCGGAGGGCTGTACTCCGAGCTCTACCGCACCCAGTTCGCCGAGCAGGCCGAGGACTCCCAGCTGCCGGCGTGACCCACCTGGCCGGGGCCCGGCGTCAGTCGATGTCCTCCTCCTCCCAGATGCTCGGCTTCTTCGCCTTGGCGGGACGGTCGGGGTCCTCGTCGCGCAGCTCGCGGCGGATCCCGAAGAAGATGAGGACGAAGCCGATCGGCATCGACCCCCACCACTGGAACGAGTAGGCCTGGTGCGGCCCGAGGCTTCGGTCCGGCGGCGCGAGCGGCTCCGGGCGCGGGGGAGTGGCCCCGTCGGCGGTCGTCTCGGCATCGAGGATGACGTAGCCACCGAGCAGGTCGGTGCCGAGCGCCGCCGACGCCTCGTCGAGGTTGATGCTCGCGAGCTGGCCGGCGGGCATGTCGTGGTGCAGCGACACCTCGCCCTGCTTGAGCCATCCGGTGACCGTGACCGAGCCGTCGGGGGTCGGGGGGACGGCCGGGAGATCGCTCGCCGTCCGGCCGTTCTCGACCCAGCCACGGTCGACGAGGACGGTGCCCCCGCCGTCGACGGCGAAGGGGGCGACGATCTCGTAGCCGTACGTCCCGTTGTTGGGCCGGTTGCGGACGTAGAGCTGGCTGCCGAGGTAGCGACCGGTCGCCCTGACGTGGGTCCACTCGTCGTCGAGAGGCAGCGTCGAGGAGGTGAGCAGGTTGGTCAGCGGCACCGGGGCGGCAGCGTAGTGGGCGTCGAGGCGAGCGTTGCGGCCGGCCTTGTCCTCGTACCGTCCCCACTGCCAGGCGCCGAGGTGGTATGCCGCGATCGCGTACACCGTGGCGGCGAGGAGGGCGCCCATCCATCGCCTCGTCAGGACCCGCCTCACCACGCGCACACCCTAGCCGTCGTAGATTGGTGTCCCATGACCCAGGCATCGCAGCCCCGCCTGCTCGACCGGTTCGGCCGGATCGGGCGAGACCTGCGCGTCTCGGTGACCGACAGGTGCAACCTCCGCTGCACGTACTGCATGCCCGCCGAGGGTCTGGACTGGACCCCTCGCCCGGAGATGCTCACGGACGGCGAGCTGCTCCGCCTCGTCGAGGTGATGGTCGGTCTCGGGATCACCCAGGTGCGCCTGACCGGTGGCGAGCCGATGCTTCGCCGCAGCCTCGTCGACATCGTCGCCGGCATCGCCCGCCTCGAGCCCCGCCCGCGCATCGCCATGACGACGAACGGCGTCGGGCTGGACCGGTTGGCACGCCCGCTGGCCGAGGCCGGGCTCGACCGCGTCAACGTCAGCCTCGACACCGTCGACCGGGCGCACTTCGAGCGGCTGACGCGCCGCGACCGGTTCGACGATGTCGTGGCGGGGCTCAAGGCGGCCGCGGACGCCGGTCTCACGCCCGTCAAGGTCAATGCCGTCGCCATGCGCGGCGTCAACGAGACCGACGTCGTCGACCTCCTCCAGTGGTGCGTCGACCGCGGCTACGAGCTGCGGTTCATCGAGCAGATGCCGCTCGACGCGCAGCACGCATGGCACCGCAGCGAGATGGTGACCCAGGGCGAGATCCTCGAGCGACTCTCCGAACGGTTCACCCTCACGCCGGTGGCCGAACGGGGGAGCGCGCCGGCCGAGCGGTTCCTCGTCGACGGGGGCCCTCAGTCGGTCGGCGTCATCGCCAGCGTCTCGGCGCCGTTCTGCGCCAGCTGCGACCGGGTGCGGCTCACGGCCGACGGTCAGCTCCGCAACTGCCTCTTCGCCCGCCGCGAGGTCGACCTGCGAGGCCCGCTGCGGGATGGAGCCACGGACGAGGAGCTGGCCGACCTCGTCATCGGCGAGATGGCGCGCAAGGAGGCCGGGCACGGCATCTCGCGGCCCGACTTCGAGCAGCCCTCCAGGCCGATGTCGGCCATCGGCGGCTGAGCGCGCCGTCCCTGCCTAGCCGGCCGAGTCCGGGATGGCGTCGGCCGGCACCACGTCCTTGAGGAACCCCCGGAGCCGGAGGAACTGGGCGAGCTGCTCGCGGTGGTCCTCGCAGGCGAGCCACACCTTGCGCCGCTCGGCGTGATGGAGCTTCGGGTTGTTCCACAACAGGGCCCAGGCGGCGTCTCGCCGGCACGCCTTCGCGCTGCACACGAGTGGGTCGGTGCTCACCGCTCGAGGTGCCTCGTGTCGTCCGCACGGGGGACGACGGGGGCCGCCCGGCCGAACGTGCGCGGCGACGTCGCGTTGGCGAGGACGACGGCGAAGAAGGGCAGGACGATGGCCAGGGCGGCACAGACCCACCGCAGCCACCCCTCGAGGAAGACGGCCAGCGCGAAGCACGTCGTACGGATGGACATCGTGACGAGGTAACGCTTGATCCGGGCCGCCTGCTCGGCCTCGAGCGACTCCGGGGCGCTCGTCACCGTCTGCACCGGGGGCTCGGGCTGACGGCGAAGCATGCTCACCACCCCACTGTAGGTTGTCCTCACCACACCCGTGCCCGGGGTGTGGAGGGTGATGCGGGCTACCCACCGGTAGTCCACTAGCGTCGCCGTCGAGGTGCGGTCAGGGTGGCCGCCCAGGAGGTGACCGCAGACCATGACGGACCCGCGCAACGTCCTCGTCACCGGGGGCAACCGGGGCATCGGGCTCGCCATCGCCACCGCCATGGCAGCGGCGGGTGACCGGGTCGCCGTCACCTACCGGTCCGGGGAGCCGCCCACGGGGCTCACCGCCGTTCAGGGCGACGTGACGGACAGCGCGTCGGTCGACGCCGCGTTCGACGCGGCGGAGGAGGCCCTCGGCGGCCCGATCGAGGTCCTCGTGGCCAACGCGGGCGTCACGAAGGACACCCTCCTGATGCGGATGAGCGACGAGGAGTTCTCCTCCGTCGTCGACACCAACCTCGCCGGCGCCTTCCGGTGCGCCCGGCGCGCCAGCAAGGGGATGATCCGGATGCGCCGGGGGCGGATGGTGTTCATCTCCAGCGTCGTGGGGCTCTACGGGTCGCCGGGCCAGGCGAACTATGCCGCGAGCAAGGCCGGCCTCGTCGGGCTCGCCCGGTCGATCACCCGCGAGCTCGGCGGGAGGGGCATCACGGCCAACGTCGTCGCCCCCGGCTTCATCGAGACCGACATGACGGCGGCCCTGCCTCCGGACCGGGTCGCCGCCTACCAGGCCAGCATTCCCGCCGGTCGCTTCGCCTCTCCGGCGGAGGTCGCCGAGGTGGTGCGCTTCGTCGCGAGCGACGCCGCGGCATACATCTCCGGCGCGGTCATCCCCGTCGACGGTGGCCTCGGGATGGGTCACTGAGCCCGGCCACGGGATACGGTCGGACGAACGGCACGACACGAGAGGGACCCCACCGATGCTGCTCGAGGGCAAGAAGCTGCTCATCACCGGAGTGCTCATGGACTCCTCGATCGCCTTCCATGTGGCCAAGCTGGCGCAGGAGCAGGGCGCAGAGATCGTCCTCACCTCCTTCGGCCGGACGATGAGGATCACCCAGACCATCGCCAAGCGGCTGCCGAGCACGCCGCCGGTCGTCGAGCTCGACGTGACGAGCGAGGAGGATCTCGCGGCCCTCGCCGAGCGGGTCCGCGAGCACGTCCCGCACCTCGACGGCGTCCTGCACTCCATCGGCTTCGCGCCGCAGGGCGCGTTCACGTTCATGGAGGGCAGCTGGGACGACGTCGCGACGGCGGTCCAGGTGTCGGCCTACTCGCTCCAGAGCCTCACCAAGGCCGCGCTGCCGCTCATGGGCGAGGGGAGCAGCGTCGTCGGCCTCACCTTCGACGCGCGCTACGCCTGGCCGCTCTACGACTGGATGGGCGTCGCCAAGGCCGCGTTCGAGGCGACGAACCGCTACCTCGCCCGGGACATGGGGCCGCGGGGGATCCGGGTCAACCTCGTCTCGGCGGGCCCGCTCCGCACGACGGCGGCGAAGTCGATCCCCGGCTTCGAGGCGTTCGAGGCCGAGTGGCACCGCCGCGCCCCGCTCCACTGGGACGTCGACGACCCGACGGCCGCCGCGAAGGCGTGTGTCGCTCTCATGTCGGACTGGTTCCCCGCCACGAGCGGCGAGATCGTCCACGTCGACGGCGGCTTCCACGCGATGGGGGGCTGACCGTCCTCGAGGGTCCGGGCGGCCGTATGGCGGTGGGCGGCACGGTGGCGACGGTCAGCCGTCGGCCTCGTCCGCGTCCTCGATCTCCTCGCGGCTGATCCCCAGGAGGAAGAGCACCGCGTCGAGGTAGGGCACCGTCACCGTCGCGTCGGCCTGCTCCCGGACGAGCGGCTTGGCGTTGAAGGCCACCCCGAGGCCCGCGGCCTGGAGCATGTCGATGTCGTTGGCGCCGTCGCCGACGGCGACCGTCCGGCTGAGCGGCAGCCCCTCGGCCGCGGCGAAGCGGCGCAGCGCCGCCGCCTTGCCGGCCCGGTCGACGATGTCGCCGACGGTCCGACCGGTCAGCACGCCGTCGACGACCTCGAGCCGGTTGGCGGCAACGTGGTCGATCCCCAGCTCGGCGGCGAGCGGCGCGACGACCTCGTGGAACCCGCCCGAGACGAGGGCCACGCTGAAGCCCAGCCGCCGGAGGGTGCGGGCGAGGGTCCTCGCGCCCGGGGTGAGCCGGACGGCCGCCCGGACGTCGTCGAGGACGGCGGCGGGCAGACCGCCGAGGGTGGCCACCCGGGCCCTCAGGCTGTCGGCGAAGTCGAGCTCTCCGCGCATCGCGGCCGCCGTGACGGCGGCGACCTCCTGCTCCCGCCCGGCGTGAGCGGCGAGGAGCTCGATGACCTCGTCCTGGATGAGGGTGGAGTCGACGTCCATGACGACGAGGCGGCGACCGCGCCGTGCGAGGCCGGCCGGCGCGACGGCGATGTCGACGCCCCGGTCGGCGGCCACGAGAGCGAGCTCGCGGCGCAGACCCGGCACGTCGGCGCCGGACACGTCGAACTCGATCGTCGTCACGGGGTAGCGGGCCAGCCGGCGGATCCGGTCGATGTTCGCGCCGTGGACGGCGATGCTCCGCGCGAGAGCGGCGACCGCGGCCGCCTCCAGCGGAGCGCCGATGACGACGACGGCCGCCCGCCCGGTGCGGCGATGGGCGTTGTCGCCCCGGCCGCCGCTGAAGCGCACGTCCATCCCGAGCCGGGCCCCCACGTCCTCGGCGGCGGCGACGAGCGCCCCGGAGCCCTCGTCGGCCGCGAGGAGCACGGCGAGGGTGAGGTGGCCGCGGACGACGACCTGCTCGACGTCGAGGACCTCCGTCCCGATGGCGGCGAGGGCGTCGAAGAGGGTGCTCGTCACACCCGGCCGGTCCTCGCCGGTCAGGGTGAGCAGGACGGTCCGCGGCTCGCGGGCGCTGGGCGTGGTCGACACGCGGCCCAGGCTAGCCAGGCCCGGCCGGTGACCGTCCGCGGCGTCCGAGCCGGGCGGCATGCCGGCGCCTGGCCCCGGTATGCCGCGGTCGGGGCCGGGTCAGGTCTCGACCGACTGCTCCTTGCCGACGACGACGAGACCGGACTCGGTGACGACGAACCCGCGGGCCCGGTCGTGCTCGAGGTCGTACCCGATCGTCGTGCCCTCGGGGATCGACGACGTTCTTGTCGATGATGGCGTGCCGGATCCGCACGTGCCGGCCGATGATGACGTTGTCGAGGATGACCGAGGAGTCGACCTCCGTGTAGCTGTGCACCTTGACGTTGGGCGCGACGACCGAGCCGTTGATCCGGGCGCCGGAGATGACGACGCCGGGGGAGACGGCGCTGTTGAGCGCCTCGCCGAAGCGCCCGTGGTGGCCGTGGACGAACTTCGCCGGCGGGAAGGGGCCGTAGTCGGTGTAGATCGGCCAGTCGTAGTTGTAGAGGTTGAAGATCGGGTGGATCGAGATGAGATCCATGTGGGCGTCGTAGTACGAGTCGAGGGTCCCGACATCGCGCCAGTAGCCGCGGTCCCGGTCCGTGCTGCCCGGGACGTCGTTGTCCTTGAAGTCGTAGACCCACCCGTCGCCCGCGTCGACGAAGGCGGGGACGATGTCGCCGCCCATGTCGTGGCTGCTGCCCTCGAGGTCGTGGTCCCGGGTCACGGCGTCGACGAGGACGTCGGCGTCGAAGACGTAGTTGCCCATCGACGCGAGGACCTCGTCCGGGCTGTCGGGGAGGCCCTCGGGGTCCGTCGGCTTCTCGAGGAACGCGCTGATCCGGCGCGGGTCCTTCTCGGCGACCTCGATGACCCCGAACTGGTCGGCGAGGCCGATCGGCTGGCGGATCGCCGCCACGGTGACCCCGGCGCCGGTCTCGATGTGCTGGGCGACCATCTGGGAGAAGTCCATCCGGTAGACGTGGTCGGCACCGACGACGACGACGATGTCGGGTCGCTCGTCCCGGATCGTGTTGAGGCTCTGGTAGATCGCGTCGGCGCTGCCGAGGTACCAGCTCTTGCCGACCCGCTGCTGCGCCGGGATCGGCGCGACGTAGTTGCCGAGCATCGTCGACATCCGCCACGTCTTCGTCACGTGCCGGTCGAGGCTGTGGGACTTGTACTGGGTGAGGACGACGACCTTGAGGTAGCCGGAGTTGACGACGTTGCTCAGCGCGAAGTCGATGAGCCGGTAGATCCCGCCGAAGGGGACGGCCGGCTTGGCCCGGTCCCGGGTGAGCGGCATGAGCCGCTTGCCCTCCCCACCGGCGAGGACGATCGCGAGAACCTTGGGACCACCGCTGCGGTATGCCATGTCCCGACCCTAGAGAACCGCGGCCCTCGCGGACACCCCGGGACGCGACTAACGTGACGAATGTGAGAGCCGACATCCTGACCAAGGAGTACCCGCCCAACATCTACGGGGGTGCGGGGGTCCACGTCGCAGGAGCTCGTCCGGGCCCTCCGCGACCGCGGAGACGTCGACGTGCGGGTCCACGCCTTCGGTGCCCCGCGCGAGGAGGACGGCACGTCCGGGTACCCCGACCTCCCCGAGCTGGCCGAGGCGAATGCCGCGATCAGGACGATGGGGGTCGACCTCGCCATGGCGGGGGCCTGCGCGGGCGCCGACCTCGTCCACTCCCACACCTGGTACGCGAACTTCGGTGGGCACCTCGCCTCGCTCCTGCACGGCATACCCCACGTCATCTCGGCCCACAGCCTCGAGCCGCTGCGGCCCTGGAAGGCCGAGCAGCTCGGCGGCGGCTACCGGCTCTCCTCGTGGGTCGAGCGCACCGCCTACGAGGCCGCCGAGGCGGTCATCGCGGTGAGCGCCGGGATGCGCGCCGACATCCTCCGCAGCTATCCGCAGATCGACCCCGCCAGGGTCCACGTCGTCCACAACGGGATCGACTCGCAGCTGTGGCAGCCACGCAGCGACCTCGACGCGGTGCGCGACCGGGGCGTCGACCCCGACCGCCGCTCGGTCATCTTCGTCGGCCGGATCACCCGGCAGAAGGGGCTGCCCTACCTCCTGCGCGCCGTCGCCGAGCTGCCCCCGGACGTCCAGATCGTCCTGCTCGCCGGCGCACCGGACACCCCGGAGATCCAGTCCGAGGTCGAGGAGCTCATCGCGGGCCTGCGCGAGACCCGGGACGGCGTCGTCTGGATCCCCGAGATGCTCAAGAGGGCCGACGTCATCGCCCTGCTGTCCTCGGCGACCGTCTTCGCGTGCCCGTCCGTCTACGAGCCGCTGGGCATCGTCAACCTCGAGGCGATGGCCTGCGAGGTGCCGGTCGTCGCGACCGCCACCGGGGGCATCCCCGAGGTCGTCGTCGACGGGGAGACGGGCTGGCTCGTCCCCATCGAGCAGGTCGAGGACGGCACGGGCACCCCGGTCGACATCGACCGGTTCGTCGCCGACCTCGCCGCCGCACTCAACGACGCCGTGAGCGACACCGACCGCGCCCGGCGGTTCGGCCAGGCCGGCCGGCGCCGGGCCGTCGACTCGTTCTCCTGGGCGAGCATCGGTGACCGGACGATGGAGGTCTACTCCGGCGTGCTGGGCGGGCGCGACTGACCGCAGCGCGCCCTAGCGCTGCCGCGCCCAGCCCGCGAGGGTGGCGACCGCGGCATTCGTCGCGGCCGCCAGGACGTGCTCGGCGTCGCGGCGCAGCCGGCGCAGCACCCGCTCCCGGGCCTCGAGGACGACCGAGTCGAGTGCGCCGTGCGCAACCGTCAGACCCCGTTCCGCCGTCGTCGCCACCGCAGCGGCGGAGCGGATGGTCGCGGCGACGTCGCCGGGGATCTCGCGAGGCAGGGCCCACTGGCGCGCGGTCCTGCTCCGCCTCCGCCCGCGCCCGGTCGGGGTCGAACGGCCGCCCGCCCCAGCTCTCGAGCTCCGTCGTCGCCCGCGCCACCGTCCGGGCGAGGTCCCGGGCCGCCTGGCGCGCGTCGAGCGCCTCGACCCGGTGCGGGGGGACGGGGTCGGCGTCGTGAGCCGCCCAGCGGACCCGCAGCCCACGGTCGCCCTCGGGTCCGTAGTCGCCCACGTCGGGGACGAGGATCCCACCGAGGCTCGGCGCGAGGACGCACTCACCGGCCGCCGTGGCGGCCGCGAGCGTGGCAGGGGGAGCCGTCGGCATGCCGACGGAGTCGCCCGGAGCGGGCAGGGCCACGAGCACGGCCCGCTCGCCGAGGTCCCGCCAGAGGCCGAGCCGGTCGAGATCTCCGCCCACGTCGTCGGCATCCGGGTGCGCCCGCGCGACCGCCTCGGACAGGTCCCCGTCGTCGGCCCAGGCGCGGGACACCCAGAGGGCGAGACGGACACTGACCGGCAGCTCGGGCATCGCGTCATCGTAGGCCCCCGCCGTCGTCTAGGGTTGCTTGCCATGAGCGACGTGCTGGCCTTCGCGGGGGTGAGCGTCGTTCGCGGCAACACGACCCTCCTCGACGACCTCTCGTGGGAGGTGGAGGAGGGCCAGCGCTGGGTCGTCCTCGGCCCCAACGGCGCCGGCAAGACGACGCTGCTCCAGCTCGCCGCGGCACGGATGCACCCGACGACGGGCGTCGTCGGGGTGCTCGGCGAGGTGCTCGGCGCCGTCGACGTCTTCGAGCTGCGGCCGCGGATCGGGCTCGCCTCGGCGTCCCTCGCCGACCGGATCCCCGGTGGCGAGATCGTCCACAACGTCGTCGTCACCGCCTCCTACGGCGTCGTCGGCCGCTGGCGGGAGGCCTACGAGCACTTCGACCACGCGCGGGCGGCGGACCTGCTCGAGGCGATGGGGGCCGCCCACCTCGCGGACCGCCGCTACGGCACCCTGTCCGAGGGCGAGCGCAAGCGGGTGCAGATCGCCCGGGCGCTCATGACCGACCCGGAGCTGATGCTCCTCGACGAGCCGGCGGCCGGCCTCGACCTCGGTGGCCGGGAGGACCTCGTCCGGCGGCTCGCCGACCTCGCGGCCGACCTCGCCGCGCCGGCGCTCGTCGTCGTCACCCACCACGTCGAGGAGATCCCACCGCACTTCACCGACGTGCTCCTCCTGCGCGAGGGGCGGATCGTCGCCCAGGGGCCGATCGAGATCACGCTCACGGCCGAGAACCTCTCCGCCACCTTCGGGATGCCGCTCGTGCTCGAGTCGCGCGGCGCGCGGTTCGCCGCACGTGCGGCGGATCCGGGCGTGGAACCGACATGATGTCCATGACGTCGAAGCGGTACGCGCGCCTCGCGTGAGGGGGGCGGAGGAGGACTGACATGACCTGGCTGAGCGACTACGCCTGGCTCGCATGGGTGGGGATCGCCCTCGCGCTGGCTGCGGTCGAGGCGGCTACCGTCGACTTCGTGTTCATCATGCTTGCCGGCGGCGCCCTCGCGGCCGCGTTGGCGGCCGGACTGGGAGCGAACTTCGCGATCCAGGTCGTCGTCGCGGTCGTCGTGGCGCTCCTCCTGCTCGTCATCGTCCGGCCGCTGCTCAAGCGGCACTTCACCGATGGGGAGCTCGGACGCGACATCGGCGCCTCCGGCCTCGTCGGCCGGCACGCGCGGGTCATCCAGCGGGTCACGACGACGGACGGCCGGGTCAAGCTCAACGGCGAGACCTGGTCGGCCCGGACCGCGACCGGCGCCCCGCCCTGTGAGCCCGGAGCAGAGGTCCGGGTCCTCGCGATCGAGGGCGCCACGGCCATCGTCGTCGCGGTGACCACCATCGACCACCACGAGGACGCAGCGGCCCAGTAGGGGGTCCGCCCTTGCACCTCGAGATCGGAGAACACCCATGCCCAGCATCGGCATCATCGTGCTGCTGTTGCTCCTCGTGTTCGCACTCATCGTCATCGTGCGAACCGTGCGGATCGTGCCACAGCAGACCGCGGTCATCGTCGAGCGGCTCGGGAGGTACCACGCGACCTTCACCCCGGGTCTCAACGTCCTCGTGCCGTTCATCGACAAGGTCCGGGCCAACATCGACCTGCGCGAGCAGGTCGTGTCGTTCCCGCCACAGCCGGTGATCACGTCCGACAACCTCGTCGTCAACATCGACACGGTGATCTACTACTCCGTCATCGACGCGAAGTCGGCCGTCTACGAGATCGCCAACTTCATCCAGGGCATCGAGCAGCTGACGGTGACGACGCTGCGTAACGTCATCGGCTCCCTCGACCTCGAGCAGACGCTGACGAGCCGCGACCAGATCAACGCCCAGCTGCGCGGCGTCCTCGACGAGGCGACCGGCAAGTGGGGGATCCGCGTCAACCGCGTCGAGCTGAAGGCCATCGACCCGCCCATGTCGGTGCAGGAGTCGATGGAGAAGCAGATGAAGGCCGAGCGGGAGCGGCGCGCACAGATCCTCTATGCCGAGGGCACGAAGCAGTCCGCCATCCTCACCGCCGAGGGTGAGAAGCAGAGCCAGATCCTCCGGGCCGAGGGGTCGGCCCAGGCGCGGGTCCTCGAGGCGCAGGGTCAGGCCCGGGCCATCCAGCAGGTCTTCGAGGCGATCCACCGTGGCAAGCCGACCCAGAAGCTGCTCGCCTACCAGTACCTCCAGGTGCTCCCGCAGATCGCCCGCGGCGACGCCAACAAGATGTGGATCATCCCCAGTGAGCTGACCGACGCCCTCAAGGGCATCGGCGGGATGCTCGGGAAGTCGCCCGGACGGCGGGCTGGACGGCGGCTCGGACGAGTCCTGGGTCGACGACAACCCGGAGATGGAGAACGTCTTCGAGGACACGACCCTGGAGGACGCGGCCCAGGCCCTCGCGGAGGCCCGCGGCCAGGCGGGCCGGGCCAGCCAGGAGGCCAGCGAGCACGCCAACCCGGTGGGCCGGGTGCAGCCGCCCATCCAGCGGTCCGCGGACGCCGTGCCCGACCCGCAGACGCCGCCGACGCCCCCTGCCCCGCCGGCCGCCCCGCCCGCGGCCCCCGAGGCACCGCCGGCCCGGCCCCCGGCCGACCTGCCGCCGGAGCCCCCGACGTTCCCCGAACCGCCGGAGGCCCCCCGCCAGGGCTGAGAAGCCACGCCGGACACCCGGTCACCCTCGCTAGGGTGACCGGGTGTCCGTGCTCGCCGCCGCCTGCATCGTCCTCGCGGGCGTCGGCGCCGGGACGATCAACACGATCGTCGGCTCGGGCACCCTCATCACCTTCCCGACGCTGCTCCTCTTCGGCATCCCGCCCGTCACGGCGAACATGTCGAACACCGTGGGCCTGCTCTTCGGGGGCATCAGCGGCGCGGCGGGGTACCGGGCCGAGCTCGTCGGGGCGAGGAGGACCCTGCTGCGCCTCGTGCCGATGTCCCTCCTCGGCGGCAGCGTCGGCGCCGCCCTGCTCCTCGTCCTCGACCCCGCGGCCTTCCGGGCCATCGTCCCCGTGCTCATCACCCTCGGCGTCCTCCTCGTCGTGTTCGGGCCCCGGCTCTCGGCCGCCGCGGCGACCCACCACAGCGCGGCGGAGGTCGGGTGGCACCGCTGGGCGATGATGGCCGGGGTCTTCGCCGCGGCCATCTACGGCGGCTACTTCGGGGCGGCCCAGGGGGTCCTCCTCATGGGGATCATGAGCACCCTCAGCGCCGAGCCGCTCCAGCGGCTCAACGGCTACAAGAACGTCCTCGCCACCGCGGCCAACTTCATCGCCGCCGTCGTCTTCGTCGTCGTCGCCCGCTCCGACATCGACTGGCTCGTCGCCGCCCTCATCGCGGTCGGCTCCGTCGCCGGCGGCGTCATCGGCGCCACGGTCGGCCGCCGGCTCAGCCCCACGGTGCTGAGAGCCGTGATCGTCGTCATCGGTGTCGTCGCGATCGTCAAGATCGTGTGGTTCGACTGATGGTGGAGCGGGTGACCGACGCGGCGGACCCGCGGCTCGTCGACTACGTCGGCCTCACCGACGTCGCGCTGCGCCGCCGGTCCGAGCCGGCGCGGGGCCTGTTCATCGCCGAGTCCGAGAAGGTCATCCGCCGCGCCCTCGGCACCGGGCTGCGGCCGCGCTCCTATCTCATGGCCGAACGCTGGCTGACCGACCTCGCCGACGTCGTCGCCGATGCGGAGCGGGCCGGCGTGCCGGTCTTCGTGGGGGAGCACGACGTCATCGAGACCCTGACCGGCTTCCACCTCCACCGCGGCGCGCTCGCGGCGATGCAGCGGCCCGTGCTGCCCACCGTCGCCGAGGTCTGCCGCGACGCGCGCCGGATCCTCGTCCTCGAGGACATCGTCGACCACACGAACGTCGGCGCCGTGTTCCGCAGCGCCGCCGGCCTCGGCGTGGACGCGCTCCTCGTCACCCCCCGGTGCGCCGACCCCCTCTACCGTCGAAGCATCCGGGTCTCGATGGGCACCGTGTTCCAGGTGCCGTGGACCAGGATCGACCCGTGGCCGGCCGGCGTCGGCCGAGCTCCAGGCCCTCGGCTTCACCGTCGCCGCCCTCGCCCTCGCCGAGGAGGCGGTCGGCCTCGACGACCTCGCCGCCGCCCCGCCCGAACGCCTCGCGCTCGTCCTCGGCACCGAGGGCGACGGCCTGGCGCGGCGCACGCTGGACGCCGTCGACCTCACGGTGACGATCCCGATGGCCGGCGGGGTCGACTCCCTCAACGTCGCCGCCGCCGGCGCGGTGGCGGCGTGGGCGCTGCGGGTGCGCTGACCGGCCGACGCCTCCTCAGCCGACGAGCCGCGACAGCAGCCGGTCGAGCTCGGCCTGCGGGTCGGTGGTGAGCCCACCGTGGACCGGGCCGGTCTGGACGACGGTCGAGCGGGGGGCGGCGATCCACCCGAACCGCTTGCCCGGCCCGTCGAGGTGGGGAAGGCCTGCACCGCTGTCGCCGCGGCATACGCGGGCGATGACGTCGACGGCGTCGCGGACCGCCGCCGGGTCGATCTCGGGTGCGAGGGCGCGCAGCCGCTCGTCGTCGACCCGATGCGCCGCGGCGAGGAAGCCGGCCCCCTGGCTGTAGAGGACGACGCCGACGTTGACGAACTCCTCCCGCTCGACCCGAGGGACGCAGCGCAGGACGACGTACTGGTATCCGGTCAGGTCCACGGGTCCCCCTGAGGGAGCCACGCGTCCGCGCTCGCCAGCCGGGCGGTCAGGTGCTCCCGGTATGCCGCGCGCACCGCTTCCGGTCCGTCGAGCCCGGTCGCCGGCTCCAGCCACTCCTCCGGGACCTGCGCCGTCAGCGCGTCGAGGAGCTCCGGGGTGACGAGCGGGGCGAGGCGCTCGTGGGCCGCGGCGATGCTCCCCGCCGGGGTGGCGAGGACGTGTCGGCTCGCGTCGTACGTCTGGCGCGCGAAGGCGGCCGCATCGGGGACCTTCGTCGGCCATCGGTGGTGGAAGTACAGGGCGGCGCCGTGGTCGATGAGCCACGGCCGGTCGTGCCACATGAGCAGGTTGGGGTTGGCCCAGGTGCGGTCGGGGTTGGCCGTGAAGGCGTCGAGCCACACGATGGCCGCGGCCGTGTCGGGGTCGGGGCGCCGTGAGCCGTCGTACCCGAAGGAGCCGGGCAGGAAGTCGATGCCGAGGTTGCTGCCGAGGCTTGCGGTGAGGAGGTCCTGGACCTCCTCGTCGGCCTCGTACTTGGCGATGGGATCGCGCAGGTCGACGACCGCCAGCCGCGGGACGGACAGGCCGAACGCCCGGGCGAGCTCGCCGACGATCACCTCGGCGACGAGGACCTTGAGGCCCTGCCCGGCGCCGCGGAACTTCAGGACGTAGGTGCCGAGGTCGTCCGCCTCGATGATGCCCGGGAGCGACCCGCCCTCCTTGAGGGGGGTCACGTACCGGGTTGCCGTGATCCGTTCGAGCACGACGCCCAGCGTAGGGCCCCCTCGCTCTAGGCTTCCGCCATGGAACCCGTGTCCCTCGCGGCGGCGCTCTCCGGCGTCCACGTGGCGTGGTCGCCGCTGACCGTCGCCACCGTCAACGACTACGACGTCCGGGTGGTCCGGGCGCACGGAGAGTTCGCCCGGCACAGCCACCCCGAGACCGACGAGCTCTTCCTCGTCCTCGAGGGCGAGCTGACCATCCGGCTCGACGACCGCGAGGTCGTCCTGCGGCCGGGGGAGATCTTCGTCGTGCCCCGCGGCGCGACGCACCAGCCCTTCTCCGCGGACGGGGCGAGCGCCCTCCTTCTCGAGCCGAGCGCGACCGTCAACACCGGGGACGCGCCGGGGCAGCTGACCGCCGAGCGCCGGGTTCTCGCCGAGCCGAGTGGGGGCGAGCGATGAGCCGCGTCCGGACCGTGGCGGCCGCGGTCGTCCTCGTTCTCGCGGCCGTTCTCGTGCCGGTGGCGAGCGCCGCCTGGTGGGTCTCCGGCACGGTCACCGACACCGATGCCTACGTCGCGACCGTCGCGCCCCTCGCGACCGACCCCGAGGTCGTCGCCGCGGCCGAGACGGCGCTGACCGACCGCGTCATGGAGCTCATCGAGCAACAGCAGGTCCTCGACAAGGCGGCCACCGCGCTGGAGGACCAGGGTCTCCCGCCGGCCGTCTCCCGTGCGCTCGACCTGCTCGCCGAGCCGCTCCGGGACCGGGTCCAGGCGATGGTGAGCCGGGCGGTCGACGCGCTGCTGGAGAGCCCGGCGTTCGCCCAGGCATGGACCGAGGCCAACCGGTCCGCCCACGAGGAGCTCATCGCGGTCCTGCGCGGCGACCGCGACGTCGTGGTGCAGGACGGCACCGTCAGCCTGCAGCTCGCCACCTTGTCGAACACGATCCGCAACGCGCTCGTCAACGCGGGCGTCCCCGGGGCCGAGTCCATCCCCACGGTGCAGGCCACCCTGCCCCTGGCCAAGGTGAGCGAGCTCGAGAAGGCGCAGGCGGCCTACCGCGCCCTCGACGCCGTCGGCCGATGGTTGCCGGTGCTCACCCTGCTCCTCGCCGCCGGCGGGATCGCCCTGGCCCGGCAGCGGCGCCGGGCCGCGCTGCGCTGGTCCGTGGGGTCACTTGCCGGGCTGGGCGTCCTCCTCGTCGGGCTGGCCTTCGCCCGACGGACGGTCCTCGCCGGCCTTCCCGGACCCCCGCCGCACCCCGCCGCCGAGTCCGGCTTCGACATCCTCACCGAGCGGCTGCGCGGCACGGTGGGCCTCGTCGCCCTCGTCCTCGTTGTCCTGACCGTGGTCCTCGCCGTCACCGGGCCGTCGGCCCAGGCGAGGACGCTCCGGACGCGGGCCCGGTCCGGCTGGGACGGCGGCCTCGCGTGGGGCAGGAGCCGGCCCTGGGTTCCGGCCGCCGCCTGGGCCGTGGCGGGCGCCCTCCTGCTCGCGCTCCTGCTCCGGTCCGGCAGCTCGATCGTCGTCAGCGTCCTCCTCGCCCTGGGAGCGGCCGCCGCCGCGGCGGTCGGGCTCCTCGCGCGGCCGCCGGACGCGGCGGCACCCGACCCGGAGCGGAGCCTCGAGCCATGAGCGACTCCCCGGTCGCGGCCCCGGCCGGCGACCCACCCAGCGAGCACGGACGCGACTGGCGCGAGATCGCCACCGTCGTCATCCTCGCCGTCACGGCGGTGCTGACGGCGTGGTGCGGCTTCGAGTCCTCCAAGTGGGGCGGGGCGATGTCGATCGCCTTCAGCCAGGCGTCGAGCGCGAGGATCCAGGCGGCGGACGCGATGAGCCAGTCCCGCGACGCCCGGTCCTTCGACCTCGCGATCTACACCGAGTACATCAACGCCGTCGCGACGGACCAGCGCAAGCTGGCGACCTATGTCGAGGACCGCTTCACCCCGGAGTTCGCCGTGGCCTTCGACGACTGGGTCAGCCACGGCCGCGCCCTGGCCTCGCCGTTCAAGGAGCCGTCGTACCAGCCACCCGGCGAGGCCGAGGCGGCCGAGCTCACCGCCCGGGCCGACGCGAAGTTCCAGGAGGCGCTCGACAACAACCAGCAGGGCGACGACTACTCGATCCTCACCGTCCTGTTCGCCCTCGTGCTCTTCTTCACCGCGATGTCCGGCCGGGACTTCCCCCGCTGGGCCGGTCTGACGTTCCTCGGGATGGCCGCCGGGCTCGGGGCCGCCGGCATCGCGATCCTGTCCCGCTACCCCGTCCTGTTCTGAGCCAGGGGTTCTCACCCGGCACCGGCGTGCGGCAGAGTGTGCTCAGCCGGCCAGGTGACGCCGGGTACTCCAGCCGAGAGGTCGGTGCCATGTCGATCGGTCCCGTGGAAGTCGTCGTCGTCGGCTTCGCCGAGCAGGGCATGGGCGGCCCCGTCGTCGACGAGGTACAGGCCCTCGTCGAGCAGGGGACCGTCTCCCTCGTCGACGGTCTCGTCATGGCCAAGGATGCCGACGGGGCCGTCACCTACCACGAGCTGGACCAGGACGAGCTGGACGGCAACCTCGGCCGGCTCCAGAGCCTGCTCGGGGAGAACGCCGCCGACCTCATCTCGGCGGATGACGTCGAGGAGTTCGCCCAGGGCCTCGAGCCCGGGGGGAGCGCGGCCGTCGTCGTCCTCGAGCACACCTGGGCCCGCGGCCTGACCGCTGCGGTCCAGCGCAGCGGCGGTCGGCTCGTCGCCGACATCCGCGTCCCGGCGGCGGTCGTCGCCGAGGTGCTGCAGGGACTCACGAGCGAGGACGAAGGGTAGGACCACACATGCGAGGACGAATCGGCCGGCCGGGGCTCATCGGGACGATGGCGCGCACGGCGGTGATCGCGGGCACCGCGACGGCCGTCTCCGGCAACGTCCAACGACGCCAGCAGGGGAGGATGGTCGCCGCTCAGGAGCAACAGGCGGCCAACCAGGCGGCATACGAGGCCCAGGCCGAGCTCGCCCAGATGCGCCAGCAGATGGCGGCGCCGCCGCCGGCCCCTCCCGCGGCGGCGGGAGGTGGCGAGGACCTCATCGCCCAGCTCGAGAAGCTCGGCTCCCTCAAGGCCGCCGGGATCCTCTCGGACGAGGAGTTCGCGGCCGCGAAGGCCAAGCTGCTCGGATGAGCGCCGTCAGGCCGCCCGACCCGTGCCGTCGGGCGCGGGTCGGTGCAGCCGGAGGGCCAGCAGCGGCATCGTCAGGACGGTGAGGGCCCCGGCGGCCACGACGACGGACTGTCCCGTGGGCGTCATCGAGCCGGTGTCGACGGCCACCGCCGTCACGGCGACGATGATCGGCAGCCCCGTGGCGCTGAAGAGCGCGACCTGGGCGGGATGGGGTCGCTCGAGGTCCCGGAAGGCGACGAGGACCGGGAGCCCCCGGACGAGGACGATCATGACGAAGAAGACGAGGACGGACGCCCAGTTCTCGACGACGACGCCGATGTCGATCCCCATGCCCGAGGTGACGAAGAAGACGGGGACGAGGAAGCCGAACGCCAGTCCGTCGATCCGCGCGAGCGTCTTCTCGCGCTGCGGCGGGAGGAGCCGGTGGACGAGGACGCCGGCGATGAACGCGCCGAGGATGATGTCGAGGCCGAAGGACGCCGCGAGGGCGAGCATCGCGACGAGGAGGAGGAGGACGAGCCGCACCGGCAGCTGGGCCGTCGTCTCGGACTCCGCCCTGACGATGTGCTGCAGCCAGCCGGCCCGCGGGTAGTGCCTCAGGAGGAGGCCGCTGACGACGGCGGCCGCGATCGCGAACCCGAGGAGCGCCAGGGCGGCCACCCACGTCTGTCGGGTGCCGACGAGCAGGCTCATCGCGACGATCGGGACCGAGCTCGCCGACGGCGCCGTTCGCCATGACGACCCGCCCGAGCGGCCCCGTCCGTCAGCCCGGTGTCGCGGAGCACCGGCAGCAGGGTCCCGAGCGCGGTCGACGTCATGGCGATGCCCAGCGCGGCCCACGAGTGCAGGCCGGTCGACGGCGACGACGGCTCCGGCCACGACCGCTGCGAGGCCGAGCGAGACCCCCCAGGCCGCCGTGGCGCGGCGTCCGGTCCGTCCCCGCAGGGAGTCGAGGTCGACCTCCATGCCGGCGACGAGGAAGAGCATGCCGAGACCGAGATGGGAGAGCAGGGCGATCGACTCGTCCTCCTGGGCGAGGCCGAGGCCGAAGGGCCCGATGACGACCCCGAGGGCCAGGAGGAGGACGACCTCCGGCAGCCGTAGTCGGTGGAGGAGACGGATGAGGACGGGAGCCGCCACCGCGGCCGCAGTGATCCACAGCAGGGACACGAAGACCTCGTGCACCGGGTCACCATCCCTGGCCGTCGGCGGGCGTCATGGGTGCACTCTAGGTGTCGATCGGCCGGCCGGAGGGTATGCCGCGGCCGCGGCATACGCACGAAGGGCCCCACCGATGGTGGGGCCCTGTCACGTGTGTCCGAGGGGGGACTTGAACCCCCACCCTCTATGCGAGGACTAGCACCTCAAGCTAGCGCGTCTGCCAATTCCGCCACCCGGACGAGTGGGTGACCGCGGGCCCGGGGAGGGCGCTGCAGCCGACCCGGAACGATACACGGTGTCGGCCCGGTTGCCGAAATCGGCCTAGGGTGGCCCGCATGGCTGACGTGCGCGACCTGACCCCACCCGAGGCCGAGGTGGCCCGGATCTGCCAGGAGCTGATCCGCATCGACACGAGCAACTTCGGGGACGGCTCCGGGCCGGGGGAGCGGGAGGCGGCCGACTACGTCGTCGGGCTGCTCCGCGAGGTCGGGCTCGAACCCGACGTCTACGAGAGCGACCCGGGGCGGACGACGGTCGCCCTACGGATTCCTGGCGCCGACCGGGAGCGGCCCGCGCTGTGCATCCACGGGCACCTCGACGTCGTCCCGGCCCAGGCCGCCGACTGGCAGGTCGACCCCTTCTCGGGGGAGGAGCGGGACGGCTGCATCTGGGGCCGCGGGGCCGTCGACATGAAGGACATGGTGGCGATGATGCTCGCCGTCGTCCGCGACCTGGCGCGGACGGGCACCGTCCCGCCCCGCGACCTCGTCATCGTCTTCTTCGCCGACGAGGAGGCGGGTGGCCGCCGCGGCTCGCACTTCATGGTCGAGGCGCATCCCGAGGTCTTCGACGGCGTCTCCGAGGCGGTGAGCGAGGTGGGCGGCTTCAGCGTCACCGTTCCCGGCGCCGACGGCGCGCCCCGGCGCGCCTATCTGCTCCAGACGGCCGAGAAGGGCATCTGCTGGGTCACCTTCGTCGCCTCCGGCACCGCCGGGCACGGCTCGGTCCCCGCCGTCGACAACGCCATCGTCCGCCTCGCGGCGGCGATCCGGCGCGTCGACGAGCACGAGTGGCCGCGCGAGTACATCGCCTCCGTGCGCGGCCTCCTCGACGGCCTCTCGGAGCTGACCGGGACGGCCTACCGCGACGACGACGCCGAGGACCTCCTCGTCCATCTCCGGGGCGCCCAGGGCTTCGTCCGCGGCTCCCTCCAGGACACGGCCAACATCACGATGGTGCACGCGGGCTACAAGCACAACGTCGTGCCGCAGACCGCCACCGCGGCCGTCGACGCCCGGTTCCTTCCCGGTCACGAGGACGAGCTGATGGCCACGCTGCGCGAGCTCGCCGGCGAGGGCGTCGAGGTCCGGGTCGACACCCGCGACATCGCTCTCGACGTCCCGTTCGACGGGAGCCTCGTCGAGAGGATGCGGGGGGCGCTGCGCGCCGAGGACCCCGAGGCGACCGTGCTGCCCTACTGCCTGTCCGGCGGAACGGACAACAAGGCGCTGTCGCTGCTCGGCATCACCGGCTACGGCTTCGCTCCGCTCCGACTCCCGGAGGACCTCGACTTCGCCCCGATGTTCCATGGCGTCGACGAGCGGGTCCCGGTGGACTCGCTGCGGTTCGGGGTCCGGGTGCTGGGCCGGCTCGTCAGGTCCTGCTGACCTCCCGCCGCGGCGCGCGGATGATCTTGCGCCGCAACCAGGTCCGGGTCAGGCCGCCCATGTAGATCCGCGTCCGGTGCAGTTCCCAGTGGCCGTACTCGGCCTCCTCGGCCAGCAGACGGCGAATGTCCCCCCGCGCGGTGTCGCGACGGAAGGACAGGACTCGGTACTCGTACTCCACCATCACTCCCCATTGTGCGTCAGAGCAGATACGGTCATCGCATGAGCGCTGACCCACGAGGTGCCCTGAACCAGCTCATCGCCGCCTTCGAACGCCACCTCGAGGCCAGCTCGACCCGCCGCGGGGAGGACGACCCGGCCGTCATCGCCGCCTATGACGACCTGTCGGAGGCGTTCGAGGCCTACGACGCAGCGCTCTACGACGCCTTCCAGGAGATGACTCCGCTCGTCGTCTACGGGGGACCGGAGGACGAGGACACCGAGGACGACGAGGACGACTTCGAGGACGACGACGACTCCGACGAGGACGACGACTCCGACGACGACTCCGACAGACGAGGACGACGACTCCGACGACGAGGACGACGACTTCGAGGACGAGGACGACGACGGCATGTACGCCGGGCTCGACGACGAGGAGTTCGAGGAGACCGACCGGGTCTGACCGCCGACGCGTCAGAGGTGCTCGGTCGAGACCTCGTCGAGGACGTCGGCGATCTCGCGCGGGAGGTCGAGCCGCTCCGCCTCGAGAAGCGTCCGCAGCTGGGCCGGGGTGCGCGGCCCGATGACGGCCGTGCTCACGGCGCGGCGGTCGCGGACCCAGGCGAGCGCCAGGGCGGCCGGGGAGACGTCGAGGCCCCGTGCCGCCGTGAGGACCGCCTCGACGACCCCGCGGGTGTGCTCGCCGACGTGGACGGCGGCGAAGCGCGACAGCTCGTCCGAGGCGAGCCTGCTGTCGGCGGGCACGGCACCGCGGTAGCGGCCCGCGAGGACCCCTCGCCCGAGGGGAGAGGAGGCCAGCAGCCCGAAGCCCAGCCCCCGCGCCGCCGGCACGAGCTCGAGCTCCGGACGGCGCCACACGAGGGAGTACTCGGTCTCGACCGCGACGAGCGGGATGCGCCGGGCCTGGAGCAGCGACATCGCGCGCGCCGCCTGCCAGCCCGCATGGTCGGTGACGCCGACATACCGGGTCCGACCGGTCGTGACGGCCCACTCGAGGACCCCGAGCGTCTCCTCGAGCGGAGTCCGCTCGTCCCAGGCGTGCGTCATCCACACGTCGACGTGGTCGGTGCGCAGCCGTCGGAGCGACGCGTCGAGCTGAGCCATGAGGGCGCGGCGGCTCGTGTCGACGACCCGTCCCGACGCCGGGCGGGTCACCCCTGCGGAGATCCCCGCCTTCGTCACGACGACGACCTCGTCACGGGCCACCGCGTCGAGGACGGCCCCCACGATCTCCTCGCTGCGCCCCCCGGCATACCCGTAGGCGGTGTCGAGCACGGTGCCGCCGGCGGCACGGTAGGTCGCGAAGAGGTCCTCGGCGTCCTCGGGGCTCGTCCGGGAGCCCCACGTCATCGTCCCGAGCGCCAGCCGGGACACGGTGAGGCCGGAGGACCCGAGGTGCCGCTGCTCCATGGCGGCGACCCTACCGAGGAGTGGACATCCGGGCCGCCACGAGACCGGCTCCCAGCCAACTCACGGGACTCGCCCAGGGAAGGAGCCTGCCACGGGAGCCGTGGGCCGATACGGTGTCGGGCATGCGACTGGGCGTCAACTTCGGCTATGCGGGGATGGGGATCGACGCGGACATGGTTCCGCTCGCCCAGCTCGCGGACGAGCTCGGGTATGCCGCGGCGTGGATCGCCGAGGCCTACGGCTCGGACTCCCCGACCGTGCTGTCCTGGATCGGCGCGCAGACGACGAGGATCGGCCTCGGGGCGGCGGTCATGCAGATCCCCGCCCGGACGCCGGCGATGACGGCGATGACGGCCGCCACCCTCGACGCGCTGTCCGGCGGCCGGGTGCACCTCGGCCTCGGGGTGTCGGGTCCCCAGGTGAGCGAGGGGTGGCACGGGGTTCCCTTCGCCGACCCGTTGGGACGGACGCGGGAGTACGTCGACATCGTCCGGATGGCGCTGCGGCGCCACATGGTCCGCTACGACGGGGAGCACTTCACGCTGCCGCTGCCCGACGGGCCGGGGAAGCCCCTGTCGCTCACCCTCCATCCGGTGCGGCCGGAGATCCCCGTCTACCTCGCCTCGGTCGGTCCCAAGAACCTCGAGCTGACCGGTGAGATCGCCGACGGCTGGCTCGCCATCTTCTTCTCGCCGGAGCACTCGCGGCCGATGCTCGAGTCCATCGCGACCGGACGGAGGCGGGCCGGGAAGGGAACCGAGCAGAACCCCCTCGAGGGCTTCGAGGTCGTCCCCACCGTCCCCGTCGTCATCACCGACGACGTCGAGGCGGGCATGGCGGCCGTGAGCGCCTACGCCGCCCTCTACATCGGCGGGATGGGGTCACGGAAGCAGAACTTCTACAACCGGCTGGCCGTGCGCATGGGCTTCGAGAAGGAGGCCCAGGAGATCCAGGACCTCTTCCTCGAGAAGCGGCACCGTGAGGCGGCCGCCGCCGTGCCACCCGAGTTCATCGACGCGACCTCGCTCATCGGGCCGAAGGAGCGGATCGCCGAGCGGCTGCCGCGCTACGCCGAGGCCGGCGTGACGATGCTCGCCGTCTCACCGTTCGCGATGACCGGCGACGGACGCGCCCACACGCTCCGGGTCATGGCCGAGATCCTCGACGAGAGCGGGCTGGCCGACTAGCCGGACCCGGACCAGCGCGTCCCGGACCGACAGCACGACCCCTCAGCGACAGGAGACCACACCCGTGCCCGCAGCCGACCTGACCTACCTCCAGGCCGTCGTCCTCGGCGTCGTCGAGGGGCTGACCGAGTTCCTCCCGGTCTCGTCCACGGGCCACCTCACCATCACCGAGAAGCTCATGGGCCTCGAGGTCGATGCGCCGGCCGTGACGGCCTACACGGCGATCATCCAGATCGGGGCGATCGTCGCGACCTTCGTCTACTTCGCCCGCAAGATCGCCCGGCTCGCCCTGGCCTGGTGGAACGGCCTGCGATCCGCCGAGGCCAGGCAGGAGCACGACTACCGGCTCGCGTGGGCGGTCATCGTCGGTTCGATCCCCGTCGGGATCGTCGGCTTCTTCCTCCGCGACGTCATCGAGGGTCCGCTGCGCAGCCTGTGGGTGGTCGCCGGCGGGCTCATCGTGTGGAGCATGGTCATCTGGTGGGCCGAGGGTCGGCACGACGACCTCGAGAAGCTCGGCGTCCAGCGGGGCGAAGGCGAGGTCACCCTCGTCGACGGCCTCGTCATCGGGCTCGTCCAGTGCTTCTCCCTCATCCCCGGCGTCTCCCGCTCCGGCGCGACGATCTCGGCGGGGCTCGCCCGCGGCATCGACCGGGTCTCCGCCACCGAGCTGTCCTTCTTCCTCGCGATCCCCGCGCTGACGGCCGCGGGACTGTTCGAGGCGGCGAAGAACGCCTCCGACATCGGGGCCCTCGGGTTCGGTCAGATGGCGGTCGGCATCCTCGTCGCCTTCGTCGTCGCCTACGCCTCGATCGCGTGGCTGCTCCGCTTCGTCCAGACCAACTCGCTCCGCACGTTCATCTGGTACCGCATCCTCCTCGGCGTCACGCTCGTCCTGGCTCTCGGCATGGGCTGGATCACCGCGACCTAGAGTGGAGCGGTGGCGACGACGATCCTCCTGCGACACGGGCAGTCCACCGGCAACGCCGACGGCATCCTCGCCGGCTGGACGCCCGGGCGTGGCGCTGACCGACCGCGGCCGCGAGGACGCCCGGACCCTCGCCGACCGCCTCGCCGACGTGCCGCTCGTCGCCGTCGTCTCGAGCCCGATCACCCGCTGTCTCGACACGGCGACGGCCGTCGTCGAGGGCCGGCCGATCGAGGTCGAGATCGACGAGGACGTGGGGGAGTGTCGCTACGGCGCCTGGACGGGGCGCCGGCTCGTCGACCTCGCCTCCGACCCGCTGTGGCGGGTGGTCCAGGACCAGCCGACCCGAGCCAGGTTCCCCGACTCGAGCGAGTATGCCGCGGAGAGCATCGCCGAGATGGCCCACCGGGTCGTCCAGGCGGTGCGTCGGCACGACGCCCGGGTGGAGGCGGAACACGGACCGGACGCGGTGTGGGCCGTCGTCAGCCACGGCGACCCGATCAAGGCCGTCGTCGCCGACGCCACCGGCACCCACCTCGACCATTTCCAGCGCTTCCAGACCGGGCCGGCGTCGGTCACCGTCGTGCGCTACACCGCTCAGCGCCCCTTCCTCCTCACGAGCAACGCCTCCGGTGACGGGATCGCCCGGCTCGTCGCCCCGCCGCCGTCGACGGGTGCGCAGGGGGACTCGGTCGTCGGCGGCGACCCGGGTTAGGGTGCCAGGGTGACCCTCGCCGACTTCGACCCGCCGGAGCGCTTCATCGCCGGCACCGTCGGCCCGCCCGGGCAGCGGACCTTCTTCCTCCAGGCTCGTGGGGGCGGCCGGGTGGTCTCGCTCTCGCTCGAGAAGGTCCAGGTGAGCGTCCTGGCCGAGCGGGTCGGCGAGCTGCTCGAGGCGGTCGGCGACGCGGCGGACGTCCCCGCCGTGGCGCCGGACAACGACCCGCTCGACGCGCCGATCGAGGACTCGTTCCGGGTCGCGACGATGGCGCTGTCCTGGGACACCGACCGGGGTGCCGTCGTCATCGAGTGCCACGACCGGGACATCGACGACGCCGAGGAGGCCGTCATCGAGGCCGCGGCCCTGCCCGAGGGGGAGGCGCAGACGGTCCGAGTCGTGCTGCCACCGGCGGCCGCCCGCGAGTTCGCCCGCCGCTGTGCCGCCGTCGTCGCGGCCGGACGGCCACCCTGCCCGTTCTGCGGGCAACCCCTCGACCCCGACGGCCACATCTGTCCCCGTGCCAACGGCTACCGACGCTGACGTCGCCGACCTGCTCGCGGGCGGGGAGCTGGTCCCGCTGGGCCGGATCAGCGACTCCTCCAACGGCGCGATCCTCGCCGAGGTCCGCGGGGGAGACGCGGAGCTGCTCGCCATCTACAAGCCCATCGACGCCGAGCGTCCGCTGTGGGACTACCCCGACGGGACCCTGGCGGGACGGGAGCGCGCGGCATACCTCGTCAGCGCGGCCGGCGGCTTCGGCGTCGTTCCTCCGACCGTCCTGCGCGACGGGCCGGCCGGCCCCGGCTCGGTGCAGCAGTGGATCGGCGACCCCCGGGAGGAGCCGGAGCTCGTCGTCGCCGTCACGACCGCGCGGGAGGTTCCGGAGGGATGGCGCGTCGTCCTTCGCGGCGAGACCGAACGCGGCGAGCGGGTCGTCGTCTCGCATGCGGACGAGCCCGCGGTCCGCAGCACGGCGGTGCTCGACGCGCTCATCAACAACTCCGACCGCAAGGGCGGCCACCTGCTGCGCGCGCAGGCCGGGGTCCGGGGCGTCGACCACGGTGTCAGCCTCGGCGTCGAGCCCAAGCTGCGGACCGTCCTGTGGGGCTGGGCGGGCGAGCCGGTCCCCGAGCCCGACCTCGACCGGCTCCGCATCGTCGCCGACCTGCTGGACACCGCGGAGGCGGAGGTCCTCGAGCTCGCCGACCTCCTGACCCGCGCGGAGATCGAGGCACTGCGCGTCCCGCGCGCGCCGGCTGCTGCGCACGGCCCGGCATCCGCACCCCTCCCCGGGCTGGCCGTCGATCCCGTGGCCGGCGATGTGACCCCGAGGACATAGGCTTCACCCGTGATCTCCTGGCCCACGCCGTTCATCCCTGCCCTGCCCGGCCACGGAGAGCCGCTCCGGATGCAGGACAGCAGCACCGGCGAGGTGCACGCCGTCAACCCCGGTCCGATCGCCCGGATGTACGTCTGTGGCATCACCCCCTACGACGCGACCCACCTGGGCCACGCGGCCACCTACATCGCCTTCGACCTCGTCGGGCGGGTGCTCCGGGACGCCGGCCACGCCGTCACCTACGTCCAGAACGTCACCGACGTCGACGACCCGCTCCTCGAGCGAGCCGAGCGGGACGGGCTCGACTGGCGCGACCTCGCCGCGGACGGGATCTCCCTCTTCCGCGAGGACATGACGGCGCTGGCCGTCATCCCGCCGGACCACTACTCGGGCGTCGTCGAGTCGATGGACCTCATCACCGACGCGGTGAAGCGGCTGCTCGCCACCGGGACGGCATACCGGCTGCCGGTGGGCGAGGGCGCGGGGGAGGACGTCTACTTCGACCTCTCGACCGAGCCGGGGTTCGGGGCGATCTCGTCCTGGTCCCGCGAGCAGATGCTCACCATGTCGGCCGAGCGGGGCGGGGACCCCGACCGGCCCGGGAAGCGCGACCCGCTCGACCCCCTGCTGTGGCGCGCGGAGCGCCCCGGCGAGCCCTCGTGGCCCGACCCGGTCCTCGGCGCGGGGCGTCCCGGCTGGCACATCGAGTGCACCGTCATCTCCGTCACCCATCTCGGCATGGCGATGGACATCAAGGGCGGCGGTTCGGACCTGCTCTTCCCGCACCACGAGATGAGCGCCGTCCAGGCCGCCGGGCTCACCCGAGAGCCGGTCTTCGCCCGGCTCTACGCCCACCAGGGGATGGTCGGCTTCGACGGACAGAAGATGAGCAAGTCGCTCGGCAACCTCGTCCTCGTCTCCGGGCTCCGGGCCCAAGGGGTGGACCCGATGGCGATCCGGCTCGTCCTCCTCGGACACCACTACCGCGAGGACTGGGAGTACCGACCGGCGCTGCTGGCCGAGGCGGAGGACCGGCTGGCCCGCTGGCGCGAGGCCCTGTCGATGAACGAGGGTCCGCCCGCCGACGACACCCTCGCCGACGTGCGCGCGGCCCTCGCCGACGACCTCGATGCGCCGCGGGCGCTGGAGGTCGTCGACCGGTGGGCGGAGACGGCCCTGGCGCGCGGCGGGAGCGACCCGACCGCCCCGGGCCTCGTCGCCCGCCTCGTCGACGCCCTGCTCGGCATCCGGATGTAGCCGACGCCCGACGGGGCGTCGGTGGCGCGTCGCGGACGAGCCGGGTCGCTCAGCCGTCGGTTCCGTCGACGCCGCGGCGACGGAGGTAGCGCTCGAACTCCTTGGCGATGGCGTCACCCGTCGCCTCGGGCAGCTCGGCGGTGTCCTGGGCCTCCTCGAGGGACTCGACGTACTCGGCGACGTCGGAGTCGCCCGAGGCGAGCTCGTTGACTCCGCGTTCCCAGGCCCGGGCGTCCTCGTCGAGGTCGCCGTGCTCGATGGGAGAGTCCAGCAGCCCCTCGAGCCGGGAGACGAGGGCGAGCGTCGCCTTGGGGGAGGGGGTGTGTCCGGCGTAGTGCGGCACCGCGGCCCAGGCGGAGATCGAGGTCAGGCCGACCTGGCCGGCCGCGTCGGCGAGGACCCCGACGATGCCGGTGGGACCCTCGTAGGTGCCGACCTCGAGGTCGAAGCGCCGACGGACCTCCGGGTCGTCGGAGGTGGCCGTCACCGGGATGGGCCGGGTGTGGGCGACGTCGGCCATGAGGGCGCCGAGGGTGTAGACCTCGGTGACCCCCGCCGAGTCGGCGAGCTCCATGAGCTCGACGGCGAAGGCACGCCACCGGAACGACGGCTCGATGCCCTGGACGAGGATGACGTCGCGGCCGATGCTCGTCTCCTGCGCGACGAGGATGCGGGTCGTGCGCCACGAGATGCGCCGCTGCCCGCCCTCGGACAGGACGCGGGGGCGGTTGACCTGGAAGTCGTAGTAGTCCTCGGGGTCCATCGCCGCGACCGGCTCGGCCCCCCAGATCTCGGCGAGATGCTCGATGACGGCGCTGGCTGCCTCGCCGGCGTCGTTCCACCCTTCGAACGCCGCGATCATCACGGGTTCGTGCAGATCGGGCAGATCCTCGAGCTCGATCACGCTGGCCTCCTCCTCGTCGAGGTCCACCCTACGCACGCGGTCCCGGCTGACGGCCGAGACGTCCGTAGACTCGCCGCATGAGCCTGCCCGACGCGGTCCTGTGGGACATGGACGGGACCCTCGTCGACACCGAGCCCTACTGGATCGCCGCCGAGCACGAGATCGTCGAGGGGGCCGGCGGACGGTGGTCGCAGGAGTACGCCCACCAGCTCGTCGGCAACGACCTGCGCGTCTCCGCCGCCTTCATCCGCGACCACTCGCCGATCGACTGGGACGTCGACCGGATCATCGAGGAGCTGCTGGTCCGGGTCATCGCCCGGGTCCGCGCGCACGTCCCCTGGCGGCCCGGCGCGCGGGACCTCCTGACCGGCCTCGCCGACGCCGGCGTCCCCTGTGCCCTCGTGACGATGTCGTGGCGAAGCCTCGCCGACGCCGTGCTCGACGCCCTTCCCGAGGGCACCTTCGGCACCGTCGTCACCGGCGACTCCGTCGAGCACGGCAAGCCGCACCCGGAGCCCTACCTCGCGGCCGCCTCGGCCCTCGGTGCCGCTCCCGAGCGGTGCGTGGCCATCGAGGACTCCCCGACCGGCGTGCGCTCCGCGGTCGCTGCCGGGGTGCGCACCGTCGCCGTGCCGCACGTCATCCCCATCCCGCCGGTCGACGGCGCCGTGCAGGTGCCGACCCTGCTGGGCGTGAGCGCCGAAGCCCTCGCGGAGCTGGCCGGCATACCGGATCCGGCGGGAGGCTGAGCACCGGGCCCGGTCAGTCGTCGGACGGCTGGGCCATCCCGGAGGCCGCGGGGTCGAGGGCGACGACGGACGCGTCCTCCGGCAGCGGCGGCGGCGTCCCGCCCCACTCGGGGCAGAGATGCCGGAAGTCGCACCAGTCGCACAGCCGGGAGGTGCGCGGGCGCCAGTCGCCCGTGCTCGCGGCCCGCTCGATGGCGGCCCACACCGCCTTGACGTTGCGCTCGAGGGCCCGCAGGTCGGCCTCGTCGGGCTCGTAGCGGACGATCTCGCCGTCGCCGAGGTAGACGAGCTGGAGCATCCTCGGGATCTCACCGCGCAGCCGCCACAGCACGAGGGCGTAGAACTTCATCTGGAACAGGGCCTTGCCCTCGAAGGTCTCCCGCGGCGCCCGTCCGGTCTTGTAGTCGACGACCCGCATGGCCCCGTCGGGGGCGATGTCGAGACGGTCGACATAGCCCCGCAGGGTGAGCCCGTCGATCTCCGTCTCGACGTACATCTCGCGCTCCGCCGGCTCGAGCCGGGTGGGGTCCTCGAGCTGGAACCACCGCTCGAGCAGCGCCCGGGCGTCGGCCAGCCAGGTCTCCTCGTCGAGCCCCTCGGACTCCGCGAGCATCGTCGCCAGCTCGGGCCGCTCCTCGACGAGCGCGGCCCACCGCGGCAGGAGGAGGTCGGCCGCGGCGGCGGGCGTGCGCTGGGCGGCCGGCAGCTCGAAGAGGTGCTCGAGGACGGCGTGGACGAGCGTGCCACGGGCCGCCGCGGGGGAGGGCGGCGCCTCGAGCCTGTCGACGGTGCGGAACCGGTAGAGGAGCGGGCACTGCTTGAAGTCGGCGGCCCGGCTCGGAGACAGCGCGGGAACCATGGGCCCACCGTAGGCCGTCCGACCGACACCCGCCCCGACCGACACCCACCCCGACCGACACCCACCCACGGCGGGCTCCCCGGCCTCCCCGCCCCACCCGCCACAACTTCCCCACCTCAGGCGGGAAAGTGGCACTTCGCCGGAGGAATGTTCCCTGGCGAAGTGCCATGTTCCCGCCTCAGGCGGGAAAGTTCCTCGGGGCGGGGGGCGCACGGGGGACGGGGGCGGGACGGTCAGTCCTCGGGGTCGTAGCCGAGGTTGGGGGCCAGCCACCGCTCGGCCTCGGCGAGGGTCCAGCCCTTGCGCTCGGCGTAGTCCTCGACCTGGTCCCGGCCGAGCCGGCCGACGACGAAGTACTGGCTCTGCGGGTGGGAGAAGTACCACCCGGACACCGACGCCCCGGGCCACATCGCCATCGACTCGGTGAGCCGCATCCCGGTCCTCTCGGTCGCCCCGAGGAGGCGGAAGAGGGTGTCCTTCTCGGTGTGGTCCGGGCAGGCCGGGTAGCCCGGGGCCGGGCGGATCCCGGCATACGCCTCGGCGATGAGCTCGTCGTTGGGCAGCCGCTCGTCCGCGGCGTACCCCCACAGCTCGCGGCGGACCCGCTCGTGCAGCCGCTCCGCGAACGCCTCCGCGAGCCGGTCGGCGAGGGACTCGAGGAGGATCGCGGAGTAGTCGTCGAGCTCGGCCTGGAAGGCGGTGAGCCGCTCCTCGACCCCGTGCCCCGCCGTCACGGCGAACGCCCCGAGGTAGTCCTTCACGCCGGTCTCCCGCGGCGCGACGAAGTCGGACAGGCACCGGTTCGGCACGCCCTCACGGTGCTGCCCCTGCTGGCGCAGCCCGTGCACCCGGGTCAGCACGGTCGCGCGCGACTCGTCGGCATACACCTCGATGTCGTCGCCGACCGAGGCGGCGGGGAAGAGCCCGACGACGCCCTTGGCCGTCAGCCATCCCTCCTCGGTGAGCCGGTCGAGCATCGCGTTGGCGTCGTCGAACAGCTTGCGGGCGGCCTCGCCGGTCGCCGGGTTGGCGAGGACGTCGGGGTAACGCCCCTTGAGCTCCCAGGTCGAGAAGAAGGGGGTCCAGTCGATGTAGTCCCGCAGCTCCGCCACGGGGTAGTCGTCCCACGTCCGGGTGTACTGGCTGGCGACCCGGTGCCAGTGGTCGTCGGTCGGGCCGGTCCACACGTCCGCGGCCTGCTGGGCGAGCAGGTGCGGACGCTTCGGCCGGTATGCCGTCCAGTCCAGCTCGGGGGCCCGCTTGCGGGCCTCGTCGAGCGACACGAGGGGACGCTCACCGCTCTTGGCCGCGTGGCGGGCCCGGATCGAGTCGTAGTCGGCCCGGACCGACTCGAGCAGGGCGGGTCGGTCCCGCGTCGAGAGCAGCTGGCTGGCGACCGGCACGGACCGGGACGCGTCCTTGACCCAGACGACCGGCCCGGAGTACTGCTCGTCGATCTTGACCGCCGTGTGGGCGCGGGAGGTCGTCGCGCCGCCGATGAGCAGGGGGATGTCGAAGCCCTGGCGCTCCATCTCCGCGGCGACCCGCACCATCTCGTCGAGCGACGGCGTGATGAGGCCCGAGAGGCCGATGATGTCCGCGCCCCGCTCCCGGGCGGTGTCGAGGATCGTCTGGGCCGGCACCATGACGCCGAGGTCGATGACGTCGTAGTTGTTGCACTGGAGCACGACGCCGACGATGTTCTTGCCGATGTCGTGGACGTCGCCCTTGACGGTGGCGGTGACGATGAGGCCCTTGCTGCGGACCTGGCCCTGCGCCGTCCGGGCGTTGTGCTCCTCGATGTAGGGCACGAGGTGGGCGACGGCCTTCTTCATGACGCGGGCCGACTTGACGACCTGCGGGAGGAACATCTTGCCCGCGCCGAAGAGGTCGCCGACGACGTTCATGCCGTCCATGAGGGGGCCCTCGATGACCTCGATCGGCTCACCGTCGGCCTCGGCGACCTCGACCCGCAGGGCCTCGGTGTCCTCGACGACGAAGTCGTCGATCCCCTTGACGAGGGCGTGGGTGATCCGCTCGCGCAGGGGGAGCGAGCGCCACTCCTCGGCCGCGGGGTCCTCCACGACGGGGTCGGCGTTGAAGCGCTCGGCGATCTCGAGCAGCCGCTCGGTGGCGTCGCCGCGACGGTTGAGGACGACGTCCTCGATCCTCTCCCGCAGGTCGGGGTCGATCTCGTCGTAGACGACGAGCGCCCCCGCGTTGACGATGCCCATGTCCATCCCCGCCGCGACGGCGTGGTAGAGGAAGACGGCGTGGATCGCCTCGCGCACGGGGTTGTTGCCGCGGAAGCTGAACGAGACGTTGGAGACGCCCCCGGAGACGAGGGCACCGGGCAGGTTCGCCTTGATCCACCGGGTCGCCTCGATGAAGTCCGTGCCGTATGCCGCGTGCTCCTCGATCCCCGTGGCGACGGCGAAGACGTTGGGGTCGAAGATGATGTCCTCGGCCGGGAAGCCGACCTCGTCGACGAGGAGGTCGTAGGCGCGGCGACACACCTCGATCCGCCGCTCGTAGCTGTCGGCCTGACCGTCCTCGTCGAAGGCCATGACGACGACCGCGGCGCCGTGCTTGCGGCACAGCCGGGCCTGATGGAGGAAGGGCTCGACGCCCTCCTTCATCGAGATGGAGTTGACGATGCACTTGCCCTGCGCGGACTTCAGCCCGGCCTCGATGACCTCCCACTTGCTCGAGTCGACCATGAGCGGCACCCGGCAGATGTCCGGCTCGGCGGCGACGAGGCGGACGAAGCGCTCCATCGCGGCGACGCCGTCGATCATGCCCTCGTCCATGTTGATGTCGATGACCTGGGCGCCGGCCTCGACCTGCTGGCGGGCCACCGAGAGCGCCGCGGGGTAGTCCTCGGCCTGGATGAGCTTGCGGAACCGGGCGGAGCCGGTGATGTTCGTCCGCTCCCCGACGTTCACGAAGAGGCTGTCCTCGGTGACGACCAGTGGCTCGAGGCCGGAGAGCCGCAGGGCCGGGGTCGTCGGCGAGGGGACGTGCGGGCTCCCCTCGGCGGCGGCAGCCGCGATGGCCGCGACGTGCTCCGGGGTCGTCCCGCAGCACCCGCCGAGGATGTTGACGAGGCCGCTGCGGGCGAACTCGCCGACGACACCGCCCATGTGGGCGGGGGTCTCGTCGTACTCGCCGAACGCGTTGGGGAGGCCGGCGTTGGGGTGGGCGGAGACGAAGCAGTCGGCGAGCCGGGCCAGCTCGGCGATGTAGGGCCGCAGCTCCTCGGCACCGAGCGCACAGTTGAGCCCGATGGACAGCGGGCGGGCGTGGCGCACCGAGTTCCAGAAGGCCTCGGTGACCTGCCCGGACAGGGTGCGCCCCGACGCGTCCGTGATCGTGCCCGAGATGAGGACCGGCCAGCGGCGGCCGAGCTCCTCGAAGAGGGTCTCGACGGCGAAGATCGCCGCCTTGGCGTTGAGCGTGTCGAAGATCGTCTCGACGAGGAGCGCGTCGGCGCCACCGTCGACGAGGCCGCGCGCCTGCTCGAGGTAGGCGTCGACGAGGTCGTCGAAGCCGATGTTGCGCGCGCCGGGGTCGTTGACGTCCGGTGAGATCGACGCCGTGCGGTTCGTCGGGCCCATCGCCCCGAGGACCCAGCGCGGCCGGTCCGGATCGGCGGCCTCGGCCTCGTCGCACGCCCGCCGGGCAAGCCGCGCAGCCGCGACGTTCATCTCGTAGGAGAGGTCGCTCATGTCGTAGTCGGCGAGCGAGATGGAGTTGGCGTTGAAGGTGTTCGTCTCGAGCAGGTCGGCGCCGGCGTCGAGGTAGGCCCGGTGGATGTCGGCGATGACGTCGGGTCGGGTGAGGCTGAGCAGGTCGTTGTTGCCCGTCAGGTCGCTCGGCCAGTCCGCGAACCGCTCTCCGCGGAAGTCGGACTCGCTCAGCCGGCGCCGCTGGATGAGGGTGCCCATGGCGCCGTCGAGCACGAGGATCCGCTCCCGCATCGCGGCGGAGAGGGCGGCGGTGGCATCCGGTCGGTGGGCGGTCCGGGCGCGGCTGGTGTCGGTCACGGTGTCCTTGGGTTCGATGGTGGGCGGGCGGTGCGCCTCCCGGCGCGGCAACGGCCCGCGAACCTCCAGTATGCCGCCGGCGTGGACGCCCCGCTGGCCCGCCCGAGGGCTCGCGTAGGGTCGCCGCATGAGCCAGACCCGCCCGAGCCCTCGCGCGGGGCGGTGCCCGGCGCGGTCTCGTCATCGCGCGGGTGGCCGGCATCCCCGTCTCCATCGGGGGGAGCTGGCTCATCCTCGCCGCCGCGCTCATCTTCCTCGTCGGCTCGGTCAACCCGCAGCTCGGGGCCACGGCATACGTCATCGGTGCGGTCTACGCGCTCGCCCTCCTCGTCGCCGTCCTCGCCCATGAGGCCGCCCACGCCCTCGCCGCTCGGGGCTTCGGCATCGAGGTCCACCGCATCGTCGCCGACCTGTGGGGTGGGCACACCGCCTTCGACGGGCGCCGGACGACGCCGGGACGTTCGGCGGTCATCGCCGTCTCCGGCCCGGCCGCGAACCTCCTCCTCGCCCTCATCGCCTACATGGCCGGCGGGGCGATGCCGAACGCCGGGACGGTCGCGACGATGGTGAGCGGGTTCGCGACCGTCAACCTGCTTCTCGCGGCGTTCAACCTCCTGCCCGGCCTCCCGCTCGACGGGGGCCAGCTCGTCGACTCCCTCGTGTGGCGGCTCACCGGGCGACGCGACCTCGGGCTCGTCGCGGGCGGGTGGAGCGGCCGGGTCGTCACGGCGGCCGTCGTCGCCTGGGCGGTCCTGTGGCCGCTGACCCAGGGCCGGCAGCCCTCCATCGGCACGTTCGTGTGGGCGGTCATCATCGGCGGCTTCCTGTGGTCCGGCGCCTCCAACGCGATCACGATGGGCAAGGCCCGGCGGGTCCTCGCGGCGGTGCGGGTCGGCGACGTCATCCGGCCGGCGGTGTCCGTCGACGGGGCGACCCCCATCGGCTCGCTCGCCCAGACGGGCGCGGTCCCCGTCGCCTCCGACGAGACCGGCCTGCCGACCCTCGTCACCTCGCACGTCGACCCGGCGCAGGCCCCGCCTCCCGAGACGCCGGTGTCGTCGATCATGGTGCGCATCCCGCCCGAGTGCGTCGTGGAAACGGCCCCCGCGGACGACATCACGGCCCTCATCACGGCCATCCAGGGCGCCGGGGTCGGCGTCGCCGTCGTCACCCGGGACGGCGTGCCCTACGGGGTGGCGACGGCCGAGCTCATCAACGAGCGGCTGGCCGCGGTGTCGTGAGCCGCCCCGGTCGGGCCCACGTCGGGTTGGTCCTAGACTCGCCGCGATGAGCCCCACCGGAGCAGAGCGTCGGCGCGGCCCGTTCACCGAGGGGGAGCGGGTCCAGCTGACCGACCCCAAGGGGCGGATGCACACCATCACGCTCGGAGCCGGCAAGCAGTTCCACACCCATCGTGGCTACCTCCGCCACGACGACCTCATCGGCGCCCCGGACGGCTCCACGGTGACGAACACGGCCGGCACCGAGTACCTCGCGTTGCGTCCCCTCCTCGCGGACTACGTCATGTCGATGCCGCGCGGCGCCGCGGTCGTCTATCCCAAGGACGCCGGGCAGATCGTCATGATGGCCGACATCTTCCCGGGCGCGACCGTCGTCGAGGCGGGCGTCGGCTCCGGGGCGCTGTCGATGTCGCTGCTCCGGGCCGTGGGGGAGCACGGACGGGTCCTGTCCTTCGAGCGCCGGGCGGACTTCGCCGACATCGCCCGGGCCAACGCCCGGGCGCTTCTTCGGCGAGGACCACCCCGCCTGGACGGTCACGGTCGGTGACCTCGTCGAGCAGCTGCCCGGTCACGTCGAGGACGGCACCGTCGACCGGGTCGTCCTCGACATGCTCGCGCCGTGGGAGTGCCTCGACGTCGTGTCCGCCGCACTCGCCCCCGGGGGCCTCCTCATCTGCTACGTCGCGACGGCGACCCAGCTGTCCCGGGTGGCCGAGGCGATGCGCGACCACGGCACCTTCACCGAGCCGGAGGCGTGGGAGTCCATCGTGCGTGGCTGGCACCTCGAGGGCCTGGCCGTGCGCCCGCAGCACCGGATGCACGGTCACACCGGCTTCCTCATCACGACCCGCCGGCTCGCCCCGGGGGTGGCTCCTCCGCTGCGCAAGCGACGGCCCGGGCGGGGCTACGACGGGGACGACGAGGCCGCCGCGGAGTGGACCGCCGAGGCCCTCGGGGAGCGCGTCCCGTCCGAGAAGCGGGTGCGACGGGCCCGACGGTCCATCGTGGAACCTCCGAACAATGCCCAGCCGGGCGAGTTAGGGTCGTAGGACAGGCCACAGGGAGGCCCCGACGACCGAGGAGGCGCCATGAGCGACATGGACCGCCCGACGGAGCCCGACGGCACGGCTGAGCCCGGTGCCGAGCGCGAGCGTCTCGAGGCCGAGCGTGCCCGCCTCGAGGAGGAGATCTCGGCGCTGCGCCACCGCGGCGCGGCGACACCGACCCAGGTCCGCGAGCTCGAACGAACCCTCATCCAGCTCCGCTCGCAGATCTCGACCGTCTCCGCTCAGAACGAGCGTCTCGTGCGGACCCTCAAGGAGGCCCGCGAGCAGATCGTCACCCTCAAGGCCGAGGTCGACCGGCTCGGCCAGCCGCCCGCGGCATACGGCACCGTCATCGAGACCTTCGAGGACGGGACCGTCGACGTCCTCTCCAGCGGCCGCAAGATGCACGTCGCCGTGAGCCCCGCGGTCGACGCCGGCGAGCTCGCCATGGGCCGCGAGGTCATGCTCAACGAGGCGATGAACGTCGTCGCCGCACACGGCTACGAGCGCACGGGCGAGGTCGTCCTCATCAAGGAGCTCATCGACGAGGGCCGCGTCCTCGTCGTCGCCCACGCCGACGAGGAGCGGATCTGCCGGATCGCGGCCTCCCTCGCCGACCAGCGGCTCCGGGTCGGCGACGCCGTCCTCCTCGAGTCCCGCAGCGGCTTCGTCTTCGAGCTCGTCCCCAAGGCCGAGGTGGCCGACCTCGTCCTCGAGGAGGTGCCGGACATCGCCTACGAGGACATCGGGGGCCTCTCCGGGCAGATCGAGGCGATCCGCGACGCCGTCGAGCTGCCGTACCTCCACCCGGACCTCTACACCGAGCACCGGCTGAAGCCGCCCAAGGGCGTCCTGCTGTACGGCCCTCCCGGGTGCGGGAAGACGATGATCGCCAAGGCGGTCGCCGCCTCCCTCTCGCGCAAGATCGCCGAGAAGGAGGGCCGCCCCGCGGGCAAGAGCTACTTCCTCAACATCAAGGGCCCGGAGCTGCTGAACAAGTACGTCGGCGAGACCGAGCGGCACATCCGGCTGATCTTCCAGCGCGCCCGGGAGAAGTCCAACGAGGGCTTCCCCGTCGTCGTCTTCTTCGACGAGATGGACAGCCTCTTCCGCACCCGTGGGTCCGGCGTGTCCTCCGACGTCGAGACGACGATCGTGCCGCAGCTGCTCTCGGAGATCGACGGCGTCGAGGGGCTCGAGAACGTCATCGTCATCGGGGCGAGCAACCGCGAGGACATGATCGACCCGGCCATCCTCCGGCCCGGCCGGCTGGACGTGAAGATCAAGATCGAGCGACCGGACGCCGAGAGCGCCACGGACATCTTCAGCAAGTACCTCACCCCGGACCTGCCACTGCACCCGGAGGACCTCGACGTCAACGGAGGCTCCCCGGACGCGACGGTCGAGGCGATGATCGAGGCCGTCGTCACCCGGATGTACTCCGAGGAGGAGGACAACCAGTTCCTCGAGGTCACCTACGCCGGCGGAGACAAGGAGATCCTCTACTTCAAGGACTTCAACTCCGGCGCGATGATCCAGAACATCGTCGACCGGGCCAAGAAGATGGCGATCAAGGACCTGCTCACGACCGGCCAGAAGGGGCTGCGGGTCGACCATCTCCTCCAGAGCTGCGTCGACGAGTTCAAGGAGAACGAGGACCTCCCCAACACGACGAACCCCGACGACTGGGCGCGCATCTCCGGCAAGAAGGGGGAGCGGATCGTCTACATCCGGACCCTCATCAAGACGAAGGAGGGCTCGGAGCCCGGCCGCTCGATCAGCACGGTCGCCAACACCGGCCAGTACCTCTGACCTGCGGGAACCGCCCTCACCAGGGCACCGCCGCGTGCTAGGTTCCGGCCATGACGCGCGGTTCCTCGCGGCGCGGAGGGATACGCGTGGCGGCCTTCCTCGCGGCCCTTGCCCTCACGACCATCGGCATCGCCCAGCCGGGTGCCTCGGCGCAGTCCGGTGCCGCTGCGGCGGCGACGCTCACCCAGCCCGCGAGGACGGGCTTCCAGGCCCTGACGCCCGCCCGGCTCCTCGACACCCGCAAGACCGGCGGCGCCGTCGGAGCGGGCGCCACCCGGAAGGTCACCGTCCTCGGCACGGGCGGGGTGCCCGCCACCGGGGTCGGCTCGGTCGCTCTCAACATCACGGCGGTCAGGGCGACGAGGGGCGGCTTCCTCACCGTCTGGCCGGGCGACACCTCCCGACCCAAGACCTCGACCGTCAACTTCCCGGCGGGACGGACCGTGCCCAACTCCGTCGTCACCGGCGTCGCATCCGACGGCACGGTCAGCATCTACAACTACAGGGGGAGCACGCACGTCCTCGTCGACGTGACGGGATGGTTCCCGACCGGCAGCGGTGTCACGCCCATCACCCCGCGCCGCGTCCTCGACACTCGCGCCTCGACGCCGATCGGCTCGTCGGGCACCCGGAGCGTCGTCGTGACCGGCGGAGCGGTGCCGGCCGGCGCGATCGCCGTCACGGCGACGGTCACCGTGACCAAGCCGACCCTCGGCGGGTACCTCACCGTCTACCCGTACGGCACGAGCCGGCCGGGGACGTCGTCGATCAACTTCACCCAGGGCCAGACGGTCGCCAACTCGCTCTTCGCCACCGTCGGCACGGGCGGCAGGATCGCCATCTTCAACAGGGGCGGCCAGACCCAGGCCATCGTCGACGTGACGGGCTACCTCACCGCCTCGAGCGGCTACATCGCCCTGCCCACCCCGGTGCGGGTGGCGGACACGCGGTCGGCCGACTACTACCGCAACGGTGGCTACGACGGGTCGGCTACGTGGGCCCGAGCGCGAACTTCTTCGGAGTCCAGTTCCCCAACCGCACCCTCAGCCCGGCCCCGAGGGTGGCCTACGGCTCCGGGGCGGCCGTCATCAACGTCACCGTCACCCAGCCCTACGCGGGTGGCTATGCGACGGTCTGGCCCTACGGGACGGCGAAGCCGAGCACCTCGACACTCAACTTCATCCGCGGGCGCACGGTCGCCAACGGCGCCATCGTCGGCACCCCGGAGGGACTGCTCCGCGCCGCGACGAGCTCGAACACCGTCGCCCATCTCGTCATCGACGTCTCCGGGTACTTCCCCGACGACGGGGTCGGCGTCCTCGACGTCAGCCCGACCTTCCGCAGCTACTCGATCGGCACCGACAAGATCGGGGTGGCCTTCTGCGAGAGGGCCGGCCAGACGGTCAACCACACCGCCGTCGTCAACAACCTCAACGCGACCGTCGCGCCCTACTACGCGTGGCTGAGCCGTGGCCGCTACCAGCCCGTCTTCTCCAGCGCCGGGACGATCACCGTCGCCGCGGGCGATCTCGACTGCATCGGGAAGCTCGCCTCCCACGTCTCCGCAGGGTCCGGCTTCAACGGCGTCCTCGGTGTCATCGTCCAGGTCCAGGACCCCAACAGCGCCTACGGCTTCGCCGGGCCGGGCTACAGCGTCGACCACGGCACGACCTTCCCCGGCAACCTGCGGCGCGGGGAGATCACCGCCTCCACGGTCCTCCAGCTCGGGAGCACGCTGCCGCCGTTCACGAACGTCGCCACGCACGAGCTCGGCCACATGCTCGACTGGCCGCACTCCTTCGTCAACGGCTCGAGCAGTGAGTACACCAACGTCGTCGACCTCATGAGCGGCTACCCGACGATCGAGTCCGGCGACAGCGCGGCCGTCCAGTACGCCAAGGCCACCCAGCCGATCGGCACCATGGGCCCGAACCTGCTGCGGGCCGGCTGGCTCGACCCGTCCGAGGTCGCGGTCCACCCCGGCGGGACGGCGACGTACACCCTCCAGCCCCTCCGCGGCTCCGGCCTGCACCTGCTCGTCGTCCGCAGCGGGATCGACGGCAAGGTGATGACCCTCGATGTCCGGGAGAAGACCGACTACGACCAGTACCTCGACAGGGCGGGCGTCGAGATCGACCTCGTTCAGGAGGACCGCTCCGTGGCGACCCACGGCCTCTTCAGCCGGCAGGCCCCCGCCCTCGGCCTGCCCGAGTCGGTCGACCACGTCCTCGGCGCCGGCGCCTCGCACACCTTCGGCGGGGTGAGCGTCTCGGTCGGCACCACGAACCCCGACGGGTCCTACCCGGTCACGGTGACCGGGTCGGCATACGACTTCCCGGCCCTCACCACGATGCCCGCGCTGGCACCCGACACCGACGTCGTGCTCCCGCCGGACCCGCTTCCCTGACCGGATCCCTGGCCGGGCGGGTCGCGGTCACGAGCATGGGCCGCGCTCCAGACCCCCACCCCACCGGCGCCGGCGTCAGCCGACGAACCGCGCCACGAGCCGCCAGCCGAGGAGGAACACGGCGAGCACGACCGTCGCCACGACGATGAACGAGACGGCCGTGCCGTCCCCGGTGACGACGACGCGCAGGAGCATCCCGCCGACGACCGCACCGGCCACGACGACGGCCCCGAAGACCAGGGACGTCGTGCGCGTCCCCATCGTCGCCAGCGCCAGGACCCACCCGGCCGCCCCGCCGGCGAGGAACGGCCACGCCGTCTGCACCACCCCCGCCGCCGTGAGCCCCTCGGCGTGGCTGCGCCGACCGACGGCGGCGAAGACGACCACGAGGGCGGCGTCGAGCACGCCGGCCAGGACGGGACGCACGGGTCCGCTCACGCCCCCGGCTTGTCGAACAGGGAGCGCTGCGGCGGCGCATGCGTCGGGTCGACGCCGTCGAAGAGGCTGCTGACCGACTTCCCGGCGTGGATGCGCTTCATCGCCTCGGCGAAGAGCGAGCCGACGGAGCGGACCTGCAGCTGCGGCCAGCCCGACGGTGCGGGGACGGTGTCGGTCGTGACCACCTGGCTGATCATCGGATGGGACCGCAGCCGCTCGACCGCCGTGCCGGCGAAGAGGCCATGGGTGCACGCCACCGCCGCCTCCGTGCACCCGGCGTCCTTGAGCCGGTCGAGGAGCTCGACGATGGAGCCTCCGGTCGCGATCTCGTCGTCGAGGATGATGGCGCGCTTGCCCTGGACGTCGCCGACGATGGAGTCGATGACGACCTTGTCGTCGGCGAGGCGGCGCTTGCTGCCGGCGGCGACGGGGATGTTGCCGAGCAGGCGGGCGAGCTGGGTCGCCTCCTTCGCGTTGCCGAGGTCGGGGGAGACGACCATGACGTCGTCGAGGTCGGTCCCGCGGAAGTGGTCGGCGAGCACGCCGAGTGCGGTGAGGTGGTCGACCGGGACGCTGAAGAAGCCGTGGACCTGGGGGGCGTGCAAGGTCATCGTGAGGACCCGGTGCGCGCCCGCCGTCGCGAGGAGGTCGGCAACGAGACGCCCCCCGAGCGAGATGCGGGAGGCGTCCTTCTTGTCCGAGCGGGCGTACGCGAAGTGCGGGATGACCGCCGTGATCTGGCCGGCCGACGCCCCTCGCGCGGCGTCGATCATGAGGAGCAGCTCCATGAGGTGCTCCTGGGTCGGCGGGATGAGGGGCTGGACGATGTAGACGTCCCGCTGGCGGCAGTTGGCCAGGAGCTGCGCCTGGAGGCAGTCGTTGCTGAAGCGGGTGATGTGCGCCTCTGCCAGGGGCACGCCGAGCCGCGTGCAGATCTGCTCCGCGAGCTCTCGGTGGGCGCTTCCGGAGAAGACCACGATGTCCCGCATGCGAGGAAGCCTATCTCCTGTCCTATCGTCGAGGCATGACGGTTCGGCGCGTGATGGGGATCGAGACCGAGTACGGCATCTCGGTGCCCGGCGACCCGATGGCCAACCCCATGGTCCGCTCGGGTGAGGTCGTCACGGCGTATGCCGCGAGCACCGGACACCGCCCGACGCGCGCCTCCTGGGACTACGCCGACGAGGCGCCGCTGCGCGACGCGCGGGGCTTCGACATGGGGCGGGGGAGCGCCCACCCCAGCCAGCTGACCGACGTCGAGGACCCCACCCTTGCCAACGTCGTCCTCACCAACGGCGCGCGGCTCTACGTCGACCACGCCCACCCGGAGTACAGCTCGCCCGAGGTGACGACCCCCCGGGCCGCGGTCACCTGGGACCGGGCCGGCGAGCTCGTCATGCGCACCGCCGTGGAGCGCCTGTCGACGGTCCCGCCGGGGGTCAACCTCTACAAGAACAACAGTGACGGCAAGGGCGCCTCCTACGGCACCCACGAGAACTACCTCATGTCCCGCCGGACGCCGTTCGCCGCGATCATCGCCCACCTCGTCCCCTTCTTCGTCGTCCGCCAGGTCATGTGCGGCTCGGGGCGGGTGGGGCTCGGGGTCGACTCGCGGGCCCCGGGGTACCAGATCGCCCAGCGCAGCGACTTCTTCGAGGTCGAGGTGGGGCTGGAGACGACCCTCAAGCGGCCGCTCATCAACACCCGCGACGAGCCGCACGCCGACGCCGAGCGCTACCGCCGCCTCCACGTCATCATCGGCGACGCCAACCACGCCGACGTCGCCAACCTGCTCAAGCTCGGGACGACCTCGCTCGTCCTCGCGATGATCGAGGACGAGGCGATCGAGCCCGACCTCACCCTCGAGAACCCGGTCGGGACGCTTCACGCCGTCTCGCACGACCCCTCGCTCGCGACGAAGGTCCAGCTGCGCGACGGTCGGACGATGACGGCGCTGGAGCTGCTGTGGACCTACCACGACCTCGCCGCGGCATACCTCGACCGCCGCTGGGCCGGCGAGCTGGACCCCGACACGACGGAGGTCATGCACTGGTGGGGGACCGTGCTCGACCGGCTGGGCCGGGACCCGATGGAGGCCCGGCGCGAGGTCGACTGGGTGGCCAAGCTGGCCGTCCTCCAGGGCTACCAGGAGCGGGACGGTCTCGCCTGGAGCGACCCGCGGCTGCGGGCCATCGACATCCAGTGGTCCGACGTCCGGGCCGACCGGGGCCTCGCCAACCGGATGCGGGCCGCCGGACGGCTCGAGACCCTCGTACCGGAGGCGGAGGTCGTCCGCGCGGTCAGCGAGCCGCCCGAGGACACCCGGGCGTGGTTCCGCGGGACCTGCCTGCGCCGGTTCCCGAGCGAGGTCGTCGCCGCGTCCTGGGACTCGGTCATCTTCGACCTGCCCGGCTCCCGGGCCCTGCAGCGCATCCCGATGCTGGAGCCGCTGCGGGGGACCCGGGCCGCCGTCGGGGAGCTCGTCGAGTCGGCCCCCGACGCGGCGGCCCTCCTGCGGGCCCTCGCCACCCCGGAGTGACCCGAACGGCCACGAAGAGCCCCGAGCCGCCCCGTCCGAGCCGGTTGACAGGCGCGTTGACTAGGCTCGGAGGCACGGACCCCACGCGGCGGTGTCGCACCGGCACCGCCACGACACGAGGAGGAGCCATGGCCGGTCAGGAGCAGATCAAGCCCCAGCGCCGCGACGACGGGCCGGACGACGCCCCGGAGACGGACGCCCCCGCTGCCGCCGCGAGCAAGGAGAACCTCGACAGCGACATCGACTCGATCCTCGACGAGATCGACGGTGTCCTCGAGTCCAACGCCGAGGAGTTCGTCCGCGGGTTCGTCCAGAAGGGTGGCCAGTGACCACCTCTGCTGACGGATCCCGGCTCCCGGCCGCCTACCTCGTCCCCGGCTCGTCCTCGTTCACCGAGTTCCTCTCCGCCCACGCCCCGACCCTCCTCCCGTCCCGCCGGGTGCTGCCGGCCGGGACGGCGCTGGAGTCGCCGCACGGCACGACGATCGTCACCGTGACGTATGCCGGTGGCGTCCTCATGGCGGGGGACCGCCGGGCGACGATGGGCAACATCATCGCCAACCGGGACATGGAGAAGGTCTTCACGACCGACGAGTTCTCCGTCGTCGGCATCGCCGGGACGGCCGGCCTGGCCATCGAGCTCGTCCGGCTGTTCCAGGTCGAGCTCGAGCACTACGAGAAGATCGAGGGCACGCTCATGTCCCTCGAGGGCAAGGCCAACCGGCTCGCGTCGATGATCCGGGGCAACCTCGGGATGGCGATGCAGGGCCTCAGCGTCGTGCCGGTCTTCGCCGGGTACGACCTGGACGACGACAGGGGGCGGATCTTCTCCTACGACGTGACCGGCGGATGCTACGAGGAGCACGACCACCACAGCGTCGGCTCCGGCTCGCTCTTCTCCCGAGGCGCCCTCAAGAAGCTGTGGCGCCCCGGTCTCGACGAGGCGGCCGCCGTCCGGGTGGCCGTCGAGGCCCTCTACGACGCCGCGGACGACGACTCGGCCACCGGGGGGCCCGACAAGGGCAGGCGGATCTGGCCGACCGTCGGGCTCGTCGACGAGGGCGGGTCGCGGTTCGTGCCGAGCGAGGACATCGAGCCGGTGGTCGACGCGATCATCGACGACCGCCGCGGCAACCCGGGAGGTGCGCGATGACCGCCAGCATGCCGTTCTACGTCTCGCCCGAGCAGCTGATGAAGGACCGGGCCGACTTCGCGCGCAAGGGGATCGCCCGCGGTCGCTCGGTCATCGTGCTCGGCTACGACCACGGCATCGCCTTCGTCGCCGAGAACCCCAGCCGCAGCCTGCACAAGGTCTCGGAGATCTACGACCGGATCGGGTTCGCCGCGGTCGGCAAGTACAACGAGTTCGAGAACCTCCGGGTCGCCGGCGTCCGGTACGCCGACCTGCGCGGCTACTCCTACGACCGCTCCGACGTCACGGCCCGGGGTCTCGCCAACGCCTACGCCCAGACCCTCGGGGCGGTCTTCACCCAGGAGTCCAAGCCGTACGAGGTCGAGATCGTCGTCGCCGAGGTGGGCAGCACCCCGCAGACCGACCAGATCTACCGCCTCACCTACGACGGGTCGGTCGGCGACGAGCACGGGTTCGTCGTCATGGGCGGGGCGGCCGAGCAGATCGAGGTCGGCCTGCGTGAGGGCTGGCACGACGGGATGAGCCTGTCCGAGGCGCTCCGCCTCGCGGTCCGCCTCCTCGGCAGCGACCCTGGTGGCGCCGACCGCGAGCTGGCGGCCGACTCCCTCGAGGTCGCCGTCCTCGAGCGCAGCCGTCCGCGGCGGACGTTCCGGCGGATCACCGGCCACCTCCTCGAGCGGCTCCTCAGCGCCGAGGACCCGACGAGCGATGCCCCGAGCGAGGACGACGACGCGGCCGAGTCGAGTCGACCCTCACCCCGTCACCCAGCCTGGGCACCTAGAGTGCCGTCATGGAGCGGCGGATCTTCGGGATCGAGAACGAGTACGGCATCACGGCCCTCACTCGCGGCCAGCGCACGCTCACGCCCGACGAGGTGGCCCGGCATCTGTTCCGCAAGGTCGTCGCCTGGGGCCGGTCCAGCAACGTCTTCCTCAGCAACGGCGCGCGGCTCTACCTCGATGTCGGCTCGCACCCGGAGTACGCGACCCCGGAGTGCGACTCGATCCTCCAGCTCGTCGCCCACGACAAGGCGGGGGAGCGGACGGTCGAGGCCCTCGCCGCCGACGCGCAGCAGCGGCTCGCCGAGGACGAGGTGGCCGGTGAGATCTACGTCTTCAAGAACAACACCGACTCCGCAGGCAACTCCTACGGCTGCCACGAGAACTACCTCGTGCGCCGGACGGGGGAGTTCCAGACCCTCTCCGACGTCCTCCTGCCGTTCCTCATCAGCCGCCAGCTGACCTGCGGTGCGGGCAAGCTCGTCCTGTCCTCGAAGGGTGCGACGTATGCCGTGAGCCAGCGGGCGGACCACATCTGGGAGGGCGTCTCGTCGGCGACGACCCGCAGCCGTCCCATCATCAACACCCGGGACGAGCCGCACGCCGACGCCGAGCACTACCGGCGCCTCCACGTCATCGTCGGCGACTCCAACATGAGCGAGACGACGACGATGCTCAAGGTCGGCTCCGCGGACCTCGTCCTGCGGCTCATCGAGTCGGGGGTGACGATGCGCGACATGACGCTCGAGAACCCGATCCGGGCCATCCGCGAGATCAGCCACGACATGACGGGGCGCCGGCCCATCCGCCTCGCCAACGGCCAGACGATGACCGCCCTGGACATCCAGCGTGAGTATCTCGCCCGCGCCGTCGACCACCTCGACCGCGAGGGCACCGACGACCCGGCCCACAAGGCGACCGTCGAGCTGTGGGGCCGGACGCTGACCGCCATCGAGACAGACCGGCTCTCGATGGTCGACACCGAGATCGACTGGGTCATCAAGCACCGGCTCCTCGAGGACTACGCGACCCGGCACGACCTCCCGATGGACCATCCGCGGCTCGCCCAGATCGACCTCGCCTACCACGACATCAACCGGGAGCGCGGGCTGTTCTACCTCCTCCAGCGGCGCGGCCGCGCGGCCAGGGCCGTCACCGACCCGGTCGTCTTCGAAGCGAAGGTCGTCCCACCGCAGACGACCCGGGCCCGGCTGCGGGGGCGCTTCGTCAAGGCCGCCTCCGAGCACCGCCGGGACTTCACGGTCGACTGGGTCCACCTCAAGCTCAACGACCAGGCCCAGCGCACCGTCCTGTGCAAGGACCCGTTCGCCAACGAGGACCCCCGGGTCGACCGGCTCATCGAGGGCATGTCCGGCTGACGGGCCGCCCCCCGGGCGGAGGCCGCGGCCTCCGCCGGCGGACGGTCGCCGGTCCGGAGCACACGGGTGGGCCGGTTATGGTGGGGCCCGGTTCATCACTCATCGATCGAGGTCTCCCGTGCTCCTCCGCCGTTCGGCGCTTGCCGCTGCCGCCGCGCTCGTCGCCGCTCTCACCCTCTCCGCGTGTGGCGGCTCCTCCTCGTCCACGACGACGTCGGGCACCGACCCGCTCGCCTCGGTGTCGGTCGAGGCGACCCAGGGCGACAAGGCCCCGAAGGTCACCCTCGACACGACGCCGCTCACCGTCGACAAGACGGTCTCCAAGGTCGTCACCGAGGGCGACGGGGACACCCTCACGGCCTCGGACCTCATCTCGATCAACGCGCTCATCGTCAACGGCGCCGACGGCAAGGTCGTCACGAGCACGTGGGACGCCAGCCCGGTCGGGATCGACCTCGGCGCGAACGATCTCTTCCCCTCGCTGAAGAACCAGCTCCCGGGCAAGAAGGTCGGCTCCCGCGTCGTCATCGCCTCGCCGCCCGCGGACGCCTTCGGTGACCAGGGCAACTCCACCCTGGGCATCGCCGCGAAGGACAGCGTCGTCTTCGTCGTCGACGTCCTGTCGACAACGACGGCGCTCGACTCGGCCACGGGCACCGCCGTCGCACCCAAGAAGGGCCTGCCGACCGTGGCGATGAACGACGGCAAGGCCGCCACCATCACCATCCCCAAGGGCGTCAAGCCCCCGACGAAGCTCGTCGTCCAGCCGCTCATCAAGGGCTCGGGCGCGACGGTGTCCAAGGGCCAGACGGTCCGGGTCACCTACACCGGCGTGCTGTGGCGCAACGGCGAGGTGTTCGACGCCTCGGCGCCAGCACCAGGACCAGCCCTACTTCGAGTTCCCGGCCGGCCAGGGACAGGTCATCACCGGATGGGACAAGGCGATCGTCGGGGCGACCGTGGGCAGCAGGCTCCTCCTCGTCGTGCCGCCGAGCGAGGGCTACGGCTCGGCCGGGAGCCCGCCGAAGATCAAGGGCACCGACACCCTCGTCTTCGTCGTCGACATCCTCGCCGCCTACTGACCAGACCCCCGCGTCGCCCACCCGTCCGTCACCCAGCCGAAGGGACAGCCCATGCCGTTCGACCCCACCACGACCAAGCCCGAGATCGACTTCCCCGGGGACACCGCGCCCACCGAGCTCGTCGTCGACGAGATCACCGTCGGGGACGGCGCCGAGGCGACGGCGGGCTCGACGGTCCGCGCCCACTACGTGGGCGTGGCCTACTCGACCGGCGAGCAGTTCGACGCATCGTGGGACCGCGGGGCGCCGCTCGACTTCCGGCTCGGCGTCGGCCAGGTCATCGCCGGCTGGGACCAGGGCATCGTCGGCATGAAGGTGGGGGGCCGCCGCAAGCTGACGATCCCGCCGCACCTCGCCTATGGCGACCGGGGAGCCGGCAGCGCGATCGCCCCCGGCGAGACGCTCATCTTCGTCGTCGACCTCGTCGACGTGGCCTGACCCGGCCCTCAGGGGAGAAGCGAGGCGGCATACCGGCCCGCCGCCGCGGCCGCGAGGAACGCCGAGGCGTCGGCGTCGAGCCCGCGTCCCATCGTCCGCAGGCCGACGGGGGACGCCGCCAACGCCTCCATGAGGCCCGTGACGTCCACCGTGACCGCCTCGAGCGGCGCGGTCGCCGTGCGCAGCAGGTCCGTGGCCTGGGCGGCCACCGTCGCCCCGATCTCGCCCCCGAGGGCGGGAACCGGCACGGTGGCGGGTCCGAGCAGGGCCCGGCCGTAGGCCGTGAGGCTGTGGTGCGAGATGCCGCGGTGCCGCTCCCGCGCGTCGCCCTCGGAGACCCGCAGCGAGGCGATCGGCCGGCCACCGAGCACGTGCGCCGCGTGGAGGGCCTCGGCCACGGCGATCCCGGAGTAGCCGAAGCGGGTCCCGGTCCCGACGTTCCCGGGCCCCTGGGCGACGACCGCGACCTCGGCCCCGAGGACGTGCCGGGCCGCGAGCAGCCCGCTGTGGAGGCTCACCGCCTCGTGGTCGCCGCCGAAGGCCTGGCCGACGGTGACCGTCGCGGCGAGCCATCGGGCCGCGGCGAGCCCCGCGACGGCCATCGAGAAGACGGCGGGCAGCGCGCCACCGTCGGTCATGACGTAGACGACGCGGGTGTCCGGGCGGTCGGCACGTACCCCCGCGATGACGGCGGGGAGCGCGGAGTGCAGGTCGGCGACGACGACGGGGAGCCCGGCGAGGTCGTCGGCGGTGGCGAGGACGCCGTGGTGCTCGCTGTCCTGCTCGTCGACGGCGAGGAACATCTGCTGCATCGGGGTGTAGCGCGCCTTGACGATGTGCCCGGGCGCGGGGGGCGGGTCGGCGGGCAGCCGGTCGGGCACGGCGACGACGAAGGCAAGACCGCCGGTGCCGAGCCCCTTGAGCAGGGCAGACGCGTTGAGGAGCACCCGGTCGCCCGGCTGGGGGGTCCCGACCATCGCGGTGTAGGCCAGGGCGCGGACCGTGGCCGCCGACCCGGACCCGGCCGGCGTCGGGCCCGCATCGTCGAGGGACACGGCATACTCCACCGCCCCTGGCCACGCGCGAACCTGCTCGACCACCGTCCCGGAGCGCCACTGCATCACGCTCGGCAGCGTATCCGGGGCGGGCCCCGCCCGTCGGGTAGCGTCTGCGGACATGAGCGCTGCACCGGGTCCGGCCGCCAAGACCGAGCGGCTGCTCAACCTCGTCCTCGTGCTGCTCTACACCCGTCGGCCCCTGCCGAAGAGCCGGATCCGCGAGCTCGTGCCGCAGTACGGCGCGGCGACCTCGACCGAGGCGTTCGACCGGATGTTCGAGCGGGACAAGGACGAGCTGCGCGAGCTCGGCGTCCCGCTCGTCACCGAGGAGATCGACAGCCTCTGGGAGGACGAGCCCGGCTATCGCATCCACCAGCGTGACTACGCCCTCCCCGACATCTCCTTCGAGCCCGACGAGCTCGCCGTCCTCGGCCTGGCCAGCCGGACGTGGGCCCAGGCGTCCCTCGCCGGCCCGGCCGCGCAGGCCCTGCGCAAGCTGCGCGCCGCGGGAGTCGAGCGGGATGACGGGTCGCTCATCGGCATCGAGCCCCGGCTGAGGACGGTCGAGCCGGCCTTCGAGACCGTCAAGGACGCCGTGCTGCGCCGGGTCCCGGTCCGCTTCGACTACCGCCGTCCGGAGGCGGGGGAGGCGGTGACCCGGCACGTCCTGCCCTGGACGCTCGCCTCCTGGCACGGCCGGTGGTACCTCACCGGCCACGACGTCGACCGGGAGGCTCCGCGGGTGTTCCGGCTCTCGCGCATCGTCGGCCCGGTCGCGCTCGACGGGCCCCCCGGCTCGTATGCCGTGCCCGAGCACGATGCGCACGAGATGGTCCGGGGCTCCTCCGCGCCGCCGACCGCTCGGCGCACCGGCACCCTCCGGGTGCGCGACGGGGCCGGGCAGGTCCTCCGCCGCCGTGGCACGACGGTCGCCCGAGACCGACGGCTGGACCACCCTCACGGTCGAGTACGCCGTGACGGAGGCTCTCGCGGAGGAGGTGTGCGGCTACGGACCCGACGTCGTGGCCGTCGAGCCCGAGGACCTCGTGGCCGCCGTCGTCCGCCGGCTCGGTGGCGCCGCGGCCGCCCACCGCAACCCGTCCCTCGAGGCGACGGGGGAGGGTCGATGAGCGCCCGCCACCCGGTCGAGACGGCGACGACCCGGCTCGCCCGGCTGCTGACGATGGTCCCGTGGCTCGCCCACCGCCAGGGCATCGACCTCGCCGAGGCCGCGGCGGGGCTCGGGGTCTCGCCCGACCAGCTCGAGGCGGACCTCAACCTCCTCTTCCTCTGCGGCTACGGCCAGATGCCCGACGAGCTCATCGACGCCCGCTGGGAGGGCGGCCGCGTCTACGTGACGAACGCCGAGACGATCGGCCGCCCCCTCCGGCTGGGCCGGGACGAGGCCGTCACCCTCATGGTCGGCCTCCGGGCGCTGCTCGACGTCCCCGGGCTGGGGGAGCGCGACGCCGTCGAGCGGGCCCTCGCGAAGATCACCGAGGCCGCGGGGGCCGCCGGCGAGGGAGCGGGACGGGTCCTCGTCGCCATCGAGGACGGCACCGACCCGACGGTGCTCGCCGACGCGCGGAGGGCGGTCGAGGAGCACCGCCGGATCCACCTGCGCTACCTCGTGCCGAGCCGGGACGAGAGCACCGAGCGCGACGTCGACCCCATGCGGGTGGTGAACCTCGACGGTCGCTGGTACCTCGAGGGCTGGTGCCACCGGGCGCGGGACACCCGCCTGTTCCGGGTCGACCGGGTCGAGGAGCTCACGGTCCTCGACGAGGACGGGACACCGCCGGAGGGCGCCCGGACCCGCGACCTCGCCGACGGCGTCTTCCAGGCCTCGCCGCACGACGTCCTCGTCACGCTCCGGCTCCTCCCGGGCGCCACGTGGGTCAGCGACTACTACCCCGTCGAGTCGGTCACGGCGCAGGACGACGGGGGCCAGGTCGTCACGCTGCGCACGGGCGACACGGCGTGGCTGCGCCGGCTCGTGTGGCGGCTCGGCGGCCGGGCCGTCGTGCTCGAGCCCGCGGCCCTCGCGGCCGAGATCGTCGACGGCGCCGCGGCCGCGCTCGCGGCATACCCGGGTCGGGCCTGAGCCGATGCTCCCGTGGTGGGGATGGACGCTCCTGTGGGTCGTTCTCCTGCTCGGCGGGGCCGCGGTCATCGCCTGGCGGCTGCGCTGGCTGTGGGGGCGCAGCCGGGCGTTCCTCGAGGCGCTGGAGGAGGCGGAGGCGACCCTGGCCGCCGTCGAGGCGGCCGTCGCCGAGGTGGAGGACGCGGCCGAGCGGCCGGGTCCGGTCGCGGCGCTGGAGGACCCGCGCGCGCTGCGCCGAGCGTATGCCGCGGCCCGTGCGGCCCAGCGGGCAGTCCCGCCGGCGCCGCCGGGAGGAGCGGCTCCCTGGGTGGGCCCGACCGAACCCGCATCGATCTCACAGGGGCACGACGTAGACTGGCCCGACTTACGGCCTCCCGGGAAAGGCACACACTCATGTTCCGCAACCTCGGTGCACCCGAGATCATCATCATCGCGGTGCTCCTCATCGTCGTCTTCGGATGGAAGCGCCTTCCCGATGCCGCCCGAAGCCTGGGGCGGTCCGCCCGGGTCTTCAAGTCGGAGGTCGAGGAGATGAAGAACGACAAGTCGTCCGCGGCGTCCTCCGACACCGTCGAGGGCGAGACCGTCGTTCACTCGGAGCAGGCCGACGGCAAGGCCGTCGAGGAGGTCCGCTCGCCGAAGACGGACAACCAGTCCGGCCCGACGGCCTGATCGAGGTCCGCCCGCCCCCCGCCGATGGCCCGACTGCGCCGACGCCCTCGCGACCCCGAGGGCCGGATGACCCTGCGCGAGCACCTGCTCGAGTTCCGGCGTCGACTCCTCATCTCCGCCGCCGCGGTCCTCGTCATGGCGATCGTCGGCTTCGTCAACTACCAGTGGATCTTCGACACGCTGTCCGAGCCGTTCCAGGAGTACCAGCGGCGTAACCCCGACAGCCTCATCAGCCTCAACTTCGCCAACGCCACCGCCGCGTTCTCCAACCAGGTCAACGTCGCCATCTTCGTCGGTGTCCTCGGCTCCAGCCCGGTCTGGCTCTACCAGGCCTGGGCGTTCATCGTCCCGGGGCTCACCAAGCGCGAGAAGCGCATCTCCCTCGCCTTCGTCGCGGCGATCGTCCCGCTCTTCGCGGCCGGGTGCTGGTTCGGCTACACCCTGCTGCCGCGGTCTCTCGCCCTGCTCTACGGCTTCACGCCGCAGGGCGCGTCGAACATCCAGCAGACGACCGACTACTTCACCTTCGTCACCCGGTTCATCCTCGTCTTCGGGCTGGCCTTCCTCTTCCCCGTCTTCCTCGTCGCCCTCAACCTCATCCGGGTGCTGCCGAGCCACATCATGCTCAAGGGGTGGCGACCCGCCATCGTCATCATCTTCGTCTTCGCGGCCATCGCGACGCCGACGCCCGACCCCTACACGATGTTCCTCCTCGCCACCCCGCTGACCATCCTCTACTTCGCCGCGTACGGCATCGCGTGGTTCATCGACCGACGCCGGCTGCGCAACCGCCCCGAGTGGGCCGAGACGGCCGACGACGAGGCCTCCGCGATCTGACGGCGGGAACCCGCCGTGAGCCTCGGCGCGGCCGACCCCGCCCAGCCGGTACTGTCCCGCCCATGACCATGCGTGTCGGCCTCGTCATCAACCCGACCGCCGGTCGGGGACGGGGTAGCCGGATGGGGGAGGAGGCCACGAGGGCCCTCGAGTCGGCCGGCGTCGACGTCGTCCATCTCAGCGCCGACACGGCGGCCGAGGCCACGACCCGGGCCCGCGCGGCGGCCGCCGAGGGCGGCATCGAGGCCCTCGTCGTGTCCGGCGGCGACGGGATGGCCCACCTCGGTGCGAACATCTGCGCCGGGACCGGGCTGCCCCTGGGGATCATCGCCACGGGCACCGGGAACGACATCGCCCGCGAGCTCGGGTTGCCGGTCCAGGACCCGGCGGCGTCGGTGCGCCGGATCGTCGACGGCACGGCCCGTGTCGTCGACGCGGCGCGGCATACCGGCGTCGACGGCGGCCACCGCTGGTTCGTCGGGGTCCTCGCTGCCGGGTTCGACGCCGTCGTCAACGAGCGGGCCAACCGGTGGCGCTGGCCGAGGGGGCAGATGCGCTACAACCTCGCCATGCTCCGTGAGCTCCCGGTCTTCCGGCCGATCAGCTACGCCATCGAGGTCGACGGGACGAGCCACGACACCGCCGCGATGCTCGTCGCGGTCGGCAACGGGCCGGCCTACGGCGGGGGGATGAAGGTCGTCCCGAGCGCCGACTTCGAGGACGGCCTCCTCGACGTCCTCATCCTCCACGAGCTGCGGATCACCGAGTTCCTCCGGGTCTTCCCCACGGTCTTCTCCGGCGCCCACGTCGACCACCCGTCGGTCGAGGTCGTCAGGGGCCGGCACGTGCGCCTCGACGCCTCCGGGATCGTCGGCTACGCCGACGGCGAGCGGTTCGGTCCGCTGCCCCTCGACATCGAGGCGGTCCCGGGCGCCCTCACGGTGCTGGGGTAGCCCTCCCGTAGCCTGAGGGACATGTCCAGTCCCGCCGAGCGGTATGCCGCTGCCGCCGCCCGGCAGCGCAGGTCCCGCTCCGAGCTCGGCCGGTTCGCCGAGGGCCTCGGCTTCCCACTCGACCCCTTCCAGCTCGAGGCCTGCGAGGCCGTCGAGGCCGGCCGCGGTGTCCTCGTCGCCGCACCGACGGGGGCGGGCAAGACCGTCGTCGGCGAGTTCGCCGTCCACCTCGCGCTGGCGGCGGGGCGCAAGGCCTTCTACACGACCCCGATCAAGGCCTTGTCGAACCAGAAGTTCCACGACCTCGTCGAGCGCTACGGACCGGAGAAGGTCGGGCTCCTCACGGGTGACTCGTCCGTCAACGGCGAGGCACCGATCGTCGTCATGACGACCGAGGTGCTCCGGAACATGATGTATGCCGGGTCGTCGACGTTGCACGGGCTCGGCTTCGTCGTCATGGACGAGGTCCACTACCTCGCCGACCGGTTCCGCGGCGCGGTGTGGGAGGAGGTCATCATCCACCTCCCCGAGGACGTCCAGGTCATCTCGCTGTCGGCCACGGTCAGCAACGCCGAGGAGTTCGGGGACTGGCTCGCCGAGGTCCGCGGCAACCATGCCGTCATCGTCTCCGAGCACCGGCCGGTCCCGCTCTGGCAGCACATGCTCGTCGGCACGACGATGTTCGACCTGTTCGCCGACGACGCCGACCCGGCGGGCGGGACCAGCCGCGCCGACCGCCCCGGACGGCTCAACCCCGACCTGCTCACGGCGATCCGCAACGCCGAGCACGCGGGGCGCTGGGAGGACTCCACCTGGCAGCCGTCCCGCTCGCGGGGCGGCCGGCAGCGCGGGCGGGGCCGGACGCCCCGAGGTCCGGGCGGTGGCCCGGGCGGGCGTGGCTTCGCGCGGGGCGGCCGTCCCGGCGGGGGAGCGACGCGCGCCGAGGTCATCGACCGGCTGGAGCGCGACGGGCTCCTGCCGGCCATCACCTTCGTCTTCTCGCGGATCGGCTGCGACGCCGCGGTGGGCCAGCTGCTCGCGGCGGGAACGACGCTCGTCCCGCCGGCCGAGGGCGACCGCATTCGTCGGATGGTCGAGCAGCGGGTGGAGGTGCTGGCGGACGAGGACCTGTCCGTCCTCGGATACTGGGACTTCGTCGAGGGGTTGAGCCGCGGCTACGCGGCTCACCACGCGGGGATGCTGCCGCTGTTCCGCGAGATCGTCGAGGAGCTGTTCACCGACGGCCGGATCCGCGCGGTGTTCGCCACGGAGACCCTCGCGCTCGGGATCAACATGCCCGCCCGGACGGTCGTCATCGAGAAGCTCGTCAAGTTCAACGGCGAGACCCATGCGGACATCACGCCCGCGGAGTACACCCAGCTGACGGGGCGGGCCGGACGCCGCGGGATCGACGTCGAGGGCCATGCGCTCGTCCTGTGGACCCGCGGCCTGGACCCGTTGGCCGTCGGTGGTCTCGCCTCGACGCGGACCTACCCGCTCACCTCGAGCTTCCGGCCGACGTACAACATGGCGGTCAACCTCGTCGCCCAGGTCGGTCGGGAGGTCGCCCGGGAGATCCTCGAGACCTCCTTCGCCCAGTTCCAGGCCGACCGGGGTGTCGTCGGCCTCGCCAGCACCGTCCGGCGCAACGAGGAGGCCCTCGCGGGGTATGCCGAGGCGATGCACTGCGAGCTGGGCGACTTCCGGGAGTATGCCGGGCTGCGCCGGGCCATCGCCGACGCCGAGAAGGAGGGGGCGAAGCAGCGCTCGGCGAGTCGCCGGGCCGAGGCGGCCCTCAGCCTCGAGGCCCTGCGGATCGGCGACGTCATCCGCATCCCCGCGGGGCGCCGAGCCGGCTGGGCGGTCGTCGTCGCCCCGGCCCGGACGAGCAAGGGCGGCGCGAGCCAGGGCCCGGCCGTCGTCACCGAGGACAAGCAGCTGCGCCGGCTCACCCTCGTCGACGTCCCCGAGGCCGTCGAGCCGGTGACCCGGATCAGGGTGCCCTCCCAGTTCAACGCGAAGTCCCCGAAGGCCCGGCGCGACCTGGCCAGCTCGATGCGCTCCGCCGTCCCGCACGAGCCGCCGCCGAAGCGCGGAGCCGAGGCGGCGGGTGGCCAGGACGAGCGGGTCGAGCAGCTCCGACGGGAGCTGCGGTCCCATCCCTGCCACCGCTGCCCCGACCGTGAGGACCACGCGCGATGGGCCGAGCGCTGGTGGCGGCTCAAGCGAGAGACCGTCGGCCTCCAGGGCAAGGTCGAGGGCCGGACGAACACCGTCGCGCGGACCTTCGACCGGATCTGCACCGCGCTGGCCCAGCTCGGCTATCTCAGCGAGGACGGGAGGCCGTGACGGACCTCGGGCAGCGGCTGCGCCGGATCTACACCGAGCGCGACCTCCTCGTCGCCGAGTGCCTGCGCCACGACGTGTGGAAGCGGCTCGACCCGCCCGGGCTGGCCGCCTGCGTGTCCGCCCTCGTCCACGAGCCGCGACGCGATGAGGGCGACCCCTCGCCACGGCTGCCGACCGACGAGGTGGCCGAGGCCCTCGGCCGGATGGACCGGCTCTGGAGCGAGATCGAGGACCTCGAGGTGGACCACGCCCTGCCGACGACCGCCGCACCCGACGCGGGCCTGGCCTGGATGGTCCACCGGTGGGCGAGCGGGGCCAGCCTCGAGCAGGTCCTGCGGGGCCAGGAGACCTCGGCGGGTGACTTCGTCCGCCGGTGCAAGCAGATCGTCGACCTCCTCGACCAGATCGGCGACGCGGCGGGCGACCCGGTCATCCGCGGGACCGCTCGACGCGGCGTCGACGCGGTGCTGCGCGGGGTCGTCGCCGCGGACCGGCTCGACTGACGGTGGCCGGGCCTAGCGTGCTGGGATGACCACCCCACCGCCCAGCCCCGGCCTCGATCGGTCTCAAGGCGGACCTGCACCGCTACCTCCAGGAGTCCCGCGACGGGCTGCTGCGGGCCCTCGACGGGCTCTCGGAGTACGACGCCAGGCGCCCGCTCACGCCGACCGGGACCAACCTCCTCGGCCTCGTCAAGCACCTCGTGGGCGTCGAGCTCGGCTACCTCGGCGACGCGGTCGGCCGCCCGGCCCCGGTCACCCTCCCGTGGGACGAGGACGGCTCGGTGTGGGAGAACGGCGACATGTGGGCCCGGGCCGACGAGAGCCGGGAGTGGCTGCTCGAGCTCTACCGGACGGCCTGGCGACACAGCGACGCCTCGCTGCGTCACCCTGCCCCTCGACGCGCCCGCGGCGCCCGCGTGGTGGCCCGAGGACCGCCGGCGGACGACGTTCGGGCACCTGCTCGTCCGCGTCGTCGCGGAGACCGCGCGGCACGCCGGTCACGCCGACATCCTCCGCGAGGGGCTCGACGGTCAGGGCGGGCCCGACCGCGGCTTCCCTCGGTGGGCCGGACTGGTGGGACGGCTACCTGGCCTCGGTGCAGGCCGCGGCCGACGCACACCGCTGATCGGGGCCTCCGCCGCGGCGTCGCTCAGCCGCCGAGGCCGAGGGCCGAGAGGACCCGGTTGACCGGGCCCGGTGAGCCCGTAGGTCGAGGCGACCTCGCTCAGCAGCCGGGCGTCGCCGACCTCGGACGGCAGGGTCGGGTCCGTGTCGGGGACCGGCGCGTCCCGGGCGACCCGGACGACCGTCGGGGCGGCATCGAGGTATGCCGCGGCCTCCTCGAGGCGGGCGCGGCGGGCCCCCTTGATGACCGGGTCGCCGCCGTCGACGGCCGCGCGGAGCCCCGCGAGCGAGCCGTAGGCATCGATGAGCTGTGCGGCCGTCTTCTCACCGATCCCCGGGACCCCGGGGAGCCCGTCGCTCGTGTCGCCGCGAAGGATCGACATGTCGGCGTACGCATCGCCGGTGGGCACGGCATACCGGCTCATGAGGGCGGCCTGGTCGATGGGCTCGGCATCGCGGACGCCGGCCCGCGCCGTGTAGAGCACGCGCACCGGTGCGGCGTCGTCGACGAGCTGGAACAGATCGCGGTCACCGGTGACGACGTCGACGGGCATCCGGCCGCGGTAGCGCTCGGTGAGCGTCCCGATGACGTCGTCGGCCTCGAAGCCGTCCGCGCCGAGCCGCACGATCCCGAGGGCGGTGAGGGCGTCGATGATGACCGGCACCTGGGGGGAGAGGTCGTCGGGCACCTCCTCGGCGACGCCGCCCTCGTCCGTCGGCTCGTTCTCCGCCACGCGGTGGGCCTTGTAGCTGGGGATGAGGTCGACCCGGAACTGGGGGCGCCAGTCGTTGTCCCAGCAGGCCACGAGATGGGTCGGACGGTGGGCCGTCACGAGCGTGGCGATCATGTCGAGGAAGCCGCGCACGGCGTTCGTCGGGGGCTCGTCGGGGGAGCGGCGCTGGTCCGGGACACCGTAGAAGGCACGGAAGTACAGCGACGCGGAGTCCAGCAGGAGCAGCCTCTGCGGGCGGTCTGGGCCTGGCGACATGGCCCGAGCCTACGCAGGGGCCTGCCCGGCCGCCGCGTCCATCGTGCGCCAGGCCCGCGCCCCCGCCGGTCGCGCCCCCCGGACCGGTCGGCGCGCCCTGACGGAAGTTGCGGGCTCAGCGGTCCGCACGTGCGTACGCTGGGCGTCCATGGAGGATCTCGACCGCCGGATCGTCGAGCAGCTGAGCGCCGACGGCCGGATGAGCTACACCGAGCTCGGCCGCGTGCTCGGCATGTCGACCTCGGCCGTGCACCAACGCGTCCGGCGGCTCGAGCAGCGCGGGGTCCTCAAGGGCTACTCCGCCCGGGTCGACCATGCGGCACTCGGTCTCGCCATGACGGCGTTCATCTCCATCACCCCGCTCGACCCGGCCGCCCCGGACGACATCCCCGACCGGCTGCGGGACCTCACCGAGATCGAGGCGTGCCACTCGGTCGCGGGCGAGGAGAACTACATCCTCAAGGTCCGCACGGCCGCGCCGTCCGACCTCGAGGAGCTGCTCGCGAAGATCCGGGCCGCGGCCAACGTCTCGACGCGCACGACCGTCGTCCTCTCGACCGCCTGGGAGTAGCCCGGCCGATCAGCGGGCGATGTCTGCCGTGCTGGCGCCGAGGTGGGCGAGCAGGGCGGCGGGCGAGAGCTCGAGGTCCATGCCCCGGCGTCCACCGGAGACGAAGACCGTCGGGTATGCCGTCGCGCTGCGGTCGAGGATCGTCGGCAGCGCCCGCCGCTGTCCCACGGGGGAGATGCCGCCGACGACGTAGCCGGTGGAGCGCTCGGCGGCGCTCGGCTCGGCCATGGCGACCCTCTTCACCCCGAGTGCGGCCGCCAGCGCCTTGAGGTCGAGGGACCGGTCGACCGGGACGATGCCGACCGCGAGCCCGTCGCCGGTGTCGACGAGGAGAGTCTTGAGGACCCGGTGCCGGGTCGACCCCCAGCGCCGCGGCCGCCTCGAGGCCGTAGGACGGCGCCGCCGGGTCGTGCTCGTAGGTGTGGACGGTGAACTCCACCCCGGCGGCGGCCAGGGCGCGCGTCGCCGGCGTGCCACCGTGCTCGCCCCGGGCCCCCGTGGCCCCTCGACGGTCCCTGCGCGGCATACCGCCCACGCTAGCCCTCCCCCCGAACCCACTTTCCCGCCCGATGGTGGACACACCAGCCAGGCAAGGGAAAAGAAGTCTTGTCAGGCTGGTGTGTCGTGTATCGGGCGGGAAAGTGGGCCGACGCCGGGGAGGGTGGGCGTCAGGGGAGATCGGCGGCCGAGGCGCTGCGGGAGGCCGTCGCCCCGGCGACGCGCCGCGGCGTGCACGGCGTCGACGTCGGTGTTGCGCCGCCACCAGTCCTGGCCGGCCTCGGGGAGGGTGTAGATCGGGTCGTAGTAGACGTACTCGCGCGAGAGCGCCTGCTCGTCCCCGGCCTCGATCGAGGTGCGGTAGTGCTTGCGCCAGAAGGACATCCCGCGCTCGGTGTCGTAGGACTCGACCTGGTGGACCCACCGCTTGCCGACGAAGGGCACGTCGCAGACGACGCGGGGGGTGGCGAAGCCCGGAAGGTAGCCGAGGATCGAGTGCTGCAGCTCCTGTGCCTCGTGGAGCGAGAGCCGCCAGTGCTCCGAGAACGGGATCATGTCGCAGAGGTAGAAGTAGTACGGCGTGATCATCGCCTCGTCCTGGAGGGCGAAGCACAGGTCCAGCAGGTCGGTGGTCGTGTCGTTGACGCCGCGCAGGAGGACGCCCTGGTTGCGGACGTCGCGGACGCCGGCGTCGAGCATGGCCTTGGCCGCGTCGGCGACGAGCGGCGTGACCGAGTTGCGGTGGTTGACGTGGGTGTGGACCGCGACCGAGACGCCCCGCTCCCGGGCCGCCGCCGAGATCCGCGCCATGCCCTCGACGACCTCGTCCTGGAGCCAGTGCTGGGGGAGGGCCATGAGGGCCTTCGTCGCGAGGCGGATGTCGCGGATCGTCTCGACCTCGAGGAGCCGGCCGACGAAGCTCTCGATGTTCTTCCACGGCATGTTCGCGACGTCACCGCCGGAGACGACGACGTCCCGCACGCCCGGGGTCCGCTTGAGGTAGTCGATCATCGCGTCGTAGCGGTCCACCGGCTTCCCGGCGAGGCGCAGCTTGGTGAACTGGGGAGTCGGGTTGCCGACGAGATCCATCCGCGTGCAGTGGCCGCAGTACTGCGGGCACGTCGAGAGCATCTCGGCGAGCACCTTCGTCGGGTACCGGTGGGTCAGTCCCTCGACGGCCCACATGTCGTGCTCGTGGAGGCTGTCACGGGTGGCGAACGGGTGCGACGGCCAGTCGTCCCGCCGGTCCGAGAAGACCGGGAGCATGTAGCGCCGCACCGGGTCGGCGTAGAAGGCCTCGGTGTATGCCGCGCCGGCCGCCGGCACGTCCCCGTCGGTGGCGGGCACCATGGTGTTCATCATCTGCGGCGTGACGAGCATCGACATCGTCGCCCGCTCGGCCTGGTCCCGGGCGAGGTCGGCATAGAAGTCCTCGCTGAGGAGGTCTCCCATGAGGTCGTGGAGCTGCTCGACGCTCTTGACGCAGTGCGAACGCTGCCACTGGGCGTCCGCCCACTCCTGCGCGGTGACGTCCCGGAAGCCCGGAAGGCGGGTCCAGTCCGGCTCCACCAGTTCGGTGCGTCGGTAGACGTAGGGCTGCTCGATCGCGATGCTCATAGGTGGCAGGATACGCAATGAGTTGCAGAATTGCCGCATCAACGCCGCAGAACTTGCGCACGACCATCATTTCGGCAGGAGATCCTGTGTCCACCGTTGACCCATCCACCATCTCGTCCTCCCCGGTCGGCCTCCACCGCGTCCTCGACCCGGCGGGGGAGGCGCTGCCCCAGGCGGCCCGGGTCCTCGACGCCACACCCACCCTGTGGCCCGACGAGGTCCGGATCGCCGTCGAGACGCTCAACCTCGACGCGGCCTCCTACCGCCAGCTCGCGGACACCCACCGTGCGGCCGATGGCGAGGTCGACGGCGAGGCCCTGCGCTCGAGCGTCCTCGACATCGTCGCGACGCGCGGCAAGATGCAGAACCCGGTGACCGGGTCGGGCGGCATGCTCATCGGCACCGTCGAGGAGGTCGGGCCGGACTCGCCGCTCGGCCTTGCGGTCGGCGACCACGTCGCGACCCTCGTCTCGCTCTCGCTCACCCCGCTGCGGATCACCGACGGGCTGGCCCGCTGGGACGGACGCTCCGAGCGGGTGCCCGCGGCCGGGCACGCCATCCTCTTCGGCCGTTCGATCGCGGCGCGGCTGCCCGAGGACCTCGACCCGGAGCTCGCGCTCATGGTCATGGACGTCTGCGGCGCGCCGGCCCTCGTCGCCCGGGTCGTCCGCGAGTATGCCGCCCGCGGCCCCGCCCCCTCGGTCCTCGTCCTCGGCGGGGCGGGCAAGTCCGGCTCCCTCGCGCTCGCCGCGGCGGCCGACGCCGGCGCCGGGCGACGCATCGGCGTCGTCCCCGTCGAGCGCGAGGCCGAGCTGCTCCGCGGGACCTCCCTCGCGGAGGAGGTCGTCGTCGCCGACGCCCGCAGCCCGCTGGGGCTCTCCGAGGCGGTGGCCGCCGCAGGGGGTCCGGCGGACATCACGGTCGTGTGCGTCGACGTGCCGGGCTGCGAGCAGCCGGCCATCCTCTCGACGGCCCAGGGCGGGACGATCATCTACTTCTCCATGGCGACGAGCTTCGCCGCCGCGGCCCTCGGCGCAGAGGGCCTGGCGGCCGACGTGCGGATGCTCGTCGGCAACGGCTACGTCCCCGGGCACGCGGCATACGCCCTCGACCTCGTCCGGGGCAACGACGACGTGCGCGGCCTCTTCGCCTCACGGATGACGCCGCCCGCGGTGTGACGAACGGGTCACTCCGTCGTGGTGGCCCGGGCCGGAAGCGCCCGGCATAGTCGGTGACACACCCGGCGGTGGCAAGGAGGCGCCGTGTCCGGCGACGTGCGACCGGTTCTCCCGGCCGCCGCGCGCCGTCGCCCGCCCCTGCTGTCCGTCGCCCGGATCCTCGGCCGGGACCTCCTCGAGAGTGCCCGGGACCTCGCTCCGGTCGTCCTCGTCGTGGCCTTCTTCCAGGCGGTCGTCCTGCGTCAGGCGCTGCCCGACGTCGGCCAGATCCTCGGCGGGGCGCTCGCCGTCGTCGTCGGTCTCGCGCTCTTCGTCCGTGGCCTGCGGCTCGGCCTCTTCCCGATCGGCGAGCTGATGGCCCGGGGGTTCGCCCGTCGGGGAAGCCTGCCCGCGCTCGTCCTCTTCGCGTTCGCCCTCGGCTTCTCGACCACGGTCGCCGAGCCCGCGCTCATCGCCGTCGCGGGGGAGGCCGCCGACGTCGCCGCCGAGGACGGGGCGATCGCGGCGACGGCCGCGTCTCGCAGCGGCTATGCGCTCGGCCTGCGTCTCACCGTCGCCGTCTCCGTGGGCGTCGCGCTCGTCGTCGGCGTGGTCCGGATCATCAAGGGGTGGCCGATCAGGTGGTTCATCATCGGCGGGTACGTCCTCGTCGTCGTCATGACCGCCTTCGCCCCGGGTGACATCGTCGGCATCGCCTACGACTCGGGCGGGGTGACGACGTCGACGGTGACGGTGCCCCTCGTCACGGCCCTCGGCGTCGGGCTGTCGTCCTCGATCCGCGGCCGCAGCCCCCTCGTCGACGGCTTCGGGCTCATCGCCCTCGCCTCGCTCACCCCCATCGTCTTCGTCCTCGCCTACGGGATGCTCGCATGAGCGCCTACGGCCAGCTGCTCCTCGATGCCCTCCGGGAGACGGTCCTCGCCGTCGTGCCGATCGCCGCGATCCTTGTCATCTTCCAGGTCGCGGTCCTGCGGCGGCCCATCGCGCAGCTCGGTCAGGTCCTCGTCGGCTTCGTCCTCGTCGTCCTCGGCATGTCCCTCTTCCTCGCCGGCCTCGGCGAGGCCCTCTTCCCGCTCGGCCGCCACATGGCCGGGCAGCTGACCGACCCCGCGCTGGTCGGCGACGGGCGAGCCGGATGGACGGCATACCTCTGGGTCTATGCCTTCGGCGGGGCGATCGGCTTCGCCACGACGCTCGCCGAGCCGGCGCTGCTCGCGGTCGCCATCAAGGCCGACGAGATCTCCGGCGGGACGATCTCCGCCTGGGGACTGCGGGTGGCCGTGGCGGTGGGGGTGGCGATCGGCATCGCCGTCGGGTGCTTCCGGATCGTCACCGGCACCCCGCTGCCCGCCTACATCATCGGCGGGTATGCCGTCGTGACCCTGCTGTCCGCCCGCGCCCCCGGGCGATCCTCGCGCTCGCCTTCGACACCGGCGGCGTCACGACGTCGACCGTGACCGTCCCCGTCGTCGCGGCGCTCGGTCTCGGCCTCGCCAGCACGATCGAGGGCCGCAGCCCGCTCGTCGACGGCTTCGGCCTCATCGCCTTCGCCAGCCTGTTCCCCATGATCACCGTCATGCTCTATGCCGGGCTCGGTCAGTGGCGCCGCGAGCGTCGCTCCGGGCCCCCGTCCAAGGAGGTCTGAGTGCACTTCAAGCTGATCCTCGTCATCGTCGAGGACGCCGACACCCCGGCGCTGTGCGAGGTCGCGCGGCGCGAGGGGGCGACCGGCTCGACGGTCATCAGCCAGGCCCGCGGGGAGGGGATGGTGCCGCAGCGCACCTTCTTCGGCCTCGACCTCGAGGCCCGGCGCGATGTCATCCTGCTCCTCGTCGAGGAGCACCTCAGCCGACGGATCCTCGAGGCCATCGGCCGGGTCGGGGGGTTCGACGTCAACCCCGGCCGGGGAATCGCCTTCCAGATCGACGTCGAGGACGCCGTGGGGGTCATGATGCAGCAGAGAACCCTGGAGGACCGGGTGGAGGAGGAGCTGTGAGCGAGGGACGGCACGTCGTCCGGGTCCGGGACGTCATGAAGCACCAGGTCGACCTCGTCGACGGACTGACGACGGTGGCCGATGCGCTGCGCCAGATGAAGCACATCGAGACCAAGGCCCTCCTCGTCGACAAGCGCTTCGACGACGACGAGTACGGCATCCTCCTCATCTCCGACATCGCCCGGTACGTCCTCGCCAAGGACCGGGCCCCGGAGCGGGTCCACATCTACGAGATCATGACCAAGCCCGTCCTCGGCGTCGACCCCGAGATGGACATCCGCTACTGCGCGCGGATGTTCGACCAGTTCGGCCTCTCCCGGGCCCCGGTCATCGAGAACGGCGAGATCATCGGCATCGTCAGCCACACCGACATGGTCCTGCGTGGGCTCTACCGCGAGCTGTGAGGGAGAGGCCCTGACGGGTGGTTCGCCCGGGACGGTTGCCAGGTGGCCCGGAGCGCGGTCTGATGGTGAGCATGACCGACACGCCGACCCAGGCCGCGTACACCCCGGAGGACCTCGAGCTCGACCTGCGCTGGTGGGCCGCGGCGAACTACCTCACCGTCGGGCAGATCTACCTCCAGCGCAACGCCCTGCTCCGCGAGCCGCTCACCCTCGAGCACATCAAGCCCCGGCTGCTCGGCCATTGGGGGACGAGCCCGGGCCTGTCGATGATCTACGCGCTGATCAACCGGGTCATCCGGGAGACGGACAGCGACTGGCTCTACATCACCGGGCCCGGCCACGGCGGCCCCGCGCTCGTCGGCGCGGCCTGGCTGGAGGGGACCTACTCGGAGATCTACCCGACGGTCGGCCGGGACGGGGTCGGGATGCGGGCAGCTCTTCCGCCAGTTCTCCTCGCCCGGCGGCGTGCCGAGCCACGTGAGCGTCCAGACCCCGGGGTCGATCCACGAGGGAGGCGAGCTCGGCTACGCGCTCGTCCATGCGGCGGGGGCGGCGTTCGACCACCCCGACCTCACGGTCGCGTGCGTCGTCGGTGACGGCGAGGCCGAGACGGGCCCGCTGTCCGCGTCGTGGCGGCTGCCGAGCTTCCTCAACCCGCGGCGCGACGGAGCCGTCCTGCCGATCCTCCACCTCAACGGCTACAAGATCGCCGGGCCGACCGTGCTCGGCCGGACGAGCGACGAGGACGTCGAGGCGTACCTGCGCAGCCAGGGCTGGGACCCGGTCACCGTCGCGGGCGACGACCCGCGCGAGGTCTTCCCCGCGCTGTATGCCGCCCTGCGCAGCGCGCATTCGCGGATCCGCGACCTCCAGACCCGGTCGCGGTCGGAGGAGGCCGAGAGCCCCGCCGGCCGGCACCGGTGGCCGGCGGTCGTCCTGCGTACCCCCAAGGGCTGGACCGGACCCGCCGAGGTCGACGGGGTCCAGATCGAGGGCACGAACCTCGCCCACCAGGTCCCGCTGTCCGGGCTGGCGGCCAACCCCGAGCACCTGCGCATGCTCGAGGAGTGGATGCGCACCTACCACCCGGAGGAGCAGTTCGACGAGGACGGTCGGCTCCGTCCCGAGCTCGCCGCGCTGGCACCGGAGGGGGACAAGCGGATGTCGGCCACGGCATACGCGAACGGCGGGCGGCTACGCACCCCGCTGCCCATCCCGGACCTCGCCGGCTACGAGGTCCCGGTGGAGGTCCCCGGCCAGACCTGGGTCGAGAACACCTACTCGACCGGTGAGCTGATGCGTGACGTGTATGCCGCGGACACCCGGCCCGACGGCGGCGGCACCTTCCGGCTCTTCTGCCCCGACGAGACGGCGAGCAACCGGCTCCAGGCGGTGTTCGAGGTGACGGACCGCTGCTTCCAGGGACCCCTCGTCAGGACCGACAGCCAGCTCGGCCCGGACGGGCGGGTCATGGAGGTGCTGAGCGAGCACCTGTGCCAGGGCTGGCTCGAGGGCTACCTCCTCAGCGGTCGGCACGGGCTCTTCGCGACGTACGAGGCGTTCGCGATGGTGTCGGCGTCGATGGCGATCCAGCACGTCAAGTGGCTGCAGCACGCGATGTCGCTGCGGTGGCGTGAGCCGGTCTCCTCGCTCAACGTCCTGCTCACCTCGACGTGCTGGCGCAACGACCACAACGGCTTCTCCCACCAGGGGCCGGGGCTCATCGACGCCCTCATCCCGCTGGCGCCGGACGTCGTGCGGGTCTGGCTGCCGCCGGACGCGAACTCGACCCTGTCGATCGCCGACCACTGCCTGCGCAGCACCAACCACGTCAACCTCATCGTCGTCGACAAGCAGAAGCACCTGCAGTACCTCACCCTCGAGGAGGCGCACGAGCACTGTGCTGCGGGGGCCGGCGTGTGGGAGTGGGCCGGCACCTGCCCGGAGGAGGAGGACCCGGACATCGTCCTCGCCTGCGCGGGCGACGTCCCGACCCAGGAGACCCTCGCGGCGGCCGAGCTGCTGCGCGAGCACGTCCCCGACCTGAGGGTGCGCGTCGTCAACGTCGTCGACCTCATGGCGCTGCTGCCCGAGAACGACCACCCGCACGGCTTCACCGACACCCAGTTCGACGACCTCTTCACCGCGGACAAGCACGTCGTCTTCGCCTTCCACGGGTACCCGCGGGCCATCCACCAGCTCGTCCACGGCCGCACGGCACCGGGCCGGTTCCACGTCCGTGGCTTCAACGAGCAGGGGACGACGACGACGCCGTTCGACATGGTCGTCCTCAACCGGATGAGCCGGTTCCACCTCGTCAAGGAGGCGCTGCGCCGCTCCTCGCGCCGCACGTCGGGCTGGAACCACCTGGTCCAGCTGTGCGACCAGCGGCTCGCCGAGCACGAGACCTACATCCGCGAGCACCTCGAGGACCTGCCCGACATCGCCGAGTGGACCTGGCGCGGCCCGACGCCCTGACCCGGAGCGTCCCCGCCGCCCTGACCCGGAGCCCGTGCCCGACGTCGACAACTTCCCTATTGGGTGACTTCCCGGCGCCGGGCGACCACCCACCGACGTCGAAAACTTCCCTATTGGGTGACTTCCCGGCGCCGGGGGACCACCCACCGACGTCGAAAACTTCCCTATTGGGTGACTTCCCGGCGCCGGGGGACCACCCACCGACGTCAAAAACTTCCCTATTGGGTGACTTCCCGGCGCCGGGGGCGGGTGGGGCGGGGCGAGCGGGTCAGCCGAGGAAGACCCGCTCCTTGTCGCGTGGGACGACGGTGAGCCAGCCCAGCTCGCGGCGCACCCGCTCGGCGAGCGCCGTCGACCCGCGCGGCTCGCCGTGGACGACGTAGGTCGTCGTCGGCGGCTCCGGTATGCCGCTCAGCCAGCCGAGCAGCTCGTCCGCGTCCGCATGGACCGAGAAGCCGTCGACCTGGACGACCTCGGCCCGGACGGGGACGTACCGGCCGTGCATCTTCAGCTGGGGCGCTCCCTCCGCCAGGTCGCGGCCCCGGGTCCCGACTGCTTGGTAGCCGACGAGGACGACCGCGCTGTCCGGGTCGGGAAGCAGGGATCGGAGGTGATGGACGACCCGGCCGCCGGTCGCCATCCCCGATGCCGAGACGACGATGCACGGGTGGTCCGGCCGGTTGAGCGCCATCGACTGCTCCGCAGAGTGCGCCTCGCGGACCTGGGGGAAGTCGAGCACCCGGGGGTCGAGCCCCGCGCGCACGTCGGGGTCGCCCGCGCGTAGCGCCGAGCGATAGACCTCGAGCGCGGCCAGGGCCATCGGGCTGTCGAGGTGGACGGGCACCCGGGGGATCCGTCCCTCGGCCATGAGCGCGTGGAGGGCGTCGAGGACGACCTCGGTGCGGTCGACGGCGAAGGCCGGGATGAGCACCGTCCCGCCTCGGGCGATCGTCCGGGCCACGACGTCGCCGAGGGCGTCCAGCGCGTCGGCGCCGTGGCGCCGGTCGCCGTAGGTGGACTCGACGAGGAGGGTGTCGCACGCGGGCGGCGGCGGGGGAGGCGCGAGCAGCGGGTGCGCGGGGCGGCCGAGGTCCCCGCTGACGACGAGCCGGTGGCCGTCGACCTCGACGAGTGCCGACGCCGAGCCGAGGATGTGACCCGCCGGCTGCAGCGTCACCTCGGCGCCACCGACGGTGGGGGTCGTCTCCCCGAACGCGACGCGATGGAAGAGGGGGATGACCCGGGCCGCGTCGTCGACGTCGTACAGCGGCCGCGGCTGGGCATGCTTGGAGAAGCCCCGCGCCGCGGCGTAGCGCGCGTCCTCCACCTGGAGGTGGGCGCTGTCCGCCAGCACGATGGTCGCCAGCTCGGCGGTCCGCGCGGTCGTCAGGATCTCGCCCGAGAACCCCTGGTCGACGAGAGCGGGCAGGTACCCGCTGTGATCGAGGTGGGCATGGGTGAGGACGACGGCGCCGATGGTGGCGGCCGGGACCGGCAGCGGCTCCCAGTTGCGTCGACGCAGGTCCTTCAGGCCCTGGAACAGGCCCGCGTCGACGAGCAGACGGCCCCCGGGGCCGTCGACGAGCGCCTTGCTGCCGGTGACGGTGCCGGCACCGCCGAGGAACGTCAGCGTCGTCGCGGGTCCGGGCATCGCGCCTCCTCCGGTTCACTCCGGCGATCCCAGGCTATGTCCAGAATCCGGGGGGAGGGTGTCGACGTGCACTCGATCACTCTCACCCCCGCCCTGGCCACCTCGACCGGACATGCCTTCGGCCTGCTGCCCGCGGCCCTCGTCATCGTCGTCGTCTTCCTCCTCGCCCTCGGCGCGATGATCGTCTTCGGCGAGCGGCGCAACGGTCGCTGACCGGAGACCCGACAGCACGCCACCGCAGAACCAGCCCTCCAATGCCGCCGCGACCGCAAGGTTTTCGCGCCGTGGCACGGAATGGTGCAGATCCTGCATCGGCGTCTTGGTAGATTGACGCTGTGTCGCCACAGAAGAAACCCCTGCTCGAGCTCGACCCCACCGTCGTCCGTCGTGCCCGAACCCTCGCGCGCCGCGCGGGTCGCCCGGTCGTCGACCTGGCCCGGCGGCATACGACCGTCTCGGTCGAGCGCGCCACCCTGCGCCTCGCCGGCCTCGCCGGCGCCGACCACGAGCGAGTCCCCTGGGTCAACCATCTCGTCGACGCCGTCCGCGCCGAGGTGGGGCTCGAGCACGGGGTCACGACGCCGGTCTGGGACGCCCTGCGCCGCGGGGAGGCCGAGGACCTGCTCACCCTGGCCCAGAAGTCCGCGAGCGGGTCGGTGTCGTTCCGACTGCCCGAGGGCCGCGACGCGACCCGCGCCCGGAAGGCGGCCCGGACGGCCGTCTCGGCCGGCATCCGGCGGATCGACCGGCAGCGTGCCGCCCGGGACCGGCTCGTCGCCCGGCACGGCGACCCCGCGCGCCGCCCGTGGATCTACCTCATCGTCGCGACCGGCGACATCTACGAGGACATCCCGCAGGCCCAGGCCGCCGCACGCGAGGGCGCCGACATCATCGCCGTCATCCGCTCGACCGGGCAGTCGCTCCTCGACTACGTCCCGGAGGGCGCGACCCGGGAGGGCTTCGCGGGCACCTACGCGACCCAGGAGAACTTCCGGCTCATGCGGGAGGCGCTGGACGAGACGAGCAAGGAGCTCGGCCGCTACATCCGGCTGACGAACTACGCGAGCGGCCTCTGCATGCCCGAGATCGCGACGCTCGCCGGCCTCGAGCGGCTCGACATGATGCTCAACGACTCGATGTACGGCATCCTCTTCCGGGACATCAACCCGATCCGCACCTTCGTCGACCAGCGGTTCAGCCGGCAGATCCACGCCCGGGCCGGGATCGTCATCAACACCGGTGAGGACAACTACCTCACGACCGCCGACGCCGTCGACGCCGCGCACACCGTGACCGTCAGCCAGCTCCTCAACGAGTACTTCGCCGCCGAGGCCGGGCTCGAGCCGTGGCAGATGGGCCTCGGCCACGCCTTCGAGATCGACCCCGACGTCCCGGACAGCTTCCGGCTCGAGCTCGCCCACGCCCTGCTCGCCCGGCGGCTCTTCCCCGACGCCCCACTGAAGTGGATGCCGCCGACGAAGCACATGACCGGCGACGTCTTCCGCGGCTTCCTCCTCGACGGCTTCTTCAACCTCGCCGGGGCGCTCACCGACCAGAGCATCCTCCTCGTCGGGATGATGACCGAGGCCGTCGTCACCCCGTGGCTGTCCGACCGCGACCACGCCCTGCGCAACGTCCGCTACGTGATGAATGCCGCGGGCGGGCTGACCGAGGACTTCCACCCGCCGCGCGACGGGTTCATCCAGACCCGGGCCCGCCACGTCCTCGACGACGCCGTCGCCCTCCTCGAGACGATCGTCGGGGACTCCGGCGACGACCCGGCATACCCGCAGCCGCTCCTCGCCGCCATCGAGGACGGCACCTTCGGTCTGATGAAGCGGCCGCCGCGCAAGGGGAAGGGCCTCGACGGCGTCGTCCCCAAGGCCGAGGGCTACGACAACCCCGCGACGACGCTCCTGGAGAGTGGTGAGACCCGATGAGCCGCACCGGACACGAGGCGCAGCGCCGCATGGAGCACCCGACGGGCGACGAAGCTCAGCCTGCGCGAGCCCAGCCCGCTCGTGCGGCCCTACGGCGACACCACGGGTGACGGGATGGTGCAGGTGTCCTTCACCCTCCCGCTGCCGCACGACAAGCGAGCCGAGGGCGCCGCCCTCCAGCTCGCCGGCAAGATGGGGATCGAGCCGGCCCTCATCGTCCACGCCCGCGCCATCGGGCCGCACTTCACCTACTTCGTCGTCTACGGCTCGGTGACCCATCTCGTCGACGTCCGCGACGTCGTCGTCCACGAGCGGGAGTTCCCCCTGCTGTCGGGGCGGGACATCAACGCGCTCATCCGCTCCCGGCTGCGCCGCAAGCTCGTCGTCGTCGGCGCGTGCATCGGCACCGACGCCCATACCGTCGGCATCGACGCCATCCTCAACATCAAGGGGTACGCCGGAGAGAAGGGCCTGGAGTACTACCGGGAGATGGACGTCCACAACCTCGGCGCCCAGGTCCTCATCCCCGACCTCGTCAACGCCGCCCGGGACCTGCGGGCCGACGCCGTCCTCGTCAGCCAGGTCGTGACCCAGCGCGACGCCCACATCCACAACACCACGGCGATGACGGCCGCGTTCCGGGAGGCCTTCCCGGCCGGCACCGTGCCGCTCCTCGTCGTCGGCGGGCCCCGGTTCGAGGAGGGGTCGGCGCGCGGCGCTCGGCGTCGACCGGATCTTCGGGCGCGGCACCACCCCCGGCGAGGTCGCGAGCTACCTCGTGCATGCGCTCCTCCCGCAGGACCGCCCACAGCGCAAGGGAGCCTGAGATGACCGCCGAGGTCGGGACGAGCGTCGTCCACCGCCGCTACGTCCCCTACAGCCACGCCCACTACGCCGGCAACCTCGTCGACGGCGCCTACTCGCTCGCCGCCTTCGGCGACGTCGCCACCGAGATGTGCATCCGCACCGACGGCGACGAGGGGCTCTTCGCCTCCTACAGCGACGTCCAGTTCCGGGCCCCGGTGCGCGCCGGCGACGTCATCGAGATCGAGGCGCGGCTGGTCCGGGTGGGCACCCGCAGCCGCGAGATGGAGTTCGAGGTCCGGGTCGTCGGCCGCGGCGCCCCCGAGCGTGGCGAGTCGGCGGCCGACGTTCTCGAGCCGCCCATCGTCGCGACGACCGCCCGTGGGGTGGTCGTCGTGCCTCCATCGGCGTGACCTACCCTGCACGGGTGACCCGTGCAGGCCTGGCGCCCCGGTTCGCCCTGGCCGTGGCCGCGGGGCTGGCCCTGTGGCTCGCCTTCCCCGACCACGACGTGTGGTGGCTGGCACCCGATCGGGGTGGCCCTGCTCGCCGGCGCGACCCTCACGGCGACTCCGGGCCGGGCCCTGCTCATCGGCCTCGTCGGGGGAGAGGCCTTCTTCGTCCCGACCCTGTCGTGGTCCGGCATCTACGTCGGCAAGCTGCCGTGGTTCGCGCTGGCGACCCTCGAGTCCCTCTACATCGCCGTCATGTGCCTCGTCACGGCATACGCGGGCCGCCGGCTGCTGTCGGCGGGCCACCGGGTCGCGGCCTACGCCGTCGTGCCGCTGGCCTGGGTGGCCCAGGAGCTGGCGCGCAGCACGACCCCCTTCGGGGGGTTCCCGTGGGCACGGCTGGCGTTCAGCCAGGCCGACAGCCCGCTCGCGAAGGTCGCCGCGTATGCCGGTGCCCCGGGGGTCTCGTTCGCCGTCGCCGTCGTCGGGGCCGCCCTCCTCGCCGCCGTCCGGGAGACGAGGGTGGGGGAGGGCGAGGACCGGGCGGCTGCGTGCCCTCGCCGTGGGTCTCGTCGTCGCGCTCGGCGTTCCCGTCGCCGCCTCGGGCATCCCGCTGCCGACCGACGGCACCCGGGTGACGGTGGCCCTCGTCCAGGGCGACGTCCCCGAGCCCGGGCTCGACTTCAACGCCGAGCGTCGGGCCGTCCTCGACAACCACGTCCGCGGGACCCTGGCCGTGGCGGCCCATGAGCCGGCCGACCTCAGCCTCGTCATCTGGCCGGAGAACTCCTCCGACATCGACCCCATCCGCAACCCCGACGCGGCCGCTCAGGTGCAGCGTGCCCTCGACGCGGTCGGGGTCCCGCTCCTCATCGGGGCGGTGCTCGACGAGCCGACGCCCGACGTCTCGAACGCCTCGCTCTTCTACCGGCCCGGCGCCGCGGCGCCGGAGCGGTACGTCAAGCTCCACCCGGTGCCGTTCGCCGAGTACATCCCCTACAAGTCCTTCTTCCGGATCTTCAGCGACAAGGTCGACCTGGTCCGGCGCCCCTTCGTCGCCGGGCACACGATCGGCGGCTTCCGGGTCGACTCGAGCGAAGGGACGTACTGGGCCCTGCCGACGATCTGCTTCGAGGTCGCCTACGACGGGCTCGTCCGCAACGCCGTCACCCAGCCGGGCCGCCAGCCCGGGCTGCTCGTCGTCCAGACGAACAACGCGACGTTCGGCTACAGCGACGAGTCGGAGCAGCAGTTCGCCATCTCGCGGATCCGGGCCATCGAGCACGGCCGGTCCGTCGCCCACGTCTCGACCGTCGGGGTCAGCGGCTTCATCAACCCGGACGGGTCCGTCACACGAGCACGACGCGGCTCTTCACGCCGGCCCAGGTCATCGGGCACCCGGTCGTCCGCACCGGCGAGACCGTCTCGGACCGGCTGGGCTCGGTGCCGGAGATCCTCGCCGTCCTCGCCCTGCTCGTCCTCCTCGGTGCCGCACAGCGGGTCTCCCGACGGACTAGGGTCGTGGCACCGGCGTCCGGTCCGAGCGACCCGGACCCGGGGGACCGCGCGAGCCCCGCGCCGCGGAGCTCGGGCCCCGAGAGCAGCGAACCCCAGAGCAAGGACGCCCCCGTTGTCTGACCACCCCACCCCCGACGAGGACCTCGTCCTCGAGCGCGAGCCGCTCCGGCGGGTCGCCGTCCTCATCCCGACCTACAACGAGCGGGAGAACCTCGCCGGCATCGTCGACCGGGTCCGCACGGCCGCGCCGGAGGTCGACGTCGTCGTCCTCGACGACGCCTCGCCCGACGGGACGGGTGATCTCGCGGACGAGCTCGCCGCGGCGGACCCGCGGGTCCACGTCATCCACCGGCCGGGCAAGCACGGGCTCGGCGCGGCATACCTCCATGGCTTCCAGTGGGCGCTGGACGAGGGCTATGACGCGGTCGTCGAGATGGACGCCGACGGGTCGCACCGACCCGAGCACCTGCCTGCGCTGCTCGACGCGGCCCGCGACGCCGACCTCGTCATCGGCTCGCGCTGGGTGCGCGGCGGAGCCGTCGTCAACTGGCCGCTCCATCGCAAGGCGCTCAGCGTCGGGGGCAACATCTACACCCGGGTCCTGCTCGGCATGGGGGTCCACGACGCGACCGCCGGCTACCGCGTCTACCGGACCTCGGCGCTGCGCCGGATGGGCCTGTCCGACGTCGCCTCCCAGGGCTACTGCTTCCAGGTCGACCTCACCTGGCGGGCCAGCCGGCGGGGGCTGACCGTCGTCGAGGTCCCCATCACCTTCATCGAGCGCGAGGTCGGCGACAGCAAGATGAGCCGGGCGATCATGACCGAGTCGCTGCGCCGGATCACCTCCTGGGGCGTCGGCTACCGCGGCGGACAGCTCCGCTCGGCGGCCCAGCGGCTGTCCCGCAGCGAGCCGAGGTGGCACCGCCTGTGAGCTCTGCGGCCGGTCGCCGTCGCCGCCGACCGAGCTGGCCGGCGATGATCTTCCTCGCCCTGCTCGTCGTGCCGACGGTGGAGATCGCCGTCATCATCGGCGTCGGACGGGTCATCGGCGCCTGGCCCACCGTCCTGCTCCTCCTGCTCGAGTCCCTCTTCGGCGCCTGGCTCGTCAAGCGGGAGGGCGGCCGAGCCTGGGCGGCCCTGCGCGATGCGCTGCGCAGCGGCCGGATGCCGAGCCGCCAGCTCGCCGACGCGGCTCTCGTCCTCGTCGGCGGCACCCTCCTGCTCACCCCCGGGTTCGTCACCGACCTCGTCGGGTTCGGGTTCGTCGTGCCGCTGACCCGGCCGATCGCCCGACGGCTCCTCGAGGCGGCCGTGGCCCGTCGTCTCCTCGGCGACCCCGGGGCCTTCGGCTCGTCGGCGGCCTGGCCAGGAGCCGGGGGGCCGGGGGCCGGCCGGACCGGGGGCCCGGACATCGTCGAGGGCGAGGTCATCGACGACGACCCCACCGACCCGCCGCGCTGAGCCGGAGGCGAGCCCGCCACCTGCGCGGCGCCCGGGTGCCGGCCCACGACACAGATATGCCGCCCATCCCCGGCGGATGGACGGCATACCTGGCCTTGGTGCGGCGGGTGCCTCAGGCGCTCTTGCGCTTGCGGGGCTTCTCACCGCGGGACTCACGCAGCAGCGTGAGACGCTCCTCGAGGAGCTCCTCGAGCTCCGGGATGGACCGACGCTCCAGGAGCATGTCCCAGTGCGTGCGGGCCGGCTTCGTCGGCTTGGCGTCGGGCTTGCTGCCGCCGTCGAGGACGGCGGTCTCGCCGCAGCGGCACTCCCACACCGGAGGCACCTCGGCCTCGACGGAGAACGGCAGCTCGATCCGGTGCCCGTTGGGGCACAGATAGGTCGTGATCTGCCGCTCGCTGGGGACCACGTTCTCCTCGGTCTCCATGCTGAGGGTGCCGAGGCGGGTCCCGCGGAGGCTGCGTTCTGCCATGGGTGTCTCCCAACGATCGAGTGCGACGGGGCGGGAGGACGGTATCCACCCCTGCGCCACACACAACGTGTGCGTCATAGTGGTTTGTTCCCCGCCGATTAGGCGGACCTTACACGCGCCTCGATGTGATATGGGTCACATTTTGGCCACAACCCGGCGCGATGTCGGGGCGAAGGCGGCTGCGAGCGCCGACCCAGCCGGGCCGCTGACCAGGTCAGATGACCCGGGGTAGCTCGTTCCCGGCGTCGAGGATCCCCTGGCGCATGTCGACCTTGCGGAGGATGAGGCCGCCGACGACGAAGAAGACGACGAGCGCGACGATGGCGGGTCGGTAGGAGTGGGTCAGCTGGTGGACGAGGCCGAACAGGAGGGTCCCGAACCACGACGTCCCGCGCTCCATGGCCTGGTAGAAGGAGAAGAACTCCGCCTCCCGGCTCCTCGGGCACGAGCTGGCTGAACAGCGACCGGCTCAGGGCCTGGCTGCCGCCGAGGACGACGCCGATGAGGACGCCGAGGACGAGGAAGGGCGTGAAGGCGCCGACCGGGAGGAAGTACGCGGCGATGACGATGAGGCTCCATGCGACGAGCGAGCCGAGGACCGTCCGCCAGGCCCCGAACCGGCCGGCGAGCCGCCCGAAGAGGAGCGCGCCGCCGAAGGCGACGAACTGGACGAGGAGGATGAGGGCGATGAGCTGGCTCTGCTCGAACTTCAGCTGCTCGCTGCCGTAGAGGCTGCTCGAGGAGATGACGGTCTGGATGCCGTCGTTGAAGAAGAGGTAGGCAAGCAGGAAGGTGAGCGTCTGGGGGAACAACCGCAGCTCACGGAAGGTGTGGACGAGCTGTCCGACGCTGCCGCGGACGACCCCCGCCTGGGGCCGGTCCTCCCGGGGGATCTCGCTGCCCCGGAGGTTCCACAGGCCGATGACCGGGATGAGGGTGAAGACGCCCCACCACAGCCCGGCGCTCAGCAGGCTGATCCGAACCGCCATGCCCTCGTCGACGCCGATGAGGTCGGGCTTGGTGACGATGACGAGGTTGAGGGCGAGGAGCAGACCCCCGCCGAGGTAGCCGAGGGCCCAGCCGCGCGAGGAGACCTTGTCGCGGTCGTCGGGACTCGCGATCCGGCAGAGGATGGCGTCGTAGACGACCAGCGAGGCGCCGAGGGCCACCGACGCGATGATCATCAGGCCCACCCCGAGCCCCCACCGGGTGCCCGTGACGAAGAAGAGGCCCGACGCGGCCACCGAGCCGACGAGGGCGAAGAGCCCGAGGAGGCGTGCCGGGCGGGGCGAGCGGTCGGCGATGGCGCCGGCGAAGATGAGCAGGACGGCCGACAGCAGCGTCGCCACGGTGATCGTGTAGGGGGCCAGCGAACCCGGGTCGATGGGGACGCCGAGGACATGCAGCGAGGTCGTGCACGTCGCGTCGGAGTCGAGGCCCGGGCAGGCCGCCTCCTTCGCGACCGCAGTGAGGTAGGGGCCGAACAGGACGGTGCCGACGGTGGTGACGAAGGCCGAGTTCGCCCAGTCGTACCAGTACCAGGGTCGGTGGTAACGCTGCTTGTCCGCGTACTGGTCGATGGCGGCCGACTCCGTCGTCATGCGCGAAGCCTGGCATACGGCCGGTGCCCGACGGGCGAACGACGCCGGAGAAGTCGCACGCCAGGACCGCTCAGCCGGAGAACTCCCAGTGCCACGGCTCGGGCAGCGACCCGCTCGGCTCGGCCCAGCTCGGGTGGTACCAACCGTAGAGCGGGGCGTTGAGCTTCATCCACAGGTGCTGGGGCGAGCCGAAGTCCTGGATCCCCCCGCAGAGGTCGACGGCGATGCCGAGCCCGTGCTTGCTCGTCCCCGGGGTGGCGGCCCAGCGGCCCCGGCTCGCCTTGACGGCGACCTGCTCGGAGAGGGTGCGGTAGGAGTCGGTGACGCAGATCGCCGTCCCGAACTGCTTGGCGTACTCCTTGCTCATGGCGGAGAACGCGGCGGCGGCCGTGGGTCGGAGCGACTCGCCCGGCGCCTCCCACAGCGGGCAGAGAGCGCTCGGCGGCAGCTGGCCGTTGGGGTAGGTCGCCGCGTCGTTCGAGCACGGCCTGCCTCCGGTGTATGCCGCGGGGGAGTGGGCGTCCGACAGCGCCGCGCGCAGGCGGGCCGCCGCGGCGGCCGCCTCCGGGGTCTGCGCACCGAGGAGGACGGCGGCGACCGGCCCGGCCTTGGCGATCTCGACCTCCTGCGTGTGGCGCAGCGTCTCGACCTCGCTCTTGGCCTTGGCGAGCAGCGGGTCGAGCTCGGCCTTGGCCGACTCGAGGGTCGCGGTGGCGGCGGCGGCCTCGGCACTCGCCGCATCGGCCTCGGCGCTGAGCCGAGCCTGCTCCGCCTCGAGGTCGGCGAGGTCGTGGAGGGCGCGCAGGCGGCTGTCGGTGACGAAGGCGAGGTCGCCGGCGGAGGAGGCGGCCTCCGACGGGTCCTTGCCCATCACGTCGAAGACGTTCGTCAGCTCACCGGTCCGGCCGCCGTCGGCATAGGACTGGAAGGCCCACAGCCGGGTCACCGACTTCGCGTTCTCGAGGCGCACCCGCACGACGGTGAGCTCGGACCGCGCGGTGGCGGCCTTGTCCTCGGCGGCCTTCTGCGTCTCCTGCGCGGTCGAGATCTTCTCGAGGAGGGCGTTGACCTTGTCCGAGAGGGTGCCCAGCTGCTTCATCGCGGTCGCGAGTCCGCTGTTCGCCTCCGAGAGGGTCTCCCAGATCCGGTTCGCCTCCGCGAGCTGTGCGGCGAGCACCGTGTCGTTGAGCCCGTCCTGGGCGGCGGTGTCCGACGGCGCCTTGTCGGTGGCCGGCAGCGACGGCTTCCCTGACGGGACCGGTGGAGAGGTGGTCGAGGAGCTCGGGGGGGTCGAGGGCTGGGGGCTCGTGCGGGTCGGCGTGGGCGTCGGGGTCGGGGTCGGGCGTGGGGCTCGGGGTCCCCGTCGGGTCCGCCCCGGTGTCACCGCTGCCCGAGGTACCCGTCGTCGGGGTGGATGTCGAGCCGCCGGTGGTGCTCGTCGGGGTGGGGGTCGTCGAGGCGGGCGAGGGCGGGGTCGTGCCGGTGTCGCCGCCCGTGGCGTCCGCATGGGCGGGAGCGGCCAGGGCGAGCGCAAGCAGGCCCGACAGCGCCGCACCCAACCCGGTGCGCACCAGTCCTGACCTCATCGGCCTCGTTCCGTCCTGGACCGACCCACGATCGATCACACGTCGCAACGACAGGGCGGCCCCCCGCCGTTGAGCACAGCGTAGGTCACGGTCGATCCGGTGTCTCCCCCAGCCGAGACGAACGAGGTGCTCACCACAATGATGCCGCACTGAGCCGTTTCGATACAGGGGTTCGGACGAGGATTCATCGACTCGTCAGTCTTCCGTCATCCACAGCATCGCCGGTGCGGCCGGGTTGTCCACAGTCGCGCCGACGACGCTGGCGTGCCGCGTCGTCCGCGGTGAGGCTGGAGCGCACCGGACGACGAGGAGGCGGCGCGATGGGAACGGCGACGAGGGCAGCGGAGGCGGTCAACGAGGTCCACCTCGTCGGCCGGGTGAGCGCCGTCGAGGATCCGCGGACCCTGCCGAGCGGCGACGTCGTCGTGGCCCTCCGCGTCGTCGTCCCCCGGGCGAGGGACCGCTCCGGGGCACGCGTCGATGCCATCGATGTCGCGTGCTGGAGCGCCCCGACCCGGCGCCGGGCCGAGGGCCTCGCCGTGGGCGACGAGGTGGAGGTCACCGGGGCGCTCCGGCGCCGCTTCTTCCGGTCCGGGTCCGGAGCGACCAGCCGCTACGAGGTCGAGGCGAGGGCGCTGCGACGCCGCCGGCGGCCGCGAGCCTGATGCTCACTGCCGGGGTGACCGACGGGCCCGGGCCACGGCCGAGGTGCGGCCGGGTGCGAGGCGGACCGCTCAGCCGGGCGGGACGTCGGAGCGGGGAGCCTCCCGCGGAAGCCGGATCGTCCCGAGCGTCAGCCCGACGAGCAGGCCCACGCCGACGACGAGATCCGTCGGCACGGCGGTCACCCGGAGCTGAACGAGGAGGAGGGCGACGCCCAGCCCGAGGAGCAGGCCGCCGAGAAGCCCCTGGACGACGTGACGACGTGGCGTTGTGGTCATGGGGTGTCTCCCGTCATCGCAGCAGCCGGACCAACCGAAGCACGGGGATTGCCCCGAGGAGCACGAGGAGCAGCGCGATGAAGAACATCGGCGTCGTCAAGGGGTTCCCCGTGACATTGACGACCGCCGACCCGGTGCATGTCGTCGAGGCGTCATGGACATCCCACGAGACTCGGTAGAGCCCGGTCGTCGCGCGGACCGGAACGTAGTCGCCCAGGACGGTGCTCCCGCTCGTGCCGGTCTTCGCCTCCTGGTTGGCGATCTCGCCCGAGGCGAGGCCGCTGACGGCCATCGCGAAGAGCCGGCCGGTCAGCCCGCCGCCGACCGGCTCGAGCGTCACGGACCACGACCCGTCCTGGACCGGCGCTCCGGTCGACCCCGTCCAGGCGATCGGGCCGTCCCACGTCACGTCGAAGGGGTCGCTCTCGGTCCCGCCCGCTCCGGGGGCGGCGGCAGTGTCGAGCGCGTCGCCTCCGGCGGTGCTCGACGTCGCCGACCCGGAGCACCCGCTCGCCTGCGCCGCGGGCGGCGGAGCGGCGGCCGCCCCGACAACCAGAACGGTCGACAGGGCAGCGACGAGGACGGAGGAGAACATCGAACGCCTGGCCATGTGATCACCCCTCACGTGGCATCCCGTACCGCCAGGCTACCGGCCGGTAGCACCCCCCGACCCGCACAGCGTGAAGAGACTCACATCCCCGTCAAGGCCCGCTCACGAGGCCCGGCGGCCCCCGGCGTCGTGCCGGTCCGGAGCGCTGAGCAGGAAGGTCGCGCTCATGTCGAGGTCACCGTGCTCGTCGGCCCCCTCGTCGAGGCGGCGCCGCACGACCCGCACGAGGGGGAGGTCCATCCCGTGGTCTGCCGCGGCCCACTCCACGAGGGAGGCGTCCTTGGCGGCGAGCCGAAGCCGGAAGGCCGGGTCGAAGGCGCGGGCGATCATCCCGGAGCCCTTCATCTGCAGATAGGGCAGGTCGAGCGGACCGCCCTCGACCGCGTCGAGCAGAAGCTGAGGGTCCAGGCCGAGACCCTCCGCCAGGGCGAGCGACTCGGCCGCCCCCTCGACGACGGCGAGGATCCAGGCGTTCGTCACCAGCTTGAGCCGGCTCCCGGAGCCGGCCGGGCCGACCCAGATGACGCGCTGGCCGACGGCGGAGAAGACGGGCTGCACCCGGTCCCGCACCTCCTCCGGCCCCGAGGCGAGGACGACGAGGGCCCCCTGCTCGGCGGGCTGCCGAGTGCCGAGCACGGGGGCGTCGACGAACGCCACGCCCCGCTCGGCCGCCAGCTGGGCGCAGCGCCCCGTGGGCCGCTCGCCGATCGTGCTCATCTGGACCCAGACGGCGTCGTCCGCCATCCGCCCGAGGGCGCCGTCTGGTCCGGCCATCACCTCGTGGACGGCATCGCCGTCCGAGAGGATCGTCACGACGAGGTCGGCCCCATCGGCGGCCTCGGCGGGGGTGCCCGCGAGGACCGCTCCGTCCGCGACGAGCGGCTCCGCCCGCTCCGCCGTACGGTTCCAGGCTCGGACGGAGAGCCCGGCCCGCCGGATGTTGCGCGCCATGGGCAGGCCCATCGTGCCGCCTGCGCCGAGCACCGCGACCGTCTGCTGAGTGGTCATGCTGTGTCTTCCTCCTCGATGACGACCCGGAGGCCGGACGGTCGCCCCGTCCGGCCCTCTCCCTGCCGTTACCCCGGCACCGCCGTCCTACGCCCGGCACGCCTGCGGAGAACGCGCCCACGGCGGTGTGACATACCCCATGGGGCATGGTCGACACCCCACCCCGAGCACCGTGCCAGACTGAGTTCGGGACAGGGATCAGCGCGCTCGAACCCGCGACCGCGGGGGCCGAGACACCGAGATACCCGAAGCGAGACACGTGGTGCACACCATCACCGAGACGACTCACCTCTCCGACGCGATCGTCCGCACGGTCGTCGAGGCGCCGGAGATCGCCCGCAAGCGGAGGGCCGGTCAGTTCGTCATCCTCATGATCGACGACCACGGCGAGCGCATACCCCTCACCATCGTCGACTCCGACCCCGAGGCCGGGACCATCACCCTCATCTACCAGGTCGTGGGGCGGAGCACCGCCGACCTCGCCGACCTCGCGGTGGGGGAGGTCATCGAGCACATCCTCGGGCCGCTGGGTCAGCCCACGGAGGTCGAGGACGTCGGGTCGGCCGTCTGCGTCGGCGGGGGCGTCGGCATCGGGGTGCTCTATCCCATCACCGCCGCCCTCAAGCGGCATGGCACCGACGTGACCGCCATCCTCGGCGCCCGCTCACGCGACCTCCTCATCCTCGAGGAGGAGACCCGCAAGGTTGCCGACGAGCTCGTCGTCACGACCGACGACGGCTCCTACGGGCGGCACGGCTTCGTCACCGACGCCCTGGCGGAGCTCATCGCCTCCGGTCGCCCCATCGACCGCGTCTACGCCATCGGACCCGTGCCGATGATGAAGGCGATCGCCGAGGTGACGCGGCCACACGGCATACCGACGGTGGTCAGCCTCAACCCGATCATGGTCGACGGCACGGGCATGTGCGGCGGCTGCCGGGTCAGCGTCGGCGGTCGCGCGAAGTTCGCCTGCGTCGACGGGCCGGAGTTCGACGGGCACCTCGTCGACTTCGACCTCATGCGCACCCGGCTGCGCGCCTATCTGCCGGAGGAACACGAGGCGATGGAGCGGAAGGGGTGCCGGGCTCATGGCTGAGTCGACGACCTCCTCCGTCGAGACACCGGACGCGGGGCCGACGACTGCCCGCGCCGACGCCGAGCGGCCCCGCCGGGAGCGTCCGGCGCGGGGCGAGCGCAAGCCGAAGGTCCGGGTGCCGCGCCAGCCCATGCCGGAGCAGGACCCTGCCGTCCGCGTGACGAACTTCGACGAGGTCCCGCTCGGGTTCACCCCCGAGACGGCACGGATCGAGGCAGCCCGCTGCATCCAGTGCAAGAAGCCGGGCTGCCTCGGCGCGTGCCCGGTCAACATCGACATCCCGTCCTTCCTCCAGCTCGTCGCCGACGGCGACTTCCTCGGTGCGGCGCAGAAGGTCCGCGAGACCAACGCCCTGCCCGCGGTCTGCGGCCGGGTGTGTCCGCAGGAGGACCAGTGCGAGGGCGCCTGTGTGCTGGGCAAGCGCTTCGAGCCGGTCGCCGTCGGCCGCCTCGAGCGGTTCGTCGCCGACTACGAGCGCGCGCACGGCGGCCACGAGCTGCCCGAGATCGCGCCGTCGACCGGGCGCCGGGTCGCCGTCGTCGGCGCCGGGCCGGCCGGGCTCACCATCGCCGGGGACCTCGTCAAGATGGGTCACTCGGTGACCGTCTTCGAGGCCCTCCACAAGGCCGGCGGGGTGCTGATCTACGGGATCCCCGAGTTCCGCCTGCCGAAGAGCATCGTCGACGCCGAGGTCGAGACGCTCGCCGAGATGGGCGTCAAGATCGTCACCGACGCGGCGATCGGCCGCCTCAAGACGGTCGACGACCTCTTCGACGAGGGCTATCCACGCCGTCTTCGTCGGCGTCGGCGCCGGTGCTCCCGGCGTTCATGGACCTTCCCGGCGAGAACCTCTCGGGGATCTACTCGGCCAACGAGTACCTCACCCGGGCCAACCTCATGAAGGCCTACCGGTTCCCCGACTACGACACCCCCATCGCCCACGGCAAGCGGGTGGCCGTCATCGGTGCCGGCAACGTTGCGATGGACTCGGTGCGCACCGCCCTGCGGCTCGGCGCCGAGAAGGCCTCGATCGTCTACCGCCGCACGAGGGACGAGATGCCGGCGCGGGCGGAGGAGATCCACCATGCGGAGCAGGAGGGGGTCGAGTTCCTCTTCCTGTCCAACCCGTTGTCCTACTCCGGCGACGACGACGGCTGGGTCCGGTCGATGCGCTGCCAGCGGATGGAGCTCGGCGAGCCCGACGACTCCGGCCGGCGTCGCCCGGTCCCGACGGACGAGGAGTTCACCCTCGACGTCGACACCGTCGTCGTCGCGATCGGCACGTCGGCCAACCCGCTCGTGACGAGCACGACGGAGGGTCTCGAGACCAACCGGTGGGGCTACATCGTCGCGGACGAGGAGACCGGCGAGACGACCCGCCCCGGGGTGTTCGCGGGCGGCGACATCGTCACCGGGGCCGCGACGGTCATCCTCGCCATGGGCGCCGGCCGCAAGGCGGCGGCCGCGATCCACGACTACGTCATGTCGCTCGACATCTCGACGCAGACCTAGGAGGGGGCGCGCGGGCCGCCACGGCCCGCGACGCAGGGAGGGCGGCGTCGAGGGGCGCCGCCCTCCTCACCGCTCCTCGTGAGGGTCGAGGTCGCGCCACCGACGGATCTCCCCGGCGGGCCGCCGAACGGCCCGGCCATCAGGCGCCCAGATATCCCAGGAGGGACACGGCGTTGTGCGGGGCGCGGCCGTCGGCGTCGTTGTCGAAGTAGACATGGACGTCCTCTCCGTCCTCGAGCCAGCCGGTGACCCGCTCCGCCCAGGCCCGCAGCGTTCGCTCCGCGTAGTCGCCGCCGTAGAGGCGCTCCTCACCGTGCAGCCGGACGTAGCGGAAGCCGACGGCGTCCGCTCCCATCTCGGGGAACCGGCCCGCCGTGTCGGCGTAGGCGAGGGCCACGCCGTGCTCCTGAAGGAGGTCACGGGCCTCGCGGGTGTCGAAGGACGGGTGTCGGGGCTCGAGGGCGTGTCGCACCGGACGGTCGACGGCCGTCTCCGTGAGCGCCCGGTCCGACGGCAGCTTCGCGTCATGGGTCCTCGCCAGCGCGGCGGCCTCCACGCTCGTATGCGGCAGCAGCCGCAGGAAGCGGGAGACGACATCGGCGTCGAAGGCGACCCGCTCGGGCAGCTGCCACAGGACGGGGCCGAGGCACGGGCCCAGGGCCAGAACCCCCGAGGCGAAGAAGTTGGCGAGGGCGGCGTCCACGCCGACGAGCCGCCTGAAGTGGGTGATGTAGCGGCCCCCCTTGACCGCGAGAACGAACGTGTCCGGGACGGCCGCGCGCCACGCGGCATACGACGTCGGCCGCTGCAGGGAGTAGAACGAGCCGTTGATCTCGACCGACGTCACCCGTTGCGCGAGGAAGGACAACTCCTCGCGCTGGGGGAGGCCGACGGGGTAGAAGTCTCCGCGCCACGAGGGGTAGCGCCATCCGGAGACCCCGATGTATGCCTGCCCCGGAGCCGTCACATCTCCTCGTGGACGTCCGGGTCGCCGCCGAACAGCCGACCGTCGGGCCGGCCGAGGGCGGTGATGGCGGCCATCTCCTCCTCCGACAGCTCGAACCCGAACACGTCGAGGTTGGCTCGCTGTCGCTCCGGCGTGGCCGACTTCGGCAGCGGGATCGACCCGAGCTGGACGTGCCACCGGAGGATCACCTGGGCGGGGGAGACGTCGTGGGCGGCCGCCGCGGCCGCGACCGGCACCTCCGAGTACGGGGCGCTCGCCTTGCCGAGCGGGCTCCAGGACTCGGTGCGGATGCCGAGCCGCTCGTGGACCGCCCGCATCTCCTCCTGGGGGAAGTAGGGGTGCAGCTCGACCTGGTTGACCGCCGGCACGACGCCGGTGTCGTCGATGATCCGCTGCAGGTGTGCGTCGGTGAAGTTGCTGACCCCGATCGAGTGGACGAGCCCGTCCCGTCGGGCGTCGACGAGGGCGCGCCACGCCTCGGGGTAGCGGTCCTGGCTCGGGTTCGGCCAATGGATGAGGGCGAGGTCGATCCGCTCCACGCCGAACGCCGCCGCCGAGTCGCGCAGCGAGCGAAGCGCGTCGTCGTAGCCGTGGTGGCGACCCGGGATCTTCGTCGTCAGGCGTACCTCGTCGCGGGGAAGCCCGCTGCGGCGCAGCGCCTCTCCGACCTCCCGCTCGTTCTCGTAGTTGACCGCCGAGTCGAGCAGCCGGTAGCCGTTCTCGAGGGCCGCGACCATCGCCGCGATGCCCTCGTCCCCGCGCAGCGGGTAGGTGCCGAAGCCGACCGCGGGCAGGACGGTGCCGTCGTTGAGCTCGTATGCCGTGGGGACAGTCATGCAGACCCACCGTAAGCCAGGTGCCCGCCGGGCCCGGGAGGGTCCCGGCGGCATACCCGCCGGGCCGCCGGCGCTCGGCGCGGTGGACTCTCGCGTCACAGTCCCCGTCGCAGCGGTCCGTGCGGGCGCACCATGGATGGTGCAGGCGTGCGCGCGTTGCCGCCCGTCGTTTCACCGCGGGGGCACCGGGTATGCCGCAGACGGGGCCGGAGGACCGGCTCCGTCTCGACCGCCCGAAGGAGGGTCGATGGAAGTCCCCAGGGAGCAGGTCACCCACTTCCTCAAGGAGCGGGGCCAGTCCGAGAAGATCCCACAGGCCGAGGAGCTGTTGCCCGACCCGGTGGACACCGACGAGCACGCCGGCCATCTGGCCGAGCTCGGGATCGACGTCGAGGACATCGTCCACGAGGGCCTCGGCTGACCGACGCGGCATCCGCCCGTCGCCCGGCCAGCGGGGGGCGATGTATCTGCGGTGGACGTGGACGCTCCTGATACCAGCACCTCCGCCGTCCGGCGGGGGCGAGGGGGACGGGAGCAGGACATGGACATCACGACATGCCCGGAATGCCGGCAGGTGGCCGAGGTGCTGCGGCGTGACGTGCTCGAGAGCACGGACGGCCCGGTGGAGCACGCCAAGATCCGGTGCCTCGACGGACACCACTTCCTCCTGCCGGTCGAGGCGCTGGCTCGCCACGCAGGTCGGCGCGCGCCGCAGGCGGCCTGACCGCCGGCCGGCCCGGCCGCGGTCGGCCCGGCTGCGGGAGGTCGGAACTCACCGGCGCGCGTTAGCGTTACCGCTCCGGCGAGGGCGCGCCTCGCCGGGCGGAGGAGACGCGATGGGCACCGAACCGACGATCGACGAGGGCGCGCGGAGCGCCGACGCGCACGACCTCATCCGGGTCCACGGCGCCCGGGAGAACAACCTCAAGAACATCAGCGTCGAGCTGCCGAAACGCCGGCTGACGGCCTTCACCGGAGTCTCCGGGTCGGGCAAGAGCTCCCTCGTGTTCGGCACGATCGCCGCCGAGTCGCAGCGGATGATCAACGAGACCTACAGCGCGTTCGTCCAGGGGTTCATGCCGACCCTGGCCCGCCCCGACGTCGACGTCCTCGAGGGACTGACGACGGCGATCATCGTCGACCAGGAGCGGATGGGGGCCAACGTCCGCTCGACGGTGGGGACCGCGACCGACGCCAACGCCATGCTGCGCATCCTCTTCAGCCGACTGGGGGAGCCGCACATCGGCGGCCCGAACGCCTTCGCGTTCAACGTTCCGACCGTCACCGGGTCCGGGGCGGTCACCGTGGACCGCGGCGAGGGCAGGACGCGGGCGGTCAAGGCGACGTTCAGCCGCACCGGCGGGATGTGTCCGCGGTGCGAGGGCATGGGCAACGTCAACGACATCGACCTGACCCAGCTCTACGACGACAGCAAGTCCCTCGAGGAGGGGGCGCTGACCATCCCGGGATACACCCAGGGCGGCTGGAACTACCGGCTGTATGCCGCCTCCGGCTTCGTCGACCCGGCCAAGCCGATCGCGAAGTACACGAAGCGCGAGCTGCACGACTTCCTCTACCGGGAGCCGACCCGGATGAAGATCGAGAACATCAACATGACGTACGAGGGACTCGTCGTCCGGATCCAGAAGTCGATGCTCTCCAAGGACGTCGAGGCGATGCAGCCGCACATCCGGGCCTTCGTCGAACGGGCGGTCACCTTCACGACCTGTCCCGACTGCGACGGGACCCGGCTCAGTGAGGGTGCCCGCTCCTCGCGGATCGACGGGGTGAGCATCGCCGATGCCTGCGCGATGCAGATCAGCGACCTCGCCGAGTGGGTCCGTGGCCTCGACGCAGCCCTCCGTGGCACCGCTGCTCACCTCGCTGCGCCACCTGCTCGACTCCTTCGTCGAGATCGGTCTGGGCTACCTCAGCCTCGACCGGCCGTCGGGCACGCTGTCCGGCGGGGAGTCCCAGCGGGTCCGGATGATCCGCCATCTCGGGTCCTCGCTCACCGACGTCACCTATGTCTTCGACGAACCGACGATCGGTTTGCACCCGCACGACATCCAGCGGATGAACGAGCTGCTGGTCCGGCTGCGGGACAAGGGAAACACCGTCCTGGTCGTCGAGCACAAGCCCGAGGCCATCGCGATCGCGGACCACGTCGTCGACCTCGGGCCCGGCGCTGGTTCCGCCGGGGGAGAGGTCGTCTTCGAGGGGACCGTGGCGGGGCTGCGGTCGAGCGGCACCCTGACCGGACGCCACCTCGACGACCGGGCCCGGGTCAAGGGCTCGGTGCGGGAGGCGACCGGTGCGATCGAGGTCAGGGGGGCGAGCAGCCACAACCTGCAGGACGTCGACCTCGACATCCCGACCGGGGTCCTCGTCGTCCTCACCGGCGTGGCCGGTTCGGGCAAGAGCTCGCTCATCGACGAGTCGGTCGCCGGCCGCGAAGGGGTCGTCGTCGTCGACCAGGCCGCCATCAAGGGCTCGCGGCGCAGCAACCCCGCGACCTACACCGGGTTGCTCGACCCGATCCGCAAGGCGTTCGCGAAGGCCAACGGCGTCAAGCCCGCCCTGTTCAGCGCGAACTCCGAGGGCGCCTGCCCGACGTGCAACGGGGCGGGCGTCATCTTCACCGAGCTCGGCTTCATGGAGACCGTGTCGACGACGTGCGAGGACTGCGAGGGCAAACGGTTCCAGCCTGCGGTGCTCGACTACCAGCTCGGAGGCAAGGACATCAGCGAGGTCCTCGCCATGTCGGTGTCCGAGGCCGCGTCGCTCTTCGGCGGGGGAGAGGCACGCACTCCCGCGGCCGCGACGATCCTCGCGCGGCTCGAGGACGTCGGGCTCGGCTACCTCACCCTGGGGCAGCCCCTGACGACCCTGTCCGGCGGCGAGCGCCAGCGGCTCAAGCTCGCGACCCACCTCGGTGAGAAGGGTGGCGTCCTCGTCCTCGACGAGCCGACCACCGGCCTGCACCTGGCGGACGTCGAGCAGCTCCTCGGCCTGCTCGACCGACTCGTCGACTCCGGCAAGTCGGTCATCGTCATCGAGCACCACCAGGCCGTCATGGCGCACGCGGACTGGATCATCGACCTCGGCCCCGGGGCCGGTCACGACGGCGGACGGGTCGTCTTCGAGGGGACACCCGCGGATCTCGTCGCCGCCCGCTCCACGCTGACCGGGCAGCACCTCGCGGACTATGTCGGGACCTGAGCCGGGTCGGCCGGCGGGGGGAGCGGCTCGCCCGACACGGTGGGGTGTCCCGGTGGAGGCGGCGCGCCTACCGGGTCCAGCCGTTGGGGGAGACGAACGTGAACCCTCGCGCCTTGTAGTACTTGATGATCCGGTCCAGGGCCTTGGGGGTGTTGCCTCGGAAGGCGTAGCCGATGACCTGGCGCCCCTCGTTCTCGTGCATGAGGACGATGGGGTGGGCGGAGGATGACCGGGTCGTCGCCCGGGCGACCGCCTTGTCCTGGAACGTCCTGCTGAGCCGGTGCGGCTGGCCGGAGTCACCGGTGCTGGCCGACCAGTACACGTTGTCCAGGCGGCGCTGGGCCAGCAGCCGACTGGTGACGCCGGCCTGTTGGGCGCCACCCGGACCCCGGAACCAGCACGGCCGGACCCCCGTCGTCGCCGTGATGAGCTTCGTGGTGGAGTCGATCTCCCTCGCCTGGGTGGACCGTGCCAGATGGTCGAAGGTGCCGAGCGGGGTGTGGGTCATCCGCGGATCGTGGTCGTTGACGTACTGGGGATGGTGGTAGGTGTGGTTGCCGATCCACATCCCCGCTCCGGCGATGGCCTGGGCCTGCTTCGGATACATCCGGACGTGTTGTCCGACGAGGAAGAAGGTCGCCTTGACGTGGTTGGCCTCGAGAACGGCCAGGATCTGGGCGGTGTACTTCGGCGACGGTCCGTCGTCGAAGGTCAGCGCGACGGTCTTGCTCCGCGGGGTGGAGTAGCGAATGTCGCCGGAGGATGTCGGGCAGGTGCTGTGGGACAGGGACCCAGACCGGGTCATCTGGGCTCGGACGTGGTATCCGCCCGCCGGGTGGACCGGAGACGGGTGGACCGTGACCGGTCGAGCGGCGGCGGTCGATGCCGAGCCCAGCAGGGCCAGGGCGAGAACCACGGTGGTGAGGCGATGCACGGGACTTCTCCTTGCTCGTCGGCTACGTGGTCCAGCCGGTCGGGGAGACGAACCGATACCCCCGGGCCTTGTAGAACCTGATGATCCGCTCCAGGGCCTGGGGGGTGTTGCCTCGGAAGGCGTAGCCGGAGATCTGCAGTCCGTCGTTCTCGTGCAGCAGGATGATGGGGTGCCGGAAGAGGGGGTGCTCGGAGGCATGGACGATGTGGTTCTGGTACGCGAGGCTGAGGCGCGAGGGCTGGGCCCAGTCCCGAGGGTCGTTGGACCAGTAGACGTTGGCCAGGCGGCGAGACCGCAACGCCGACGCGGTGGACGAGGCGAACTGCGATCCGCCCGGACCCCGGAACCAGCATGGCCGGACGCCGGTCGCCTTGACGATGGACGCCGTCGCGGTGTCGATCTCGGTTGCCTTGCGGGCCGTCGTGAGCTTGTCGAACCAGTTGTTGGGCCAGTGCATGAAGCCGGCCCGGATGGTGGACTGCCGCTGCGGGTGGTGGTACGTGTGGTTGCCGATCCACATCCCCGCGTCGGCGATGGCCCGCGCCTGCTCGGGGTACATGTCCACGTGTTTGCCGACCAGGAAGAAGGTCGCCTTGACGTGGTTCGCCTCGAGCACCTTGAGAATTCGGGCGGTGTACTTCGGCGACGGTCCGTCGTCGAAGGTCAGCGCGATGGTCTTGCCCGACCCACCGGCGGAGGTCCGGGGCTCACCGCTGGTGGTCGGGCACGCGGTGTGGGCCAGGGAACCGGACCGAACCCTCTGGAAGCGGATCCTGAGCCCCGAGGAGGGTCGGGCCCGCACGGGGTCGACGGCCGGGATGGGCGCCGGGCGGGCGACGACCGGCCGGGCAACGGCCACGGGGGCCGAGGACAACAGGCCGAGAGCGAGGACCGAGGTGGCCAGGCGCCGGGCGGCGTGCCTTCTCTCCGGCCGTACCTCGCACCGACCGTTCCGGCCCATCACCCAGTCCTCCAGACGCGACCCGAGCGCAGTCGCCTCGCAGTTTCCCCGTCCGGCGGGCGGGGCTTCGGCGAACCGGACGAGAACCACAGACCCGACCCGTTGCGTCCCGCCATCTGGCAGCCCGGCTCACCGTCCCTATCGGCCGAGAGGCCCCGGACTTCAGCCCCGGCCGCGCGCCGGTGGCCGGATGAACCCGCCTCGAGGCGGCGCAGGGCTCATCCCCGCACCGACGTCGGGGCATGAGAAGGGGCGAGCGACGGGGGAGGGGCGGCCTTGCGATAGACCGACACGTGGCTCGGGCTGTCGCCGAGGAAGGGGGAGCCGCGCCAGTCGGCGTCGCGCCGCTCGAGCTCGAGCCCGGCCAGCCGGGCCATGAGGTCGCACTCGGCCGGCCAGACGAACCGGAAGTGGTGCGGCCCGTAGCGGAAGGAACCGTCCGGCTCGCGGGTGTAGTGGTGCGACGTCGCCTGCTGGGTGACGAGGTCGTAGGTGTCGAACCCGACGTGGTCGGCGCTCACCTCGAACGGAACGGCGTCCTGCCCCGGCGGCATCCGGCGCAGGGCCGGGACGCCGAGCTCGATGACGAACCTCCCGCCGGGTCGAAGGTGGCGGGCGGCATTCGCGAAGCAGGCGACCTGTTCGTCCTGAGTGCGGAGGTTACCGAGCGTATTGAAGACGAGGTAGACGAGCGAGTACCCCCCGTGGACGGGAACGTCCGTCGTCGCCATGTCGCCGACGACGACCGGCACGTCATCGGTCTTGCCGCGCAGCACGGCGGCCATCGGCTCGGACAGCTCGATGCCGCGCACCGGTATGCCGCGGGCCGCCAAGGGGATGGCCACCCGCCCGGTGCCCACGGCCAGCTCCAGCGCCGGACCGTCGCCGGCGAGCTCGGCGAGCGCGTCCACCGTGGGCCCGAGCACCTCGGGGGCGAACATGCCCGCCGACCCGGTGTCGTAGCGGGCGGCGGTCTCGGAGTCCCATACGTCACTGCTCGTCATGTCGTCCGACGATGCCCGCTGTGCGGGTGCGATGCATCCGAGTTTCTGCGCCCGCCACGGTTGCGTCGGGCGTGGCCGCCGGCAGCGTCGACGGACAGGTTGCTGCAGAACGGCCATGGTGCAACACGGTCGTTCTGCAGCAACCTCTGCTAGCAGAGGTTCGTGCAGGGGCGGCGTGCGCGGGGCAATTCGCCGATAATCGACATTATGTCATTACGGCCGAGATGCGACGTACGTCCCGGACGCCGCCGGGCCCGGGCCCTCCCCCCGGGTAGGACGCGACGGCGGTCGCGCGCGCGGAGGGGTGTGCGCGCGACCGCCGTCGCTGCCTGAGGGGATTCGGCCGAGCAGGTCTACTTCTTCTTGCCGTCGGCGTTCGAGCTGGCGGACGTGCCCGGCGCGGTCGAGGTGGACGGGTGCGTGCTCGTGACCCCGTCGCTGCGCGGCGTGTCGCTGTGCCGCGTGTCGCTGTGCCGCGTGTCGCTGTGCGGCGTGTCGCTGTGCCGCGTGTCGCTGTGCCGCGTGTCGCTCGGCGGTGTGACGGCCGTCGACGGGTGCGCCGGCTTCGAGTCCTTGGCGACGTCGTCCTTCGTCTTCCGGGGCTTCGGCGTCGTCTTTCGGGGCTTCGTCGTCGGGTGCGGCTTGGCGGCGATGACGTCGGCGCAGAAGGCGTCGATCTCGTCCGCTCCCCCGGCGGCGGCGGCGAGGTCGAGGTAGGTCGTCGACGTCGTCGCGACGCCACCGGCCTGGTATGCCGTGCACGTGCCGTAGGCCGCGGCCCCGAGCGGCTTCGGTTCGTACGTCGCCTTCGGGTCGGGCGTGTCGTCCGTCGCCGGCTTCGTCGGGTCGGCGGTCGGGTCCGTCGTGGGGTCGCTGCCTGGGTCCGTCGCGGCGTCCGTCGGTGTCGCGGCGGCATCGGTGCTCGGGCCCTCGGTCGGCGTGCCCGTCTCGTCCCCCGCCGCGACGGTCGCGTCCGCCGCCCCCGGCGCCCCGGGAAGGATCCGGTTGGCGACCGTCTGGAGCGGGCCCGGGAGCTGACCGGCATACGCGGCCGAGGCTCCACCGATGAGCACCACCGCGCCCGCGAGCGCGCCCGCGAGCCGCCGCCGGAGCGGCGCCCTGGCGCGTGACGGCCAGCGCCTCGGCCTCGATCTCGGCCATCGGCGAGCCGGGCCCGAAGGCGAGGAAGGCCGCCATGGCGTCCGCTCCCCCGCCCAGCTCGGCCGGAGTGGCCGGTGAGGCGGCCGCTCGGAAGAGCGCCTCGAGATCCTCGGACAGGACGTCGGTTCGTCCGGCGAGGAACATGTCGGCGACACCGAAGTCATCGGCACGCTCGGAAATTTCGTATCTGCTCATGACATCAAGAGAACGAGAGTTCGGTCCCCGGCGTTACAGCCTCCTCGTCGGCCGCGAGGAGTCCCTCCAGCCGGCGCAGCGCGCGGTGCACGGCGACCCGGACCGCACCGGGGGTCCGGCCGGTCACCTCCGCCACGTCGGCGACGTCGAGTCCCATGACGACGCGGAGGGTGATGAGCTCGGCCTGCGGCTTCGGCAGCCGGGCGATGAGGTCGATCGCCGACTGTGAGGACATCTTCGCCGCCACGAGTGCGGCCGGGTCGGTGTCGGCGTTCCCGTGGTCGTAGGACTCGATGTCGTCGGTGAGATCCACCCGCCGGCTCCCTGCCGAGCGGACCTGGTCGATGTAGTGGTTGCGGGCCACGGTGACGAGCCAGCGCCGGAACCCGGCTTCGGTCCCGGAGAAGCGGTCGAGGGACTCGATGACCCGCATCCAGGCGACGCTCGCGACATCCTCGGCGTCGCCGCCCGCGAGAACCCGGAGGTAGCGCAGCAGCATCGGCTGCGCATCGCGCCAGATCTCGCCGAAGGCGAGGGGATCTCCGCCCTGCGCGCGGTCGAGCAGGTCGTCGAACCTCGAGCCGAGCATGGACGTTCTCTCCGTCGTCGAATGGGTCGTCGAGGCGGACGCGGGCCGCGTCCATGCCCATTCCTATCCACTCGGCCGTCGACGCGCCAGGACCGTACGGCTCGGGAGGGGTCATCCGAACGGTCGGTGCGCAGGAGCCGGACCGCACGGGTGATGCCCGGGCCGCCCGTCCGGGCACGTCGACGACGTGCTGCGCCGCTCGACCCGCTGTGCGTCGGCGGCTCGGCTCAGCCCTGTTCGGACGCCGTGAGCGACTCCCCCGCGTCCGGCACGGCGCCCTCGCCGTCGCCCTCGGCGGCGGTCGCGACGTAGTCGTCGGGCTCCTTGTCCCGCGGCGTGATCCCGGTCGCGGCGTGGAGCGCCTGGAACCGCAGGAACCGAACGGCGATGTCGTGCCGGAGGGCGAGGTCGGCCTGCTGCCGGAAGTCGGCAAGGTCCTGCCGCTCCTCCTCCCCCATGTGGTCGCTGTTGGCGACGTTGGCGTCGACGACGGCCCGCCACCACTCCTCGGTGCCGACGTCCTGGTCGGCGACGCGCCGGATCGCGTCACGCAGCTCGTTGTGGTCGTTGACCGCGTCCTCGACCTCCTCCCCGGCGCTCTCGGCATCGGCGGCGCCGGTGCCGAGGTCGAGCAGGTGGGGGTAGAAGTAGCGCTCCTCCGCCTCGGCATGCGTCTCGAGGAGGATCGCCAGGCGCTCCCACAGCGCCGCGAGGCCCTCGAGGTCGTCGCGGGAGAACTCCTCGAGCACGGCGAACCCCCGTCGCTGCTCCTCGTGCTGGTGGGCGATGACCTCGGTGATGTCCATGGATGCTCCTGTCGATCGGGGCGCGGCCCGGGAGTGCCGCAGCGGCCGAGGTTCGCCTACCCGCCGGGCAGCCCCGTCAACCACGACCAGCGGCGGGCACCCTCGTGCGTAGGCTGTCCCGGTGACGTTCTCGATCGTGGCGCGGGAGGGCGACGCCTACGGTGTCGCCGTCGCCAGCAAGTTCCTCGCCGTCGGCTCCGTCGTGCCCGGGGCGCGGCTCGGTGTCGGTGCCGTCGCGACCCAGGCCATGGCCCGGACCGCCTACGTTCCCGAGATCCTCGAGGCCCTCGCCGACGGGCGCACGGCCGCCGCGGCGCTGGAGGACGCGGTCGCTGCCGACGCCGGCGGCCGCGAGCGCCAGGTGGGCGTCGTCGGGCCGGAGGGTGCGGCGACGCACACGGGTGACGGCTGCATGCCCTGGGCCGGCGGACGGTCCGGAGGCGGGCCGGACACGGCCTATGCGATCCAGGGCAACATCCTCACCGGCCCCGAGGTCGTCGACGAGATGGAGCGCGTCTGGCTCGCATCGGCCGAGCTTCCCTTCACCCGGCGGCTCCTGGCGGCGCTCCTCGCCGGGGACGCCGCCGGTGGGGACAGCCGGGGTCGACAGAGCGCCGCGATGTATGCCGTCGCCCCCCGCGCGGGGTACGACGGCTCGGGGGTCCTGGCCGACCTGCGCGTCGACGACCACCCCGATGCGCCGCACGAGCTGGCGCGCATCCACGCCCTCCACGAGCTCTACTTCGGCGCCCCGGAGGACGTCCGCCCGCTCGAGGGAGCGGTCCGCTCGGAGGTGGCGCGACGCCTGGCCTCGCTCGGCGCCGACGTCGAGGATGTCGAGCCGGCCCTCGAGCGGTGGATGGGCGAGGTCAACCTCGAGGCGAGGTCGGCGCCCGGCGGGATCGACGCCCGGGTCCTCGAGGAGCTGCGGGCCGCCACCCCGCACGCCTGACCGGCTCAGGCCGGACGCAGACCCTCCTGCCACAGCTCACGGGTCTGGACGAGCCAGAAGGCCGCGAACTCGAGGATGAGGGCCGCCTCGAGCCAGAGGATGAGGTGGGCGAAGGTCACGTCGGCCAGGCGCAGCACGATGACGACCGCGAGGGTGAGGACCATCGCGACCCCGACGGCGGCATACCCGGTCCGCAGCGAGGCCGCGAGGGCCGACCCCGTCCCGCGCCGGCGTCCCACGCCGACGGCGTTGAGTCCCATGACGACGACGAGGCAGAGGAACATCGTCACGGCGGACACGTCGTGCGCCCAACGGAGGAATCCGTCCCTGGCGAAGGCGAACGCGGCCGCTCCCCCGACGACGACGACCGCCGCGGCGAGGGCACCGACGACGTCGACGAGGTGCCAGCCCGCGCCGTCGCCCCGCTGCGCGCTGAGAACCGCCCAGAGCAGGGCCGCCGCTCCGACGACGAGGAGGGCGAAGACGTTGTTGGCGACGTTGTCCCGAATGGCCGCTACGTCGGTGGCAGCGCCCTCCCGGCATACCCCGACCGCCGGGGTGGGGACGAAGGCGACGCCGAAGGCGAGCATTCCCGCGAGGTTGAGCAGGACGTCCTCGTGCTCGGTGTTGCCCTTGAGTGCGACGAGACAGACGCCGATGGCGACGAGGACCCCGACGAACACCGCCCGCACCGGGGTGTAGTAGTACGAGCTGATCGAGGTCTCCCAGCAACCTGGGTCCCGGGTGAGCCCCTCACGCAGGACCGCGACGCCCAGCAGGGCGACGAGGAAGACCATGGCGAGCCGCAGGTAGCGGTACGTCTTGATGACGTGCTCGTCGGCCGGGGTCCGGCCCGCCGCGGCCATGGCGGTCTACTCGAACCTCGAGGGATCCCCGGCGCCGACCCGGACCACCTCGGCCACGTCCTCGGAGAGGTCGATGACCGTCGTCGGCTCGCGGCCGCACTCCCCCGCGTCGATGATCGCGTCGACGGCGTGGTCCAGGGCCTCCTTGACGACCCAGCCCTCCGTCATCGGGTCGGTCTGACCCGGCATGAGCAGGGTGCTCGACAGGAGCGGCTCACCGATCTCGGCGAGCAGGGCCCGGACCACCGGGTGCTCGGGGATCCGCACGCCGACCGTCCGCTTCTTCGGGTGGAGCAGCCGGCGCGGTACCTCGTGCGTCGCCGGCAGGATGAAGGTGTAGGGGCCCGGCGTCGCCGCCTTGACCGCCCGGAAGACGGCGTTGTCGACGTGGACGAACTGGCCGAGCTGGGCGAAGTCCTTGCAGACGACCGTGTAGTGGTGCTTGTCGTCGAGCCGCCGGATGTCGCGGATCCGGTCCTTGGCGTCCTGGTTGCCCAGCATCGCCCCGAGGGCGTAACCCGAGTCGGTGGGATACGCGATGAGCCCACCCTCACGAAGGAGGTCCGCCACCTGACGCACGGCGCGGGGCTGCGGGTTCACCGGGTGCATGTCGACGTATCGAGCCATGCCCCAGACTAAGGGTCACCTCACGCCTGCGTCATCGTCACCGGCTCGCCGAGCTCGACGGTCCGCGAGACGGTGCACAGCCGCTCGTGCGACACGCGCAGGCCACGCTCGACCATCGAACGGGCCCGGTCCCCCGCCTCGCCGTCGGGGAAGCGGAGGGTGAAGGTCAGCTCGATGCCGGTCATCCGGTTGCCGCCGTCGTCGGAGACCTTCTCGCCCTGGGCCCGGACCTCGAACCCCGTCGGCTCGGCCCGCCGGCTCGTCAGGTGGTCGACGTCGACGGCGCTGCACCCGGCCAGGGCGACGAGGAACAGCTCGACCGGGGTGAAGTCGGGACCGTCTCCCGGCCCGAGGTGGATCGTGCCGCCCCGCACGTTCCTCGCGTCGTACCGCCCGACGGCCGTTCGGGTCAGCGTCACCTCCCGGTGCCCGGTCCCGGTTCCGCCGGCCGGCTCGTCGGTGTGGTCGGTCCCGCTCGTCATCGGTCTCCCCATTTCTCGGCGATGTCCCGGACGACGCCGAGGTCGCGCCACGTCGCCGTCCGGCCGGTGATCTTCTCGATCCGCGCGTTCGTCAGCCGGATCTCATGGAACGGCCGGGTGAACTCGGCGAGGACGTCCGCGCCGAGGACGACGGCGCGCTCCCCCGGTTCCTCCCAGGCGGTGAGCCGCGCGGCGGCGTCGTCGGCGACCGAACCCGACGCGAAGGCGAGGTAGCGCCTGGCCTCGGCTCCTCCGTGCAGCGACGGTATGCCGTCCGCCCACCGCGACGAGGTCGGTCACCTCCGCGGGGGTGCGGACGATCGCCGGGATGTCGAAGCCGGCCCACTCCCCGAGGCAGCGCTCCAGCTCCGTCGCGACGGAGGGGCTCGACCGGCGCCGGCTCCCCACGAGGACGTTGCCGCTCTGGATGTGGGTCTCGACGCCGTCGAACCCAGCGGCGGTGAGCGCCTCGCGCAGCTCGGCCATCTTGACGAAGCGGCCGCCGACGTTGACGGCCCTGAGGAAGGCGATGTAGCGCGGCATACCGGCGATCCTGCCACGGCCGGCGGAGCCGACCTGCTACGGCAGCGGCCAGGTGTGCACCGGGGCGTTGACGGCCATGTGCTCGGCATAGTGGCGGACCATCTCGCGCAGGGCACCGCGCCGCTCCATCCCCCGCAGCTCGAGGCGCTGGACGGCCTCGGTCTGCCACGTCGCGCCGTTGACCCCCGCCGTGCACCGTCCCTCGATGATGCCGAGGTAGCGCTCGCGGACCTCGTCGGAGACCCCCCACTGGCGCAGGCCCTCGTGGGCGAGGGGCAGCAGATGGCGCAGGACGAGCTCCTCGACGCCGACCTCACCGAAGCCGGGCCAGTAGATGCGCGCATCGATGCCCTCGACGGCGGCCCGCTCGAAGTTCTCCTTGCACGCCGCGAAGCTCATCTTCGTCCAGACCGGGCGGTCCTGGTGGGCCAGGGTGCGGATCGTGCCGTAGTAGAAGGCGGCGTTGGCGAGGACGTCGGCGATCGTCGGACCGGCCGGCAGGACCCGGTTCTCGACGCGCAGGTGGGGTCGGTCGCCGACGATGTCGTAGATGGGCCGGTTCCAGCGGTAGACCGTCCCGTTGTGGAGCCGCAGCTCGCCCAGCTGCGGAGCGACGCCGGACTCGAGCATCGCCATCGGGTCCTCGTCGGTGACGTCGGCGAGCAGAACCGGGAAGTAGCGGGTGTTCTCCTCGAAGAGGTCGAAGATCGACGTGATCCATCGCTCGCCGAAGAACACCCGGGGCCGGACGCCCTGGTTCTTCAGCTCGACCGGCCGGGTGTCGGTCGCCTGCCGGAACAGGGCGATCCGGGTCTCGGCGTGCAGCCGCTTGCCGAAGAAGAACGGGCTGTTGGCGGCGAGCGCCACCTGCGGGGCGGACAGCGCCTGCGCGGCGTTCCAGTGGTCGGCGAACTCGTTCGGCGAGACCTGGAGGTGGAGCTGGACCGACGTGCACGCCGACTCCGGGCCGATCGAGTCGGCGTACGTCGCGACGCGCTCGCCCGTCGGCCCCTCGATGTCGAGGAAGATGTCCTCCCCGCGGGCACCGAAGATCGAGTCGTTGAGGGCGGTGTAGCGGTTGTTGTCGCTGATCCACTCCCCCTCGTAGTGCTCGGGCATGATCGTCGGGAGGATCCCGATCGAGATGATCCGCGAGCCCACGTCGCGGGCCTTGGCGTCGGCGGCGTTGAGCGAGTCGCGCAGGTCCCGCTCCAGATCCAGGGCGGCGTCACCCGGGAGCGGGACGGGGCGGGACGTTGAGCTCGATGTTGTACTGCGCGAGCTCGGTCTGGAAGACGGGGTCCGCGATGGCCCGGAGCACCTCGGCGTTGTGGAAGTGCGGGTCGAAGTGCTCGTCGACGAGGTTGAGCTCGATCTCGAGGCCGGTCATCGGCCGGTCGAAGTCGAAGGAGCTCGTGTTGAGCATCCGCTCGAAGACATCGAGGTCCTGCCGCACCTTCTCGCGGAACCGCTGCCGCTCCTCGCCGCTGTAGCCCCGTGCCGCCGTCTCCGTTCCCACGCAGGCCTCCACCTCTGAGCGGGACGCCGCGTCGCCGCGGGCCCTCGTGGTCCTACGCAACCACACGAGCGGCCCGTTGGGAACACGAGCGGCTCCACGGCGTTGCGGTCCCCCCGTGTGTCGGTGCGCTCTCCTAGCCTCGGATCGTGCGGATGATCCACACCTCCGACTGGCACCTGGGGCGCGCCTTCCACCAGGTCGGGCTCCTCGGCGCCCAGGCGGCATACCTCGACCACCTCGTCGAGGTCTGCCGCAGCGAGCGGGTCGACGCGGTCCTCGTCTCCGGGGACGTCTACGACCGCGCCCTGCCGGCACCCGACACCGTCGCCCTCCTGTCCGAGTCCGTCGAGCGGATCATCGACACCGGCGCGCAGGTGGTCCTCTCGAGCGGCAACCACGACTCGGCGATCCGGCTCGGCTTCGCGTCCGGCCTGCTCGAGCGGGCCGGGCTGCACATCCGCACGTCGCTGGGGTCGATCGGCCGATCCGTCCTCGTCGACGGCGTCGCCGTGCATCCCCTCCCCTACCTCGAGCCCTCCCTCGCCGCCGACCCGCTGGGGGCGACCGAGCGTACCCACGCCGCCGTCCTCCGGGCCGCGATGGAGCGGGTGCGCGCCGAGCGGGCCGCCGCGCCCGGGCGGCCCACCGTCGTCATGGCCCATGCCTTCGTCAGCGGCGGGACCGGCAGCGACTCCGAGCGCGACATCTCGGCGGGCGGGGTCGCCGCCGTGCCTCCCGAGGTCTTCGACGGGCGCCGACTACGTCGCCCTCGGCCACCTCCACGGCCGCCAGCGGATCACCGACACGGTCGTCTACTCGGGCTCGCCGGTTGCGATGTCCTTCAGCGAGGCGACGCACCACAAGGGGTCCTGGCTCGTCGACATCGGACCGGACGGGCTGCGCTCCCTCGAGCACGTCCCGGCGCCCGTCGAGCGCGGCCTCGCCGTCCTGCGCGGCGACCTCGACTCCCTTCTCACCGACCCCACCCACACCGCCGCCGAGTCCGCCTGGTGCCAGGTGACCCTCACCGACCCGGTCCGTCCGGTCGGGGCCATGGACCGGGTTCGGGCCCGTTTCCCGTACGCCCTGGAGCTGCGCTTCGACCCGGCGGGCGCGCCCGTGCCGGTCCGGTCGTATGCCGCCCGGGTCACCGAACGCGCCGACGCCGACGTCTGCTGCGACTTCCTCGCCCACGTCCGGGGCGGACGGGCGGCCACCGACGAGGAGCGGGCCCTGCTCGTCGAGGCCCTCGAGGCGTCCCGGGTCGGCCGTGCCGGCCACGACGACGAGGGCGTCGCCCACGGCGGCCGGAGGAACCGTGGAGGGCGCCGCGTGAGGCTGCACCGGCTGGTGGCCATCGCCTTCGGGCCCTTCCCGGGCCGGGTGGAGGTCGACTTCGACGACCTCACCGACACGGGCCTCTTCCTCATCCACGGGCCGACCGGCGCCGGGAAGACCTCGCTCCTCGACGCCGTGTGCTACGCCCTCTATGCCGACCTCCCCGGCGCCCGCAGCAAGCGCGGCCTCCGGTCCGACCACGCGGGCCCCGACGCCGTCCCCGCCGTCGAGCTCGAGCTCACGGCGGGCGGTCGGCGGTTCCGGATCCGGCGCAGCCCCGAGTACGACCGCCCGAAGAAGCGCGGGAGCGGCACCGTCCGGGTCCAGGCCTCGGTCGTGCTCGAGGAGCGCGTCGACGGCACCTGGCTCGCTCGCAGCACCCGCCACGACGAGGTCGCCGACGTCGTCAAGGACGTCCTCGGCATGGGCCTCGCCCAGTTCGCCAAGGTGGTCCTCCTGCCCCAGGGCGAGTTCGCGGCCTTCCTCCGCGCCTCGGCCGAGGAGCGGCGCGACGTGCTCGAGCGGCTCTTCGACATCGGCCGGTTCGCCGACGTCGAGGCGTGGTTGGCCGAGCAGCGACGGCGTCGCCGGCGCCGCCGTCGAGGACACCGCGGGCGCCCTCGCCACCGATCTCGCCCGTCTCGGCGACGTCCTCGCCGACCAGCCGGCGGCCCCGGAGGCGGACTGGGCCGCGCTGCCCGCGACGGCGGTCCCCGACCGGCTCGCCGAGACGCAGGCCGCTCTCGAGGAGGCCCTCACCCTGGCGGTGACCGAGCTCGACGCCGCCTCGGGCGCCGAGCGCGCCGCGGGGGCGGCGCACACCGCCGGTGCGCGCCGCGAGGCCCTCCGGCTCCGGGCGGGCGGTCTGCGCGAGCGGCTCACCACGCTCGAGCGCCACGGTCCCGCCCACGAGGAGCAGCTGCGTCGCCTCGACGCGGCGACGCGGGCGGCTGCCCTCGCCGGGCACCGCGCGGCCCTGCGCCGCGCCGTCGACGACGAGCGTGAGCGGGCCGATGCCGTCGACGGCGCCCAGCAGGCCGTGTCCGGGCTGGCCCTCGAGGACCGCTCGGGTGACGGCGTCGTCCTCGTCCTCGACCGGGTCCAGGCGATGGACCGCCTCGTCGACGACATCGTCCGGTTCGAGCCGACTCCCTCCAGGAGGTCGCCGCTCGGACCGCGGAGACGGACGGCCGGGCGGAGGCGCTGACGGCGGAGCTCGCCGACATCCAGGCCGATGCGGCAGCGGCCGACGCGGCCCACGACGCCGCACGTGTCCGGGTCGAGGCGCTGGCCGACGGGCCGGTCACCTCGACCACCGCCGCGACGCCCGGGACGCCGCCGCCGAGCGGACCGACGGTGGCCCGGCGCCGGGACGCGCTCGCGGCCGAGGCGACCGAACGGCGCGCCGCGCTCGCCGACGCCCGCGACGCGGCGCAGGACGCCCGACAGCTCGCGCTCGACCTCCAGCAGCGCCGCATCGAGGGCATGGCCGCGGAGCTCGCGGGCTCGCTCGAGGCGGGCGCGGCCTGCCCGGTCTGCGGGTCGGCCGACCATCCCGCGCCGGCGACGTCCCAGGACCCCGTCACGGCGGAGGAGGTCCGGACCGCCCAGGACGAGGCCGCCCGGCTCGCCGCGGCCCACCACGACGCCGAGGTCGCTCCTCGCGGCGACCGAGACGACGCTCGGCGAGCTGCGGCGGGCGAGCTCCCCGACGCGCCGACGGTCGCCGAGCTCGAGGGCGTTCTCGCCGCCGCCGAGGCCTCGCTGCGCCGACGCTCGCGCCGCCGCCGAGGCGCTGTCCGCCGCCGAGGCCGACCTCCGCGACGCGGCGGCGGCCCGAGCGGCCACCGCCGAGCGGGCCGCCGCCATCGGGATCGAGCGGGTGCGGCTCGACACGGTCGCCGGCGAGCTCGCGACCGAGGCCGACGCCCTCGACGACGGCGGTCGTCCAGGCGATGGCCGACCACGCCGCCCGGTGTCCCTGCGCCGGGACGCGCCGGGCGCGGCATACTCCCTCCGCGCCCGACCGCGCGACGGTGCAGGCGCTCGCGGCGACCCACGTGCAGCACCGGCCGGCGGCTGACCGAGCTCGTCACGGCCCTCCATGCCCACGCCGATGCGCGAGTCCCAGGTGCTCCGGGCCCGGCGGGCGCTCGATGCCGGTCTCATCGAGGCCGGGTTCACCACACTCGCCGAGGTCGAGGCCGCCGCCCTGCCCGCCGCCGAGGTGAGCGCCCTCGCCGCCGCGTGTGCCACGCACGACCGGGAGGTCGTCGCCGCCAGAGCGGCACTCGCCGACCCCGAGCTCGCGGCGGCCGAGGCCGCCGAGCCCGTCGACGTGGCGGCGCTCGCCGACGCCGAGCGCGAGGCCAAGGCCGCGCTGCTCCTCGCGCAGGCCGCCCAGACCCGCGCCACGGCCGGCCTGCGCGGCATCCAGCGGCTGCGCCCGGCCATCGAGCGCCGCTGCGCCGAGCTCGGGCCCGGCCCTCGAACGACACGCCCGGATCAAGGAGCTCGCCGACACGGTCGGCGGCACCGGCGGCGACAACGCCCTCCGGATGCGGCTCAGCTCGTTCGTCCTCGCCGCGCGGCTCGAGAAGGTCGCCGAGCTCGCCAACGAGCGACTGGCCGTCATGGGCGCGGGGCGGTACCGACTGGAGCACACCGACGAGCTCGCCGCCCGCGGTGCCCGCAGCGGGCTGGGGCTGCGGGTCCTCGACCAGTGGACCGGTCAGACCCGCGACACCTCGACCCTGTCCGGCGGCGAGGCGTTCATGGCGTCCCTCGCCCTGGCCCTCGGCCTCGCCGACGCGGTGCGGGAGGAGGCCGGCGGCTTCGACCTGCGCACCCTCGTCGTCGACGAGGGCTTCGGCAGCCTCGACGACGAGAGCCTCGAGCAGGTGCTCGACGTCCTCGACGGGCTGCGCGAGGGCGGTCGGGCCGTCGGCGTCGTCTCGCACGTCGCCGAGCTCCGCGGCCGGATCCCGAGCCAGGTCGTCGTCCACAAGGACCCGGCCGGCAGCACCGTCACCGTCCGCACGACGGCCCCGACGGCCGCGGCCTGATCACTCCTCGAAGGTCTCCGGCGGCGGACACGCGCACACGAGGTGGCGGTCCCCGTAGGCCTGGTCGATCCGCCGGACCGGCGACCAGTACTTGCCCTCCGGCGACACCCCGGGTGGGAAGGCCGCCCGGCGCCGGTCGTACGGGTGGTCCCAGTCGCCCGCCAGGGAGGCGGCGGTGTGCGGTGCATGCCGCAGGACGCTGTCCTCGGGCGAGACCGCGCCGGAGCCCACCTCGTCGATCTCACCCCGGATCGCGATCATCGCGTCGCAGAAGCGGTCCAGCTCCTCGCGGTTCTCGCTCTCGGTCGGCTCGACCATGAGCGTGCCGGCGACGGGGAAGGACATGGTCGGGGCGTGGAACCCGTAGTCGATGAGCCGCTTGGCGACGTCGTCGACGGTGACGCCGGTGTCCCTCGTGAGGCCGCGCAGGTCGAGGATGCACTCGTGCGCGACGAGCCCGGCCGCGCCGGCATAGAGGACGGGGTAGTGCTCCCGCAGCCGCGCCGCGACGTAGTTCGCGTTGAGGACGGCGACCTCGGTGGCCCGGGCGAGGCCGGCACCACCCATGAGCCGGATGTAGGCCCAGGAGATCGGCAGGATCGATGCCGAACCGAACGGCGCCGAGGCGACCGGTCCCACCCCGGTCTCCGGCCCGGCGCTGGCCGTCGAGCGGGTGGTTGGGCAGGTAGGGCGCGAGGTGCGAGCGGCACGCGACCGGCCCCACCCCGGGGCCGCCGCCGCCGTGCGGGATGGCGAACGTCTTGTGCAGGTTGAGGTGCGACACGTCGGCGCCGAACCGGCCCGGACGCGCCACCCCGACGAGGGCGTTGAGGTTGGCGCCGTCGACGTAGACCTGGCCGCCGGCGTCGTGGACCAGCGCACACAGCTCGCCGATCGTGTCCTCGAAGACGCCGTGGGTCGAGGGGTAGGTCACCATGATGGCCGCGAGCCGGTCACCGGTGCTGTTCGACCTTGGCCCGCAGGTCCGCCAGGTCGATCGACCCGCTCGCGGGGTCGGTGCCGACGACGACGACCTGCATCCCGGCCATGACGGCGCTGGCGGCGTTCGTCCCGTGCGCGCTCGCCGGGATGAGGCACACCCGGCGGTCGACGTCGCCGTTGGCGCGGTGGTAGGCCGCGATGGCGAGCAGCCCGGTCAGCTCGCCCTGCGAGCCGGCGTTGGGCTGGAGGGAGACGGCGTCGTAGCCGGTGATCGCGCACAGCCAGGCGGACAGCTCGTCGATGACGGCCCGGATCCCGGCGGTCTGGTCGGCCGGCGCGAACGGGTGCAGGTCGGCGAACTCCGGCCAGGAGAGCGCGAGCATCTCCGTCGTCGCGTTGAGCTTCATCGTGCACGAGCCGAGCGGGATCATCCCGCGGTCGAGGGCGAAGTCCTTGTCGGCGAGGCGGCGGAGGTAGCGCAGCATGGCCGTCTCGCTGTGGTGGCTCGTGAAGACCGGGTGGGTGAGGTAGTCCGAGGTCCGCAGCAGCGCCGTGGGCCAGTCCGGACGCGCCGGGTCGACGTGGCCCAGCTCGGCTCCGAAGGCCGCGCACACCCGGGCGAGGTCGTCGGCGTCCGTCGTCTCGTCCACGCTGAGCGTCACGGCGTCGGCGTCGACCCGGCGGATGTTGACGCCGTGCTCGAGGGCCGCGCGGACGAGCTCGTCGGCCCGACCCGGCGCCTCGACCCGGATGGTGTCGAAGAAGGCGCCCTCGGCGACGCTCAGCCCCGCAGCCCGCAGCGCGTCGGCCAGCTCGAGCGCCTTGGCGTGGACCTCGGCCGCGATGGCACACAGCCCCCGGGGGCCGTGGTAGACGGCATACATCGCGGCAAGGACGGCGAGGAGGACCTGCGCGGTGCAGATGTTCGACGTCGCCTTCTCGCGCCGGATGTGCTGCTCCCGGGTCTGGAGGGCGAGCCGGTATGCCGGCGCACCGTCCTCGTCGACGGAGACACCGACGAGCCGGCCCGGCAGGGTCCGTTCCAGCCCGGAGCGGACCGCGATGTACCCGGCGTGCGGGCCGCCGAAGCCCATCGGCACGCCGAACCGCTGGGTCGTGCCGACGGCGACGTCGGCGCCCCACTCCCCCGGCGGGGTGGCGAGGGTGAGGGCGAGCAGGTCGGCCGCCGCCGTGACGAGGGCGCCGCTCGCGTGGGCCGCGCCGGTCAGGGCGCGCCAGTCGTGGAGGAGGCCGTCGGCGTCGGGGTACTGGACGAGGACGCCGAAGACGGGCCGCCCGCCGGCCGCGTCGGCGAGGCCGGCGGCATCGGTGACGGTGGCGAGGTCGGCGACGACGACGTCGATGCCGAGGGGCAGGGCGCGGGTGTGGACGACGCCGAGTGTCTGGGGGAAGAGGGCGTCGTCGACGAGGAGGACGGCATCGGCCGGGGCCCGGCTGCTCCGTCGCATGAGCGTCATCGCCTCGGCGGCCGCCGTCCCCTCGTCGAGGAGCGAGGAGCCGGCCGTGTCGAGCCCGGTGAGGTCGCCCACGACCGTCTGGAAGTTGAGCAGTGCCTCGAGGCGTCCCTGGGAGATCTCCGGCTGGTACGGCGTGTAGGCGGTGTACCACGCGGGGTTCTCGAGGACGTTGCGCGCGATGACCGTCGGGACGACCGTCCCGTAGTAGCCGAGCCCGATCATCGAGGTGCGCACGACGTTGCGCCCGGCGAGGGCGCGCAGCTCCTCGACGACGGCGCTCTCGGACTCCGCGGCCGTCAGGTCGAGGCCCTCGGTGCTCTGGATGGCCCCCGGGACCGCGGCGTCGAGCATCGCCCGGAGCGAGGGCTGGCCGATGGTGTCGAGCATCCCGTCGATGTCCCGCTCGCGGGGACCGATGTGGCGGCGGGCGAAGGCCGGGGTCTGCGAGGGTGATCCGGTCATGACGGCTCCTGAGGCATGTCGCGCGCGATCGCCTCCCCTTCTGTCACGGATGGGCCGTTCCAGAGGCGCCTGATCCGCACGGTCCTGAGGCCTGAGAGGTTCCGGGGAGTTTGCCCCTTCGGCGCCCCGTCGGTCATGACGACGGAGACTCTCCCGCGCGGCGTCATCAGCCCGGCCAATCTAGCAAACGCGACCCGGCACGCCGTCGAGGCCGACCGCGTCGATCCGCGGCGTCACCGGGTGGGGTCCGTCCGGGCTCAGGCGAGCCGGGAGCGCCGGCGCAGGCTCAGCTCGTCGTCGTGCTCGGCGCGGGTGCTCGTCGTCGGCACGCTCGCCCGGCAGCTGGGCCAGCTCGCCCTCGACCTCGCGCCAGACCCGTCCGACGGCGATGCCGAAGACGCCCTGGCCACCCTGGAGCAGGTCGATGACCTCGTCGCTCGAGGTGCACTCGTAGACCGAGGCGCCGTCGCTCATGAGGGTGATCTGAGCCAGGTCGTCGACCCCGCGCTCGCGCAGGGCCTGGATCGCGACCCGGATCTGCTGCAGCGAGACCCCGGTGTCGAGGAGCCGCTTGACGACCTTGAGGACGAGGATGTCGCGGAAGCCGTAGAGCCGCTGGCTGCCCGAGCCCTGAGGCGCCGCGGACCGAGGGCTCGACGAGCCCGGTGCGCGCCCAGTAGTCGAGCTGGCGGTAGGTGATCCCGGCCGCCCGGCAGGCCGCGGGACCGCGGTAGCCCACCTCCTCGTCGAGGGTCGGCAGGTCGTCGTCGAAGAGCAGGCCCTGGGCGCCCGCGCGCGCCGCCCGGTCGTGGGTGCCTCCATCGGGAATGACACTCGAGTTCACGCCGACCTCCGAACGACAAGCCCGTGACTACACGGACGTGATTTGACTTCTGTGACAGTAGGGACTGCTGTTACGCCCGTCAACCACCACTGCACCGTTGTCGACGGCGTGTCGCGCACATCACGGCATACCCTCGACGTCAACTAGACGGTTAGCCATTCTCGCCCCCGCCACCCTCGACCTCGAAGTCGTCGGCCGAGACCTGGTCGAGGAACTCCTTGAACCGCTCGACCTCGTCCTCCTCCTCGGTGGCCATGGCGACGCCCGCCTCGTCGAGGAGGGCGTCCTCGGCGACGATCTCGGCGCCCGCGCGCAGGGCGAGGGCGATGGCGTCCGAGCTGCGGGACTCGATCTCGGTCCCGCCCCCCGCCCGGCCGCCGTCGACGTCGAGCTTGGCGTGGAAGACACCATCCTGGAGGGCGACGATCCGGACCCGGGTCAGCGTGTGGCCGAGCTCGTCGATGACGTTCTTGAGCAGGTCGTGGGTGAGCGGCCGCGGCGGGACGACACCCTGCTGGGCGTAGGCGATGGCCGTGGCCTCGGCCGCCCCGATCCAGATGGGCAGATAGCGGTCGCCGTCTCGCTCGCGCAGCAGGACGATCGGGCTGCTCGTCGGCATCTCGACGCGCACTCCGAGGACATCCAGGACCTTCACCCGCTCACCGTACCTCGCCCTGCTGTCAGCAGGGCAGGCTCTCGACGGGTGCCGCGCCGGCGGGGACCGGTCAGCCGCGGCCGGCGAGCCCGCCCTTGACGAGCGCCGTGTGGAGCGCGAGGCAGAGCCGGGCGACGTCGCCGGCCGCCCGGTCGCGGTCGGCGCCGGGACGGGTGAGCTGGGCGGCCTGGCTCGCCAGGCCCACCTCCCGGTCCGCCGCCGTCCGGAAGGGGCGCAGGTGGCGGGCCTCGATCCCGTATGCCGCGAGGCCGGCCGCCGCCTCGGCCACCCGGAGGTCCTCCTCGTCGAGGTACCCCTCGGCGTCGGGGCGGAGCAGACCATGGCCCTCGAGGGCGGCATACGCCTCGGGCATCGAGGCCGGCGGCCGCACACAGCTCGTCGGCGGTCAGCCGCATCGTCGACGGCGCGACGAGCTGGGCGGCATCGACGACGTCGGGGTCGGGCTCCGCACGCCGCGGGCGGGGACGGCCGTCGGGCTCCTGCCCCTCGGGGACGAGGCCTCGGTCCAGGGCGTCCAGCGACTCGCGGATGACCCGCAGCGGCCAGAACCGGTCCCGCTGCGCGCGCAGGACGTAGCGGAGCCGGTCGACGTCGCTCGTCGCGAACGAGCGGTAGCCGGAGGGGGTCCGTTCCGGCTCGATCAGCCCCTCCGCCTCGAGGAAGCGGATCTTCGAGATGGTGATGTCCGGGAACTCCTCGCGCAGCTCGGCAAGGACGGCACCGATCGTCAGGCGCCCGGTTGAGGAGGGTGCGGACACGTCGTGCTCGGCGGCTCAGTCCTTGGCGGCGTAGAAGACGAGGCGGAACTTGCCGATCTGGACCTCGTCGCCGGTGACGAGCACGGCCTGGTCGATCCGGTTGCGGTTGACGTAGGTGCCGTTGAGCGAGCCGACGTCACGGACGACGAAGCCCTCGTCGCTGCGGCTGAAGACGGCGTGCTTGCGGGAGACGGTCACGTCGTCGAGGAAGATGTCGCTGTCGGGGTGACGCCCCGAGGAGACCTCGTCGTCGTCGAGGAGGAAGCGGGCCCCGGTGTTCGGTCCGCGGAGGACGACGAGCAGGGCCGTCCCGGGACGGAGCGCGTCGACGGTGGCCTGGTCCGCGCGGGTCAGGCTCCGCTCGGTCTCGGGCTGGGTCTCGGTCCGGTCGCCGCCGTCGACGGGCTGAAGGTGCATCGTCGTCCCGTCGGGGGCGCCATGTCCCCCCTCGGGCACGCCGCGAACCTCCGGCTCGCGCTCGTCACCGGTCATCGTCTGGGCTCCTCACTGCGTCGTCGAACGCCCTCACCCTAGATCACGCGATGAGGGTCGTGCACCCCGCTGGGGCGACTGGGTCAGGACAGCTGACCGCGGTAGGTCTCGACGTCCATGAGCCCCTCGACGTCGCCCGCCTCGGCGGGACGCATCTCGAACATCCAGCCGTCGCCGTAGGGGTCGGCGTTGACGAGCTCGGGTGCACCGTCGAGGGAGACGTTGACGGCGGTCACCTCGCCCGTCAGCGGGGCGTAGACGTCGCTGACGGACTTCGTGGACTCGACCTCGCCGCAGGCGTCTCCCGCGGTCACGGCCTCGCCCTCGCCCGGGAGCGAGACGTAGACGACGTCGCCGAGGGCGGCCTGGGCGTAGGACGTGATGCCGACCCGGACCGTCCCGTCCTCTCCGGTCCGCACCCACTCGTGCTCACCGGTGTAGCGAAGGTCCGCGGGGTACTCGAGCTCGCTCATGGCGCTCCTCAGGGGCTGGTCGTCGGCGTCGGGGTGGGGACGGGCTGAGCGTACTGAGCCGCGGAAAGGGTGTGCAACGCGGTGATCTTCACTTCGGTGCGAGGGGTGACCACGGTGTCCCCGCCGATGCTGCGGACGCTCTCGCTCACCCCGCCGGGGATGTCCATCGCCGAGGCGAGCGTCTGGCCGTCCCCGATCGCCGTGAAGGTGTACGGCCCGACGATGGCCTGGCCGGACACCTCGATGCCGGTGTCGGTGTCGGTGAAGTAGGTGTCGGCCACGACCCGGACGTCGTTGAGCTGGACCGCCTCCGCGCCGGCGTCCCGCAGCTCCTGGAGGGTGTCGAGCAGGAGCGGGGCGGTGACCTTGTGGTCGGGGTCGTGGATCGTCACGGTGACCCCCGGCCCGACGGCGGGGACGGTCCCGGTGAGGATGCCCAGCCGGTCCAGCCGGTCCTTGGCGGCCGCGAGAGCCTCCTCCCGGCTCGTCGCGCCGGACTTGAGCCGGTCGCGGGAGGCCTCGAGGGTCGCGATCTCCTGCTCGAGCCGGGTGCCGTCCTGGTTGACGGTGTCGAGGATGCGGACGAGGTCGTCCTCGCGGAGGTTCTCCAGCCCCTGCACCTGGGTCTGGTGGACCTGGGCGGCGATCGCGAACCCCAGCGAGACGGCGAGGATCGTCACGACGAGGTTGGCGGTCGTGGCGCGGGGCCGGCCGAAGAGGACCAGGCGTCGCCAGGCGGCCCGGCTGCCGGAGACCTGGCTTCCCTGCGGGTCCGCGGCCGGCCGGTCGGTCGGGGACCCGGCGGCCGCGGCCGGTCGCTCGGTCGGTCGGTCGGTCGGCGCCGTCGACCCGCGATCCGGGCGTCTCGCGTGCTGACCCGGTCCGCGGCGCGGCTGGCTCTCGTCGCTCATGCGCTGAACAGGTGCCGCCGGATCGAGGCGACGTTGGAGAAGATCCGGACGCCGAGAACGACGACGACGCCGGTGGACAGCTGGTTGCCGACGCCGAGCTTGTCACCGAGGAAGACGATGAAGGCGGCGACGACGACGTTGGAGAGGAAGGAGACGACGAAGACCTTGTCGCTGAAGATCCCGTCGAGGACCGCCCGCACCGCCCCGAAGACGGCGTCGAGCGCCGCGATGATGGCGATGGGCAGGTACGGCTGCATCCACACCGGGACCTCCGGGTGGATGAACAGGCCGACGAGGATGCCGGCGACCAGGCCAAGCGCGGGAATCACGGCGAGCCTCCGGTGCTCGGTCGAGGGGACGGGCTGGACTCAGTATCCATGGGTCGGGCGTAGCGCGTGAGCAACGACGTGGCGGCGGGCACCTCGACCGACCCGCGTGGGCTGGTGTTGACCTGGATGCCGTACTGCGATTTCAGGGTCGCGAGGTAGGCGCCGCCCGGGCCGTCGGTGAACCGCTCGGGCAACGAGGCGGGGTCGCCGATCGCGGTGATGAGGTACGGGGGGTTGAGCGGCCGGAAGTCGACGATGATCGCCTCTCCGGCGAAACGGATCGCCGAGGTCGAGGTGAGCCGGAGGCCGTTGATGGACATCGCCTCCGCGCCCGCCTGCCACAGGCTGTTCGTGACGATCTGCAGGTCCCGGGCGAAGACGTAGTTGCCGCCGCTCGTCGTGTCCGCCCGGGGGTCGACGCCGGAGCCGTTGCCCTCGGGCGTCGGCGGGTTGTCGAGGGTGACGACGAGGCCCGGACCGGTGAGGGCGACCACGCCCGCGGCCGCCGACTGCGCCTCGATCTGGGCCTGCAGGCGGGCGTCCACCCCGGCCAACGACTCGGCCTCGAGGGCGGTGACCTCGGACTGCAGACCCGTCACGAGCGCGGTCTGCTTCTCGACGGAGGCTCTCCGGTCGTTGATCTGGCTGATGAGCGCCGACCGGGCCTTGCCCTTCGTCGTGTCCTGGGCGCGCAGCGTGCTGGCGCCGACCCCGACGAGCAGGCCGACGAGGAGCGACGCGATGACCATGAGCGGGGTGCCGACTCGACCCTGTCGCGAACCGCCGGCCGCCTCGCGGGCCTCCGCGGCCGCGGCATACCCGGGGTCGAGGGGCCGCTCGAGCATCGAGCGGATCAGCGTCATCGAGGCGTCCGGGCGGCGCTGGGGGGCGTCCGAGACCATCACGCGACCCTCGCGCGACCGGTGACGATCTGACGCAGCTGCATCGCATAGAGGATGCCCGCGACCCAGTAGAGGGCCGTCCCCCACCACGCGAACCCCCAGCCGATCGGCAGGGCGATGTCGCGGGTCGTCCCGCCGACGGCCGCGAGCAGGAGGATGGGGAAGGCGTAGAGGAGGTTGAAGGTCGCCGCCTTGCCGACGTAGTGGACCGGCAGGCCGGTGTAGCCGTAGCGCTTCGCGATGAGGATCACGACGACCATGAACGCCTCACGGGCGAAGAGGACGACGACGAGCCACCATGGGACGATGCCACGCCAGGCCAGCCCCAGGAGGGTGCTCGCGATGTAGAGCCGGTCCGCAACGGGGTCGAGCAGCTCACCGAGCCGGGAGACGAGCCCGTAGTGCCGGGCGATCTTGCCGTCGAGGTAGTCGGTGATCCCCGACGCGGCGAGGATGACGATGGCCAGGGCGATGTGGTCGGCGAGGATCGCCCAGAGGAAGACGGGCACCCCGACGAGCCGCAGCACCGACAGGGCGTTGGGGACGGTGAGGACGCGGTCTGCCGCCGCCCCCTGGTCCCCGGTGCTCATGCGGTCACCCTATGCGGTTCAGCCTAGAGTTCCGAGCATGGACTCCCCCATCCTCGCCACCCCCCTCGAGCAGCTGCGGGCGACCCGGACGAGCGTCAAGTGGCGGGCCTTCGACCCCGACGTGCTTCCCGTCTGGGTCGCCGAGATGGACGCGCGCCCCTGTGCGGCCGTCGTCGACGCGGTGACCGCCGCGATGCACCGGGGCGACACGGGCTACTCGTGGGGGCCGCCGTACGTCGCGGCGGTCCGCAGGTATGCCGCGGACACGTGGGGGTGGGAGATCGACCCCGCGGCGACGAGCCAGACCGCCGACGTCATGATCGGCGTCGCCGAGCTGCTCCGACTGCTGACCGATGACGGTGCCGCGGTCGTCGTGTCGCCGCCGGTCTACGACGCCTTCTACGGCTTCATCGACGCCATCGGACGCCGGGTGGTCGAGGCGCCGCTCACCGACGAGGGGCGGCTGTCCCCGGACACCCTGCTCGACGCGTTCCGGGAGGCGCGCGGTCTCGGTGGGCGGCCGGCATACCTGCTGTGCAACCCCCAGAACCCGACCGGCGCGGTCCACACGCGCGCGGAGCTCGCCATGGTCGCGGCCGTCGCCGAGGAGTACGACGTGCGGGTCGTCTCCGACGAGATCCATGCACCCCTCGTCCATGCCGGGTCGACGTTCACGCCGTATCTCACCGTGCCGGGGGCCGGGCGCGGCTTCGCGATGTTCTCCCCGTCGAAGGGGTGGAACCTGGCGGGGCTCAAGGCGGGGCTCGCCGTCGCCGGGCCCGACGCCGTCGCGGACCTGCGGCGCCTCGCCGAGGTGCACCGGCACGGGGCGAGCCACCTCGCGGTCCAGGCGCACATCGCCGCGCTCGACGACGGCCGGGAGTGGCTCGGACGGCTCATGGCCGAGCTCGACGAGAACCGGCGCCTGCTCGCCACCCTCCTCGCCGAGCACCTGCCGCAGGTGCGCTACCGGGTGCCCGAGGCGACGTACCTCGCGTGGCTCGACTGCCGTGACCTCGGGCTCGGCGACGACCCGGCGACGGCGTTCCGTCGGGTCGGACGCGTTGCCCTGTCCTCCGGCCATCGGTACGGGACGCCGGGCGCCGGGTTCGCCCGGTTCAACCTCGCCACGTCGCCCGAGATCATCACCGAGGCCGTCACCCGAATGGCGTCCGCCCTCCCACCCCCTCCCCCCGGCACGAACCTCTGCTAGCAGAGCTTGCTGCCGAACGGGGGTGCTGCAACACCCCCGTTCTGCAGGAACGTGGCCGTTGACGGAGCCACTCCCCAGCGCGCCCGGCGACACCGGCCGGGCGGACCGCGCCGGAACGCAAGGACGGTCCGGCCCGGATGTCGCCGGGCGGACCGTCACACTCGTCGGGCTGACAGGATTTGAACCTGCGACCCCTTGACCCCCAGTCAAGTGCGCTACCAAACTGCGCCACAGCCCGTGGCTCGCTCCCTCGAGAGCGAACGAAACCTTATCGCACGGCCCACCCCGCCACCGAATCGCCCATGGGGGCGTGGCGCCCCCCGCGACACCCGACGCGGGCTAGCGGCGACCGCGCTTCTCCCGGACCCGGACCGAGATCTCGATGGGGGTGCCGACGAACCCGAACTCCTCCCGCAGCCGCCGCTCGACGAACCGTCGGTACCCCGCCTCGAGGAAGCCGGAGGAGAAGAGGACGAAGCGCGGCGGCCGCGTCCCGACCTGGGTGCCGAAGAGGATGCGCGGCTGCTTGCCGCCGCGGACGGGGTGGGGGTGGCCGGCGACGACCTCGCCGAGGAAGGCGTTGAGCCGCCCGGTCGGGATGCGCGTGTCCCACGACTCCAGCGCGGTCTCGAGGGCGGGGACGAGCTTGTCGGTATGCCGCCCGGTCCGGGCCGAGATGTTGGCCCGGGGCGCCCACGGGACCTGGACCAGGTCCCGCTCGATCTCGCGCTCGAGGTAGTAGCGGCGCTCCTCGTCGGTGAGATCCCACTTGTTGTAGGCGATGACGAGGGCCCGCCCGGCGTCGATGACCTGCTGGATGACCCGGATGTCCTGCTCGGTCACCGGCTCGCTGGCGTCGACGAGGACGACGGCCACCTCGGCCTTCTCGAGCGCGGTCTGGGTCCGCAGCGACGCGTAGAAGTCGGCGCCACGGGTCTGGTGGACCCGGCGCCGGATCCCCGCGGTGTCGACGAACCGCCACGTCCGCCCACCGAGCTCGACGAGCTCGTCGACGGGGTCCCGCGTCGTCCCCGCCACGTCGTCGACGACGACCCGCTCGGTGCCGGCGACCTTGTTGAGCAGACTCGACTTGCCGACGTTCGGGCGGCCGAGGAGGGCGACGCGGCGCGGCCCGCCCGGCTGGTATGCCGCGACGGCCGACTGCTCGGGGAGCACCTCGAGCAGCGCGTCCAGGACGTCGCCGCTGCCGCGGCCGTGCAGGGCCGACACCGGCCAGGGCTCGCCGAGGCCGAGGTTCCACAGCGCGGCGGCGTCGGCCTCGGTCCGCTCGTCGTCGACCTTGTTGGCGACGAGCACGACCGGCTTGCCGGCCCGTCGGAGCAGCCGGACGACGGCGGCATCGTCGTCGGTGGCACCGACGACGGCGTCGACGACGAGCATGACGGCGTCCGCGAGCTCGACGGCCACCTCGGCCTGCTCGGCGACGCGCAGGTGGATGCCGGTCGCATCGACGGCCCACCCGCCGGTGTCGACGAGGGTGAACCGGCGTCCCGCCCACTCGGCCTCGTAGGACACCCGGTCCCTCGTCACGCCGGGGACGTCCTCGACGACGGCCTCGCGCCGACCCAGGATCCGGTTGACGAGGGTGGACTTGCCGACGTTGGGACGGCCGACGACGGCGACGACGGGCGGCGCGGCATACCCGACGTCGGCGGCGAGGGCACCCTCGGACGCGTCGAGGAGGTCGCGGTCCTCCTCGCTCAGCTCGAACTCGTCGAGGCCGGCCCGCAGGGCGGCGGCGACGGTCGCGTCGTCGGGGGCGTCCGGGGGCGGCGGGGTCGAAGTCACCGCACCATTGTCCCCGAGCGCGAGGGGTGCCCGAGCCATCACCGCCCCGCGCTTCCCAACTTCCCCACCTGAGGCGGGGAAGTGGCTCTTCGCGGGGGAACATTTCCCTTGCGAACGTCCAGGTTCCCCGGCGAAGTGGGTCGCGCGGCCGGCCGACCCGCTCAGTCGGCCGACCCGCCCGGATCGGCCGACCCGCCCGGATCGGTCGACCCGGTGATCTGGTCGACGATGGCCAGGACGGCGGCGACGCTCTCGTCGAAGCTCAGCTGGGAGGTGTCGACGAGGACCACCCCGTCGGCGGCCTCGGTGAACTGCGACACCGTCGAGTCGTCCCGGTCCCGCCGGACGATCTGGTCCCGGGTCGCCGCGACGGACGACTCGTCGGCGGTCCCGTGCAGCTCGGTGGACCGGCGGCGTAGGCGGGCCTCCTCGCTCGCGGTGAGGAGGACCCGCACCCGGGCGTCGGGCGCGACGACCGTCGTGATGTCGCGTCCCTCGGCGACGACTCCCCCGGTCTCGGCGGCGATCCGGTCCATCAGGGCGCGCTGGCGGCGGCGCATCTCGGCGCGGACGTCGAGGTTCGTCGCCACGGCGGAGACCCGCGTCGACACCTCGGTCGTCCGGATCTCGAGGTCGACGCGGCGGCCGCCGACCCCGACATGAGGGTCCGTGGGGTCGGTCCCCATCTCGAGCGGCAGCTCGACCGCCGCCCGCGCGACGGCGTCACGGTCGTCGAGGGGTATCCCTTGGTCGAGGCACCACCAGGCGAGCGCGCGGTACATCGCCCCGGTGTCGAGGTAGCCGAGGCCGAGCGACCGGGCCACGGCCTTGGACACGCTGGACTTGCCCGACCCGGAGGGGCCGTCGATGGCGATGGTGAGCGGCGTGGGCACGGGTCGGGTCCTCCTCGGTCGATGGGTGGTCGGCTCAGTCGTGCAGTCGCCAGCCACGGGCGGCGAGAGCGGCGGCGAGCGGGGCGGCCGACGCGGGCAGCACGTCGAGCTCGGCGAGCCCGAAGGCCTGGCCGAGGCCGTGGTCGATCCGGAACTCCTCGATGTTGACGCCCTCCTCGCCGACGTCCTGGAAGAGCCGGCCCAGCTGTCCTGGCTCGTCGGGGATGAGGACCCGGACGGTCGTGTATGCCGTCGGGCCGGCACCGTGCTTGCCCGGGATCCGTGCGTGGCCGGCGTTGCCCGACGCGATGACGCGGGCGACCGTCGCTCGGGCCCCGGGAGCGTCGGTCGCCGGGCCGTCGGTGAACTCGTCGAGGGCGCCGATGAGCCCCTCGAGCTCGCCGGCGAGGTCGGCGAGCACCGCCCGGACGGCGCCGGCGTTGCCGGTGAGGATCTGGGTCCACAGCTGCGGCTCGCTCGCGGCGATCCGGGTGACGTCGCGCAGGCCCTGGCCGGCGAGGGCGACGGCGCTGTCGGGCAGGTCGGCGAGGCGGGCCGCGACGAGGCTGGCGGCCACCTGGGGCACGTGCGAGACCGCGGCCACGGCCGCGTCGTGGTCGGTCGGGGCGAGCCGCGTCGTCACCGCCCCCACCCGATGGGCGAGATCCTCGAGCCGGCCGACGATCCCCGGATCGGTCTCCTCCGTCGGGGTGAGCACCCACGCCCGCCCTTCGAACAGGTCGAACCGGGCCGAGATCGCCCCGGACCGCTCCCGCCCGGCCATCGGGTGGGAGCCGCAGAAGCGGCGCAGGTCGGCGCCGGCGGCGCGCAGCGCGTCGAGGACCGCGCCCTTGACCGAGGCGACGTCGGTGACGGCGGCCTCGGGCCACCGGGACAGGGCCTCGAGGACGACCGCGGCGGTGACGTCGGGCGGCGTGGCGACGACGACGAGGGTCGGGGTGGTGGCGCGCTCGCGCCGTCTCGACGAGCGCCCCGGCTCCGAGGTCGCGTGCCAGGGCGGCGGCGGTCGGCGACACGTCCTCGAGGGTGACCGGGACGCCCACCCGGGACAGGGCGATGCCGAGGCTCGTCCCGACGAGGCCGGTCCCCACGATGTGGACCCGGTCCCGGGGTGGTGCGCTCACAGCCCCGCCTCCTTGTAGAGCGCCCCCACCTCGTCGCGGGTCAGGGCGCGCCACTTGCCGGGCTTGGTCGAGCCGAGCCGGATCGGCCCGACCTGGGTCCGGACGAGCGAGAGGACCGGGTGGCCGACCTCGGCCAGCAGCCGACGGACGATGTGCTTGCGCCCCTCGTGGAGGACGATCTCGACGAGCGCCTTGCCGGGCCGGGAGTCGACGAGCTTGAAGGAGTCGACGGCGACGGGGCCGTCGTCGAGCTCGATGCCCGCGCGCAGCCGCTTGCCCAGGTCACGCGGCACGGGGCCGGGCACCTCCGCGAGGTAGGTCTTCGCGACGCCGTAGCGCGGGTGCTGCAGCCGGTGGGCGAGGTCGCCGTCGTTGGTGAGGAGGAGCAGACCCTCGGTGTCGGCGTCGAGCCGGCCGACGTGGAAGAGACGCTCCTTGCGTCCGCCGAGGTAGTCGCCGATGTCGACCCGGCCGAGGTCGTCGTTCATCGACGTGACGACGTTGAGCGGCTTGTTGAAGGCGAGGTAGACGCGGGACTCGTCGAGCTGCACGCGGACCCCGTCGACGTGGACGGTCCGCGACGGATCCACCCGGACGCCGAGCTCGGTGACGACCTGGCCGTCGACCTGCACCCGGCCCTCGGTGATGAGCCGCTCACACGTCCGGCGCGAGCCGACGCCGGCCCCGGCCAGGAGCTTCTGCAGCCGGATGCCGTCCGGGTCGTGGACGTCCTGGGTCGCGCGGCCACCGCCGCGCCGCGGGCTCACCCGCGCCCCCGTTCCTCGATCTCGTCGAGCACGTCGACCTCGGGCAGGTAGGGCGCGAGAGCCGGAAGGTCGTCGAGCGAGGTGAGCCCGAGCCGCTCGAGGAAGTACGGCGTCGTGCCGTAGAGGATCGCCGAGGTCTCCTCGTCGTGGCCGAGCTCGGTGATGAGGCCCCGGCTCAGCAGGGTCCGGATGACGCCGTCGACGTTGACGCCGCGCACGGCCGACACCCGGGAGCGGCTCACCGGCTGCCGGTAGGCGACGACGGCGAGCGTCTCGAGCGAGGCCTGGGTCAGCTTGGCCTGCTGGCCCTCGAGGAGGAACCGCTCGACGACGGGTGCGTAGTCGTGGCGGCTGTAGACCCGCCACCCCTCCCCGACCTGCCGCACCGTGAAGCCGCGGTATGCCGCGGCATACTCCTCCTCCATCGCCCGCGAGGGTCTCCTCGACCGTGGCGACGGGGACCTCGAGGGCGGTCGCGAGGGCAACGGCGCTCACCGGCTCGTCGACGACCATGAGGACGGCCTCGACGGCGCCCCGGACCCCGCCGGGCAGGTCGGCGACGTCGAAGGCCTCGGGCTCGGGAGCCGTCGTGGCGTCGACGGCGCATCGGCCGCCGTCGGGTGCCGGCTCGGCGGGGGTGGGCCGGCCGGCCACGACGTCGCCGTCCGGCCGGTCCAGGGCGTCCTCGGTCATCGGTCCTGCTCCTCGGTCGTCGGGTCGGGGGCCGGGCCGGTGCTCGGCGGCGTCGGCGGCCGGGGCGGGGATCTCCTCGTCGAACTCGCCGTCCACCTCGATCTCGCCCTCGTCGGGGCCGGTCCACCGGACGGTCAGCTCGCCGAGGGCCTCGATCTGCTCGAAGGCGATGTTGCCGTCGCGGAAGAGCTCGAGGAGGGCGAGGAAGCGCGCGACGATGACGAGGGTGTTGTCGGCGTCGGCGACGAGGGTCCGGAACGAGGCGACCCGCTCCCGGCGCAGCCGGCCCCCGACGATCGCCGCCTGCTCGCGGACGCTGACCGCCGACGCATGGAGATGGTCGAGGCCGACGTGGTCGGGCTCGCGGGGCGTGAGCGCCCGGGCCGCGATCATGGCGAGCTGGTCGGGCGTGATGCCGATGATGAGCTCGGGGAGCAGCGCGGCGAACTGCGGCTCGAGACCCGCCGACCGGGGCGTCATCCGACCGGCGGTCGCCATCCGCTCGGCGAAGGTCGCCGCGATGTCCTTGAACGCGCGGTACTGCAGGAGCCGGGCGAAGAGGAGGTCCCGAGCCTCGATGAGGGCCAGGTCGTCCTCGTCCTCGGGCCCCAGCTGCGGCAGCAGGCGGGCGGCCTTGAGGTCGAGGAGCGTGGCGGCGACGAGGAGGAACTCCGAGGCCTGCGAGAGGTCCCACCCGTCGTCCTTGGCCTGCTCGGCCCGGATGTGGGCGATGAACTCGTCGGTGACGGTGGCGAGCGAGATCTCGGTGATGTCGAGCTTGTGCTTGCCGATGAGGCCGAGGAGGAGGTCGAAGGGTCCGGAGAAGACGTCGAGATGGACCTCGAATGCCGTCGCCGGGGCCCGTCGGGTGAGCACCCCACCCGGGGCCTGCGGGCTGGCCGTGGCCGCGGAGCCTCGGCGGGCAGCGCGTCGGCCGGCGGCCCGGCCTCGGGACCTGCCTCGGTCATCGTGCTCAGGCCGCCTCGCCGCGTGCGATGAGCTCGCGGGCGAGCTGGCGGTACGCCTCGGCGCCCTTGTGGGTCGGCGTCGTAGGAGGTGATCGGCTCGGCCGCCAGGGTCGCGTCGGGGAACTTCACGCTCCGGCTGATGACGGTGTGGAAGACCTGCTCCCCGAAGTGCTCGACGACGCTGGCGACGACCTCACGGGAGTGCAGGGTCCGGCCGTCGTACATCGTCGCGAGGATGCCGTCGACCTGCAGGCGCGGGTTGAGCCGGTCGGTGATCTTCTCGATCGTCTCGACGAGCAGGGCGACGCCACGCATCGCGAAGAACTCGCACTCGAGCGGGATGAGCACGCCGTGCGCCGCCGTCAGGGCGTTGACGGTGAGCAGTCCGAGCGAGGGCTGGCAGTCGATGAGGACGACGTCGTAGTCGTCGAGCACCGGACGCAGGACCCGGCCGAGCGCCTGCTCGCGGGCGACCTCGCCGACGAGCTGGACCTCGGCGGCGGACAGGTCGATGTTGGCGGGAACGACATCCAGGCCCGGCACCTTGGTGCCCTGGATGATGTCGCGGACGTCGTGGCCCCGCTCGAGCAGGAGGTTGTAGATCGTCACGTCGAGCTCGTGGGTGGGCAGGCCGAGGCCCACGGACAGGGCGCCCTGGGGGTCGAAGTCGACGAGGAGGACCCGGCGGCCGTACTCGGCCAGGGCCGCCCCGAGGTTGATCGTCGTCGTCGTCTTGCCGACGCCGCCCTTCTGGTTGCACATCGCGATGACCCGGGCCGGGCCGTGCGAGGGAAGGGGGGCCGGGACCGGGAAGTCGGGAAGGGGACGGCCGGTCGGGCCCAGCCCGCCGGGCGACACGCCCATCGGGCTGGTCTCCCACGACGGCCGGTCCATCCTGCCTGGACGAGGTCGCCTGCGAATCCATCTCTCTCCCGGTCCGTCCCTGCGCGCGGTCAGCATCGCGCTGATCGGGACGACCTTATCAGCGGGTCGGGCGCCGTCTCAGCGGGCGCGCGGGTGGCTCTGGGCATAGACCTCCCGCAGCTGCTGCACCGTGACGAGCGTGTAGATCTGGGTCGTCGTCACCGAGGCGTGGCCGAGGAGCTCCTGGACGACGCGGACATCGGCCCCGCCCTCGAGCAGGTGGGTCGCGAAGGAGTGCCGCAGCGTGTGCGGCGAGAGGTGGCCCGGCAGCGCGGCCCGCTCGGCGCAGGCGCGCAGGACCGCCCAGGCGCTCTGCCGCGAGAGCCGCCGGCCGCGCTGGTTGAGGAAGATCGCCGGCAGGCCGGTCCCCGCTGCGGCCAGCGCCGGGCGGCCGCGGACGAGGTAGGCGTCGAGGGCGCGAGCGGCATACGAGCCGAGCGGGACGACCCGCTCCTTGCCGCCCTTCCCGAACAGGCGGACGAGGCCCTGCTCGGCGTCGACGTCGTCGAGGTCGAGGCCGACGGCCTCCGAGATCCGGGCGCCGGTGCCGTAGAGCACCTCGAGGAGGGCCCGGTCCCGGAGCGACACGGGGGTGTCGCCGACCGAGGCCGCCTCGAGGAGCCGCTCGACCTCGGCGACGCCGATCGCCTTCGGCAGCCGGGCCGGCGGTGTCGGGGGGCTGACCGCCTGGGCGGGGTCGGCGCTCGGCCTCGCCCTCGAGCGCGAGGAAGCGGTGCAGGCCCCGGACGGCGACGAGCGTGCGGGCGGCCGACGAGGCGGCGAGCGGCGGATGGGTGTCGTCCCCCTCGCGCAGCCGGGCGAGGAACTCGGCGACGTGCGCCTCCGTCACCGCGTCGGCCCGGTCGACGCCGACGGAGGCGAGGTATGCCGTGTAGCGCGCGAGGTCGCGCCGGTAGGCGCGGAGGGTGTGCGGCGATGCGCCGCGCTCGACGTCGAGGTGGGTGAGCCACGACGCGGCGGCCCGCTCCACCGGGGTGGGGCGGGCCGCCTGCGGGGTGTCGCTCAGCGCGGGCTCCGTCGTCGGGTCCGGGTCGGCGGCCTCCGGAGCGACCTCAGGCGAGGACGTCGGCGAGGTCGGTGCACGGCAGGTCGAAGGCGTCCGCGACGCCCTGGTAGGTCACGGCGCCGGCGTGGGTGTTGAGGCCCTTGGCGAGCGAGGGGTCGGCCCGCATCGCGTCCTGCCAGCCGCGGTCGGCCAGCTTGAGGGCGTAGGAGAGGGTGGCGTTCGTCAGCGCCCACGTCGAGGTCTCGGGAACGGCGCCGGGCATGTTGGCGACGCAGTAGTAGATCGAGTCGTGGACCGGGAACGTCGGGTCGGCGTGCGTCGTCGGCCGGCTGCCCTCGAAGCAGCCGCCCTGGTCGATGGCGACGTCGACGAGCACCGAACCCGGCTTCATCTCCGCGACCATGTCGTCGGTGACGAGCTTGGGGGCCTTCGCGCCGGGGATGAGGACGGTCCCGATGACCATGTCCGCGCCGAGGACGTGCTCGCGGACCGACAACATCGACGAGGCGATCTGGTGGACGCGGTTGTCGTAGCGCCAGAAGCTGAGCCGGAGCTTCTCGAGGTCGGTGTCGAGGAGGGTGACGTCGGCGCCCATCCCCAGGGCGATGTTGGCGGCGTTCTGACCGGCGGTGCCGGCGCCGAGGACGACGACGCGGGCGTTCGCGACCCCACCGACCCCACCCATGAGGACGCCGCGGCCGCCCTGGGCCTTCATCATCGCGTGCGCGCCGACCTGGGGCGCGAGGCAGCCGGCGACCTCGGACATCGGGTAGAGCAGCGGGAGGAGCCCGGAGGGCAGCTGGACCGTCTCGTACGCGATGCCGGTCGTCTTCGTCGCCATGAGCTCCTTCGTCAGGGGCTCGTCGGCGGCGAGGTGGAGGTAGGTGAAGAGGGCGAGGCCCTCGCGCAGCCGGTGGTACTCCTCCTCCACCGGCTCCTTGACCTTCATGACCATGTCCGACTCGCCCCAGACGTCGTCGGCGGAGTCGAGGATCGTCGCGCCCTGCGCCACGTAGTCCTCGTCGGTGATCGACGAGCCGAGACCGGCGCCCTTCTCGATGACGACCTCGTGGCCGTGGCCGACGAGCTCATGGACCCCGACGGGGGTGATGCCGACACGGAACTCGTTGTTCTTGACCTCGCGAGGAATGCCGACCTTCACGGTTATCAACCCTTTGCCTGGACAATCGTGGTGGCCACGCTGCCACCGCCGGCGCCCGTCCCGGGCGCGCTGCGAGTCTAGTCCCGCGCCACACCCCGCCACCCGTGGGGAGAGGAGTCCCGATGAAGCCCTATGCCGACCTCCGTGGGCGCCGGACGGTGCAGGTCGTCGCGGACCTGCTCGTCCTGGTGTGGATCCTCCTCTTCGCCTGGATCGGCGGGCTCGTCCACGACGCCGTCGCGGCGGTTGCCGCCCCGGCCCGCCAGCTGGAGAGGACGGGTGGCGACTTCCACGACACGATGGCCGGGGCCGCCACCTCGCTCGAGGGCCTGCCGATCGTCGAGGACCGGCTCAGCCGACCGTTCCGGAGCGTGGCCTCGACCGGCACCGAGATCGAGCGGACCGGGCGGGACATCGCCACGTCCGTCGAGCACCTGGCCGTCGTCGCCGGCTGGGTCGCCGCTCTCGTCCCCGTCGCGCTCGTCCTCGGGGTCTGGCTGACGCTGCGTCTCCGGTTCGCCCGCCGCGCGGGGGCCGCCCAGCGGCTCGTCCACTCCTCGGCCGACCTCGACCTGTTCGCCCTCCGCGCCCTGGCCCGTCAGCCGATGACCCGGGTCGCCCGGGTGTCGGCGGACCCGGCGGGCGCCTGGCGGCGCGGCGAGCAACGGACCATCCGCTCACTCGCCGTCCTCGAGCTCCGCTCGACCGGGCTCCGACCGCCGGCGGCGCCCCCCGACGTCAGCGGGTGACGATCCCGGCGTGCAGGTCCTCGGCGGGCGGCTCCCACGCGTCCGCGTCGGCGTCGACCTGGTCCCCGGACCGGATGTCCTTGACCTGGTCGCCACCGTCGCCCGCGCCCGGGAACCAGACGTAGGGGATGCCGCGGCGGTCGGCATACCGGATCTGCTTGCCGAACTTCGCGGCCGACGGGGCCACCTCGCAGGGGATGCCGCGGCGCCGCAGGGCGGCGGCGACCCGCCTCGACGCGGCCCGCGACTCCTCGTCGGCGACGGCGACGAGGACGCACGACGGCGTCGAGCGGGCGGCGGTGACGCCCCGCTTCGTCACGAGGAGATGGACGAGGCGGGTGAAGCCGATCGAGATCCCGACACCGGGGTAGGTGGTGCGGCCGTCGGAGGCGAGCGAGTCGTAGCGACCGCCGGAGCACACCGAGCCCCAGGACTCGTCGCCGACGAGCTGGGTCTCGTAGACGGTGCCCGTGTAGTAGTCGAGCCCCCGGGCGATGCGGAGGTCGGCGACGAGGGTGCCCGGCGCCTGCTCCATCCCGGCGGCGATGACGGCCGAGAGGGCGTCGAGGCCCTCGTCGAGCGTGGGATGGCTCACCCCGAGGGCGCGGACGGCGTCGACGAAGCCGAGGTCGTCGGAGCGGATCTCCGCGAGGGCCAGACACTGGCGGGCCTGCTCCTCGCTCGCGCCGGCCTCGATGAGCATCTCGGCGACGGGGCCCGCACCGATCTTGTCGAGCTTGTCGACGATGCGCAGCGTTCCCGCGATGTCGCTCGAGGCCGATCCCGAGGTAGAAGCCCTCGGGGATCTTGCGGTTGTTGACCTGGATGCGGAACGGACCGATGGGCATCTTCGAGAATGCCTCGGCGATGACGAGCGGCATCTCGGCCTCGAAGTGCGGGGCGAGCTCGCCGACGTCGACGACGTCGATGTCGGCCTGGGTGAACTCGCGGAACCGGCCCTCCTGCGGCCGCTCGCCCCGCCAGACCTTCTGGATCTGGTAGCGCCGGAACGGGAAGCTGAGCCGCCCCGCGTTCTCGAGGACGTAGCGCGCGAAGGGGACGGTGAGGTCGAAGTGGAGCCCGAGTCGCGCCTCGCTCCCGCCGTCCTCGTCCCGACCGGCGAGCCGCGAGACGGCGTAGATCTCCTTGTCGGCGTCGCCGCCCTTGCCGAGCAGCCGGTCGACCGGCTCGACCGCCCGCGTCTCCAGCGGGGCGAAGCCGTGCAGCTCGAAGGTCTCCCGGACGATGTCGAGCAGCCGGCTCTCGAGGATGCGCTCGGCGGGCAGCAGCTCGGGGAAGCCGGAGATCGGCCGGACCTTCTCGGCCCGTGGCTGGCTCTGGCCGCTCGTCGTCTCGCTCACGCGGTCAATCCTTGCAGGTAGGGGTTCGTGGTCCGCTCCCGGCGGATCGTCGTCGCCGGCCCGTGCCCGGTGAGGACGAGGGTGGAGTCGGGCAGCGGCAGGACGACGTCGCGCAGGGAGGCCAGCATGGCGGCGTGGTCGCCGCCGGGCAGGTCGGTCCGACCGATGGACCCGGCGAAGAGGACATCGCCCGCGACGACCGTCCTGTCCAGGTCCTCGCCGGCGTCGAGGTCGTCCGGCAGCGAGTCGAGGGCGAACATCACCGACCCCTCCGTGTGCCCGGGCGCATGGAGGACCTCGAGGTCCAGCCCGGCGACGGTGAGTCGCTGCGCGTCCTCGACGGTGACGACCCGCTCCGGCTCGGTCCACGACGCCCGCCGCCCGAACTGCCGCTCGAGCATCGCGACGAGGCCGGGGTCGAGGGTGGCGACCGGGTCGTGGAGGCGGTAGCGGTCGTCGGTGTGGATGTATGCCGCCTGGCCCCCGCGGCATACCGGCGTCACCGAGTAGACGTGGTCGAGGTGACCGTGGGTGAGCAGCACTGCGGCCGGGCGCAGCCGGAACTGCGCGAAGACCTCCGCGAGGGTGTCCTCGACGCCGATCCCGGGGTCGACGACAAGGCACTCCTCCCCCGCGGCGGGCGCGAGGACGTAGCAGTTCGTGTCGAACGCGGCGGCGGGGAAGGTGATGGTGAGCACGGGGCCCAAGCGTAGCCACCGGGTCGATGCCTAGACTCGTGCGCGGTCCCCACGTCGAACCACCGCGAAAGGCCCTCGGTTGACGACCAAGAAGCAGGAACGCGCTCGCCTCCGCCGCCGCTACGAGAAGCGTCAGGCCGTCCTCGGGCGCCGCGCCGACCTGGACATGCGCACCGTCCGGTTGGCGGCCATCCTCGGTCCCCTCGTCGTCGTCGTCCTCGTCCTGGGCCTGCTCGGCGCGAAGTTCGCCCACACCGAGCCCCAGCCGACGCTCACGGCGGCGGGCTGCCCCCAGCCGCCGCCGATGCTCGGCACGGCGGCCAAGCTCGACCTGCCGGACAAGGCGAGCGTCGAGGGCGAGACGGTGACGGCCGACATCGCGACGAACTGCGGCACCATCAGCGTCGACCTCTTCGCCGACAAGGCCCCTCAGGCGGTCGCCTCCTTCGTCCAGCTCGCGCAGACGGACTACTGGAAGGACTCCCCCTGCCACCGGCTGACGACGACCGACACCCTCAAGGTGCTCCAGTGCGGGGACCCGACCGGGACCGGCTCGGGGACGCCGGGCTACGGGTTCGCCGTCGAGAACGCACCGGCCAACGGCAAGTACCCCCGCGGCACCCTTGCGATGGCGCGCACGACCGACCCGAAGAAGGGCAACGGGGGCCAGTTCTTCATCGTCTACGGCGACTCCACCCTGCCCACCACCGGAGGTGGGTACAGCATTTTCGGCACGGTGACCGCCGGGTTGGATATTGTCGACAAGATCGCCAAGGCCGGCGTGGCAGCCGGCGGCGACAGCCCCACCGACGGTGCCCCCGCGGCACCCATCAGCATCCTCCGGGTTGCTGTCACCGAGAAGAAGGCGTGAGCCGTGACCGACGAGACGACCACCCCTGAGCCCGACGTCCCCGTGGACGCCGCGGTCACCCCGTCCGATTCGGCGCCGACCCCTACCGGGCCGGTGGAGGCGCCACCGGCCGATCCGGGCGTCGAGTCCACCGAGGAGTCGCCCCCGCCGGACGCGCCCGCAGAGCCCGCGGCTGACGTCGCGAGCGAGGAGTCACCCGGGGAGCCGGCTGCCGAGGTCGCGGCCGAGGAGTCGCCCACCCCGGAGGCGCCCGCCGAGCCCGCCGCCGTGGCCGGGCCGCCCGCCGCGGCACCCGCCCCCACGCCCCCCAAGCCGGCGGCCCCGGTCCCGTCCCCCGCCGCCGTGGCGGCACACATCCACCCCCGGTCCCAGGCACCGGCGCCGGTCGCGCCGCCGCCGGTGTCGGAGTCGGCGCGGTTCGGCCGGGCCGACGAGGAGGGTCGGGTCTTCGTCACCGTCGGCGAGGAGGAGCGCGAGGTCGGGTCCTTCCCCGGCGCGACGCCCGAGGAGGCGTTGCAGTACTTCGCCCGCAAGTACGACGAGCTCGCCGCGTCGGCGGAGCTGCTCCAGCAGCGGATGAACCTGCCCGACGTGACCGCCAAGGAGGTCGCCGACGGGCTCGCCACCCTCAAGGAGCACCTCGAGGGCGCCAACGTGGTGGGAGACCTCCCGCGGCTCGAGGCACAGGTCGCCGAGATCGAGGCCGGGCTGGCCGCCAAGCGCGAGGCCGAGGCCGCCGCTCGGGCCACGGCCCGCGAGGAGGCGACCGCCGAGCGCGAGCGGATCGTCCTCGAGGCCGAGCGAGTCGCCGGTCAGCCACCGGGGTCGACCCAGTGGAAGACCAGCGGCGAGCAGATGCGGGCCCTGCTCGAGCAATGGAAGGCCCACCAGCGTCGCGGGCCGAAGCTCGACAAGACCGTCGAGAACGAGCTGTGGCACCGGTTCAGCCATGCCCGCAACTCCTTCGACAAGGCGCGCCGCTCCTGGTTCGCCCAGCTCGAGACGACCCGCGCCGAGGCCAAGTCCCGCAAGGAGGCACTCGTCAAGGAGGCCGAGGCTCTCGCGGGCAGCCGCGACTGGGGGCCCACCGCGCGGGCGTTCAAGAACCTCATGGACGAGTGGCGCCGGGCGGGCCGCGCGGCCCGGGCCGACGACGACGCGCTCTGGGAGCGGTTCAAGACCGCCCAGGACGCCTTCTTCTCGGCCAAGGACGAGGTCGCTGCGGCCGAGGACGAGGTCTTCCGGGCGAACCTCGCCGTCAAGGAGCAGCTCATCGCCGAGGCCGAGGCGATCCTCCCCGTCACCGACCTCGACGCCGCCAAGGCGGCCCTGCGGGTCATCCAGGACAAGTGGGACAAGGCCGGCAAGGTGCCCAGGGCCGACATCGACCGGACCGAGAAGGCCCTGCGTCGCGTCGAGTCCGCCGTCCGGGACGCCGACGACAAGCGCTGGCAGCGGACGAACCCCGAGCTCGCGGCGCGCGCCCAGTCGATGGCCTCCCAGCTCGAGGCCCGGATCGAGTCCCTCAGGGCGGACGCCGAGAAGGCCGAGGCGAGCGGCAACGCCCGCAAGGCGGCCGACGCCCGGGCCCAGATCGAGTCGCAGGAGGCCCTGCTGGCCCAGGTCCGGACCGGCCTCGACGACTGAGGCGGCCGATCCGTCGCATGCCGTCCCGGCGCTGCCGCGGCGGGGCTCAGCCCAACGCCGCGGCCTTGCCGCCGGTGACGCGGTAGACGTCGAACACGCCGTCGATCTTGCGGACGGCCTTGATGACGTGGTCGAGGTGCCCGGGGTCACCCATCTCGAAGGTGAACCGGAGGTTGGCGACCCGGTCCCGTGACGTGTGGACGCTCGCCGACAGGATGTTGACCCCGTTGTCGGACAGGATCTTCGTGACGTCGGACAGGAGCCGGTTGCGGTCGAGCGCCTCGACCTGGAGCTGGACGAGGAAGAGCGAGCCGGCCGACGGTGCCCACTCGACGTCGATGATCTTCTCGGGCTGGGCGAGGAGGGAGTCGGCGTTCGTGCAGTCGCGGCGGTGGACGGAGACGCCGTTGCCACGGGTGACGAAGCCGATGATCTCGTCGCCGGGCACCGGGGTGCAGCAGCGGGCCAGCTTGACCCAGACGTCGGCCATCCCCTTGACGACGACCCCGGGGTCGCCCCGGCGGCGGCGGGGCCGCGACGGTGCCGGCATCGTCGCCTCGGCGAGGTCCTCGCTGGCGCCCTCCTCGCCCCCGACGGCGGCGACGAGGCGACTCACGACGTGCTGGGCGGAGACGTGACCCTCACCGATCGCGGCATACAGGCCCTCGATGCCGGCGAGGTGCAGCTCCTCGGCGACACCGGTGAGCGACTCGAGGCTGGTCAGCCGGGTGAGCGGCAGGCCCTGCTTGCGCATCGCCTTGGCGAGGGCCTCCTTCCCGGCCTCGACCATCTCCTCGCGCCGCTCCTTGCTGAACCAGTGCCGGATCTTGTTCCGGGCGCGGGCGGACTTGACGAAGGTCAGCCAGTCCCGGGACGGGCCGGCACCGTCCGCCTTGGACGTGAGCACCTCGACGACGTCGCCGTTGTCGAGCCGGCTCTCGAGCGGCACGAGCCGCCCGTTGACCCGGGCTCCGATGCAGTGGTGGCCCACCTCGGTGTGCACGGCGTAGGCGAAGTCGACCGGAGTCGCCCCGGCCGGCAGCCCGACGACCTGCCCCTTGGGCGTGAAGACGTAGACCTCGCTCGCGTTGATCTCGAAGCGGAGGCTCTCGAGGAACTCCCCCGGGTCCTCGGTCTCCTTCTGCCAGTCGAGCAGCTGACGCAGCCACGCCATGTCGTTGATCGGACCGGTCTCCCCGCCCTTGGCCGGGGCGCCCTTGGCCTCGCCCCCGAGGGAGTCCTCCTTGTACTTCCAGTGGGCCGCCACGCCGTACTCGGCCCGGCGGTGCATCGTGTGGGTCCGGATCTGGATCTCGACCGGCTTGCCCTCCGGCCCGATGACCGTCGTGTGCAGGGACTGGTACATGTTGAACTTCGGCATGGCGATGTAGTCCTTGAACCGGCCGGGGACCGGGTTCCAGCGGGCGTGCATCGCCCCGAGGGCGGCATAGCAGTCGCGCACCGTCTCGACGAGGACCCGGACGGCGACGAGGTCGTAGATCTGCTCGAAGTCGCGGCCGCCGACGATCATCTTCTGGTAGACGGAGTAGTAGTGCTTCGGTCGTCCCGTGACGATCGCCTTGATCTTCGCCGCCTTGAGGTCGGCGGACACCTGCTCGCGGACGCCGGTGAGGTACTCCTCGCGGGCCGGGGCCCGCTCGGCGACGAGGCGGACGATCTCGTCGTAGACCTTGGGGTAGAGCGCCTGGAAGGACAGGTCCTCCAGCTCCCACTTGATGGTGTTCATCCCGAGCCGGTGGGCCAGCGGGGCGTAGATCTCGAGGGTCTCCTTCGCCTTGCGCTTGGCCGACTCCTCCGACACGTAGCGCCAGGTGCGAGCGTTGTGGAGCCGGTCGGCGAGCTTGATGACGAGGACCCGGATGTCGCGCGCCATCGCGACGATCATCTTGCGGACGGTCTCGGACTGCGCGGCGTCGCCGTAGGTCACCTTGTCGAGCTTCGTCACGCCGTCGACGAGCATGGCGATCTCCGGGCCGAAGTCCCGCTCGCACGCCTTGAGGCTGTAGGGGGTGTCCTCGACGGTGTCGTGGAGCAGCGCCGCGGCGAGCGTCGCCGGCGTCATGCCGAGCTCGGCGAGGATCGTCGTCACCGCGAGCGGGTGCGTGATGTAGGCGTCGCCGCTCTTGCGGACCTGGCCCTCGTGGGCCCGCTCGGCCACGTCGTAGGCGCGCTCGATGACGCTGACGTCGGCCTTGGGGTGGGTCTCGCGGACCGTCTGGAGGAGGGGCTCGATGACCGGGTTGGTGACCGGCTTGTGCCCGCCGAAACGCGCGAGCCGGGCCCGGGCCTTGGCGCGGCTGGACACGTGCGAGGGCGCGCCGACCTGGCCCTCTACGGGCGTCGTCGTCGTTTCCTCGCTCATAACGTGAGTGTAGTCGGGGCGTCTCGACGCCCCCGTCACGCGGTGAGGACCGCCTCCACGCGGCGGCCCGGCAGTCGCTCCCGCCCGCCGAGGGCGGCGAGCTCGATGACGACGTCGAGGGCGACCACGTCGGCCCCGACGCTCACCAGCAGGTCCCAGGCGGCCGCGGCCGTCCCGCCGGTCGCGAGGACGTCGTCGACGAGGAGGACCCGCTCACCGCCGGCGAAGGAGTCGGCATGGACCTCGATCGTCGCCTGGCCGTACTCGAGCTCGTAGGAGATCGACACCGTCTCGGCCGGCAGCTTGCCGGCCTTGCGGATGGGGATGAAGCCGACGCCGAGCTCGTGGGCGAGCAGCGCCCCGATGATGAAGCCCCGCGCCTCGACCCCCGCGACGAGGTCGACCTCGCCGGTATGCCGCGCGGCGAGGTCGGCACAGACGGCCGCCACCGCCTCGGGGTCGGCGAGCAGGGGGGTGATGTCCTTGAAGACGATCCCCGGCTGCGGGAAGTCCGGGATGTCCCGCAGCCGGTCGGCGACGACCGATGCGGCGTCGGGCGCCACCGGCTACCGCTTCGACTTCGGGGTGCGCTTGGGCTGGTTGCGCGGCCCGGCGGCCGCGGCATACCGGTGCACCTTGCGGCCGGTCAGCGTCGACTCCTCCGAGCCGTCGCCGACCCCCGCCGCGACGGGCTCGCCCCCGCGCTCCTCCGGTGCCGTCTCCTGCCTCGGCCGCCTTCGCCTCCCGGGCCTTCTTGGCCTGGGCCCGCTCGGCCCGCTTGGCCAGGTCGAGGACCGCCGGCTCGCCGGACCTCAGCGAGACGAGGATGGGGGTCGCGATGAAGATCGAGGAGTAGGCGCCGACCATGATGCCGATGAACAGGACGAGCGAGAGGTCGAGCAGGGTACCCGGGCCGAGCCAGACCGCGCCGACGACGAGGATCGACAGGATCGGCAGGAGGGCGACGACCGTCGTGTTGATCGAGCGGACCATCGTCTGGTTGACGGCGAGGTTGGCGGCCTCGGCGAAGCTGCGCCGCCCGTTGGCGAACGCCTCGGTCGTGTTCTCGCGGACCTTGTCGAAGACGACGACGGTGTCGTAGAGCGAGTAGCCGAGCACGGTGAGGAAGCCGATCATCGTGGCCGGCGAGACCTCGAAGCCGACAAGGGCGTAGATCCCGACGGTGATGACGAGGTCGTGGGCCAGCGCGATGAGCGCGGCGAGCGACATCTTCCACGTCCGGAAGTACCCGGCCATCGCGAGGGCGACGAGGAGCAGGAAGATGATGAGCGCCTTGAGGGCCGCCTGGCTGACCGACGCACCCCAGGACGGGCCGATGAACGTCGCGCTGACCGCCTGGTCGGGGACGGAGAACTCCGTGGCCAGGGCCGTCTTGACCTGGGCGCTCTGGGTGTCGGTGAGCCGCTCGGTCTGGACCCGGACCGTGTCGGTGCCGACCTGGGTGACGTTGACGTTCGTCCCCGCCCGGACGCTCGAGACCGCGTCGCGGGCCCGGGTCTCGTAGTTGCTGATGTCGCTCGCGCCGGAGACCCGGAACTCCGAGCCCCCCTTGAACTCCAGGCCGAGGTTGAGGTGACGCACGCCGAGGCCGAGGACGGCGACGACGATGAGCACGATCGAGCCGAGGTAGAAGACCCGGCGCTTGGCGACGACCGGGACCGACCGCTTGCCGGTGTAGAGGTCGTTGCCGAAGTCGGCGAAGCTCATGAGGTCCTCCCCTCGCTCGTCGCGACCCGGGGTGTGGCGGGCACGAACCGGCCGCGGCCGGCATACCGGGTGGTCTTCGCCCCGAGCCGGCGCGGGTCGAGACCGGACCACGGGTGGCCGTCCCGGAAGAACGGCCGGCGGGCCAGCATCGCGACCATCGGGTGGGTGAAGAGGAAGACGATGATGAGGTCGAGCAGCGTCGTCAGGCCGAGGGTGAACGCGAAGCCGCGGACGTTGGCGGAGGCGAGCAGATAGAGGACCAAGGCCGCGAGGAAGTTGACCCCGTCTGCGGCAAGGATCGTCCGCTTGGCCCGGCCCCAGCCGGTCTCGACGGCGCTGACGAGCGACCGGCCCTCACGCAGCTCGTCACGGATCCGCTCGAAGTAGACGATGAACGAGTCGGCCGTGAAGCCGATGGCGACGATCAGACCCGTCACGCCCGCCATGTCGAGGCGGTAGTTGTGCGACCAGCCGAGGATCGTGATGGCGAGGTAGGTCATCAGCGCCGAGACCGTGATCGAGGCGATGGTGACCGATGCCGAGGACGCGGTACTGGAAGATCGAGTAGATGACGACGAGCAGGAGGCCGACGAGGCCGGCGAGCAGGCCGTAGCGGAGCTGCTCGGAGCCGAGGGTCGGGCTGATCTGCTGCTGGGTCTCGAGGACGAACGAGATCGGCAGGGCTCCGAACTTCAGCTGCTGGGCCAGGCTCTTGGCCTCGGCGAGGGTGAAGCTGCCGGTGATGCTCGCCCGGCCGTCGAGGATCGCCGACTGGAAGTACGGCGCGACGATGACCCGGTTGTCGAGGGTGGCCGCGAGCTGGTTGCGGGCCGCCGGGGTGGCCGGGTCGGCCAGGCTGCTCGGCTGCGGCAGCTGCACCATCTTCGTGCTGATGTCCTTGTACTGCGTGGCGCCGTCGCTGTTGAACTGGAGCTGGATCTCGACGGTGCTCGTGACCTGACCGGTCTGGTTGGTCTGGTAGCCGGCGGTCGCGTCGCTGATCTTGTCGCCGGAGACGACGACCGGGCCGAGGATGTACTTGCTCGTCCCGTCCTGGCTGCACGTGACGAGCGGCTTGGCCGGGTCGTCGACGAGGTCGCTCGAGGGCACCGGGGTCGTTGCACTGCAGCTCGGTGAACTGGGTCTGGATCTCCGGGGTGACCCACGCGGGGCTCGTCGGGTCGGTCGGCGTCGGGCCGCTCGAGGTGGCGCTCGGGCTCGGGGCGGCGGTAGGACTCGCCGACGAGGTGGCCGACGGGGTCGGCGTCGCCGCGGTGCGGACCCGGCTGCGGCTGGCGCTGGTCGAGGACCGGCCCTGGCTGGCCGCCGGGGTCTGCGTCGCGGAGCCGGACGCGGACGGCGAGGGCGAGGCGCGAGCCGGGGTCGGTGGTGGGCGTCGGCAGCGGAACGGCGCTCGCCTCGGCGAGAACCGGGCGGAACTGCAGCTGCGACGAGCGGCGGATCGCGTCGAGGGTCGCCTTGTCCGGCGTGCCGGGGATGCTGACGACGATGTTCGTCCCGCCCTGGGTCGTCACCTCGGCGCCCGCGACGCCGTTGGCGTCGACGCGCTGGACGATGATGTCGCGGGCCTGGGAGATCTGCTCCGTCGACGCCTTCTGTGCCGCCGGTGACCTTCGGCGCGAGGATCATCTGGGTGCCGCCCTCGAGGTCGAGGCCGAGCTTGGGGGTGAGGCCCGCGGAGCCCCACTGGTGCGCCCCGGCGAGGAGGCCGCCCATCCCGATGAGGAGGATGAGCAGGCCCGCGAGGGCGCGCTTGGCGTACGAGTGCTGCGTCCCGGCCATGTCAGTCCTCCGATCCGGTCACGGGACCGTCGCCGGGCTCGGGCCCCGCGGGCTCGGACGCGGGAGCCGACATCCCGATGGCCCGCCGGTCGTAGCGGACCTGGACCCCGGGCGACACCTCGAGCGTCGCGACCCGCTCGTCGAGCGAGACGATGCGGCCATAGAGGCCCGAGGTCGTCACGACCTCGTCGCCGACCGCGAGGTCGTGCTGGAAGGCCTGGGTCTGACGCTGCCGGCTACGGGAGACGAAGAACACGTAGGCGAGCAGCAGCAGCGGCAGCGCGAGGAGGATCAGGTTTCCGATCCCGGAGGATGGCATCGAGGTTTTCCTTCGGTTGAGTCACGCGCCCCGGCGTCCGGGCCAAGCGCGTCAGCGGCCCGGACGCCGCCGGGCCGCGGGCCAGTCTAGGCGACGTCCGTTCAGGGAACCAACGCATGGGAGATCCCCGCCGTGCCCGGGTGGGCGTCGCCGGCGCGGCGACGGACCCGCCGCGCACGAGGCGCCGTGGCCGCCGCGCCGGTATGCCGGGCGCCTCAGCCACCCAGCCGTCCCGGTCCGTCGTCGAGGGGCAGCGGGGCCTGGGCGGGGGCGTCCCGCGGCACCGGCAGGTCCAGGTGGGCCCACGCCCGGGGCGAGGCGGCCCGGCCGCGGGGGGTGCGGACCATGAAGCCCTCACGGACGAGGTAGGGCTCGGCGACGGTCTCGACGGTCTCGGCCTCCTCCCCGACGGCCACGGCGAGCGTCGTCAGGCCGACCGGGCCCCCGCCGAAGCGGCGACACAGCGCCTCGAGGACGGCGCGGTCGAGCCGGTCCAGCCCCGCCTCGTCGACGTCGAACAGGCGCAGGGCCGCCTCGGCGCTCGCCCGGTCGACGCTGCCGTGGCCGTGGACCTCCGCCCAGTCCCGCACCCGGCGCAGGAGCCGGTTGGCGATCCGGGGAGTTCCGCGCGAGCGCCCCGCGATCTCGGCGATGCCGTCGTCGTCGGCGCCGACCCGCAGCAGCCCCGCCGAGCGGCGCAGGATCGTCGTCAGGTCGGCGACCTCGTAGTAGTCGAGGTGCGCCGTGAAGCCGAAGCGATCCCGCAGGGGCGCCGGCAGGAGCCCGGCCCGGGTCGTCGCGCCGACGACGGTGAACGGCGGCAGCTCGAGCGGAATGGCCGTCGCGCCAGGACCCTTGCCGACGATGACGTCGACGCGGAAGTCCTCCATCGCGAGATAGAGCATCTCCTCGGCCGAGCGCGACATCCGGTGGATCTCGTCGAGGAAGAGAACCTCGCCCTCGTCGAGCGAGGACAGCACGGCGGCGAGGTCGCCGGCGTGCTGGATGGCCGGGCCGCTCGTCACCCGGATCGGCCGCTCGAGCTCGGCGGCGACGATCATCGCGAGCGTCGTCTTGCCGAGCCCGGGAGGGCCGGACAGGAGGATGTGGTCGGGGACGCTGCCGCGCCGACGGGCCGCCTGGAGGACGAGGTCGAGCTGGTCACGCACCCGAGGCTGTCCCGGGAAGTCGGCCAGCCGCCGCGGGCGCAGGGCCGCCTCGACGGTCCGGTCGTCCTCCGTGCCACCGGCGTCGACGATCCGGGCGGTCGCATCGAGCGAGCCATCGTCCTCGCGCTCGTCCTCGGCGTCCCAGCCCTCCGCCTCCCGGACCTCGGAGCGAAAGCGGCGGTCCTCCCCGCTCATCGGGCCAGCTCCCGCAGGGCGAGCCGCAGCAGGGTCGCGACGTCGGCGTCCTCCGCGGCCGACGGCGCCACCGCCGAGACGGCCTCATCGGCCTGTCGGGCGCTGTAGCCGAGGCCGACGAGCGCCTCCCCCACCTGGTCGCGCCAGGGGCCCGGTGCGCCCGCGGCGGCGCCGGACCGCGTGCCCGCGGCGTCGCCGCGGACACCGACCTTGTCCCGCAGCTCGAGGACGAGCCGCTCGGCGCTCTTCTTGCCGATCCCGGGGACCTTTGTCAGCGCCACCGTGTCCCCGGTGCTCAGCGCACCGCGCACCTCGTCCGGCGACATCACGGCAAGCATGGCCAGCGCGAGCCGCGGGCCGACGCCGGACACGGTCTGGACCGTCTCGAAGAGCTCGCGCTCGTCGTCGTCGGCGAAGCCGTACAACGTGAGCGAGTCCTCCCGGACGACGAGGCTCGTCGCCAGGGCGGACTCCTGGCCCCGTCGGCAGCGCGACGCGGTCGCCGGGGTCGTGTGGACGAGCATCCCGACCCCACCGACCTCGAGGACGACCCGGTCCAGGCCGACCGAGGCGACCGTGCCGCGCACCGACGCGATCACGGGGTGCTCGCCTTGGCGAGCGCGCTGAGCCGGGCCGACGCCTGGCCCCGCCACAGGTGGCACACGGCGAGGGCGAGGGCGTCGGCGGCGTCGGCGGGCTTGGGGGCGACATCGAGGCCGAGGATCCGGGTCACCATCCGGGTGACCTGGGCCTTGTCGGCGCGGCCGGTGCCGGTGACGGCCGCCTTGACCTCGGTCGGGGTGTGGAAGACGACGGGTATGCCGCGCTTGGTCGCGGTGAGCAGGGCGATGGCCGTCGCGTGCGCCGTCGTCATGACGGAGGCGACGTTGACGTCGGCGAACACCCGCTCGACGGCGACGACCTCCGGCCGGTAGCGCTCGAGCCAGGCTTCGAGCTCGGACTCGAGAAAGACGAGCCGCTCCCCCGGCTCACCGTCGGACGGGGTCCGGACGACGCCGACGGCGACGAGGCCGGCGCGACCGGGGCGGCCGTCGACGACGCCCAGCCCGCACCGGGTCAGGCCCGGGTCCACTCCGAGGACGCGCACGGCAGCGAGGTCCCTTCGTCGTCGGCCCACGGCATACCCGTGGACGGTCCGAACATCTGTTCGGGTGGCAACGCTACACAGCCGCGGTCCCCGCGCCGGTGACCAACACGCGGACCGGCTCGCGAGCGGGCGCCCCCGGCGGTGCCGGCGTCGCGTCAGTCCTCGTCGAGCTGGGCGAGGACCTCGTCGGGGATGTCGCCGTTGGCGAAGACGTCCTGGACGTCGTCGGAGTCCTCGAGGGCCTCGATGACGCGGATCATCTTCTTCGCGCCGTCGAGGTCGAGCGGCACCTGCATGCTCGGCACCCAGGACGCCTCGGCCGAGTCGTAGTCGACCCCGGCCTGCTGCAGGGCGGTGCGGACGGCGGTGACATCCGTGGCCTCGGAGAGGATCTCGAAGGTGTCGCCGTTGTCGTTGACCTCCTCGGCGCCGGCGTCGAGGACGACCTCGAGGACAGCGTCCTCGTCGGTCTCACCCGTGGGCTGGGCCTTGGGGACGATGACGACGCCCTTGCGGTTGAACAGGTAGGCCACCGACCCGGGGTCGGCGAGCGAGCCGCCGTTGCGGGTCAGGGCGGTGCGGACCTCCGCAGCCGCCCGGTTGCGGTTGTCGGTGAGGCACTCGATGAGGATCGCGACCCCGCCCGGCGCGTAGCCCTCGTAGGTGATGGTCTCCCAGCTGGCGCCGCCGCTCTCCGCGCCCGAGCCGCGCTTGACGGCGCGGTCGATGTTGTCGTTGGGGACCGAGGACTTCTTCGCCTTGTAGATGGCGTCGTAGAGCGTCGGGTTGCCGTCGGGGTCACCGCCGCCCTGCCGGGCCGCGACCTCGATGTTCTTGATGAGCTTGGCGAACAGCTTGCCGCGCTTGGCGTCGATCGCCGCCTTCTTGTGCTTCGTCGTCGCCCATTTGGAGTGGCCGCTCATCCGTTGTCCTCCACGAAGTCCTGCACGATTCTCACGAACATGGCGTGCACCCGGTGGTCACCGGTCACTTCCGGATGGAAGGAGGTCGCCAGCAGGGCGCCCTGTGCAACGGCGACGATCCTACCGGCGGCCGGCCCCTGCCCGACCCGGGCCAGGACCCGGACGTCCGCCCCGACGTCCTCGACCCACGGCGCCCGGATGAAGACGGCCCGGACCGGCGCCTCGAGGCCCTCGAACGCCACGTCCTCCTCGAAGGAGTCGACCTGGCGACCGAAGGCGTTGCGCCGGACCGTGATGTCGAGCCCGCCGAGCGTCTCCTGGTCCGGCCGGGCATCGGCGATGCGGTCGGCGAGCATGATCATCCCGGCACACGAGCCGTAGACCGGCATCCCCGACTCGATCCGCTTGCGCAGCGGTGCCTGGAGGTCGAAGGCCCGGACGAGCTTGTCCATCGTCGTCGACTCACCGCCGGGAATGACGAGCGCGTCGACGGCGTCGAGCTCGGCCGGCCTCCGGACCGTCTGCGCGTGCGCGCCACTCTCCTCCAGGGCCCGGACGTGCTCACGCACGTCTCCCTGGAGGGCGAGGACGCCGATGGTCGGCCTGGTCACCATCCGCGCTCGGCGAGCCGGTGCGGCACCGGGATGTCGTCGACGTTGATCCCGACCATCGCCTCACCGAGCCCGCGTGAGACCTCGGCGATGACGCCGGGGTCGTCGTAGAAGGTCGTGGCCTTGACGATGGCGGCCGCGCGCTGGGCCGGGTTGCCGGCCTTGAAGATGCCCGAGCCGACGAAGACGCCCTCGGCGCCGAGCTGCATCATCATCGCGGCGTCGGCGGGGGTGGCGATGCCGCCGGCGGTGAAGAGGACGACCGGCAGCTTGCCCTGCTCGGCCACCTCCTTGACCAGCTCGAAGGGCGCGCCGATCTCCTTGGCCGCGAGGTAGAGCTCGTCGTGCGCGAGGCTGCGCAGCCGGTTGATCTCGCCCCGGATCTGGCGCATGTGCGTCGTCGCGTTCGAGACGTCGCCGGTGCCGGCCTCGCCCTTGGAGCGGATCATCGCCGCGCCCTCGGTGATCCGACGCAGCGCCTCCCCGAGGTTGGTCGCCCCGCAGACGAAGGGGACGGTGAACGCCCACTTGTCGATGTGGTGGCTGTAGTCCGCCGGGGTCAGCACCTCGGACTCGTCGACGTAGTCGACCCCGAGGCTCTGGAGCACCTGGGCCTCGACGAAGTGCCCGATCCGGGCCTTGGCCATGACGGGGATCGAGACCGTGTCGATGATGCCCTGGATCATGTCCGGGTCGGACATCCGGGAGACCCCGCCCTGGGCGCGGATGTCGGCGGGCACCCGCTCGAGCGCCATGACCGCGACGGCGCCCGCGTCCTCGGCGATCTTGGCCTGCTCCGGCGTGACGACGTCCATGATGACCCCGCCCTTGAGCATCTCGGCCATGCCCCGCTTGACCCGGCTCGTGCCGGTCGTCGGGGTGCTCTGGTTCTGGGCGTCGGTCATGGTCGTCCTTCGAGGATCGGGTGCGGTATGCCGCGGTGTGCGCTCCGCCCCAGGTGGTGGCGCGCGCGCCTCCGGCGGCGGTACGACGTCCCAGTGTAGGTCCGCCGCACGGGTGCTCCGTCAGGGTCTCATCGAGGCGGGCAGCTCGTCGTGGAACTCGACCGGTTCCGGCAGGTCGGCGTGGCCGGCCAGCCGGAAGGCGCGGACCACGACCTTGGTCCGCACCCGGCGGACCTCGCGGACCGCGTCGTTGTGGAAGCGCCTCGCCATCTGCACCCGCAGGGCCGCGGACTCGACCCGGCGCAGCCCGGCCGCACCGAGGTCCTCGTCGGCGCGCAGCTGGGCCACCACCTCCTCGGACAACGCGAGGTTGAGCGCCTCGGTGAGGTCGGACTCGATGCTCTCTCGCCCGGCGAAGTGCTGACCCTCGAGCAGGTCGTCACCGACGTGCTCGGTCTGGCGTTCGAGGGACTCCGTCGCGGCGTCGGCGAGGAGGAGGGAGGTGGCCGGGTCGAGGACGCCGCTGTTGGCGAGCTCGAGGGTCGTCTCGGCCCGGCGGACGAGCTGGGCGTCGAGGGCGGAGAGAGCACCCTCGACCTTGGCATGGAGCCGGTCGAGTCGCGCCGCGGAGTACGACAGGTACCAGGCGACGGCGACGAGCACCGCGACGAGGACGGCGACGACCACGGCGACGTCGATGGAGCGGTCGGTCATGTCTCACTCCCCCTCGGACCGCCTCGGAGGAGGCGACCCCACAGTCCGGCGGGGCGTACCTGGTCGGCCGGCACGGCCTCCGCGCTCTCGATGACCGTCTCGTAGACGGCGATGATCCGGTCGGCGACGACCGACCAGTCGAAGACCCGGGACCGGGCGTGGCCCGCGGCCCGCAGCGTCGTGCGCCGGGCTCCGTCGCCGAGCAGCCAGACGGCCCGGTCGGCGAGGGCGTCGGAGTCCCCGTTGGGGTAGAGCTCACCGGCGGCCCCGTGGTCGAGGACGTTGGCGAAGGCGGTGAGGTCGCTGGCGAGCACCGGCGCCCCGGCCGCCATCGCCTCGACGAGGACGATGCCGAAGCTCTCGCCGCCGATGTGCGGCGCGACGTAGAGGTCGACCGAGGACAGCAGCGCCGCCTTGTCGGCGTCGCTCACCCCGCCGAGGAACTCCGTGGCGGCGAGGACGTCGGCGGGGACCCCCTCGCTGGCCTCCTTGACGTCGCCGGGCCCGGCGACGAGCAGCCGCGCGCCCGGGATGCGGCCGAGGATGGCCGGCATCCCGGCGAGGAGGACGGACAGCCCCTTGCGGGGCTCGTCGATCCGGCCGAGGAACGCCATCGTCGGCCGGTCCGCGGTCCCGGCCCAGCGCGGGTCCGGTGGCGCCGAGTCGAAGCGGTCGACGTCGACGCCGTTGGGGATGATGTAGGCGTCACCGCCGAGGTGGCTCCGCACGGTCCGGCGAGCGTCCTCCGAGACGGCGATCCGGGCCCGGATCTTCTCCAGGGACGGCCGCAGCAGGGGGTTGGCGGCGTGCATGGCCCGAGAGCGCAGGTTCGAGGTGTGGAAGGTCGCCACGACCGGGGCGCTGGCCGACCACAGGGCGAGGAGGGAGATGCTCGGGGTCACCGGCTCGTGGAGATGGACGACGTCGAAGGCGCCGTCCTCGAGCCAGCGGCTCACCCGGGCCGAGCTCGTCGGGCCGAAGTTGAGCCGGGCGACCGAGCCGTTGTAGCGGACCGGGACGGCCCGTCCGCAGGAGTGGAGGTAGGGCGGCAGCTCGGTGTCGTCGTCGGCCGGGGCGAGGACGGAGACGTCGTGACCGCTCCGGATGAGGTACTCGGCGAGGTCGCGGACGTGGAACTGGACCCCTCCCGGGACGTCGAAGGAGTAGGGGCAGACGATCCCGATCCTCACGACGGATCACCCGCCGGGAGCCGGGCCGGGTCGAGGTCGGCGACGAACACCCGCTGGAGCATGTGCCAGTCCTCCGGGTGCTCGCGGATGACGCCGCCGAGGGCGTCGGCACAGGCCTGGGTCATCGCGACGACCTTGTCCCGCGTCGTGCCCGTCGCGGGCGCCGGGACCTCGTCGTGGAAGGTGATGACGATGCCCCAGCCGCGGCCGACCGGCTCGTGTCGGATCGTCACGGGGAAGAGCGGGCGCCGCTCGGTGAGGGCGAGCGCGGCGGGCCCGGCCGCCATCCGCGCGGGGTGACCGCACAGGTCGACCTCCACGCCCGTGTCGGTGAGGTCCCGGTCGGCGAGCAGCGGGATGAGCACCGGCCGCCTCGCGTCCTCCCGGAGCCGGGCGAAGACGTTGCCCGCACCGGTCAGGGGGTAGATCGTCATGCCGAGGCCGGTCCGGAACCGGAGGAAGGCGTCGAACATCTCCTCGGGCTTGAGCCGTTCGGCCACGGTGACGACCGGCGCCCAGTGCACGCCGGCCCAGGCGCCCGCCAGGTCCCAGTTGCCGAGGTGGCCGAGGAAGCAGACGGCGGACCCACCCTCCGCGATGACCGCGCGCACCGGGCCGTCGCCCTCGAGGCGCACCCGGGCGGCGAGGTCCTCGGCAGACAGCTCCGGCAGGCGGAACGCCTCGCAGTAGTAGCGCAGGTAGGCCCGCATGCCCTGCCGGACGAGAGCGGTGAGCGCGGCGTCGTCGAGGTCCGGCCGGACCATCGCGTAGTTGGCCCGCATCCGGGACGCGCCGCCCCGCGCGAGGGTGAGGTCGGCGATGCGGTCGAAGAGGGCGTATGCCGCCCGCTCCGGAAGGCGTCGGACCGCGCTCCAGCCGAGCCGGAAGCCGCCGACGGTGACGGCGTCGGCCACGGCTCGCGGCAGCAGGCTCACGCCGCCTCGAGCGCCTGCCGGCGCACCGTGAGCATCCGCTGGACGACGGTGACGAGGCTCGCGACGGCGAGGAGGACGAGGACGACCGTGAGGACGACCTCCGGCAGCCCCAGCCCGACGAACCCGGTCGTCACGAGGACGACGACGAGCCGGTCCGCCCGCTCCGCGATGCCGACGTTGGCCGTCATGCCGAGACCCTCGGCCCGGGCCTTGGCGTAGGAGACGACGCTGCCGAGGATGAGGCAGGTCAGCGCCAGGGCCGCCATGTACGGGTCGTCGCCCGCACCGGCATACCAGAGGACGAGCCCACCGAAGATGGCGGCGTCGCCGACGCGGTCCAGCGTCGAGTCGAGGTAGGCGCCCCACCGGCTGGAGCGGTCCAGCATCCGGGCCATGACGCCGTCGATCGTGTCCGAGAAGACGAACGCGGTGATGACGAGCGTGCCGACGAAGAACTCATGACGCGGGTAGAAGCCGAGGGCCCCGACGCACACGCCGAGGGTGCCGACGATCGTCACGACGTCGGGGCTGATGCCCAGCCGCACCAGGGCCCTCGCCACCGGCGTGAACACCGTCGTGAAGAACGCGCGAGCGTATTTGTTGAGCATGGTCCGGCCAGCCTAGTGGCCGCCATGCGTGGCATGGACCACTCCGCGGCTGGCGCGCCGTGGAACCGGTTGTGCGACGGGCCCGCTTGGGGGAATGGTTAGGGCATGACCGGCTCATCCCCCACCCAGGCCCCCACCGTCAGCGCCGTCGAGGCGCTCCGCAACGTCGTCCTCGTCGGGCCGAGCGGAGCGGGCAAGTCCCGGCTCTTCGACCACATCGTCGGCACGCTCACCGGAGGCGGCGGAGCCGGTCGGGCTCCGGGAGAGCGCAGCCCCGGGCTGCGGGCGGCCACGCTCGAGAACGGGGGACGGTCCTCACCCTCCTCGATGCACCGGGCAACCCCGACTTCGTGGGCGAGGTCCGGGCTGGGTTGAGGGCCGCCGATGCGGCCCTCTTCGTCGTCTCGGCCGCGGACGGCGTCGACGCGGCCACCCGCTCCCTCTGGCACGAGTGCGGCCTCGTCGGGATGCCGCGGGCCGTCGTCATCACCCAGCTCGACGCCCGCGACGCCGACTTCGCCGCCACCCTCGAGGACTGCCAGGCGCACTTCGGCTCCGGCGTCCAGCCGCTCGGTGTCCCGATCGCCGGCACCGAGGGGGCCGTCACGTCGATCGCCGATCTCCTCCTCGGCGAGATCCACGACTACGCGGACGGCGGCGAGAAGAGCGTCCGCCCGGCCGGGGACGAGCACGCCGACGTCTTCGACACCTACCGGGGCGCCCTCATCGAGGGGATCATCGAGGAGTCGGAGGACTCCTCGCTCATGGAGCGATACCTCGAGGGCGAGGAGCTCGACTACCCCACCCTCGAGGCCGACCTCCTCACGGCCGTCGCGCACGGCACGTTCTACCCCGTCATCCCGGTGTCGGCCGAGAACGGCGCCGGGGTGAGCGTCCTGCTCCACATGGTCGAGGCCGCCTTCCCGCACCCGGGGCTGCACCCGCTGCCGTCCGTCATGCCGGTCTCCGGCGGCGACGTCGTCGAGGTGAGCGCGGACCCGGCCGGGCCGCTCGTCGCGGAGGTGGTCCACACCCGCAGCGACGCGTATGTCGGCCATCTCTCGCTCGTCCGGGTCTTCTCGGGGACGCTGCGGGCGGACCGCCCGGTCCACGTGTCCGGGCACCTGGACCGGCTCGGGGTCCCGACCGGCGAGGGCCACGCCGCCCACGACGAGGACGTGCGTCCCGGCGCCGTCGCCTCGCCGCTCGACGAGGAGCTGCTGACGAAGACCGAGGCCATCGCGGGAGAGGTGGTCGTCGTGACGAAGCTGGCGACCGCGCAGACGTCGGACTCCCTCTCCGGTCCGGAGCAGCCCCTGCTCGTCGAGCCGTGGGCCCTGCCCGACGCCCTCCTTCCGGCCGCCGTGTCCGCCAAGACCCGCGCCGACGAGGACAAGATGCCCGGCGCCTTCCGCGAGCTCGCGGCCGAGGACCCGTCCCTGCGGATCGAGCACAACGGCGAGACCTCGCAGACCGTCCTGTGGACGACCGGCCCCGCCCACCTCGAGCTCATCCTCGGGCGGCTCAAGCAGCGCTTCAACGTCGATGTCGAGCAGGTGCCGGTCAAGGTCGCCATGAAGGAGACCCCCGTCTCCCGGGCGGAGGCGCAGGGCCGGCACGTCAAGCAGTCCGGCGGGCACGGTCAGTACGCCGTCGTCCAGATGACGATGGAGCCGCTGCCGCGCGGGTCCGGCGTCGAGTTCGCCGAGACCGTCGTCGGTGGCGCCGTGCCGCGACAGTTCATCCAGAGCGTGGAGAAGGGTGTCCACAGCCAGCTCGAGAAGGGCCTGCTCGCGGGGTGGCCGGTCGTCGACGTCAAGGTGACCCTCACCGACGGCAAGGCCCACTCGGTCGACAGCAGCGACGTCGCGTTCCAGACGGCCGCCGGGCTGGCGCTGCGCGAGATGGCCTCTCCCACGACGATGGCCCTGCTCGAGCCGATCGACACCGTCCACGTCACGGTCGACGACGAGTACCTCGGCGCGATCATGACCGACATCGGCACCCGGCGCGGGCAGATCATCGGGTCAGAGCCCGCCGAGGACGAGGAGGGCCGCAGCGTCCTGGCCGCGGCGGTCCCGTCCCTCGAGCTCCTCGACTACGCGATCACCCTGCGCTCGCTGGCCCACGGCACCGGCACCTTCCGCCGTGAGCTCCGCGGCTACGAGCGCCTGCCCGACCGCCTCCTCGCCGACCACATCGACGACAAGGCCTGACCGGCACGGTGAGCGGGCGGCATACCGGGTCGGTATGCCGCCCGCTCACCGCCGGGGTCGTCCGCCTCGTCAGCCTGGCCAGTGGTCGACGAGCTGGCGGCGCACGTCCTCGATGAGCATCGGCAGCGCCTTGGTCTGCGCGATGACGGGGAGGAAGTTGGAGTCGCCGCCCCACCGGGGGACGACGTGCTGGTGCAGGTGCGCCTGGACCCCGGCACCGGCGACGCCCCCTGGTTCATCCCGATGTTGTAGCCCATCGGCGCGGAGGACGCCGCGAGGGCGGCGATGGCGGCCTTGGTCAGGGTCGTGAACTCCGCGGTCTCCTCGTCGGTCAGCTCGACGTAGCCCGAGACGTGCCGGTAGGGGCAGACGAGGACGTGACCCGGGTTGTAGGGGTAGAGGTTCATGACGACGTAGCAGAGCGCGCCACGGTGGACGATGAGCCCCTCGGCGTCATCACGGGTCGGCGCGGCGCAGAACGGACACCCGTCGCCGGCGTCCTCCGAGGGCCGCTCGCCCTGGATGTAGACGAGCCGGTGCGGGGTCCAGAGCCGCTCGAAGCCGTCGTGCCCACCGGCGAAGGCCGCCGCGTCCTCGACCGACACCTCGGGCACGGCCGGGGTGTCCGGGCGGTCCGCGGGTGGCTGGTCGGGCATGACGCCAGCCTAGGGGCAGCGACCGAGCGGGCGTCGGGGGGCCGTGCCACACTGACCGCGTGTCGCCGCTTCCACCGAGCCGCTTCCTCCTGCGCGCCAGGGACCACGTCGACGCCCACTACGCCGAGCCGCTCACGGTGGCCGACCTCGCCGCCGTCGCCCACCTCTCCCCCGCCCACTTCAGTCGGCAGTTCCGCCGGGCCTTCGGCGAGTCACCGCACCAGTACCTCCTCACCCGCCGCCTCGAGCGGGCGGCCGCCCTGCTGCGGGGGACGGAGTACCCCGTCGCGCGGATCTGCCACAGCGTCGGGCTGAGCAGCGTGGGGTCGTTCACGACCAGCTTCCAGCGCAGCTACGGCCTCAGCCCGCTGGCCTACCGGGGCGCCCACCCGCCGGCCGCGGGCCTGGCCCGGGTGCCGGCCTGCATCGTGCGGGCCTACGCGCGGCAGGTGCGCACGTTTGGAGAAGACGCCGCCGCATCGTGACGGGTGGACTGGTCGCACGACATCGGTCCCCCAGGACCGCCCCGACCCAAGGAGCGATCATGATCCGCATCGCCACGACCCAGCTGTGGGTGTTCGACCAGGACGAGGCCCTCGCCTTCTACACGGACAAGGTGGGGATGGAGGTGAAGATGGACGTCACCGTTGCCGAGATGGGCAACTTCCGGTGGCTCACGGTGGGTCCGCCCGGTCAGGACGACGTCGCCATCGTCCTCATGGCCATCCCCGGAGCGCCGGTCTTCGACGAGGACACCGCCGCGGCCGTCCGCGATCTCACCGCCAAGGGCGCCACCGCCGCGGTGTTCCTGACGACCGAGGACATGGCCTCGACCTACGCCGAGATGACGGAGCGCGGCGTCGAGTTCATCGGGGAGCCGGAGCAGCAGATGTACGGCATCGACGTGGGCTTCCGCGACCCGTCGGGCAACCACCTTCGCCTGAGCCAGCTCAACGCCGACTTCGGCCGCTCCTGACCGCCGCTCCCCCGGCTCGGCGCGCGGCTCGGTGCTCGCGCAGACGACCGGCATCCCGGACGAACCCGCGAGCACCCGCCCGGCGCGCGGCTCGGTGCTCGCGCAGACGACCGGCATCCCGGACGAACCCGCGAGCACCCGCCCGGCCCGGGCCGCATGGTGGCCATCCGGATGGGTACCGACATAGGTGAGGCCCGGGAAAGTATGAGTTTCCCGGGCCTCGGCGACTCGGCATGATGCTCCGAATCTCACGGAAGCTTCTCACTCCTCCCCGACCGCATCACCGGCCGGTCCCGCTCGGGTTTCCCCGCGCGGCGAACGAGCGTCCTTCTTCCGATCCCTCGACCACCGAGGTGATCGAGTAGGTAAGTTCTACTCCTCGATCGCGGTGCACTGCAACGCTTTTCGCGGACAATCTCGAAAGAGTTCTCCGACCCGGCGTGTCGTCGGCGTGTCGCGGTGCCTCTGTGACGAGAGCGCCTGGCGGGCACCGTGGGAGGTCCGCCGTCCCACCTGCTGGACCCAGCCGAGGCTCACCTGGTCTCGGCGGCCTCGCGGGATGGTGGGACGGACGGTGCGCGGCTCAGACCTGGACGCGGCTCTCGATGGCCGTGACGACCTCGGCGACCGCCTCGGCCGACGGGGACCCCGTTCTTCTGCGACCCGTCGCGGAAGCGGAAGGAGACGGCCCCGGCGGAGCGGTCCTCCTCGCCGGCGATGAGCACGAACGGCACCTTGGCCTTGCTCGCGTTGCGGATCTTCTTCGGGAAGCGGTCGTCGGAGGCGTCGAGCTCGACCCGCACGCCGGCCGCCGCCATCTGGTCGAGGACGCCCTGGAGGTAGTCGTTGTACTCCTCGGCGACGGGCACGCCGAGGACCTGGACCGGCGACAGCCAGGGCGGGAAGGCGCCGGCATAGTGCTCGACGAGGACGCCCATGAACCGTTCGATGGACCCGAACTTCGCCGAGTGGATCATGACCGGCTGCCGGCGCGAGCCGTCGGCGGCCTGGTACTCGAGTCCGAAGCCGGCCGGCTGGTTGAAGTCGTACTGGATCGTCGACATCTGCCAGGTTCGGCCGATCGCGTCGCGGGCCTGCACCGAGATCTTCGGGCCGTAGAAGGCCGCGCCGCCCGGGTCGGGCACGAGGTCGAGGCCGGACTCCTCCGCCACGTCGGCGAGGATCCGGGTCGCGACCGCCCACTGCTCGTCCGACCCGATGAACTTGTCCTTCTTGTCCCCGTCCTCGTCCCGGGTCGACAGCTCGAGGTAGAAGTCGTCGAGCCCGAAGTCCCGCAGCAGCGAGAGGACGAAGCCGAGCAGGTGCTTGATCTCGTCCGGCGCCTGCTCCGGGGTGACGTAGGAGTGGGAGTCGTCCATCTCGAGACCGCGGACCCGGGTGAGGCCGTGGACGACTCCGGACTTCTCGTAGCGGTACACCGACCCGAACTCGAACAGCCGCATCGGCAGGTCGCGGTAGCTGCGGCCCCGCGACCGGTAGATGAGGTTGTGCATGGGGCAGTTCATCGCCTTGAGGTAGTACGCTGCTGCCCTCGAGCTCCATCGGCGGGAACATCGTGTCGGCGTAGTAGGGCAGGTGCCCGGAGGTGTGGAACAGCCCCTCCTTCGTGATGTGCGGGGTGCCGACATAGAGGAAGCCCTCCTCGATATGCCGCTGCCGGGCGTAGTCCTCCATGACCCGCTTGAGCACCCCGCCCTTGGGGTGGAAGACGGGCAGTCCGGAGCCCAGCTCGTCGGGGAAGGAGTAGAGGTCGAGCTCGGTGCCGAGCCGCCGGTGGTCCCGACGCTCGGCCTCGGCGAGCCGCTCGAGGTAGGCCTTGAGGTCGTCCTTGGACGGCCCAGGCGGTGCCGTAGACCCGCTGGAGCTGGGGGTTCTTCTCGGAGCCGCGCCAGTATGCCGCCGCGCTGCGCATGAGCTTGAACGCGTTGCCGAGCACCTTGGTCGAGGGCACGTGCGGGCCCCGGCACAGGTCGCCCCAGGCCCGCGAGCCGTCGCGCCGCAGGTTGTCGTAGATCGTCAGCTGGGCGCCGCCGACCTCGACGCTCGCACCCTCGGCGGCATCCTCGCTCGCGCCCGCCCTTGAGCCCGATGAGCTCGCACTTGTAGGGCTCGTCGGCCAGCTCGGCGAGGGCGTCGGCGTCGGAGATCTCACGACGGTGGAAGGTCTGCCCCTCGTTGACGATCCGCTGCATCGCCTTCTCGAGCGCCTTGAGGTCCTCGGGCGTGAACGGGGTCTCGACGTCGAAGTCGTAGTAGAACCCGTCGCGGACCGGCGGGCCGATGCCGAGCCGGGCGTCGGGGTTGATCTGCTGGACGGCCTGGGCGAGGACGTGCGCGGCGCTGTGACGAAGGACGTAGAGCCCGTCCTCCTCCGCCGCCGTCACCGGCTCGACGACGTCGCCGTCGGCGAGGACGTGGGCCAGGTCGCGCAGCTCGCCGTTGACCCGGGCGACGAGGACGGCACGGTCCTCGCCGAACAGGTCCGCCGCCGTCGTCTGCTCCGGCACCGATCGCTCGCTTCCGGCGACGTGGACGGTGATCTGGGCAGACATGGCCGATGCTCCTCGGTGACGTTCGTGCGAGAGGTGTGCCGCGGTCCCGGCGGGTCGCCGGCGCGGCGGAGGCAAGCCTATCCGGGCCGCCTGGCGGCGGTCGCCCGCGTTTGCCCCGTGGGCCGCCCCTCAGCCGGCGGGCACCAGTCGCGAGACGAGGTGGGAGCGATCGGGGTCCGTCGCCGACCTCAGCCCGGCGACCGTTCCGTCCGCGTCGTCGGTGCGGACCAGGGCGACCCGGCTCGGCAGGAACACCGGTTTGGTGAACCAGACGTGGCTGCGGGAGGCGCCGAGCGCCGGACGGCCGAGCGCGGCGAGCACCCGGGCGTAGGACCACATCCCGTGGACCAGGTGCCGCGGGAAGCCCATCGCCTTGGCGGTGAGCGGGTGGAGGTGGATGGGGTTGACGTCCCCGGACACGGCGGCATACGCGCGCCCAAGGTCCGAGGCGAGCGACCAGATGGCCACCGGATCCCCCGGTGGCATCGGCGGCGGGGCGCTGCCGCGCGACGCGTCCTCGTCGCCTCGACCGCGGCTGAGATAGACGCTGCGCCCCTCCCACACCCGCTCGCCCACGGAGTCGACCGCGGTGATCAGGTCGACGACGCGGCCGCGCGGATGGGGGCGCAGCCCCTCGGCCCGGACGGTGATGGTGAGCGGGTCCGACGCGGCGAGCGGCCGGTGGACGGCGATGTCGTTCTCGAGATGCACCATGCCCGCCAGGGCGAGCGGGAAGTCCCCGTGCGCCATGAGTGACGCCTGGAGCGGGAAGCCGAGCACGTGCGGGAAGGTGGGCGGCAGGGTGTCGGAGACGTCGAAGCCGCAGAGCCGCTGGTATGCCGTGAGCCGTTCCCGCTCGACCGCCAGGCCCTCGATGCGCAGCGCCCGCTCGGGCAGCACGTCGCCGCCGGTCCCCCGACCGGTGACGACGGCGCGGGCGAAGACCCCGGCGAGGCCCGGCAGGGAGGAGACGGTCTCGACCGCGGGGTCGCGGCCGGTGGAGTCGGCCATCACGCCCCCAGCAGGCTCTGGCCGCAGACCCGGACGACGTTCCCGGTGAGGGCCGAGGCGTCGTCGGCGGCGAAGAACGCGATCGTCTCGGCGACGTCGAGCGGCAGCCCACCCTGGGAGAGGCTGTTGAGCCGGCGGCCGACCTCGCGGGTGGCGAGGGGGATCTTCGCCGTCATCTCGGTCTCGATGAAGCCCGGGGCGACGGCGTTGACGGTGATCCCCCGCGCCGCGAGGCCGGGGTCGGCGGCATACGCGTCGACGAGCCCCACGACGCCGGCCTTCGACGCGGCGTAGTTCGTCTGCCCCCGGTTCCCGGCGAGCCCGGCGATGGACGACACGAGGACGACGTGGCCGCCGTCGCGCAGCCCTCCCTCGGCGAGGATCGCCTCGTTCATCGCGAGGATCGACGAGAGGTTGACATCGATGACGCTGGCCCAGCGGTCCTCGGCCATGTTGGCGAGCAGCTTGTCGCGGGTGATCCCGGCGTTGTGGACGACGACGTCGAGCCCGTGGTGCCGGGTCCACGCGTGCTCGACGATCCGGGCTCCGGCGTCGGGAGCCGTGACGTCGAGCTGGAGGGCCGTCCCGCCGACCTCGTTGGCGACGGCGGCGAGCCCGGCGCCGGCCGCCGGCATGTCGACGCAGACGACGGTCGCCCCGTCGCGGGAGAGCGTGCGCGCGATCGCGGCACCGATGCCCCGGGCGGCGCCGGTCACGACGGCGACCGCACCGGCGAGGGGCCGGTCCTCGTCCTCCGCGGGCACGATCTGGCGGGCCGCGGCGCCCACGTGGAACACCTGGCCGGACACGAACGCCGAGCGGCCGGAGAGGAGGAAGGCGAGCGTCCCGAGGGCCTCGGCCTCGGCGCCGTCGTCGACGAGGACGAGGTTCGCCGTGCCACCCCGGCGCAGCTCCTTGCCGATGGAGCGGGTCACTCCCTCGAGCGCCCGTCGAGCGGCGCGTTCGGCGGGGTCGGCGGTCGCCGCGGGGGTCCGGCCCAGGACGATGACCCGGGAGCTGGGGCCGAGCCGCTTCAGCACCGGTCCGACGGTGGAGCGGAGCGACTCGAGGTCTCCCGGGGCTGTGAACGGCGGTGAGGTCGGCGATGACGGCGGCGACCCGCCCCTCGGCGGGCGGCTCGTCGACGAGCGCGACGCCCCGGTCCGCGAGACCGCCGCGCACCGCCGCCAGGCCCGGCGTCCCCCGTGGCCGCCGAGGACGACCGGGCCGTCGATGAGTGGGGCGCCCGCGGCATACCGGCGGAGCCGCTCCGGACGGGGCAGCCCCAGGGCGGACGCGACCCGGGCGCCCACCGAGCTGTGGACGAGGTCGCCGTAGAGGTCCTTCGCCACGTCACGCCCCCTCGAGGATCGCGACGACGCCCTGCCCTCCGGCGGCGCAGATCGAGACCAGACCCCGCGAGCCGGGCCCCCGCTCGTGGAGGGTCTTGGCGAGGGTGGCGACGATCCGGCCCCCCGTCGCCGCGAACGGGTGGCCGGCGGCGAGGGAGGAGCCGTGCACGTTGAGCCGGTCGGTGTCGACGGTGCCGAGCGGGCCGTCGAGGCCGAGCCGCTCCCGGCAGAACTCCTCGTCCTGCCAGGCCGCCAGGGTCGTGACGACCGTCGCGGCGAACGCCTCGTGGATCTCGACCACGTCGAAGTCCGCGAGGGTGAGGCCCTGACGGGCCAGGAGCCGGGGCACGGCATAGACGGGGGCCATGAGCAGCCCCTCGTGGCCGGTGACGTAGTCGACGGCCGCCGTCTCCGCGTCGACGAACCACGCGAGCGGGGTGAGGCCGTGCTCCCCCGCCCACTCCTCGCTGCCGAGCAGGACCGTCGAGGCCCCGTCGGACAGCGGCGTCGAGTTGCCGGCCGTCATCGTCGCGCCCTCGCCCTTGCCGAAGACCGGCTTGAGGGAGGCGAGCTTGTCCATGCTCGAGTCGGGGCGGAGGTTCTGGTCGCGGGTCAGCCCGAGGTAGGGGGTCATGAGATCGTCGAAGAAGCCCGCCTCGTATGCCGCGGCGAGCCGCTGGTGGCTCCGCAGGGCCACCTCGTCCTGGGCCTCGCGGGAGATGCCCCAGCGCTTGGCCGTCTGGGCCATGTGTTCGCCCATCGACAGGCCGGTCCGCGGCTCGGAGGCCGCGGGGGTCTCGATGCCGATGTGTCCCGGCCGCACGCCGGTCAGGGCGCCGAGCTTCTGCTGCAGGCTCTTGCCCCGGCTCGCCCGGAGCAGGGTCCGGCGCATCGGCTCCGTCACGGTGATGGGGGCGTCGGAGGCGGTGTCGGTGCCGCCGGCGACGGCGGACTCGACCTGGCCGAGGGCGATCTTGTTGGCGACGAGGACGGCCGCCTCGAGGCCGGTCCCGCACGCCTGCTGGACGTCGTAGGCGGGGGTGTGCGGGTCGAGGGAGGAGCCGAGGACCGCCTCACGGGTGAGGTTGAAGTCGCGGCTGTGCTTGATGACGGCCCCGGCGGCGACCTCGCCCAGCACCTCTCCCGAGAGCCCGAACCGGGCGACCAGCCCCTCGAGGGCGGCGGTGAGCATGTCCTGGTTCGAGGCCTCGGCATAGGGCCCGAACTGACGGGCGAACGGGATGCGGTTGCCGCCGAGGACGGCGGCCCGGCGGGGGGTGGTGGCGGCCACGAGATGCTCCTGACGTCGGCGGCAGATACCCGGTACGGACGGTAGCAGGTACCCCGCGTACCTGCTACCGTCGGGCCTCGTGGCTACCCGTCCCCCGCGTCGGCGCCCGGCGCCGGCCACCGACGACGTCGCGGCCGCGGCCGCGGCCGTCGGGAGCGTCGACGGGCGGACGACGAGATGGCAGGGGCATCGAGCGACGCGACGACGTGAGCTCGTCGACGCGGCGCTGCGCGCCGTCCGGCGGCACGGGGCGGGCGTGGGGATGGACGAGATCGCCTCGACGGCCGGGACGTCGAAGACCGTCTACTACCGGCATTTCACCGACCGAGCGGGGCTCTACGAGGCGGTGGCCGCCCGGGTGGACGACCTCATCCTCCGCGACGTGGGCCGGGCGCTCGGTGGTGACGCGGCCGGCTCGGGTGAGCCCGCGGCGTACGCCGCCGACCCCCGGGCCGTCCTCGCCGCCGCCGTCGACGCCTACCTGCGGCTCGTCGAGCAGGACCCCGAGGTGTACCGCTTCGTCGTCACCGCGCCGATCCTCGGCGGCGGCCGGGTGCAGGTGCGCAGCGACGCGGCTGCCGACATCTCCCGCCGGGTGGCGGACCAGATCGGTGCCGTCATCGGGGCCGCGCTCGCCGAGCGGGGGGCTCGGCCCGGGCGCCGGCGACGACGTGGGGACATGCCGTCGTCGGCATGGTCCGTGCGGCGGCCGACGAGTGGCTCGCCGCCGACCCGGCGGTGCGGCCGACGCGCGAGACGCTCGGCGCCGACCTCACCGCCCTCATCTGGGGTGGCCTCGCCTCCGCGCTCGCCTGACCTAGGCGGCCCACCAGGGGCGCAGCTGGAGGCCGGAGCGCCCGTCCGGGTGCGGCTTGACGGCGAGCACCTGGTGCAGCTGGATCTCGTTGCGCTCGAAGCCGAGGCGCGAGCCGGCCATGTAGAGGCCCCACACCCGCGCGGTGCCCTCGCCCACCTCGGCGACGGCCTCGTCCCAGTGCTCCTCGAGGTTGACGCACCACTCACCGAGGGTGAGGGCGTAGTGCTCGCGGAGGTTCTCCTCGTGCATGACCTCGAGGCCGACGTCCTGGATCTCGGTGATGATCCGCCCCGAGCCGGTCAGCTCGCCGTCGGGGAAGACGTACCGGTCGATGAACGCGCCGGTGTTCGTCGGGCGGTTGTCGGGCCGGGTGATGCAGTGGTTGAGGATGAGGCCGCCGTCGCGGAGCTTGTCCCGCATCCAGGAGAAGTAGCTGGGGTAGTTCGCGACGCCGATGTGCTCGGTCAGCCCGATCGAGGACACCGCGTCGAAGCCGGTCTCCTCGACGTCCCGGTAGTCGGCGTGCCGGACCTCGGCGAGGTCCTCGAGACCCTCGTCGCGGATCGCCTTCTGGGCCCACTCGGCCTGCTGCTTCGACAGGGTGACGCCGAGGGCCTTCACCCCGCGGCGCGCGGCATACCGGACCATGCCGCCCCAGCCACAGCCGATGTCGAGCAGGCGGTAGCCGGCCGAGAGCGCGAGCTTGTCGAAGACGAGCCGGTACTTGTTGACCTGGGCCTCCTCGAGGGTCGCCGACGCCTGGGGGTATGCCGCGCACGTGTACGTCATCGACGGGCCGAGGACGAGCTCGTAGAAGCGGTTCGACACGTCGTAGTGATGGTGGATGGCCTCGGCGTCGCGGCCCTTGGAGTGGCGCAGCCCCTCGGCGACGCGGCGCCAGCGCGGCACGGTCTCCTGCGGCGGCGGGGGCGGCGGAGTGAGGCCGGAGCGACCCAGCGTCCGGGCGATGTCGACGGCCTGTCGGGCCGTGGGCCGCCGGAAGGACAGGCTGCCGAGGGCGACGAGGGCGTCGTAGGGGTTGCCCGGATGGACCCCCTCGATGTGGAGGTCGCCCGAGACGTAGGCCCGGGCGAGGCCGAGGTCACCCGGCGCCGTCGCGATGAACGCGAGCCCGCGGGGGGTGGCGACGTGGACCGAGAGCGGCGCCTCCACGGCACCGGTGGCGGACCCGTCGTAGGCCGTCAACCGCACCGGCAGCGGAGCGTGGGTCACGGCTTCCACGATCTCGGCGATCGACATCGATCCCGAGGGCCCTGGGACGGGGGGGCCCTGAGGGTGCTGGGTCGCCGTCGAACGGTCATCGAGAGTGGTCATGCGCGCTTCACCGCCTTGGAGTAGAGATCGAGCAGCCGGCCGTCGGGGTCGTAGCGGTCCTTGAGCGTGGTGTACTCGGTGCCGCCGTAGAGCCCGGCGAACTCGGCCTCGTCGTAGTAGGAGTCGGAATAGAGGGACTTGTGGCCACCGACCGCCGTGACCCGCTCCTCGATGAGCCGGTTCGTGGCGCCCTCCCGGGCGCCCGGGTCGATGGGCACGGTGGACCAGAAGCCAACGTTGACGTACGTCTCATCGGTGCGCAACGGGTACAGGGTCCACGGGTGGTCCTCGCCCGGGTCGGCGAGGCTGCTCGACTTCTCGCGCAGCCGGAGCGGGCAGAGCCACACCGGCTCGATGGGCACCTCGGCGAGAAACCACCGGACGAACTCCGCCGTCCGGGCGAGCGGGATCTCGACGTCCTGGATGACCCGCTCGCGCGGGGGGCGCCCCTGGCGGGCCTCGAGCCGGTCGCCGACGTGGTAGCGGGCGTCGAGGGCGATGAGCTTCCAGTACACGCTGCTGCGCCGCAGGCGCCTCGGCCACAGCCGGCGGATCCGGGGGTTCTGGGCGCCGAAGGCCCGGGAGCACCAGAACCAGTCGGTGTCCCACCGCCACAGGTAGTCGTGGATCGTCAGGAGGTCACGCCGTGGCGTCGCTCCGTCGTGCTGGATGGATCGGTAGTAGATGTCCTGGCCCGTGTAGTCACTCGTCGGCCCGGCCTCGTCGGTGCGGTGTCCGAGGGTGAGGTAGCACTCGGTCTCGGTGAAGACGACGCCGTCGACGTAGTCGACGGGCTCGCCGGCATACCGTCCGCTCGCGACGATCTCGCCGATGGCCCCGACGAGGGCCTCGAGCCGATGGAACCGGACGTGACGCAGGGCGACGGCCCGCCGCACGGGCTCGAGCTCGATCCGCAGCCGGGTGGCGTAGCCGAGTGACCCGTAGGAGTTGGGGAAGCCGCGGAAGAGGTCGGCGTGCTCACCGGTCGGCCGGGCCGTGACGATCTCACCCGCTCCGGTGAGGATGTCCATCTCCAGGACCGACTCGTGCGGGAGCCCGTTGCGCCACGACGCCGACTCGATGCCGAGCCCGGTGACGGCGCCGCCGAGGGTGATCGTCTTCAGCTGGGGCACGACGAGCGGGGTGAGCCCGTGCGGGAGGGTGGCCGCCACGAGGTCCTCGTAGGTGCACATCCCGGCGACGTCCGCCGTGCGGGCCTCGCGGTCGACCGACATCACCCCGGTCAGGCCGGAGACGTCGAGGCCGGGGGCGCTGGACCGGTCGCGCGACCGGAAGAGGTTCGAGGTCCGCTTCGCGAGCCGGACGCGCTCTCCGGGCGGGATCGCGTGGTAGCTCTCCACCAGACGTGTCACACCGTCCGTCTGCACCTGTCCCCTCACCTTCCACCTCGGTGGTGCCGCCACCATGACTCTATGCCGTGGCCTGGGAGGACGCTGAAGGTCACCCCGTCGTCGGGTGAGTCTCGGCCGCCTCCTGGACCAGCACCGGGTCTCCTACCCGGATCGCGCCCGCCTCACCGACCGAGGCATACACACCGGGGCACGACCCGGCCGGACGTTCCACGGCGAGGAGGACGTCCCCGATCCGCACGACCGACCCGACGAGGGCCTCGACCTCGACGGACGGCAGGTCGAGGACGATGTTCGACCTGGTCGACGGGGAGTCGTTGCCGACGAGGGAGATCGCGGCCTTCTTCCGCCGGTCACCGGCGAGCCCGTCGCCCTCGACCGCGACGACGTCGTGGTCCAGGCCCGGCTCGCCCTTGACCGGGAAGGTGTGGAGCGCGGTGACGTGGGTCGGCCTCATCCCCCCATTCTGGCCGACCGGAGTGCGCCGTGGGGCCTACGGTGGGTCGATGCCGCCACGGTGCGGGTCCGATCGGAGAACGGGAGTGGGACATGCGCGTCATCCGGATCATGACCAACCTGCGAGTGCCCGACATCGACGAGGCCAAGGGCTTCTACACCGGGTTCCTCGGGCTGAGCGACGAGGCCTTCAACCTCGGCTGGGTGGCCCGGTACGTCTCCCCGGAGAACGGCGAGCGGGTCCAGCTCGTCACCGGCGATGCGAGCGCCCCCGCGGACTCGGTCATGTCGATCCACACCCCCGACGTCGAGGCGGCGTACGCCGAAGCGCTGGAGCGAGGCTACGAGATCGTGCACCCTCTGCAGCGCGAGGAGTGGGGCGTGCACCGGTTCCTGCTGCGCGCCCCGGACGGCAACGTCATCAACATCGTCGGGCACGACGACTGAGGGGCCGCGCCGCCGACCCAGGGCGCCGAGCACGGTGGCGGGGAGGGTGGACGTGGAGGGACTCGAACCCCCGGCCTCTCGCGTGTGAAGCGAACGCTCTAACCAACTGAGCTACACGTCCGGGCCGCCGCGGACCTGCCGGGCGGGCGGACCGAGGATACCGGGCCGGCGGAGCCGGGCGAAATCCACGCCGTCGGACATCCCGGCGCAGGTTCGGGCGCCGGGCGGCAGGGTCAGAGGGCGGCGTGGGCGTGCAGCCACGTGGCGACCGAGTCCGGGACGAACCCGGGCAGCCCGCCCACCTTGAAGACCGCCCAGATGACGGCGAGCACGAAGGCCGCCGTCGCGATCCCGACGAGGCCCTGTCCCCACCACGGCTGCGCCTGCACCCACTCGTTCCACCGGTGGAGGATCCCCTTGCCCCAGTCGAGGAGCCGCTGAGCCGGCTCGAACTCCGAGCCGAGGACGGCCACCCCGAAGAAGACGATGAGCCATCCCGGCCCGGGAAGGGGCACGAGGATGAGCCCGCCGACCGTGATGGCGAGCCCCACGACGAGGACGGCGATCCGGTAGGGCAGGGCGAGCGTCGGGTTGGATCGGATCCGGCGCCGCCAGGCCCAGTCGTCCTCGTCGGTCTCGACGAAGATGGCGGGTCACGGGTCCATCCCCTCCGCACCCCGGGCCGCGAACGTCGCCGCCACCTCGGCGGTGACCGGGCCCGACGCCGGCAGCGTCCGGCCGTCGACGGTCCCGACGGCATAGACGTCCCGCGTCGAGTTCGTGAGGAAGAGCTCGTCGCACGTCGTGAGGACCTCGATCGGCAGCGGCTCCTCCCGGATCTCGATGCCGGCCGCCGTGCACCACTCGAGGACGAGCTGACGGGTGATCCCGGCGAGGCAGCCGCTGGACAGCGGTGGGGTTCGCACGACGCCGTCGACGACGACGAAGGCGTTGCTGCCGGTCCCCTCGCACAGCTCGCCCCGACTGTTGGGGAAGATCGCCTCGACCGCGCCCCTCTCCTTCGCGTAGGCGAGGGCGACGACGTTCTCGGCGTAGGAGGTCGTCTTCAGCCCCGCCGTCGCCGCCCGCTCGTTGCGGGTCCAGGGCACGGTGACGACCGACCCGCCGGGGGCCGGCTCCGGCTGCGGCCCCGCGGTGACGATGTAGGTGAGCGGCGCACCCGTCCGGTCCGAGCCGAGCGGTCCCGCTCCCCCGGTGACGGTCCACCGGAGCCGGCCGAAGGGGATGGGGTCGCCGGCGGCCAGCACCGCCTTCGCCCCGGCCCGGATGACGTCGTGGTCGGCGGGCGGCAGACCGAGGCCGGCGAGGGTGCGATCCATCCGCAGCAGATGGCGGGTCATCGCGAACGCCTCGCCCTGGACGACCTTGGCCGTCTCGAAGCCGCCGTCTCCGACCGTGACGCCGTGGTCGAGGGCGCGCACCGAGGGTGCGGCGGGGTCGACGAGGTGGCCGTCGACCCACACCCGGATCTCGCTCATGAGGGCAGCCTTCCCATGGCCTCACCCTGTCAGATCGGCGCCCCCGGGGCGAGAAGCGACACCGGACGCCAGGCCGACGAGCCGGGCCGCCTTGAGCTCGGTCTCCCGCCACTCCGCGCGGGGGTCCGAGCCCCAGGTGATCCCCGCGCCGGTGCCGAAGCGCAGGACCCGGCGCCCGTCCGCTTCCCGGTCGGCCCAGAAGGTCCGGATGCCGACGGCGAGGACGGCGTCGCCGCGGTCGGCGTCGACCCAGCCGACGGCGCCGCAGTAGGGCCCGCGCGGGACCGGCTCGAGGTCGCGGATGGTGCGCAGCGCGGTGTGCTTGGGCGCTCCGGAGACCGACCCGGGCGGGAAGGTGGCCCGGAGGATCTCCGGCCAGCCCGTGCCCGCCCGCAGGTCGCCGGAGACGTCCGACACGAGGTGGACCAGCCCCGGATGCCGCTCGACCTCGCACAGCCGGTCGACCCCGACGCTGCCGGGACGGCATACCCCGGACAGGTCGTTGCGGACGAGGTCGACGATCATGACGTTCTCGGCGACGTCCTTCTCCAGCAGCCCCGCGACGGTCCGGGCCGTCCCCTTGATCGGCCGCGACGTGACCAGGGAGCCATGCCGCACGAGAAACGCCTCGGGCGATGCCGAGGCGATCTCGACCCCGGCCTCGGGGACGTCGACGGTGCACCCGTACGGCGATGGGTTCCCCTGCGCGAGAACCTCTCCGAGGTCGAGAATGCTCGCGTCCTCGGCCAGGTCGTGGGTCAGGACCCGGCAGAGGTTCACCTGGTAGACGACGCCCGCCGCGACCCGCCGGCGGATCTCCTCCACCCCGGCGACGTATGCCGTCTCGTCGAGGCTGGACCGCCACTCGCCACCCAGCGGCGCCCAGTCGCCACCCTCCCGGCCGGCATCGGGCTCCTCGGGCCCGACCCCTCGGTCGACGTCACCGAAGCGGACGGCGGTGACCGCGCCCTCGAAGCTGACGACGACCGCCCAGAAGCCGCTCGCCAGGTCGGCGGGGTCCTCGGTCACCGCCTCGACGCCCCGGGCCCGGATGCCCCTGAACCGCGCGGTCGCCATCGGTGAAGCGTAGGCGGTTGGTTGCCTCGTCCACGAACGTGACCTTGCACCCAATACCCCCGTACTGACGAGTAGGGGTTGGCGTTGTCCTTTCGGCGAGGGCAGGCTCAGGACCAGAACGGTCCGCCCAGGCAGGAGGGCAGCGATGAAGGTCGCAGTGCTCGTCAAGTACGTCCCCGAACCCACAGCGACGTGGTCGTTCGCCCCCGATCTCACCCTCGACCGTGCCGGCGTCGAGGGACGCCTCTCCGAGCTCGACGAGTATGCCGTCGAGCAGGCGGTGCGCCTCGCCGAGGCCGGTGTCGCCGACGAGATCGTCCACGTGACGGTCGGCCCGGCCAAGGCGGTCGACGCCCTCCGCAAGGCGCTCGCCATCGGCGGCGACTCGGCCGTCCACGTCGCCGACGAGGCCATCCACGGCTCGGACTCGCTCGGCACCTCGGTCGTCCTCGCCGAGGCGCTGCGCCGGGTGGGCGCCGACCTCGTGCTCACCGGCATGGCCTCGACCGACGCGGAGATGTCCGTCGTCCCGTCGATGGTCGCCGACCGGCTCGGCATCGGCCAGGCGACCTTCGCCGGCGAGATCGCCGTCGACGGCGGCACGGTGACGATCCGCCGGGACACCGACACCGCGAGCGAGCGGGTCACCGTGGCGATGCCGGCGATCGTCTCGATCACCGACCAGGCGGGCGAGGCCCGCTACCCCGCCTTCAAGTCGATCATGGCGGCGAAGAAGAAGCCCATCGAGACCCTCACCCTCGCCGACCTCGGCGTCGACCCGTCGCGGGTCGGGCTCGGGGCCGCCGCCGTGAGCGTCCTCGACATCGCGCCCACCCCGCCACGCCAGGCCGGCACCGTCGTCGTCGACGAGGGCGATGCCGCCACGCAGGTCGCCGAGTTCCTCGCCGGTCGCGGGTTCCTCTGAGAGCCCCTGAAGGAGACAGGTCATGAGTGAAGTCCTCGTCCTCGTCGAGACCACCGGCTCGGGGGTGCGCAAGACCGCCTTCGAGCTGCTCACCGCCGCACGCCGGCTCGGCGAGCCCAGCGCCGTCGTCTTCGGCGACGCCTCCGACGCCGTCGTCGCCGCCCTCGGCGAGTACGGCGCCACGACGGTGTACGCCGTCCCCGCACCCGAGGCGAGCGAGTTCCTCTCGGTGCCCAAGGCCGAGGCGCTCGTCGAGCTGGCCGGGCGGGTCTCGCCGGCCGCCGTCCTCGTCAGCTCCGGCCCCGAGGGCAAGGACGTCGCCGCCCGCGTCGCGGTGCGCCTCGACGCCGGCATCGTCACCGACGCCGTCGACGTCGTGGCCGACGGGGATGCCGTCGTCGTGACCCAGACCGTCGTGTCCGGCCGCTTCCTCGCCCGGACCAAGGTCCTGCGTGGCCCGGCCGTCGTCACGGTCCGACCCAACTCCGTGGCTGCCGAGGCGGCCCCCGCCGACCCGGCCGTCCAGACCGTCGACGTCGCGTTCTCGCGACGGCGCCAAGACGGCCCGGATCACCGAGTCCGCGCCGAAGGCCGGCAGCGGTCGCCCCGAGCTGACCGACGCGGCATACGTCGTCGCCGGTGGCCGCGGCGTCGGCTCGCCGGAGGGCTTCGCCGTCGTCGAGGAGCTCGCCGACGCCCTCGGCGCCGCGGTCGGCGCCTCGCGCACCGTCACCGACGCCGGCTGGGCCGCCCACGAGCTCCAGGTCGGCCAGACCGGGAAGACCATCGCGCCGCAGCTCTACGTCGCGGCCGGCATCTCCGGCGCCATCCAGCACCGGGCCGGGATGCAGTCGAGCAAGACCATCGTCGCCGTCAACAAGGACCCCAAGGCCCCGATCTTCGCGATCGCCGACCTCGGGGTCGTCGGCGACCTCCACACCGTTCTGCCCGCCCTCACCGCCGAGGTGCGTCAGCGCAAGGGGTGACTCGAACGCCCCCCTGACCGGGGTCCCCGCCGGGGACCGCGGCACACCCGACCGTCCCCTGGGAGGTAGGAATGGTCGTCCGACTCGTCGTCGGAGTGCTCATGACGGTCGTGCTGCTCGGCATCGCCGGGCGCCGGCTCCTCTTCCTCTACCGGCTGGGCCGGACGGGCCAGCCCGTCGAGCCGGGGCGGCGCGGGAGTGTCGGCGCGACCGTCCGCGCGGAGCTGTCCGAGGTCGCGGCCCAGCGGCGGCTGCTGCGGTGGACGGCGCCGGGCGCGGCCCATGCCGCCGTGTTCTGGGGCTTCTGTGTCCTCCTCCTCACGATCTTCGAGGCCTTCGGCTCGCTCGTCGACCCGACCTTCCAGATCCCCGTCGTCGGCAACTGGCCGGTCCTCGGGTTCGTCGAGGACCTCTTCGCGCTGCTCTGCCTCGCGGCCGTCGTCGCGTTCGTCGTCATCCGGGTCCGTGAGGCGCCGACCTCGGCCGGGACGCGGCTCCCGGTTCTTCGGGTCCCACCTCGGGGCCGCGTGGTTCACCCTCTTCATGATCGCCAACGTCGTGTGGACGCTCCTGCTGACCCGGGGCGCACAGATCAACGCGCAGGAGGTCAACACGACGACGCACATGCGCTTCCTCCGGGGAGCCTTCGTCTCCCAGTGGGTCGCCTCGCTGCTCGAGCCGCTCGGCCGCGACACGAACGAGGTCATCGAGACCGTCGCGCTCCTCGTCGGGCTCGCCGTGCTGCTCGGGTTCACCGTCTTCGTCACCTACAGCAAGCACCTCCACATCCTCTTCTCGATCCCCAACGTCGCCCTCGCCCGACGCCCCCGGGCCCTCGGCGCGCTCCTGCCGATCTACTCCGGCGGCACCGAGGTCGACTTCGAGGACCCCGGCGAGGACGACCTCATGGGAGTCGGCAAGGTCGAGGACTTCACGTGGAAGGGGCTGCTCGACTTCGGCACCTGCACCGAGTGCGGCCGCTGTCAGAGCCAGTGCCCGGCGTGGAACACCGGCAAGCCGCTCTCGCCCAAGGTGCTCATGATGACCCTGCGCGACCACGCCCTCGCCAAGGCGCCCTACCTCCTCGCCGCCGGGGGCGACGTCGGACGGTCCGCTCGTCGAGGTCCCCCTCGTGGGCTCGACCGGGTATGCCGCGGACGCCCCCCTCGGCGCCTACACCCCGACCGGCCCGGACGCCGTCATCGACGCCGACGTCCTCTGGGCCTGCACGACGTGCGGCGCCTGCGTCGAGCAGTGCCCCGTCGACATCGAGCACGTCGACCACATCGTCGACATGCGACGCCACCAGGTCCTCATGGAGGCGGCCTTCCCCGACGAGGCGGGCGTCATGCTCACGAACCTCGAGCACGCGGGCGACCCGTGGGGCCGGGGTGGGTCGATGCGGATGGAGTGGGCCGAGTCCCTCGACTTCCCGGTCCGGGTCGTCGGCGAGGACGGCGGCGAGACGATCCCCGACGACGTCGAGTACCTCTTCTGGGTCGGCTGCGCCGGCGCCCTCGACGACGTCGCCCAGCGGACGACCAGGTCGGTCGCGACCCTCCTCCACGAGGCCGGCGTCGAGTTCATGGTCCTCGGCGGGATGGAGACCTGCTCCGGGGACCCGGCGCGGCGCATGGGCAACGAGTTCCTCTTCCAGATGCTCGCCCAGCAGAACGTCGAGACCCTCAACGGCGTCGGCGCCCGCAAGATCGTCGCGACGTGCCCGCACTGCTTCAACACGCTCGCCAACGAGTACCCCCAGCTCGGTGGGCACTACGAGGTCATCCACCACTCGACGCTCCTCGCCCGGCTCGTCGCGGAGGGCCGGCTCACGCCGGTCGCCGAGGTCGCCGAGACCGTCACGTACCACGACCCGTGCTACCTCGGCCGGCACAACCGGGTCTTCACCCCCCCGCGCGAGGTGCTCGGTGCGGTGCCCGGGCCTGACCCTGACCGAGATGCCGCGGTCGCAGGAGCGGTCCTTCTGCTGCGGCGCCGGCGGTGCCCGGATGTTCATGGACGAGACGATCGGCACCCGGATCAACGAGGCCCGCACCGCGGAGGCGCTCGAGACCGGCGCCTCCACCATCGCGGCCGCCTGCCCCTTCTGCATCACGATGCTCGGCGACGGCGTCGCCACGCTGCGTCCCGAGGGGTCCGACGCCCCCGTGGCGCAGGTGACCGAGCTGTCCGAGCTGCTGCTGCGGGCCGTGCGGCCCGATCCCGCCGACCCCACGACGCCGACCGCGCCGTCGGCCGTCACCCCGACCTGAGTTCCCCGACCCCGCCCCGACGACCCGAGCGAGAGCGCCCATGACCGACACGACCACTCCCACCGCAGCGCACGTCGGAGGCGCGGGCCTCGACCTCGGCAGCCTGACGATGATGCTGGAGGCGCTCGACGACTTCGTCGCCGAGGCGCTCAGCCCCGAGCGCCAGCTGGAGCTCGACCACGAGGATGTCTGCCCGGAGGACATCGTCCGGGACATGTCCGACCCGGAGACCCTCGGCGTGCAGCTCGTCTTCATCCCCGAGGCCTACGGCGGCATGGACGGCGGCGCGTTCGACTCCTACCGGGTCTGCGAGGTGATGGCCCGTCGCGACCTCGGCCTCGCCACGGCGGTCTTCGCGACGTTCCTCGGGTCCGACCCCATCGTCGTCGGGGCGACCGAGGAGCAGCGGGCCGCCTGGCTCGGCGAGATCGCCGAGAAGGGCGTCGTCTATGCCTACGGCGCCACCGAGCCGGAGGCGGGCTCCGACCTCGGCGCGATGACGACCGTCGCGGTCCCGGTGACGAACGACGACGGCGAGGTGACGGCATACCGGATCACCGGCCGCAAGCAGTGGATCTCCAACGGCTCCATCGCCGACTACACGACGATCCTCGCCGCCACCGACGCTGGACCGTGCTGGTTCGTCGTCCCCAAGGGCGCCGAGGGGTTCACGACCGCGCCGCCGGAGGACAAGCACGGCATCCGGCTGTCGAACACCGCTGCCCTCTTCCTCGACGACGTCGAGGTGCCCGCAGCGAACCTCGTCGGCGGCGTCGAGGGCAAGGGTCTCGTCCAGGCCCAGCAGGTCTTCGGCTACACCCGGGTCATGGTCGCCGCCTTCGGTCTCGGCGCCGGCTGGGCGGCTCTGGACCGGGCCATCGAGTACAGCGTCAACCGCGAGCAGGGTGGCGGGCCGCTCTGCGAGAAGCAGGGCTACACCCACAAGCTCATCGTCCCGCACGCCGTCCGTCTCGAGGCCTCGCGGGCCTTCATCGAGTACACCGCCGCCCGGCTCGACGCGGGCGAGGGTGGGGGCGGCGCCCTCAACACCGAGGGGGCCATCGCCAAGCTCATGGCCTCGGAGGCCGGGAACACCGCCGCGGAGGCGGCGATCCAGGCCCACGGTGGCTACGGCTACACCCGTCCGTACGTCGTCGAGAAGATCAAGCGGGACGTGCGGATCACGACGATCTACGAGGGCACCTCGGAGGTCCTCGAGATGACGATCGCGCGGGACCGCTGGCAGCAGCACCTCAAGACGCAGGGCCGCTACTACGCCGACCTCGCCGACCGGCTCGCCGCGACCCACCAGCGCCACGCCGACGTGGGCGCCGACGTCGCCGCGCTCGCGGCGCGCGCCCTCGGCACCGTCCTCGAGGCGGCCCGCCTCGGTCGGCTGACCCGCAACCAGCATGTCCTCTTCCGGCTCGGCGAGCTCGTCGCCGTCACCGAGACCGCGGCCGTCTTCGCCGAGAAGGCGGCGGCCGCCGCGGACGGTGCCGGCCACGAGAAGGCACCGAACCGGTTCGACCCGCCGACCCTCGCCGCGATGTCCCGGGTCTTCGCCCGCCAGGCGGCCCACCAGGTCGCCCTCGACGGCGCGCGCTGGGTCGCCGGCGCCGGGGAGCCGGGCTCGCCGAGCGTCGCCTCCCTCGACGGCGTTCCCACCGCCGCGATCCTCATCGCCCAGGCCGGCCTCGTGGCCGACATGGACGCCGTGGCCGACGCGCTCTACGGACGTGCCGCCGACTGACCCGGCCCACCGGACCCACCGCCCTCCAGGACACGAGCCACCACCCCATCACGACCCGAGGAAAGCCATGAGCTCCCACCCCGTCCACCCCATCGCCGTCGTCGGAATCGCCGCGATCATGCCGGAGGCCCCCACCGGAGACGCCTTCTGGGCCAACATCAAGGGCGGGAAGTACGCGATCAGCGAGGTGCCGCCGGAGCGGTGGGACCCGGCGCTGTACTTCGACCCGGACCACGCGGCGCGGGACAAGACCTACACGACGATCGGCGGCTGGGTCCGCGAGTTCGAGTGGAACCCGATCGCGTGGCGGCTGCCGATCCCGCCGACGGTGGCGGCCCAGATGGACGAGGGACAGCGCTGGGCGGTCTCGGCGGCGCGGGCGGCCCTCACCGACGCGGGCTGGCCCGGGTGGGACATCGACGGCAACCGGGTGGCGGTCGTCCTCGGCAACGCCATCGGTGGCGAGAAGCACTACGTCTCCTCCATGCGGATCCGGCTGCCCGAGGTCATCAGACGGCTCGAAGCCTCCCCCACCCTGCTCGCCCTCCCCGCGCAGCAGCAGCGGGCGATCGTCGAGGAGACCCGCGCGGCATACCTCGACAACACCTTCGAGATCACCGAGGACACCATGCCCGGTGAGCTGTCGAACGTCATGGCCGGCCGGATCGCGAACCTCTTCGACTTCCGCGGCCCGAACTACACGACCGATGCCGCCTGCGCCTCCGGGCTCGCGGCGCTCGACTCGGCGGTCCGCGGCCTCGTGGAGCACCAGTACGACGCCGTCGTCACCGGTGGCGTCGACCGCAACATGGGCATCGACGCGTACGTGAAGTTCTGCAAGATCGGCGCCCTCTCCGCGACCGGGACCCGGCCGTTCGACGCAGGGGCCGACGGCTTCGTCATGGGCGAGGGCGCGGCACTGTTCGTCCTCAAGCGCCTCGAGGACGCCGAGGCGGCCGGCGACCGCGTGTATGCCGTCATCCTCGGCATCGGCGGGTCCTCCGACGGGAAGGGCAAGGGGATCACCGCGCCCAACCCGGTCGGTCAGCAGCTCGCCGTGCGCCGCGCCTGGGAGAACTCCGGCGAGGACATGGCCACGATCATGGCGGTCGAGGCGCATGGCACCTCGACCCGGGTCGGCGACGCCGCCGAGCTCGCCTCCCTCACCGAGGTTCTCGGCTCGGCCGGGCTGGCCCCCCGCTCGGTGGCCCTCGGCTCGGTCAAGTCCAACATCGGCCACCTCAAGGCGGCGGCCGGTACGGCCGGGCTCTACAAGATGGTCCGCTCGCTCCACGAGAAGGTCCTCGCACCGAGCCTCAACTTCGCCAACCCCAACCCCGGCGTCGACTGGGACACGATCCCGTTCGCCGTCAACACCGGGCTGCGCGAGTGGCCGGCCGCCCCGAGCGGCGTCCGCCGCGGTGGCGTGTCCGCGTTCGGCTTCGGCGGGACGAACTTCCACGTCGTCCTCGAGGAGCACGTCCCGGGTCGGCACAAGCCGCAGCCGCGCGTCCTCGCCTCCGCCGAGATCCCCTCCCCCGTGGAGCAGTCACCCGCGGGTGGCGTCGGCTCCTCTCCCACCTCGCCCATGGGTGGCCTCCGCACGCGGAAGGCCCCGCTGCGTGGCGCGCTCGTGCTCGGCGGCGGAAGCGACGCCGACGTCCTGACGAAGGTCCGCGCCGCCCTCGCCGACGCCCAGGCCGGGCGCGTGCCCGCCGCGGTCGCTCCCGACCCCGCCCTCGCCGACGCGGCCGTCCGGGTCGCCGTCGACTTCGGCGACGCCGCCGACCTCGCGGGCAAGCTGGGCAAGCTCGTCACCGCCTTCGAGACGGGCAACCCGGCCGTCTTCAAGATGCTGCGCCAGCAGGGGGCCTTCGTCGGCCGTGGTCCGGCGCCCAAGGTGGCCTTCCTCTACACCGGCCAGGGCTCGCAGTACGTCAACATGCTCCACGAGCTCGTCCGCTCCGAGCGAGTCGTCGCCGACACCTTCGCCGAGGCCGACTCGATCATGTCGCCGCTCCTCGGCCGGCCCCTCACGTCCTTCATCTTCAGCGACGACAGCGACCGGGCGACCCTCGAGCGCCTCAACGCGCAGCTCATGCAGACCGAGATCACCCAGCCGGCCGTCCTCGCGACGGACCTCTCCCTCACCCGGCTCCTGGCGGCATACGGGATCGAGCCCGACCTGGTCATGGGACACAGTCTCGGCGAGTACGGCGCCCTCGTCGCCGCCGGGTCGCTCAGCATGGGCGCGGCGCTCGAGGCGGTCAGCGCGCGCGGCCGCGAGATGACCAAGGTGTCCATGGCGGACAACGGCGCCATGGCGGCCGTCTTCGGACCGCTGCCCGAGATCGAGCGGATCGTCTCCCAGGCCGATGGCTACGTCGTCATCGCCAACATCAACAGCTTCAACCAGGCCGTCGTCGGGGGCGCCACCGACGCCGTCGAGCGGATCGTCGAGACCTTCCAGGCCGCGGGGATGAACGCCATCCGCATCCCGGTCAGCCACGCGTTCCACACCTCGATCGTCGCCGCGGCGTCCGAGCCGCTCAAGGTCGCCCTGGCCCGGCTCGACGTCCGCGGGCCGCGGATCCCCACCGTCGCGAACGTGACGGGGGAGCTCTACCCCGCCGGAGCCGACACGGCGACGATGCTCGACTACCTCGGCAGGCAGGTCGCCTCGCCCGTCCAGTTCGTCAAGGGGCTCGAGACCCTCTATGCCGAGGGCGCCCGGGTGTTCGTCGAGGTGGGCCCCAAGAAGGCCCTCCAGGGCTTCGTCGAGGACGTCCTCGGCAGCCGGCACGACGACGTGGTCGCCCTGTTCACGAACCACCCGAAGGTCGCCGACGCCGCCGCGTTCAACCAGGCCCTGTGCGGCCTGTATGCCGCGGGCCTCGGGCTCGCCGCTCCTGCCTCCACCGCCTCCCCGGCCTCCGCCTCCCCGGCCTCCGCCTCCCCGGCCTCCGCCTCTCCCGATGTGTCCGCGCAACTGGTCGCCATGGCGACCGGTTCCCCGGACGCACGGGTCGGGGCGAGCGGGGCCTCCACGCCCCAGGCGGGTCCGATGTCCGACGACGTGATCCGTGAGCTCGGTCGGATGATGGCGGGCGTGCTCAGCGAGGGGATGCGCCTCATGGGCGGCGCCCCCGCCGCCGGCTCCGCCCCACAGCCCCCGGCCCCCGCGCCGAAGCCGACGAGGAGCGGCCCCGACGGCATCGCCACCCGGGCACCGGTCGTCATCACCGGGGCCGCCCTCGGTCTCCCGGGTGTCGAACGGACCTTCGACGACGAGAACATCGGCCGCATCCTCGCCGGACAGTCCTTCATCGGGATCCTTCCCGACGAGGTCCGCCAGCAGATGGTCGACCGACGGATCACGCGGATCGTCAAGGACGCCTCCGGTGGCGGCAGCTTCCACACGATCGAGGATCCGGCCGAGGTCATCAAGCTCGCCGGACGGCATGCTCCGGTGGATGTCGTCGCGCAGTTCGGCATCGACGCCGCACGGGACGAGGCCCTCGACGAGACGACCCGGATGGCCCTCGCGTCCGGGTTCGACGCGATGCGCGACGCCGGCATACCGCTGACGATGCGCTACAAGACGACGACCCTCGGGACGCAGCTGCCCGACCGCTGGGGCCTGCCGGAGGCGCTGCGCGACGACACGGGTGTCATCTTCGCCTCCGCGTTCCCCGGCTACGACCGGTTCGCCGAGGCCGTCGAGGCCTACGCCCTCGACCGGGGCCGACGGGACAATCTCCTGGCGCTCGAGGGCGTGCGCGCCCGGATCGCCGAGGACGACCCCGCTCGGGCAGAGGTCGACGCCCTCATCGCCGAGGTGCGCGCGCAGATCGAGGAGGCGAACTACGCCTTCGACCGCCGCTTCCTCTTCCGGGTGCTCGCGATGGGGCACAGCCAGTTCGCCGAGATCATCGGTGCCCGCGGCCCGAACACGCAGGTCAACGCGGCGTGTGCGAGCACGACCCAGGCCGTGTCGCTGGCGGAGGACTGGATCCGCGCCGGACGGTGCCGCCGCGTCATCATCGTGTCCGCCGACGATGCGACCGGTGAGCACCTGCTCCCCTGGGTGACCTCCGGCTTCCTCGCGACGGGAGCCGCGGCGACCGACGAGCGCGTCGAGGACGCCGCCACGCCGTTCGACCGGCGCCGGCACGGGATGATCGTCGGCGCGGGCGCCGCCTCCCTCGTCGTCGAGTCCGCGGAGGCCGCCGCCGAACGTGGTCTCCAGCCGATCGCCGAGGTCCTCGCGACCGTGACCGCCAACAGCGCCTTCCACGGAACCCGGCTCGATGTCGAGCACATCGGCGGGGTCATGGAGTCGCTCGTCCGCGAGGCCGAGGGCCGCGGCGCCAACCGGCACGCCATGGCGTCCGCAGACGGTGTTCGTGTCGCACGAGACGTATACCCCGGCCCGCGGCGGCAGTGCAGCCGCCGAGGTCAACGCGCTGCGTCGCGTCTTCGGCGAGGACGCCGACAAGATCGTCATGACGAACACCAAGGGCTTCACCGGGCACGCGATGGGTGCCGGTGTCGAGGATGTCGTGGCCGTCAAGGCGCTCGAGACCGGCATCGTCCCGCCGGTACCGAACTACCGCGAGCCCGACCCGGACCTCGGCAGCCTCAACCTCTCGACCGGCGGGTCCTACCCCGTCGAGTACGCCCTGCGCCTGGCCGCCGGCTTCGGTTCGCAGATCGCCATGTCGCTCATCCGGCGCACGCCCCTGCCCGGTGGCGCCCGACGGGCTCCCGATGCCCTCGGCTACGCCTACCGGATCGTCGACCGACGAGCGTGGCAGTCCTGGCTCGACGGCCTCTCGGGTCACGCCGACAGCGCCCTCGAGGTCGACCACCGCCGGCTCCGGATCGCCGACGTCGGCGCACCCGAGGTGCCCGTCACCCCGGTGACCCAGGTGCCGGTCCCCTGGGCCGGGATCGCCGGTCCCGTCGAGGAGCATGCGGCACGTCCGGCATCGCCCATCGCGCCGGCCCAGGACTACCCCAAGCCGTTCGACCACACCTCGCGGCTCGTCAACGAGGACGGCCCCGCGGCGCCGGTCACCCCGGTGCGCCCGGCGCCGCCGGCTCCCCCCGCCGCTGTGTCCGCGCAACCGGCCGCCGCAGCGACCGTTCCCGCGGACACAACCCCAGCAGCAGCCGCCGTGGCGGCGGCGGTCGTGGACCCGATCCTGGAGCGCGTCACCGCCATCGTCGCCGAGATGACCGGCTACCCGCCCGAGCTGCTCGACCCCGACCTGGACCTCGAGGCCGACCTCGGCGTCGACACCGTCAAGCAGGCCGAGGTCTTCGCCGCCGTCCGCGAGGAGTACGACCTCGAACGCGACGCCACCCTCCAGCTGCGCGACTTCCCCACCCTGAACCACGTCACCGGCTGGGTCCGCGACAAGGCCGGCCTGCCCGCCCCCACACCCGCACCGGCCGCTGTGTCCGGGCAACCGGCCGCCGCAGCGACCGTTCCCGCGGACACAACCCCAGCACCAGCAGCCGCACCGCCGCACCGGCAGCGGCGGCGGGTCGTGCGACCCGGTGCTGGCCGCCGTCACCCGGATCGTCGCCGAGATGACCGGCTACCCGCCCGAGCTGCTCGACCCCGACCTGGACCTCGAGGCCGACCTCGGCGTCGACACCGTCAAGCAGGCCGAGGTCTTCGCCGCCGTCCGCGAGGAGTACGACCTCGAACGCGACGCCACCCTCCAGCTGCGCGACTTCCCCACCCTGAACCACGTCACCGGCTGGGTCCGCGACAAGGCCGGCCTGCCCGCCCGCACACCCGCACCGGCCGCTGTCCGGGCAACCGGCCGCCGCAGCGACCGTTCCCGCGGACACAACCCCAGCAACAGCAGCCGCACCGGCCGCGACCGGCGGCGGCGGCGGGTGGCGACCCGGTGCTGGCCGCCGTCACCCGGATCGTCGCCGAGATGACCGGCTACCCACCCGAGCTGCTCGACCCCGACCTGGACCTCGAGGCCGACCTCGGCGTCGACACCGTCAAGCAGGCCGAGGTCTTCGCCGCCGTCCGCGAGGAGTACGACCTCGAACGCGACGCCACCCTCCAGCTGCGCGACTTCCCCACCCTGAACCACGTCACCGGCTGGGTCCGCGACAAGGCCGGCCTACCCGCCCCCACCACCGCTGTGTCCGGGCAACCGGCCGCCGCAGCGACCGTTCCCGCGGACACAACCCCAGCAACGGCAGCCGCACCGGCCGCACCGGCAGCAGCGGCGGGTGGCGACCCGGTGCTGGCCGCCGTCACCCGGATCGTCGCCGAGATGACCGGCTACCCACCCGAGCTGCTCGACCCCGACCTGGACCTCGAGGCCGACCTCGGCGTCGACACCGTCAAGCAGGCCGAGGTCTTCGCCGCCGTCCGCGAGGAGTACGACCTCGAACGCGACGCCACCCTCCAGCTGCGCGACTTCCCCACCCTGAACCACGTCACCGGCTGGGTCCGCGACAAGGCCGGCCTACCCGCCCCCACCACCGCTGTGTCCGGGCAACCGGCCGCCGCAGCGACCGTTCCCGCGGACACCACCCCAGCAACAGCAGCCGCACCGGCCGGACCGGCAGCGGCAGCGGCGGCGGTCGTGGACCCGGTGCTGGCCGCCGTCACCCGGATCGTCGCCGAGATGACCGGCTACCCGCCCGAGCTGCTCGACCCCGACCTGGACCTCGAGGCCGACCTCGGCGTCGACACCGTCAAGCAGGCCGAGGTCTTCGCCGCCGTCCGCGAGGAGTACGACCTCGAACGCGACGCCACCCTCCAGCTGCGCGACTTCCCCACCCTGGGCCACGTCGCGGGGTGGGTGCGTGAGCGGGCCGGGCTGACCGGCATACCGGCAACGGCGCCCGACCGCTGCCGACGCTCCCGCCGCCACGGCCGCTCCCGCCCTGGCACCGGCGGTCACCGGTGACCTGCGAGCCATCGATGCCCTGCCGCGCCGCGTGCCGGTGGCAGCCCTGCGGCCCGCTCTCGAGCTGTGCGTGTCGACCGGTGTCACGCTGGACGGAGCAAGGGTCCTCGTCATGCTCGACGAGGGCGGCATCGGCGCCGCGCTCGTCAAGCGGCTCACCAAGGCCGGCGCGACGCCGCTCGCCCTCGACCCCGGCACCTCGACCGAGGACATCCTCGCCACCCTCGAGGGCTGGCTCGCCGAGGGTCCCGTCGCGGGCGTCTACTGGCTGCCGGCGCTCGACGACGAAGGTGACCACGACGAGCTGGACCTCGCGACGTGGACCGAGGCGCTGCGCCGCCGCGTCAAGGCGCTCTACGCGACCATGCGTCGCCTGTGGGACACCGACGCCTTCCTCGTCAGCGCGACCCGGCTCGGCGGCCGCCACGGCTATGACGCCCAGGGGGCGACCTCGCCCATGGGCGGCGCCGTCACCGGCTTCACGAAGTCGTACAAGAAGGAGCGCCCCGACGCGCTCGTCAAGGCCGTCGACCTGCCCGCCAGCCGCAAGACGGCCGCCCTGGCCGACGTCCTCATCGAGGAGACCCTGCGCGACCCCGGATCGGTCGAGGTCGGCCGCGAGGGCGACCTGCGCTGGGGCGTCGTCCTCGCCGAGCAGCCGTTCGCCCCGCTCAACGAGGACGGCTCGCCGGACCACGAGGGCGGTATGCCGCTGACGGCCGAGTCGGTCGTCGTCGTCACCGGCGCGGCCGGCAGCATCGTCTCGGCGATCACGGCGGATCTCGCCGCCGCGGGCGCCGGCACGTTCCACCTCCTCGACCTCACCCCGGCGCCGGACCCCGACGACGGCGACCTCGCCGCCTTCGTCGCCGACCGGGACGGCCTCAAGGCCACCCTCGCCGCGCGCATGAAGGACCGCGGCGAGAAGCCGACGCCCGTCGCCATCGAGAAGGAGCTCGCCCGGATCGAGCGCCTCGCCTCGGCACGCACGGCCATCACCGCCGTCGAGGCAGCCGGTGGCACGGCTCACTACCACAGCGTCGACCTCACCGACGTCGACGCGGTCACGGCGGTCGTCGACCGGATCCGTGAGACGAGTGGGCGGGTCGACGTCCTCCTCCACGCCGCCGGCCTGGAGATCAGCCGCAACCTGCCCGAGAAGCAGGCCCGCGAGTTCGACCTCGTCTTCGACGTGAAGACGACCGGCTGGTTCGCCCTCCGCCGGGCCCTGCGGGACGTCGAGGTCGGCGCGACCGTCGTCTTCTCCTCGGTCGCGGGTCGGTTCGGCAACAACGGTCAGACCGACTATGCCGCCGCGAACGACCTGTTGTGCAAGGTCACCTCATCGATGCGGCGCAGCCACCCCCGCACCCGGGCGATCGCCCTGGACTGGACGGCATGGGGCGGCATCGGCATGGCGACCCGCGGGTCCATCCCGAAGATCATGGAGATGGCCGGGGTGCAGATGCTGCCGCCGGACGCGGGCGTGGCCTGGATCCACCGGGAGCTCGCGGACTCGGCATTCCGCGGTGAGGTCGTCGTCGCGGGGCGGCTCGGCCTCATGGCGACGGAGTACGCCGAGCACGGCGGCGCCGACGTGCAGCGCATCCTCGACGCGTGCGGGCCCCGGCCCGATGGTCGGCGAGCTCACCGCCTCCGCCCACCACGGGCTCGTCGTGACGACGACGCTCGACCCGACGGCGCAGCCCTTCCTCGACGACCACCGGATCGACGGCACGCCGGTCCTGCCCGGGGTCATGGGGATGGAGGCCTTCGCCGAGGCGGCGGCACTCCTCGCTCCGGCGGGATACCGGGTCCTCGAGGTCGAGGACGTCGCGTTCCTCGCCCCGGTCAAGTTCTACCGGGACGAGCCGCGCACGCTCACGGTCACGGTGCGCCTCGAGGATGCGGACGGTGACGGGACCGACCTGCTCGGCCGATGCGTCCTCACCGCCGAGCGCACCCTGCCAGGGCAGGAGGTGCCCCAGGTGAGCACCCACTTCACCGGCACGGTCCGGCTCGGCACGACCCCGCCCGAGGAGGAGCGCACCGATCCCGTCGGGGAGGCCGACGGCACGACGCTGACGCCCGAGGAGGTCTACGCGCTCTACTTCCACGGACCGGCATACCAGGTCGTCGGCTCCGCCTTCGCGGCCGGCGAGGCGGCCGTCGCCCGGCTCGCCGACCCGCTCCCGGACAACCACACACCGGCCGACGCCCCGCTCGTCGGGATGCCGCGGCTCGTCGAGCTGTGCTTCCAGGCCGCGGGGCTGCGCGAGGCGGGCCGCGACGCGCGCATGGCCCTGCCGTCCAGGGTCGGGTCCGTGCGTGTTCTCGGGGCCCCCGGCGAGGGACCGGTCTATGCCGTCGCCCGCCAGGTCGGCGAGGGCGCCTTCGACTGCGTCGTCGTCGACGAGGGCGGGCGCGTCCTCGTCCGCCTCGACGGCTACCAGAGCATCCCGCTACCGTCGCCAGTTCCGGGAGATGTCCTCGCCCCGTTGGCTCAGGCCTTCGCCGGGGACGTCTCGGACCCACGCTGACAAGGGAGTCATCCACGTGATGGAGCCGATCACCCGACTGGCCGTCCTCGAGCGCGGGGAGCCCGCCGTCCGCCTGCTCGCCGCGATCGGGAACCTCGCCGCCGACCTCCGACGACCCACCGATGACCCGGGTGCTCGTCCTCACCGAGCCGCGGCAGCGCGCGTGGTACGCGCGGGAGGCCGACGAGACGGTCGACGTCGTCCACGACGGCTCGATCACCGCCGGCGACGTCCTCGCCGCTCTGCGTGCCGCACGCGCCGATGCCGTGTGGCTCGGCCACGTCCCGTGCCAGGACCAGGTCGCCCTCGTGGCCGCGTGCGAGGAGGCGGGAATCGCCGTCATCGGGCCCGACAGCACCACGGTGCGCAGGCTGGCCGACCCGGACGGCCTCGCGTCGGCGGTCGCGGAGGCGGGCCTGACCCTCCTCGAACCGGGGACGGACCTCACCGACCACCGCCTGCTCGAGGTCGACGTCATCGCCGACTCGGCCGGGACGGTCTGGGCGATGGGCCCCCGGGACGTGTCGATCACCCGAGGCGGACAGCTCATCCTCGCCGAGATGCCGGCGGCGGGCGTCGATCCCGACACCGTGGCCGCCGTCCTCGACGGCGCCCGGGACCTGGTCCGTGGCGTCGGCTACCGCGGCGCCGGCGTCGTCCGGTTCGCCCTCTCCCCGGACGGCGTCACGTCGTTCGTCACGGGGGTCGACACCCTGGCCCGCGCCGACCATGCCCTCCTCGAGGAGACGACCGGGTCGAGCTTCCTCGGCCTGCGCATCCGCCTCGCCCGTGGCGATGTCCTCGTCCACGAGCCGCCCCGGCCCGACGGGCACGCCATCGAGGCGCGGCTGCTCGCCCATGACCCCGAACGTGGCTTCGCCACGAGCGGCGGGACCCTCCAGCTGCTGGCGCTGCCGGTCGGCACCGGGGTCCGGGTCGACGCCAGCATGCACGACGGGGACGTCATCGACGCCGAGGCCGACCCGCTCGTCGCGACGCTGACGGCGTGGGGTCACGGTCGCGCAGAGGCACTCAGCCGGCTCCGCGCCGCGCTCCAGCGCACGCTCGTCGTCCTCAGCGGAGGTGCCTCCAACCGTTGCGCCCTGCTCGGGATGCTCGCCCGGCCCGAGATCGAGGCGGGGCCGGTCCCCGTCGGCTGGTACGACGAGGTGCGAACGGCCGGCGAGCTCATGCCCGCTGCCGACCCGGCTGCGGTCGTCGCCGCCGCCGTCGAGGCCTACGAGGCCGACCTGTCTCTCGTCCGGGCCGCCTTCTTCGCCAGCGCCGAACGAGGTCGCCCGGAGCAGCCCGAGGCCGTCGGCGCCCGGGTCATGCTCAGCTACCGCGGCGCCGACTACCGACTCCGGGTCGACCGGACCGGCCCGGACCGCTACCGCGTCCACAACGGCGTCACCGTCGACGCCCGCGTCGAGCGGATCGGCGGCTACGAGCGCCGGATCAGCGTCGGTGGCCGGCGGCGCCGGGTCGTCGCCACCGAGCTCGCCGGCGCGTTCCGCCTCGAGGTGGACGGCGTGGCGCACACCGTCATGCGCACCGACGGGCTCGTCGTGCGCGCCGGATGGCCCGCCCTCGTCGCCCAGATCCTCGTCGAGCCCGGCCAGGAGGTCCACGCCGGCGACCCCGTCGCGGTGCTCGAGTCGATGAAGATGGTGACGACCGTGACCGCGCCCTTCGAGGGCCGGGTCACCTCCGTGCCGGTCGTCGCCAACTCCCAGGTGGAGCGCGGCGCCCCGCTCATGCGGATCCGCGCCTCGGGAGAGTTCGAGACGGCGGAGTACCTTGCCGTCGAGGAACGCCAGGACGGCGAGCTCGACCTCGGCGTCCTCGCGGTCGACGACGCCCTCGACGGCCAGGCGCACTGTGAACGGGTCTACGCCGACCTCGTGCCCTACCTCCTCGGCTACGACCGCGACCCGGGCGAGGTCCGCGCGCTCATGCGCGAGCAGCGCGCCCTCGCCGCGTCGCGGGCCCCGGACGACCCGGAGCTGGCGGCCTGCGAGGACCGGCTCCTCGACCTCTTCGCCGACATCGCCGCCCTGTACCGGCCCCGCACCGAGGCGGAGGAGCTCGGCGAGGACCCGGACGGGCTGCTCGGCAACACCCAGGAGTACTTCATCGCCTTCCTCCAGTGGCTCGACGCGGACCGGGCCGGCCTCCCGGCGCGGTACCGCGCCCGGCTCGAGACGGCCCTCGGCCGCTACGGCGTCCACGGGCTGGGGCGCACCCGCGCGCTCGAGGCGGCGCTGCTGTGGATGTTCCGGTCCTTCGCCCGCGTCCCCGAGCTGGCCCCGGTCGTCTCGGCCATCCTCGAGCGGCGGCTGGCGAACGTCCGGCAGCTCCGCGCGAGCGCGGGTCCGGATCTGCGCCACCGCCTGGAGCGGCTGGCCCAGGCCTCCGAGGGGCGCCAGCAGGGCGTCGCCGACCTGGCCCGCGACGTCGCCTTCCAGTACTTCGACGCCCCCGTCCTCGACCAGGTCGTCGCCGACGTCGAAGCGGAGATGACGGGCCACCTGGCTGCCCTGCACGCCGACGCGCACCGCGCCGACCGCGCCGACCGGGTCGACCGCCTCGTCTGGTGCCCGCACCCGCTGCGGGGTCTCCTGCTGCGCGCCTGGCTCGACGGCGTCGACGACCCGGGGCTGGCGGCATACCGCGAGTGCATCCTCGAGGTCTACGCCCGTCGCTTCTACCGCATCCGGGACCTGCACGGCCTCGACCACGAGACCGTCCTCGGCCGTCAGCTCGCCTTCGCCAACTACGAGCACGGCGACCTCGACGTCCACCTCGTCACCGCCTACCTGCCTGCCGACCAGCTGCCCGCGTTCTCCGCCGCGGTCGCCCTTCACCTCGACACGGCGCCACGCAACAGGGAGGTCGTCGTCGACCTCGTCCTCTGGCGGGAGGGCGATCGGCAGAGCATCGAGACCCTCGCCGCTGAGGCCGCAGAGTGGCTGCGGCACAGCGACTTCGGCCGTCCGCTGCATCGGATCGACTTCACGGTCACGAGCATCGCGGGCGAGGACACGGGCGCGATGCGGACCCAACACGTGACGTTCCGGCAGGCACCGGAGGGCGGCGACTTCGTCGAGGACCCGCTGTACCGCAACCTCCACCCCATGCTCGGGAAGCGTCTCGACCTGTGGCGGCTGTCGAACTTCGACCTCGAGCGGCTGCCGTCGCCCGAGGACGTCTACCTCTTCTCGGGCGTCGCCCACGACAACCCGAAGGACCACCGGCTGTTCGCCCTCGCCGAGGTCCGCGACATGGTCAAGGTGCGCGACGAGGAGACCGGCCAGGAGTCCTACCCGCGGCTGGGGAGGATGGGCCTGCAGGCGCTCGCGGCAATGCGCAACGCCCTCGCCGGGTACCCGCCCCGGGAGCGCCCGGCCGCCAACCGGCTCGTGCTGTCGATCCGGCCCACATGGGACATCCCGGCCTCGGAGATCCCCACGCTGGCCGCGTCCTACGAGCCCCTCGCCCGCGGCGCGGGGCTCGAGAAGCTCGTCCTCCACATCCAGGTACCCGCCGTCGACGAGGACGGACGCCCGTCGCTCAAGGACCAGGTCATCCACGTCGAGGGCATCGGCCGGGCGGGCACGACGATCCGGATCTCCGACCCCGGGCCCAACCCGGTGCGCCCGCTCACCCGCTACGCCCAGAAGCTGCTGACGGCGAAGCGGTTCGGCACGCCGTACCCCTACGAGATCGTCCAGATGGTCGCGCCGGCCGACGAGGGCTCCTCCGCGTTCCCCCGTGGCTCCTGGGTCGAGCTCGACCTCGCCGAGGACGGCGAGACCCTCGTCCCCGTCGACCGGCCGCCGGCCGAGAACACCGCCCACCTCGTCGTCGGGCTCCTCACGTCCTACACCGACGTCGTGCCCGAGGGCATGACCAGGGTGGCGCTCCTGTCGGACCCGACCCAGGGCCTGGGCAACCTCGCCGAGCCGGAGTGCCGGCGCGTCAACGCCGCCCTCGCGTACGCCCTCGAGCACCGCATCCCGGTCGAGTGGTATGCCGTGTCCTCCGGCGCCCTCATCGCGATGGACTCCGGCACCGAGAACATGGACTGGATCGCGCTCACCCTGCGGCGGCTCATCGAGTTCACCCAGGCCGGCGGCGAGGTCAACATCATCGTCACCGGGATCAACGTCGGCGGTCAGCCGTACTGGAACGCCGAGGCGACGATGCTGATGCACACCCGGGGCATCCTCATCATGACCCCGGCCAGCGCGATGGTCCTCACCGGCAAGCAGGCGCTCGACTTCTCCGGCGCCGTGTCCGCCGAGGACAACTTCGGGATCGGCGGATACGACCGCGTCATGGGCCCCAACGGCCAGGCGCAGTACTGGGCGCCGAGCTTCCAGGAGGCCTGCACCCTGCTGCTGCGCCACTACGACTACACCTACGTCGTCCCCGGCGAGCGGTTCCCGCGGCGGCGGCCGACGAGCGACCCCGTCGACCGGGACGTGCGCGACGCACCCCACGCGAGGGTCGGCGGGACGACGTTCACCCGGGTCGGCGACGTCTTCGACGCGGCGACGAACCCCGACCGCAAGCAGCCCTTCGACATGCGTTCGGTCATGCGCGCGGTCGCCGACGCCGACAGTGAGCCGCTCGAGCGATGGAAGGACTGGCTCGACGGGGACACCTCCATCGTCTGGGACGCCACCATCGGCGGCATCCCGGTCTGCCTGCTCGGCCTCGAGTCGCGGACGGTGCCCCGCAAGGGGTTCGTCCCGGCCGACGGGCCTCCGGCCTGGACCTCGGGCACCCTCTTCCCCCAGGCCTCGCGCAAGACCGCGCGGGCCATCAACGCGGCCAGCGGCAACCGACCGCTCGTCGTCCTCGCGAACCTCTCCGGCTTCGACGGCTCCCCCGAGTCGATGCGTCGCTGGCAGCTCGAGTACGGCGCCGAGATCGGCCGGGCCGTGACGAACTTCGACGGCCCGATCGTCTTCGTCGTCGTGTCGCGCTACCACGGTGGGGCGTTCGTCGTGTTCTCGAAGGCCCTGACCGAGTCGATGGAGATCGCGGCGGTCGAGGGGTCCTACGCCTCCGTCATCGGCGGCGCTCCGGCGGCCGCGACGGTCTTCGCCCGCGAGGTGAAGCAGCGGACCGAGAAGGACGACCGGGTCGGCGACGCACGGGCGGAGGCCGAGGCGGCCACCGGTCCGGAGGCCGCCACCCGACGGGCCGCCATCGCCCGGGTCACCGCGGCGGTCCGGTCCGAGAAGCTCGGAGAGGTCGCCGACGAGTTCGACTCGATCCACACCATCGAGCGAGCGCTCCGGGTCGGCTCGGTCGACCGGATCATCCCCGCCGCCGACCTGCGTCCCTGGGTCGTCGACGCCCTCCGGCGCGGCATGGCGAGGTTCACCGAGGGCGGCTGAGCGGCCTACCCGCTCAGCCGGTCGTCGGGTCGGTGACCCACGAGTGGACCGGCGTCGTCCCGGCGAGGTGCGCCCCACCGGCGAGCAGGGCGGGCGGCTCGTGCGGCTGCGCGAAGGCGACGGTGAGGACGAAGGCCCCGTCCCGGCGCCACCATCCCGGGAAGACCTCGCCCGCAACCGAGCGGACGACGAGCCCCGACCAGCCGTCGGTCCGTGCGTCGTGGTCGAGGGACACCTCCACGGTGCGGGTGTCGGCGCGCAGACCCACCCGGAGCACCTTGAGCGCCGCCTCCTTGGCCGACCAGACGAGGTTGGCTGCCGCCTGCCACCCGTCCTCCCCGAACGCCTCCCGGCGCCGATGGACGTAGGCCGCCTCGGTCGCCGTGAGGAAGTCGGCGACGAAGCGCTCGGTGCGCGGCTCGACGAGCTCGAGGTCGACCCCGAGCGTGCCGACGCCCGCGCCGACCGGGCCGACGAGGCCGACCGCGGCGCCCGCCCGGTCCGACAGCGAGACGTCGACGCCGGCGGACCGTCCGTCGATCTCGACGTAGGGCGCGCCACTGCGGTGGTTGAGCAGCTCGATCCGGGCGAGGTCCTCCGGGGCGCCGTCGAGCGCGGCGGCGACCGCACGCTTGCCCGTCCAGCGTCGCAGGAGGAACTCCGTGCGCCGCTTCGTGAAGCGCAGCTGGTCCAGCCGTGCCCGCTCCCGGGCCGACAGCCAGGTCAGCCCGTCCGGGATCTCGTGCTCCGCACACGCCAGCCAGCGCACCGCTCACCTCCTCGCTCCGGCAGCCATTGTGCCGGGCGGCGGCCTCACTCGACCCGGACGACGAGGTCGGCGCGCTGCCGGGTCGAGCGAATGAGCTCGGCGTTGGGCTCGTCGACGGACGCGACCCACGACCGGGCGTGCTCGGGAGACTTCCCGAACTCCTCGTGGCGGGCGACGAGCCGGCGCAGCCGCACCTCGTCCTCACCCTCGACGTACCACGCCTCGTCGAGCAGGTCGCGGACCCGGGCCCAGGGCCCGTCGGGGACGAGGAGGTAGTTGCCCTCGGTCACGACGACCCGGGTCTGCGGGAGGACCGTGATGACATCCGGGACCACCTCCTCGACACTGCGGTCGTATGCCGGCGCCAGGACCGTCGCATCGGGTTCGCCGACGACGCGGGCCAGCAGCGCGGCATACCCCGCGCCGTCGAAGGTCTCGATGGCGCCCTTGCGGTCGGCGAGGCCACGCCGGTCCAGCTCGGCCTGGGTGAGGTGGTAGCCGTCCATCGGCAGCACGACGGCGGCCACGCCCGCACCGACGAGGGCGTCGGCCAGCGCGAGGGCGAGGGTGCTCTTGCCGGCGCCGGGCGCACCCGTGATGCCGACGACGAGCCGGGCGGACGGGTCCAGGCGCTCCCTGACGCGCGCGACCAGATCGGACACGCTCGGTCTCGTCGACATGGCGCCTACCCTTCCACGGTCGTGCGGGGCGCGACACTGACCCCATGCTGCAGCTGCGGATCTCGACGCCTCCCCGCCTCACCCGCGATGTCCTCGCCGTCCTCGACGACCCCGCCGTCAGCGCCCTCGCCGTGCACGAGGGCGCGTCGATCCGGCCGGTCGGCGATGTCGTCATCGCCGACATCGCCCGCGAGACGGCCAACGACCTCATCGACCGGCTGCGCGACCTCGGCGTCGCCCGGGAGGGCAGCCTGCTCATCGACCCCGTCCAGGCGTGGCTGTCGCGGGAGGGGCTCGAGGCCGAGCGCGCCGCTCCTGGGAGCCCGGCCGACTCCGTCGTGTGGGCCGAGGTCGCCCACCAGGCCTACGAGGACGCGGAGCTGAACTGGACCTACTCGACGTTCCTCACCCTGGCGACCCTGCTGGCGGCCATCGCCGTCATCGTCCACTCGCAGATCCTCGTCGTCGGCGCCATGGTGCTCGGTCCGGAGTTCGGGGTGATCGCCGCGCTGGGCCTCGCCCTCGTCCGCCGCCGCCGGCGACTGCTCGCGACGGCGGTGCGCACGCTCGTCGTCGGCTTCGCGATCGCCATCGCGGTGACCGCCCTCGTGACCGTCGCCGGCCACGCCCTCGGCTGGGTCTCCCGCGCCGACATCGTCGCGAGCCGGCGAGGGCTCACCTTCATCTACTCGCCCGACCGGTGGTCCGTCGCCGTCGCCGTCATCGCCGGTGCCGCCGGCGTCCTCTCCCTCACCTCGGACCGGATCGGCGGGCTCTCCGGAGTGTTCATCTCGGTGACGACGATCCCGGCCGCCGGCAACATCGGCCTCGGGGTCGCGCTGGGCGCCTGGCACGAGGTGCGGGGCAGCGCGCTCCAGCTCGGCATCAACATCGTCGGGATGGCCCTGGCCGGCTGGGCGACCCTCGCGGTACAGCAGGTCGTCTGGTCGCGGGTGTCCGCGCGCCGGGCGCAGGCCCTCGGCCTCGTCCCCGAGGAGTGACGTCCGCCTACACTGCCGCCATGTCCCGTCGACGTGCCCCCGCGCTCGCACTCGCAACGGCCCTCGCCCTGACCGGCTGCGCGGTGTCGTTCGGCGAGACCGGGAAGGCCGCCACGGGCTCGGAGAGCGCCTCGGCTCCCGGCTCGACGAGCCCCGGGAACCACCGCCCCCTCCACCGACGCGCCGACCCCGAGCCCGACCTCCACCCCACTCCCCGACACGATCACCCTCGCCTTCGGCGGGGACATCCACTTCGCCGACTACCTCGCTCCCCTCGCCTCGGAGCCCGACGGCCTCGCCGTGCTCCGTTCGACGCTCGGCTCGGCCGACCTGTCGATGGCCAACCTCGAGACGGCGATCACCGACGGCGGGACGCCGGTGCCCAAGGAGTTCCACTTCCGGGCCCCGGCCTCGGCATTGGAGACGCTCGCCGGAGCCGGCCTCGACGTCGTGACGATGGCCAACAACCACGGCGTCGACTACGGCGAGTCCGGTCTGGCCGACACGCTCGCGGCCAAGAAGGACAGCCCCATCCCGATCGTCGGCATCGGCGCCGACGCGAAGGAGGCCTTCGCGCCGGCCACCCTCGTCGTCGGCGGGGTCACGGGTGGCGGTCTTCGGCGGCGACCAGGTCTTCGACATCACCCTGGCCCAGCACCACGCCACGTCGACCCGGGGCGGGGTCGCCGCGAGCACGCCCGTCGACCGGCTCCGCGCGGCGGTCCGCAAGGCCCGGTCACGCTACGACCTCGTCGTCGTCTACCTCCACTGGGGCGACGACTACCAGAGCTGCCCCCGCAGCCTCGACGTCTCGACGGCGAGGACCCTCGAACAGGCCGGTGCGGACATCGTCGTCGGCTCGCACTCCCATCGGGTCAACGGCGCGGGCTGGCTCGGCAAGGCCTACGTCGACTACGGCCTCGGCAACTTCGTGTGGTGGCGCAGCCACGAGCCGGACTCCCGGTCGGGCGTCCTCACCCTCACCGTCGACGCCGCGGCCGCGCGCGCCTCTCGCCACCGGGCCACGACGGTCGTCACCAGGGCGCGGTGGACGCCGATGCTCATCGGCACCGACGGCATACCGGCCGTTCCCGGCCGGAGCGACGCGTCGCGGCTGCGCGGGCTGTGGCGGGACGCCCGGGGCTGCACGGGCCTGTCCTCGACGGCCAGGCTGAGCGCCCGGACGCGGGTCCGGCGGGCGGCGGACCGTGATCGGTCCGACGCCCGCCGGAGCGGAGGGGTGGGGGTCAGGAGGCGCTGCAGGAGGTCCGCATCATCTCCGTCGTCGGGGCGAGTGCCTCGAGGGCGGCCGGGTCGAACTGCCAGCCGGCGGGCAGCTCGGTCGAGTACGCACCGTGCTTGGCCAGCCAGGTCATGACGTAGGCGAGGTCACCGACGCCCTCGTTCTTCGCGCCACCGCTGTAGGCCTGGGTCTGGGCCATGAACGGGTACTTGTGGTCGATGAAGAACTGGTACATCTCGAGCACGGCCGGGTGGGTGACGCCCTTGAAGGTCATCTCGGACGCGCCGGTGTGACCGAAGACGGTCTTGCCCGGCGCCGCGTCGTAGGCGGCCGTGACGATCTCCTCGGTGATGGCGAGGCTCGTCTTGGGCTTGGGCTCGATCGTGACGTACGGGTGCGCGAACAGCGTCGTGTGGGTGTGGGCCCACGTCTTCTGCATGAAGGTGATGTCCTTCATCAGTGCACTGCGGCGCGCCGTCTCGGTGGCGCCGGCGGCGAGCAGGCGGTCGTTGTTCTTCACCGTCGAGCCGGGCAGGGTGTCGTTGCCCATCGTCAGCATCGTCTCGGCCGAGATGGTCCCGGTGCCCGAGATGTTCACCGCACGGACGGCCGGGTCGGTGTCGTACTTCGCGGCCAGCTTCGTCATGAGGGCCTGCCAGCGAGCCTGGTAGGTCCCCTTCCAGAAGCGGCCGATCGTCGAGGCCTCCTTGGCCTGGTGGTCGTAGAAGGGGATCGGCGCTCCGCCGATCCGCTTCACGTAGTCGGGCGCCCGGGTTCCGGCGATGACGCGGAGCCGGACGGTGAGGCCACGGTCGACCGCGGCCTTGAGCTCGGTGTCGATCGGGGCGGTGGTGTAGACGCCCTTGGCGGTCTCGAGGTCTCGCCAGTCGACGGACACGACGACGATCCCGACGGCGGGCTGGTACTCGGCGGGTGCGCGCTTGATGGCGTTGAGGGCCCGGCTTCCGTTGCCGCTGGCATACGGCTTCATCGACGCGGCGAGGGTTCGCGACGATGCGAGGGAGGCGGAGGCAACGACGGCAGGGGAACGGTGGTTGGTGGATGTCTGACGTGATGCGGCGACGCTGGACTGGGCGGCAACGCCGGTGATCACGAAGCAGCCAACCGCCGCGGCCGCGGCGATTCGCTTGTGGTGCATGGAGATTCCTTCCTGAGGGGCACGGCCCTTGGAGGGGACAAGGGCTCTACGACAACCCTGGTCGAGGACGGAGTTCCACACATCGGCCTTTGGTTCGGCCTTCGTCGTTGCACGACCTACCCCCCTGGTCCACCGAAGGGATGAGTAGGCGCGCCTTCCTAGACAGCGCGGCGGATTGCGTTGCAGCGCAACGCTTTTGGAAGTCTTTACCCGGCGTTGACCGGGTCCAGAAGGTCGGGTGAGATGGCCGTCACTTCGGCAACGCATGCCTGAGGAGCGCCACCACCCTGTGGTAGGGGGACACGGCCCAGCCCGGGGCGGTGCGGTCAGGCAGCCGGCTCCCCGACCACCTCGGCCTGGATCTCCTCCAGGGTGCGCCCCTTGGTCTCGGGCACGCGCATCGCGAAGACCGCGAAGGCAAGCACCGCGAGCCCGCTGTAGAGGAAGAAGGTCCCCTGTCGGGTGATGATGTTCGTCAGGCTGAGGAACGTCGCCGCGACGAGGAAGTTGGCTCCCCAGTTGGCGATGGTCGAGATCGACATCGCCTTGGAGCGCACGCCCATCGGGTAGATCTCGGAGATCATCAGCCAGAACACCGGGCCCAGGCCGACGGCGAAGGACGCGATGTACACGAGCAACGCGACGAGCGCGAGGTAGGGCACGGAGTCCTGCAGGGTGGGAGACCAGAAGTAGACGCCGAGCACGGCGAGGGCCACGGTGAGCCCAGCGACCCCGCCCAGCAGGAGCTTGCGGCGCCCGACCCGGTCCAGCAGGAGCACGGCGACGATGGTGAAGACGACGTTCGTGATACCGACGAACACGGTCTGGGTGATGGAGCTCGACTTCGTCAGGCCGGTGTCCGCGAGGATCGTCGGGGCGTAGTAGATGACGGTGTTGACGCCGACGAACTGCTGGAAGATCGCGAGCGCGAGCCCGATGAGCAGCAACGGGCGCAGCCTCGGGGCCACGAGGTCCTTGAGGCGTGGACTCCCCCTCCTTGGCGTTGGCCTCGTTGATCTCGTCGATCTCCCCCTCGATGTCGGCGTCCTCGTCCTCGCTGCGCAGGTCCTCGAGGACACCGCGGGCTCGGTCCTCCTGCCGGGTGAGCATGAGCCAGCGCGGGGTGTGCGGGACGGTCAGCATCCCCACGGCCAGCGCGGCGCCCGGCAGCGCCGCGACGCCGAGCATCCAGCGCCAGTTGTAGGCGACGTCCTTGAAGAGGAAGTTGACGATGTAGGCGACGAGGATGCCGCTCGTGATGGCGAGCTGGTTGAACGAGACGAGCCCGCCACGCACCTTCGGCGGCGCGACCTCGGAGATGTAGAGCGGCGAGACGAAGGACGCGGTGCCGACCGACAGACCGAGGAGGAAGCGGAAGCCGATGAGCATCTCGGCGTTGACCGAGAAGGCGCAGCCGAGCGCGCCGATGACATAGATCGAGCCGGACATGACCTTCGTCCATCGGCGGCTGATCCGGTCCGCGAGGTACCCGGAGGCCAGCGCTCCCACCATCGCTCCGAGCAGGAGGACGGAGACGATCGCCTGCTGTTCGAAGTCGCCCGCGTGGAGGTCGTCCTTGATGTAGAGCAGCGCGCCGGAGATCACTCCGGTGTCGTAGCCGAAGAGCAGGCCGCCGATCGCCGCGATGATCGAGATCCGGACGATGAGGCCGTTGCCGCTCGTTCTCAGCTCCTTGACGAAGGAGACCGGTGCGCCGCTGTTTCCGTTGTCCGCCATACCTTTTTGCCTACCCGGGCCGCCTTGGCCACCATGCGTGACCCACGACCAACCGGGGTAGATGACCGGTCGGAGGTGGAGGCCTCCCTCGAACTCTGCCCACGCGCCCGATGGAGGGAGGCGACATGTCGAGCCGACAGCCGCCGTCCGGTGTGCTCTTCGACCTCGACGGGACGCTCGTCGACACCAGCTATCTCCATGCCGTCACGTGGACACGCGCGTTCCGCGAACACGGCCACGAGGTCCACACCGCGGCAGTCCACCGCGCGGTGGGGCTGGGCTCCGAGGAGCTCGTCGCGCATGTCCTCGGCCGCGACGAGGTCCCGGACCAGCAGTCCATCAGCGACCGGCACAGCGCGCTGTTCGCCGAGCTGCGCTCGCAGGCGGTCGCCCTGCGCGGCGCCCGCGACCTCCTACGCACCGTCGCCGAGCACGGCCAGCGGGTCGTCATCGCGACGTCCGCCGGACCGGACGACATCGACGCGCTGCTCGGCCTTCTCGATGCCGAGGCGTGGATCGACACCGTGACCGGCGGGGCGGACACCGAGCACAGCAAGCCCCACCCCGACATCCTCCACGCCGCCCTCGACCGGTCCGGGCTCGCGCCCGAGGAGGTCGTGTTCGTCGGTGACGCCGTCTGGGACGTCGAGGCGGCGGCGCGCGCCGGTATGCCGTGCATCGGGCTGGAGTGCGGCGGCACCAGCTCGGCGGAGCTGGTGGACGCAGGGGCCGTACAGACCTACGCGGACCCGGCGGCCCTCGTCGCGGCATACCGGCAGAGTGCCCTCGGGGCAGGCTAGGGGACGAGGACGAGCCGACCGTCGACCGTGCCCGCCTTGAGGTCGGACAGGGCACGCTCGGCCTCGGCGAGCGGGCGCTCCTCGGCCTCGATCCGGACCCGACCCGACGCGGCGATGTCGATGACCTTCCGCATGTCCTCGCGGGTGCCGAGGAGCGACCCGACCACCCGCTTCTCGGTGGCGAAGGCGAACTCCCCGAGCCGCGCGTTGACCCCGAGGACGAGGGTTCCCCCGGGCTTGAGGGATGCGAGGGCCGAGGCGACGACCTCGTCGTTCGGAGCGAAGACGAGCGCGGCGTCCACTCCCCCGCTCCGCCGCAGCTGCTCCCCGGCGTCGCCCGCCGAGGAGTCGACGACCCGCGAGGCGCCGAGCCGCTCGGCGAGCTCGAGCCGACCCCGCCCTCGGCTCACGGCCACCGTGTCCGCCCCCGTCAGGCCGGCGAACTGGAGGGCGACGTGTCCCACGCCACCGATGCCGAAGACGGCGACCGTCCTGCCCGGCCCGAGGTCGGCCTTCTTGACGGAGCCGTAGGCCGTGATGCCAGGGCAGAAGACGGGCGCCGCACCCGGCACCGCGAGGACGTCGGGGATCTTGTACGCGTGGTAGGCGGTCGCGACCATCAGCTCGGCATAGCCGCCGTCGACCGTCTCGCCGGTGATCTCCTTGCGCTGGCACAGGTGGTCGAGGTCTGCCGCACAGAACTCACAGTCCCGGCAGGTCGACCACAGGGGCATGACACCCGCCGTGTCGCCGACCGCGAGGTCCGTCACGCCCTCACCCAGCGCCACGACCTCGCCGACGACCTCGTGCCCGGGGACCATCGGCGTGAACGCCGGAGTCCCCGGCAGCCAGTCGCCCTCGACCGTGTGGAGGTTGGAGCGGCAGACGCCGCACGCGATGACCCGCAGCAGCACCTGTCCGGGACCGGGCGTGGGGTCCGCGACGTCGACGTACCGCAGCGGGTGCGACTCGATCGGACCGGGGTGGACGAGCTGGACCGCCTTCATGACTCTCCTTCGGTGGGGGGCGGCTCCAGCCTGTCACTCAGCGCGTCGTGAGGGCGGACATCTCCTCGTCGGTCAAGGTGAGGTCCGCCGCACCCGCCGAGTCGGTGATCGACGCCGGCCGGGAGGCGCCCGGGATGGGGACGACGACGGGAGCGAGGGCGAGCTCCCAGGCCAGCGTCACCTGGTAGGCGCTCACCCCGTGGGCCTCGGCGACGCGCTGGAAGGCGGCATGCCGCGCGCCCAGCTCGTCCCGCGTTGGCGATCCCGCCGAGCGGGCTCCACGGGAGGAAGGCGATGCCCTTCTCGGCGCAGTGCTCGAGCTCGACCTCGCTCGAGCGGAAGGCCGGGGAGAACTGGTTCTGGACGGAGACGAGGCGGCCGCCGAGCACGTCGTTCGCCTCGTCGATCTGGGCGACCGTGGCGTTGGAGATGCCGGCCATGGCGATGACTCCCTCGTCGAGGAGGTCCCGGACCGCGCCGACCGACTCGGCGTACGGGACGGACGGGTCCGGACGGTGGAACTGGTAGAGCCCGATGGCGTCGACGCCGAGCCGCTTGGCCGAGGCCTTGGCGGCGTCCTTGAGGTACTCGGGACGGCCGTTGACGGTCCACGAGCCGTCGCCGGGGCGCAGGTGCCCGCCCTTCGTCGCGACGAGGACGTCCTGCGCGCCTGGTCCGTAGCTCGACAGGGCCTCGGCGATGAGCTCCTCGTTGTGTCCGACCTCGCCCGCGTCACGGTGGTAGGCGTCGGCGGTGTCGATGAGGGTGACGCCGGCGTCGAGCGCCGCATGGATCGTCGCGATGGACCGCTGCCGGTCGGGCCGGCCCTCGATCGACATCGGCATGCCGCCGAGGCCGATCGCGCCGATGTGCCGTCCTCCGATGGTGCGCTGCTGCACGCTGTACTCCTTCGTGTGGTGTCGTGGTTCGGGTATGCCGTGACCGGCTGCGGGTGTCCGGCGGCGTCAGGCGCCGCCCGGCGCCTCGCCGTGGCCGGGCATCGACGGTGCGAGATCGTGGGTCGTGGCCTCGTCGGACCAGCGTAGGACGGCCCCGATCCCCTCGATGAGCTCGATCGGGCTGTCCTCGGTGAGCACGAGGTCGGCGCGGGACCCCACCATCGCCCAGACGAGGGCGGTGTCGGCGCGGACGTCCACCGGTTCCCGCGCCCCGGCCTCCCTGGCGGCCTCCGGGGTGGCGCCGAGCACGAGGGGGTCCTCTCCCACCCACAGGCTGCGGGTCGAGGACGGGTCGTCGCGCAGCACGACGTGCTCCACCTGGCCACGCCGGAGGGCGTCGACGACCGGCTCCAGGCCCTCGACCGCCCGCTGCTGGCGGCTGTGCTGCTCGGCCAGCTCGCCGAGCACCTCGTCGCGCAGCTCGGCGCGCCGACGGTCGAGCTCCGCCGCCACCGCCTCATGGAGGCTCTGCTCGTCGGCTCCGTCGGCACGGCCGGCGGCGCCCACGAAGCGGGCGAGTCCGGCGGCGGCACCGCCGAGCCGGTCCCGCAGCTCGGACCACGCGCGCTCGTCGCCGGTGACGACCACCGCCTCGAGCGCGTGGGTCCGGACGATGTCGTCGACCTGCTCCGCGACGGCGGCCGCGTTGTGGGCCCAGGAGTCCTCGACCCGGGCCTGGTAGCGGCGCTGGGACCAGCCACCGCCCGGGACCTTGTGCAGGAGCTCGTGACCTCCCTCCACCTCGCGATGTCCCATGGTGACGTCGGGAGCGGTGACGAGGTCGATGTCCGCACCGGCCCGGTCGAGGCGGACGACGGCATAGGGGATGAAGCGGGCCATCGCCCGGGCCACGGGCATGAGCGCCGGGACCGGGCCCACGGTCGCCGTGTCGCGGGCCGGCCGACCCGGCAGCACGACGTTGAGGGCGATCTCGTCGCCCGAGGCCACGACGACCCGGGTGTGCTCCCCGCCGAGCCCGGTCGCGGCCAGGACCTCCTCGCCGAGCCGCTCGAGCAGACCGGGGTCGATGCCGTCGCCCTCGAGGTGCTGACGCTGCACGTTCCACCGCAGGCGCAGATCGTCCTCGGTGGCCGGGTCCACCCGCGTCGCATCGATGGAGACGGTCGTGAACGGCGGGGTCCGGTCGGTCAGGGCGGACAGGTCGTGCATGAGCATGGGTGACCTCCTCGGGTGGGGCTGCCGGTACCGGGCCCCTACCCGAGGATCCGTGCGCCATGCCCCCGACCTCGCGAGGCCGGAGTCGCCGAGTCAGACCCGGCGCACCTGGGCCGGCTCGCCCGTCATCGCCTCGATGTCCTCCTCGGCGGTGTCGAGCAGCCGGTCCGCCAGGTGACGCAGCGCTCGCGCCACGGCGACCTCGTCGCCGATCTCGGGCACGGCCGGGTCGTGCGTCGAGCGGCGGCTCATCGCCGTGCGCCGTGAGGTGGGTCGGGGCATCGGAGAGGAGCACGACCGACGCGCTCGTGTCATCACCGGACTCGAAGAGCGAGACCCGGACCGTCCACTCCCGCACGTGGCCCGATGCGGGCGTCGGACGGGGCGTCCTCGGCGCCGGGGACCGGGGCGGATGCCGCAGGCGCCGGCCGAGTCCGGTGCCTCGATGCTCCGGACCGAGCCGGGTCCGGGGTAGAAGACGCCGACGTGGCCGTCGCTCCAGCGCACGGTCCACGGCGGACCGCCGTCGGGGTCGCCGACCTCAAGCACTTCGCCGTGACGGGTGGGGTCGTCGACCCGCGTCGCCGTCAGCACGATGTGGTCCCCGACCTGGGCTCTCATGGCGCACCTCCGTGCATAGTGGGTGCCGGCGACGCCGGTATGCCGTCCCGGCGGCGCCGCGGTGCCCGGCCGCGAGGTGCCCCCGCGGCTCTGCCGCGGTACCGCCTCCAGTCAACCACCGCTCGGCGCCGCCACGCCGGCCCGTGCCGCGTTCCTCACATGGCGGTCGGGCGGTTCAGGTGCGGTGGGCGGTGAGGACGGCGCCGGAGGTGTCGATGGCGGCGCAGAAGGAGTCGACCGGGCACGACACCGCGACGAGGCCCGCGCCCCCGGCCGTGACGACCTGCGGGGCGGTCCACGAGCTGCCGTTGTAGGTGAGGGCCGCGCCGGCGGCGCCGACGGCGACGCACATGTCCTCGGTCGCGCACGAGACGTCCGTCAGCCCTCCGCCCGGGTCGACGCGCGTCGGCGGCGCCCACGCCAGGCCGGTGAAGAACTCGGCGGCGCCGCTGTCGCCCACCGCCACGCAGAACGATCCGGCCGGGCACGACACGGCCGAGGTGTATCCGGCCGGGTCCGCGGTCGCGACGGGCGTCCAGCCCCCGCCGTCGAAGGTGGTCGCGGTGCCCGTGACGTCGTCGATGGCGGCGCAGAAGGTGGCGGAGGAGCACGCGACCGAGACAAGGGTCGTCGAGGAGATCGCGCTCGGGACGGTCCAGGCCAGGCCGTCGAAGGTCTGGGCGAAGCCCTCCGGCGGGCCCTTCCCGCTGCTGACCGCGGCACAGAAGTTCGGCGCCGGGCACGAGACGGACGTGAGCCCACCCGCCGGAGCGATCGACTCGGGGGCGGCCCAGGACCCATTGTCGTACTCCACGGCATACCCGTCGTCGTCGACGGCGACGCAGAAGGTGCCCGAGGCGCACGACACCGACGTGAGCAACCGCCCACCGTCGATGTCGGTGAACGGGGTGGCGCTGCCGCCGTCCCAGACCGAGGCCCGGCCGATGCTGTCCACGAGCACGCAGAACGTGTCGCTCGCGCACGAGATGTCGGTGAGCACGGCGTCGGGGTCGACGCGTTGGGGCGTGCCCCAGGCGACACCGTCGAAGGCGACGGCGTCGGCGATGCCGACGGCCATGCAGAAGGTCTCGGTCGGGCACGACAGCGGCACGAGGCCCCGCTCCGTCGGCGCCGGGGACGCCGGACCCCACGAGCCGTCGAAGACGACGAACGAGGACGCACTGTCGGTGGCCACGCAGAACGAGGCGCTCGTGCACGAGAGCGTGAAGGGTCCGCCGGTGAGATCGGTCGGCTCGGGGGCGCTCCATCCGGTGCCGTCGTAGCTCACGGCGTTGCCGGCGGCGTTGACCGCCATGCACACATCGACGGCAGGGCACGAGATCGACATCGCCGTGAAGGCGTCACCCGAGACGAAGCTCGGCGCGGACCAGGAGACACCGTCGAAGACGTAGGCGCGGCCGACGGTGTCGACTGCGGCGCAGAAGGTGGCGCTCGCGCAGTCCAGGGCGCTCGCCCCGCCGAGGCCGAGCGGCACCGGCGCGGTCCACGTGCCGGCGTCGTAGGCCGCGACCGCTCCGGACTGGTCGAGGGCGCGGCAGAACGTGTCCGAGGGGCAGTCGACGTCGACGAGCGGGCCGTCCGGGGCAACCTGCTCGGGAGTGCTCCAGACGTCGCCGTCCCACGTCAGGGCATTGCCGTCGGTGTCGACGGCGACACAGAACGCGTCGCTCGCGCAGGAGACGTCGGTGAGGCCGTGCCCACCGGGGTCCACCGCGGTGGGCGGCGTCCACGTGTCGCCGTCCCACGTCAGCGCGTTGCCGTGGACGTCGACCGCGACGCAGAAGGTGCTCGTCGGGCACGAGACGGCGCTGAGGTCACCCTGCGGCGGGTCGACCGCGACGGGGGTGTCCCACGTGAGGTCGATCGGAGGCACCTGGACGACGTAGCCGGCGACGTCGGCCAGCAGGTCGACGGTGCCGTTCGTGCCGTTGTAGAGATCGACCCCGCCGCCGGCCCCGACCTTGACCATGACGAGGTTCGGAACGGTCCGGCCGGGAACCAGGTTGAGGTTGGAGACGAGCGGACGCGAGCCGCCGGACGGATGGACGGTGATGTAGCCGTTGCGCTCGGGCCTCACCGCCGTGACGTTGAGGACGACCGCGCCCACCCCGCCCGGGGGAATGCCACCCGCTCCGGTCACCTGCAGGTGCACGGTGGCACGGGGGGCGACGGTCGTGGACCCGCCCAGCCCGGTTCGGGTGTCGAGGATCCGCACCGGGTCGAGCGACTGGACGGCGCCCGGCTCCGCGGCGGACCCGGAGACGACGTAACCGGCCACGTCGGCAAGCAGGTCGACGGTGCCGTTCGTGCCGTTGTAGATGTTCACCATGCCCGCGTGCCCGATCTTCACCATGACGAGGTTCGGAACGGTCCGGCCGGGAACCAGGTTGAGGTTGGAGACGACGGGGCGGGCGGCCCAGGTCGGGAAGGCCGTGATGTAGCCGCCGCGCTGCGGGCGGACGGCGGTGAGATTCATGATGACCGCCCCGGCGCCGCTCAGCGGGACGCCACCGGCTCCGGTCACCTGCAGATGCAGGGTGGCCCGGGGGGCGACGGTCGTGGACCCGCCGAGCCCGGTTCGGGTGTCGAGGATCCGCACCGGGGCGAGGGGCTGGACCGCACCCGGGCCGGTGGCGTCACCCGCCACGACGTACCCCGCCACGTCGGCGAGCAGGTCGACCGCCCCTGTCGTGCCGTTGTAGAGGTCGACCTTCCCGGCGTCGCCGACCTTGACGAGGACGAGGTTCGGCACGGTCCGGCCGGACACGAGGTTGAGGTTGGAGACGACGGGGCGGTGGGAGCCGTGCGGATACACGGTGACGTACCCGCCGCGGTCGGGCCGGACTGCGGTGACGTTGAGGACGACCGCGCCCGCCCCGAACGGCACCCCTCCGACCCCGGTCACCTGCACCGCGACGGTGTTGTGGGCCGCCACCGTGGCGAACCCGCCCAGGCCGGTCCGGGTGTCGAGGATCCGCGCCGGGGGCAGGGGACGCACCAGGCCGGGCGTTGCGGCGAGGGGCCCGGCAGCAGAGGCGACCGGGGCTGCGCCCGACACGGTCGCACCAGCGGTGGGGGCCGCCTGGGCCGAGCCCGCCGTGCCGAGGACGGAGAGGACGGCGACCGCCAGCAAGGCGGCATACCGGCCCACGCCAGTGCGTGTCATGCGTCCCGTCCCGAAGAGTGTGTCGACCAACAGCGAGCGATTCGAGCGTAGTCGTCCCCGCCGGGCGACGCGCGGGAATGCCGCCATCCGGGCGGTGCGCGAGCGCCGCGGTCAGCCTCGGCGCACGGCGTCCACGAGGAGCCCCGCCACGACCCAGGTGGCTCCGGCCTGCACGAGGACGAAGGACAGCGTCCACAGGGCCGCGGGCAGGTGGGTCAGTGACCCGAGCACGGCCGGGTCGCTCGTCCGCGAGCGGTCCCGGGCCAGCGCCGACAGGTGCCGCCACCCTCCGAGCAGGAGCAGGGTGCCGACGGCGACGAGAACCCCCTGCTGGACGGCGTCGTCGCGCCACCACCACGCCGCCGCCGCGCCGGCGAGGGCGGCACCGACGACGAGCGCGGTGAGCACCGAGCGCACCCTGGTGAGAGCGAGCAGCAGGACGAGGGCCGCCACGGTGAGGGCCGGCGCCCCCCACCCATGGACGGCGAGCCAGACGAGAGCGGCGGCGAGCAGCGCCGGGACCGGGTAGCCGGCCCACGTCGTCGCGACCCGCCCGGGTCCCCGCGCCGGGCCCGAGGTGACCGCCTGCCCGGACATGTCCCCCCGGAGGACGAAGCCGACGAACCGGCGGCCCACGGCCATGCCGACGAGCGCATGGCCGAGCTCGTGGACGAGGGTCACGGCGAGCCGGAGCCGGTGCCACAGCACCGGGACGAGCACCGCGGCCAGCCCGGCCCCGACGACGACCCACAGGTCGACTGCCGAGAGCCGGACCCCGCCCGCCACGGGCCACACCCGCTCCCTCACCTGCTCGACCCAGTCCATGGGCCCGACGCTAGCCCGGGATCGCCATACTTAGTTTGTCTATGTAAAGTATCCGCCATGCCCGAACCGGACCTCACCACGCCCGTTGCGCCCGCCGCCGCACCGGCGGCCGGCTCCGGCACGCTCGCCGACGAGCTGCTCCGGGCGGCGGCCCGGTTGTCCCGCTGGGCGAGCCAGTCGGCGACCCTCACGGTCCCGGCCGCTCAGGCCCGGCTGCTCGCCCTCGTCGAGGAGCGCACGTCGGCCCGGGTCGGGGCGCTGGCGCTGGCCGACCACAGCAGCCAGCCGACGCTGACCGCCCAGCTCGGCCGGATGGAGGCGGCCGGCTGGGTCCGCCGCGACCCCGACCCCGACGACGCGCGCGCGTCGCTCGTGTCGCTCACCCCCGCCGGACGCGCCGCCCTCGCCGACGTGCGCCGGGCCCGCGCCGACGTCCTCGCGCCGGCCATCGCCGGCCTCGACGGCGACCCATCCGACCGGGTCCGAGCCGCCATCACCGTCATCGGCGAGCTGCTGCGGGCCGCCGACGGCCCGACCTGACCCGACCTCGGCCGCCGCATCGCGGCATACCGACCCGCCCCCGCATCACGCCCGAAAGGACATCCACTCCCCCCATGTGGCGCCAACCCAGGACCGTCTGGTCCGTCGCCTTCGCCTGCGTCATCTCGTTCATGGGCATCGGCCTCGTCGACCCGATCCTCAAGCCGATCGCCGACCAGCTCGGTGCCGGTCCGTCCCAGGTGTCGCTCCTCTTCACGAGCTACATGGCCGTCATGGGCGTCGCCATGCTCGGGACGGGCTGGGTCTCGAGCCGGGTCGGGGCCAAGCGCACCCTGCTCCTCGGGCTCGTCCTCATCATCGCCGGCGCGGCCCTGGCCGGCAGCCAGGACACCGTCGCCGGGATCGTCACCTTCCGGGCCGTGTGGGGCCTCGGCAACGCCCTCTTCATCGCGACGGCCCTCGCGACGATCGTCGGCGCCGCAACCGGGTCGGTGGCCCAGGCGATCATCCTCTACGAGGCCGCGCTGGGCGTCGGCATCGCCACCGGGCCGCTCCTCGGCGGCTGGCTCGGCGGCATCTCCTGGAGGGCGCCCTTCTTCGGGGTGTCGGTGCTCATGGCGGTGGCGTTCGTCGCGACCGCGGCGACGCTGCCCCCGACCCCGCCGTCGGGGCGTCCCACGTCGATCACCGCGCCACTGCGCGCCCTCTCGCACCGCGGGCTGCTCACCGTGGGGATCACCGCCCTGCTCTACAACTTCGGCTTCTTCACCCTCCTCGCCTTCACGCCCTTCCCGCTCGCGATGGGCGCCCACGAGATCGGGCTCGTCTTCTTCGGTTGGGGCGCCCTGCTCGCGGTGGCGTCGGTGTTCGTCGCGCCCTGGGTCCAGCGGCGGGTCGGCACGACCGCGGGCATCGCCGGGGCCCTGCTCGGCTTCGCCGCGCTGCTCGTCGTCATGGCCGTCGACACCGAGAGCAAGACGGCGCTCGTCGTCTGCGTCGTCCTCGCCGGGGCGTTCCTCGGCGTCAACAACACCCTCATCACCGAGACGGTCATGAAGATCGCGCCGGTGGAGCGCGGGGTCGCGTCCGCGGCGTACAGCTTCGTGCGGTTCGGCGGCGCGGCGGTCGCGCCATGGCTCGCCGGGACCGTCGGCGAGCGCTCGATCCACCTCCCGTTCTGGATCGGGGCCGGCGCGGTCGTCCTGGCGGTCCTCGTCCTGCTCACCGCGCGGCGCCACCTCGCGGCCATCGACGCCGAGCCGGACCACGGCGCGGAGCCGGTCACCTCGCGGGTCGAGGCCGAGGCGCTCACCATCGGCGACAGCTGACCGCGCCCGGCCCGGTCCCCGGCGGCCCGCTCAGCTGGACCGGACGACGGCGGCCTCGCCGGTGAGGTCCTCGATGTCGGTCACGGCGCTCGCCACCAGCCGGTCGGCGAGGTGGCGCAGGGCCCGGGCGACGGCGACCTCGTCGCCGATCTCGGGAACCTGCGGGTCCGCGGGCGCCCGATGGCTCGACCCGCGAGCCGTGAGCGGGGTCGCCGCGTCGGACAGGAGGACGACGGTCGCGCTCGTGTCGTCGCCCGCCTCGAAGATCGACACCCGGACCGACCACTCCCGGACATGGGCCGCCTGGCCCGGACCGACCGGACCCCGCCCGAGGGCGGCGCCGACCGACGCCGGAAGGGCGTCGAGCGCGCCGGACGCCGGAGCCGGATCGGCCCCGGGGGCATGCCCGCCGATCCGCAACACGGCTCCCGGGCCGGGATAGATGGTCCCGACATGCCCGTCGTCCCACCGCACGAGGTAGGGCGGCGCACCCTGGTCGCCCTGGACCTCGATCACCTCGCCGGCGCGAGTGGGTCCGTCGACATGCGTTGCCGCGAGAACGATCTGGTCTCCTGCACTGGCCTTCACCGCGCACCTCCACCCTGGGAGGGCCACCTCGTCGGGGACCCCACCCCTCGGCGCCGCGGTCGACCGGGAGGCCGACATCCGCCCGCGGTGTCTCGACCGCGGTGCTGGGTCAAGTCTCGCACCGACGGGTACCCGCTCCGGGTCCATGTGAGGCACGGCACCAGCCGCGCCGGCGGCGAGCCCCACGTCGGGTCGTCCTGACCGGGTGCGGCGTCCTCCTGACCGACGTCAGCGGGCCTCGCCATCCGCCGTACCGAGCCGCGGAACGGTGGAGCAGAGCCACCACAGGGTGACGGCCGCGAAGGCCTCATGCGGATCGAGCCCCGTCGCCGCCCCGAGGGACCCGACCCGGTTGCGGACCGTGTTCGGGTGGACGAAGAGCCGCGCGGCCGCACGGTCGGTGTCCTGCCCCTCCTCCAGCCACACCCGGACGGTCTCGACGACGGCGTCGCGCCGGCGGCCCACCCCGCCCAGCGCATCGCGGTGGCGCTCGACGAGGGCCGCGGCGAGGTCCCCCCGGCCCTCGAGCGCGATGGCGACGGCGACGTCCCCGACGGGGACGACGCCCCGACGCCCGGTGTCCCGCGCGACGTCGGCGGCGGCCGCCGCCAACCGGCGCAGAGCCGGGATCTCCTCCGCGGCGCCGGGTCCGGCCAGCCCGGCCACGCGACCGCCGAGCAGCCGCACCGCGTCCTCGGCCACCCGGTCGGTCACCGCGACGACGACCCCGTCGTTGGTCCCGGCCGCGCCACGGGACCGAAGGGCGGCGATGACGCGCTGCTGGTCCGGCAGCGGCACCCCCGGCACGACGAGGACCCGGACCGCCCCCGGCTGCAGACCCGCCTCGGCCGCGGCGAGCGCGGCCGCGGACCCCCCGTCGAGGAGCCGGCGCAGCAGCTCGCCGGGGCGGTCCCGGCCCGCGCTCCGGGCGCTCGACTCGGCCCGCCGGTGCGCGACGAGCAGCCGCATCCGCACCGCCTCGGCCCAGTCGTCGTAGAGCTCGCGCGCGTCGAGCAGCCGGCCCGGCGGGACGCCGACCTCCCGGGCCCGGTCCCGGGCCGCCGCCCAGATCCGCCGCTCGGCGACGTGGATCGCGGACAGGACCGCCTCGATGGGGATGCCCTGCCGGGCCCGGGTCACGGCGAGGTCCTCGACGAAGGACAGCTCGGCCTCGGTCGGCGCGCGCCGGTCGGCGATGGCGCGGGTCGCCGCCGCGAGCAGCGCGCGGGTATGCCGCGCCACGTCGGCCGCATCGAGGGTCGCCATCTCCGGGCGGACCGAACGGACCTCGTCGACGGCCGCCGCGACGAGGTCGGGGGCGCCGGCGACCGACTCGATGAGGTGGGCGATCTCCGACCACGGCGTCGACGGCATACGGCATCCTCACCCTGACTTGTGTCCCGACACAAGAACCGGGCCGAACTGGCGGACCGGACCCAGGCAGGAACCCGCCGCGTCCGCCTACTGTCTGTGGACAGCCACAAACAAGCACGAGGAGGTGCGTCGATGTCCAAGGGACTGACCGGCGGCGAGGTGGTCGCGCGGATGCTCGCGGCCGAGGGCGTGGACACGATGTTCGGGATCATCGACGGCACGTACTTCGGGCTGTACTCCTCGCTCGCCGACGCGGGCATCTCCCTCTACTCCCCCCGGCACGAGGCGGCCGCCATGCACATGGCCGGCGCCTACGCCCGGGTGACCGGCCGGCTCGGCGTCGCCATGGCGTCCAACGGCCCCGGCGTCGCCAACGTCCTCCCGGGCGTCGCCGTCGAGCAGGGCGAGGGCAACCGGATCCTCCTCATCACCTCGGCCCGCCGGGTCGGGATCGGGCACCCGGACCGCGGCGGCGCCTACCAGTACTTCGACCAGCCGGCCGTCACCGCGCCGATGACGAAGTGGTCCGGCTACGTCCCCTCGGCCGACCGCATCCCCGAGCTGCTCCGCCGGGCCCTGCGGATCTCCTTCACCGGCCGTCCCGGCGTCGTCCACCTCGACATCCCCGAGAGCATCCTCAACAACCCGACCGACCTCGGCCCCGAGGTGGTCCGGGCTCCCGAGACGTATCGCCGGACGACCCGCCAGCAGCCGGACCCCGTCCTCGTCGAGCGGGCCGCCCGGCTGCTCATCGAGGCCGACCGACCGCTCATCCACGTCGGGTCCGGGGTCTACCACTCCGGCGCGGAGGCCGAGCTGGCGCGCCTGGCCGGCCTCCTCGCCGCGCCGGTCACGACGTCGTGGGCCGCCCGGGGTGCCCTCGACGAGCGCCGCGACGAGGCGATACCCATGGTCGCCCTCGACCTCAACGACGAGGTCCGGTCCTCGGCCGACACCGTCCTCGTCGTCGGCTCCCGGCTCGGCGAGACCGACTGGTGGGGCAAGGCCCCGAACTGGGGGCGTCCCGGTAGCCAGCGCACGATCCAGGTCGACATCGACGACGAGCGGCTCGGGGTCAACAAGGCCGTCGACGTCGCCCTGCTCGCCGACGCCCGCGAGGCCCTGCGCGCGATCGCCGACGCGGTCGAGGAGGCCTCCCTGCCCGTCGCCACCCGCGAGGCACGGGCCGCGCGGCTCGCCGGCTGGCGCACCGCGTGGCGCGAGCAGCGGGCCAAGCTCGACAAGCCGCTCTCGGCGGCACCCTCCTCGCCCGTCCACCCGTCGTGGGTGCCGGCGATGGCCCAGCGGATCATGCCCGAGGACACCCTGTGGGTGTTCGACGGCGGCAACACCGTCGTGTGGTCGAACTTCCACCACGAGGCCACGGTCCCGCGCTCGACGCTGTCGACCTTCAAGTTCGGGATGCTCGGTGCCGGGATGGGTCAGGCGCTCGGCGCCGCCGTGGCCGCGCCGGAGCGTCGGGTGTGCTGCCTCATCGGCGACGGGGCGTTCGGGATGCACGCCACCGAGATCGAGTCGGCCGTCCGGCTCGGGCTGCCCATCGTCGTCGTCGTCCTCGTCGACGGTCAGTGGGGCATGGTCAAGATGAGCCAGCAGATCGCCGCCCGCCCGCTCGCGACGATCGCCCGCAAGGTCATCTCCAACGCCTCGCTGCCCGAGGACCAGATCGTCTATGCCGACTTCGCTCCGTGCCGCTACGACCAGCTGGCCGCGTCGATGGGGGCCTTCGGGGCCTACGTCACGGACGGCGCCGAGCTGGAGACGGCCCTCGAGAAGGCCCGCGACTGCGGCGGTCCCGCCGTCGTCCACGTCGCCGTCCACAACGTCGAGCACATGTGGGCGCCCGGACTGCGGGCGTTCAAGAAGATGCACACCGAGCCCAAGGGCTGAGCATGACCGTCCTCGTGACCGGCGGGAGCGGCTACCTCGGCTCCCTCGTCGTCGCGCGCCTGGCCGACCGCGGCGTGCCGACGGTCAGCCTCGACGTCCGGCCACCCCGCACGGAGGTGCCCGGCGTGGACCACCTCGTCGGCGATCTGCGCACGACGGACCTGGCGGTCCTGCTGGCCGAGCACGACGTCACGGCCGTCGTCCACCTCGCGGCGATCGTCGAGCCGCCGCGCGGCATGACCGAGACGGAGCTGGCGGACATCGAGGTGGGTGGGACCCAGCGGGTCGTCGACGGCTGCGTCGCCGCGGGGGTGGGCCACCTGACGGTGACCAGCTCCGGCGCGGCATACGGCTACCTCCCGCGCAACGACGGCCACCTGCTCACCGAGGACGAGTCCACGCCGGGCAGCCCCGCCTTCGCCTACTCGCGGCACAAGGCGGCCGTCGAGCGGATCGTCGAGCGGACCCGGCGCCTCCACCCGGCGCTGGGACTCCTCCTCCTGCGGCCGGGGACGATCATCGGCGCCCACACGGACAACCAGATCACGGCCCTGTTCACCGGCCGGGTCCTCATGACGCTGCGCGAGAGCGACGGGCCCTTCGTCTTCGTCTGGGACGAGGACGTCGCCGACATCGTCGTCGAGGGCTGCCTCGGCCGGCGGACCGGCACCTACAACGTCGCCGGTGACGGCGTCATGACGATGCGCGACATCGCGTCGGTCGAGGGCAGGCCGCTCGTGCGACTCCCGGCCGCCCTCGTCCGCCGTGCACTCGCGGCGGGCCGGCGGGTCGGCGTCGGCCGCTACGGACCCGAGCAGGTCGAGTTCCTCCTGCACCGTCCCGTTCTCGACAACGCCCGGCTGCGCCGAGACTTCCCCGGCCTGCCGAGCCGAACCACCCGCGAGGCGTACGAGGTGTTCCGGCAGGGACGGGCCGGTGGCTAGGGTGCCGCGCATGGCCGGTCGACGGGGACGGGAGTATGCCGGTGCCGTCGTCGTCGTGACCGGCGCGGCGGGGCAGATCGGCCGGGCCCTCCTGGCCGACCTCGCTGGACGGGGCGCCCGCACCGTCGGCCTCGACCTGCGCCGCGCCTGCCCGGCCGACGACGAGCGCTACGTCCCGTGTGACATCACCGACGAGGCCGAGGTCGCCGCCGCGCTGGCCGAGGTGCGCCGACGGCACGGCCGGGTCGACGTCCTCATCCACGCGGCCGGGCTCTCGGCCATCGGCCGGTTCGCCGACCACGACCTCGCGACCCACCGCCGGGTCATGGAGGTCACCCATCTCGGGGCGGTCTCGGTGACCCTCGCGGCCCTCCCGCTCCTCACGGCCGCGGGAGGCCGGGTCGCCCTCATCGGCTCGGTCGCGGGCTTCGCGCCGGTGCTCGGCCGCCCTCCCTACGTCGCCGCCAAGCACGCCGCCACCGGCCTGTTCGAGACGATCCGCCCCGAGCTCGCAGCCCAGGGCATCGGCGTGACCCTCTGCCACCCGACGTTCGTCGTCGGCGGCATGTCCGAGGCGGGCCCGCGGACGGGGGGCGCGCAGCGGGCGACATCCGGCGAGGAGCTGACGCCCGAGGACGTCTCCCGGGCCCTGCTCGACGGGATCGCCCGCGGGGACGACCTCGTCCTCGTCGGGCGCACGGCCCGGCTGGCCTGGGTCGTCAGCCGGCATCTGCCCCGGCTCTACGCCCGGCTCATGGCCCGCCGGCTGCGCGCGGCCGCCGTCACGACAGGAGATCCCCATGATGCACGCCGGTGACGTCGACACCATCCGGATCGCGTTCGACGAGAGCTCGCAGACCATCCTGCGCATCGTCATCGGGGCCATCCTCTTCGGCATCGCCCTCGACACCCGCGCCGAGGACTTCCGGGAGGCCGCCCGCCGGCCGAAGGTCATCGCCCTCGGTGTCGGCGTCCAGGTCATCCTCCTGCCGGCCATCACCTTCCTGCTCACCCTCCTCCTCGACGTCCGTGGCTCGGTGGCGCTCGGGATGATCCTCGTCGCGTCCTGCCCGCCCGGGAACGTGTCGAACATCGTCACCCACCAGGCGCGCGGCGACGTCGCGCTCTCCGTGTCGATGACGGCGGTGAGCAACCTCCTCGCGATCGTGCTCATGCCGCTGACCTTCGCGTTCTGGGGCAACCTGCACCCGACCGGCCACCAGCTCATGCAGACCCTCGAGCTCAAGCCCTCCGAGATGCTCATCGAGGTCGGCCTCGTCATCGGCATCCCGTTCGCCATCGGGCTCACCCTCCGCCAGCTCGTCCCCGGACTCGCGGCCAGGGCCGGCAAGGTGATCAGCCCGGTGGCGTTCACGGCGCTCGGCGCGCTCATCCTCGTGGCGCTGCTCAACAACTGGCAGCTCTTCCTCGACTACATCGGCGTCGTGGTCATCGCCGTCTTCCTCCACGACGCCCTCGCCCTCGGACTGGGATGGGCCATGGGCCGGGCCACCCGGCTGCCGGACCGCAGCGTCCGGGCGATGACCTTCGAGGTCGGCATCCGCAACGCGGGGCTCGGGCTGCTTCTCGTCTTCACGTCCTTCCAGGGTCTCGGCGGGATGGCCCTCGTCGCCGCCTGGTGGGGCATCTGGGACATCATCGCCGCCCTCACCGTCGCCCGGCTGTGGCGTCGGCGCGAGCCGCGTGGGGCCACCGTGGAGCCGACCGCCGCGGTCGGCTGACCGGCAGCGGTGGCGCGGCTCGCCCCGGCGATGTATCAGCAGAGCCGGTCGCCGCTCCTCCCCGAGAGCGGACGATGTGTCCTACGCTCGTCCGTGGCCCATCGGAACGACCCCGAGGTGAGAACGATGCCAGACTCCCAGGACGACTTCACGACGACGAGCGACACCCCCGAGAAGCCCGACGGCTATGTCGGCGGCGTGGCGAAGCCCACCGAGGGCAGCACGGGCGCGAGCACCGAGGGCACGACGGAGACCTCCGACTAGACGAGGCACCCCAGGTCCCAGCGCTCCCCCGTCCCGCTGTCGATGAGGGCAGCCCGCTCCGCGACGCACCGCAGCGGGAGGATGTCATGGGCCGCCGTCATCAGGGCGGCCAGGTGCTCGGCGGGGGCGCGCGTCGCGATGCTGAGGTGCGGAACCCAGCGGCCGGGCCGGTAGTAGCGGTGCAGCTCGGCCCCGGTCCCCTCCGCTGCCTCGATGACGCGGGTCTGCCGCGCCAGCAGGTCGGTCGTGACCGAGGGCAGCAGCGCCAGCCGCCCTCGGCGGAAGTGCCCGACGGTGTCGACCTCCAGCTCGACCGCTCCGGCCCGGCGGGAGCCGCTCCACCGCGGCGCGCACCGCACCGACGTCGTAGGTCCGCAGCACGGCATACGACAGATGGGGCACGTGGCGGCCATGGGTGTGGGTGAGCAACGTCCCGGCACCGAGGTCCTCCAGCCGGCGCCAGAGCCGGCGCACCGCCTGGTCGGTGCGCTCGTCCAGCAGCAGGCAGATCGCGAGGGCCACACCCCATCGTCGCAGGCCACAGGCCTGGTAAGGGCGTCAACGCGTGTGACACGAGAGGCCGACGCGCCGAAGAAAAGGGTCAAGGGTGGTCAAAGAGAGGGTAAGGAGCGGGTAAAGTGGGCCCACGAGGTTCGGGGGGACCTCGCCGGTCGCAACCCGGCCGGTCGGGCAGAGAGGACAAGACGACGGTGCAGATCATCCATGTCGATGTCGAGCCGGGGGTCGGCTCGCGCACGGCGAACGTCGTCACCGCGACGAAGGCCGCCGACGAGTGGCACTTCCTCGCGACGGTGGGGCGGGGGACGCCGCCGGAGGACATCGAGCGCTTCGTCCTGTGGGCCGACGAGGTGTCCCGGCGGCTCGTCGACTACGGACCCGCCGTCGACGGGTGGGAGCCTCGTTCGGACGGTCGCTGGGTCTGGTCCGAGCGGAGCCGTCAGCACTCCGCCGGCTGACGCGGCGACACCGCGAACCCGGGGCGCGGGTCAGCCCGCGTCGGCCTCGGCCTCGAGCGCGGCCGCGACCCGGCGATGGGCCACCCAGATCTCCTCGGGCAGGTCGGAGAACTGGCTCAGGTGCTCCTCCCGATGCCCGATCTCCTGGCGCCACCGGTCGAGGTCGATCGTGAGGATCCGCTCGAGGTCCGCGGCCGGCAGGTCCAACCCGTCGAGGTTCAGCTCCTCCTCGGTCGGGATGATCCCGACCGGAGTGCGGCGGCCGGTGACCTCGCCGTTCTTCAGCTGCATGAGCCAGAGGAGGGCGCGCAGGTTCTCGCGGTAACCCGGCCAGAGGAAGTGACCGTCCTCGGCGTCGCGCTGGAACCAGTTGACGTGGGCGAAGAGCGGCTGCTCGGTCGCGGAGCCGACGATCTTCAGCCAGTGCGCGGCATACGGCCCCTCGGGGTAGGACATGAACGGCCGCATCGACATCGGGTCGTAGCGGAGCATGCCCTCGACGCCCTCGGCGGCGGCGGTCGCCTCGGCCCCGAGGGTGAGCCCGTCGTAGACGCCCTCGGCGAGGTCGTGGATCGCCCGGACGAGCGGCTCGCGATCACGGGTGCGCCCGCCGAAGATGATGGCGTCGATCGGGACGCCCTCCGGCCGGTCGAAGTCGTCGGCGACGTTGGGGACGTTGGCGAGGGTCGTCGTGAACCGGCTGTTCGGGTGGGCCCAGGGCTCGTCGAGCTCGTCGACGATCCGGTCCGCGAGCCGCTCCCCCTTCCAGTCCACCCAGCCGTCGGTGTCGCCGGGGTGGTGCTGGGTGCGCCCCTCCCACCACACCTCGTGGGTCAGCTCGTTGTAGGCGACGTTGGTGAACAGGGCCTTGGTCCCGGGGGCGATGGCGTCCAGCGCCGTCGGGTTGGTCACCTCGTTCGTGTCCTTGGCGACCCCGAAGACGCCGAACTCCGGGTTCATGCCGTAGAGCCTGCCGTCCTCGGGGTTGACCCAGAGCCACGCGATGTCGTCGCCGTAGAACGAGACGTGGTACCGCTCGCCGAGCGCGTCGGGGGCCAGGGTCATCGCGAGGTTCGTCTTGCCCGAGGCGCTCGGGAAGCCGCCGCAGATGTGGTAGGTCCGGCCGGTCTGCTTGTCGGTGATCCCCAGGAGCATGAACTGCTCGCCGAGGAACTCCCCGGAGGCCCAGCCGTCGTAGGCCGCCTGGCGCAGTCCGTGGGCGATCTTGCCGAGGAGGGCGTTGCCGCCGTAGGAGCTGCCGAAGTGGAGGATCGTCCGCTCGTCCGCGACGGTGACGAAGTAGCGCTTGTCCTGCGGGGTGCCCTGGCCGAGGTTCTCGAGGTCGCCCGTGACGTGGACGGCGCGGACGAACATGTCCGGCTCGTCGAGGCCGTTGATGAGGTCGATCCCCACCCGCGCCATCCGGATCATGTGCAGCACGACGGTGCGGTGGTCGGTCAGCTGGACCCCGGCGGCATACCGGACGAGCGGCGACCCGGGCGGCGCCATGAGATAGGGGATGACGTACATCGTCTTGCCCGCCATCGCCCCCTTCATGTGGCCCTCGACGACGGGGCGGATCTGCGACGTGAGCCGCCAGTTGTTGTAGACGCCGGCGTCCTCGGGGCGGCTCGTCGCGACGATCGTCCGCTCCTCCGAGCGGGCGGTGTCCTTGGCATAGCTGCGCGAGTAGTAGAGGCCCTCGCCCGCGTCCCGGATCTCGCCGGCCTCGAGCGACTCGGCGATGAGCCGGTCGTCGTCGCTCGCGCTCACCACCTCGATGCGGTCCGGAGCGAGGAACTCGGCCCAGTGCGCGACGTACTCACGCACGCGGGGGTTGGTCAGTCCTGCCTCGTCGAGGATCGTTTCCACGTCAGCCACGGTCGTCACCCTTGTCGTCGTGTGCGGATCTGGTCCCGCCGGTGGGGCGGGGTATGCCGCGTGGCCAGGTGAGCCCGCGGGGTCATCGTCCGTGCGTACCAGGCGAGGTCACGACCTGCCAAATGCGGGCACGGAGAACCCATTGGACCTCATCGGTCTGGTAGCGCCGCCCTCGGGGGCGGCACGGCGACATGTCGGGGGTGGATGATCGAGGGACACGCCCAGGACGACGAGGGAGGACATCCCGGCATGAAGAAGCTCGTCAACGACCCGGCCCAGGTCGTCGCGGACTCTCTCCGCGGCGTCGAGGCCGCCTACCCGGGACGGCTCGCGGTCGACCACGAGCACCGCATCGTCCATCGCGCCGACGCACCCGTCCGCGGCAAGGTCGCGCTCGTCTCCGGCGGCGGGTCGGGCCACGAGCCGCTGCACGGTGGCTTCGTCGGCCGCGGGATGCTCGACGCCGCCTGCGCCGGGCGAGGTCTTCACCTCACCGACCCCGGACCAGGTCCTCGCGGCGGACCGGCTCGTCGACGGGGGCGCCGGCGTGCTCCACGTCGTGAAGAACTACACCGGGGACGTCATGAACTTCGACATGGCCGCCGAGCTGGCCGCGGCCGAGGACGGGCCGGAGATCGCGACCGTCGTGACGAACGACGACGTGGCCGTCGAGGACAGCCTCTACACCGCCGGCCGGCGCGGGGTCGGCGTCACGGTCCTCCTCGAGAAGATCGCGGGGGCCGCCGCGGAGGAGGGCCGCGACCTGGCGGCCGTCGCCGAGATCGCCCGTCGGGTCAACGACCGGGGCCGGAGCATGGGCATGGCGCTCACCTCGTGCACCGTCCCGGCGGTGGGGACGCCGACCTTCGACCTGTCGGACGACGAGATGGAGATCGGCATCGGCATCCATGGCGAGCCCGGCCGGTTCCGGCGGCCGCTCGGCACCGCGGCCGAGATCGCCGAGCAGATCGTCGAGCCGGTGACCGAGGACCTCGACCTCACCGGGGCGCCGGTCATCGCCATGCTCAACGGGATGGGGGCGACCCCACTCATCGAGCTCCACGTCATGTACGCCGAGGTCGACCGGATCCTCCGGGCGAAGGGCATCACCGTCGCCCGGACCCTCGTCGGCAACTACATCACCTCACTCGACATGGCGGGCTGCTCGCTCACCCTCCTCCGGGCCGACGAGGAGCTGCTCGCCCTGTGGGACGCTCCCGTCGACACGCCCGGCCTGCGCTGGGGGGTGTGAGCCATGGCCCACCCGCCCGTGACGCTCGACCGGCTCCTCGCCTGGCTGGAGGGGTTCCGGCGCCGGGTCCACGAGGAGCGCGACCAGCTCACCGAGCTCGACAAGGCGATCGGCGACGCCGACCACGGGCTCAACCTCGACCGCGGCATGTCGGCCGTCGCCGAGAAGGTCCTCGCCGACCCGCCGGAGACCCTCGACACCCTCGGCAAGGCCGTCGGGATGGCCCTCGTCGGCAGCGTGGGCGGGGCGAGCGGGCCGCTGTACGGCACGTTCTTCCTCCGCTTCGGGGCCCAGGCCGGGCCGGTGGCGTCTCTCGACCCGACCGGCCTCGGGGCGGCGCTGCGCGCCGGGCTCGAGGGCATCGTGGCCCGGGGAAGGGCGGAGCCCGGGGACAAGACGATGGTCGACGCCCTCGGACCGGCGCTCACGGCATACGACGGGTCGGTGGCCGGCGGGTCCGACGCGGACACCGCCGCCGCGGCGGCGGCCGAGGCCGCGGACGCCGGTCGGGACGCCACCGAGCCGATGGTGGCGCGGAAGGGCCGCGCCAGCTACCTCGGCGAGCGCAGTGCCGGGCACATCGACCCGGGGGCCGCATCGGCGGCGCTCCTCGTCGAGGCGCTGGCCGAGGCCCTCGCCGCGCCCGGTCCGACGGACTGAGCCGCATGGTCGGTCTCGTCGTCGTCTCGCACTCCCCCGCCCTCGCGGAGGCCGCCGTCGCCCTCGCCTCGCAGATGCTCCACGGCGCCGACGTGGCCATCGTGGTGGCCGCCGGAACCGCCGACGGAGGGACCGGGACCGACGCCACGCTCATCGCCGACGCCGTCACCCGTGCCGCGTCGGGGGACGGCGTGCTCGTCCTCATGGACCTCGGGAGCGCGGTCCTCAGCGCCGGGCTCGCCGTCGAGCTGGTCGGCGACCTCGGCGACGACGTCGTCCTCAGCGACGGGCCGTTCGTCGAGGGGCTCGTCGCCGCGGCCGTCACCGCGAGCACGGGTGCGCCGCTCGACCGGGTGGCCCGGGAGGCGTCGGATGCCCTGCGCCCCAAGGAGACCCAGCTCCACTCCTGACCGCCCGGCCCCGGCGATAGGGTCGAGGGCATGACGACCAGCCTTCTCGTGGTGCACGTCGACGTCCAGGTCGTGCCGGACCGGGTCGAGGAGTTCCTCGCCGCGACCGACGCCAACGCCAGGGCGAGCCGCGAGGAGCCGGGCGTGCTGCGCTTCGACGTCCTGACCGACCGGAGCGACCCGGCACACCTCGTCCTCGTCGAGGTCTACCGGGACGAGGACGCCGCGGCCGCCCACAAGGACACCGCCCACTACGCGACATGGCGGGACGCCGTGGCCGACCTCATGGCCCGGCCGCGCTCGAGCACCAAGCTGCGCAACGTCTCCCCCGACGACGCCGCCTGGGAGTGAGCGCGGTGGGACCGACCGGTATGCCGCCAGCCCCCGCCCGCTTCGACCTCGCCCTCCCGGCCGATATCCGGTTCGGCGCCGGTCGGGTCGGCGAGCTGCCCGAGGTCCTGGCCGGCCTCGGGCTGCGCCGGCTCATGGTCGTCACCGGCCGGACGACGGCACGGGCCGACGGGGCGCGCGCCGCGGTGGAGGACGCCGGCATCGCGACCGAGGTCTTCCCCGTCGCCGCCGAGCCGACCCTCGACACGGTGCGCGACGCGGTGGCGGCGACGAGGTCCACCGGCTGCGACGGCGTCCTCGGCTTCGGCGGCGGCGCGGCACTCGACACGGCGAAGGCCGTGGCACTCCTCGCCGGAACGGGCGCCGACCCGCTCGACCATCTCGAGGTCATCGGCCGTGGACAGACCGATCGAGCGGCCCGGCCTGCCGTGCGTGGCCGTCCCGACCACGGCCGGCACCGGGTCGGAGGCCACCCGCAACTCCGTCCTCGCCGGCGACCGGGTCAAGGCGAGCCTGCGCAGCCCGCTCATGCTGCCGCGGGTCGCGATCGTCGACCCCGACCTGCTCGCCGGCCTCGGCCGCACCACCATCGCGCACAGCGGAAGCGACGCCCTGACCCAGCTCATCGAGCCCTTCCTCACCCATCGGGCCACCCCCGTCACCGACGCCCTCGTCCGCGAGGGGATGCGCCGCAGCGCCCGGTCGCTGCGGGCGGCATACGACCACGGACTCGACGGCGAGGACGCGGCACAGCGACGCGAGGACCTCGCCCTCGCCTCGCTCCTCGGCGGCATCGCGCTCGCCAACGCCGGTCTGGGCGCGGTCCACGGGTTCGCGGGCGTCATCGGGGGGACCTTCCACGCCCCGCACGGCGCCATCTGCGCCGCCCTCCTCGCCCCCTCGATCGCCGTCAACGAGCGGGCCCTGGCCGAGCGCGCGCCCGACAGCGTCGCCCTCGCTCGGCTTCCCGAGGTGGCCGCCCTGCTCACCGGCGACCCGGCCGCCACGGCCGCCGACGCCCTGGCCTGGCTCGACGGCCTGCGGGCCGCCCTCGAGATCCCCGGACTGGCGAGCCACGGCATCACCCGGGCGGACGTCCCCGATCTCGTGGCGGGCGCGAAGCAGGCGAGCAGCATGAAGGCCAACCCGATCGAGCTCACCGACGCCGAGTTGACCGAGATCGCCACCCGGGCCCTCTGACGCGATCGGTCAGCGGCCGTCGAGGACGAGCAGGACGACCGTCGCGGCCACGACGACGAATGCCGCGGCGGAGCCGAGGACGAACCCGCCGCCGCGCCCCTCGAGCACGGCGAAGCCCACGCGGGCCTCCCGGGCATAGCGGCTGCGCGAGACGGCCGGCCAGCGCGCAGACCAGACCGCACGCGATGAGGGCGAGCCCCAGGACACCGCGGACGTCGGCGTGGACGAGCAGGATGACGGTGACGCCGAAGACCCCGCTCAGGCCGGCCAGCGCGAGGGTGCGCTGGAAATGGTTGCGTTCGAACGGGGCCTGGCGTCCCCACACCCGCTCGTCGTCGCCCGCCACCCCGGTCACCCCCGCGGGGTGAGGACGAGGAGGACGACCCCGCCGGCGACGAGCGCCGCGGCCACCGCCCCGAGCAGCGGTGCGCCGAAGCCGGGTAGCGGTCGGCGCAGCCGGAGGGCGAGCTCGGTGGCCCACCAGCGGCGCACCCCCAGACCGCAGGCGCCGAGGGCGATGGCGACGAGGCCCAGCGCGAGGATCTCGCTCCCGAACCACGGATGCTCGAGGAAGAGCCGGTCGATGGCGACGGCCGCTGCGAGGAGCGTGACGGCGAGCCGCAGCCAGGACAGGTAGGTCCGCTCGTTGGCGAGGCTGTAGAGCGGGTCCGGCTCGGTGCCCGCGTCGTAGACACCGTGCGGTGATCGCGACCCCCGAGGCGCCCCGTCCTCGAACTCCATCACGTCGTTGTCGGCCATGCCGTCACGGTAGTCCGGCCTTCCGGGCGGTCGGCGTGGCGGACGCGACGCGGGGCAGCCGGCGACCGGCCCTAGCCTGGGACCATGGATCTCGGGCTCGACTTCGGAACGACCCACACCGTCGTCGCGCACGCCGACCGGGGCAACTACCCGGTCGTCGCGTTCGTCGACGCCGACGGGGACGCCCACGACCACTACCCCACGGTCGTGGCGGACGTCGGTGGTGACCTCGTCTACGGCTATGCGGCTCTCGCCGCCGCGCACGCCGGGCACCCGTTCCTCCGCTCCTTCAAGCGCGCCCTGGCCGAGCCGCACGCGACGCCCACGTCGGTGGTCCGGGTGGGTGACCGGGACGTGCCGTTGCTGGACCTGCTCACCGGCTTCTTCACGGCCCTCCGGGAGGCGCTCCGGTCCTCCTCGAGCGTCGACGGGCTCGCAGACGCCGCGACGGCGCGCACCGTCCTCGGTGTGCCCGCCCAGGCCAACAGCGCGCAGCGGTTCCTCACGCTGGAGGCGTGCCGGCGCGCCGGGTTCGAGGTCATCGGGATGGTCAACGAGCCCTCGGCCGCGAGCTTCGAGTTCGCCCACCGTCAGGCCCGGTCCATCACGTCCAAGCGCAACCTCGTCATCGTCTACGACCTCGGTGGCGGCACCTTCGACGCCTCCCTCGTCCAGCTCGACGGGACCCGTCACGAGGTCCTCGACTCCTTCGGCGTCAACCGGCTCGGCGGGGACGACTTCGACGAGGTGCTCGGCGAGGTGACGCTCCGGGTCGCCGGAGTGGGCCGCGAGGAGCTGTCGTCGGCCGACTGGGAGGCGCTGCTCGAGCAATGCCGCGACGCCAAGGAGCGGCTCAGCCCGCAGTCGCGGCGGATCACCGTCGAGCTGCCCGACGGGGTCGAGGCGGAGCCACGGGTCGTCACCGTCGACGTCGACGAGTTCTATGCCGCGGCCACCCCGCTCGTCGAGGCCTCGACGGACGCGATGGACCCCCTCGTCCGAGCCCTCGGCACGGGGTCGGGCGGCGCGGCGGACCCGGACGCGGAGGACCTCGAGGGTGTCGCCGGGATCTACATCGTCGGCGGCGCCAGCGCTCTTCCGCTCGTGCCGCGGCTGCTGCGCAGCCGGTTCGGTCGTCGGGCACACCGCTCCCCGATGCCGAGCGCGTCGACGGCCGTGGGGCTGGCCATCGCGGCGGACCGGACGGCGGGCTTCACCCTGCGCGACCGGCTCTCGCGTGGCTTCGGCGTCTTCCGGGAGCGGGAGTCCGGTGCCTCCGTCTCGTTCGACGCCGTCCTCGACCGCTCGCTCGTCACGACCGACGGGGTGTCCGACCCGGCCGCCGCCGAGCCGGTCGTCATCACCCGCCGCTACCAGGCCGCCCACAACATCGGCTGGTTCCGCTTCGTCGAGTACTCCGGGCTGGACGACCAGGGCGACCCCCGCGGCGACCTCGCCCCGATGGGCGAGATCGTCTTCCCGTTCGACCCCGCACTGCAGGGCAAGCGCTCCGCCATGACCGACCCCGGCGAGGCGGCCGACTGGCTGCGCGGCATACCGGTCGATCGAGCGGATGGTCCGCTCGTCGAGGAGCGCTACAGCGTCGACCCGGCCGGGATCGTGTCGGTGACCATCACCGACACCGCGACGGGCTACCGCGAGGAGCACGTCCTCAGCGCCTGAGCCCCGCGGGGTTCGCTCCCGCATCCCGGCTCGGACCCCCGCGCCCCGCTACACTCCGGAGTCCATGAGCGGGAACCCGTCGGGGGCGAGGCGCCCCACCGTCCCTGACCCGAGTTCGGCGCTCGCGGCCCTCGGCCCGACACTGCTCCCGCGAGGGGTCATCCTCCTCGTCGGCGCGGCGACCGCCGTCGTCACCGTGGCGGGGATGCGCGCCTTCGCGGGCATCATCGGACCGGTCGCGCTCGCGCTCATGCTGACCGTCGCCGTGCACCCGCTGCCGGACCGGCTGCGCCGCCGCGGCTGGCCCGGATGGGCCGCCGCCCTCGCCGGGCTCGTCGTCGCCTATCTCATCGTCCTCGGCATCGCCGTCGGGCTGGCGATCTCGACCGCCCGTCTCGCCACGCTCCTACCGACCTACCAGGACGAGTTCGCCACGCTCGTGCGGCAGATCGAGAGCGGCCTGTCCCACGTCGGCATCCAGCGCGAGGAGGTCAACTCGGCGCTCAGCTCGATCAGCCTCGGCCGGGTCGCCGAGGCCGTCGGAGGCATCGTGAGCAGCTTCGTCGGGCTGCTGACCGGCCTGTTCTTCCTCGTGACCGTCATGCTCTTCATGGGCATGGACGCCGGGTCCTTCTCGCAGCGGCTCAGCGAGGTCTCCTCCGAGCGCCTCGCCGTCGCCCAGGCCCTGCGTGGCTTCGCGCAGGGCACCCGCAGCTACCTCGTCGTCTCGAGCGTCTTCGGCCTCATCGTCGCGGTCATCGACACCCTCGCCCTGTGGGCGTTGGGCGTCCCGTTGCCGATCCTCTGGGGCCTGCTGTCGTTCATCACGAACTACATCCCCAACATCGGCTTCGTCATCGGGCTCATCCCACCGGCCCTGCTGGCACTCCTCGAGGGTGGTCCGTCGCTGATGCTCTGGGTCATCGTCACCTACAGCGTCATCAACGTCATCATCCAGTCGGTCATCCAGCCGAAGGTGATCGGCGACTCCGTCGGGCTGTCGACGTCGGTGACGTTCCTGTCCCTCGTCTTCTGGGCCTGGGTCATCGGGCCGCTCGGGGCCCTGCTCGCCGTCCCGCTCAGCCTGCTCGTCAAGGGCCTGCTCGTCGACATCGACCCGCAGACCCGCTGGATCGGGCCGCTGCTGTCCGGGGTCCCCGCCGAGGATGAGCCGCCCCCTCCGCCTCCGGAGGACGTCGACGGGCCGGGCGAGCCGTCCCTGGCGGTGCCGGTGGCCGCCGACGCCGACGGGTCGGCGAGGCCCAGCGACCCGGACCGGTCGTGACGCCGGAGGAGCTGATCGCACGGCTGCCCCCCTCCCTGCGGCGCATCGTGGACCGGATGGCGGCCCGGTGGCCGGGCCGGGTGGCCCTCGGCACCGCGGGGTCGCTGGCCCGCATCGAGATCTTCGACCGCGCGATGACCGTCGCCGCCCAGATCTTCACCTCGGTCTTCCCCCTCCTCATCATGGCCGCCACCTGGCTCGACACGTCGCGCGCCGACGAGCTCGCCGAGTCGATCCAGGTGCCCGAGCCCACCCGCGACGTCCTGCAGCCGGCCATCGACGCGACCGGGACGAGCAGCGCCTTCGGCATCGTCGGGACGATCGTCGTCCTCATCTCCGCGACGAGCCTGTCCCGGGCCATCACCCGGGCCTACGTCGCCATCTGGGGCATCGAGCGACCGAAGACCAACGTCGGTGATGCCTGGCGGTGGCTGGCCGCCGTCGTCACGCTCGCCGTCTCGGTCGTCGTGTCCCACTACATCGTCGTGGCCAGCGCCGGCCTGCCGCCGCCGTCGTTCTGGAGCGCCCTCGCGAGCTCGGCCGTCTTCGGGACCATCGCCGCCTTCGTGCCGTGGCTCCTGCTCGCCGGCCGGGTCCCGAGCCGCTCGCTGGCCCCCGGGGCGATCATCTTCGCCGGCTGCCTCCTGCTCGCCCACCCGGTGAGCAGCCGCTACCTCGACCTCGCCCTGCGCAGCAGCGCCGAGCGGTTCGGCTCCATCGGCGTCGCGTTCACCTACCTCGCCTGGCTGTATGCCGTGTCCTTCGTCCTCCTCGGCACGGCCGCCCTGGGGCAGGTCATCGCCATGGACGAGAGCCCGCTCGGGCGGTTGATCCGGCGGCGGTCTATCGCGTGACCTTCAGCCGGGCGGCAGCGGACCCGACGTGGCGGAAGTCGTCGCTCGTGTCGAGGTCGACCTCGACGCCCTTCTCGAACAGCAGGATGATGTCGGACCCACCGAACTGGAAGTAGCCGAACTCCTCGCCCTTGGCCAGGTGAGAGCCCGCCTCTGCCGTCAGCGCGACCGAGGCGACGTGGGACATGCCCAACGGGACGACGCCGACGAGCCCCACGTCGCCGGCATCGTCCTCGCTCGTGTCGAGGACGAGGACGCCCCGGGTCTGGAAGAACTCGTAGCCGGACTGGGTGCGGTCGGTCGAGCGGAAGCCTCCGTCGCCGACGTCCACCTGCATGTAGACCTGCCCGTCGACGACCCGCGACTCGACGACGCGGCCGCCCACCGGCGTGTGGAACCGGTGGTACGCGGACGGCGGCAGCATGTAGTGGACGAACGTCCCACCGGCGAAGCGCTCGGCATACGGGCTGTCCGGGAGCAGCTCGGGGATCGAGCCATAGGTGGCCGTTCCCTTGACCCGGGTGGCCGGGATGGCCGAGTTCTCGTCGATGCCGAACCACTGTTCGTAGCTGCAGTCGGCGGGGCAGGACACCGTGCGGTTGTCACCCGGATCGGCGATGGGTCGGCGACCGGGGTTGAGCTCTCGCGCGAAGAACTGGTTGAACGTCTTCCAGCCGCTCGGCATGTTCGGGCGGCCGTCGACGAGGGACTCCTCGACGGTGTACTGGGGCGCGTCCTCGACGAAGGAGCGCAGGATCTCCTCGTCGAACGACTCGGGGGTGTCGAGGAAGTCGCCCCAGCCGCGGGCGAAGTCGGTCAACCAGCGGCGGAATGCCGCGGACCCCTCGGCCACCCCGCTCGTCACCGTCGACCTTCTGGTCGATGAGCCAGAAGAAGTGGGCCAGTCGGTCACTGACCTCTTCGGCGTTCTGGTCGGTGCCGTCGGCCCAGGCGGGATGGGTGGACTGCCGCGGGATCCAGCGGGCGAAGCCGGCGAGGTAGTCGATGTAGTCGTCGATGCTCCGCGGCCAGTCGAGGGCCTCGACGAGCGGAGCGCGCAGGTCGCGGGGGGCCCGCTCGGCGGCCCGCCGGAGCGAGCCCTCGATCCGGTCGGCCAGGCCCGGTTCGCTGTCGAGGAGGCCGTGGAGGGAGGTCTTGATGCTGTCGCGATCGTGCAGGACCAATGGAAGTCCCCTTTCCGGGTGGGCGTCGGTGCGTCGGGCCGTCGCCGAGCCGGCACCGTCCCCGGCACGGTGGGGACGAAGGGCCTCGGACGATCGCGCCGCGGGCCGGGGGCGTCGCGGCGCGCGACGGCATACGGTCTTCTCGTTCCCGATGAGGTGAGTGCCCAAACGGCACCGGCGCGCGGCCCGGACGACTGGACCGGAGCGGACAGCCGGCGACCGCGTCGCGAGCGTCCGGACACGAGAACGACCCCCGACCTCGCGTCTCCGCAGGTCAGGGGCCGTTCCGTACTGGTGGGCGATACTGGGTTTGAACCAGTGACCTCTTCCGTGTCAAGGAAGCGCGCTACCACTGCGCCAATCGCCCGTGCAGGGGTTCTCTCTCGAGGTGGAGACGGGATTTGAACCCGTGTACGCGGCTTTGCAGGCCGCTGCCTCGCCTCTCGGCCACTCCACCGTGGGGGCGGCTAGACCCTCCGAGCGGATGACCGGCCTCGAACCGGCGACCTCAACCTTGGCAAGGTTGCGCTCTACCAACTGAGCTACATCCGCGCTGCCCGGGGCTGCAGACTCCGGGCGGTGCGTCGGAGACATTATCCGATCCGGCTGGCCAACTCCAAACCGGTCCCAGGTCAGGCGGGGTTCACCGGTCGTTCCGCGCGGCGTCCGCGGGCCTCCGGTCGCCTGCGCCGTCCGACGCGGCCTCGGCGCCCTCCTCCTCCACCCGGCGGGCCTGCCGGTGCGGGTGCAGGTTGGGCGGGTTCATCGGGGTCAGCGGCCGGCGCGCGGCCCGCCGGGCGGCTCCCAGGCCGAGGTCGTCCTCGTCGGCGAACGGGTCGAGGTCGATCGCCGGTATGCCGCCGACGAGGATCCGGTCCTCGTCCCCGCCCTCTCGCTCGGAGCGGCTCGCGGCGAAGCTGCGCACCGACTCGACGATCCGGGCCCGCAGGCTGCGCTCCTCCTCGGTCGGCCACATCTCGCGCACGGCGGCGTTGAGCGCCGCGCCGATGAGGACCGCGATGGCCAGGGCGTAGAGCCAGATCATGAGGACGATCGGCGCCGACAGCGGCCCGTAGATCGACGTGCCACCGAGCGACGCGGCGATGGACCCGCGCACGGCGAAGGACGCGAGAACCCAGATGAGCAGGGTCAGCGCGGCGCCCGGCACGTCGCGCAGCCACGGGCTGCGTCGCGGCGTCGAGACGTGGTAGAGCGTCGCGAGGTTGGCGACGGTGAGGAGGCTGACCACCGGCCAGTACAGCACGGTGAGGAACTCCAGCCGCTGCGGGAGGATCTCACCGAGCCACGTCGGGCCGATGAGGACGAGCGGGATCGTCACGACGCCGACGACGAGCGCCATGACATAGAGGGTGAAGGACAGCGCCCTGGTCTGGACGATCCCGCGCACCCCGGACTGTCCGTACATGATCGAGATGGTGTCGACGAAGACGTTGAGGGCGCGCGAGCCGGACCACAGCGACAGGACGAACCCGACCGAGATGAGGTCGAAGCGACCGTCCTGGAAGACGTCGGTGACCGTGGGCCCGAGGGTCGAGCTGATGACCTGCTCGGTGAGGAAGCGGCTGGCGAAGTCGTTGATCGCGTTGCTGACGTCGCCGACCGTCTCGGGGCCGAGCCACTGGCCGACGTAGCCGACGCCGCCGAACAGCCCGAGGACGAGCGGCGGCAGCGACAGCAGCGCGAAGAAGCCGGCCTCCGAGGCCAGGCCCGTCACCCGGTAGCGCAGGCAGATCCGGATCGTCGACACCGTGAGACGCGCGAGCGCCTCGAGGAGGGGGACCCGCTTCAGCCAGCGCCGCAGGCGTCGCTTCGCGTCCGTCACACGCCCGAGGGTATCCGGCCGAGTTGACCATTCCCCGCAGGTCGGACGCGGCGTCGCGGCATACCCTGGCGGCGTGACGACGCACGAGGTGACGAACATGGTCCCGGCCTTCACCGGCCACAACCTCTTCTGGGGCGACGCGGCGCTCACCGAGGCGGTGTCCCGCTGGGGCACGGCCGAGGCCTCGGCCGACCTCGACGCCCTCGGCGCCCTGGCCGGGTCGGGCGTCGCGCAGGAGTGGGGCGACCAGGCCGACCGGTGCGTCCCGATCCTGCACACCCACTCCCCCCGCGGCGAGCGGATCGACGAGGTCGAGTTCCACCCCGCCTGGCACCACCTCCTCGAGGTCGCCGTGGGCAACGGCCTCACCGCCGAGCCGTGGACCGCCCCTGCGGGCTCGCGCGCCCACCTGCGCCGCGCGGCCGGCTTCGTCGTGTGGACCCAGGCCGAGGCGGCGCACCTGTGCCCCGTGTCCATGACGTATGCCGCGGCCCCGGCGCTGCGCGGGACCCCCGAGCTGGCCGAGCGCTGGCTGCCCGGTCTCTCCTCGCGCAGCTACGACGTCGGGCTCCGCGCCCCCCTCGACAAGAGCGGCCTCATCGCGGGCATGGCGATGACGGAGAAGCAGGGCGGCTCGGACGTCCGGACGAACACGACGAGCGCCGTCCGGGTCGCGGGCGCCGCCCCGGTCCAGGGGGACGCGCACCTGCTCACCGGTCACAAGTGGTTCTGCTCGGCGCCGATGAGCGACGTCTTCCTCGTCCTCGCCCAGGCCGAGGCCGGGATCACCTGCTTCCTCGTCCCCCGCGTCCTCGACGACGGCACGCGGAACACCTTCCTCATCCAGCGGCTCAAGGACAAGGTCGGCAACCGGGCGAACGCCTCGTCCGAGATCGAGCTCGACGGCACGTGGGGCGTCCGGGTCGGCGAGGAGGGACGCGGCATACGCACGATCATCGACATGGTCGCCTCGACCCGGCTCGACACCGTCCTCGGCTCGACGGGTCTCATGCGCCAGGCCCTCGCCCGGGCGGTGCACCACGCGCGGCACCGGGCGGCCTTCGGCCGGACCCTCGTCGACCAGCCGCTCATGCGCAACGTCCTCGCCGACCTCGCCCTGGAGTCCGAGGCCGCGACCGTCCTCGCGATGCGGCTCGCCCACGCCGTCGACGAGGGGGACACCGACTTCTCCCGGCTCGGGGTCGCCCTCGCCAAGTCGTGGGTGTGCAAGCGGACGCCGATGATGGTCGCCGAGGCGATGGAGTGCCTCGGCGGGATCGGCTACGTCGAGGAGAACGGCCTGGCCCGGCTCTATCGCGAGGCGCCGCTCAACTCGATCTGGGAGGGCTCGGGCAACGTCAACGCCCTCGACGTGCTGCGCGCCATGGTCCGCGAGCCGGCCTCGGTCGCGGCGCGTGGGCAAGGAGCTGGCGCTCGTCCGCGGCCACGACAGCGCCCTCGACGCGGCGATCGACGACGTCGAGTCGTATGCCGCCCTCGCCGCCCGCGACGACGCACCGTGGCAGGCCCGGCGCATCGTCGAGCGGATGGCACTCACCCTCCAGGCGGCCCTGCTCGTCCAGCACTCCCCCGCCGAGGTGTCCGACGCCTTCCTCGCCAGCCGGATCCGCACCGACCACGGCGGGATCTTCGGCACGCTCGGGACGGACGTCGGCGAGTCACGGGTCGCGGGCGTCCTCGACCGCGCCCTCCCCGCGTAGAGCGCCCCACCCCACACCGCCCCCGCCCCACACCTCCGACGCCGCCCCCAGCGTCCGCGTTGTCGGTCGTCCCAGCGACCAGATACCCGGACGCTAGGAGCAGTCAGGTGGCGGTGTCCGCGTTGTCGGTCGTCCCAGCGACCAGATACCCGGACGCTAGGAGCAGTCAGGTGGCGGCGAGCCGGGCCTGCTGCGCGGCGACGTCGAAGTCGACCGACGGCCACTGCGGGTCCATCGCCCGCAGATGCTCGCGCACGAGACCGGTGACGGCGAGCCGGGCGTACCACTTGCGGTCGGCCGGCACGACGAACCAGGGCGCCTCATCGGTCGAGCACTTCTCGAGCGCCGCCTGGTAGGCCTGCATGTACTCGCCCCAGAGCGCCCGCTCGTCGATGTCGCCGGGGTTGAACTTCCAGTGCTTGTCCGGACGCTCGAGCCGCTCGGCGAGCCGCTCGCGCTGCTCCTCCGGCGAGATGTGGAGCATGACCTTGACGATCGTCGTCCCGTCGGCCACGGCCTTGCGCTCGAAGTCGTTGATCTGCGAGTAGCGCCGCGCCCACACCGACCGCGGGACGAGGTCGTGGACGCGGACGACGAGGACGTCCTCGTACTGCGACCGGTCGAAGACCCCGATCTCCCCCGGCTGCGGCATCGCGTTGCGGATCCGCCACAGGAACGGATGGTCGAGCTCCTCCTTCGTGGGAGCCTTGAACGCCGTATGCCGCACACCCTGTGGGTCGAAGGTCCCGACGACGTGGCGCATGATGCCGCCCTTCCCGGAGGTGTCCATGCCCTGGACGACGAGGAGGAGCGCGCGCTTCCCGCCCTCCTTGGACTCGGCATAGAGCCGCTCCTGGAGGTCGTCGAGGCCCACCTGCAGGTCCTCCATCGCGGCGACGCCCGTCTTCTTCTTGCCGTCGAAGCCGGGCGTCGAGCGCGGGTCGAGCGCGGAGAGGTCGAAGCCGTCTCCCACGCGGAGCGCGTCGCTGAACGGGGTCGCGGGCGCCGCCGGCTTCGAGGTCTTCTTCTTCTTCGCCATGCGGCCATCCTCGCAGAGGCGGGCTCCTGCCAGACTTGGCCGCGTGCGCCTCCTCCTCGACAGTCGCGACCGGGCCGCGTTCGGGATCCCGGTGGAGGATCTCGACGAGGACGCGCTCGCCCAGCTGTACACGTACGGTCCCGGCCGGGTCCTTCGGGTCAACTTCGTCAGCACGATCGACGGCTCCGTCGTCGGTGCCGACGGGCGAAGCGGCTCCATCAACACCCCGGCGGACAACCGCATCTTCGCCCTCCAACGCCGTCTCGCCGACGCGGTCCTCGTCGGCGCCGGAACCGCACGGACCGAGGGGTACGGCCGGGTCGCGGCGACTCCAGAGCGGCCCACCCCGCCGCCGCTCGTCGTCGTCTCCGCCACCGGAACACCCCCGCCGGGGCTGCTCGCCCGCCGCTCGGGGCTCGGCCGGGGCATCCTGCTCACCCGCTCCGCGGCGGGTGGCGCGGCCCTGGAGGCCGCTCGCGACGCGCTCGGCGAGGACGACGTGTGGGTCGTCGGCGAGGAGCAGGTCGACCTCGGGGCGGCCCTGCAGCGGCTCGCCGACGAGGGAATGCCGCACGTGCTCGCCGAGGGCGGCCCCAGCCTCTTCACGACCCTGCTCGGCGACGGGCTCGTCGACGAGTTCGCCCTCACCCTCGTTCCCCGGGTCGTCAGCGGCCCCGGAGGCCGGGTGACGAAGGGGCTGGCCGTCGACGTCCCGATGCGCCCGGCGGTGCTGCTCGAGGAAGACGGCACCCTGCTCGGCCTGTGGCGGGTCGACCGGGCGGCGGGTGCGCCCGCCTAGTCTGCGAACTCCCGGACGACCCGCTCCCACCTGGCGGCGTCGAGATTCCACTCCTTGCAGTGCCGGGCAACCGACCACTCCTCGAACCGGACGAGATCCGGTCGCGCCTCCGCGAGCCGCCGGGACGGACCGACCGGCACGAAGTCGTCGTCGGCGCTGTGGATGACGAGCAGCGGGTGCCGCAGCTCACCCGCACGCGCCACCCAGTCGGTGCGGGCGACGTCGACGGCCTCGTGCACGCCGACGAGCCGTCGCCCCCAGCGCCGGCCCATCATCGTGCGGGACAGCGACCCGATCTGCGGGGGCAGCCGGTTCACCCGGGCATGGAAGGCGAGCACGTCTGCCCAGTCGATCACGGGGGCGTCGAGGAACGCTCGGGAGACGACCGACGCGAGCGGCGATCGATCGAGGAGCTGGAGGACGATGGCACCACCCATCGACCACCCACCGAGGATCACCTCCTCGGCGCCCTGGGCCACGGCATACCGGATCGCCGTCTCGACGTCCCGCCACTCCGACAGCCCGAGGTTGTAGCGGCCGTCGGGGCCCGCCGGCACCCCCTCGTCGTTGCGGTAGCTCGGGACGAGCACCGTCCACCCCAGCTCGTGGAGCGGGCGGATCGCCCGGATCGTCTCCTCCCGTCGCGCCCCGCGGCCGTGGACCAGCACGGCCCACCGGTGGCTGCGACCGAAGGCGGCCGGGACGACCCACGCCGGCATCGCGCCCAGCTCGCCGCCGATCCCGACGTGGTCCGTCGGTAGGCCGAGCGAGACCTCCGGCGGGCTGCCGTAGAAGTACTGGTTCCACCGGGCCGGACCCTCGGTGAGCAGCCCCCGGTCGAGCGAGATCAGTCGCCGCTCGACGGTCCCGGCCGCCTCGTCGACCGCGACGATGTCGCCCACTCGCGCGTGGCCGGCGCCGCCGTCGAGCCACAGCCCGTAGCGGCCCGGCACGACCGTCTCGGGCGAGTGGCCCAGCAGGAGGGTGTCGGCGCGGACCTCGAGGATCATCGTGTCGTCCGGACGCTGCCGGTCCGGGGTGAGGACGCGCCGGGCGAAGTATGCCGCGGCCGCGACCGACCCGGACGCGCTCGCCAGGGCCGTCGTCCCGGCCACCGTGGCCCCGGCCACCACCGCCCGGCGGGTGAGCGTGGGGCGTCTGGTCACGCGGGACCTCGGGCCGACAGGACGTCGGCGAGGTCGTAGGACACCGGCTCGTCGAGCTGGGCGAAGGTGCACGACTCGGGGTCCCGGTCGGGGCGCCACCGGACGAACTGCGCCGTGTGCCGGAAACGCACCCCCTCCATGTGGTCGTAGCGGACCTCGACGACCCGCTCCGGCCGCAGCGGCACGAAGGAGAGGTCCTTGCCGACGCTCCACCGGCTGTACTCGCTGCTACGGGGTGTGCGGTGCCCCTCCTCCTGACGCGCCCACGCCCACGGGTGGTCGTCGAAGTCGGTCACGAGGGGCTGGAGCTCCTCCATCAGCTCGCGTCGGCGGGCCATCGGGAAGGCGCCGATGACCCCGACGCTGGCGAGCTCGCCGTCGTCGGTGTAGAGGCCGAGCAGGAGCGAGCCGATGGCGTCCTCGCCCGACTTGTGGACCCGGTAGCCGGCGACGACGCAGTCCGCCGTCCGCTCGTGCTTGATCTTGAACATCGTCCGCTTGTCCTGGGCGTAGACACCGTCGAGCGGCTTGGCGACGACCCCGTCGAGGCCGGCGCCCTCGAACTGCTCGAACCACTCCGCCGCCACCTCCCGGTCGGTCGTCGCGGGAGTGAGGTGGATCGGCGCCCGCGCCTCGACGAGCGCCTCCTCGAGCAGCCGCCGGCGATCGCCGAAGGGTCGCTCCATGAGGTCCTCGTCGCCGAGCGCGAGCAGGTCGAACGCGACGAAGCTCGCCGGCGTCTCGCGCGAGAGCTTGGTGACCCGGCTCGCCGCCGGGTGGATCCGCTGCTGGAGTAGCTCGAAGTCGAGCCGGTCCGAGCCCGGCCGGACGAGGACGATCTCGCCGTCGACGACACACCGCTCCGGCAGGTTCGCCAGGACGGCCTCGACGACCTCGGGGAAGTAGCGCGTCATCGGCTTGCCGTTGCGGCTGCCGATCTCGACGAGGTCACCGGAGCGGAAGATGACCGACCGGAAGCCGTCCCACTTCGGCTCGAAGAGCAGCTCGCCCCTCTCGGGTATGCCGGGCACCGACTTGGCGAGCATCGGCGCCACCGGCGGGGTGACCGGCATACCCCATCGTTCGCGGTCCTCGGCGTCCCGCTCGGCCTTCGGCCCGAGGTAGTCCTCGTCGGCCCGGTCGGCGCGGCGCTTGCTCGGCTGCACCCGGGGCGGCTCGCCCGGCATCTTGGGGTAGTCGGGCGGGAAGTTCAGCTCGCCGAGCCCGCGCTCCTCGACATCCCGGTCCCACAGCGCGATCGCGCCGGAGACGTCGCCCACCTCGTCGTCGATGCCCGCCCACGCGTCCGGCCGGTCCTCGAGGACGTCGGGGACGGTGAGGACGGTGAAGTCGCCCGGCGCCACGGTGTCGAGCTCTGCCCAGGAGACCGGCATCGAGACCGGCGCTCCCGGGAGCGGGCGCGGGCTGTAGGCGGCGGCGATCGTCCGATCGCGGCAGGCCTGATTGAAGTCGACGAAGACGCGCTCCCCCCGCTCCTCCTTCCACCACGCCGTCGTGACGAGGTCGGGCAGCCGTCGCTCGAGCTCGCGGGCGATGCCGATGACGCCGTGGCGCACGTCGAGGAACTCGTGGGTCGGGGCGATCCGGGCGAAGACGTGGACGCCCCGGTTGCCGCTCGTCTTGGCCCACCCGACGAGACCGACCTCGGCCATCACCTGGCGCAGCGCGTGGGCCGCCTCGACGGCATCGGTGAAGGTCCGGCCCGGCTGCGGGTCGAGGTCGATGCGCAGCTCGTCGGGGTTGTCGTTGTTCCCGGTGCGGACCGGCCAGGGATGGAACGTCACCGTGTTCATCTGGACCGCCCAGACCGCCGTGGCGACCTCGTCGACGACGAGCTGGTCGTGGCGCCGCCCGGACGGGTAGCGGCAGGACGTCGTCCGCGCCCACTCGGGGACGCCCCGGGGCGGGTTCTTCGAGTAGAACTCCTCCCCCTCGATCCCCTCGGGGAAGCGCTGGAGGGTGACCGGCCGGTCGGCGATGGCCGAGAGGAGCGGCTCCCCCACGGCGACGACGTAGGCCGCGAGGTCGCCCTTGGTGATGCCGGCATCGGGCCACATGACCCGGTCCGGGCTGGAGAGCCGGACCTGGCGTGGCCCGTCGGGCCCGGCGACCTCGATGACCTCGTGGGAGCTCATGAGCCGAGCCTAACCAGTGGGACCGACCGGCCCTGCCGCGCGACTTGACCAGATCTTTGCCCAACCCTTACTCGCCGGCCCACCACAGGCCGCGGAGGCCGACCTAGGTTCGTGGGGTCCGCCCGTCCCACAACCCAGGGAGACCCATGTCCGCTCAGCCGGCTGCCGCACGCTCAGGAGGCGCGCGGCATACCTCGGTCCGAACCCGGTCCGTCCTCGCGGCCGCCGCCGCACCGGTCCTCGCCATCACGGCCCTCGCGGCCGCCACCCCCGCCCACGCGGCCCCGACCTCCGTCCTCGTCAACGAGGTGTACGGCGGCGGCGGCAACAGCGGTGCGACGTGGCGCAGCGACTTCGTCGAGCTGTCCAACCCGACCGACGCCCCGATCGACGTCACCGGCTGGACGATCCGCTACTACTCGGCGAGCGGGACGAGCCCGAGCGGCACCCCGACGGCGCTCTCCGGGACGATCGCGCCGATGCACACCTACCTCGTCAAGGAGGCCGACGGGGCCGGCGGGACCACCGACCTGCCGACGCCGGACGCGACCGGGACGCTGACGATGTCGGCCAGCTCCGGCCGGATCGAGCTCCTCGACGCGAGCGGTGCGGTCGTCGACCTCGTCGGCTACGGCAGCGCCTCGACGTACGAGGGCTCCGGCGCGGCCCCCGGCCTGACGAACGCGACCTCGGACTCGCGGCTGACCCCGTGCACCGACACCGACAACAACGTCGCCGACTTCGCCGCCGGTGACCCGTCGCCGACGAACTCGACGGCGGACGCCTTCACCTGCGGGGCACCTCCGGTCGACGAGCCCGAGACGATCCACCAGATCCAGGGCGCCGGGCACCTCTCCCCCCTGGCCGGGCAGCCGGTCAACGGCGTCGAGGGCATCGTCACGGCGACGAGCGGCTCGGGGTTCTGGATGCAGGACGCCACCCCGGACGACGACCCGGCCACGTCCGAGGGCATCTACGTCTACACCCGCTCCGCGCCCACGGCGGCCGTCGGTGACGCGGTGACCGTCGACGGCTCGGTGAGCGAGTTCCGGCCCGGCGGCAGCGGCGGCAACGACAACCTCACGACGACCGAGATCGTCTCCCCGACGGTGACCGTCGACTCCAGCGGCAACGCCCTCCCGGCACCCGTCATCATCGGCGTCGACCGGATCGCCCCGCAGCAGACGATCTACGACGGCGACCCCGGCAGCGTCGAGTACCCCTCGGCGACGTTCGACCCGAGCACGAACGCCATCGACTTCTACGAGTCGCTCGAGGGCATGCGGGTCGGCCTCGAGGACGCCCAGGTCGTCGGGCCGACGAGCGCCTACGGCGAGATGCCGGTCATCCCCGGCCAGCACGTGGACGCCCTGCGTTCCGAGGTCGGCGGCGTCGTCTACAGCGGCTACGACCACCCCAACGCGATGCGCGTCCAGCTCGACGACGGGATCATCGGCTCCGACGCGATGCCGAAGGCCAACGTCGGCGACACCCTCTCCGGGCTCACCGAGGGCGTCCTCGACTACTCCTTCTCGAACTTCAAGCTCGAGGTCACCGCTCCCCCGACGGTCGTCAGCGGAGGCCTCCAGCGCGAGGTCACGTCGCGACAGAAGCGCAGCGAGCTGTCCGTCGCGTCCTTCAACGTCGAGAACCTCGCTCCGGACAACCCCCAGGAGAAGTTCGACAAGCTCGCCGGGCAGATCGTCCACAACCTCCGCGCGCCGGACATCCTCGCCATCGAGGAGGTCCAGGACAACAGTGGCGCCACCGACGACGGGGTCGTCGACTCGACGGACACGACCGACAAGCTCATCGCGGCGATCGCGGCGGCCGGCGGGCCGGCATACGCGGCCCGGTGGGTCAACCCCGCCAACGACAGCGACGGCGGGCAGCCGGGCGGCAACATCCGCAACGTCTTCCTCTTCCGCACCGACCGCGGGGTCCACTTCGTCGACCGCCCCGGCGGCGACGCGACGACGCCCGCGACCGTCGTGAAGGACCGGCACGGCGCACACCTCAGCGTCTCGCCGGGTCGGATCGACCCGACCAACCCCGCGTGGGACGACTCGCGCAAGCCGCTCGTCGGGGAGTTCCGCTTCCACGGCAAGACGGTCTTCGCCGTGGCGGTGCACTTCGCCTCCAAGGGCGGCGACGACCCGCTGTTCGGCCGGTGGCAGCAGCCGACCCGGTTCAGCGAGGACCAGCGGCACGCCCAGGCCGAGGTCGTGCGGGCGTGGGCGGACAGCCTCTTCGCGGCGGACCGGAACGCCCGGCTCGTCATCGCGGGTGACGTCAACGACTTCCAGTTCAGCCAGACGGCCGACATCGTCGCGGGCACCCTCGAGGGCCACGGCGCGACCGCGCTGACCGACCTGCCCCGGACCCTCCCGAAGGCCCAGCAGTGGACCTACGACTACGAGGGCAACAGCCAGGTGCTCGACCACATCTTCCTCAGCCGGTCGCTGACGACGAACGCGTCGGGCTTCCGCGGGCCGTGGCGGCCGTGGAACGCGAGGCATGCGAAGCCGACGTTCCGCTACGACATCGTCCACACGAACAGCCCGTTCTGGGACCAGGACAGCGACCACGACCCGCAGGTCGTCCGGCTGTCCCTGCGGGGCTGACGCCTCGCCTCCTCCGGTATGCCGGCCGGTCGCCCCGCGGGGGTGGCCGGCCGGCTCGGCGTGGGGCCGCGGCATACCGGCCGGGGTCGATCCTTACCGGCGGGTGACGCGCCGACGGGTTCGGGAACGTTCGCGGGCCGCGACGGGTTGAGCGAGACATGATGACGCCGAGCGACCGCCCGTATGCCGTCGACCGCACCGAGCAGGAGTGGCGCGAGACCCTGACGCCGCAGGAGTACCAGGTGCTGCGCGAGGCGGGGACCGAGATGCCGTTCACCGGGGAGTACACCGACACCAAGACCGAGGGCGTCTACGCCTGTCGCGCCTGCGGGGCGGAGCTGTTCACGTCGGAGACGAAGTTCGAGAGCCACTGCGGGTGGCCGTCGTTCTTCAGCCCGCTCGCCGGGGACTCGGTCGAGTTCCTCGAGGACCGGTCGCTGCCGGGACGCCCGCGGGTCGAGGTGCGCTGCGCGTCGTGTGGCAGCCACCTCGGGCACGTCTTCGAGGGAGAGGGCTACGACACCCCGACCGACCAGCGCTACTGCATCAACAGCATCAGCCTCACCCTCCGCCCCTCCCCCTGACCCCGACTTTCCCGCCTGCAGCGGGAACATGGCACTTCACCCCGGAACATTCCCGGGGTGAAGTGCCATGTTCCGGGGTGAAGTGGACGGACCGGCCGGGCCGCCGCGAAGGGTCAGGCGACCCGGGCCAGCGCGCGACGAATCCGGGCGACGATCCGCGCCGGCTCCTTCAGATCGGCCCAGGTGACCCGGATGACGATGTAGCCCGCCTCGCGGAGGCGGTCCTCGCGGCGCTTCTCCGCCCACAGGACGCTCGGATCGCCGGAGGCGTACTTCATCCGCCCGTCGAACTCGATCAGCACACGCGTCCCCTCGACGCGGAAGTCGGCCCTGGCCGATGAAGTCCCCGAAGCCGTCACGGACCTCGAACTGAGGGACCAGCCGGATCCCCCGCAGGCTCAGCTCGACCCTGAGGATCGACTCTCCGACGGACTCGCTGCGGTCGTCGACGAGGGTCAGGAGCGTGCGCACCCGCCCCGCGTGTGGCCATCGGCTGACCCGCTCGGCCACCGTGCTCAGCTCGTCGAGCGACGTCGACCCACCCCGCAGCGCGGCATCGGCACTGACGACGCCCTGGAGGATTCCGTGGTCCACGGCCAACCGGACCACGGCCCAGGGGACGGGCACCGCAGGCCCCCAGCCGGTCCGGGTGGGCTCGACGTCGAGGGCGGGACGCACGCGCAGACCCTTGACCCCGGCGCTGCGTTCGATGGGTCGCACGACCTCGGGGCGGGCGAGGTCGACCGACCACACCGGCAACCCGTGCGCGAGCACCGCCGAGACGCCGTCCAGGTGGGCGTCCGGGTAGAGCAGCATCGCCCCGGCGGCCAGCTGCCGATGCCAGCCCTCGGCGTGGTGTTCCGCCGTGGCGGCCACGGCATACAGCCCGCGCATCGGGTGCAGGAGGTGCCCCTCGTGCCGGAGTCGGACCAGGGCACGGGCGTCGAGACCGAGAGCCGCAGCCTGTTCCGTGAGGAAGACACCGTCCTGGTCGGCCGCCAGCGCTCGCAGTTCGGGTGGAAGGGACATGCTCGCGAGGATGCGCTCCGGACCCTGAGCGCGTCACCCGGGCGTCGCATCCTGTGGATGACGCCTTCCGTGGGTCCGGTCTTGTGGACAAGCACCCTCGGGCCTCGGACTCCACCCCGGAACCTGGCACTTCACCCGAGGAAGTTTCCGGGGTGAAGTGCCACTTCCCCACCTCAGGTGGGGAAGTTGGGACCGGAGGGGGGCGGGGTCAGCGGGCGGCGGCGATGAGGGGGCGGATCTCGACCCGGGGGCCGGTGTAGAAGGGGACCTCGACCCGGACGTGGCGCCGGGCCCGGGACGCCCGCAGCTCACGCATGAGGTCGACGATCCGGTCCAGCTCGTCGGCCTCGAACGCCAGCACCCACTCGTAGTCCCCGAGGGCGAACGACGAGATCGTGTTGGCCCGCACGTCCGGGTAGTCCCGGGCCATCCGGCCGTGCTCGGCGAGCAGCTCGCGCCGCTCCTCGTCCGGCAGGAGGTACCACTCGTAGGACCGGACGAACGGGTAGACGCACACGTACGCCCGGGCCTGCTCGTCGGCGAGGAAGGCCGGGATATGGCTCTTGTTGAACTCCGCGGGCCGGTGCAGGGCCGCCACCGACCACACCGCCGTCAGGTGCGAGCCGAACTCGGTGCGCAGCAGCCGGTGGTAGGCGTCCTGCAGCCCCTCGATCGTCGCGGCGTGCCACCACACCATGACGTCGGCGTCGGCCCGCAGCCCGGCCACGTCGTAGAAGCCGCGCACGACGACGTCGTGGGCGCCGAGGTCGGCGACGAGCGCCTCGACCTCGTCGGCCATCGCCGCGCGGTCGGCGTGACCGAGCGGACCCGAGTAGGCGAACACCGACCACATCGCATACCGGACGGTCTCGTTGATCTCGCGGATCCGGGCGGCTCCGGGCTTGGTGGGCGCGGGACGGGCGGGCTGGTCGGCAGGGGTCGTCATGCCCCCATTGTCCCGGCCGTCCCTGGACTCGTGGCGAGACCCCCGACGATCGCGGTGGCGGCACGGGTGGCCGAGGCGATGACCCCCGGGATCCCCACCCCGTCGTATGCCGCGCCCGCGACCTCCAGCCCGGGCAGGCCGGCGACCTCGGTCCGGATCGCGGCGACCCGGTCGAGGTGCCCGACGGTGTACTGGGGCAGCCCGGCCTCCCACCGCTGCACGTGGCCGTCGACGAGCCGTGGCAGCGGCCGGCCGAGGACCGTCGAGACCTCGCGCACGGCGAGGTCGACGAGCTCGTCGTCCTCCCGTTCGAGGTCGCGCTCCTCACCCGCGCGCCCGATCGAGGCCCGCAGGTATGCCGTGTCGTCCGAGAGCGCGCCCGTCCAGCCCCACTTGACGCCGCTGAAGGTGCCGGCCTTGATCCGCATCCCCTCGACGGGCGGGACGAGGAAGCCCGACCCCGGCAGCTCGCCGAGCCCGGCGGACTCGACGGCGAGGGTGATGACGGCGGTCGAGGCGGTCTCCATCGCGGCGAGGATCGCCGAGGCCCCCGGGGCGTGGGGCGCGAGGAGCCGAGCGCTCGGCGCGGGCGCGACGGTGACGACGACGGCGTCGGCCTCGAACCGCTCCGAGGCCGAGGTCGGGCCGGCCACGACGGCCCACCCCTGCGGCGTGCGCTCGAGCGCCGTCGCCGGCGCGTGGAGTCGCACCTCGACGGCATACGGCTCGAGGGCGGCGAGGAGCAGCTCGGGGAACCGGCCCACCCCACCGCGGATCCCCGCGAACGGCGGCCGCGGGGGCCGAGCCGAGGCGTCTGCCGGCCTCCCGGCCGGCGCCGGCCCCGTCGAGCGCGGGCCCATCGCCCGCGACGCGAGCGCGAGGAGGCTCCCACCCGACTCGGCGGTCGGCCAGGCCTGCGGCAGGGCCGCCCGCATCGACAGCCGGGACGCGTGGCCGGAGTACACCCCGCCGAGGAGCGGCTCGACGAGCCGGTCGACGACGGCCTGACCGAGCCGGGCGGCGACGTACTCGCCGACCGCGACGTCGTCGCCGAGGGGCTCGTCCCAGGGCCGCTCGTCGAGAGCGCGCGCGACCTCGTCGTCGGTCAGCAGCCCGCGGGCCGCCGTGGGGTCGGCCGGGATGCCCATGAGCGTCGCGCGCGGCAGCGGGTGCAGGCCACCACGGGACCACACGGAGGCGGATGTCGTCTCGGGCGCGACGATCTCGTCACCGGCGCCGACCGACTCGAGCAGGTCGACGGCCTCGGGCCGCAGCGCGAGCATCGCCTCGGCGCCGACGTCGACGACGTGTCCGGCCACGGTCTCCAGGCGGAGCTTCCCCCCGGCCGGTCCCCGCCCTCGAGGACGGTCACCCGGGCGTCCGGTCGGGCCCGGACGACGGTGAGGGCCGCGGTGAGTCCGCTCACCCCACCCCCGATGACGACGACGTGTGGTCCCCGTGGGGACGAGGGAGACGACATGGGCACCAGGTTCTCACGCCGACCACGCGCCGGAGCCGTCGGGCCGGGCCCATCCGGTATGCCGTGCGCCACGTTCCGCGGTCACCGCACCACCCGAGCCGACCGGGACCGGCCGCCCCGCATCGTGACCCGATCGAGACCACGGGACCGGAACGATCCCGCGACCGGAGCCATCTCATCGCCAGCCCCACCGCAGTCGACCCGAGGAGCATCGATGCGCCGCCTCCCCACCGCCCACCGGACCACCACCCACCGACGAGCCGTTATCGCCGTTCTCGCCGCGGCCCTCGGCGTCGCCCTCGTCACCGGCTGCAGCGCCTCCGGCACGAGCCAGAACGACTCCGCCGGGGGTGCCGCCCAGTCGGACTCGGCGGGAGCCGGGGACGAGCGCGCCCCCGCCGACTCCGCCCCGGAGGCCCAGAAGGCGGCGGACGGGACGACGAGCTCCGGGTCGGTCTCGGCCGCGCAGCTCGACCGCAAGCTGACCCGTCGCGCGGACATGTCGATCGTCGTCGCCTCGGTGCCGAAGGCCGCGTCGGACATCCGCAGCATCGCGACCGCCGCCAAGGGGCTCGTCGTCAGCGAGCAGCTCAGCGCCCCGCTGCCCCCGGCCCGGGACGACGTCGCCGAGCCCAGCCACGCCCAGGAGTTCAGCACCATGACGATCAGCGTCCCGGCGAGTGCCCTCGACGCCACCCTCGACCGGCTCGCCGCCCTCGGCACCGTCGACTCCCGCGCCACGAGCACCGACGACGTCACGAGCACCTATGTCGACACCGCCTCCCGGATCAAGACGATGCGGGCCAGCGTGGACCGGGTCCGGGCCCTGATGTCTCGGGCCGACAAGATCGGCGACATCGTGACGCTCGAGTCCGAGCTGAGCCGCCGCGAGGCCGACCTGGAGTCGCTCGAGCAACGTCTGGCCACCCTCGACGACGCCGTCGCGATGTCGCCGATCGAGATCCGGCTCACGACCGAGGGAGCGCCCGTCGACGAGCCCCCGACCGGCTTCCTCGGTGGTCTCGCCGCCGGCTGGGACGCCTTCACCGCCTCCGTCGCGTTCCTCCTGACGGCTCTCGGCGCGGTCCTCCCGTTCGCCGTCGTCTTCGCGCTCGTCGGCGTTCCGCTCTGGCTCCGGCTCCGCCGGCGCCGGGTGACCGCGCCCCCGGCTGCGCCGCCGCCCGCCCAGGCCTGACCCGGCCTCAGGTCGTCGAGCTCGCCTCGTGGACGAGCTCGACGACCCGGGTGATGACGTCGGGGTCGGTGTGGGGCAGGACGCCGTGACCGAGGTTGAAGATGTGGCCCGGCGCCGCCCGGCCCTCGTCGAGGATGCGCCGGACCTCGGCGTCGATGACCGGCCACGGCGCGAGGAGCAGGGCGGGGTCGAGGTTGCCCTGGACGGCGTACCCGTCACCGAGCCGGGCGAGCGCGTCGGTGAGGGACACCCGGAAGTCGACGCCGACGACGTCGGCCCCGGCCTCCCCCATGAGGGACAGCAGCTCCCCGGTGCCCACCCCGAAGTGGATGCGGGGGACGTCGAGGTCGGCGACCGCCGCGAGGGCCGCCGCCGAGTGGGGCTGGACGTAGGCCGCGTAGTCGGCGCGGGACAGCGCTCCCACCCACGAGTCGAAGAGCTGGACGACGCTGGCTCCCGCCTCGGCCTGGATCCGCAGGAAGGCGCCGGCGATCGCCGCGAGCCGGCCGCACAGGTCGTTCCACAGCTCGGGGTCTCCGTGCATGAGCGCCTTGGTGTGCTCGTGGTTGCGCGACGGCCCGCCCTCGACGAGATAGGACGCGAGGGTGAACGGCGCCCCGGCGAAGCCGATGAGCGGGGTCGGCCCGAGCTCGGCCGTGATGAGCCGGACCGACTCGATGATGTCGGGGACGTGCTCGGGGGTCAGCGGAGGGAGCCGGTCGAGGTCGGCGCGGCTGCGGATCGGCTCGGCGATGACCGGACCGGTGCCCGGGACGATGTCGAGGTCGATCCCGACCGCCGCGAGCGGCACGACGATGTCGGAGAAGAAGATCGCCGCGTCGACACCGTGCCGGCGCACCGGCTGGAGGGTGATCTCGGTGACGAGGTCCGGTCGGCGGCACGAGTCGAGCATCGCCACCCCCTCGCGGACCCGGCGGTACTCCGGCAGCGAGCGACCGGCCTGGCGCATGAACCACACCGGCGTATGCGGCACCGGACGCCCTCGTGCGGCCCGGACGAGCGGGCTGTCGGCGGAGTCTGCGGCGGGGTCGCTGGCGGGCATCTCGGCGGTCACGGCGCACATCCTCGCACGTCGCGACGGGTTCACCCCGAGCTCTCGTGAGGGTCGGTCGAGCACCGACTCGGCGCGCCGTCCTCCGCAACGGGCCCGGGGCGGCATACCCTGCTGAGGTGGCAAGTCGCACCGTGACGGGTCGTGAGTCGCCGGAGTTCGCTCGTGCTCTGGACGACCTGCGGCGCGCCCGGCTGCGCCCGGAGGTCCGGATCACCGAGGTTCCGGCGCCCCAGCGGATCGCTCCGTATGCGGTTGCCCTCAGCGCCGACGTCCTCTCCAGCGCTGCCGACGACGAGGAGCTCGCATCCGGGCGGTTCGTGCTCCTGCACGACCCCGCGGCCCCCGAGCCGTGGGGTGGGACGTGGCGCGCGGTGACCTTCGCCCGCGCCGAGCTGGAGGCCGAGCTCGCCTCCGATCCCATGCTCGGCGAGGTGGGCTGGACCTGGCTCGTCGACGCCCTGCACCACAACGGCGTCGAGTTCACCGCCGAGGCGGGCACCGTGACCCGGGTCGTCTCCCAGAGCTTCGCCGGTCTCGCCGACCGGCCGCCGACGGTCGAGATGGAGGTCCGCGCCTCGTGGACCCCGCTCAGCGGGGACGTCGCCGGGCACCTGCTCGCCTGGTCCGACCTGCTGTGCACGATCGCCGGCCTCCCTCCGCTGCCCGAGGGCGTGATCGCGCTGCCGGGACCCCGACGTTGACGGCCAGGACCGACCCATCGTGACCGACCCCACGACCGACCACCCCGACGAGCCGACCCCGCCGACCCCACCCGACCCCGCCGAGACCGAGTCCCGCGGCGGTCATCCCGCTGCGCGAGCCGGCCGACGGCATCCCGGCCGTCGTCGACTCCGAGCGCGGGCTCGACGCGGCCGCCCGCGCGGTCGCCGGCGGCACCGGCCCGGTGGCCCTCGACGCCGAGCGGGCCTCGGGCTACCGCTACGGCCAGCGCGCCTACCTCGTCCAGCTCCGCCGCGAGGGCGCGGGCACCTGGCTCATCGACCCCATCGCCTGCCCGGACCTCAGCCCGCTCGCCGAGGCGATCGGCCCCGCCGAGTGGATCCTCCACGCCGCGACCCAGGACCTCGCCTGCCTCGCCGAGGTCGGCCTGCGTCCCCGCCAGCTGTTCGACACCGAGCTCGCCGCCCGGGTCCTCGGGCTGCCCCGGGTCGGACTCGCGGCCGTCGTCGAGCACTACCTCGGGCTCTCCCTCGCCAAGGAGCACTCCGCCGTCGACTGGTCGACGAGGCCGCTGCCGACACCGTGGCTGCGGTATGCCGCGCTCGACGTCGAGGTCCTGGCCGACCTGCGCAACCTCATGGGCGTCGATCTCGCGGCGCAGGGCAAGGCCGAGTGGGCCCGGCAGGAGTTCGAGGCGCTGCTCACCTGGGAGCCGGCCGAGCGCACCGACCCCTGGCGCCGGACGAGCGGCCTGTCGACCCTCAAGGGTCGCCGCGCGCTCGGCATCCTCCGCGAGCTGTGGTTCGCCCGCGACGACATCGCCCGCGACCGCGACGTCTCGCCGGGTCGGGTGCTTCCCGACCGCTCGCTCATCGACCTCGCGGCGACCGCACCGACGAGCCTCGACGCGCTGCCGTCGGGCCACCGCGCCATCCAGCGCTACGGCCGCCAGTGGGTCCGGGCCGTGAACCGCGGGGTCGAGCTGCCGGACGAGAGCCTGCCGCCGCGCTCGCTGCGCAGCGACGGTCCCCCGCCGGCCCGGTCCTGGGCCGACAAGAACCCCGTCGCCGCCGAGCGTCTCGCCGCGACCCGGACCGCCCTGGCCGCCTTCGCCGAGGAGCGGGTCATCCCGGTCGAGAACGTCTGCTCCCCCGACCCGCTGCGGCGCGTCGTGTGGTCGCCGCCGAAGCGGCATACCGTCTCCGCGTTCACCGACGCGCTCCTCGCCCAGGGGGTGCGGCCGTGGCAGGCCGACATCGTCGCCCCCCTGCTGGTGGCGGCCTTCACCGAGGCAGGGCATACTCACGAGTAACATCGCGCGATGCGGCCCGATCCGGGCCGCCGCCACGTGCCCAGTGAGAGGGAGGCCCTCGTGCCCCGCACCGCCCACGACGTCGTGTTCGTCGACGGCGTTCGCACCCCGTTCGGCAAGGCCGGCGAGAAGGGGATGTACGCCGAGACCCGCGCGGACGACCTCGTCATCGCCTGCATCCGCGAGCTGCTGCGCCGCAACCCGTCCCTGCCGCCCGACCGCGTCGAGGAGGTCGCCGTCGCGGCGACGACCCAGATCGGCGACCAGGGCCTGACCCTCGGCCGGATGGCCGCGCTGCTGTCCGGGCTGCCGAAGAGCACCCCCGGCTACTCCATCGACCGGATGTGCGCCGGGGCGATGACCGCCGTGACGACGACGGCGGGCGCGATCGGCATGGGCGCCATCGACGTCGCCATCGCCGGCGGCGTCGAGCACATGGGCCGCCACCCGATGGGCGAGCAGGTCGACCCCAACCCGCGGATCGTCGCCGAGAAGCTCGTCGACCCCAGCGCGCTCGTCATGGGCAAGACCGCCGAGAACCTCCACGACCGCTTCCCGCACCTGACCAAGGCCCGCTCCGATGCGTATGCCGTGGCGAGCCAGGCCAAGACGGCCGCGGCCTACGACGCCGGGCGGATCCAGCCCGACCTCGTCCCCGTCGCGATCCGCAGCGCGGCCCAGGGCTGGGGCATGGCGACGGCCGACGAGCCGCCGCGGCGCGGCACGACGCTCGAGGACCTCGCCGCGCTCAAGACGCCGTTCCGGGCGCACGGCAACGTCACCGCGGGCAACGCCGCGGGCCTCAACGACGGTGCGACGGCCTGCCTGCTCACCTCCCAGGAGGCCGCGGACGAGCTGGGCCTCGCCCCGAAGATGCGCCTCGTCTCGTTCGCCTTCGTCGGCGTCGAGCCCGAGGTCATGGGCGTCGGGCCGGTGCCGGCCACCGAGAAGGCCCTCGCCAAGGCCGGGCTCACCATCGACGACATCGGCCTGTTCGAGGTCAACGAGGCGTTCGCGGTCCAGGTGCTCGCCTTCCTCGACCACTTCGGCATCGCCGACGACGACCCCCGGGTCAACGAGTTCGGTGGCGCCATCGCCGTCGGCCACCCGCTCGCCTCCTCGGGCGTGCGGCTCATGACGAACCTGGCCGCCCAGTTCGCGGCGCACCCCGAGGTCCGCTACGGCCTGACGACGATGTGCATCGGCATCGGGATGGGCGGCAGCGTCATCTGGGAGAACCCCCACCACCCGGACTACGGCAAGGAGAGCTGACCGATGACCGACACGGTGACCCAGCGGGGCGAGGTCGTCACCCACGCCCTCGTCCGCGACGTCGAGCTGCCGGGCGGCGCCGGGACGATGGCCCTGCTCACCCTCGACAACGGGCTCGACCACACCAAGCCCAACACCTTCGGCCCGGGCGGGATCGCCGAGCTCACGGGCGTCGTCGGCACCCTTCGGGCCCGCGCCGAGGCCGGTGAGATCCAGGCGGTCGGCCTCACCGGCAAGCCGTTCATCTTCGCCGTCGGCGCCGACCTCACCGGGGTCGTCCAGGTGACCGAGCGCGCCCAGGCGGTCGAGATCGCCCGGGCGGGGCACGCGGCATACGCGGCGATCATGGACCTGCCGGTCCCGACCTTCGCCTTCGTCAACGGGGCCGCGATGGGCGGTGGGGTCGAGATCGCCCTCGCCTGCGACTACCGGACCATCTCGGCCGGGGTGCCCGCCGTCGCGCTCCCCGAGACCTTCCTCGGCCTCGTCCCCGGCTGGGGCGGCTGCTACCTGCTGCCCAACCTCGTCGGCCCGGCCGCCGCGCTGACGGTCATCATCGAGAACCCGATGAACACGAACGCGATGCTGTCCGGCCCCAAGGCGTTCTCGTTGGGCATCGCCGACGCGATGTTCGAGCCGGCCGACTTCCTCGTCGAGTCGATCCGCTGGGCCGCGGGCGTCGTCGCCGGCAGCACCACGGTCGAGCGCGCCGAGGTGAGCCGCGACGAGGCCGAGTGGGAGGCCGCGCTCGGCGCGGCGAAGGCCCTCGTCGACGCCAAGACCGGCGGCGCCTCCCCGGCGCCGTACCGCGCCCTCGAGCTCGTCCGCGCGGCGCGCACGGCGACCCGCGACGAGGGCTTCGCCGCCGAGGACGAGGCGCTCGGCGACCTGCTCATGGCCGACGAGCTCCGGGCCGGGCTGTACTCGTTCGACCTCGTCCAGAAGCGGGCCAAGCGCCCCGCGGGCGCGCCGGACGCCGCGCTCGCCCGACCGGTGACGAAGGTGGGGATCGTCGGCGCGGGGCTCATGGCGAGCCAGCTCGCCCTCCTCTTCGCCCGTCGGCTCGGTGTCCCGGTCGTCATGACCGACCTCGACGAGGAGCGGGTGGCCAAGGGCGTCGGCTACGTCCACGGCGAGGTCGACAAGCTCCTCGGCAAGGGCCGGGTCAGCGCCGACAAGGCCGGCTTCCTCAAGGGCCTGGTCTCCGGCTCGACGAGCAAGGACGGCTTCGCCGACGCCGACTTCGTCATCGAGGCCGTCTTCGAGGAGATCTCGGTCAAGCAGCAGGTCTTCGCCGAGGTCGAGGCGGTCGTCTCGCCGGAGTGTGTCCTCGCGAGCAACACGAGCTCGCTGTCGATCACCGAGATGGCCTCCGGCCTGGAGCACCCCGAGCGCGTCGTCGGGTTCCACTTCTTCAACCCCGTCGCCGTCATGCCGCTGCTCGAGATCATCCCGGGCGCGAAGACCGACGACGCGGCGCTCGCGACGGCCTTCGCGGTGGGGAAGGCGCTGAAGAAGACGACCGTCCACGTCAAGGACTCCCCGTCCTTCATCGTCAACCGGCTGCTGGGGCGGTTCATGGGCGAGTTCTCCCGGGTCGTCGACGAGGGCACGCCCGCCGTCGTCGCCGACCAGGGCGTCGCCGGCCTCGCACCGATGCCGCCCTTCGTCCTCCTCGGCCTCGTCGGGCCGGCCATCGCCCTGCACAACAGCGAGACGCTCCACCGCGCGTTCGGCGACCGGTTCTACGTCTCGCCCACCCTCCAGCGGATCGTCGAGGCGAAGAAGCCCGGCTACTACCAGTGGGGCCCGGACGGCAAGCCGGTGCCCGACCCCGAGGTGCTGGCCCTGGCGCCCACCCCGGACTCCCCCGTCGAGCTGTCGGTCGCGCAGGTGCGCGAGCGGGTCCTCTCGGCGCTGGCCGAGGAGATCGCGATGATGCTCCGCGAGGGCGTGGCCCAGGCGCCGATGGACATCGACCTCGCGATGATCACCGGCGCGGGCTTCCAGTTCTGGAACGGAGGGATCACCCCGCTGCTGGACCGCGAGGGCATCTCCGAGAAGGTCAACGGGGCCCGGTTCCTGCCGCCGGGGGTGGCCAGCGTGCCGGTGTGACCGGCGACGCACCGGTCGTGGATGTGCATGTATCTCATATGTGAGTTACTCTCGTCGGCGTGACGGAGACCACCTACCTCACCCGGATCGGCACTCTCATCAGGGACGCACGCCGCCATCAGGGACTCACCCAGAGCGAGCTGGCCGAGCTGCTCGGCACGAGCCAGAGCGCCGTCGTCCGCATCGAGCAGGGCAAGCAGAACCTCAGCCTCGAGATGCTCGCCCGGATCGGCGAGCGGCTCGACTCCGAGTTCGTCTCGCTCGGCCACTCCGGGCCGCAGCACCTGCGGATCGAGGGCGGCAAGCCGCTCGCCGGCGAGATCGAGGTCAAGACCTCGAAGAACGCCGCCGTCGCGCTGCTGTGCGCCTCCCTCCTCAACAAGGGCCGCACGACGCTGCACTCGCTGGCGCGGATCGAGGAGGTCAACCGGATCATCGAGGTCCTCACCTCGATCGGCGTCCGCACCCGCTGGCTGCCCGGCACCAACGACCTCGAGATCGTCCCGCCCGAGAAGCTCGACCTCGCCGGCATCGACATCGAGGCGGCCCGGCGGACCCGGACCGTCATCATGTTCCTCGGTCCGCTCCTCCACGACTTCCCGAGCTTCCAGCTGCCGTATGCCGGTGGCTGCGACCTCGGCACCCGCACCGTCGAGCCCCACCTGTCCGCCCTCAAGGCGTTCGGGCTCAATGTCGTTGCGACACACGGCTTCTACGAGTGCACGGTCATCCCGGGGAAGGTCCCGGAGCGGGCGATCATCCTCACCGAGCGCGGCGACACCGTCACCGAGAACGTCCTCCTCGCGGCCGCCCGCTACCCCGGCCGGACCGTCATCCGCAACGCGTCGCCGAACTACATGGTCCAGGACCTCTGCTTCTTCCTCACCGAGCTCGGTGTGCGGATCGACGGCATCGGCAGCACCACCCTCACCGTCCACGGCGTCGACGAGATCGACCAGGACGTCGAGTTCTCGCCCTCCGAGGACCCGATCGAGGCGATGAGCCTCCTCGCGGCCGCCGTCGTCACCGACTCCTCGATCACCGTCAAGCGGGTCCCCATCGAGTTCCTCGAGATCGAGCTCGCGACGCTCGAGGGGATGGGCATGGACTACGAGATGAGCGAGGAGTACCGCTCGGCGAACGGCCGGACCCGCCTCGTCGACCTGCGGACCGTGCCCGGCCCGCTCAAGGCGCCCATCGACAAGATCCACCCGATGCCGTTCCCGGGCCTCAACATCGACAACCTGCCCTTCTTCGCGCTCATCGCCGCGAAGGCCGAGGGCACGACGATGATCCACGACTGGGTCTACGACAACCGGGCCATCTATCTCACCGAGCTGACCAAGGTCGGCGTCAAGGTCCAGCTCCTCGACCCGCACCGGGTCCTCATCGAGGGCCCGACGCCCCGGTTCCGCGCCGCCGAGGTCGTCTGCCCACCGGCGCTGCGGCCCGGCGTCGTCGTCCTCCTCGCGATGCTCGCCGCCCCGGGCACGTCGGTGCTGAGGAACGTCTACGTCATCAACCGGGGCTACGAGGACCTCGCCGACCGGCTCAACGCGCTCGGCGCGACGATCGAGACCTTCCGCGACATCTGAGCCGACCGGCCGGCATACCGGGCTTAGCGGAGGCGGGCGCGCAGCGTCTCGGCGATGACGTCGGGGGTCAGCCCGACCCGGTCGAGGACCTGCCCGCGCGAGGCGTGCGGCAGGAACTCCTTCGGCAGGCCGAAGGTGTCCACGGGCGCATCGATCCCGGCCTCGTGGAGCGCCCGGGCGACCTGCGCCCCGACCCCCGAGGTCGCGACGCCGTCCTCGGCGACGGCGACCCGGCCGGCGGAGCGGGCGAGGTCGACGAGGGCGTCGCTCACCGGCAGGGCCCACACCGGGTCGACGACCCGGACCCGGAAGCCCTCGGCCGCGAGCTTCTCGGCGACGGTCAGCGACGTTGCGGCCATCGCGCCGATGCCGACGAGGAGGAGGTCGACCTCCCCGTCGTCGGGCTCGGCGAGGACGTCGAGGCCCGCCACCGACCGGACGGCCGCGATGGGATCGCCGACCGTGCCCTTGGGGAAGCGGACGACGGAGGGCGCGTCGGCGATGTCGAGGGCGGCCTCGAGGGCGAGCGGGACCTGCTGCCCGTCCCGCGGCGCCGCGAGGTGCAGGCCCGGCACGACCCCGGCGAGCGCGAGGTCCCACATGCCGTGGTGTGACGCGCCGTCGGGGCCGGTGATGCCGGAGCGGTCGAGGACGAAGGTGACTCCCGCGTGGTGGAGGCCGCAGTCCATGAGGAGCTGGTCGAAGGCCCGGTTGAGGAACGAGGCATAGATCGCGACGACGGGGTGCAGACCGGCATACGCCAGCCCCGCGGCCATCGTCGTCGCGTGCTGCTCGGCGATGCCGACGTCGAAGGTCCGCTCCGGGAATCGCTCGGCAAAACCCTTGAGTCCCACGGGGAAGAGCATCGCGGCGGTGATCGCGACGAGGTCGTCGCGCTCCTCGCCGAGCCGGACCATCGCGTCGCTGAACTCGTCGGTCCAGCTCCGGCCGGCGAGCTCGAACGGCAGGCCCGGTCTCGGGGTTGATGATCCCGACCGCGTGGAAGCGGTCGGCCTCGTCGCCCTCGGCGTGGTGGTAGCCGCGGCCCTTCTCGGTGATGACGTGGACGAGGACCGGGCCGCCGAACGCCTTGGCGCGGCGCAGCGCCTGCTCGACGGCGGGCTCGTCGTGGCCGTCGACCGGACCGATGTACTTCAGCCCGAGGTCCTCGAACATGCCCTGCGGGGCGACGATGTCCTTGAGGCCCTTCTTGACCCCGTGGAGCGTCTCGTACATCGCGCCGCCGACGACGGGGGTGCGCGAGAGCGAGCGCTTGCCCCAGTCGAGGAAGCGCTCGTAGCCGCGGGTCGTCCGCAGCGTGGCGAGGTGGTCGGCGAGGCCGCCGCGGGTCGGGGCGTAGGAGCGCTCGTTGTCGTTGACGACGATGACGAGCGGCAGGTCCTTCTCGGCGGCGATGTTGTTGATCGCCTCCCAGCCCATGCCGCCGGTGAGCGCGCCGTCGCCGATGACCGCGACCGTATGCCGGTCGGCCTCGCCCCGCACCCGCCGCCCCTCGGCGATGCCGTGCGCCCAGGACAGCGAGGTCGAGGCGTGCGAGTTCTCGACGACGTCGTGCTCGGACTCGCTGCGGCTCGGGTAGCCGGAGAGGCCGCCCTGCTGGCGCAGGCCGGAGAAGTCGTGCCGCCCGGTGAGGACCTTGTGGACGTAGGACTGGTGGCCGGTGTCGAAGACGATGGCGTCGCGCGGGGAGTCGAAGACCCGGTGCAGCGCGATCGTCAGCTCGACGACGCCGAGGTTCGGGCCGAGATGGCCTCCGGTCCGCGAGACCTGGTCGACGAGGAAGTCGCGGATGTCCTGGGCGAGCCGCGGCAGGTCGCTCGCGGGCAGTGCCTTGAGGTCCCCCGGTCCGTGGATCCGGTCCAGCACGCTCACCCGGTCTCGTCCCCTTCGTTGTCGACGCTCGGCCCGGTCGCGGGCCTCCGGTCGAGTGTACGGGCAGGGTCCGGGCCCGGTCGAAGCCGACGAAGGGCCTTCACGACATCGCCAGGGAACTCCCAGGCGAGCGTCCGGGACGCCTCGCCTCACAGCCGCGGGACGAACCGGTGCCCCTCCATCGCCTCGAGGACGAGCCCGGCGCCCCGTCGGGCGGCGAGCAGCCGGACCCCCTCCGCCTCGAGGTCGGCGAGGACGTCGGCGACCGCCTCGGGACCGATGAGGTCGCCGAGGTCGACCCGGATCTGCCGGTATGCCGTCCGCATCGCCGCCAGCTGGGCGTCGAGATGGTGGACCGCCACCCACGCCAGCGCGACCGGGTGCCGGCGCCACGCGGCATACCGGCGGTAGTCGGCCGGGCAGTGGTCGAGCAGCCACGCCGTCGCCGGCACCCGCCACCCCTCGGCCTCCGGCGGTGGGACCTGGTCGGGCCAGCCCGGCGGTCCGGACCGGACCCGCCCGCCCGGAGAGCCGGGACTCGCGGCCCGACCGGGCGGCGGGGTCGGTCCCGAGCCACCCCATCCGCCGCGTGGGGAGCCGGCCCACGATGGTCCGGCGAGGTGGCGTGGAGCGCCGCCCGACCGGGCCGGCCCCCTCCCACCCTCACCGGATTCGAACATGTGTTCGATTCTAGGCCCTGTGGCGCTCGACGGTGGCGGGATGAGTACGTCTCCTCAGGACGCGCGGCCCGAGCTGCGGCAGGGTCGGTGTCATGCGACCGAGCCGCCGCCCCTACGTCGTCACCGGCGTCGTCTTCTGGGTGCTGCCCGTCGTCGGCTTCACCCTCGCGCACCTGCTGCTGCCCGATACGAACGCCGACGGCCAGTGCACCGGGCTCGGCTGGGGCTGCACGCTCCCGCCGAGCGACCTGGCCCTCTTCCTCGGCATCCTCGCCGTCCCGACGCTGTTCGTCGTCGGGGCCCTCGTCATGCTCGGCATCGCCCTGTGGCGCAGCCGGCAGCGGCGCCGGGCGGCGCAGGGAGACTGAGCAGGGAGCGTCCTCGGTCAGCCGTCATCGGCGAGGGCGCCCCGCCATGGGGGCCGGTCCGACAGGGTGGCCGGCGTGAGCCGCCGGACCGCCGGCAGGCGGCGGCTCCTCAGCACGGCCGGCCGAGTGGGGTCGGTCCGGGGGGCCCGACCCGGCGGCCCCATGGCCGCGGGGAGCAGGGGCGGCGCGAACGATCGATATCGATGACCGGTCGGGGTGGTCACCGTCGTCGCGTGCTCCGCCCCGGCCGAGCCGTCGCGCCCGTGGCGTGTCGGCCCCACGGCCTCGGTGACGCTGCCGTCGACGCGGGCGACCCAGCCCCCGGCCTCCTTGACGAGGTTGCAGCGCTCGCACAGCCCCGCGGCATTCACCAACGAGGTCTCCCCACCGACCCGGTGCGGTCGGACATGGTCGGCATGCCGGATCGGGGCGTCGCAGTAGGGGGTCCGGCACGTCTGGTCCCGCAGCACGAGCATCCGCCGGAGCAGGCCGTCGAACTCCCGGCGGCGCGAGTCCATCGCCACCAGCTGCCGACCGTCTGGCGTGGCATAGAGCCGGCGGAGCCAGACCCGCGCCCGCCGATCGGCCGACCTCATCCTGGGCAGTGCCGACCAGCTGCCGGGCCAGCGCCGCCGGAATGGTGTGTGGGGCCACCCCGGGTGCGGCGAGCCGGGCCGGGTCGTCGGCGCCGGCGAGCAGGGCTCGGTCGGTCATGACGAGCCCGATCTCGACGGGATGTCCCTGTGCCGGGGCCCGGCCGACAGCGCGCTCGACGAGGGTGTCGGCCATGAGCTGGCCGCGGCCGCGCCCGTCCCCGCCGGCGGCGAGCCGCTTGGCCTCGGCGTCGAGGGCGGCATACACGGCCACGCCGTCGGCGACCGGAAGGTGGGCCGTCACGTAGGTCATGGCGTCCGGAGCCGGCCGGATCGTCACGCACCGGTCGGCCGCCACCCGACGCGCCCGCGCCACCGCACCCGCCGCGTCGAGGCGCTGGGCGACGGCGCGCGCCTCACGCTCCACCTGCCGGTCCCCCAGGAGGGCGAGCCGCGGCCCGACCTGCGCGTCGACCGTGGCCCGGTCCTCGACGCTCAGGTATGCCGTCTCGCGGGCCATGAGCGTGGCGCGCCACTCGCTGCACTCCCCCGCCGCCAGCACCGACAGGGTGTGCGGCATCTCGTGGACCAGCGCCTTGGCCAGGCCCAGCAGCCGCGACCCGCGGTGCGGAGACTCCCGCCGGGCCAGGGCCACCTGATCGGCGATGCCACGCCCCACCTGCTCGCGCGGCACGCCGAGCGCCTCCTGCTCGGCACGCTGGGAGGCGTCGAAGGCGACGGACTCCCGGGCCTGCGCAGCCGCCGCCGCATGCTTGATCCGCTCCAGCAGTGCGATCCGGTCGATCCGATCCGCGTCGTCGCGCCCGACCTCGGCCGTGGACAGCCGGGCCAGGAAGTCCTCCAGCTCGACCGTGGTCAGGCCGAGGGGTCCCGGTGTGGCGCTCGGCGGCAACGGTGTATCGAACATGTGTTCGATTCTAGTCGACCCCGCCGACAACGATCGTTGCTATCCACAGCCACCCCGGCCCCCGGCTTCTGTCTTTGCGGCAACTACGTCATCCGGGACGGAGACAGTCCTCCCCCACGACACCGCTCCCCGCACCGACGGCGACCCCCGCGCGCACGTCACCCCTGCGCTCCGCGACGACAATGACACGGGGGCGCCGTAGGTGTAGGCGGCGGTGTCGTAGGTGCTGCCGCCACCAGCGTGCGACGTGCTCCTCAACATAGGAACCGGCCCCGGGGACGAACTTCGAGGTCCCCCTGTCGGTTCGCTCGACGCACCTGGCAAAGCAGCTGCGTCGAAGACGTAGGCGGCACCGTCCAGGGCGACCGCCGTCGCGGTCGCGGTACCGGCGCCGGTCAACAGTAGGAACAGGACCGCTACCGCCGTAAGGGGAAGCCGGATCGAGGTCGCCGCCCACGGCGACCTCGCAACTCGACGCCTCATCGCCACACGGCCAACTCCCCGCCTGGGACTGCTACTACCTTCAATCCAGTCGGCCCCGTTGCCTCCCAAGGTTCGTAGTCCTCACCGCACGGGACCCGAATCATCGACCCGTCAGCAAAGTCGAGCTCTAGCCGACCGTCGTCAAATGCTCTCGCCGATGCCACGGCAGTCCGCGCCAGTGCCAGCACCGGGCGAAGGCGCATCGGGTCGCCCTCCGGCACCAACAGATGCTCTTGGTGGTCACGGTCAGTGAGCACAAGCGGCTGTTCGATGCGGAACGCATAGCCATCCGAGGTCGCAACCGTCACCGCGTAGTCGATCATGACCCGGGCCCCGTGGTCGGCGGTGTCGAAATCCCAGCCGTCATCGCCTCCTCGGCGCAGGAGGCCGCTCACTGGGGCCATCCCGGCCAGGGGCCGCTGTAGGTCCCAGGGATGTGGGTATCGGCGGGCGGCCCGGGCTTGCCGAAAACGTCGACCGGCTGGCCGCCTGAGTTGTAGACGCGAACGTATCCGTCCGGGTACTTCGGCGTTGGTTCCATGATCCGCACCATGTCCGCGTTGCCCTCGGCGCCGGCCCGCTGATACACGATCCCCTTGTTGTTGTTGGCCGCGCGTCCGACCCACCCTTCGGGTAGGTCGTAGATGGTGCCCCGCGATGTACCGACAAACACACGGCCGGTGCTCGAGGCAGCCTCGCTCGCGGACTTTGCGGCAACACCGCCGTGGCCGGCGTCGTAGGCGTACCTGGCTGAGACGTAGGTGGTGCTGGCGGGAAGCACCAGGCCGGACTCGGCCCCGACGCGGACGCCGACGCGCGCCGTCGTAGCGGGTGGCGCGACGAGCACGGCGCCGACCTCCGGCGAAGGCTCGACCGCGGCCTGGGCCGCGTCCGGGACCGCGGCATACGCCCCTTCGCAGGCGCGAGCCCGAACCCGCCGCCGAGGACGAGGAAGGCACCGACCAGCGCGCCGATCACCCCACGGGCGGGTGCCCGGACGACGGCGGCCACCCGGGACCGGGTCCGGGTGGCCGCCGTGCGCATCGCGGAGCTCAGCCGACGAGCGAGCGGAGCACGTACTGGAGGATGCCGCCGTTGCGGTAGTAGTCGGCCTCCCCGGGGGTGTCGATCCGGACGACGGCGTCGAAGGCGACCTCGGAGCCGTCCTCCTTCGTCGCGACGACCGAGACGGTCCGCGGCGTCGGGCCGTCGTTCATCGCGGTGATGCCGGAGATGGCGAAGGTCTCCGTGCCGTCGAGCCCGAGCGAGCCGGCCGACTCCCCCTGCGGGAACTGCAGGGGCAGCACGCCCATCCCGAGCAGGTTGGAGCGGTGGATCCGCTCGTAGGACTCGGCGATGACCGCCTTGACCCCGAGCAGCGCCGTGCCCTTGGCGGCCCAGTCACGCGAGGAGCCCGAGCCGTACTCCTTGCCCGCGAGGACGACGAGCGGGATGCCCGCCTCCTGGTATGCCGCGGACGCGTCGAAGATCGTGCTCTGCTCGCCGTCGGCGAGGAAGTTGCGGGTGAAGCCGCCCTCGACGTCGTCGAGGAGGAGGTTCTTCAGCCGGATGTTGGCGAAGGTGCCGCGGATCATCACCTCGTGGTTGCCACGCCGCGAGCCGTAGGAGTTGAAGTCCTTGCGGTCCACGCCGTGCTCGGCGAGGTAGCGACCGGCGGGGCTGTCGGCCTTGATCGAGCCCGCCGGGCTGATGTGGTCGGTCGTCACCGAGTCGCCGAGCAGCGCGAGCACCCGGGCACCCGAGATGTCCTCGATCGGCTCCGGCTCGGCACCCATGCCGTCGAAGTACGGAGGCTTGCGGACGTAGGTCGAGTCGCCGTCCCAGGCGAAGGTGTCACCCTCCGGCGTCGGCAGCGAGCGCCACCGCTCGTCGCCGGCGAAGACGTCGGCGTAGTCCTTCGTGAACATGTCCTGGCTGATCGACGCGGCGATCGTCGACTCGACGTCGGTCGGGTCGGGCCAGATGTCCCGGAGGAAGACCTCGGCGCCGGACGGGTCGGTCCCGAGCGGCTCGGACTCGAAGTCGAAGTCCATCGTCCCCGCGAGGGCGTAGGCGATGACGAGCGGCGGCGACGCGAGGTAGTTCATCTTCACGTCGGGGTTGATCCGGCCCTCGAAGTTGCGGTTGCCGGACAGGACCGAGACGACGGCGAGGTCGCCCTCGTTCACCGCCGCCGAGATCTCCTCGCCGAGCGGTCCGGAGTTGCCGATGCACGTCGTGCAGCCGTAGCCGACGAGGTGGAACCCGAGCTTCTCGAGGTAGGGCCACATGCCGGCCTTCTCGTAGTAGTCCGAGACGACCTGCGAGCCGGGTGCGAGGGAGGTCTTGACCCAGGGGGCGACGGTGAGGCCCCGCTCGACGGCGTTCTTGGCGAGCATCGCCGCGGCCATCATGACCGAGGGGTTGGAGGTGTTCGTGCACGAGGTGATCGAGGCGATCGCCACGATCCCGTGGTCGATCTCGAAGCGCTCTCCCGAGGCCGTCGTCACCGGGACCGGGTCGAGAGGGCCGACCGAGCCCGTCGCCCTCCGACTCGGGCTTCGTCCCGCCGTTCGAGCCGCCGGACGGCGACGGGTCGCTGGCCGGGAAGCTCGACGCATCGCCCGCGTCACCCTCGTGGTGGGCGACGTAGGTCGGGAGCACCTTGCGGAAGGCGTCCTTGGCCTCCGTGACGACGATGCGGTCCTGGGGACGCTTCGGCCCGGCGATCGACGGGACGACCGTCGACAGGTCGAGCTCGATGTACTCGCTGTAGCGCGCCTCGGGCTGGTCCGGGCCCGGCTCCAGCCACATGCCCTGTTCCTTGGCGTAGGCCTCGACGAGCGCGAGGGTCTCCTCGGAGCGACCGGTGAGCCGGAGGTAGTCGAGGGTGACCTGGTCGACGGGGAAGATCGCGCACGTCGAGCCGAACTCGGGGCTCATGTTGCCGATCGTCGCGCGGTTGGCGAGCGGGACCTGGGCCACGCCCTCGCCGTAGAACTCGACGAACTTGCCGACGACCCCGTGCTTGCGGAGCATCTCGGTGATCGTCGAGGACGACGTCGGTGGCCGTCGCGCCGGACGGGATCGAGCCGGAGAGCTTGAAGCCGACGACCCGCGGGATGAGCATCGACACCGGCTGGCCGAGCATGGCCGCCTCGGCCTCGATGCCGCCGACGCCCCAGCCGAGGACGCCGAGCCCGTTGACCATCGTCGTGTGGCTGTCGGTGCCGACGCAGGTGTCGGGGTAGGCGACGCCGTCGCGGACCATGACCGAGCGGGCGAGGTGCTCGATGTTGACCTGGTGGACGATGCCGGTGCCGGGCGGGACGACCTTGAAGTCGTCGAAGGCGGTCTGCCCCCAGCGGAGGAACTTGTAGCGCTCGTTGTTGCGCTCGTACTCGATCTCCATGTTGCGGGCCAGCGCGTCGGAGCGCCCGAAGACGTCGATGATGACGGAGTGGTCGATGACGAGCTCGGCCGGAGCGAGCGGGTTGATCTTCGTCGCGTCGCCGCCGAGGTCGACGACGGCCTCCCGCATCGTCGCGAGGTCGACGACGCAGGGCACGCCGGTGAAGTCCTGCATGATGACCCGCGCGGGGGTGAACTGGATCTCGGTGTCCGGGTCGGCCTTCTCGTCCCAGCCACCGAGGGCGCGGATGTGGTCGGCCGTGATGTTGGCGCCGTCCTCGGTGCGCAGGAGGTTCTCGAGGAGAACCTTGAGGCTGTACGGGAGACTCTCGCTGCCCTCGACCGCCTTCAGCCGGTAGATCTCGTAGGACTGCTCACCGACCTCCAGGGTGCCGTGGGCGTCGAAGCTGTTCGTGCTGGCCACGTGGGGCTCCTTCCACTCGTGCGTCGTCGTCACGAGTTATCTTGACGTCAAGATATCTGCCCGTATCTAACCACAGATCGGCGGGACACGCCTGTGCCGACTCTATGACTGCGGGGTGAACGACGCGATGGCCTCGAGGTGGTGGGTCATCGGGAACGCGTCGAAGGCCCGCAGCCCACTCATCCCATACCCGATCCGGGCGAGGTATGCCGTGTCGCGGGCGAGCGCGGCCGGGTCGCAGGCCACGTAGGCGATGGCCCGGGGGCCGAGCGCGGTGATCCCCTCGAGCACCCGGCGACCGGCCCCGGTGCGGGGCGGGTCGAGGACGACGAGGTCGGCCTGCTCGGGGAGGTCGGGGTGGCGCCGCAGCGGCCGGGGTCGCCGGGCCCGACGGTCGGTGGGGCCCCGCCGGGACGGCCGGGCGACCCCGAAGGCGTCGTCGACCCGGGCCCCGAGCACCGCGGCCCACGGCCACGGCGCGAGGTTGGCGCCGGCCGAGAGGACGGCCATCCGTTCGGACTCGACGGCGAGGACCTCCCCCGTCGGACCGACCCGCTCCGCGAGGGCGGCGGCGAACAGGCCCACCCCGGCATACAGGTCGACGGCGCTCTCACCCGGCTGCGGGTCCAGGACCGCCAGGACGGCGTCGACGAAGGCCGCGGCCGCCGCGGGGTGGACCTGCCAGAACCCCCGGGACGGGACCTCGAAGCGGGCCGACCACTCCCCCACCTCGACCCCCTCGAGGACGGCCGGGGCGTTGGCCGACCCGGACGGGACGGGCACCGCGACGACGTCGCCGTGCGAGGGAGCGACGACGTCGACGGCCCGTTCGCCCTCCCAGTCCCGGCGCAGGACGTCGGCACCGCGGACGGCGTCGGTGGCGATGAGGCAGTCGTCGATGGGCAGCACGTCGTGCGAGCGGTGCGGCCGGAGCCCCGCCCGGCCGGTCGGGTTCACGGCGTACTCGACCCGGGTCCGCCAGCCGAGCCCGTCGTCGGGCCGCCCCGGGACCGGCAGGGGCTCGACGACGACGTCCCGGTCCAGGTGGCCGAGCCGGGTCAGCTGCTCGTGGAGGACCTCGGCCTTGAGCGCGCGCTGCCGGTCGAGGGCGACGTGCTGGAAGTCGCAGCCCCCACACCGCCCGGGGCCGGCATACGGGCAGGGAGCGGTCACCCGGTCCGGCGACGCGCGGAGGACGGCCACCGCGTCGGCACGGAGGAACCGGTCGCCGGGCCCACCGTCGGTCACCCGCGCCCGCACCCGCTCACCGGGGATCGCATGCCGGACGAAGAGCACCCGCCCCTCGTGGCGCGCGACGCAGTGCCCGCCGTGCGCGACGGCGGTGACGTCGACCTCGACCTCGTCCCCGGGGCGCAGGCCGTCGGCGGCGCTCACCCTTCGCCGCGCCGGACCGAGCCGGCGACCGGTCCGTCCATCCGCTGCTCGGCGCCCGCCGAGGAGGCGAGCTGCCACGGGACGCTCGACACCATGACGCCGGGGGTGAAGAGGAGGCGGGCCCGCAGCCGCAGCGCGCTCTGGTTGTGCAGCAGCTGCTCCCACCAGTGGCCGAGGACGTACTGCGGGATGTAGACGACGATGAGGTCGCGGCGGGTTGTCGGTGCGGATCGACTTGACGTAGTCGACGACGGGGCGGGTGACCTCGCGGTAGGGGCTGTCGAGCGCCTTGAGCGGGACGGGGATGTCCCGCTTGTCCCACTCCAGCTGCAGGGCCTTGGTCTCGTCGGGCTCGACGTTGACGGTGATGGCCTCGAGGATGGACGGCCGGGTCGCCCGCGCATAGGCGAGCGCCCGCAGCGTCGGCTTGTGGATCGTCGAGACGAGGACGATGGCGTGGACCCGGGAGGGCAGCAGCTGGTGCTGGATGTCGTCCGGGTTGACGGCGAGCTCGTCGCGGACGTGGTCGTAGTGCCGCCGGATGCCGAGCATGAGGATGAACAGGACGATCATCGCGGCGATGGCGTAGCCGGCGCCGTGGATGAACTTCGTCGCGAGGACGACGAGGAGGACGAGCCCGGACATGACCGCGCCGACACCGTTGATGATCCGGCTGCGCTGCATCTGGGAGCGGATCTTCGGGTCCCGTTCGGTGCGCAGATGGCGGTTCCAGTGCCTGATCATCCCCGTCTGGCTCGTCGTGAAGGAGACGAAGACGCCGACGATGTAGAGCTGGATGAGAGCCGTGACCTCGGCGTGGTAGATGACGATGAGCGCCGCCGCACCGCTGGCGAGGATGAGGATGCCGTTGCTGAAGGCGAGCCGGTCACCGCGGGTGTGCAGCTGACGCGGGAGGAACCCGTCGCGGGCGAGGATCGAGGCGAGGACGGGGAAGCCGTTGAATGCGGTGTTCGCGGCGAGGATGAGGATGAGCCCGGTGACGATCGAGACGAGCACGACGCCGAGGTGGAACCCGGAGAAGACCGCCTTGGACACCTGGCCCATGATCGTGTCCTGGACGTACTCGTCGCCGACCGGGACGCCGTCGCGGGCCAGCTGGGTGGCCGGGGTCTCGGCGAACTTCACGCCGGTCCAGCGAGCGAGGGCGATCATCGACATGAGCATCGTGATCGAGATCGTGCCCATGAGCAGCAGCGTCGTGGCGGCATTCTTGCTCTTGGGCTTCTTGAAGGCGGGGACGCCGTTCGAGATGGCCTCGACCCCGGTCAGCGCCGCACAGCCGGAGGAGAAGGCCCGCAGGAGGAGGAAGGACATCGCCAGCGTCCCGAGCTGGCTGTAGCCGTCCTCCGGGAGCAGCTGGAGACTGGCGCTCTCGGCCTGCGGGAGGGTCCCGGTGACCTCGCGGATCAGCCCGACGATCGCCATCCCGATGATGGTGAACATGAACAGGTAGGTCGGCACGGCGAAGGCGGTGCCGGACTCCCGGACGCCGCGGAGGTTCATCGCCGTCAGGGCGACGACGAGGAGGACGGCGACGAGCTCCTCGTGGCCGCGCACGAAGCCGAACGCCGCCGCGGCGTTCTGGACGCCGGAGGAGACCGACACGGCGACGGTGAGGACGTAGTCGACGAGGAGCGCGCTCGCGACGGTGAGACCGGCCTTCGGGCCGAGGTTGACGCTGGCCACCTCGTAGTCGCCGCCGCCGGAGGGGTAGGCGTGGACGTTCTGCCGGTAGCTGAGGACGACGACGACGAGGACCGCGGCGACGACGAGGGCGATCTTCCACGAGTGGGTGAGGGCGAGCGAGCCGCCCGCGAGACCGAGGGTCAGGAAGATCTCGTCCGGCGCATACGCGACGGACGACAGCGCGTCGCTGGCGAAGACCGGCAGCGCGATCTTCTTGGGGAGAAGCGTCTCGCCGAGCCGGTCGCTGCGCATGGCCCGGCCCACCAAGACGCGCTTGACGACCCGTCCGGAAGAAGACACGGGCCACACTCTATGCCGGGTCCGGGGCCGGTCGGTCCACACGCCCGGGCGAGGCCTCCCGGGCCCTCGGCGTCGGTGTAGCGTCTGAGCCGTGCACTTCGTCATCATGGGCTGCGGCCGGGTCGGCGCATCGCTGGCGAGGGCCCTCGAGCGTGCCGGCCACGAGGTCGCGGTCATCGACCAGGACGAGGCCTCCTTCCGGCGGCTCGGGACGCAGTTCGAGGGCCGCCGGGTCACCGGCGTGGGGTTCGACCGCGACACGCTCGAGGAGGCGGGGGTCGCCGACGCCTATGCGTTCGCGGCGGTCTCCAGCGGCGACAACTCCAACATCATCGCCGCGCGGGTGGCCCGCGAGAAGTACGGCGTCGAGCACGTCGTCGCCCGGATCTACGACCCCGGCCGTGCCGAGATCTACCAGCGGCTCGGCATCCCCACCGTCGCGACGGTGAAGTGGACCTCGGACCAGATGCTGCGCCGGCTGCTCCCCCAGGGACACGTCCCCGAGTTCACCGACCCCTCCGGCCAGATCGTCATCGCCGAGATCCCCGTCGACGCCTCGTGGATCGGCCGGCGGATGGCCGAGCTCGAGGAGGCGGTCGGCGGCCGGGTCGCCTACGTCACCCGGCTCGGCGACGGGCTCATCCCCGGGCCGGACCTCGTCTACCAGGAGGGGGACTTCGTCCACCTGTCCATCCCACGCGAGTCCCTCGCCACGGCGGAGCGGATCCTCGACTCCCCGCCGCCGGCGCTCTGACCCGGAAGGACCACCCCCATGCGCGTCGTCATCGGCGGAGCCGGCAGTGTCGGCCGGTCCATCGCCCGTGAGCTCATCCGCAACGGCCACGAGGTGCTGCTCGTCGACCGGGTCGCCGACTCCGAGCACGTCCGCAAGGTCCCGGACGCGGACTGGCTCCAGGCGGACGCCTGCGAGATCGACGCCCTCAACGAGGCGGGCATGTCCGGGGCCGACGTCGTCGTCGCCGCGACCGGCGACGACAAGGTCAACCTCGTCATGTCGCTGCTCGCGAAGACCGAGTTCGCCGTCCCCCGCACCGTCGCCCGGGTGAACAACCCCAAGAACGAGTGGCTGTTCGACGAGGCGTGGGGCGTCGACGTCGCCGTGTCGACCCCGCGGCTCATGACGGCCCTCGTCGAGGAGGCCGTCAGCGTCGGCGACCTCGTCCAGATCTTCCAGTTCCAGCAGGGCCACGCGTCGATGGTCGAGCTGACCCTGCCCGTCGGGAGCCCGTATGCCGGGGGGCGGGTCGGCGACATCCCGTTCCCCGCCGACACGGTGCTGACCGGGATCATCCGCGACGGCCACCCCATCGCGCCGAGCCGCGACGACTCCCTCGAGCCGCTCGACGAGCTCCTCTTCATCACGACGCCGGAGATGGAGGACGACCTCGAGTCGATGCTCTCCCCCGGCGAGCGTCAGCCGCGCTCGGTCGAGGACTGAGCCGCCGACCCGGAGGCCTCGGGCGGGGACGAGGCGTCAGTCGCCGGCGCTGGGCTCGGGGTCGTCCACGCCGTGGTGGTGCTCGCTCCACGTCGGCTCGCTGTCGGCCGTCTCGACCCGCTGTGGGGTGTGCCCCCGGACGAGCATGCCGCCCATGACGGCGATGGCGATCGCCCACGCGGGCCAGCCGAGCGCCACCTTCGTGATGCCGAGCCAGGTCACCTGCTCGGCGAGGTACAGGGGGTACATCACGGCGACCCGGACGGCATAGAGGACGACGAGCACCCAGGTCAGCCGCTGGCACACCTGGACGAGGGCGGGGTCGCGCCGCCACCGCAGGGGGTCCTCGCGAGCGTCGGGGTCACCCGCGCCCACGAGGAAGCCGACGAGGGGCCAGCGGACGAGGTTGCTCAGGGCGGTCAGCGTCCCGAACGCCATCGAGCCGATGATGCCGGGAAGGAAGGCGTCCTCGGCCCGGCCGCTGCGCAGCGCGAAGAACGCCGCGAGCGCCGTGGCGAAGAGGGACCCGCCGACGTGCTGGAGACTGCCCCGCTGGACGACGCGGGCGGCCGCGAGGACGACGGTCGTGACGACGGCGCCGACGACGGCCGTCGTCGTGTCGTGACGCCAGGACCACAGGGCGACGAAGACGACGACCGGGAGGGCCGTCTCGACCGACCCCCGCCAGCCGCCGAGGGCCACGGACAGGCGGTGCCGGATGACCTCCTCGACCGTGGGCAGGGGGTGATGGGGGCTGGGTCCGGTCGTCATGGGTACGGGCGCGGTCAGCGCGGGATGATCTCGTAGGCGGGGTTGTACATCGTCGGCACGCCCTTGACCCGGGCGACCCGGCCGCGGGCCCGGAGGAACACGCCCGGCTCGATGCCGCCGATGCCGCGCCGGCCGATCCAGACGAGGCGCACGGTGCCGCCGCCGTCGAAGACCTCGACGACGAGGGCGGGAACGCTGCGCTTCGGCGGGAGGATCGCGCTGCGGACGGTGCCGGAGACGACCGCCTCGTCGCGGTCACGGAGCTGGGCGATCGGGGTGCAGCCGGCCTGGCCGGACTCGCGGGCGATCTCGTCGGCCTCGTGCTCGGTGGCGGTCTTGCTCAGGTCGTGGAGCCGCCGGCGCAGTCCCATGTCACCGGACCTCGGTGATCTCGGGGCCTCGCTCGAACGGGTTGAGCTCGGTGGATGCCGGCTCGGCCGCCTCGGTCGGCACCTCGGCCGAGGCCTCGTTCGGGAGGGAGAGCGGCAGCATCTCGCGGGGCGCCATCGGGTCCTGGCCCCGGACGACGACGATCTCGCGCACGACGTCGATGAGCGGCGCTGCGGCGTCGTCGTCGATCGCCGCGCGGCCGGACAGGACGGCCCGGAGGAACCACCGCGGGCCGTCGACGCCGAGGAAGCGGGCCGGCGCGAACACGGTCCGTCCGTCGGGGCCCGCCGAGGGCATCCGGGTGCGCAGCTCGGTCCCCAGCGGGCCGTCGACCTGCTCGGCCGTGCCCCCCTGCTCGGAGATCGAGGCGGCGATCTCGGAGCGGATCTCGCGCCAGACGCCGGAGGACTTCGGGGCGGCGAAGGCCTGGACCTGGGCCGCCGACTCACCGAGGACGAAGGTCGCGGCGATGACCGTCGAGGTCGACTGGTCCATCTCGAGGCGCAGCTCGAGCCCCTGGACCCCACGCACCCAGAGCGCGCCGAGATCGATCCGCCCGTCCAGGCCGTCGACCTCGTCGACGTCGTAGGGGCCGCCGGGAGCACGCTCGGGCTCGGGGGGCGCGTCCTCGGCGTCGTCGGCGGCGACCTCGAGATCGCGCTCCTCGGCATCCGCCGTCGGTTCCGCGGGGTCGGGCGTGCGGCCCTTGCGGCGCGAGAAGAGGCTCACGGCTGCGCTGTCTCCTTCGTCGGTGGTGCTGGGGGCCGGCCGAACCCACCGGTCGACCCGTGTCCAGTCTCGCCCCGAGCGCTCTCCGGAAGCGAATCGGTCTCGGTGAACGCGGCCGTGACGACCTCCTGGACGACGAGCTGGGCGATCCGGTCGCCGACGTGGACGGTGAAGGCCTCGCGCGGGTCGAGGTTGACGAGGTTGACGAGGATCTCGCCCCGGTAGCCGGAGTCGACGGTCCCGGGGGCGTTGACGATGGTGATCCCGTGCCGCGCCGCGAGGCCGGAGCGAGGGTGGACCAGGCCGACGTACCCGGCGGGCAGGGCGACGGCGAGACCGGTGTGGACGAGGGCCCGCTCCCCCGGGCCGAGGGTGACCTCCTCGACGGAGGTGAGGTCGGCGCCGGCGTCGCCCTCGGTCGCGTAGGCCGGGATGCGGGCGAGGTCGCTCAGCCGACGAAGGGGCACCGGGACGCGAACAGGGCCAGTCACGAGGACTGACCCTATCTCGCAGGCGGCGACTCCCGGCCGAACGGCCGGACGAGGCTCAGGCGGCGCACTCCCGGCAGACGAGCACGCCGTTCTTGTCCGAGGCGAGCTGGCTGCGGTGGTGGACGAGGAAGCACCGGGAGCAGGTGAACTCGTCGGCCTGGCGCGGGATGACCCGGACCGACAGCTCCTCACCCGAGAGGTCGGCGCCGGGCAGCTCGAAGCCCTCGGCCTGCTCGGTCTCGTCGACGTCGACACTGGAGGCGCGCTTGTCGACGCGCCGGCTCTTCAGCTCCTCGATCGAGTCCTCGTTGATGTCGTCGTCGGTCTTGCGTGGGGCGTCGTAGTCGGTGGCCATCGCTGCCTGCCCTTCAGCTCGTTCGTGTGTGGGTCGCCGCACCGGGTCGGCCCTCGTTCCTGGCCGACACAACGCACATGCCGCCGGTTTTGTGCCCGCTGCGAGCGCAGATTGTGCCGCATCCTCACCCCGGATGCCACGCGGGACCACCCGTGAGGTGTCTCACAGCGAGAGAGCCGGGTCGCGCAGGGGCCCGCCGGTGCCCTCCGGAGGCCCCCGGGCATCCCCCGAGAGGGGCTCGGTCAGACGCCGCGGTGGCGCCTCGTCGCCTCGACGACGAGGCCGAGAATGCCGTCGCGAGAGCCGGACCCGCGGCCCAGGTGAGCTCGGGGCCGGGACGTCCGGGACCCTCGAGCCCGCCGACGACGACGCCGGCCTCCTCCATGACGACCCAGGCAGCGGCGAGGTCCCACGCGTTGAGGCCGGTCTCGTAGAAGGCGTCGATCCGCCCGGTCGCGATGTGGCACAGGTCGAGGGCGGCGCCGCCCTCCCGACGGATGTCCCGGACCGCGGGAAGGACCTCGGCGAGGACCTCCGCCTGCCAGCGCCGCCGCTGCGCGGCATACCCGAAGCCGGTCGAGACGAGGGCCAGCCCGAGCTCCGGGCCGGGGGCGGCCGTGAGGCGTCGCTCGGCTCGCCCCGGCTCCGCCAGCCAGGCCCCACCACCGGTGCGGGCGTGGTAGACCTCCCCGCTCACCGGGTTGACCACCGCGCCGGCGAACGGCAGGAACCCACCGGGCACCTCCGGGTCGCCGACGGCGGCGGCGACGGACACGGCATACGCGGGGATGCCGTAGAGGTAGTTGACGGTGCCGTCGATGGGGTCGACGACCCAGGTCACCGCGGAGTCGCCGTCGACGCCGCCGCGCTCCTCGCCGAAGACGGCGTCGCGGGGGCGGGCCGCCGAGAGCCGCTCCATGAGGAGGTCCTGGGAGCGCTGGTCCATGACGGTGACGATGTCGGTGTGGGTCGACTTCGTGCGGTCGACGCCGAGGTCGGAGGGCCGGTCGTCGACGATGAGCCGCCCGGCCTCGACGGCGACCGCCACGGCGAGCCGCTCGATCTCGCGCCGCTCCTCGTCCGGCGGCAGCGCGGCCCGGATGGCGTCGGCGGGCTCGGCCACGTCAGTCCGTCCCGCAGAGGGCCGGCGCGGCGGCGCGGAGGTTGGGGCAGCACCCGGCCGCGCAGACCGACGGCCGGACGTCGCCGGGCAGCGCGGAGACGAGGTCGACGCTCGCGCCGCGGGCCTCGGCCGCCCGCTCGAGGGCGAGGTCGACGAGCCCGGCGGCGAAGGCCGGGTCGCGCCCGACGGTCGGCACCCGGACGACGTCGACACCGAGCGACGCCGCCGTGCCGGCCGCCTCGGTGTCGAGGTCCTGGACGACCTCCATGTGGTCGCTGACGAAGCCGATGGGCACGAGGACGACCCCGGTGACCCCCTCCTGCGCCAGCTCGGTGATCCGGTCGTTGACGTCCGGCTCGAGCCACGGCTGGTGGGGCGGACCGGACCGGGAGCAGAAGACGAGCTCGTCCGGCGGGCAGTCCCCGAGCGCCTCCCGGACCGAGCCGACGACGGCCGCGGCGACCCGCAGGTGCTGGTCGACATAGAGGTTGCCCTCGCCGTCGCCCGGCCCGGACGTGTCGTCCATCGCGTGCGGGATGGAGTGGGTGACGAAGAGGAGCCGGATGCCGTCCCGGCCGAGCAGGGGTCGCAGCGCCTCGGTGACGAGCCGCGCCGTCGGCGCGACGAAGCCCGGGTGCACGGCATACGGGCGGACCTTGTCGACGACGAGGTCGCCGATGCCCTCCTCGGCGAGCTCGCCGATCGCCCGCGCGAGGTCCTCGCGGTACTGCCGGCAGGAGGAGTAGGAGGAGTAGGCGCTCGTGAGGATGGCGAGGACGCGCCGGTGGCCCGCCTCGTGCGCCTCCCGCAGGGCGTCGGCGAGGAACGGCTCGGCGTTGCGGTTGCCCCACAGCAGCGGGGTGGGGAGCCCTCGGGCGTCGAGCTCGGCCCGGAGCAGGTCGAGCAGGGCCCGGTTCTCGGCGTTGATGGGGCTGACGCCGCCTCGGTCGAGGTAGTGCTCGGCGACCGCGGCGAGGCGGGCGTCGGGGATGCCCTTGCCGGCCGTCACCCGGCGGAGGAACGGCATGACCTCCTCGGGCGCCTCGGGTCCGCCGAAGGACAGGAGGAGGAGAGCGTCATAGGGCTCGAGCGAGTCGGCGGAGCGCGAGGGGTCGGTCGACATGGTTCACACCTTCTCACGCGGCGTGGGAGCCCGGATTCGAGGGCCGCCCGTGCCACAGTCGGGGGAAGGACTCATGCCTGGGAGGGCGGTCATGCACGAACTACGCCTCGTCGGCGTCCACGAGGACGGCCGACACGTGCTGCTCGCAGACCCCGCGGGCGGGCAGTACCGGCTGCCCCTCGACGAGGCGCTGCGGGCGGCTGCCCTGCGCGACCGCCCCCGCCTGGGTCAGCTCCAGATCGAGATCGAGGGCGGGCTGCGCCCCGCCGAGGTCCAGGCCCTCATCCGACGCGGCCTGTCCGCCGAGGAGGTCGCCGGCCGAGCCGGCTGGTCGGTCGAGAAGGTCCACCGCTACGAGGGCCCCGTCCTCGCCGAGCGCGAGTACATCGCCGGGCTGGCCCGCAAGGTCTCCGTCGGCGCCGGGCGCCGACCGGGCGCCACTCGAGGAGCGGGTTCAGGCCCGGCTGCGCGACCGCGGCGTCGAGCGGGACCGCCTCTCGTGGGACTCCGCCCGGGGCGAGGACGGGCTGTGGACGGTGACGGCCACCTTCCCCGCCGGCGGGCGCGAGCGTGCGGCGGTGTGGGTGTTCGACCACGTCGGCCGAGGCATCAGCCCCCGCAACGACGAGGCCCGCTGGCTGACCCAGGACGAGACCGTCGGGCCGATCCCCGCTCCCCACGTCGCCACGGCGAGCAACCGGCCGAGCACCGTCTACGACGTCGAGGCCGAGGGGGGCGTCGGTGCCGGCGCCCGGCGGCACGCCCCCGGACAGCCGATCGACCTCATGGCCGCGATGCGCGAGCACAGCACCCGGGGGCGGCGCCGGCGTCGTGGCCCGTCCCACACCCCCGGCGAGGACGACCCGCGCCTGGACGCCCTCCCGCTCGCCGAGCTGGCGCGTGACCCCGACACGGTCCCCCCGCCGCCGGTCGCCCGGGACACCCACCCGGAGAGCGCCCACCTCGACGCTCCCGAGGACGACGCACCCGCCGAGGACGCCGGCGATACGTGGGCCCCGCGGGCCGGCACGCCCGCGGACGCCGCTCCGACCCTCGCACGCGGAGCGGCAGATCGAGCGTCAGGTCGAGGACGACCGGGACGAGCACGAGCGCCGTACCTCCGTGCGGGCCGCCGTCGGTGCCACACCACCTCCTGCGGCGCGCGCGCCGCGCCGGGGCGGGCGGCCGAGCGTGCCGAGCTGGGACGACATCATGTTCGGCACCCGCGGGCGCGGCACCGACGACTGACGTCCGCCGACGGTGCCGTGCCCGCTCAGCCGGCAGGGGGCGGCACCGGACAGACGTCGAGGTCGAACGGCAGGACCTCCGGGTTGGCCGCGGCGGCCCGTGCGGCGTGGCTGTTCATCCGGCGCATGAAGTGGCGGCGGCACAGCACCTCGTACTCGACCATCCCCTGCTGTGGGCTGTCGGTGTCGCCGACGACGACCTGTTCGCCCTCGACGACCATGACCCCGTCGACGATGCGGGCGTTGTGGGTCGCCCTCCGCCCGCACCAGCACAGCGCCTCGACCTGGAGGACCTGGACGCGGTCGGCGAGCTCGATGAGCCGCTGCGAGCCCGGGAAGAGCTGGGTGCGGAAGTCGGCGGTGATGCCGAAGGCGTAGACGTCGATCTCGAGCTCGTCGACGACCCGGGCGAGCTGCTCGACCTGGCCGGGCGTGTAGAACTGCGCCTCGTCGCAGATGAGGTAGTCGACCCGACCCCCCTGCGTGAGGCAGTCCACGAGCTCGTCCCAGAAGTCGAGGGAGTCGAGCACCTCGACGGCGCCGGTCTGCAGCCCGAGCCGGGAGGACAGGACCGACTCGCCGGCCCGATCGTGCTTGGTGAAGATGAGGCCCACCCGGCCGCGGGCCCGGTGGTTGTGGTCCATCTGGAGCGCGAGGGTGGACTTGCCGCAGTCCATCGTCCCGGAGAAGAAGACCAGTTCCGCCACGAGCGCCCAGCCTAGACGGTGCGCGGCCCGCCCCGGCCCCGGGTCGGGTCAGGCCGTGGCTCGCGGGGGGACGTGGAGAACCGGCACGGCGACCTCCGCCTCGGTGATCGACCCGTGCAGGCCGAGCAGGGCGAGCACCTCGGGCCGGGCCCGGCGGGAGTCGACGACGGCGAAGGTGTCGACCATGGCGACGACGACCTCGCCGATCCGGGCGAGGTTGCGCGGGGCGACGGGCCCGAACCAGCCATCCGCGATCACCTCCTCCCGGGTGCGGACCCAGGCCCGCTCCCCGAGCCGCTCGGCCCAGCGCACGGCGACGGCGGCGGCCTGGCCGGGCTCGGGGTACAGCTGCGGGGCCCGGGGCTCCCCGCCGACGTGCCGCACCCCGAGGGCGAGGTCGGGCTCGTGGGCGACGTCGAGCCGCAGGGCGTGCGGGACGTCGACCATCCCGTGGTCGGCCGTGATCGTCAGCGAGGCGTCGCCCGGCAACCGGGCGGCCAGCCGGGCCAGCTCGCGGTCGACCGCCTCGAGCTCGTTCCCCCACTCCCAGGACCCGGCGCCGTGGACATGCCCGACCTTGTCGAGGTCGCCCCAGTAGAGGTAGACGAGCGAGCGAGGACCGGCGGCGAGCGCGGCGAGCGTCGCGTCGACCCGGTCCCCGAGCGAGGTGGCGGCGACGAACCGGCCACCGCGCAGGGCGGCCCGGGTCAGTCCCGAGCCGTCGAAGTAGCCCGGCCCGACCCGGGTGACGGACAGCCCCGCCGCCGCGGCCCGCTCGAAGACGGTGGGCTCGGGCTGCCACCGCTCCGGGTCGGGGCCGTCGTCCCACGAGAGCTCGTTGAGGAGGCGGTCCCGTTCCGGCACGAGCACCTCGTAGCCGACGAGGCCGTGGCGGCCGGCCCGCAGGCCGGTGCCGAAGCTGCCCATCGAGGTCGCCGTCGTCGACGGGAAGCCGCAGGGCACCCGGTGTGCGGTCGCGAGCAGCGAGCGGAGGAAGGGCGCATGGCCGCTGCGCTGGCGCAGCAGATCGTCGCCGAGGCCGTCGAGGAGGACGACGACCCCCCGCCGGGCCGGGGCGAACACGAACCCCTCCTCGCCGTCGGGGCCGGGGACGCCGAGGCTCCTCGCGACCGAGGGGACGACGTCGGGGAGCCCGACGGCGGAGAAGTCGGGTGCGGGGTGACCCTCCATCCGGTGGCCGCGGGTCAGCGTCGGCTGAGGGACGCCGACAGGTCGCCGGCGAAGGTGAGGGCCTCGGACAGCGCGTGCTCGCCGTCGGCCGCGGCGGAGACCCGCAGCGAGATGTCGTCGGCGGTGACGGTGCCCTCGTAGCCGTGGTCGGCGTCGCAGGTCGGGTCCGAGCACGTCGCGGGAAGCAGGTCGACCCGGCTCACCGCCCCCCAGCCGAGGGTGAGGGTCAGCTCGCGGCCGAGCCGGCCGGCGACGTAGGCCTGGGGGTCCTCGACGACGTGGGTGAGCATGACCCCGGTGACGCTCGAGAGCGGGATGCCCTCGGTCGTCGCGGTCGCGACATCCTCCTGGGCATCGGGGTCGTCGGCGTAGTCGTCGGCATGGGCGATGACGAGCCGGCTCGCGGTGAGCACGAGCACGGTGATGTGCCGCTTGACGATCTCGCGGTCGAAGGTCGTCTCGAGGTGGACGAGATGGCTCTCGACCCGCTCTCCGGCCAGCGCGGCGCTGACGACGTCGCTGACGAGGGCCGGGTAGTAGCCGGCCCGCTCGATGGCGGCCGTCAGGGCGCCGGGAAGCGGCGGAGCGTCGGACAGAGGGCTCATGCGCCCATTGTGCCGCAGCCCGCCGGGCCGGGCCTGCGGCCGTGCCCGCGCCCGGCTCAGGTGAGCGAGCGGCGGCCCGGGTCGGTGCGGCGGTCCCGGGCCGGGGCGACCGTCACCTCGGCTCCGAGCACCTCGACCCCGCCCGGGTGGGCGAGCACCGGGTTGAGCGAGAGCGAGGCGATCTCGGGCAGGTCGTCGGCGAGGACCGAGACCCGCGCGATGAGGTCGGCGAGCGCCGCCCGGTTGACCGGCGTGGCCCCGCGATGCCCGTGGAGCACGGGTGCGGCCTTGATCGAGGAGATGAGCTCGGAGACGTTGACGTCGGTGAGGGGCGGAATCCGGTAGGCGATGTCGCCGAGGAGCTCGCGCGGCATACCGGCCAGGCTGAACCCGACGACCGGCCCGATGAGTGGGTCCTCGTCGCTCGTGACGACGCACGAGACCCCACCGGGCGGTGCCATCTTCTGGACGGCGAAGGTGTCGGCGGAGACGGGGGCGAGCAGCCCGGTCAACGAGTCCCATGCGTCGCGCAGGGCCCCCTCGGAGCCGAGGTCGACCCGGACGCCCCCGAGGCCGCCCGAGTGACGGACCATCGGGGCCGTCGACTTGAGGACGACGGGATAGCCGACCTTCTCGGCGGCGACGATGGCCTCCTCGATGCTGCCGACGGGGTAGGTCGGCCACACCTCGATGCCGTAGGAGCCGAGGAGGGCGCTCGCCTCGTCGGCATCGAGCCGGCGGCCGTTCTTGTCGACCGAGAGGACCGTCTCGACGACGTCCTCGGCGATCCGCCGGTTGATGCCGGCCGGGGCCACCTGCGTGCCGCGGTCGCGCGACCTCCACTCCGCGTACTTCGTCGCGGCGGCCAGCGCCCGAACGGCGTCCTCGGGCATGCCGTAGACGGGGATCGACATCGAGTGGCCCTCGCCGGTCCCGCGGACCGAGGAGTGGCCGTCGTCGACGCCGCGCATGCCGAGGAAGGTGACGAGGATCGGCTTGTCCTTGCCACGGGCCGCCTCGCGGACGGCGTCGGCGACCTCCTCGTCGACCGCGACGAGCGGTGGGATGAAGCAGGCGATGACGGAGTCGACCTGCGGGTCGGCGAAGGCCGCCTCGAGCCGCTCGCCGAACTCCGCGGCCGAGGCTTCGGTCGGCATGCACACCGGACCGTGGGTGACGGTGAGGCCCCAGCTGAGGCAGGCGTCGGCCGTGATGGCCCCGAGCGCGGGTGCGTTGCCGACAAGGGCGACGCGTCCGCCCCGCGGCAGCGGCTGGTTGACGACGAGCGAGGCGACGTCGAAGAGCTGGTGGACGTTCTCGACCCGGATGACACCGGACTGGCGCAGCATCGAGTCGAAGACCTCCGGCCGCGCCCTCGTCTGCCGGACGAGGTGGCCGGGTGGGACGCCGTAGGACGAGACCCCCGACTTGACGACGATGATCGGCTTGATGACGGCGAGGTTGCGGGCGATCCGGGAGAACTTGCGTGGGTTGCCCATCGACTCGAGGTAGAGGCCGACGGCCCGGGTGTTGTCGTCGTCGATCCAGTACTGCATGAAGTCGTTCGCCGACACGTCGACCCGGTTGCCGGCCGAGGCGAACGCCGAGACCCCGAGCCGCCGGTTGGCCGCGGAGGCCAGGACGGCGATGCCGAGGGCACCGGACTGCGCGAAGAGGGCGAAGTGGCCCGGCGGGGGCAGTTGGGGCGAGAGCGTCGCGTTGAGCCGCACCTCGGGGTCGTTGTTGACGATGCCGAAGGAGTTGGGCCCGACCACCCGCATGCCGGCGCGGCGGGCCCGCTTGACGAGCTTGGCCTGGAGCTTGGCCCCGGCCGGGCCCGACTCGGCGAAGCCGGCCGTCACGACGAGAAGCGACTTCACGCCCGCCTTGGCGCAGTCGTCGACGACGGCGAGGACGCGGTCGGAGGGCACCACGACGACGGCCAGGTCGACCTGCTCGGGGATGTCGGCGACCGCGGCATACGCGGGGCGGCCGGCGATCTCGTCGGCGTGCGGGTTGACCGGGTGGATCGCCCCGGTGAACCCCGCGTCGACGAGGTCCTGCATGACCCGGCCACCGATGGAGTGCGGGCGACGGCTCGCGCCGACGACGGCGACGACCCGCGGATAGAGGATCGACCGGACGCTGATCGCCTCGGAGCGGTGCTCCCGGGACATCGCGACGTCACGGGAGCTGTCGGTCGGCTCGATCTCGAACTCGACCTCGACGACCCCGTCCTCGATGCGCCGGGACACCTCGTACCCCGCGTCCGAGAAGACCTTGAGCATCTTGCGGTTCTGCGGAAGCACCTCGGCGGTGAACTTCGTCAGCCCGATCTCCCGGGCGACGGCGGCGAGATGCTCGAGCAGGACCGAGCCGATGCCCTTGCCCTGGTAGCGGTCGCTGATGTTGAAGGCGACCTCGGCGCTGTGCTGGTCGATGCGGTCGTAGCGACCGACCCCGATGATGTCGTCCTGCATGAGGACGATGAGCGCGACCCGGTCGACGTAGTCGACGTGGGTGAAGCGGTGGACGTCCTTGTCGCTGAGGGTTCGCATCGGGGCGAAGAAGCGCAGGTAGATCGACTCGTCCGACTGTCCGGCGTGGAAGCGGCGCAGCGCCTCGGCGTCGGCGGGGGTGATCGGGCGGACGTGGGCGACCGTGCCGTCCGACATGACGATGTCGGCCTCCCACTGTGCGGGGTACCCCGGGGGAAGCCGCTCGTCGATCGCCATGGCCCTATCGTGGCACGCCGACCCTGGATCTTCGGCGGCCTCTGGCGGGGTCGGCAGAAGGAGTCGGCCACGTCCGACCCCGCCGCTGCACCCGGTATGCCGGTGGGCTTTACTGACCGGATGGAGCTCGCCGAGGCCGTGCGCCGCCGCCGGATGACCCGCAGGTTCGACCCCGAGCGAGCGGTCGACCCGGACACCGTCCTCCGGCTCGTCGATCTCGGGCTGCGGGCCCCCAGCGCCGGCTTCAGCCAGGGCTGGGACTTCGTCGTCCTCCTCGACGAGGCCGACCGCCGCGCGTTCTGGGATGCGGCGGCCGACCCGGACCCGGCCGCCCGGGACGCCTGGGCCCGCGGCGTGTCCGCCGCGCCGGCCATCGTGCTCTGTCTTTCCCACCCCACGGCCTACCTCGACCGCTACGCCGAGCCCGACAAGGGGTGGACCGACCGGGCCGTCGAGCGCTGGCCGGTCCCGTACTGGGACACCGACGTCGCGATGGCCGCGATGATCGTCCTGCTCGGGGCGGTCGACGAGGGGCTCGGCGCGCTCTTCTTCGGGGTCCCCGTCGAGGACCACGACGCGGTGAAGGACGCCCTGTCGATCCCCCCGGACCGGAGGATCGTCGGGGTCATCGCTCTCGGGCACGAGGAGGCCCGCGTCGGCGGATCGGGCACGACGCGGCCCCGACGGCCCTCCCGTGACGTCGTCCACGTCGGCCGGTTCGGCGCGTCGGGTGAGGTGCCGCACGGCGGCTAGGCGAGGATGGGGTGTCACCCACCGACCCCGATGGAGCACCACCCCCCGATGGCCCGACGCACCAGCAAGTCCTCCTCCCCCGCCGAAGTCGACGTCGCCGAGCGCATCGTCGATGTCGACATCGAGGAGGAGATGAGCAACGCCTTCCTCGAGTACTCCTACAGCGTCATCTACTCACGCGCGCTGCCGGACGCCCGGGACGGGCTGAAGCCGGTCCAGCGCCGGATCCTCTACGGCATGAGCGACCTCGGGCTGCGCCCCGACCGCGGCCACGTCAAGTCCAGCCGGGTCGTCGGCGAGGTCATGGGCAAGTACCACCCACACGGCGACCAGGCCATCTACGACGCCCTCGTCCGGATGGCCCAGCCCTTCACGATGCGGCTGCCCCTCGTCGACGGGCACGGCAACTTCGGCTCCCTCGACGACGGCCCCGCCGCCGCGCGGTACACCGAGGCCCGGATGGCGCCCGCGGCCCTGCTCATGGTGACCGGCCTCGACGAGGAGACCGTCGAGTTCGTCCCGACCTACGACGACCAGCACACCCAGCCCGGCGTCCTGCCCGCGGCATACCCGAACCTCCTCGTCAACGGCGCGAGCGGCATCGCCGTCGGGATGGCGACCCAGATGGCGCCGCACAACCTCGTCGAGGTCATCGGGGCGGCCCGACACCTCATCACCCACCCCGACTGCTCGCTCGACGACCTCATGAAGTTCGTCCCGGGCCCCGACCTGCCCGGCGGCGGCCGGATCATCGGGCTCGACGGGATCCGCGACGCCTATCTCACCGGGCGCGGGACGTTCCGGACCCGCGCGACGGCCCGGATCGAGAAGGTCACCCCGCGCCGGCAGGGCATCGTCGTCACCGAGCTGCCCTACCTCATCGGCCCGGAGAAGGTCATCGAGCGGATCAAGACGCTCGTCCAGAACAAGAAGCTCCAGGGCATCTCCGACGTCAAGGACCTCACCGACCGCCACCACGGCACCCGGCTCGTCATCGAGGTCAAGAACGGCTTCAATCCCGAGGCGGTCCTCGAGCACCTCTACAAGCTCACTCCGCTCGAGGACTCCTTCGGCATCAACAACGTCGCGCTCGTCGACGGGCAGCCGCGCACCCTCGGTCTGAAGGAGCTGCTCCGCGTCTACGTCGACTTCCGGATCGACGTCGTCCGCAACCGGACGTCCTTCCGGCTCCGCAAGCGCCGCGACCGGCTCCACCTCGTCGAGGGCCTGCTCATCGCGATCCTCGACATCGACGAGGTCATCCAGCTCATCCGCAGCTCCGACGACGCCGCGACCGCCAAGGCCCGGCTCATGAGCGTCTTCGACCTCTCCGACGCCCAGGCCGGCTACATCCTCGACCTCCAGCTGCGCCGGCTGACGAAGTTCTCCCGGATCGAGCTCGAGGGCGAGCGCGACGACCTGCGCCGCCAGATCGAGGAGCTGCAGGCGATCCTCGACGACGAGGCCCTGCTGCGAAAGACCGTCTCGTCCGAGCTCGCCGACGTCGCCAAGCAGCACGGCACCCCGCGGCGGACCGTCCTCCTCGAGTCGGCCGGCACCCCCGTCACGGCGACGACGCCGCTCGAGGTGTCCGACGACCCGTGCTGGGTCCTCCTCTCGACCACGGGGCTCCTCGCCCGGACCTCGACGGACGAGCCGATCCCGGCCGAGGGCCCCCGCGCCAAGCACGACGCCGTCATCGGGGCCGTCCGCACGACCGCCCGCGGCGAGGTCGGGCTCGTGACGAGCCGCGGTCGGATGATCCGCCTCTCCGCGCTCGAGCTGCCGGCGCTGCCCCCGCTCGGCGGGGCGCCGAGCCTGTCCGGCGGGGCCCCGCTCGCGGCCTACGTCGACCTGCCGCGCGGCGAGGAGCCGCTGACGATCGTCCCGCTGGACCCCGACGGTCCCGGCATCGCCCTCGGTACGGCGCAGGGCGTCGTCAAGCGGGTGACCACCGACTACCCCGCGCGGTCCGACTTCGAGGTCATCGGGCTGCGCGACGGGGACAGCGTCGTCGGGGCCGTCGCCCTCGTCGACGGCGAGGAGGACCTCGTCTTCGTCACGTCCGACGCGCAGCTGCTCCACTTCCCCGCGTCGGCCGTCCGCCCGCAGGGTCGCGCCGCCGGCGGGATGGCCGGCATCCGGCTCTCGGCCGGGGCCCGCGTCCTCTTCTTCGGCGCGGTCGCCCTCGGGTGCCGACGCCGTCGTCGTCACCGCCAGCGGGTCCTCCGACGCGCTGCCGGGCACCCAGCCCGGCGCCCTCAAGGCGACCCCGTATGCCGAGTACCCCGGCAAGGGTCGCGGCACCGGCGGGGTGCGGGCCCACCGCTTCCTCAAGGGTGAGGACACCCTCGTCCTCGCCTGGGTGGGCGGCGATGCCTGCCCGCGCGTCCGGCGCCGGCGGGGTGGCTCTCGACCTGCCCGAACCGACCGGCCGACGCGACGGATCCGGGGTGCCCGGACGTGCCGTCATCGGCGGAATCGGCGGGCCGGTCCGCGGCTGACCCGCCCCTCGGACCCGTCTCCGGGCGGACGTGGCACATCGGTCCGTCGATCCGGCACATTTCACGCCCGTGGCGAGTTCCGTTGTCTCCGTGGCATATTGCCACGAGACGACGGGCGCGTTACGCAATCGTTACGGCTCCAGGACGTGGTCCCATTGCGCGGACGCGTAAACGCTTTTACGGTGTGAGACGTTCCCTCATCGTCGAGGTGCCGCCTCGACGGCAACCAGGAAATGGAGGCGGGCATGGCCCGATTCATCAACTCGCGGATGCTGGCCGTGGCGGCCGGCGCCGCGGCGGTTTCGCTGACCGTCGCCGCATGCGGCGGAGGCAGCAGCGCCGGCGGAGGCTCGAGCGCCAGCGCGAACACCCGGGGTCCCATCACGTACGTCCAGGGCAAGGACAACAGCGGAATTCTCGCCCCGATGGTCGAGAAGTGGAACGCGGACCACCCGGACGAGAAGGTCACGGTCAAGGAGCAGTCGGACCAGGCCGACCAGCAGCACGACGACCTCGTCCAGCACTTCCAGGCCAAGGACGCCGGCTACGACGTCGTCTCGGTCGACGTCGTGTGGACCGCCGAGTTCGCGGCGAAGGGCTGGCTCACCCCGCTCAAGGGTGACTTGGCGCTCGACACCACCGGGTTCCTCAAGGCCCCGCTCGACGCGGCGACCTACAACGGCACGCTCTATGCCGCGCCCACCTCCTCCGACGGCGGGATGCTCTACTACCGCAGCGACCTCGTGAAGACGCCGCCGGCGACGCTCGACGACATGTGGGCGGACTGCAAGATCGCCAAGCAGCACAACATGGACTGCTACGCCGGTCAGTTCGCCAAGTACGAGGGCCTCACCTGCAACGCGACCGAGGCGATGAACACCTTCGGCGCCAAGGTCGTCGACGCTGCCGGCAAGCCGACCGTCGACTCCCCCGAGGCCGCGGCCGGGCCTGAAGATGCTCGCCGACCACTACGCCAACGGTGACATCCCCAAGCAGGCCATCACCTACCAGGAGGAGCAGGGCCGGCAGTCCTTCGAGGACGGCAAGCTCCTCTTCCTGCGGAACTGGCCGTACGTCTACAGCCTCGCCAGCACCGACGACTCCTCGAAGGTCAAGGGCAAGTTCGCGGTCGCGCCGCTCCCCGGCGTCAACGGCCCGGGCGCCTCGACCCTCGGTGGTCACAGCGCGGCGATCAGCGCGTTCTCGGACCACAAGGCCACGGCCATCGACTTCCTCAAGTACATGACCTCCGCCGATGTCCAGAAGACGAACATGGAGAAGGGCTCGCTCGCACCGGTCATCGAGTCGATCTACACCGACCCCGGCCTGGTCAAGCAGTACCCCTACCTGCCGACGCTCCTCACGGCCATCCAGAACGCGATCCCGCGTCCGGTGACCCCGTACTACCCCGCGGTCACCCAGGCCATCCAGGAGAACTCCTTCGCAGCCATCAAGGGTGAGAAGACACCCGAACAGGCGGTCAAGGACATGCAGGCAGCCATGGAAGCGGCCGCCGGCTGATCTAGGCTGAGCACCAGCATCACCTAGCGTTCGCAGAAGGGCCGGTGTGGGGGCCCTCGGGTCCCCACACCGGCTCCACCGCAAGACCCACTGTCGTGTCCTTCGGACTGACCGCGCAGGAGTGCTCTCGATGACTACCGTCGCTCAGACCACCAAGCCGACGCCCAAGAAGGAGGCCAAGCGCAAGGGGCTGCGTGCCGGAGAGGGGCGGCGCGGGCTGCTTCTCGTGGCGCCCACCCTCGTCGTCCTGGCGATCGTCATCCTCTATCCGCTCATCCAGGCCGTCATCCTGTCCTTCCAGAAGGACGCGGGCCTCGACCCGGCGACCGGGCTCTTCGTCGAGGGCGGGCCGGCCGGCTTCAGCAACTACACCCACTGGCTGCTCCAGCAGTGCGGGGACACCGCGTGTCCTCCCGGTACGCTCGGCGCCCAGTTCTACGACGCCCTCAACGTCACCCTCTTCTGGACCGTCGTCACCGTCACCCTCGAGACCATCCTCGGGCTGTGGTTCGCGACGATCATGAACCGCGAGTTCCGCGGCCGCGCCATCGTCCGCGCCGCGATCCTCGTCCCCTGGGCGATCCCCACCGCCGTCACGGCCAAGCTGTGGTACTTCATGTTCGCCTACGACGGCATCGTCAACAAGGCGCTCGGCCTCGTCGGCGTCGACCCACTGCTGTGGACCGGCAACGAGTGGCCGGCCAAGTTCGCCGTCATCATCGCCGACACGTGGAAGACCGCGCCGTTCATGGCGCTGCTCATCCTCGCCGGCCTCCAGCTCATCCCCAACGACGTCTACGAGGCCGCCCTCATCGACGGCTCGAGCAAGTGGCAGACCTTCACGAAGATCACCCTGCCGCTCATCAAGACCCCGCTCATGGTCGCGGTCCTCTTCCGCACCCTCGACGTCCTGCGGATCTACGACCTGCCCGCGATCCTCACCGGGGGCGGCGGCGGCTCCGGCCACGCGACGACCTCGCTGTCGATCCTCGTCGTCAAACAGATCAGAGCCGGGTTCCACAGCGCCTCCGCGCTGTCGACCATCGTCTTCCTCATCATCGCGTTCACGGCGTTCCTCTTCATCAAGTTCGGCGGCGCCGATGTCGTCCAGCGGCCACCGAGCGAGAGCGAAGAAGAAGGACGACGACGACGTCGACACCGAGAAGACCGTCGGCGCCAACCTCGCCGGCAACGCGACGACCGGAACGGGGATGTGACACCGATGACCACCACCGCTACCACCGCTGGAACCACCACCGAGCACACCCCGGCCAGCCAGATCAAGGTCAAGCGCCACTGGGGCCAGAAGACCCGGATGTACGCCGGTCTGGGCTTCATCGTCCTCTGGGGACTCGCACCCGCCTACTGGATGATCGCGACGGGCTTCCGTCCGGTCGGCCGCACCTTCGAGACCTCGCTCTGGCCGACGCCGGCGACCCTCGACAACTTCCGCACCGCGTTCTCGACCGACCGCGGCAACCACTTCGGCGCCGCCCTGTGGCACAGCGTCGTCATCGCGGTGCTGTCGACCGTGCTCTCGCTCATCGTGGCCGTCTTCGCGTCCTACGCGCTGGCCCGGCTGCACTTCCCGATGAAGTACTCCGTCCTCGGCATCATCCTCGGCGCCTCGATGTTCCCCGGCGTCGCGCTCGTCTCGCCGCTGTTCCAGATGTTCTCCAACTGGGGCTGGCTGTCCGGGACGAACTACCAGGCGCTGGTGCTACCCAACATCTCCTTCACCCTGCCGCTGACGATCTATGTCCTCACGGCGTTCTTGTCGGAGATGCCATGGGAGCTGGAGGAGTCGGCCCGGATCGACGGCTGTACCCAGGGCCAGGCGTTCCGCAAGATCATGCTGCCGCTCGCCCTCCCGGGCGTCTTCACGACGGCGATCCTCGCCTTCATCGGCGCGTGGAACGAGTTCCTGCTGGCCAGCCAGTTCTCCACCCCGCAGACCCAGCCGGTCACCGTGGCGATCGCGTCCTTCACCGGCGCCCAGCCACACCAGGAGCCGTACACCGCGGTCATGGCGGCGGGGACGATCGTCACCGTGCCGCTCATCATCATGGTGCTCGTGTTCCAGAAGGCCATCGTCTCCGGCCTCACCGCCGGAGGGGTCAAGGGCTGAGCTGAGGAGACGGCATACCCCATGGGTCAGCAACGTCCCGGCCCTGGCACCGGGACGCGGCCTCGCGGTCGCGGTCCCCGGCTGGACATGCTGCTCGGCATCGTCGGGTTCTTCACGGCGATGGCGTTGATCCAGACCGTCTACTTCGAGGTGACCGGCAAGCCGGCCGCCGGGTCGGCGCTGCTGCTGCTCGTGCTCGCCGTCCTCTTCTGGCTCATCCTGCGCGCCCGCCGGCGCCTGGACGACTAGGTCGGCGACGGAGTCGACGATGAGCACCATCACCGATGTCGCCCGGGCCGCGGGGGTCTCCGTCGCCACCGTGTCCCGGGCCCTGCGGGGCCTGGACCGGGTGAGCCCGGACACCCGGGAGCGGGTGCTGCGGGTCGCGCAGGAGATGGACTACGTCGCGTCGCCGACGGCGACGTCCCTCGCCTCCGGGCGGACGAGGGTCGTTGCCGTCGTCGCGCCGTTCCTCACCCGGTGGTTCTTCGCCACCCTCGTCAGCGCGATCGAGAAGTCGCTGCGGCCGCACGGCCACCACGTCCTCCTCTTCGACCTCGAGGACGAGACCTACGACCGGCGCCTGCCCCTGACCCAGAACATGCTGTGGAAGCGGGTCGACGGCGTCATCACCCTCAATGTGCCGATGAGTCCCGAGGAGGTCGCCCTCGTCGACCGGCTCGCCCTGCCTCTCGTGGCCGTCGGCTCCCCCGTCCCGGGGCGACCCTGCGTGCGGATCGACGACGCCGAGGTGATGCGGACGGCGACCGAGCACCTCGTCGGACTCGGCCACGAGCGGATCGCCTATGTCGGCGCGGTCCCCCGGAACGTCGCCCACGTGGAGACCCCGAAGACCCGGCTCGCCTCCTTCCGGTCCGCGATGGCGGCCCACGGGCTCCCCGTCCGGCCGGAGTGGGTGCTGCCCTCGGACTGGACCGCCGACGCGGCGGCCCGGGACGCCGGCATCCTCCTCGAGCGCGCCGGACCGGCCGACGGCCGTCGTCGCCGCCTCGGACGAGATCGCCATCGGCATCATGACCGCCGCCCGCCGCTTCGGCCTCCGGGTCCCGCAGGACCTGTCCGTCATCGGCGTCGACGACTACCTCCTCTCCTCCGTCCTCGGCCTCACCACCGTGCGCCAGGACGTCACCGCACAGGGCCGGCGCGCCGCGGAGGTCCTCCTGGGAGCGCTGCTCGAGGAGGAGCCGATGGACGACCGCACCGTCTTCCTCCCGACCGAGCTCGTCGTGCGGGAGTCGACGGCCGCGCCCGGGGGCTGAGCGCCCGTCGCGGGTATGCCGCGGTGGCCCCGACGCGGGCCGGTCAGGCGTCGATGCGCTCGCTGTCGAGCTGGTGGGCCGACTCGACGATGAAGTCCTTGCGGGGCGCGACGTCGGTGCCCATGAGGAGCTCGAACACCCGGGCGGCGGCCTCGGCGTCCCCGAGCGTGACCCGGCGCAACGTGCGCCGCCGCGGGTCCATCGTCGTCTCCGCCAGCTGGTCGGCGTCCATCTCGCCGAGACCCTTGTACCGCTGGATGGGCTGCTTGACCCCGCGGCCCTTCTTCGTCAGCGAGGCCACGGTCTGGCGCATCTCGGTCTCGGTGTAGGTGTAGATGAGCTCCCCCTTGCGCGACCCCTGAGCGGCGACCTCGATCCGGTGCAGCGGCGGCACCGCGGCATACACCCGTCCGGCCTCGACGAGCGGGCGCATGTAGCGGAAGAAGAGGGTGAGCAGCAGGGTGCGGATGTGGGCGCCGTCGACGTCGGCGTCGGTCATGATGATGACCTTGCCGTAGCGGGCCGCGTCGAGGTCGAAGGTCCGCCCCGACCCCGCGCCGATGACCTGGATGATCGCGGCGCACTCGGCGTTGCCGAGCATGTCGGTCACCGAGGCCTTCTGGACGTTGAGGATCTTGCCCCGGATCGGCAGCAGGGCCTGGTAGTCGCTGGAGCGGGCCAGCTTGGCGGTGCCGAGGGCGCTGTCGCCCTCGACGATGAACAGCTCGGAGCGCTCGACGTCGCCGCTGCGGCAGTCGGCGAGCTTGGCGGGCAGCGAGGAGGTCTCGAGGGCGTTCTTGCGGCGCTGGGTCTCCTTGTGGACCCGGGCCGAGATCCGCGACTTCATCTCGGCCGTGACCTTCTCGAGGACGAGGGCGGCCTGCTGCTTCTCGCCCCGCTTGGTCGAGGTGAGGTGGCGGGTCAGGCCGCTCCTCGACGACCTTGGCCACGACGCCGCGCACGGCGTTGGTGCCGAGGACCTCCTTGGTCTGCCCCTCGAACTGCGGCTCGGCGAGCCGGACCGTGACGACGGCGGTGAGGCCGGCGAGGATGTCGTCCTTCTCGACCTTGTCCGAGCCGACCTTGAGCCGGCGGGCGTTGGCCTCGAGCTGCTTCTTGAAGACCTTGAGCAGCGCCTGGTCGAAGCCGGCGAGGTGGGTGCCGCCCTTGGGCGTGGCGATGATGTTGACGAAGGAGACGACCTTGGTCTCGTAGCCGGTCCCCCACCGCAGCGCGATGTCGACGCCGCACTCGCGCTCGACCTCGGTCGGCGTCATGTGGCCCTTGTCGTCGAGGACGGGCACCGTCTCGGTGAACGTGCCGCTGCCCTGGAGGCGCCAGACGTCGGTGACCGCGGGGTCGGGGGCGAGGAACTCGCAGAACTCCGAGATCCCGCCGTCGTGGACGAACACCTCCTCGTGGGGGCCGTCCTCGCCGGGGGTGCCGGGGAGGCCGCGCTCGTCCCGGATGACGAGGGTGAGCCCGGGCACGAGGAAGCTCGTCTGCCGGGCCCGGGCGAGCAGCCCGTCGACGTCGAACTGGGCGCCCTTGATGAAGATCTGGTCGTCGGCCCAGTAGCGGATCCGGGACCCGGTGGCCCCCCTGCGGGCCCTGCCGACGACGGCGAGCTCGCTGCCACCCTCGAAGGGCGTGAACGGGTGGGAGGGGTCCTTGGCCCCCTCGGCGCCGGCGATGTCGGAGAACTGGCCGGGCTCGCCGCGCCGGAAGCTCATCGCCCAGACCTTGCCGCCCCGGTCGACCTCGACGTCGAGGCGCGAGGAGAGCGCGTTGACGACCGAGGCGCCGACGCCGTGGAGGCCGCCCGAGGCGGTGTAGGAGCCGCCGCCGAACTTGCCGCCGGCGTGCAGCTTCGTGAAGACGACCTCGACGCCGGTGAGCCCGGTGCGCGGCTCGATGTCGACGGGGATGCCGCGCCCGTTGTCCCGGACCTCGACCGAGCCGTCGGCGAAGAGGATGACCTCGATCCGGTCGCACACGCCGGCGAGGGCCTCGTCGACGGCGTTGTCGATGATCTCCCAGAGGCAGTGCATGAGCCCGCGGGTGTCGGTGGAGCCGATGTACATGCCGGGCCGCTTGCGGACCGCCTCGAGCCCCTCGAGCACCTGGAGGTGGTGCGCGGTGTACTCGGTCGCGGACTTGCTCGTCGCCGTCTTCTTCGCCGCGGCGCTCGTGGCGGCATTCATCGGGGGTCGGCTCTCCAGTCGGTCGGTGGGCACGGGTCCACGGGGCGGTCCCGGCCGCCCGTCGGGGGGCGGCACTCCCGCAAGGCTAACCGGCGACCCCGACGGCGCCCGACAGGCGCACCGCGGGGGCGGGCGCCGCCGCCGAGCGGGCCGGCCCCCGGGCTCGGGCGTGTCGCCGATGTCACCGACGGACCCCGATGTGTCGCCGCGTGACCGAACTGTGACACCGACATGACGCCTCTCATATGCCGACATCTCCCGGACGGGAAGGATCTTGCCGTGCTTCACTGTTGCCCTCATCGCTTGCCCGTCAACGCTTCGAGGAGGCACACGTGACCGCCACCATGGCCCAGGCTCTGACCGCCGCAGACCGTTGCGACCGTTGCGGTGCTCAGGCATACGTGCGCGTCCAGCTCCACGCCGGCGGTGAGCTCCTCTTCTGCGCCCACCACGGGCGCCAGCACGTTCCGGCCCTGCGCGACGTCGCCGAGATCCACGACGAGAGCGACCGGCTGCACGAGGACGCCGCCACCGACACCGTGCGGTAGTGGGCGCCGCCCCCGACGGCGCGCAGCTGTGGATCCCCGCGCTGCTCATCGTCGTCGGGCTCATCGGCATCGTCGTCCCGGTCCTCCCCGGCCTGCTGCTCACGGTGGCCGGGGTCTTCGTCTGGGCGCTCGCCGAGAACAGCACGACGGGGTGGGTCGTCTTCGGTCTGAGCGTGGCCCTCTTCGCCGCCGGGGTCGTCCTGCAGTACCTCGTCCCCGGGAGGCGGATGCGGGCGCAGGGCGTCGGAGGTGGCACCCTCGCCCTGGCCGTCCTGCTCGGGATCGTCGGGCTGTTCGTCGTCCCAGTGCTCGGGGCACCGATCGGCTTCGTCCTCGGGATCTACCTCGTCGAGCACGGGCGGTCCCGGGACGCCGCGATGGCGTGGCGGCGGACGAGGGCCGCCCTGCGGGCGGTGCTCACGAGCATGGGGATCGAGCTGCTGGCGGGGGTCCTCATCGCCGCGACGTGGGTGGTCGGGGTGCTCCTCACCCGGTGAGGGGGCCGGCCGGCTCGAGTATGCCGGTCAGTGGTCGTTCTGGCGGCGCTCCCAGCGCTCGTCGAGCCGGTCCATGAGCCCCTGGCGGCGCGACGGACGCTTGCGCGGGCCGCCGGCGCCGACGGCGCCGAGGTCGATGGTCTTGCGCGGCGGGGTCAGGCCGTAGGCGGCACCGGCCACCATGACGACGAAGCCGAGAACGCCGACCCACAGCGTCGTGTTGACGCCGACGAGGACGAGGCCGAGGCCGAGGAGGACGCCGACGGCGCCGATGATGTAGCGACGACGGGCCACGGCGCGACTGTGCGAGCCCTTCATCTGAGACGCGAACCGGGGGTCCTCCGCAGCGAGCGCTTGCTCCATCTGCGCGAGCATCTTCTGCTCGTGCTCAGAGAGTGGCACGGTGACCTCCAGTGTGCGCGGCTGACGACCTCCTACCCAGGAGAACGCCCGACCACGCGAGTTCGTTGCAGCGACCCCGACAATGCCGGTGATCTCAGGATAGGTCCCCCCGCGGTCGCTGGGAAGGCGAACGGTGAGGGTTGATGAGGCTCGCGGGCCGAACGGACCCCGCACCGAACCGCGCACTGGCCCGGTCGACGGCCCGGTCGGCATCTCGCCAGCCGTGGTCGGGCTCGCCGAGCACCCCCTGGACCGGTGCCTCCTCGACGGGGACGAGTCCCGACATCCGGACGCCGACGAGCCGGATCCTGGCCCGTTGCAGGCCCAGCGCGTCGAACAGCCCGACCGCCGCCTCGTAGACGACCCGGCTGACGTCGGTCGGCTGGTGGATCGTCCGGGCCCGGGTGATCGTCGTGAAGTCGGAGAACCGGACCTTGAGCGTCACCGTCCGCCCCGCCATCCCCGCGGCCCGCAGCCGGGCCGCGACCCGGTCGCTGAGCCGGAGCAGGTGCCGGTGGATGAGGGCGGGGTCGTCGATGTCGGTCTCGAAGGTCTCGTCGGCGCCGATGCTGCGCTCCCGCTCGGTCGGGTGGACCGGACGAGGGTCCCGTCCCCACGAGAGCTCGTGCAGATGGGTCCCCGTCGCCTCGCCGAGGGCCCGGGTCAGGGTCGCGAGCGGGGTGTGGGCGATGTCGGCGACGGTCCGCAGGCCGAGCCGGGTCAGCGCCTCCTCGGTCCGGTCGCCCACGCCCCACAGGGCGCCCACGGGGAGCTGCTGGACGAACGGGCACGACCTCGTCGACGGGGACGACGACCATGCCGTCCGGCTTGGCCAGCCCGGAGGCGAGCTTGGCGACGAACTTCGTCGGCGCGACGCCGACCGAGCAGGTGATGCCCTGCTCGTCGGCGATCGTGTCGCGGATGAGGGCGCCGATCCGCGCCGGGCCGCCGAGCCGACGGATCGACCCGGCGACGTCGAGGAAGGCCTCGTCGAGCGAGAGGGGCTCGACGAGCGGGGTGATCGTGGCGAAGGTCGCCATGACGGCGTCGGAGATCCGGGAGTACAGCTCGTGGTCGGGCGGGATGACGCTCGCCTGGGGACACAGCCGGCGGGCCCGGGACATCGGCATGGCCGATGTCACACCGAACTTGCGGGCCTCGTAGGTCGCCGAGAGGACGACCCCCCGGTTGCTGCTGCCGCCGATGATGACCGGCGTCCCGACGAGCTCGGGCCGGGAGAGGAGGGACGCCGAGGCGTAGAAGGCGTCCATGTCGACGTGGAGGATCGTGCAGCCGGTGTCGTCCGGTGGCCCGGATCCCGACCGCCGAGGGAGGGCGAACTGTCGCCGGCTCATCGCTGAAGGGGTGGCTCAGCCGCGGACGGCGAGGACGTGGATGGCCGCGCCGAGGTCGCCGAGGGCGGTGAAGACGGGATGGGAGGCGGCGGCCCGCTCGAGGGCGAGCAGGGCCGAGCGCTCGGCCTCGGTGTCGAGGTATGCCGCGGGGACGAGGTCGGAGAAGATCCGCACCCCGTGGACGTCGACGGCCCGGAGACCGGCGCCCTCGACGAGCGAGACGAGGGTCGGGGTGTCGAACCGGCGCGGCACCGGGTCGGCGCTCCCCCAGCGGCCGTCGGGGCTGTCGAGCAGCTGCTCTGCCTCGGCGAACTCCCCGGCGAGGGCCCGGGAGAGGACCGCGGCGAGCCGGCCGGCGGCGACGAGGCTGAGGGTGGCGCCGTCGGCGAGGACCTCGGCGAGCCGGGCGAGGGTCGAGGCCGGGTCCTCGACGTGCTCGAGGGTGCCGTGACAGCAGATGAGGTCGGCGCGCCGGTCGCCGAGGAGGGTGCTGAGGGAGTCGGCGTCGCCCTGGACGGCGGTGATCCGCTCGGCCGTCTCGGGCGGGTCGGTCTCGGCGGCCCGTCGGCTGAGCGAGGCGAGGGCGTCCGGGCTGGGGTCGACGACGGTGACGTCGTGGCCCGCGGCGGCCAGCGGGACGGCGAGGCCGCCGGTGCCGCCGCCGAGGTCGAGGACGTGGAGCGGGCGGCCGAGCTCGGCGGAGCGGCGCCGGACGACCTCGTCGACGGCGCCCCACACGGCGGCGGTCCGCAGGCCGGTGTCGACCCCCGGACGCCGGGTCCGCACGCGATCGTCGGTCACGGCTCCCACCCTAGTGCCCCGAGACTGCCGGGGCTGGCGTGCCACAGCTTGCGCGGCGGCAGCGACGGGCTGGCCCCGGCGGGCCGGGTGTCGGCGTACGGGGACTGGCGGAAGCCGGAGGCGTGGACGAGCACCCGGTGTCCCTCCGGCTCGGGCGCCCCGGCCGCACTCTCGTGGGCCATCGCGTCGGCCTCGGCGAGCGCGGAGCGGACCGCGGCGATCCCACCGGTCGCCCAGGCGTCCCACAGGGCGGACAGCTCCCAGGCGCCGGTCGCCCGCAGCGAGATGCCTCGCTCCCCCGTCCGGCGCACGACGCCCCGGGCGAGGAGGAGCCACGAGTGGAACACCGTCGCGGCATACGGGCCCTGGACGTCCTCGAAGAAGGTGGCGTCGACCGGGCCGGTGCCGTCGTCGAGGGTGAGGAAGACGACCCGGCGCCCCGAGCGGACCGGCGGGGTCTGGGTGGCGACCTTGACCCCGGCGACCCAGATCTCGGAGCGGCTGCGGGCCGACAGCAGGTCGCGGGAGCGGACGACGCCGAGGGCGTCGAGCATCGGGTCGTAGAACTCCATGACGTGCCCGCTCGCGTCGAGGCCGAGGATGTCGAGCTCGGCGCGGACCCGCTCCGGGCCGGACATCTCGGGCAGCCCGGTGCCCGGGGTGAGCTCGGGACGGTCCCCGAGGTCGAGGACGAGCTGGCCGGGGGTCCGGCTGCCGGCCCGGCGGCCCGCGGCCCCCGAGCCGGCGCGACGCACCGAGCGCTCCCACCGGTCGAGCTCGGCGACGTGGAGGAGGACGTCGCGGCGGGTGACCCGGCCGCGCCGGCCGAGGCCGGAGCGCCCGCCCATGCCGTAGAGCCCGTCGAAGGCGCCGGCGAGGACGAGCCGCTCGAGGACCGGCCGGGAGACCCGGGCCCGGGTCCACACGTCGGCGAGGTCGGCGTAGGGCTGGCCGGCGACGATGCGGGCCACCTCGTCCTCGCCGATGCCCATGACGTCGGTGAGCGAGAGCCGGATGCCGTAGTCGCCGGCGTCGGGCAGGTCCGGGTGGGCCGAGGGCTCGGCGCGGGTCGTGCCCGGCTCGAGCCGCTCGACGCGGTAGGTGTCGCCGGAGGCGTTGATGTCGAGCGGGAGGACGGCGATGCCGAGGCTGCGGGCGTCGTCGAGGATGAGCCGGCGGGGGTACATGCCCGGGTCGTGGGTGAGCACCCCGGCGAGGAAGGCCGCCGGATGGTGGGTCTTGAGCCAGGCCGAGTGGTAGGTCGGCAGGGCGAAGGCCGCGGCGTGGGCCTTGCAGAACCCGAAGGAGGCGAACGAGGCGAGGACCCCCCAGATCCGGTCGACGTCCTCCGGCGCGTAGCCACGGGCCCGGGCCGCCGGCCGCCACCACGCCTCGATCTCGGCCTGGCCGTCGGGGGTCCCCATCGTCCGGCGCACCTCGTCGGCCTGGGCGAGGCTCACCCCCGTCGTCTCGGCGACGATCCGCAGCACCTGCTCGTGGAAGACGACGACGCCCTCGGTCTCGGCGAGCGCGGGCACGAGGCTCGGGATGGAGGTAGGTCGCCGGGCTCCACCCGTGCCGGTGCTCGAGGAAGGGGGTGATCATGTCGGACTTGACCGGGCCGGGCCGGAAGAGCGAGATGTCGACGATGAGGTCCTCGAACCGCTCGGGACCGAGCTTGCCGACGAGCTCGCGCTGGCCGGGGCTCTCGATCTGGAAGCAGCCGAGGGTGTGGGTCGTCCGGATGAGCCGGTAGGTCGCCTCGTCGTCGAGCGGCACCTCGTCCTGGTCGTCGAGGTCGATCTCGACGCCGTCGACCCGGGCGACCTCGGCGAGCGCGTGGGCCATCGCCGACTGCATCCGGATGCCGAGGACGTCGAGCTTGAGCAGGCCGAGGGTCTCGACGTCGTCCTTGTCGAACTGGCTCATCGGGAAGCCGAGGCCGCTCTGCTCGACGGGGGTGCGGTCGAGGAGGGTCGCGTTGGACAGCAGGACCCCGCTCGGGTGGAGGGCGATGTGCCGCGGCAGCCCGTCGAGGGCCTCGACGAGGTCGAAGAAGCGGGACAGCCGCGGGCTGTCGAGCCCACGGGAGCGCAGCTCGGGCAGGTCGGCGATGGCGTGGCGGGCGTCGCGGGCCCGGATGTGCGGGAAGGCGGTGGCGATCTCGTCGATCTCGCCGGGGGTCATCCCGAGGGCCGCGCCGACGTCGCGGACGGCGTGCCGGACCTTGTAGGTGTCCATCATCGACACGCAGCCGACCCGCTCGGCGCCGAACCGGTCGATGATCGCCTCGTAGATCTCGGTGCGCCGGGCCGACTCGACGTCGATGTCGATGTCGGGCAGCTCGGCCCGCAGCGGCGAGCAGAACCGCTCCATGAGCAGGTCGTAGCGGATCGGGTCGACCCCGCTGATCCCGAGCAGGTAGTTGACGAGCGAGCCCGGCGCCCGAGCCCCGTGCCGCGACCCGGACCCCACGCTCGCGGATGAGGTCGACGACGGCCGCGACGGAGAGGAAGTACGTCGGGTAGCCGAGATCGGCGACGACGGCGAGCTCGTCGGCCAGCCGGTCCCGGACGGTGCGCAGCGTCGCGTCGCTCGCCCCGGCATACCGGGTGGCGACCGCGGCCCGGCAGCGCTGCGCGAGCACCCCCTGGGGGTCGGTGCCGTCGGGGATGCCGAGGATGCCGGGCTCGGGCAGGTGGACCCCGCCGATCCCGAGGTCGCGGCGGGGGTCCTGGACGCACCGGGCGGCGAGGGCGACGGTGCTCGCGAGGAGGCGGCGGGCCCGGTCGGCGTCGCCGGTCACCGCGTGGGCGGTGCGGTGCATCGTCGCGGTGCTCGCGAGGTGACCGGCGTCGGTGACCCGGTCCAGGTGCCGGGAGTCGAGGACGACGAGGCGGCGGGCCGCGTCGAGGACGTCGACGACCCGGACGTCGCCGGGGTCGGCGTGCCGGACCGCGGCGGTGAGGACCGCGGGGACCCCGGCCGCGTCGGCGAGGCCGAGCAGGGCGGCGGCATGGGTGCGGGAGGCGGGGGTGCCCTCCGGGCCGTCGTGGTGGACGACCTCGATCGCGAGGGCGTCCGGTGGCAGGAGGCCCTGCCAGACGGCGAGCCGGGCCCGGGCGACGTCGGGGCGGCGCAGGAGCAGGGCCCGGCCGACGTCGGAGTCGGGTCCGAGGAGGAGCAGGAGCCGGCTCGGCTCCCCCGGCTCGCCGGCGGCGTGCCGGGCGATGAGGTGCGGCGTCGTGACGGGGGTGCCGCGTTCGCCGCCGAGGTGGGTGTCGGTGACGAGCCGGGCCAGGGCGGCCCAGCCCCGGCCGTGCGCGAGGCCGGCCCCGTGGCCGCGGGCGAGGACGACGGCCCGGGGCCGGCGGGGGTCGACGACGGCCCCGCCGCGGACCGGGGTCCGCGGTCGACGCCGGGATGCCGCGGCGGCCCCCGGTCGGCCGGCCGGTGCGCCCGGCTCCCCCGGCAGCCCGGGGGGCAGGTCGACGGCGAGGTCGACGCCGAGGACGGGGGCGACCCCGGCCCGGGCCGCCGCCGTCGCGAACCGGACCGCGCCGTAGAGGCCGTCGCGGTCGGTGAGGGCGAGCGCGGGCTGGCCGTGCTCGGCGGCCCGGGCGACGAGGACCTCCGGGGTCGAGGCGCCGTAGCGCATCGAGAAGCCGGAGGCGACGTGGAGATGGACGAACCCCTCGTCCCCCCAGGCGCTCACGGGGTCCCGGCGCCGCCGTGGGCCGGGATGAGCCGCTCGGGGTGCTCGACCGGGCGGGCCGGGAGGCCGAGCCGGGCCATGACGAGGTCGAGGAAGGTCTCGGCCGACCGGAGCAGGTCGTCGGCCTCACGGCTGGCCACCCGGCGCCGGCCCTGCTCGACGTCGGCGCGCTGCCGGGTCGAGTGGGCGAAGTAGCCGGCCCACTCCGCGAGGTCGGGGGTGGCCGTCGCGGTGAGCTCCCAGATGTTGTGCGGCCCGGAGGTGGGGCGGCGGCGCGACCGGGGGCGGCCCGGGGCGGCGAGGAGCGCCGCGGCCGCCCGGAGCGCGGCGAGCTGGGCGGCGAGGTAGCGCTCGACGACGCCCTGGGCGGCATACGCCTCGGCGAGGGAGGTGCGGGAGCGGTCGAGGAGGTCGAGCGCCCCCGCGGCTCCGGTCGAGGGTCCGGTCACGTCGGTCATGCCTCTCTCCTTCAGTCCAGGGCCCGCAGCAGCAGCCAGCGCGACCCACCGTCGGCACCGAGCTCGAACACCCCGACCCGGCCACCCGTCCGGGCCTCGACCCGCCAGATCACCCGCTCGGTCTCGTCGGCGGGGCCCTCCTCGCCGACGTCGCGCCACCAGGCCCGCCGCTCGCGCCAGCGCGCCTGGACCGCCTCGACGGCATACCGGCGGCCGCGCCAGGCGAACGCGACCGGAGCCGGGTCGGCGAGCGGGTCCGTCGGGTCCATCGGGCCGCCGAGCGGCGCCGGATCGGGGCTCCCGGCGCGCGCCGGAGCGGCGACCCGGACCCGGACGGGCTCGTCGTAGCGACGGACCATCGCGCGCTCCTTCCGATGAGACGTGACGCGGGTGACGCGATGGACGGTGTCCGAACAGGGTTCGAACAGATGTTCGAAGGACCTCGACTGTACACCGCGGCGCGCGCGGGACGTCAAGCCGCGGCGGGCGCTCGTCTCGCCGCTAGGCTCTCGGCCATGGCAGTCGAGCAGCCCGTCCCGGACGCGGACGGGTCGGGTCCGGACCTCAGCGGCCACCCGACCGTGGCCCGGGTCCTCGCGGCGCTCGACGCCGCCGAGGTGCGCACGACGGTCCGCTACCTCCCGGACGCGGTCCGGACCGCCGCCGCGGCCGCCGCGGCCCTCGGGGTGACCCCGGCCGAGATCGCCAACTCCCTCGTCTTCGCCGCCCGGCACCCCGACGGCCGCACCGCTCCCCTGCTCATCCTCGCCTCGGGCGGGCACCGGGTCGACCTCACCAAGGTCGCCGGCCTCGCCGGGCTGGCCGGCATCGAGCGGGCGGACCCGGAGTTCGTCCGCGCCGAGACCGGCTTCGCCATCGGCGGGGTCGCCCCGGTCGGGCACGCGCGGCCGATCCAGACCGTCGTCGACATCACCCTCGAGCGCTTCCCCCGGGTCTGGGCCGCGGCCGGGCACAGCCACGCGGTGTTCGAGACCTCGTACGCCGAGCTGCTCCGGATCACCGGCGGCCAGCCGATGGAGGTCATCTAGCCCCTCCCGCCCGCCGCCCGGGCGCGCGCATCCTGGTCCGGTGTTGTCGTCCGCCCCGGCCGGGCGCCTCAGTGGTTGACGAGGTGGGCGCGGGCCTCGGCGACCTCGAGGGCGGCCTCGGTCCCGGTGATCGTCACCGTGTCGGGGATGTCGAGCCAGGGCCCGCCGTTCACCCGGAACTGGCCGGCATACTCCACATCGACCCGGACCTGCACCGTCCCGGTGGACCGGTAGGTGTGCGTGACGTCGCCGGTCGGGTACGGCCCGCCGAGCGAGGTCGTCGGCCCGTATGCCGTGCCGTCGCCGAACCGGTAGGTCACCCCTCGCAGCCGGGGCCGGATGTCGACGGCGAAGCCCAGCATCCGCGCCGGGTCGACCCGGTCGACCTCGTCGGGCTGGAAGCCCTCACTGGGCCAGTCGACGGCGAGATAGGTCTCGAGGTTGACGAGGGTCCGCAGCCCCGTCGGCTGGATCGAGACCCCGGGCACCGCGAAGTCGGTGTCGTGGAAGGCCTCGAGGATCATCGCCATCCCGGGCGTCGCGCGGCCCGGGACCAGCTCCGGGAAGCAGGTGACCCCCACCTGCACCCACGGCCCGGTCGGCAGGTTCCTCGCGTCGACGGGGCGACGGTAGAGGACGACGCTCGGCCCCAGGCCCTCGTCCGGCGTGTTGCCCGCGCACTGGGCGATCGCCTGGCCGCAGAAGACGTCGGACCCGGCCTGAGCCCGGCGACGCGCCCGGGCAGTTCGCGACCGACGCGTACTCGTACCGCGGGCCCACCCCCGATGCGTTCTGGCGCGCCAACTCCTCCAGCTGCTGGCGGCTCAGGCCTGACACCGTCGCCACCCGGTGCGTCGTCCCAGTCCAGATGCTCGCCCACGCCGGTCCTTCGCGCTGCGGTGCACCGGCCAAGAAGACAGCAGACGAGAAGAGGACGACTCAGCCCTACTGCCATGTCGTAGATGACGCCATCCGTGCCCTCCTCCACACAGTGACCGCCACGGTGCGCGTGAGGTCCTTGGCCGATCAGTGACACCACTGCCGCCACGATCGACGACGTTCGGCTCTGTGCTGCTGTCAGCCTGAATCGAACAGCCACTGTCGGCCATCCTGCAGCCGTCAGCAAGGCAGCAACGTCATCGACCGCCACGGATGTCGGCCGCATAGCGCTGACCAGCTTCGACGCAAGTCCGACTGGTCCGTCTCCAAGTTCTCGCAGGCGACGCAATCCGCATCGCTATAGCGGCGGCAAGCAGCGCCTGCGTCGAGGATTCTACGTCCGCCTCAGTTCACCAGCTCGACGTAGAAGCGGACGAAGGCGACGGCGCCGGCCTTCGTGTGCGCCTGGGCGGCCGCCGGGACGCTCGGCGTCGGCGCCGGGCTCGGCGACGGCGACGCGCTCGGGCTGGGCCGGGGTCAGCGAGGCGCTCGATGTCGTCGGCGGCGGCGCGCTCCCCCCGGTGCACCCGGCGGACAGCATCGCCAACGCCAGCGCCACGCGGCCCCTGTCACCGCCCGAAGCCGACTCATCCCGCCCCCTCCCCAGCGCCTGCCAGCAGTCTAGGGAGAATGCCGGACCCCGCCACCGGACTATCCACAGGCCACCACCATCACGCCAGAACGCCAACCGGGACACGAGGCACCACCCTCGCCTTGCGATCACCGAGGACTGACGGACGACCCGAGAGCGGCGACGTCCGGCATACCGATCGGGTGCTCGCGAAAGGACCGGAAACCCGGACGAACCCGCGAGCACCCACCCCCGACCGCACCGACCCGGGATGCTCGCCGAAAGGACCGGAAACCCGGACGAACCCGCGAGCACCCACCCCACCACCACCCGGGTGCTCGCCGAAAGGACCGGAAACCCGGACGATCCCGCGAGCACCCACCCCGCCGACGGGGAAAGAAGCCGGCGACAGCGTCAGCGGGGCGCGACGCCGAGCGCGAGGTTGTCGAAGACCTCGAGCGTCGCGGTCGACCGGTTCATCGTGATGAAGTGCAGCCCCGGAGCCCCCTCGGCGAGCATCCGCTCGGCGAGCTCGGTGGCGATCTGGACGCCGACCTCGCGGACGGCCGCCCGGTCCTCCCCGACCGCCTCGAGCCGGGAGACGACGGCGGCCGGCAGCGGCGTGCCCATCAGCTCGGACATCCGGGTGATCTGGCGCAGGTTGGTCACCGGCATCAGGCCCGGCGTGATCGGCAGGTCACGCCGCGCCGCGACGAGGTCGCGCAGCCGCAGGTAGCGGTCGGCGTCGAAGACCATCTGGGTCACGGCGAAGCTCGCCCCCGCGTCGGCCTTGCGGACGAGGACCTCGACGTCGTGCTCGAGCGACGGGCTGTCGGGGTGCACGTCGGGGAAGGCCGCGACCCCGATCGTGAAGTCACCGAGGGAGCGGATGAGCGTGACGAGCTGGTCGGCGTGGTCGAGACCCCCGGGATGCGGCGTCCACTCCCCCCGGACGTTGCCGGGTGGGTCACCACGCAGGGCGAGGATGTTGCGGACCCCGGACGCGGCATACGCACCGATGACCTGCCGCAGCTGCGCGACCGACGCCCCGACACAGGTGAGATGCGCGAGCGGCGTCAGCGTCGTCTCCGCCGCGATGCGCTCGGTGACCCGGATCGTCCGGTCCTGGGTCGAGCCCCCGGCGCCGTACGTCACGGACACGAAGTCGGGCCGGACCCGCTCCAGCCGCCGGATGGCCGCCCACAGCGTCGCCTCTCCCTCGTCGTCCTTCGGCGGGAAGAACTCGAAGCTCACCGACGGGCGCTGCTCGCGCAGCAGGGCGGGGATGGACGCCATGCGGTGAGGGTACCCGCCGCCCGAGGCCGTAGGCTCGTGGCCGCACATGGTGAGACCCGAGCCCGGCGACCCGCCCGGCGCCCCCTCGCCTCCAGGAGAACTCGTGGCCAACCCGCTCGACACCGCCGACCTGCGCACCCGGGTCCAGGCGTGCATCGACGCCGAGCTCGCCACCCAGGCCGAGGTCCTCTCCGAGATCGGCCCGGACGTCACCGACCTGCTCGACGCCGTCGCGACCCTCCTCACCGGTGGCAAGCGGCTGCGCGCCGCCTTCCTCTACTGGGGCTACCGCGCCGCCGGCCGTCCCGACTCCGAGGAGCTCGTCCGCCTCGCGACGGCGATGGAGTTCTTCCAGGCCGCCGCGCTCATCCACGACGACGTCATGGACGACAGCGACACGCGACGCGGTATGCCGGCCGCCCACCGCGCGCTCGCGCTGCACCACACCGAGCGCGGCTGGTCCGGCAGCCCCAACCGCTTCGGCCTCTCCGGCGCCATCCTCGCCGGCAACCTCTGCCTCAACTGGACCGAGGAGCTGTACTCGACGAGCGGGCTCCCTGCCGACGAGCTGGCCCGGGCCCGGCACCTCTTCGACCGGATGCGGACCCAGCTCATGGCGGGTCAGTTCCTCGACGTCGTCGAGTCGGTCCGTCCCTGGGACGACCTGCCGCCCGAGGAGCGGATCGCCCGGGCCAGCCGGGTCATCCGCTACAAGAGCGCGAAGTACACGATCGAGCACCCCCTCCTCATCGGCGCCGCGGCGGGCGGGCTTGCCGGCACCGACCTCGAGGCCCTCTCCCGCTACGGCCTCGACCTCGGTCACGCGTTCCAGCTGCGCGACGACCTCCTCGGCGTCTTCGGGGATCCCACGACGACCGGCAAACCCGCCGGCGACGACCTGCGCGAGGGCAAGCGGACCGTGCTCATCGCCCACGCCCTCACCGGCGCGGACGCGGGTGGCCGCGCCCGGGTCGAGGCCCTCCTCGGCCGGGCCGACCTCCTCGACGAGCACGTCGAGGACCTGCGCGGCATCATCACCGGGTCCGGCGCCGTCGCCGCCGTCGAGGGCGAGATCGACCGGCTCGCCGCGAGCGCCCGATCCGCCCTCGCCGAGGCGACCGGCCTGGACGAGGAGGCCCGCCGCATCCTCGACGCCCTCATCGACGCCTCGACCTCCCGAGCCGCCTGAACCACTCCCGGCCCCCGGTACGGCCCCCGGTACGGCCACCGGTCGCAGCCACCGGGACATCCGGCGAACGGCTAGAAGGCCAGCTCCATCGCCCGGCGCCGGACCTCCTTCTTGAAGCCGGCCCGGATCGCGTCGACCGGCGTCCCGCCCCCCGTCGGCAGCGTGTCGTCCGGGGTGAAGAGCCATCGGATCTTCTCGACGTCGTCCATGCCGCCGTCATCGAGCACGGTGAACGTGCCCTTGAGGGCCGGCATCGGGGCGCCGTCGGCGAGGAAGGCCGCGGGCACCGAGAGGATGGAGCGCTCCCCGACCCGGAGGGCGATGAGCTCGCCGTCCTCGACGAGGCGGCGGACGACGGTCACCGAGCAGCCCAGGCGCTCGGCGACATCGGGCAGCGGAAGCCACTCCTGGACGAGGGCGGCGACGTCGTCGGGGATCACTCGGCCAGCGTGCCACACGGTCGCCCGAGGCCTCACGTCGCGGCCGCGGCGCCCCGGGCGAGCAGGGCCGCCCGGGCGGCGAGGTGGTCTCGCACCTCCGGCGGCCCGATGACCTCGAACTCGGCCCCGACGACACTGAGGACGAGGACGAGCCAGTCGGCGTCGTCGACCGGGGCGGTGAGCAGCGTCCCACCGGACCCCTCGGGGTCGACCCGGACCCAGCGCCCGACCCGCTCGCGCACGAGGTCCGGGTCGGCGGCGATCCGCACCCGTGCCTCCGGCCGCGGCCGCGCCTCGATCGACCCCTGCACGTATGCCGCGGGGTCGCCACCGGGGACGCCGCGCGGGCGGAACCGCTCCCCCGTCCGCGACGCGCCGTGCACCCGGTCGAGGCGGAAGGTCCGCCAGTCCGCGCGGGAGAGATCCCAGGCAAGGAGGTACCAGCGACGGCCGAGCGGCACGAGGGCGGCGGGCTCGACGGTCCGGCTCGCCCGCTCCCGACCGTGCGGCTCATAGTCGAGGCTGACCCGCTCGGCGTCGCGGCAGGCCTGGGCGAGCGTCGTGAGATGGGCCGCGTCGACCCGGGCGCCCCCACCGGGCGCGGCGAGCGGGGTCGTCGCCGACTGGAGCGCCTCGACCCGGCGGCGCAGGGCCGGCGGCATGACCTGGGCGAGCTTGGCGAGGGCGCCGACCGAGGCCTCCTCGATGCCGGAGACCGCCGTGCTCGCCGCCGTCCGGAGCGCCACGGCGACGGCCACCGCCTCGTCGGCGTCGAGGACCATCGGCGGCAGGGCCGCGCCCGCCCGGAGCTGGTAGCCGCCGCCGACGCCACGGTCGGCGGCGACGGGGTAGCCGAGGTCGCGCAGCCGGTCGACGTCCCGGCGCAGCGTCCGAGGGCTCACCTCGAGCCGGTCGGCGAGCTCGGCCCCGCCCCAGTAGCGATGGGTCTGGAGGAGTCCGAGGAGGGCCAGGAGCCGCGCACTCGTCGACATGACCCGCAGCCTACTCTATAGAGGACAGAACCTGACCGCTATCACCCCTAGCGTGGAAGGCACCACACCGACACCGCCGAAAGGACCCGTCATGACCGAGCAACACCACCGCGAGCCACGCACCGCCGCTCCCGGAGCGCGCCGCCCGAGACACCCGCCACCCCGACGATGCGGATCGAGGTCGTCTTCGTCGGCGTCACCGACGTCGACCGGGCCAAGGAGTTCTACGTCCGGGCCGGCTTCCACGCCGACCACGACGCGACCGTCCGCGAGGGCCTGCGCTTCGTCCAGCTCACCCCGCCGGGGTCGGCCTGCTCGATCGCCTTCGGCGAGGGGATCACCGACATGGAACCGGGCGGCCAGCGGGGCACGATGATGGTCGTCGAGGACGCCGACGCCGCCCGCGCTGCGCTGCTCGGCCGCGGGATCGACTGCACCGAGGTCGACGACCAGCCCTGGGGACGGTTCGTCACCTTCGCCGACCCCGACGGCAACACGTGGACCCTCCAGCAGGCGCTCCGCCCCGGCGCCTGAGACACCCATCGGGGCCCTCCCGAGCCGCCCTGCGGCTCCGCCCCCCGGCGGCGGCATGCCGCGGACCCACCCGGGCCGCGGCATGCCGCTGCCTCGTCCGAACGGCCGGATCTGCGCCCTGTCGCGCGCCACGCGGGCATACCAGGAGAAACTCAGGTACCTTTCATCACTACAGAACCACAGGTACACAACCGTCACACCCCGGGAAGGGGGTTCCCGTGGTCATCGCCCTGCCACCGGCCGTCGCGGTCCCCGCGGCCCCGCCGATCGACCGCGCGCCGACCTCCGTCGTCGCGAAGACGAACCCGGCGCCGCACGGCTGGACGAGCTACACGGTCCGCCCCGGCGACACCCTCATCGGGATCGCCGCCCGGTTCCGGACGACCCCGGACCTGCTCGCGAGCCGCAACCACGTGAGCAACCCGCGCGCCCTCCAGGCGGGCGCCCGGATCCAGGTGCCCCGCACGAGCGCGCCTCCGCGGCGGACGAAGGCCCGGACCGTCGCACGCATCCACGTCGTGCGGACCGGCGACACCCTCGGCGACATCGCCGCCCGCTACCGGACGACGATCCCGACCCTCGCCAAGGCCAACCGGATCGCCGACCCCGCCCGCATCTACGTCGGGCAGCGCCTCGTCGTCGGACGGGTGACGGCGACGACCCGCGCGACGCGCCCGGCGCGCCCGGCAGCCCGCACCGCGGCATACGTCGTCCGCCGCGGCGACACCCTCGGCGCCATCGCCGCCCGGCACCACACGACGGTGACGGCCATCGCCAAGGCGAGCCGGATCTCGCCGCACGCGCTCCTCCAGATCGGGCAGCGGCTCACCCTGCCCGCCCGAGCCCGGACCGCGAGCACGGCGAGCAGCCGCTACGGCAGCGCCGTCACCCGCGCCGCCGCCCGCAACCGGGCGATCCTCGCCCGCCGCTCCGTCCCGAGCCGCACCCAGGCGAAGGCCCTCATCGTCCGCACCGCCCGCCGCTACGGCCTCGACCCCAAGCTCGCCCTCGCGATCGGCTACCAGGAGTCGGGCTGGAACCAACGGGCCGTCTCCCCCGCCAACGCCGTCGGCATCATGCAGGTCATCCCGGCCGGCGGGCAGTGGGCCTCCGACCTCGTCGGACGGCGGCTCGACCTCCTCGACGCCAAGGACAACGTCACGGCCGGCGTCGTCATGCTCCGCACCCTCGAGCGGATGACCGGGCGCACCGACCACGCCATCGCGGCGTACTACCAGGGGCTGGGCGCACTGCGGTCGCACGGCATGTACGGCGAGACCAAACGGTATGTCGCGAACGTCAAGGCACTCCGCTCCCGGATGTGAGCGGGGCGCGACCGGCCTCCGCCGGCCCGTCGGCGGCCTGGTGGAGGGGTCCGGCCATCGGCGCCGATGCGGGAGGTAGGGGGTTGGCTACGTACACTTCCGACGTGTCCTCCGCCGCCGCCGACGCCCTCGTCGGCCAGCTGCTCGATGGCCGGTACCAGGTCCTCGAGCACATCGCCGACGGCGGAATGGCGACGGTCTACCTCGCCCTCGACACCCGGCTCGACCGCGAGGTGGCGCTCAAGGTCATGCGCCCGCACCTCGTTCACGACGAGACGTTCGTCTCCCGCTTCCGGCGCGAGGCACGCTCCGCCGCCCGACTGAGCCACCCCCACGTCGTCCAGGTCTTCGACCAGGGCGAGGACGCCGGCCAGATGTTCCTCGCGATGGAGTACGTCCCCGGGCAGACCCTCCGGGAGGTCATCCAGGCCGAGGGCGCGCTCACCCCGCGCGCCGCGCTCGACATCCTCGAGCCGATGCTCGAGGCCCTCGCGGCCGCCCACGCGGCCGGGCTCATCCACCGCGACGTCAAGCCCGAGAACGTCATCCTCCGCCCCGACGGCACCGTCAAGGTCGCCGACTTCGGCCTCGCCCGGGCGGTGACGTCGCAGACGAGCACCGCCTCGCACGGGATGATCCTCGGCACCGTCGCCTACCTCTCCCCCGAGCAGGTGGAGCGCGGGATCGCCGACGCCCGCAGCGACGTGTATGCCGCGGGCCTCATCCTCTTCGAGATGCTGACCGGGTCGAAGGCGTTCACCGGCGACTCCCCCATCAACGTCGCCTACCAGCACGTCCACGGCGGGGTCCCCCGACCGTCCTCGCGGGTGCCCGAGGTCCCGGAGCAGCTCGACGCCCTCGTCGCCATGGCCACCTCCCGCGACCCCGACGAGCGACCCCGGGACGCCGCGGGAATGCTCTCGGTCGTCCGCCAGGTCCGGGCGGGGCTGACGGGCGCCGACCTCGACGGCCGCCCCCAGGACGGCGCCGAGGCCGCCGAGGCCGCCTCGACCCGCACGACCGTCCTGCCGGCGGCCGGCCTCGCCGCCGGTGGCGCCGCGCTCGCCGGGACCGGGGCCGAGGCGGCATACGCGGGACCGGACCGGACCGCCGCCCTGCCCCTCCCGCTGCGCGAGGAGCCCCCGTCCGGTGCGGCGGCGCCCGCGAGCCGTCGCGAGGCGAGCGAGCCCCGTCGCAGGCGCTGGCCGTGGGTCCTCGTCGTCCTCTCGGCGATGCTCTTCGGCGGGGTGACGTGGTACTTCACCGCCGGCCCGGGCGGCGTCGAGACGGTGCCGACCGTCGTCGGCACGACCCAGGCGTCCGCCGAGGCCGCGCTGGCCGCACGCGGGCTGCACGACACGGTCCGCCTCGACTTCGACGAGACCGTCAAGAAGGGCCTGGTCATCTCGTCCGACCCGCAGGCGGGCCAGCAGGTGCGCCGCAGCCAGGCCGTCCTCCTCGTCGTCTCCAAGGGTCCGGAGCGGTATGCCGTGCCCGACGTCGCCGGGATGTCCCTCGACGACGCGAAGGCGGCGCTGGCCGACAGCCACCTCTCCCTCGGCGAGGTCAAGCAGACCTACAGCGAGACGGTCAAGGAGGGCACGGTCATCGGCGCCGACCCGCAGGCGGGGACCCGGCTCAAGCCCGACGCGACGGTGACGCTCCTCCAGAGCAAGGGGCGGGAGCCGATCGACGTCGTCGACTGGACCGGCAAGCCCGCCGACGACGCCGTCGCGGCGCTGACCAAGTCCGGGCTCCAGGTCGACGCGACCGAGCTGCGCAACGACGACACCGTTCCCAAGGGCGACGTCATCAGCCAGTCCCCCAACAGCGGCACGCTGCACCGCGGCGACCTCGTCACGCTCATCGTGTCCAAGGGACCGGTCATGGTCCAGGTCCCCGACGTCGTCGGCAAGCAGGTCGCCGCGGCGGAGGCCGAGCTGCGCCAGGCCGGGTTCGACGTCAAGGTCGAGCGGGTCCTCGGCGGCTTCTTCGGCACGGTGCGGCTGCAGGACCCGAAGGGCGGCACGATGGCGCCGAAGGGCAGCGTCGTCACCCTGACGACCGTCTGAGGCCGGATGACCCCCCTGTCCCGGGTCGGCTCGAGCCGGCTCGCCACTCTCCTCCTGCTCGCGACGACGGCGGCCTGGGGATCGACGTTCTTCCTCATCCGGGACATCGTCGCCGTCGTGCCCGCGGCGGACTTCCTCGCCGTCCGGTTCACCATCGCGGCGCTCGCCATGGCGCTCCTCTTCCGCCGGCAGACGCTCGCGCTGTCCCGGCGCGACCTCCGGCTGGGGGTGGTCCTCGGCGGGCTCTACGGCACGGCGCAGGTGCTCCAGACCATCGGGCTGCAGCACACGGACGCCTCGGTGTCCGGGTTCGTCACCGGGACGTACGTCGTGCTCACGCCCGTGCTGGCCTGGGTGCTCTTCCGGGACCGGATCGGCCGGGTCACCTGGGTCGCCGTCGGGCTGACGACGCTCGGCCTCGCCGTGCTGTCGCTGCGGGGGGTGGCGGTCGGGTTCGGCGAGGCGCTCACCCTGGCGTCCGCCGTCTTCTACGCACTCCACATCATCGCCCTCGGCCGCTGGTCGACCCCCGCCGCCGCGGTCGGCCTCTCGACCGTCCAGGCCGGGACGATCGCCCTCATCACCATCGTCGGGGCCCTCCCCGGCGGGATCACGATGCCGCAGGGCGGCGGACAGTGGGCGTCGGTGCTCTACATGGCCCTCGTCGCGGGCGCCGGTGCCCTGTGGGCCCAGACCTGGGCGCAGGGCCACCTCACGGCGACCCGGGCCGCGATCGTCATGTCGATGGAGCCGGTGTTCGCTGCGGTGTTCGCCGTCGGGCTCGGTGGTGAGAGCCTCACCCTCCGGATGGCCGTCGGGGGTGGCCTCGTCCTCGCCGCGATGTACCTCGTCGAGCTGCGCGGCGAGCACCGGGAGCCCGACGTCTCCGCCCTCGAGGACCCCCCGCCCGAGGTCCTCCACCACGAGGTGTGAGGCCGGCCGGGCTCCCGGCCCGCCGGCGACGCGGCGGCGCGGCGACGCGGCGGCGCGGCGACCCGGCATACCGGCTGGGGTCGGCGAGACCTCACCCCGGAAGGTGGCACTTCACCCCGGGAATGTTCCGGGGTGAGGTGCCACTTCCCCACCTGAGGCGGGAAAGTCGAGGCGGCCGGGGCGGCGGGCGGGGCGGGCGGGGCGGGTCAGGGGGTGAGGAGGGCGGTGAGGACGTCGATGGCGGCGTCGGTTCCGGCGTCGTCGACGTCGAGGTGCCAGACGAGCCGCACGAGACGGGGCCCGACGGCATAGGTGCGGATGCCGCGCTCCTGCGCCGCCGCGACGACCTCCGCGGCGGTCCGTCCGGCCGCGCCGACGTCGAGGACGACGATGTTCGTCGCGACCCGCGCCGGGTCGACGGCCCCCGGGGCGACGGCCGCGACGGCCTCGGCGAACCGGCGGGCCCGGGCGTGGTCGTCGGCGAGCCGACCGACGTGGTGGTCCAGGGCGTGGAGCCCGGCCGCGGCGAGGATGCCGACCTGGCGCATCCCGCCGCCGTAGCGCTTGCGCCAGATCCGGGCCCGCTCGATCAGCTCGGCCGAGCCGACGAGGAGGGAGCCGACCGGCGCCCCCAGCCCCTTGGAGAGGCAGACGCTGACCGTGTCGGCGCAGGCACCGTATGCCGCGAGCGGCACCCCGGTCGCGACGTGCGCGTTCCACAGCCGGGCGCCGTCCATGTGCACGGCGACCCCGTGGGCGTGGGCGTGCTCGCTCACCGCCTGGATCGCCGCGAGCGGCTGGACGGTTCCGCCGCCGAAGTTGTGGGTGTTCTCGACGACGACGGCCGCCGTCCGCACCTGGTAGGGCCCGCCCTCGGTCGCCATGAGGGCGATCGGGTCGGCCGGGTCGAGCAGCCCGTGGTCGCTGCTCCAGGTCCGGGACGTGATCCCGGAGAAGGCCGCACCGGCCCCGAGCTCGGCCCGCAGGACGTGGGCGAGCGAGTCGGCGATGAGCTCCTGGCCGGGCTCGACGTGGAGCCGGACGCCGAGCTGGTTGGCCATCGACCCGCTCGGGGTGAACAGGGCCGCCTCGTGCCCGAGGAGCGCCGCGACGCGGTCCTGGAGCTCGGTGACCGTCGGGTCCTCGCCGAAGACGTCGTCCCCGACCGGCGCGTGGGCCATCGCCTCGCGCATCGCCTCGGTGGGGCGGGTCAGGGTGTCCGACAGCAGGTCGGCCACCCAGGGGCCGGCGGCGGGCTCAGCCATCCCCACGGCCCAGCATCTCGGCGACGAGGAAGGCGAGCTCGAGGGCCTGCTGGTGGTTGAGCCGGGGGTCGCACACGCTCTCGTAGCGAGTGCCGAGATCGGCGTCGACGATCTTCTCGGAGCCGCCGATGCACTCGGTGACGTCGTTGCCCGTCAGCTCGACGTGGATGCCCCCGGGCACGGTCCCGAGCCCCTGGTGGACCTCGAAGAAGCCCATCACCTCGGCGACGACGTCGTCGAAGTCGCGCGTCTTCAGCCCGCTGGTCGACTCGAACGTGTTGCCGTGCATCGGGTCGCAGACCCAGGTGACCGTCGCCCCGCTCGCCGTGACCTTCTCGACGATCCCGGGCAACGCGTCCCGGATCCGGCCGGAACCCATCCGGGTGATGAAGGTGAGCCGCCCGGGCTCCCGGTCGGGGTCGATCGCGTCGATCATCCGCAGCAGGTCGTCGATGTCGGCGTTCGCGGACACCTTGACCCCGACGGGGTTGCGGACCTTGCTGACGAAGTCGATGTGGGCGCCGCCGAGGTCCCGGGTCCGCTCCCCCACCCAGATGAAGTGGCCGGAGGTGTCGTACAGCTCACCGGTGCGCGAGTCGACCCGGGTCAGCGGCCGCTCGTAGTCGAGGAGGAGCGCCTCGTGGGCCGAGAAGAACTCCGTCGTCCGCATCGCCTCGAAGTCGGCGCCGCAGGCGGCCATGAACTTCATCGCCTTGTCGATGTCCCGGGCGAGCCGCTCGTAGCGGGCGTTCGCGGCATTCGCGACGAAGCCCTTGTTCCAGTCGTGGACGTAGCGCAGGTCGGCGAAGCCGCCCTGGGTGAAGGCGCGGACGAGGTTGAGCGTCGCGCTGCTCGCGTGGTAGCCACTGACGAGCCGCTGCGGGTCGGGCCGTCGGGCGTCGGGGGTGAACTCGAAGTCGTTGACCATGTCGCCGCGGTAGGCGGGCAGGGTCACCCCGGCGCGGGTCTCGGTGCCGCTCGACCGCGGCTTGGCGTACTGCCCGGCCATCCGGCCGACCTTGACGACCGGCACGGACGCGCCGTAGGTGAGGACGGCCGCCATCTGGAGGATCGTCTTGACCCGGTCCCGGATGTTGTCGGCCGTCGCGCTGGCGAACGTCTCGGCACAGTCGCCGCCCTGGAGGACGAACGCCTCGCCGCGCGACGCCGCGGCGATCCGGTCCCGCAGGACGTCGCACTCGCCGGCGAAGACGAGCGGCGGGTAGGTCGCCAGGGTGCGGATCGCCTCCGCGAGCGCGTCGCCGTCCGGCCACTCCGGCTGCTGGGCGGCCGGAAGGTCCGCGCCGGCGAGGAGCCGGGCGCGGGGGTCGGAGGCGGTGGGCGTGCTCACGAGGGTCAAGGATAGGTGGGCATGGTGGGCGGGTCGGGCCCAGGCCCGTATGCCGGTCAGCCGCGAGTCAGCGGTCGCCCGCCTCGGGGGCGCCCTCGTCGTCCTCGAGACCGCGGGCCGAGGGCGAACCGGACGAGCTCGACCCGGTTGTGGAGATGGAGCTTGCCGAGGGTGTTCTGGACGTGGTTCTGCACCGTCCGGTGGCTGATGACGAGCTGGTCGGCGATCTCCTTGGAGGACATGCCGGTCGCGACGAGGCGCAGGATCTCGGTCTCCCGCTCGGTGAGCTCGGGGATCGGGCGCCGGGGGTCGGCGGCGGCCGGGGCGTCGTGCATCCGCGCGAACTCGCCGAGGACGAGGCCGGCGAGCCCCGGCGTGAAGACGGCCTCGCCACGAGCGGTCGCCTCGACGGCGTCGACGATCTCGGCACTGGACGCCGACTTGACGAGATAGCCGGTGGCGCCGGCCTTGATCGTCGCGAGGACGTCGTGCTGCTCCCCGCTCGCGGAGAGGATGAGTACCCGGGTGGGGAGGTCCTCCAGGGCGTGGCAGACCTCGTCGCCGCGCATCCCCGGCATGTTGAGGTCGAGGAGGATGACGTCCGGCCGGGTCGCCCGGGCCCGGCGGACGGTGCTCGGGCCGTCCGGAGCCGTCCCGACGACGTCGATGCCGGCGGCCGCGAGGTCACGGGCCAGGGCGTCGCGCCACACCGGGTGGTCGTCGGCCACGAGGCAGCTCGTCAACGGTCTGGTCCTTCCGGGATGTCGAGACGGACGGTACAGCCCGCGCCGGGCCGCGTGGTCCAGGTCGCGGTTCCGCCGAGGTCGGCCACCCGGCCGCGGATCGAGCGGGCGACGCCCATCCGGCCCTGCTCCCCGGCCGCGAGGAGCTGATCGAGGTCGGCGCCGACGCCGTTGTCCCGCACGGTGATGCCGATCCGCCCGTGGCCGCCCTCGACGAGGACCCAGGCCCTGGCGTCCGGCCCGGCGTGTCGTTCGACGTTGTCGAGGCAGGCGGCGACCGCCGCGTCGACCTCCCGGGCGCGGTCGGATGCGAGCAGCACCGGGTCGGCCGGGACCGAGACGCTGACCCGGTCGCCCTCCCGGGCCGCGAGCAGCGCCCGGAGGTCGGTGCTCGGGCCGCTCGCGTCGGACGCGACGTCGGCGACGAGACGGCGCAACGAGCGCTCCTGCTCGGCCGCGAGCGCCGCCAGCTCCGCCGTCGGGCCGCCGATCTCCGCACCGCGCCGGTGGACGTAGGCGAGGGTCTGGAGCACGCCGTCGTGGACGACCCGGGCCAGTCGCTCCCGCTCCCGCAGCCGCTCCTGCTCCTGGAGCATCTGGTCGTGCCGGACGAGCGCGGTCCGGGCCAGGTCGACCGCCAGCCCGATGAGCCCGCCGAGCAGCATGAGGAGCACGATGTTGTGGACCGTCCCCTGGGTGGGATGGCGCACCTCGACGAGGTCGGCGACGGCGATGACGGCCGCCGCGAGGAGTCCGCCGCGGGCGCCGCGCAGCACGGCGACCCCGGTGACCGACCCGGCCACCCAGATCGTCGGCAGGGTGAACTGGCCCTGGGCGATCGACTCCGGCGACTCGACCCACGTCGTCGCGAGGATGGCGGCGACCGAGAGGGCCACCTCGGCGTAGACGAGGACGATGGTGCGTCGGCGAACCGCGAGGAGCGCCAGGCTCCACAGGCCGAGGACGGCGAGGACGCCCGCGGCGAGCCAGGGGCGCACCATGTCCTCGTGACGCTGCCAGGCCAGCAGCGCGGCATACCCGACGGCGACGGGGCGGAAGACGTCGAGGCCGCGGGAGAAGGCCTCGACGACGACCGGCTCGCGGCGGCCGGTCCAGGCCGAGGCCCGCTCGCGCCCCCCTCCCATCGGCGGCCTAGGAGGCGCGCTGGGCGCCGGCGGTGCCGTCGGGGTCCTCGTCCTCCGGCTCGTCGAGGGCGTCGAGGGCCTCCTCGAGCTCGGGCGCGGCGTGCCCCGGCAGGGCGGCCTCGGCCGCGTCCCGGGTCCGGATCCGGGCGGCCTTGAGGATGCGCTCCTTCATCGACGTGGCGTACATGTCGACGTACTCCTGGCCGGAGAGCTCCATGAGCGCGTACATGATCTCGTCGGTGATCGAGCGCAGGACGAACCGGTCGCCCTCCATCCCCTCGTAGCGGGAGAAGTCGAGCGGCTTGCCGATCCGGATGCCGATCCGCATGATGTGCGGGAGCTTCTTGCCGGTGGGCTGGGCCTTGTCGGTGTCGATCATCGCGACGGGGATGACGGGGACCCCGGCCTCGAGCGCCATCCGCGCCACGCCGGTCTTCCCCTTGTAGAGACGACCGTCGGGGCTGCGGGTGCCCTCCGGGTAGAGGCCGAGCAGCTCGCCGCGACCGAGCACCTTGAGCCCGCTCTGCAGCGCCGCCTCGCTCGCCCGGCCGCCGGACCGGTCGACCGGCAGCTGGCCGACGCCCTTGAAGAAGGCGGCCGTCAGCTTGCCCTTGAGCCCGGCCCCGGTGAAGTAGTCCGACTTGGCGAGGAAGGTCATCCGTCGCGGGACCATGAGCGGCAGGAAGATCGAGTCGGAGAAGGACAGGTGGTTGCTGGCGAAGATCGCCGGACCGTGGGCAGGAATGTGCTCCTCGCCCTCGACCCACGGCCGGAAGAGCAGCCGGAGGATCGGACCGAGGATGACGGTCTTGAGCACCCAGTAGAACACCTACGCTCCTTCACCATCGGCGTGCGGTGAGGGCCGCGCACTCCAACGCACCCCGACTCTAGTGCACCGCCGACCTACCTCCACCCACGCCTGCGCGTGGGAAGATGCCGCCACACCGACCGAAGAGGAGCCCCGCGATGAGCGTCCGGCCCGGCGCCGAGCCGTTCTCCCATGACGGATCCGACGTGGGCGTCCTGCTCTCCCACGGCTTCACCGGCAGCCCCATCGGCATGCGTCCGTGGGCTCAGCGGCTGGCCGACGTCGGCTTCACCGTCCGCCTGCCCCGGCTGCCCGGCCACGGCACCACGTGGCAGGAGATGAACCGCACGACGTGGGAGGACTGGTATGCCGAGGTCGACCGGGCCTTCGCCGAGCTCGCCTCCCGCTGTCGGTCCGTCGTCGTCGGCGGGCTGTCGATGGGTGGCACCCTCGTCACCCGGCTGGCCGAGGACCACGGCGCCGCGGTGAGCGGCCTCGTCCTCGTCAACCCGGCCTACAAGGTCGAGGACGTGCGGCTCAAGGCGCTGCCGATCCTCAAGCACCTCGTCCCGTCGCTGCCGGGGATCAGCAACGACATCAAGAAGCCGGGGCAGGACGAGGGCGCGTACGACCGGACCCCGCTCAAGGCGCTGCACTCCCAGGTCCTCGCCTGGGCCGACGTCGTGCGCGACCTGCCGTCGGTGACCCAGCCGATCCTCCTCCTGCGCAGTGCGGAGGACCATGTCGTCCCCGCGTCGAGCTCGGCGCTGCTCCTCTCGCGGGTCTCGAGCACCGACGTCACCGAGACCGTCCTGCCCGACAGCTACCACGTCGCCACCCTCGACAACGACGCCGACACCATCGTCGAGCAGTCGATCGCGTTCGTCCGCCGCGTGACCGCCGAGGCCTGAGCAGGCAGCGATGGACGAGCGCGACGTCGACGCCGAGTTCGAGGCGATCATCGCCGGCTGGGGGACGACCCCGCCCTGGGCGACGACGTCCCGACGGCCGAGGCGGCGGACGCGCCGGACCCGACGGACCCGACGGACGCGTCCGGCCAGACCGGTGCCGCCGGACCGGACGGACCGGCCCCGTCGGCCGCGGACGCCGTGGATCCCCCCGGGCCGGCGGCCGCGCCCGCTCCCCCGCCCGGCCTGGGCTCGATGCTCGGCGAGGGGTGGCGGGTGAACCCCCCGCTGCCCGGGTTCGGCACCGACGCCCCGCCTCCGCCGGTCGTCCCCGACCCCGAGGACCCGGAGGAGCACTTCGTGCCCGAGCCGGTCGTCCTGCCGCCCCAGGAGGACCTGCACTTCTGGGGGATCGTCGTCGGTCTCGTCGCCGGACCGCTCCTCCTGCTCTGGGTCGTCTTCGTCGGCAAGGGCACCGAGTCCTCGTGGTGGCTCCTGCTCGCCGTCGGCCTCACCATCGGAGGGTTCGCCCTCCTCGTCCTCCGCCAGCCGACCCACCGGGACCCCAGCGACGACGACAACGGCGCCCGGCTCTGAGGCCTCATCCGGGCCGGACGTGACGAACGGCACGTGGGTGATCGCTCACCCGGGCCGCGCCGACGGCTCGGGACCGAGTAGGACGGAGACCGTCACAACGCCGCGGCCACCGCGGCCGCGGCTGCGTCGGGGAGGCGGTTCGCCGTGGCAGAGAAGCTCGTCATCATGGTCACCCACGGTCCCGAGACCCCGGAGCTGATGACGATCCCGTTCGTCATGGGGGCGGCCGCGCTCGCCTCCGGCGTCGAGGTCGTGATGGGCCTCCAGGGCGACGGGGTCCGTGCGGTCGTCCCGGGGGTCGCCGAGACCGTCGCGGTCGAGGACTTCCAGCCCCTCACGACCCTGCTCGACGACATCCGCGAGCTCGGCGGGGTGCTCCTCGCCTGCGGCCCGTGCATCAAGAATCGGCACATCGACCCCGAGGGGCTGCTCGACGGGTGCGAGATCGTGTCGGCGGCCCGGTTCGTCAGGGAGGTCACCTCGGCGACGAACTCCCTCGTCTACTGACCGGCGACCTCGACATCGGCCCAGACCGGCCGGTGGTCGCTGGCGGCGGCGAGGTCCGCCTCGTCGAGCGCGACCTCCTGGTGCGGCAGGGACCGGACCTGTGCGGAGCCGAAGACGACGTCGAGCCGGTGCCGCGGGCGCACCGCCGGGAACGTCGCGCCCGGCGCGGAGATCGAGGGTGAGCCGCTCGGCGAGCAGCCGCCAGGACGCGCCGTCCTCGCCCTCGTTGAGGTCGCCCGCGACGACGGCCGGACCGGTGCCGAGGTCGGCGAGGACCGCGCGGGTATGCCGCAGCCGCTCGGCCGCGTCGAGGCCCAGGTGGACGCTGGCGACCGCCAGCGGCACGCCGCCGGGCACCCGGACCTCCGCCACGGCATACCCGCGGCGGCGCCGGCCGATGGGCACCGGCAACGGGACATGCCGGACGGCGAGGAGGTCGACCCGGAGCGAGGTGAGGACGGTCGTGCCCCCGCTGCCGCGGGAGCCGGCCGTCCAGTACAGGCCGCACCGGGCGGCGAACAGCGAGACGCGGGTGACGGGGAGCAGCCGCCGGGGCACCTCCTGGAGGCAGAGGACGTCGGGGTCGACGGCTCGGACGACCCGGGCCGCGGCCGCCGGGTCGTCGAGGAAGTCGCGGGTGTTGTAGGTCGCCACCCGCAGGGCGGGCCCGCCGGGGGCCGGGGTCACGTCGCGGCGACCTCGTCCCGGGCGAGGGTGGCCGCGCCGATGAGACCCGCCTCGTTGCCGAGCTCGGCCTGGACGATCCGCGCCTCCGGCCGGTAGCCACGACCGGTGAGCTGACGGCGGAAGGCGTCGCGCGCCGGCCCGAGGAGCAGCTCGCCGGCGAGGCTCACGCCGCCGCCGATGACGAAGATCCCCGGGTCGAGGGCGGCTGCCAGGTTGGCGAGACCCACCCCGAGGTGGAGACCCACCTCGGCGAGCAGCTCGACGGCGGTCGGGTCGCCCTCGCGCGCCGCCTCCGTGATGCCCGGGCCGGTCAGCTCCTCGCCGCCGTCGCGGAAGCGCAGGGCGAGGTCCCCGGCGAGGGGGCTGTGTGCCCGCAGGAGGGTCTCCGCCTCACGGACGAGGGCGTTCCCCGAGGCGTACTGCTCCCAGCAGCCCCGGTTGCCGCACTCGCACCGATGGCCGCCCGGGACGAGCATCATGTGGCCGAACTCGCCGGCCATGCCGTAGCGCCCCCGCTGCACCTCACCGTCGATGACGATGCCACCGCCGATGCCGGTGCCGAGGTTGACGAGGACGACGTGGCTCTCGCCGCGTGCGGACCCGAAGCGGCTCTCGGCGAGCGCGGCGACGTTCGCGTCGTTGTCGACGACGACGGCGAGGGGCACCCGGGCCTCGAGCGCCTCGCGCAGCGGCTCGCCCCGCCAGGACAGGTGCGGTGAGAAGGTGACGACCGCCCGGTCGGCGTCGACGAAGCCCGCCGCCCCGATGCCGGCGGCGACCACCGGCTCCTCGGCCAGCGCGAGAAGCTCCTCGACGACGTCGACGAGGGTGTCCTCGACGACGCGGGGGCTGTGGGACCGGTGCGGGGTGTCCCGGCGGGCCCTGCTGCGCACCCGGCCGGCCTCGTCGACGAGCCCGCCGGCCACCTTCGTGCCGCCGATGTCGAGGCCGATGGCGAGGCTCACGGCTCAGTCCTCCTCGTCGACGACGGTGATCGGCTCGGTCCGACTCGGTCGCTGCTCGGCGGGGGGCGGTGCGGTCCGCGAGCTCGCGAGGTCGGCGAACAGGGTCGCGACGGCGGTCGCGACGTCGGCGACCCGCTCGAGGGTCTCGGGGCTGACCCCACGCAGGAGGACGACGCCCCGGCATACCGGGCAGTAGGTGCAGGCCTGCGCCTCGCCCATCGGGACGTGCCCGTCCGAGGCGTGGACGTGCTCGTGCGCGGGGTCCTCGGCGGGCTGCCCGGCGGGCTCCTCGCCCGCCGGTTCGCCGCCCCCGGCGCGGCGGCGGAGGACCTCGATGAGCCGGGCCGCCTCCTCGGCCACCGACCCGACGGCCTCGTCCAGCCGCTCGTCATCCACCACGGGGCCACACCTCCTCGTCACGCTCGAACCGCACCCGGAGCTCGCCCCGGCGCACACCGGCATTCTGGACGACGCAGCGCCGCAGCACCGACGGCAGCGCGACGACCCGCCGTTGGCCGCCCACCTCGACGAGCAGGTCGTCCTCGCGCCGGGAGAGCCTGACCTCCTCGGACCGGACGAGCGGGAGCGGGAGCGTGAGGACGAACTCGGCGCCGTCCGCGTGGACCCGGATGCCGGGCGGCTCGACGGGGGTGAGCAGCGCCGGCGGCTCGCCGTCCACCGCCCGTCCGGCGGCCGCGAGGGCGGCGAGGTCGTCGGCGCCCGTCGGCTCCCCGGCGAGGTAGGGCGCGCTGACGATCGGGATGCCGTGCACGGACTGGCGGATCAGCTCCAGGCCGTCGGCCTGCGCGGCGTTCCAGGCGGCCCGCCACGGGTCGCCGCCGTCGTCGGGGATGACGCGGTTGACGACGACCTGGTCCACGGCATAGCCGTGCAGGGACAGGGCGGTGAGAACCCGGCGGGCCTCGGCGATGACGACCCGCTCCGGCGTGAGGACGAGCCGGATGCTGGCGGACGGCGAGGTGAGCAGGCGACGGACCTGGTCCATGTGCTCCCGCCAGGCGGTGACGACGGCAAGCACCTCCGGGCCGGGCAGCGGGACGCCGGTCGCCGCGGCCGCGGCCGGCCGCAGCGCGGTCAGCATCCGGCGCTGGGCGGGCAGCAGCCGGTCGAGGTGCCAGCCGAGGATCTCCGGGAGGGCGAGCAGCCGCAGCGTCTCGGCGGTCGGGGCGCAGTCGACGACGACGAGGTCCCACTCCCCGGACCGCACCTGGTGGCCGAGGGCGAGCAGCGCGCTCACCTCGTCCGCACCGGGCAGGGAGGTCAGCTCCTCGGCGATGACGGCGTCGACGCCGACCGACTCCAGGACGGTCAGCAGGTAGGCCTGCACGGTCTCCCACGACGCCTCGACGCCCGTGTGGGCGCCGACGGCCTGGGCGCACAGCCGATCCTCGACGGGCGTCGTCTCCTGCCAGCGGGCAGCCGTCGTCAGCGGGACGTCGAGGGCGTCGCCGAGGCTGTGCGCCACGTCGGTCGACATGACGAGGGTCCGCAGCCCGTCGCGGGCCGCCGAGACGGCGAGCGCGGCGGCCGTCGTCGTCTTGCCGACGCCGCCCTTGCCGGTGACGAGGACGACCCGGGTCCCCCCGGCCACGGCCGGGGCGGGGTCCGTGGGCATGGCGGCCACCGGCATCGGCGGGGTCGTGGCTCGGGTCAGGACTCGACTCGCTTCTTCAGCTCCTTGAGGGCCGTGTCGACGATGATCTTCTCGGCCTTGCGCTTGAGCATGCCGAGCATGGGGATCTTGACGTCGACCTCGAGCTGGTAGGTCACCGACGTGCCGGAGCCCTTGGCGAGCAGGGTGTAGCTCCCGTCGAGCGCCTTGAGGACGTTCGCCCGGACGAGCGACCACGAGACGACCCCGGTCCCGTCCGCGTCGATGTCCCAGTCGTACTTGAGGACATAGGTGTCCTTCACCGCGCCCGCGTCGAGGGTGTACTCGACCTCGTCGGCCCAGCCGTCGCCGTCCTCGGAGAGGATCGACGCGCGGGTGACCTGCTCGGCCCACTCCGGATAGGCCTCGAAGTCGGCGATGACGTCGAGGACGGCCCCTGGTTCGGCGGCGATCTCGATGCTGGACCGGGTGCTGTCGGACATGGCCGGAAGGCTACTCCCTGCCCGGCGACGAGCCCTCCTCGACGCCGTGACGGCCGCCTCCATTCCGACGGCTATGCCGCGTCCACCGGGAACAATAGAGTGGAGCGCAGTGCGTGACCGGTCCCGGAGACGCCGGCCACGACTGCCACCGGCCACCCCCCGTCGAAGGAGACACCGTGCACGAGATGAGCACCCCGGTCGTCGTCGAGCCGGGGCCCGCGCTCAGCCTCGGTGACGTCCCGGACCTCAGGGCCGCCGAGCAGGCCGACCGCGTCGCGTTCTCGGTCCGCACCGACACCGGATGGGCCGAGCTGCACGTCGGCCCAGTTCGCCCACGAGGTGCGCGAGCTCGCCAAGGGCCTCCTCGCCGCGGGGGTCAGGCCCGGCGAGGCCGTCGGGCTGATGAGCCGGACCCGCTACGAGTGGACGCTCGTCGACTTCGCCCTGTGGGCCGCCGGCGCGGTGCCCGTCCCCATCTACGAGACCTCCTCCCCCGACCAGGTCCAGTGGATCCTCGAGGACTCGGGGGCCGCCGCCGTCGTCGTCGAGTCGCCGAGCCATCTCGCCGCCGTCGAGAAGGTGCGCGACCAGCTCCCCGGCCTGCGCGACGTCTGGGTCATCGACGAGGGTGGGATCGACGACCTGCGCGCCCGCGCGGCCGAGGTCGACGACGACGCCCTCGACGCCGCCCGCAGCGCGGTCACCCGGTCCAGCGTCGCGACGATCATCTACACCTCGGGGACGACCGGCCGGCCGAAGGGCGTCGAGCTGACCCACGGCAACTTCCTCGACCTCGCCGAGAACACGGCATACAAGCTGTCCGACGTCGTCATGCGGCCCGGGGCATCGACGCTGCTCTTCCTGCCGCTGGCCCACGTGTTCGCGCGGTTCATCGAGGTCCTCTGCGTCGTGTCGGGCGCGACGATGGGCCACTCCGCCGACATCAAGAACCTCCTGGCCGACTTCGCCGGCTTCCAGCCGACCTTCGTCCTCGCCGTTCCCCGGGTCTTCGAGAAGATCTACAACTCCAGCGAGGCCAAGGCCGAGGGTGAGGGCAAGGGCAAGATCTTCGCGAGCGCGGCGGACGCGGCCATCGCCTACTCCGAGGCCCTCGAGGCCGGCGGCGCCCCGCTCGGGCTCCGGCTCAAGCACGCCGTCTTCGACGCCCTCGTCTACCGCAAGCTGCGCGCGGCCATGGGCGGGCGGATCGAGTATGCCGTGTCCGGCGGCGCCCCCCTCGGCACCCGGCTCGGTCACTTCTTCCGGGGCGCCGGGGTGACGATCCTCGAGGGCTACGGCCTCACCGAGACGACGGCGCCGGCGACGGTCAACCTGCCGCAGCAGATGAAGATCGGCACGGTCGGGACCGCCGCTGCCGGGCGTCTCGGTCCGCATCGACGACGACGGGGAGATCTGCATCCGGGGCACGAACGTCTTCGCCCGCTACCACCGCAACGAGCAGGCGAGCGCCGAGTCGATCAGGGACGGGTGGTTCCACACCGGCGACATCGGCGAGCTCGACGACGACGGCTTCCTCCGGATCACCGGCCGCAAGAAGGAGCTCATCGTCACCGCGGGCGGCAAGAACGTCGCACCGGCGGTGCTCGAGGACCTGTTGCGGGCCCACCCGCTCGTCTCGCAGTGCATGGTCGTCGGCGACGGCAAGCCGTTCATCGCGGCCCTGGTCACTCTCGACGCCGAGATGCTGCCGACCTGGGCGAGCAACCACGGTCTGGGCGGGCTGACGCCCGAGGGGGCCCGGACGAACGAGACGATCCTCGCCGAGATCCAGTCGGCCGTCGACCACGCCAACACGGCGGTCTCGAAGGCCGAGTCGATCCGCAAGTTCACGATCCTCGACACCGACTTCACCGAGGAGTCGGGTCACCTCACCCCCTCGCTCAAGCTCAAGCGCACCGTCGTCATGCACGACTACGGCGACGAGGTCGAGGAGCTCTACGGCGGCTGAGCGGCCTGGGCCCGCGCGCCCAGGGCCTAGCCGACGGCTCGACCCGCCTCGCCGACCGGGCCGGACCCGACCGCGCTCGACCGGGCGCGCGCGCTCGCGGCGCTCTCGGCGCTGAGCAGGCCGGCCCGGACCAGACCGGTGACGGCCGCCCGCTCGTCGGCGTCGAGCGGGAGCCCGGGCTCGGGCAGGGCGCGCAGCGTCGTGACCATGCAGTCGGCGCAGTGCAGCTCGCGGACCGGGCACGTGGCGCAGTCGATGACGAGCGACCCGCCGTGGGAGACGTGGGAAGCCATGGGATCACCCCTTTCGGTACTGACTCGAACCTAGCGACGGCCACCGACAGCCACCGTGGGCGCGCCTCCCGGTCGTTGTCGGACCGGCGTCCTAGCGTCATCGGCATGCGAATGGTCCAGGGCACCCTCGATGACCTGGGCACCCCACTGGCCGACGTGACGTTCGTCGTCGTCGACCTCGAGACGACCGGCGGCAGCCCGGCCGACTCGGCCATCACCGAGGTCGGAGCGGTCAAGGTCCGCGGCGGCGAGGTCCTCGGCGAGTTCCAGACCCTCGTCAACCCCGGCGTCCCGATCCCCGCGTTCATCTCGGTCCTCACCGGGATCACCGACGCCATGGTCGCGGGCGCGCCCCGGGTCGACACCGTCCTCCCGGCCTTCCTCGAGTTCGCCTCGGGCGCGGTCCTCGTCGCCCACAACGCCCGGTTCGACATCTCCTTCCTCAAGGCCGCGGCCGCCGAGCTGGGCATCGCGTGGCCGGGGGCCGCCGTCCTCGACACCGTCCATCTCGCCCGCCAGCTCGTCACCCGGGACGAGGCGCCCAACCACCGGCTCGCCTCCCTCGCGGTCCTCTTCGGGGCGACGACGTCCCCCGACCACCGGGCGCTGCACGACGCCCGGGCCACCGTCGACGTCCTCCACGGGCTCATCGGCCGGGTCGGCTCGCTGGGGGTGCACAGCCTCGAGGAGCTGTCCGCCTACTCCTCCCGGGTCCCGGCCGCCACCCGCCGCAAGCGCCACCTCGCCGACGGCCTGCCGGACGAGCCGGGCGTCTACCTGTTCAAGGACGCGCACGGCCGGGTGCTCTATGTCGGCACCTCGGTGTCGATCCGCACCCGGGTCCGGCAGTACTTCACCGCCTCCGAGCAGCGCCGGAGGATGGCCGAGATGGTCCGGATCGCCGCGTCGGTCACCCCCGTCGTCTGCGCGACCCCGCTCGAGGCCGAGGTCCGCGAGCTGCGGCTCATCGCCGAGCACAAGCCGCCCTACAACCGTCGCTCGACCCGCCCCGAGCGCGCGATGTGGGTCAAGCTCACCGTCGAGCCGTTCCCGCGGCTGTCCGTCGTCCGCGCGGTGCTCGGCGACGGCGCGGCCTACGTCGGCCCCTTCTCCTCCCGCGGGGCCGCCCAGGACGCGGTCGCCGCCCTCCACGACGTCCTCCCGCTGCGCCAGTGCACGGAGCGGCTCTCGCCGACCCGCCCGCGGGCCGCGTGCGCGCTCGCCGACATGGGCCGGTGCGGCGCCCCCTGCGTCGGGGCCCAGAGCGTCGAGGAGTATGCCGTCGTCGCGGCCCGGGCCGAGCGCCTCCTCCTCGGCGACCCGGCCGAGGCGGTCGCCGCCCTGCGCGAGCGGATGACGGCGCTCGCCGGTCAGGAGCGCTTCGAGGAGGCCGGGGCGGTCCGTGACCGGCTCGCGGCCTTCGTCCGGGGCGCCGCGGCGGCCCAGCGGATGGACCCGCTCGCCCGGATCGCCGAGCTCGTCGCCGCGCGCCCGGGCGCGTCGGGTGGCTGGGAGATCGTCTGCGTCCGACACGGGCGCCTGGCCGGCTCGACCCGCTCACCGCGCGGGGCCGACCCCATGCCCTACGTCGACGCGCTGCGGGCGAGCGCCGAGCAGGTGACCCCGCCGCACGCTCCCGCGTCGGCCGCGACGCCCGAGGAGACGACGGCCGTGCTCCGCTGGCTCGAGGCCCCCGGAGTGCGGGTCGTCGACGTCGACGGGGCCTGGACCTGTCCGGTCCGCGGCGCCGCCGGGGCGATGACCGCCTAGGCTGGGCCGGTGATCACCGCCATCGTCCTCATCTCCGCCGACGTCGACCGGATCCCCGAGGTGGCCCAGGAGATCGCCGAGCTCGACGGGGTGAGCGAGGTCTACTCCGTCGCCGGCGACGCCGACCTCATCGCCATGGTCCGGGTCCGTGAGCACGAGCAGCTCGCCGACGTCATCGCCGACCGGCTGGGCAAGGTCGTCGGCGTCACGCGCGACGGCGACGCACATCGCCTTCCGGACCTACTCCCGGCACGATCTCGAGGCGGCGTTCAGCCTCGGCCTCGAGGGCTGAGCGACCCGCGGTCCTCAGCCGCGCGTCGCCGCGATCCACTCCTCGAGGGTCCGCTTCGCCGCCCCCGAGTCGATCGACTCGGCCGCCCGGGCCATCCCGTCGTGCACCGCCGCGACGACGCCGTCCGCCCCGGCCCCGGACGCCCCCGTCGCCACGGCGAGGGCGACACCCGCGTTGAGCAGGACCGCGTCACGGACCGCCGAGCGTTCCCCGTCGAGCAGCCGGGTGGCCACCGCGGCGTTGAAGGACGCGTCGTCGCCCCGGATCGTGTCGAGCGGCTGGCGCGGCACGCCGAGCGCCTCGGGGTCGAGGACGACCTCGGTGACGGCCCCGTCGCGGACCCACCACAGCCGGGTCGTCGTCGCGATCGTCACCTCGTCGAGGCCGTCGTCGCCCCGCAGGACCGCCGCGGCACTGCCCCGGTCGGCGAAGACGCCGGCGATGAGCGGGGCGAGCCGCTCGTCGGCGACGCCCACCGCGGCATACGTCGGTCGGGACGGGTTCGTCAGCGGGCCGAGGACGTTGAAGGCGGTCGGGATGCCGAGGTTGCCCCGGGCCTCCGCCGCGTGCCGCATCGCCGGGTGGAAGGTCTGGGCGAAGCAGAAGGTGATGCCGGCCACCTCGGCGACCTCGGCGACCCGCTCCGGGGTCAGTGTCAGGTCGACGCCGAGCGCCTCGAGGACGTCGGCGGACCCGGACTTGGACGAGGCGGCGCGGTTGCCGTGCTTGACGACCCGAACGCCGGCCCCGGCGACGACGATGGAGGACATCGTCGAGATGTTGACCGTGTGCTGGCGGTCGCCGCCGGTGCCGACGACGTCGATCGTCGGACCGGGTACGTCGATCCGGTTGGCGCGCTCGAGCATGACGTCGGCGAGCCCGCGCAGCTCGGCGACGGTCTCGCCCTTGGCCCGCAGCGCGACGAGGAAGGCGGCGACCTGGACCGGGTGGGAGTCCCCGGACATGATCCGCTCCATCGCCCACCGCGCGGTCGGCAGGTCGAGGTCCTCCCCACGCAACAGGGTGGTCAGCACCTCCGGCCACGTCGTCGCGGCCGGGTCCGCCCCGGACATCGGGGTCAGCCGACCGGGGTGCGCAGCCGGGCCAGCCGGGCCACCGCGTCGGCGAGGGCGGCGGGGTCCAGCGGGTGCGGCACGGCGTCGTCGGCGAGCGACCACCCGGCGAGCCAGGCGTCCTGGGGGCGGCCGGTGAGCACGAGGATCGGCGGGCACCGGAAGATCTCGTTCTTCAGCTGCCGGGCCAGTCCGAGGCCACCGGTCGGGACGGCCTCGCCGTCGAGGACGAACAGGTCGTAGCCCCCGGCGTCGGCGGCCTCGATGACGGCCGGGGACGTCGCGCACTCGTGCCACCGGACCACCTCGACGTCGCGGGCGGGGCGCCGGCCGACGGCGGCCCGGACCGCGTCGCGGGTCGTGATGTCGTCGCTGTAGAGCAGGACCGACACCCGGTGCACCGTGGCGGCGCCCTCGGACGCGGGGCTGGCGGTGGACGCGGCCGGATCGTGCGCGGAGGTCATGCGGGCATCGTACCGGGGGCGATCCGAGGGACCGACGAGGTGCTCCGGTCGGTGGGAGGCGGGTCGAGGGGCGCGCGACGCGCCCGGGCGAGGTCCGGGTCGACCGCGGCCCGGCGGGCGCGGACGCGGCATACCGGAAGGCGTCGCGGCGGGGGCGAGTGAGCAGGATCACGGGGTTTTCGTGCCCTATATCACACCGGCGGCCCGGTCCGTCGAGCGGCCGGCGACGGCGGCCGCTCGACGTCCACGGGCGCCCACCAGGCGAAAAAACCCTCGGGTCGGCGCAGCGGCCGGACATGTTTCCCGACATAATGGCGCCCGTGGCGACTGCATCGACTGTTGAGAACCGGCCCGGACGGCCCGTCCCGAGCATCCCCGGGCACGGCCCGGCGACCCGACCGAACATGGTGGCCGTCGGCACCATGGTGTGGCTGTCGAGCGAGCTGATGTTCTTCGCGGCGCTGTTCGCCTTCTACTTCACGATCCGGGGCCACGAGACGGCCCTGTGGAGCGAACGAACGAAGTCCCTCGAGGTTCCGTACGCCGCAGCCAACACGCTCGTCCTCGTCATCTCGTCCGTGTGGTGCCAGCTCGGCGTCCGCCAGGCCGAGCGCGGCAAGGCCGCCCGCAGCGGCCCGCTGCTCAACATCGCCGGCTGGGGCATGCGCGAGTGGTACGTCCTCACCTACGTCTTCGGCGCCGTCTTCGTCTCCGGCCAGGTCCATCGAGTACGCCAACCTCACCTCCGAGGGCATCACGCTCTCCTCGGACCCCTACGGGTCGGTCTTCTACCTCTCCACGGGCTTCCACGCCCTCCACGTCACCGGCGGCCTCATCGCCTTCCTGCTCATCATCGGCCGGACCTTCACGACGAGGCGCTACACCCACGCACAGGCCACCGGCGCCGTCGTCACGTCCTACTACTGGCACTTCGTCGACGTCGTGTGGATCGTCCTGTTCTCCATGATCTACCTGCTCAAATAGGCACGCCCCCGACTGCCCGGACCGACCCGAGAGACGACAGGAACCCGCCGTGAACGCTTTGGCAGCGCGTCGCCGCCACCCGGCAGCCATTGCCGTGCTCATCATGCTCGCCCTCTTCCTCACCGGCGCCGTCTATGCCGCCCTCGCCCCCAAGGCCGCCGAGGCCGCCACGGTGAGCGCCGACCAGGTCGCCGAGGGCAAACAGCTCTTCGTCGCCAACTGCGCGACGTGCCACGGGCTCAACGCCCAGGGCCACGCCACCGGTGACGGTTCGGGCATCGCCGGCCCGGCGCTCGCCGGGGTGGGCTCGGCCTCGGTCGACTTCCAGATGGGCACCGGCCGGATGCCGATGGCCGCGCCGGGCATCCAGGCCCCGGCCAAGCCGAAGATCCAGTTCTCCCAGCAGCAGATCGACGCGATCGGTGCCTACATCGACTCCCTCGCCCCCGGCCCGACCGTCCCGAGCGAGGAGGCCGTCGACCCGACGAAGGGCGACCCGGCCCGCGGCGGCGAGATCTTCCGGGTCAACTGCGCGATGTGCCACAACTCGCAGGGGCCGGTGGCGCCCTCACCCGCGGCAAGTACGCCCCGTCACTGTTCGGCGCCGCGCCCAAGCACATCTACGAGGCGATGGAGACCGGCCCGCAGAGCATGCCGGTCTTCAACGACACCAACATCTCGCCCGACGACAAGCGCGACATCATCGCCTACCTCAAGGCCGTCCAGGACTCCCCCAGCGCCGGTGGCATGAAGCTGGGCTCCCTCGGACCCGTCTCCGGAGGGCCTCGTCGCCTGGGTCTTCGGCCTCGGCATCCTCATCGGCGCCGCCGTCTGGCTCGGCAACAAGGCCGCCTGACCCCGCCCACCCGCACAAGGACAGGGAACCGCACCGCATGAACGAGCACGACACCACGAGCAGCGAGGTCGACGTCGTCGTCCCCAAGACGGGCCCGGGCGGCGAGCTGGAGAAGTTCGAGAACCCGGGGCTGCCGGCGCACCAGCCGCGGCTGAGCGACCTCAGCGACGCGGGCGCCCGCCGGGCCGAGCGTCAGGTCGCCACCCTCTTCGGGCTGTCCATCGTCGGCACCCTCGTCTTCCTCGTCGCCTACTTCGCCGTCGCCCATGGACGCGAGCACCTTCGTCCCGGGCATCGGGGACATGAACACCCTCCACGTCGTCCTCGGCGTCGGCCTGGCCCTCGGCCTGCTCGGCATCGGGTTCGGGGCGGTCCACTGGGCCAAGACGCTCATGCCCGACCACGAGGTCATCGAGTACCGTCACGACATGCGCTCCTCCGACGAGGAGCGGGCCGAGGTCGTCTCGGCGATGTCCGAGGGCGGCTCGGCCAGCCAGCTGACCCGTCGGCCGCTCATCAAGTACACCCTCGGCGGGGCGCTCGGCCTCTTCGCCCTCCCGCTCGTCGTCCAGGTCGTCGGGGGCCTCGGCCCGGCTGCCGAAGAAGAGCCTGTCCCTCACCTTCTGGAACGGCGGACCCTCGCTGCCCGGCGACGACCCGACGTTCAAGCCGCTGCGGCTCATGCGCGACCCGGAGAACACCCCGATCAAGGCGACCGACGTGACGATCGGCTCGGTCTTCCACGTCCTCCCCGAGGGCCTGCTCGACCTCGAGCACCAACGTCCTCGAGGAGAAGGCCAAGGCCGCCGTCCTCCTCATGCGGCTCGACCCCGACATCATCACGTCCCAGAAGGAGAAGGACTGGGGCCACGACGGGATCGTCGCCTACTCCAAGATCTGCACCCACGCGGGCTGCCCCGTCGGGCTCTACGAGCAGACGACGCACCACCTGCTCTGCCCGTGCCACCAGTCGACGTTCGACGTCACCGACGACTGTCGGGTCATCTTCGGACCGGCGGACCGCGCCGCTGCCGCAGCTGAAGATCACCGTCGACGACGAGGGGTACCTCGTCTCCGCCCAGCCGTTCCGCGAAGCGGTCGGCCCGAGCTTCTGGGAGCGCGGATGAGCGCCACGACGAACCGACCGGCCGACGCGCTGCGCGACGACGACGCGCCCGCCAGCACCCCGCCCAGCGCGGCCGCGCCGCAGCATCGGCGGCGCTCGCCGGCTGGGTCGACGACCGCACCGGCGCCGGCAAGGGGATGCCGACTCGCTGCTCCGCAAGGTCTTCCCCGACCACTGGTCGTTCATGCTCGGCGAGATCGCGATGTACTCGATGATCATCTGCCTCGTGACCGGCGTGTTCCTCACCTTCTGGTTCGTCCCGAGCGCCGGAGAGGTCGTCTACAACGGCTCCTACGTCCCGCTCAAGGGCGTGACGATGTCCCAGGCCTACGCCTCGACCCTCGACATCTCGTTCGACATCCGCGGCGGGCTCATCATCCGGCAGATCCACCACTGGGCCGCACTCATCTTCATCGTCGGGATCAGCGCCACATGTTCCGGGTGTTCTTCACCGGTGCCTTCCGCAAGCCACGAGAGATCAACTGGGTCATCGGCACACTGCTCTCGCTCCTCGCCATCGTCGAGGGCTTCGCCGGCTACTCCCTCCCCGACGACCTGCTCTCGGGTACCGGCCTGCGGGTCATGGAGGCGTTCGTCCAGTCGACGCCGGTCATCGGGTCCTACATGGCCTTCTTCATCTTCGGCGGTGCCTTCCCCGGGCACGAGATCATCCCGCGGCTGTACTCCGCCCACGTCCTGCTCATCCCCGCCGCCCTCATCGGGCTGTTCACCGCCCACATCGGGCTCGTGTTCATCCAGAAGCACACCCAGTACCCCGGCCCGGGCCGGACGAACAAGAACGTCGTCGGCTTCCCGATGATGCCGGTGTATGCCGCCAAGGCCGGCGGGTTCTTCTTCATCGTCTTCGGCGTCATCGCCCTCATGTCGGCGATCCTCCAGATCAACCCGATCTGGGGCTACGGGCCCTACGACCCCTCGCCGGTGACCGCGGGGTCCCAGCCGGACTGGTACATGGGTTTCGCCGACGGCGGCCTGCGGATCACGCCCAGCTGGCTGGAGTTCACAGGCGCTCGGGTACACCCTGAGCCTCAACGTGGCACTGCCGGCCCTCGGGCTCATCCCGTTCATGTACACCGCTGCTCGGGGTCTATCCGTTCCTCGAACGATGGGTGACCGGGGACACCGCGGGAGCACCACATCCTCGACCGGCCGCGCAACGCCCCGGTGCGGACCGCCCTCGGCATGCCGCGGCCATCACGGCATACGGCGTGTGCATGTTCGCCGCCGCGAACGACATCATCGCCATCAAGCTGGGCCTGTCGATCAACGACATCACCCACTTCTTCCAGTTCGGGCTGTTCATCCTGCCGCTCGATCGCGTTCTGGGTGACCAAGCGGATCGCGCTGAGCCTGCAGCGCCGCGACCGAGACCTCGTCCTCCACGCCCGCGAGACGGGCACGATCATCCGCACGCCGGACGGCCGGTTCTTCGAGCGGCACGAGGCGATCGACGAGTACTCGCGGTGGGCCCTCGTCCAGCACGACGCCGTCGCCCCGCTCGAGCTGACCGAGGAGGTCGACGAGAACGGCGTGGCCAGCCCCACGGCCCGCAAGGACCGGATCCGGGCCCGGCTGTCCCACTTCTACTTCAAGGATGCCGTCAACCCGGTCACTCCGGCCGAGCTGGCCGCCGCCCACCACGACGGGCACGCGGCCGAGGCGCTCGACTCCGCCGAGCGTCCGGCCCTCGAGACCGGAGAGCACGCCGGCCAGCACTGAGCCGCCGCCTGCGCGACACCGCCGCCCCAGCCGAGCACCGCTCGGTGCGGGCGGCGCGGTCGTTCAGGCGTCGGGGTTGACCAGGCGCTCGTAGGCCGCCTGGGCGGCCCCGGCGCCGCCCAGGCCTCGTCGGCGACGCTCGAGGACCTTGGTGCGCGAGCGGGCGCCGGTGACGAGCCGCACCTCGCGGTGGGAGATGCCGAGGGCCTCGGCGACGGCCCGGACGGCCGCCTCCGTCGCCGCCCCGTCGACGGCCCGGGCGCTCACGGCGACGACGAGCGCGGCATCGGCCCCCTCGCCGTAGCGCCCGCCGACGGCCGTCCGGGAGGCGCCGGGGCGGACCCGGATGGTGATGCGCACCCGGCCATCATGGCAGGCTGGACCTCGTGGTCGAGGTGGGGCATGAGGAGTTCGAGGAGCTCGTCGGCGAGGCGCTCGACGAGGTGCCCGAGCCGCTGCTCCGGCTGCTCGACAACGTCGTCTTCCTCGTCGAGGACGAGCCGCCGGCCAGACGACCCGGACCTGCTCGGCGTCTACGAGGGAACCCCGGTGACCGAACGGGACGGCGGCTGGGAGATGGGGGCCCTACCGGACCGGATCATCCTCTACCGCGGGCCGCTGCAGCCGGATGTGCGAGGACCGCGAGGAGCTGCGGGACGAGGTGGCCGTCACCGTCGTCCACGAGATCGCCCACTTCTTCGGGATCGACGACGCGCGGCTGCACGACCTCGGCTGGGGCTAGCCGCCGCGCGCGGGCGGCCACCAGGAACGGCGCGGACGCGGGCGCGGCTTGGCGCGGGGGACCGACGGACGAGCCGGACCGGGCTCAGGCGAGGGCGCTCTGCTTCTGCCACTGGGCCCACGAGTACTGCCAGACACCGATGCCCTCGGTCGGCTTGAAGACCCGGCTGGAGCCGACGAACTTGACGACGTCACCGACCTTGGACAGGTCGTACATCCACTTCGCGTTCGACGGCGAGAGGTTGGTGCAGCCGTGGGAGACGTTGGTGTTGCCCTGGGCGCCGACCGACCACGGCGCCGAGTGGAGGAACTCGCCGGTCCACGTCACGCGCAGGTCCCAGTTGGTGTCGGTCCGGTAGTAGCCCGGCGAGCCCTTGGGGATCCCGACGGTCGCGGAGTCCATGACGATGTGCGGCTGCTTGTCGATGATGACCTTGACGCCGGAGCGGGTCTCCGTCGAGGGGCCGGGACGCCCGGTGCTGACCGGGATCGTCCGCAGCACCTTGCCGTCCTTGCGGACGGTCATCATGTGCGACTGGATGTTGACGGTGCTGATGATCTTCGAGCCCACGGTGAAGCCACCGGTCGCATCCTTGCCGACGAACTTGCCGTCGCCGGTCTGGACCCCGGCGATGGGGGCGTCGACCGTCACCTTCGTGCCGGCCTTCCAGTAGCTCTTCGGCCGGAACATCAGCTGCCGGTTGTCGAGCCATCCCCAGGACCCCTGCTGGGCCGGGACGCTCGTGACGCTGACGAGCTTCTGGACCTCGGCCCGCATCTTCTTGGTCTGGACGGCCGAGTCGAACTGGATGCTGATCGGCATGCCGACGCCGACGGTCATCCCGTCGTAGACGAGGTGGTACGTCGCATCGATGGCCGGCTTGGCGGTTCGGAACCGGCTCGTCGTCGTCGTCGGGGAGCCCGTCCGAGCCGAGGGCGGTGACGGTGACGGTGTACGTGGCGTTGGGGCGCAGGTAGCGCGAGGCGACCCATCCCCCGTCGGTCGTCGTCGTCCCGTCGATCTCCGTTGCCCTTGCCGTCCTTGACGACGACGGAGTCGAGGGTGCCCGAGTCGGCCGCGACCTCGACCTTGGTCTGGGGGGACACGTCGGTGGCCTTGTCGGCCGGCGTGATCGTCACCGACGCGGGCGTCGGCTCGGGCGTCGGGGTCGCGGAGGCACCGATGGTCTCGCCCTTCGCCGACGACGCCGTCACGCCATTGCACCCGGAGAGGGCAAGGGCGGAACCGAGGGCAAGGGTGATCGCACCGGAGATCACCACGGCGGTGAGACAGCGACCGACGCACGTAAGGACCCCCTGAGGGTTGGGAGACGCAGCCCGCCGACTGCGGGCGCGGGGCACCGAGCGACCCGCCCTCCAGTTTACGGCACGGTGCGCGGTGTGCCCGACATCACCACGTCTCGGACGCCCGTCGCCGCGCCGCACGGGCGGTCTGCGGCGTCAGCGCAGGTCAGAGGGCGTGCGGGCCCTTCCAGTACTCGAACGTCCAGCCGATGAGGGCCGGCACCGCGAAGAACGCGCCGATGATGAACAGCCACCAGCCCACGGCGAGGCCGAGGAACATGATCGCCGCCGACCCGGCGAGGAACAGCGGCCACCAGCTGTGCGGGCTGAAGAAGCCGTAGTCACCCTGGATGTCCTCGATCTCGCCCAGCGGGTCGTCCTCGGGGATCGACCCCATCTTGCGGCGGGTCACCCAGAGGTAGAACGCGAGCATGAAGCCGAGGGCCGCGGAGAGGTAGAACGCCGTCGGGCCGACGGGCTCGGCCCAGTCGTTCCAGAAGCCGTAGATCGTCCCCATGACGGCGGCGAACACCCCGATGAGCAGGGCGATCCGCTCGAAGGCCTTCATCGGTCAGCTCTCCTCGTGCTCGGGGGTGGCCAGTGCGGACTCGCCGAGGTCGGCGGCGCCGAGCGCCTCGACGACCCGGTTGCCCGGGTGGACGCCGGGTGGGGCGACCTCGGGGTGGTGCAGGTCGAAGGCCGGCCGCTCGGAGCGGATCCGGGGGATGGCGTCGAAGTTGTGCCGCGGCGGCGGGCACGACGTTGCCCACTCCAGGCTCGCGCCGTAGCCCCAGGGGTCGTCGGTCTCGACGAGCGGGGCGGTGCGCCACGTCTTCCACACGTTGTAGAGGAACGGCAGCAGGGACGAGCCGAGGATGAACGCGCCGACGGTCGAGATGCGGTTGCCGAGGGTGAGCCCGTCGGAGGGCAGGTAGTCGGCGTAGCGGCGGGGCATGTTCCACATGCCCAGCAGGTGCTGGACGAGGAAGGTCGTGTGGAAGCCGATGAAGGTCAGCCAGAAATGGATCTTGCCGAGGCGCTCGTCGAGCATCCGACCGGTCAGCTTGGGCCACCAGAAGTAGTAGCCGGCGAACATCGCGAAGACGACCGTGCCGAAGACCGTGTAGTGGAAGTGGGCGACGACGAAGTACGTGTCGGAGATCTGGAAGTCCAGGGCCGGGCTGGCGAGGATGACGCCGGTCAGGCCGCCGAAGAGGAAGGTCGTGAGGAACCCGACCGACCACAGCATCGGTGTGTCCATGACGACCTTGCCGCCCCACATCGTGCCGATCCAGTTGAAGAACTTCACCCCGGTCGGCACCGCGATCAACATCGTCATGATCGCGAAGAAGGGCAGCAGCACCTGCCCGGTCACGTACATGTGGTGGGCCCACACGCTGACCGACAGGGCGGCGATGGCGATCGTCGCGTAGACGAGGGTCTTGTAGCCGAAGATCGGCTTGCGGGAGAAGACCGGGATGACCTCGGAGATGATCCCGAAGAAGGGCAGCGCGATGACGTAGACCTCGGGGTGGCCGAAGAACCAGAAGATGTGCTGCCAGAGGATGGCACCACCGTTCTCGGCGTCGAAGATGTGCGCCCCGAACTTGCGGTCCGCACCGAGCGCGAAGAGCGCCGCGGCCAGCGCCGGGAAGACGAGCAGCACGAGGATCGAGGTGATGAGCACCGTCCACGTGAAGATCGGCATCCGGAACATCGTCATGCCGGGCGCGCGCATCGTGAGGATCGTCGTGATGAAGTTGACGGCGCCGAGGATGGTGCCGAAGCCACCGAGGGCGAGACCGAAGACCCACAGGTCGCCGCCGATGCCGGGACTGTTGACCGCGTCGGACAGGGGCGCGTAGGCCGTCCAGCCGAATGCCGCGGCCCCGCCGGGGGTGAGGAAGCCGGCGGCGGCGATGAGCCCGCCGAAGAGGTAGAGCCAGTAGGCGAACATGTTCAGCCGCGGGAACGACACGTCGGGCGCGCCGATCTGCAGGGGCATGAGCGCGTTGGCGAACCCGGCGAACAGCGGCGTCGCGAAGAGCAGCAGCATGATCGTGCCGTGCATCGTGAACAGCTGGTTGTACTGCTCGGGGTTGTCGACGATCTGCAGCCCCGGTGAGGCCAGCTCGGCCCGGATCAGCAGGGCCATGAGCCCGCCCAGCATGAACCAGACGAACGAGCTGATGAAGTAGAGGTTGCCGATGACCTTGTGGTCGGTCGTCGTGATCCACTTGACGACCGTCGCGCCCTTGGCGACGCGTCGGGTCGGCGCCGCGTCCGCGGTGCGGAGCATCGGTCGTGTCAGTCGCTGCGCTCATCGTCAGTTCCTCGCGTTGCTCGGGACCAGGTTGCGCTGGCTCGGCATGAGCTGCTCTCGGTTGAGGCTGTTGGGCAGCAGGCCGTCCTGGCCCTGGGCCCGCAGGTCGGCCATGTGCTGGTCGAACTCGGCCTGGGAGACGACCTTGACGTTGAAGAGCATCTGGGAGTGGTAGGCGCCGCACAGCTCGGCGCACTTGCCCTTGAAGGTGCCCTCCTCGTTCGGGGTCACCTGGAACCGGTTGACCCGCCCCGGGATCATGTCCATCTTGTCGAGGAAGGCCGGGACCCAGAAGGAGTGGATGACGTCCCGGGAGGTGAGGACGAACTCGACCCGCTGGTTGACCGGGAGGTACAGCGTCGGGATCGACTTCTCGGCATCGGGCTGGCCGGTGAGGATGGCCTGGGTGCCGGCCTCGTGGACGTTCGCGTCGACGTAGTTGAAGTCCCAGCTCCACTGCTTGCCGATGACGTTGACCGTGACGTCGGGTGTCTTGCTCACGTCGCGCAGGGCCGACTCGTCCCGGGCGGTGTAGAAGAAGAAGACGACGATCATCAGCACCGGGGCGACGGTGTAGAGGATCTCGATGGGGATGTTGTAGCGGACCTGCACCGGCAGCTCGTCGTCGTCCTGCTTGCGCCGGTAGGCGACGATCGCCCAGATGATGAGGCCCCAGACGAGCACACCGACGGCGAGCAGCGCGATCCAGGCGCCGACCCACAGGGTTCGGACCCGGGCGGCCTCCTCGGTGACGCCGTGTGGCAGGAAGCCGTCACTGAGCTTGTACTGGCATCCCGACAGCGCAACGGCTGCGCTCACGGCGAGCAGGCTCCACGTCACCGCGCGACGTCGGCGAGGGGATGGCCGCGAGAGGGTGTGCTGAGGCACCGGTGCACCCTTCCTGTCCCTGGGCATCGAGTGGCATCACCCTACTGCACTGAGACCCAGTTCACAGCGCAGGGTCGCGGTACGGTCGAGCGTGGCTTCCGACGTCCCATCAGCACCACCGTCCCCCTCCGTACCCGGCGGGCCGGATACCGGGCAGGGTATCCCCGAGGAGCGGGTCCTCCTCGACGCCGTCCGGGCCCCGCTCCACCCCGCCGCCCGCGAGACCCTGCTCGCCGCGGTCGACGCGGGATGGGCGGATCCCCGCCGCATCCATGCGGAGGGTCGGCGGGCGCGCCGGCTCCTCGACCAGGCCCGCGAGGTGCTCGCCGAGGGGATCGGCGTCCGCCCCGACGAGCTGTCCTTCCACCCCATCGGGGCCGAGGCGCTGACCCTTGCGCTCGCCGGCCTGCGCCACCCCCGCCGCCGCCGGGGCGACCTCGTCGTCGCCTCGGCCGTCGAGCTCGAGGTCGTCCAGCTCGCCGACCCGGTCCGGATCGTCCCCGTCGACGGCGTCGGCCGCGTCGTCACCGACGCATGGGTCGACGCCGTCCGCGCCCCCGGGGTCGTCGCGGCCGCCCTCCAGCATGCCAACGGCGAGGTCGGGACCCTCCAGCCGCTCGAGGCCGCGCACGAGGCGACCCGGGCGGCCGGCATACCGCTGCTCACCGACGCGACCGCGTCGCTCGGCCGCGTCGCGAGCCCGACCGCCTTCGACGCGCTGGCGGGAGACGCCGCCTCCTTCTCGGGCCCGCCGCTCGGGCTCCTGGCCGTCCGGACGGGGACCCGGTTCGCCGTTCCCGGTCCGGCCCGGGAGGGCGAGCAGGGACGCACGCTCGGCGGGCCCTGGGTGCCGATCGCGCTCGCCGCAGCGGAGGCCTGGCGCCAGGTCGCGGCGGACCGACCGGCCGAGGAGGCCGCGGCCCGGACCCTCGTCGACCGGATCCGCGCCGCGGCGGCGAGGACCGAGGGGGTCGAGGTCGTCGGAGACCCGGTCGACCGTCTCCCCCACGCCGTCAGCCTCGTCGTCGAGGGCCTCGACGGCGAGATGCTCGCCGAGGAGCTGGACCGGCGCGGCCTCGCCGTCGCGTCCGGCTCGGCCTGCTCGGCGAGCCCGCTCCACCCCAGCCACGTCCTCATCGCGCTCGGCGTCGACCAACCGGGCGTGCCGAGCCCGGGCAACATCCGCGTCTCGCTGCCCGTCCGAGCCGTCGCCCCCACCCTCGAGGCCGGCGTGGACCGGCTGTGCAGCGAGCTCGGGGCCGCGGTCGCCGCCGTTCGCGCGGGCGTGGCGGGCGTCCGGCGCTAGCTAGCCGCGCGCGGCGAGGTCGACCGGAGGCGCGAGCACCGCCGCGGCCAGGGCGGCGCGGTACGCGCCCCGGGACCAGGTGCGGACGCCGAGCGAGGCGAGGTGCGGCGTCGACCACTGCGTGTCGATGAGCCGTCGCGGGTCGCCGTCGGCGAAGAATCGCTCGACGAGCCCGACAAGGGCGACCTTGGACGCGTCGCTCACCTCGTGGAACATCGACTCCCCGGCGAAGAGGCCGCCGACGGCGACACCGTAGAGCCCGCCGACGAGCCGGCCGTCCTGCCATGTCTCGACGCTGTGGACCCAGCCGAGCTCGTGCAGGCGGCGGTAGGCCGCGGCGATGTCCCGGCTGATCCATCCGCCCGGGCGGTCCGGGTCGGCACAGCGGTCGATGACCTCGGGCAGCGCGGTGTCGACGCGGACCTCGAAGCGCCGCACCGACCGGCGCAGCGAGCGGGAGACCCGCAACGCGCCGGGCGGCAGGACGCCGCGCTCCTGCGGCGACCACCAGCCGAGCGGGCTCTGGGCGACGTCGCCGACCCCCATGGGGAAGAGGCCGGACCGGTATGCCGCCAGCAGCGTGCCCGGCTCGAGGTCGGCTCCGAGCGCAACGAGGTCCTCACCGGGCGTGGTGGGGACGCCGGCGAGGTTCCACCCGGTCGGGTCGGGCTCGACGGGCGGGAACGGGACGGGGCTCACGCCGGGCGCGGGTCCGCGCTCGTCACGGGGCCGCGCAGGCGACGTGCGGGCCGATCTCGGCGGCGGCCTCGTCGCCGTACGCCGCCGCGACCCGGCCGAGGAAGCCGGACTGGGTCAGCTGGTACTCCTGGGTGCCGACCGTCTCGAGGACGTAGGCCGCCAGCACCGAGCCCGACCTGGGCGCAGCGCTCGTGGTCCAGCCCCGCGGCGAGGCCGGTGAGGAAGCCGCCCCGGAAGGCGTCGCCGACGCCGGTCGGGTCGACCCGGGGGACCTCGCCGGCGACGGGCACGTGGATCGGGTCGGCGTCCCGGGAGAGGACGACGGCACCGTCCTTGCCCTGGGTGATGACCCGGGTCGTCACCCGCTCGGCGATGTCGGCGGCCGTCCAGCCCGTCTTGGACTCGGTGAGGTGCGACTCGTACTCGTTCGTGAAGAGGTACTCGGCGCCGTCGATGAGGCGTCGGATGAACGGGCCGTCGGCGAACGCGAGCTGCTGGGAGGGGTCGGCGATGAACGCGATGCCGCGGGACCGGCATTCGTCGGTGTGTCGCAGCATGGCCTCCGGGTCGTTGGCCCCGATGAGGACGTAGTCGAGGCCCTCGGCGCCGATGATCGGGCCCAGCTCGATCATCCGTGCCTCGGCCATCGCCCCGGCGTAGAAGGTCGCCATCTGGGCCATGTCGTCGTCGGTCGTGCAGACGAAGCGCGCCGTGTGCTTGGTGTCGGAGATGTGGACGTGGTCGCAGTCGACGCCGTGCCTGGTCAGCCAGCTGCGGTAGTCCTCGAAGTCCTCCCCCGCCGCACCGACGAGAAGCGGGCGCTGACCGAGGGCCGCCATCCCGAAGCAGATGTTCGGGGCGACCCCGCCGCGCCGGATCTCGAGGCTCTCGGCGAGGAAGGACACCGAGATCTTGTCGAGCTGCTCGACGACGAGGGAGTCGGCGAAGCGGCCGCGGAAGGTCATGAGGTGGTCGGTCGCGATGGATCCGGTGACAGCGATGCGCACGGGGGCAACCTACCCGCCCGGGCCGGGCCGACGCGGTCGGCGGTGTCCCGGGCCCGGGCTCGCCGGGTACGTCCCGGGGTCCTCGGGTAGGAGTTCCGGTGGAGGGCCACCGGAAGCGGTGGCCCTCCGCGGGTTTCCGGCCGCCCCGGTACGGCCGGCGGTCCGTCCTGCCCACCCGCACCTTCGAGAAAGGAACCGAACCATGACGGCATCCCTCCTCGGGCCCGTCCTCATCGGGTCCTTCGTCGCCTGTTCCGTCGAGGTCATCGAAATGGTGATCATCGTCGTGGGCGTCGGGGTGGCCCGTGGCTGGCGCTCGACACTCGTCGGCGCCGCCAGCGGCCTCGTCGTCCTCGTCGGCATCATCGCGGTCCTCGGCCGCGCGCTGAGCCTCGTGCCCATCGACACCCTCCGGGTCGTCATCGGCGGTCTGCTGCTCACCTTCGGCCTGCAGTGGCTGACCAAGGGGGTCCTCGGCGTCGCCGCCGACGGCTTCACCGGCGCGGGCGAGGAGGAGGACGAGGTCGAGCCCTCCGACGGCTCCGGCGGCGCCATGGACTGGACCGCCTGGCTCCTCGCCTTCAAGGGCGTCCTCCTCGAGGGGCTCGAGGTCGCGTTCATCGTCATCGCCTTCGGTGCCGGCTCCGGTGGCACCTCGAGCGACTACCTTCCGGCCTACGCCGGCGCCGCTGCGGCCTTCGTCATCGTCGGCGTCATCGGCGCCCTCGCCGTCGGCTCGCTGGAGAAGGTCCCCGGCCGCGTGCTCAAGTTCGGCGTCGGCGGGCTGCTCAGCACCTTCGGGACGTTCTGGGCCATGGAGGGCCTCGGCGTCTCCTGGCCGGGTGAGCGGCTCAGCATCCTCGGCCTCTATGCCGTCTACCTCGCGGCGACGTTCGCGCTGGCGGGCCTGGCCCGCCGCGGACTTCTCGGACCTGCTCCGGCCTCCTCGGCCGCGAGCGAATCCACGACGACCGAGGCCGATCGACGGCTCGGAACGGAAGGAGGCAGCCTGATGGAACGGCTCTGGTCCTGGATCGGCGCGTTCGGCCGGTTCTGGTACGACTTCATCATCGGCGACGACTGGGTGGGGGCGGTCGGCGTCCTCGTTCTCGTCGCCGGCACCTGGGCCCTCGTCGCCGCGGGTGTCACGGCCTTCTGGTTCGGCCCACTCACGATCATCGCCACCGCCGGGGTCCTCGTCGCCCGCGGCCTGCGGCGGGAGGACACCGGCTGAGGCCGCGACGCGCGTCACCTCTCGGGCCGGGCCGGGCGCCTTGTCGAGCGACGCGGGCCCGGCCCTAGCGTGGTGCCATGGCTGGTGACCCCACCACCGAGGTCGGCCCGCTCGAGGGGCTCGACAACGGAAGTGTCCACGAGCTGGCGCTCGAGGCCGCCGAGGTCCACCTCGACGTCCACCCGGCTCACCACCCGGTCCTCCCGCACCGGGACATCGACGTTCCCGCCGCCGCCGCGCTGCTGGTCGACGGGATCGACGACTTCGCCTGACCCCGACATGCGACGAGGCCTCCCTTCCGCATCCGGAAGGGAGGCCTCGTCGTGAGTCGACGTGGAGCCGTCGGCCGTCAGCGCGCCGGCGGTGTCAGCTGAAGTGGAGCCATCAGCTGGCAGCGCGCCAGCGGTGTCAGCTGAAGTGGAGCCATCAGCTGGCAGCGCGCCAGCGGTGTCAGCTGAAGGAGTCGCCGCAGGCGCAGGAGCTCTGCGCGTTCGGGTTGTCGATCGTGAAGCCCTGCTTGTCGATGGAGTCGGCGAAGTCGATCGTCGCACCCTCGAGGTAGGGGCTGGACATCCGGTCCACGACGACCTCGACCCCGTCGAAGTCGCGGACGAGGTCACCATCGAGGGTGCGCTCGTCGAAGTAGAGCTGGTAGATGAGGCCGGAGCAGCCGCCGGGCTGGACGCCGATGCGCAGCCGCAGGTCGTCACGACCCTCCTGCTCGAGCAGGGACTTGACCTTGGTGGCGGCGACGTCGGTGAGGACGACCCCGTGGGTCGCCGTGGTCGGCTCGGCGGTGCTGACCTGCGTGTCGAGCTGCTCGCTCATCGTGCTGGCTCCTCAATGCGTATCGGGGGGCCCTCGGCGGGCCGGTCCTCGGGGTCCAACTCCGAACCGGCCGGACGTGTTCCCGAGGTAAGGACATCCTACGTCGCGGATCTCGGGCGCGGCACGCCGGTCCGGTCGGTGGCGCGTCGCGCAGCACGGCGTCACCGTGCACCGCAGACCGGGCGCCCGGTGGTCGCCTCAGCGCTGGGGCGACCAGGTCCGGGCCACCCGGGCGACCCGTGCGGTCAGCGTGCCGACGGGGTCGGCCATCGCCGCCTCGATCTCCTCGGCGGAGTCGGCCACGGCGTAGCACCCGGACAGGCCGATGCTCATCGTCTCCCGGCGGCCGAGGAAGACCTGACCGGCGACGACGATGGTCGGCACCCCGTGCTCGAGGGCGGCGGCCGCGACCCCGGTCACGGCCTTTCCGTGCAGGCTCTGCCAGTCGAGCGACCCCTCGCCGGTGAGGACGATGTCGGTCTCGCCGAGCCGCTCGGCGAAGCCGACCGCCCGCAGCACCTCCTCGACCCCGCTCACCCGGCGCCCGCCGAGGAGGAGCAGACCGAAGCCGAGACCCCCGGCGGCGCCGGCGCCCGGCTCCCGGTCGACCCGGCGCCCGACGCCGGTGAAGAGGTCGGTGCTTCCGGGCAGCACTCGGTGGACCCGGTCGGCGAACCGGCTGAGGGCGTTCTCGAGCTCCTGTGCCTGCTCCGGGCTGGCGCCCTTCTGCGGTCCGTAGACGGCGCTGGCGCCGTCGAGCCCGAGCAGCGGGTTGTCGACGTCGGTGGCGATGACGATGTCGATGGCCGAGAGGCGCTCCCGGACCTGGGCCAGCCCGAGGAGATCCGTCTCCTCGACCTCGGCCAGGGCGAGCCCACCTCGTGCGAGGACCTCGGCGGGTCCGACCCCGAGCGCGGCGAGGAGACCGGCACCGCCGTCGTTCGTCCCGCTCCCGCCGAGACCGATGACGATGCGCTCGGCCCCCTCCGCCACCGCCGCGTCGAGGAGCTGGCCCACCCCCCACGTGCTCGTCAGAGCCGGGTTGCGCTCGTCCGCCTCCAGCAGGTGCAGGCCCGCGGCCTGCGCCGACTCGATGTATGCCGTGCGCACCCCGCCCTGCTCGGCGAGCAGGACCGCGGCGGGCACCTCGCGGCCGAGGGGGTCGCTGACCGTGACGGCCACGGCCTGGGTGGGGAGCGATCGCTCGAGGACGTCGAGGAAGCCCGGCCCGCCGTCGGAGAGCGGGACGACCGTGAGGGTGTCGCCCGGCGCGCTGAGCGCCCACCCCTCGGCCATCGCCTCGGCCGCCTGTGTCGCGGTCAGGGTGCCGGTGAAGCAGTCCGGAGCGATGAGGACACGCACACGTCGGAGGGTACCGGCGTGGCCCGCGCCGAGCGACGGGGCCCGCGTCCTCGCGCGGACCGGCCCGGCATGGCGCGACGGCACGGCATACCATCGCGGACGTGAGCACGACGACGCCGGCCAACGCCCCGCTGCCCCTGCTCCTGCTGGGGCACGACGCCGACCTGCGCACCGAACGCGGCGTGGAGTGTCCGGGGGACCTCCCGGCGCCGTCGGATCCCTCGCTCGTCGCCCGCGCCCACCGGGCCAAGGCGGCGCTCGGCGAGAAGGTCTTCGTCCTCGGCCATCACTACCAGCGCGACGAGGTCATCGAGTTCGCCGACACGACCGGCGACTCCTTCAAGCTCGCCAAGGAGGCCGCAGCCCGTCCGGACGCGCCCTACATCGTCTTCTGCGGTGTCCACTTCATGGCGGAGTCGGCGGACATCCTCACCTCGGACACCCAGCAGGTCGTCCTGCCCGACCTCGCGGCCGGGTGCTCGATGGCCGACATGGCGGCCATCGCCCAGGTCGAGGAGGCGTGGGAGGTCCTCGAGGAGGCGGGGGTCGCCGATGCGACGGTGCCGGTGACGTACATGAACTCCTCGGCCGCCATCAAGGCCTTCACCGGGCGGCATGGCGGGACGGTCTGCACCTCGTCCAACGCCAAGACCGCCCTCACCTGGGCGCTCGAGCAGGCGGGTGGCGGCGGCAAGGTCCTCTTCCTGCCGGACCAGCACCTCGGCCGCAACACCTACGTGCGCGACCTCGGCGGCTCCCTCGAGGACTGCGTCGTCTTCGACCCGCACAAGCCGAACGGCGGGCTCACGCCGGAGCAGATCCGGGACGCCAGGATGCTCCTGTGGCGCGGCCATTGCAGCGTCCACGGGCGCTTCTCGACCGAGGCCGTCGAGGCGGCGCGGCGCGAGATCCCCGACGTCAAGATCATCGTCCACCCGGAGTGCCGGTACGAGGTCGTCGAGATGGCCGACGAGGTCGGCTCGACCGAGAAGATCATCGCGACGATCTCGGCCGCCCCGGCCGGCTCGGCGTGGGCCGTCGGCACCGAGCTCAACCTCGTGCGGCGCCTCGCCGACCGGTTCCCCGACCAGCGGATCGTCTTCCTCGAGAAGCACGTCTGCTACTGCTCGACGATGAACCGGATCGACCTCCCGCACCTCGTCTGGGCCCTGGAGTCGCTCGTCGAGGGACGGGTGCCCAACGTCATCTCCGTCGACCCGGACGTCGCCCACTGGGCCCGGGTTGCTCTCGACCGGATGCTCGCCCTGCCCGGCGAGACCCACCGGGACTGAGACCTGGGCGGACCCCGACGACGCCCTCTCCCCCGTTGTGTCCGCGGACGTGGTCGCCCAGGCGACCGATCACGCGGACGCAGGGGGGTGGATCCGGGTGGTGACCCAGGTCCGAAGCATCTCCTCGTCGTGCCGAGCCTGCCACAGGCCGAGCAGCAGGGTCGCGGCGAGAAGGACGAGGACGAGAGGGCCACACCCCCGGGGCGCGCCACGACGCCCCGAACCAGTCCTCGCCCCCCGGCGACGGACAGCCCGACGAGGACGCCCTCGATGACGAGCGCGAGAGCCAGCCCGAGGTACAACGTCGGCCGGAGCGCGAACCTGCCCCGGAGCACGCTGCCCCCGGCGGTCGTCCTCGACGACACCGGACAGGTGCCGGCGGATCCCCGCAGCGAGCCGCTGGTCGGGCCAGACGACCCACAGCCGCAGTCCCGACGGGCGGGCCCAGCCACGCACCGCTGGGCTCTCGGGGCGCCCGACGGCGACGAGCGGTGCGACGTCGTCGTCGAGGCGGCGCGCCACGTCGGCCGCCGGGAGCGCGGAGGCGAGGTCCCACGCGGTCGGCCGCCACACGGCCGCGACGGCGGCGCGGAGCTCGCCGAGGCTAGGCACGTGGCATGGCCCCGACCCGGGCGAGGAGCACGGCCTCCGCGACGCAGGCGCGCTCGAAGTCCTCGAGGTGCAGCGACTCGTTCGCGCCGTGCGCCCGGGTGTCGGGGTCCTCGATCCCGGTGACGAGGATCGCGGCGTCGGGGTAGCGCTCGGCGAAGGCCGCGACGAAGGGGATCGACCCGCCGACGCCGATGTCGACCGGCTCGACGCCCCAGGCGTCCCGGAACGCCGCCCGGGCCTGGTCCTGGACCGGGCCGTGGGCCGGGGCCGCGAAGCCGGCGCCCTGCTCGTCGAAGGCGACGTCGATCCTGGCCCCCCACGGGACGTGCTCGCGCAGGTGCCGCTCGAGGAGCGCAAAGGCCTCCATCGGATCCTCCTCGGCGGTGATCCGCATCGACACCTTGGCCGAGGCGGAGGCCAGCAGGGTGTTCGACGACGTCGCGACCGACGGCGCGTCGACGCCGATCGTCGTCAGCGACGGCTTCGTCCACAGCCGGGAGAGCAACGACCCGGAGCCGATCGTCGAGACGCCCTCGAGGAGGCTGGACTCGGCCCGCAGCCGCTCCTCGGAGTAGTCGAGGTCGGCCGCCTCCCCGGACTTCAGGCCGGCGACGGCGACGTTGCCGTCGTCGTCGTGCAGGCTCGCGAGCACCCGGATGAGGGCCGTCATCGCGTCGGGCACCGCACCGCCGAACATCCCCGAGTGGACCGAGTGCTCGAGGGTGGTGACCGTGACGACGGCCCGGACCAGGCCGCGCAGGGTGGTCGTGAGGGCGGGTTCGCCCACGGCCCAGTTCGTCGAGTCGGCGAGGACGATGACGTCGGCGGCAAGCGTGTCGCCGTGCCGCTCGAGGATCGTCGGGAGCGAGTCCGACCCGACCTCCTCCTCCCCCTCGACGAAGACGGTGACGCCGACCGGCAGGGCGCCGGCGTGCGCTCGCAGCGCCGCGAGATGCGCCATGATCCCGGCCTTGTCGTCGGCGGCCCCCCGTCCGTAGAGCCGACCGTCGCGCTCGGTCGGCTCGAACGGCGGGGTGTCCCAGTCGGCCTCGTCGCCGGTCGGCTGGACGTCGTGATGGGCGTAGAGCATGACGGTCGGCGCCCCCGGCGGACCGTCGATGTGTCCGATGACGGCGGGTCGGCCACCCTCGGTGACGACATCGACGTCGAGGCCCTCGGACCGCAGCAGCGACGCGACGGCGTCGGCGGACTCGGCGACCCGTTCCTGGTCGAAGGCGCCGAGGGAGATGCTCGGGATGCGGGTCAGCGCCTCGAGGTCGGCACGGATCCCCGGCATGAGGTCCGCGACGCGGGTCGTGAGGGCGCTGATCTGGTCGGGGCTGAGGACGTCGTCGGTCACGCTCGCACCCTACCCACGCTCGCGGCTCGGTCCGAGCCGGCGGACCGCTGACCCGGGCACCCACGCCGACGGCATACAGTTGGGGACGTGTTCGGACGGAGCAAGTCGACCAACGAGGAGATGGAGGACCAGGTCCTCCACCCCCACCGCGAGGGGGCCAAGAACCGGCCCACGCCCAAACGGCGCGACCAGGAGGCGGCCCGCAAGCAGCCGCTCGTGGTCACCGACCGCAAGCGGGCCAAGGCGGCCGACCGCGCCAAGCGGCAGGAGGCCTTCAACAAGCAGCGCCAGGCGCAGCTGACGGGCGACGAGACGCACCTCCCGGCGCGGGACAAGGGCCCGGTGCGCCGCTACATCCGCGACTTCGTCGACGCCCGCTGGAGCCTCGGCGAGTTCATGCTCCCCGTCATGGTCGTCGTCCTCGCCCTGTCCTTCGTCCGGCAGAGCTGGGCCATGCTCCTCGTCTTCGCCCTCGTCTACGGGCTGATCTTCCTCGCCGTCGTCGACTCGTGGTTCATGTGGCGGCGGATCAAGAAGCGGCTCGTCGAGAAGTTCGGCGAGGACAGGATCGTCCGCGGCAGCGCGATGTATGCCGTCATGCGCGCCTTCCAGATGCGCCGCACCCGGATGCCGCGCCCGCAGGTCTCCCGCGGCGAGTACCCCGGCTGAGTTCCCTTCCCCCGCCCCCGCCCGCGAGGGAGGATGCCGGGATGGACCACATCTCCGCACCCGTCGTCCGCACCACCTCCGGGCCGGTCCGTGGGGTGAGCCGGGACGGGGTGAGCGCCTTCCTCGGCATCCCGTATGCCGCCCCGGCCGTCGGGCCACGCCCGCTTCGCCGCCCCCGAGCGGCCCGCCCCGTGGCACGACCCCCGCGACGCCACGGTCCACGGGCCGACGGCGCTCCAGGGGCCCTACCTGCCGCCGATGGACCGGCTGCTGCCGAGCTCGGTCGCGCCGGGCGAGAACTACCTCACCGTCAACGTCTGGACCCCGGACCCCGGCGCGAGCGGCCTGCCGGTCATCGTGTGGATCCATGGCGGGGCCTTCGTCCGCGGGGCCGCGTCGATCCCGACGTACGACGGCGGCGCCTTCGCCCGGGACGGCGTCGTCCTCGTCGGCATCAACTACCGGCTCGGGCTGCCCGGCTTCGCGGTCCTGCCCGACGCCCCGCAGAACCTCGGCATCCGGGACCAGCTCCTCGCGCTGCACTGGGTCCAGGACAACGTCGCCGCGTTCGGCGGCGACCCCTCGCGGGTGACGGTCATGGGCGAGTCGGCCGGTGCCATGAGCGTCGCGACACTCATGGCGTGCCCCGCCGCGAACGGGCTCTTCTCGGGGGCCGTCGTCCAGAGCGGCAACGCCACGAGCGTCGCCCGGCCCGAGGACGCCCGCCGGGTGACGGAGGCGATCGCCGCGGCCCTGGGCGTCGAGGCCACCGCCGCCGCCCTCGGCGCCCTCGACCCGCAGTCACTGCTCGACGCCCAGACGGCCGTCGCGGTCCAGCTCGCCCTCGATCCCGACCCCGGACGATGGGGAGAGAGCGTCGTCCGGGGAGGGCTCGGGATCATGAGCACCTTTCCGACCATCGACGGCGACATCGTCCCGGACGTGCCGCTGGCCCGGATCGCGGCCGGGTCCGCCGCCGGCATACCGCTGCTGGCCGGGACGACGGCGGAGGAGTTCCGGCTCTTCACCGTCCCCACCGGGATCGCCGCCGGCATCACGACGGAGACCCTGCCGCACGTCCTCGCCCGCCATGGCTGGGATCCCGCCGTGGCGGACGACGTATGCCGCGAACCGACCCGGCTCCGCCCCCGGCGACGTCGTCACGGCGATGCTCACCGACGCGGCGTTCCGTGCCCCGACCGCGGCGCTCGCGCTCGCCCAGCAGTCGACCGGCGCCGACGCGTTCGTCTACGAGCTGGGCTGGACGAGCCCCGTCGACGGCCTCGGCGCGTGCCACGCCCTCGACCTCCCGTTCGTCTTCGACACCCTCGGCGCGGGCGCCCCGCTGACGGGCGAGCACCCGCCGCAGGCCCTCGCGACGGCCATGCACGCCGCGTGGGTGCGGTTCGCGAGCGACGGCGACCCGGGCTGGGCCGCCTACCGGCCGGACACGCGCGCGGTCATGGTGTTCGACGAGCCGCCGACGCTGGTCGACGACCCGCGCGCGGAGGAGCTGGACTGGCTGCTCCCCCGGAGCTGACCCGCGCGGTCAGGGTTCCAGGCTCATCGGGCCGTAGACGACCTCGCCGTCCCGGTAGAGGATCACCCCGCCGACCCCCGCGGCGGCCAGCTCCCGCCAGGTCTCGCCGAACCAGTTCTCCGCGTCGGACTGGCTCGGGAACTCGGCGGTGGAGAGCAGCTCGCCGGTCATCGGCTGGCCGTCGGCGTCCTCGTAGCTCCACGTCCACGCCTCACTCATGACGCACCTCCGTGTGGATGTTGCCTCGGGTCGTGTGATCGTGCGGGTCGCCGGTGGCAGGGCGGCGGGGCTCATGCCTCGCGGACGCCCACCTCGACGAAGGGCGGCTTGGTCACCGTCGCCGGCACCGACCGGCCACGGACGTCGATGAGGACCTCGGTACCCGGCGTCGCCGAGCGGTCGAGGAGCGCGAGGGCGATGCCCTGCTTGCGGGTCGGCGAGAACGTCCCCGACGTCACCTCGCCGAGGCGGGCTCCCGTCGGTCGTCGTCACGGCGCAGTGCGGCCGGGGGATGCCGCGCCCGGTGACGAGGAGCCCACGAGTGAGCGGTCCCGACTTCTCGGCCCGCTGGGTCAGGAGCGCCTCGCGACCCCAGAAGCGATCCTTGTCCCAGCCGACCGCCCACGACGCGCCGGCCATGACCGGGCTGATGTCGAGGCTGAGGTCGTTGCCGTGGAGGGGGTAGCCCATCTCCGTCCGGAGCGTGTCCCGGGCACCCAGTCCGGCGGGGAGCCCGCCCCGGAGGCGCACCTGCTCGAGGACGGCGTCCCACAGGGGCCCGGCGGCATCCCAGGCCGGGACGAGCTCATAGCCTCGCTCCCCCGTGTAGCCCGACCGCAGCACCATGACGGGCAGGCCGTCCCACGTCGTCTCGACGAAGGACATGTAGTCGTGGTCGGCCGGCAGGCCGAGCGCGCCGAGCACCTCGTCGCTGAGCGTCCCCTGGACGGCGATGACGCCGTAGGACTCATGGAGGTTCTCGACGGTGACGCCGTCCGGTGCCGTGGCGGTCAGCAGCTCGACGACCCGCGCGGTGTTGGCGGCGTTGGGGACGAGGAAGACGTCGTCGTCGGCGCGCAGGTAGGTGATGAGGTCGTCGACGACACCGCCGTCCTCGGCGCAGCAGAGGGTGTACTGGGCCTTGCCGGGTCCGATCCGCCGCAGGTCGTTCGTCAGGCAGTCGTTGACGTATGCCGCAGCCCCCGGCCCGCTGACCCGGGCCTTGCCGAGGTGGGAGACGTCGAAGACGCCGACGCGTTCGCGGACGGCGGTGTGCTCGGCGACGACACCACCTCCGGGATACTCGATCGGCATCTCCCAGCCGCCGAAGTCGGCCATCTTCGCGCCAAGGGCGACGTGTCGGTCATGGAGGGGCGAGTGAGCGAGGGGGGCCATGCTTGGGAGGCTACCCGCCCTTGCTCCGTTAGTCTGCGAGCACCGCGACCCGAAGGAGACCACGACGTGACCACCCTGTCCCTCACCGGTACCACCCCCGCCGACATCACCGCCGACGCGCTCGTCGTCGGCACGGTGCACGGCACGGACGGAGCCGCCCTGGCGGCGGGCCACGGGCTGCCCCGCAAGGCGGTGGCGCACCTCGAGGCGGTGCTCGTCGGACCACGAGGCGAGCGGCGACGCCGACGAGGTCGTCCGGGTCGTGTCCGTCCCCGGCGTGACGGCGACGTCGGTCGTCCTCACCGGCCTCGGCGAGGCACCGGCGCGCAAGGCGGCATACGACCCTGCCGTCCTCCACGCCGCTGCCGGGGCCGCCCTGCGGACCCTCGCGACGAAGCGGACGGTGGCGCTCGCCCTGCCCACCGCGGACGCCCGCGCCCTCGGTGCGGTGGCCGACGGCGCCTATGCCGGCTGCTACCGGTTCACCGCTCACAAGTCCGCCGCGGCCGCGCAGGGTCGGGCGGCCAAGGCGGGCTCGGGGGGCGAGGGCCCGGACATCCTCGTCGCCTCGTCGGTCTCCGGCGCCGAGGCACGCAAGGCCGTCGAGCGGGCGCAGGTCCTCGGCGCCGCCCGCGACTTCGCCCGCGACCTCGTCAACACCCCACCCAACGCCCTCGTGCCGCAGACCTTCGTCGAGGCGGTCCGCGGCCGGGTCGCGGCGTCGCCCGGCAAGGTCACCGTCTCGGTCCTCGACGAGAAGGCGCTCCTCAAGGGCGGCTTCGGCGGGATCGTCGGCGTCGGCCAGGGGTCCGCCAACCCGCCGCGGATCGTGACGATGAGCTACAAGCCGGCCCGGGCGAAGACGACGATCGCCCTCGTCGGCAAGGGGATCACCTTCGACTCCGGTGGCCTGTGCATCAAGCCGCCCGCGTCGATGCTGACGATGAAGTCCGACATGGCCGGTGCCGCCGCCGTCGCGGCGGCCGTCGTCGCCGCGGCCGAGCTCAAGCTGCCCGTCGCCGTCACCGGGTACCTCTGCCTCGCCGAGAACATGCCGAGCGGCACCGCGCAGCGTCCGGGCGACGTCGTGACGATGCGCAACGGCACGACCGTCGAGATCATCGACACCGACGCGGAGGGCCGGATGGTCCTCGGCGACGGGATCTGCCTCGCGACGGAGGCGAGCCCGGACGCCATCGTCGACATCGCCACCCTGACCGGAGCCCAGATGGTCGCCCTCGGCCCGCTCGTCGCCGGGGTCATGGCGCACGACGACGGGTTCCGCGAGGAGGTGACGGCCGCCGCCGGCCGAGCCGGCGAGCCCGCCTGGCCGATGCCGCTGCCCGCCTCGCTGCGCAAGGGCCTGGACTCGACGGTCGCCGACATCGCCCACAAGGCCGACCGATGGGGTGGGATGCTCACCGCCGGTCTCTTCCTCGGCACCTTCGTCGGCGAGGGCATCCCCTGGGCGCACATCGACATCGCCGGGCCCTCGTTCAACGAGAAGTCGGCACACGGTGCGACCCCCAAGGGCGGCACCGGCTACGGCGTCGCGACCCTGCTCGCCCTCGTCGAGGGCCGCGCCTGACCGGACGCGGCGGCTCAGTCCTCCCGGCGCTGCCGGGAGGTCCACTCCCGCATCCGGGCGGGGTAGCCGGTGAGGTTGACGTCGTAGACGGGGATGCCGAGCCCCCGGGCGACCTCGAACGCGGACGCGCGGTCGGGCAGGGCCCGTCGCGTCCACTCCCCGTCGAACGCGATGAGGATGACGGTCGTCGCCGTCACCCGGGTGGCCGGCTCGATGTAGGCCTCGACGCCGCGGCGGCTCGCGACGAACTCGGCGAGATGGGTGCGGGCCGACCCGACATCGGATCGGGACATCTCTCCCCCGGAGAGGCTCCTCGGCGTGAGCGGCGGAACCACGACATGGCTCAACCCTAGGGGGTGGCGCTGGGCCGCTCCCGATCCGGCGTACGGTCGGAGCGGGCATCGGTGGGTAGGACAATGACAAGATGCAGGCAGGGGCCGCCCCGAATGGTCGGACGGCGACCCGCAACTACGATGGGCCGACGGCTACCTCGAGAAGGAGAACGCAGACCATGTCTGAACGCGTGACCATGCCCGCGCTGGGCGAGTCCGTGACCGAGGGCACTGTGACCCGGTGGCTCAAGAACGTGGGTGACCGCGTCGAGGTCGACGAGCCGCTTCTCGAGGTCTCGACCGACAAGGTCGACACCGAGATCCCATCCCCCGTCGCGGGCACCCTTCAGGAGATCCTCGTCCAGGAGGACGACACCGTCCCCGTCGGCGCCGACCTCGCGGTCGTCGGCGATGGTGAGGCGCCGAGCGGCTCCGGTGGTGGCTCCGCGGGGGAGAGTGAGCCCGCGGCGGGTGGTTCCGCTCCGGAGGCGCCCGCCCAGGCGGACGCCGAGCCGGATGCCGGCGAGCCGGCCGAGCAGCAGCAGGCCGAGCCGGAGCCCGCCCCGCCGTCGCAGCCGGCGTCCGAGCCCGAGCCGGCCGAGCCGGCCGCGTCCTCGTCCGGATCCGGCGACGGGACGGCCGTCAGCATGCCGGCCCTCGGCGAGTCGGTCACCGAGGGCACCGTCACCCGGTGGCTCAAGAGCGTCGGCGACACCGTCGAGGTCGACGAGCCGCTTCTCGAGGTCTCGACCGACAAGGTCGACACCGAGATCCCCTCCCCCGTGGCCGGGACGCTGAGCAAGATCCTCGTCCAGGAGGACGAGACCGTCCCCGTCGGCGCCGACCTCGCCATCGTCGGTGGCGCCGTCGAGGGCGACGGTTCCGGCGGCGGGTCCTCCTCGTCGGACGAGGCCGAGGAGCCCGCGCCGCAGGCTGAGCAGGAGGCGCCGAGCGAGAGCGCACCCGACGAGGACGCCGCCCAGGACGAGGCGCCGGCCCAGGAAAGCGCACCGGCCGAGCAGCCGAAGGCCGAGCAGCCGTCGGAGAAGAAGCCCGAGGCGGGCTCGCACGAGGCCCCCGCTCCCACCCCGGCCACCGAGGTCCCGGACGCGTCGGCCTACGTCACCCCGCTCGTCCGCAAGCTCGCCGCGGACAACGACATCGACCTCGAGACGGTGCAACGGGACCGGCGTCGGCGGGCGGATCCGCAAGCAGGACGTCCTCGCCGTCGTCGACGAGCGCAAGAAGGCCGCCGAGAAGCCGGCCGAACCCGCTCCCGCGGCGGCGGCACCCGCTGCCCCGGCCGCCGAGAAGCGCTCGGCTCCCGCGGCGCCGGCCGAGGACATGAGCAAGCGCGGCACGACCGAGAAGATGACTCGCCTGCGCCGGATGATCGCCCAGCGAATGGTCGAGTCCCTCCAGGTCTCGGCGCAGCTGACGACCGTCGTCGAGGTCGACGTCACGAAGATCTCGCGGCTGCGGGCCCGCGCCAAGGGCGACTTCGAGAAGCGCGAGGGCGTCAAGCTCAGCTTCCTGCCCTTCTTCGCCCTGGCCGCGGTCGAGGCGCTCAAGGCGCATCCGAGCGTCAACGCGAGCATCGACGGCGACGAGGTGACCTACCACGGCGTCGAGCACCTCGGGATGGCCGTCGACACCGACAAGGGGCTCATCGTCCCGGTCATCAAGAACGCCGGCGACCTCAGCATCGCCGGGCTCGCCAAGGGCATCGCCGACCTCGCCCAGCGGACCCGGACGAACAAGATCGGTCCCGACGAGCTGTCCGGCGGCACGTTCACGATCACGAACACCGGCAGCCGCGGGGCGCTCTTCGACACCCCGATCATCAACCAGCCGCAGGTCGCCATCCTCGGGACCGGAGCCGTCGTCAAGCGGCCCGTCGTCGTCACCGACCGGGACGGAGGCGAGACGATCGCGATCCGCTCGATGGTCTACCTCGCGCTCTCCTACGACCACCGGATCGTCGACGGCGCGGACGCGGCCCGGTTCCTCACGACGATGAAGAACCGCCTCGAGGAAGGGGCCTTCGAGGCCTCGCTCGGCCTGTGAGGCGCGCGGGAGGACCGTCATGAGCCAGCGCGTCGCGATCACCGGGAGCTCTGGCCTCATCGGGACTGCCCTCGTGGCCCACCTGCGGGCGCGTGGTGACGACGTGTTCCGGCTCGTGCGGCATACCCCCACGGGCCCGGACGAGGTGCAGTGGGACCCGGCGTCCCGCCACCTCGACCCGGCGACCTTCGACGGGGTGAGCGCCGTCGTCAACCTCGCCGGGGCGGGCATCGGCGACCACCGGTGGACGCCCCGCTACAAGGGCGAGATCCTCACCTCCCGCACCGACTCGACCCACGCGGTCGCGACCGCCGTCGCCGAGCAGGGGCCGGACATCCGGCTCATCAGCGGGTCCGCCGTCGGCTACTACGGCGACCGGGGCGACGAGGAGCTGACCGAGGCCAGCGCCGCCGGCACGGGGTTCCTCACCGACGTCGTCCTCGCGTGGGAGGCGGCGGCCGAACCAGCCGAGAGGGCCGGGGCATCGGTCGCCTTCATCCGCACCGGCATCGTCCTCGCCGACGGCGGCGCCCTCGAGCCGCTGCTGCGCCTGGGTCGGTTCGGCCTGGCCGGGCCGCTCGGCTCGGGCCGCCAGTTCTGGCCGTGGATCACCCTCGAGGACGAGGTCCGGGCCATCGCCCACCTCATCGACTCCCCCGAGGTCGTCGGCCCGGTCAACCTCTGCGGGCCGGAGCCGGCCCGCCAGAAGGACGTCGCCCGGGCCCTCGGCCAGGCACTCGGGCGCCCGGCGGTCCTGCCCGCCCCCGGCTTCGCGCTGCGGGCGGTCGTCGGCGAGTTCGCGGGCGACATCCTCTCCAGCCAGCGGGTGGTCGGGCGGGTCCTGCGCGACAGCGGATTCGAGCACAGCCACCAGACCCTCGGCGAAGCGCTGGACTGGGTCCTCGCGCGTGCCGCCTGACCCACCGGCTCACGTCGAGGCCGCGCTGACCTCGCGGACCCGCCATCCCGCGCTCGTCCAGACGAGGTCGACGAGGGCGCGCTCGCCGGCCTCCCGAGGGCGCGCCAGCTCCGTCCCGGCCCCCTCGATGACGTATGCCGTCGTGTCGACCCGCGCCGACAGGCGCGCCGTCGTCGCTGCGACCCGCACCGGCGTGGCCGTCACGACGACGTAGCGCAGCCCGCGGTAGCGCAGCCCGGCCCGCTGGACCTCCGCGAGCAGGGCCGTGTCCCGGGCGAGGGCGGCCGACCGCGGCGCGTCGACGTCGCCGAGCCCACCCACCCGGCCGACCCGCCAGGCCGCCGCCCGTCGCTCGACGAGAGCGGCGAGCAACCCGGCGGGGTCGCTCCGCGGCGCCGCCGGATCGGCGACCAGGGCGGCGGAGGCGACGGGCTCCCCGGCGGGGAGCCGTTCGGCGACGGGCCCGACCGGAGCAGATTTCGTCGCCGACGGCATGGACGCCGCCACGGCGGCACGGGCCGCTGCCGGCTCCCGGCGGGCGAGGACGGCCGACGCCGCGAGGACGCCGGTGAGAAGGATGAGCGCGGAGCCGGCGGCCGTGAGGGCCCGCCGGGCCGACCCCCGTCGGCGGGCGACGTGCCGGCCGCGCCCGGACGGACCCGGCCGGATCGACGTGCTCGGCGGTGGCGGCGTTCCGGCGCCGCGGGCCCAGCGCCACGGACCCCGGTTCGGGCGGCGCCACGGGCCCGGGAGCAGCCGGCGGCGTGGGTGCGGCCCGGCGGCCGCGGCCGCGCGGATCCGGTGGGTGAGGGCGCTCACCTCGTCGCCCGGGGCGAGAAGCGGCAGCGGCCGGGCGGGGGCTGCCTCGAACACGGCGACGGCCAGGGCATCGGCGTGCGGTCGGTCGGCGGGCACGTGCGCGAGGCACGACTCCACGAGGGCCGCGAGCGCGGCATACCGAGGGTCCAGCCGCTCCGGGTCGCCGGCGACACAGGCGCCGTCGCGCAACAGCGCATCGACGAGACGCCCCCGCCAGGGAGCCGGTCCCGGCACCGCACCGGTGAGGCAGAACCACCCGAGGGCGCCGAGAGCGTAGACGTCGGACGCGGCGTCCGGGGCCGCGCCGGCGAGGACCTCCGGCGCGACGAAGCCGTCGGTCCCCCTCGTCTCCTCGACGGGGTCGCCGACGAGGCGAGAGGTCCCGAGATCGCCGACGAGCGGGCGGCCGGACCGGGTGAGCAGGACGTTGCCCGGTGAGAGGTCGCCATGGACGACGCCGACGCCGTGCAGTCGCCCGACCGCACTCGCGACCGGCGTGAGAACGGTGACCGTCTCGCCCGGCGTGAGGTGGCCGCGCGCCTCGACGGCGGCGCGCAGGGACCCCCCGGACGCGTGGTCGAGGACGAGGACGGTCTCCCCGGTCACGAGCTCGACGGCCTCGTGGAGCCGGACGAGGTGCTCGTCCGCGACCCGGCCGAGGACCGCGACCTCCCGGGCGGCGCTGTCCGCCGCACCCGCCCGGGCGCCGTGGAGCACCTTGAGGGCGACGACGAGCCCGTCGCGCTGGCGGACCGCGGACCAGACCGTGCCGCTGGCCCCCGCGCCGAGCCACTCACCGGGCTCGTAGCCCGGCACGTCCGGGGGGCCCGCGGACAGCGCGGCCCCCGCTGTCACCGGCCCGTCGTGTCGCCTCGCTGCGTCCGTCCTCATGGGGCCACTCTCGCGAAGACCACGCGGGCCGCCGCCGGGTTTTCCACAGTCCGGGGACCCGACGCGCCGGCCGTAGGGTGGGCGGCATGCCCGCCGACACCCCCACCATCCTCGCCACGTCCGGTGGCTACCGCTTCGGCACCCGGACCCGCCTCGAGTTCGACGCCCTCGTCCACCACGCCGTCGAGCTCTCCGGCGTGACGGGCCGGGCGCCCCGGCTGACCTTCGTCGGCACGGCCTCCGGCGACCAGCGCAACGTCAACGACGACATGCACCAGGCCGGGCGGGTCGCGGGGATCGACGTGACGAGCCTCGATCTCTTCCCGATGCCGAACCTCGAGGACATCGAGGGTCACCTGCTCGACCAGGACGTCGTCTGGGTCCAGGGCGGATCGGTCGCCAACCTCCTCGCCGTCTGGTCCGTCCACGACCTCGGCCCCGTCCTCCGCCGGGCCTGGGAGGCCGGCGTCGTCCTCTCGGGGGTCTCGGCCGGGTCGATCTGCTGGTACGTCGGCGGGACGACCGACTCCTTCGGGCCGGAGCTGCGCGCGGTGACGAACGGCCTCGCGTTCCTCCCGTACGGCAACGGCGTGCACTACGACAGCGAGGCCCGGCGCCGCCCCCTCGTCCAGTCGCTCGTCGCCGACGGGACGCTGCCCGAGACGCACTGCACCGACGACGGGGTCGGCCTGGTCTATCACGGGACGACGCTCGTCGAGGCGGTCGCCGAGGCCGACGGCAAGGGCGCCTACCTCGTGCGCGCCGACGGGGGCGCGGCGGTCGAGGAACGCCTCGAGCCGCGGCGCCTGCCCACCCCTGACGGGCCCTCGCCCGCGACGCCCCACCTGCCGCGGGGTCGGGTCGGTCCGGGGTCGGGTCAGTCGGGGTCGCGGACGGCAGCGGGGGGCTCTCCGTCGCCGGCCTTCCAGAGCCGGCCGGGCCACCACACCCGGGCGCCGATGTCGTATGCCGCGGCGGGGACGAGGAGGGAACGGACGACGAGGGTGTCGAGGAGGACGCCGAAGGCGACGATGAACGCGACCTCGACGAGGAAGACGAGCGGGAGGACGACGAGCGCCGAGAAGGTCGAGGCGAGGACGATGCCCGCGCTCGTGATGACGCCCCCCGTCACGGCCAGCGCCACGAGGATGCCGGGTCTCGTGCCGCGCTTGATCGACTCCTCGCGCACCCGGGTCATGAGGAAGATCGAGTAGTCGATCCCCAACGCGACGAGGAAGACGAACCCGTAGAGCGGGATCGACGGGTCGGCCCCCGCGAAGCCGAAGACGTGGTTGAACACGAGGGCCGATACCCCGATCGTCGCGCCGAACGAGAGGACGTTCGCGAGGACGAGCAGCACGGGGGCCGCGAGCGAGCGGAGGAGCAGCGCGAGGACGACGAAGATGACGAGGAGGATGACCGGCACGAGGACCCTGAGGTCCCGCGCGCTCGCCTCGCGGGCGTCGAGGTTCGTCGCCGTCTGGCCGCCGACCTTGATGTCCGGGCTCACCCGGTGCAGGTCGGTCCGCAGCCGCTGGACGACGTCGCTGGCCGCCGGGCTGTCCGCGGGGTCGGTCAGGGTGGCCTGGACGACGACCATGCCGTCGCGGACGACCGGCTGCGCCGTGGGATCGGGGTTGAGCCCGACGACCGGGTTCTCGACGCCCGCCTCGTCCTTGAGGGTGGCCACGGCCTCGTCCGCCTTGTCCTGCGGGACGAGGATCTGGACGGGGCTGCCGGCCCCGCCCGGGAAGTGGGCGTCGATGACCCGCTGCGCCTTCACCGACCCGACATCGGTGAGGAAGATGTCCGAGGTCGAGATCCCGCTCGCCTTGAACGTCGGCGCGAATGCCGCGGCCACGAGCAGGCCGGCGAAGGTCACCACCCAGGTCCGCCGCGGGTGCGTCCCGACCATCCGGGCGACCCGGCCCCACACGCTGCGCGTCCCGATCTTGTCCTCGCTGTGGACGTGGTCGACGCGGGGCACGAACGGCCAGAAGACGTAGCGCCCACCGAGGAGCAGGAGGGCGGGAAGGAAGGTCAGCGCCGCGAGCATCGCCCCGGCGATGCCGAACGCCCCGACCGGACCGAGGCCGGCCGTGCTCTGCAGCCGGGCGAGCAGGAGGCAGAGGAGGCCGAGGATGACCGTCGCCGCCGACGCGACGATCGGCTCGACCGTCCCCCGCCACGCGGCGCGCAGGGCCTGCCACGATCCCGGGTGGTCGTGCAGCGCCTCCCGGAACCGGCTGACGAGGAGCAGGGAGTAGTCCGTCGCCGCGCCGACGACGAGGATGAACAGGATGCCCTGGCTCTGGCCGGACAGGGTGATGTGGCCGGCCTTGGCCAGCGGGAACACGGCGAGCGAGGCGAGGGCGAGGCCGAAGATGGCACTGATGAGGACGGCGAAGGGCAGGACGGGGCTGCGGTAGACGACGAGGAGGATGACGAAGACGACGAGGAGGGCGACCCCGAGGAGGATCCCGTCGATGCCGCCGAAGGCGGTGACGAAGTCGGCGATGAGCCCGCCCGGTCCGCCGACGTATGCCGTCAGCCCGGCCGGCAGGTCCGCCGCGGCCGCGTCGGCGAGCGCGGCCGAGGTCTCGAAGAGCGGGGTCGTGCCGTTGACGGTGTCTCCACCGGTCTGGGCGTCGAGCGGCACGGTGACGAGCGCCGCCTGCTCGTCCTGGCTCGGGATGACCTGGACCTGCCCCGGCGGGGCGAGGTAGTCGCCGACGGTCGCCGATCCGCCGAGGGCGGGCAGCGCCAGCCCGGGGATCCGGTCGGCGTAGGACCGGATCGCCGTGAGGTCGGCCTGGTCCAGCGAGCCGGAGGCCTTCTCGACGACGACGAGGAACGGCAGCTGCGGGGTGTCCTGGAAGGCGACGAGGGCGTTGGCCACCTCGGTCGACTCCGCGCCCTTGGGCAGGAACGATGCGTTGTCGTTCTTCTGGACCTCCGACAGCCGGCCGGACAGCGGACCGCCGAACGCGCCGACGGCCAGCCAGACGAGCACGACGACGAGCGCCCCCACGATGACGATGCGAGGCCGCTTCCCCCGTTCCTCCGGGGCGACGTGGCGGCCGTCGTCGACCTCGTCGGCGGGGTGTGCGGTGTCGGGGGTCTGCTGCGCCATGCGGCCCAGCCTATGGGCGGGGTTCTCTCCTTCCCGGGTGGACGGCATACCTTAGACAGCATGTCGCTGCGCATCGTCCACCTCGGCTTCGCCCCGGATCTCGTCGACTACAGGAGGCCTGGGCCCGGCAACGTGAGGTGCACGAGGCGGTCGTCGAGGGGTCCGAGCCGGACACGGTGCTCCTCCTCGAGCACGCCGCGGTCTACACGGCGGGCAAGCGCACCGAGCCCCATGAGCGTCCGGTCGACGGGACGCCGGTCATCGACGTCGACCGCGGCGGCAAGATCACCTGGCACGGACCCGGCCAGCTCGTCGGGTACCCCGTCGTCCGCCTCCCCGATCCGGTCGACGTCGTCGCGCACGTCCGGCGCCTCGAGGAGGTCATGATCCGGGTATGCCGCGAGTTCGGTGTCGACGTCACCCGCGTCGACGGCCGCAGCGGGGTCTGGGTCACGGCCGACGACCGCGGCCCGGATCGCAAGCTCGGCGCCATCGGCGTCCGGGTCAGCCGGGACGTGACGATGCACGGCTTCGCCCTCAACTGCGACGCCGACCTCTCCTGGGGCCAGGTCATCATTCCCTGCGGGATCAGCGACGCCGGCGTCTCGTCGATCAGCCAGGAGCTGGGCCGGACGGTCACCGTCCACGACGTGCTGCCCTACGCCGAGAAGCACCTCACCGACGTCCTCGGCTGAGGCCCCGGTGGCCGACCCGCTCAGGTGGGCCGCAGGCCGGATACGACGAGGACCGGCTCTCCCGCCTCGTCGGTGGCGTCGAGGTCGAGCTCGGCGGTGATCCGCCAGTCGTGGTCGCCCTCCGGGTCCTCGAGGAGCTGCTCGACGAGCCAGCCGCGTCCGTCCTCGCCCGCCCGCTCGGTGACCCGGAACAGCGCGGGCCCCCGCGCCTGGGGCCCGGTGTCGATGTCGTCGTACTCGGCGAGATAGCCCGCGTGAGCCTCCGCCCACTCCCCCTCGGTGAGGCCGTCGTCGAGGGCGGCCAGGGCGGCATACCGGCCGAGCGACAGCAGCTCGACGCGGCGGAACATCGCCTGGCGCACCATGACCCGCAGGGCCCGGGGGTTGGCCGACAGGGGGCGGTTCTCGCTCGGCACGCGGACCTCGGTCAGGGGCTCGTCGGAGGGGTTGGCCAGGGCCTCCCACTCGTCGAGGAGGCTGGAGTCGGTGTGCCGGACGACCTCGCCGAGCCATTCGATGAGGTCCTCGAGCTCCTCGGTGCGCGCCGACAGGGGGACGGTCGAGCGGAGTGCCCGGACCGCGTCGGTGAGGTAGCGCAGGAGGACCCCCTCGGCGCGGGCGAGCTTGTAGTGGGCGACGAGCTCGCCGAAGGTCATGGCCCGCTCGTACATCTCGCGGACGACCGACTTCGGCGACAGGTCTCGTGGGTCGACCCACGGATGCCGCTGCCGATAGGTCCGCAGGGCCTGCTCGAGGAGCTCGGCGAGCGGGCGGGGGTAGGTGACGTCGTCGAGGGCGTCCATCCGCTCCTCGTACTCCATCCCGTCGGCCTTCATCGCCGCCACGGCCTCACCACGGGCCTCGAACTGCTGGGCGAGGAGCACCGGTCGTGGGTCGTCGAGGGTGGCCTCGATGACGCTGACGACGTCGAGGGCGTAGCCCGGGTCGACGGGGTCGAGGAGCTCGAGGGCAGCGAGCGCGAACGCAGAGAGCGGCTGGTTGAGCGCGAACCCCTCGTGGAGATCCATCGCGACCTGGAAGGGACCCTCGGGGTAGCCCTCGTCCTCGCCGCGGACGTACTTCTCCAGCCGGCTGGGCTCCGGACGGGGCGCGGCGGGTGCCGCGTCATCGGCGTCCCCGTCGCCGGAAGGTCCGTCGTCGGCCGCCGGGGCGAGACCGGCCTCCGCGAGAGCCGCACCGAGTGCCCCCAGGCCTCCGGCGGGCGCGTCCTGCCCGGCGTCCTCCGGTGGCCCCTGCGACCCGTCCCCCGCGTCGGCCACGCCCGCCTCGGCGGACGGGTCGGCCGCGTCCTCGCCGCCCTCGGTCGCGGCCGGCAGCCAGTCCGCCGGCTCCGAGCCGTCGTCGGGCTCGACGACGCCGGCTCGGAGCAGGGCGGCGAGGACGAGGACGGCGCGTTCGACGAGGGCCTCGCGGCGGGCGGGGTCCTCGTGGTTGTCGAGGAGCAGGGTGCGCAGGGCCGCCTGCTGGCCCTCCCACTGGTCGAGGACGTTGAGCACCATCGCGTGGGTCACCCGCATCCGGGACGCCAGCTGCTCGGGCGGTGCGGCGACGAGCCGGTCGTACGTCGACTCGGAGTACGACAGCGTGCCGTCCGGCGGCTTCTTGCGCACGACCTTGCGCCGCTTCTTCGGGTCGTCCCCCGCCTTGGCGAGCGCCTTCGTGTTCTCGACGACGTGCTCGGGCGCCTCGACGACGACGTGGCCGACGGTGTCGTACCCGGCCCGCCCCGCCCGGCCGGCGATCTGGTGGAACTCCCGGGCCCGCAGCACTCGCTGGCGCCGGCCGTCGTACTTGGTCAGCGAGGTGAGCAGGACGGTGCGGATCGGGACGTTGATGCCGACCCCGAGGGTGTCGGTGCCGCAGATGACGGCGAGCAGGCCGGCCTGGGCGAGCGTCTCGACGAGCCGGCGGTACTTCGGGAGCATCCCCGCGTGATGGACGCCGATCCCGTGGAGGACGAGCCGCCGGAGCGTCTGGCCGAATCCCTTCCCGAAGCGGAAGTGGCCGATGGTCTCCTTGATGGCCGCCTTGCGCTCCGGTGTGACGACCTCGACGCTGGCCAGCGCCTGGGCCTGCTCGACGGCACCGGACTGGGTGAACGCGACGACGTAGACGGGGGCCCGGTCGTCACGGAGCAACAGCTCGATGGTCTCGTGGACCGGGGTGAGCACCCACTCGAAGGTGAGCGGCACCGGGCGCTCGACGCCGGTGACGGCGACGGTGTCGCGGCCCGTCCGGCGTCGGAGGTCCTCCTCGAGGACGCTCGTGTCCCCGAGGGTCGCCGACATGAGGAGGAACTGGGTCTCGGGCAGGAGGAGCAGCGGCACCTGCCAGGCCCAGCCACGGTCGCGCTCGGCGTAGAAGTGGAACTCGTCCATGACGACGAGGCCGACGTCCGCGGCGTCGCGCTCGCGCAGGGCGTGGTTGGCCAGGACCTCGGCCGTCGCGCAGATGATCGGAGCACCGGGGTTGACGGCCGCGTCGCCGGTGAGCATCCCGACCCGCTCGGCGCCGAAGGTCGCGACGAGGTCGAAGAACTTCTCGCTGACGAGGGCCTTGATCGGCGCCGTGTACCAGCTGCGGCGACCCGCCGCGAGGGCCTGGGCATGGGCTCCGACGGCCACGAGCGACTTGCCCGACCCGGTCGGTGTCGAGAGGACGACGTGGGCGCCGGACGCGAGGGCGAGGACCGCCTCCTCCTGGGCCGGGTAGAGCGTCAGCCCCCGCCCGCTCGCCCAGTCCACGAAGGTGTCGAGCGCGGTGTCGGCGTCCATCGTTCCCAGCGGGTCGGGGCTCGCGTCGGCGAGGAGGTCGGTGAGGGTCATCGTCGGCGATTCTCGCGTATGCCGTGCGCGGTGCCGGCATCGGCGCCACGAGGCCACGCGCCCGGGCGGTCAGCGACGGCGGTACACCCGGGCCTCCCACGGTCCCAGGACGACCGTCTCCGTCGCCGCGGTCACCGGGGCGTTGGCGAGGACGACCTCGGCCGCCGCCCAGGCCCCGACCTCGGGTACCGGGGCGGGGACGCGGTCGTCGTCGGAGAGATTCGCCACGACGAGCAGCCGGGTGTCGCCGAGCCTCCGCTCGAAGGCGTAGACGCGCTCGTCGTCCGGGAGCAGCATCGTGAAGTCACCGTGGGAGACGGCGCGCTCGTCGTGCCGGAGGGCGATGAGGGACCGGACGTACGAGAAGACCGAGCGGGGGTCGGCCACCTGGGCCGCCGCGTTGATCTCGACGTGGTTGGGGTTGACCGGGATCCAGGGGGTCCCGGTCGTGAAACCGGCGTTCTCGCCGTCGTCCCACTGCATGGGGGTGCGGGCGTTGTCCCGGCTCTTGACCCGCAGTGCGTGCAGGACCTCCTCGGGGTCCGCCCCGTTCGCCACCGCCTCGTGGAAGTGGTTGACCGACTCCAGGTCCCGGAAGTCCGCGATCGAGGCGAACGGGAAGTTCGTCATCCCCAGCTCGTCGCCCTGGTAGATGAACGGGGTGCCCCGGTGCAGGTGCAGCACGGTGGCGAGCGCCGTCGCCGACCGGACCCGGTGGGCGGGGTCGTCGTTGCCGAAGCGGCTGACGGCCCGCGGCTGGTCGTGGTTGTCGAGGTAGAGGCTGTTCCAGCCGCGGTGGGCCAGGCCCTCCTGCCACCGGCCGAAGGACCGCTTGAGGTCGATCATCCGCATGGGCCGCAGGTCCCACTTGCCCCCGGGACCGGAGTCGAGGTCGACGTGCTCGAACTGGAAGACCATGTCGAGCTCGCGGTTGGCCGGGTCGGTGTACTCCCGGGCCTGTTCCATCGTCACGCCCGGCATCTCCCCGACCGTCATCAGCCCCGCGGGCCGGTCGGCGATGACGGCGGCATGCATCTCCTGGAGGAACTCCTCCAGGCGAGGCCCGCAGATGACGCTGGCGAACTGGGCGCCGTACCTCGACCCGGGCGGCACGGGGGCGTCGTCGTAGTCGCGCTTGGAGATGAGGTTGATGACGTCCATCCGGAAGCCGTCGATGCCTCGGTCGAGCCACCACCGCATCATCTCGTGGACGGCCGAGCGCACCTGCGGGTTCTCCCAGTTCAGGTCCGGCTGCTTGGGGCTGAACAGGTGGAGGTAGTACTGCTCGCGGGTCGCGTCCCAGGTCCACGCCGACCCGGAGAACGCCGAGCCCCAGTTGTTGGGCGCGGCGTCCGGCTGCCCTCCGACGGTCCCCGGCCTCGCATCGCGCCAGATGTACCAGTCGGCCTTGGGGTTCGTCCGGTCGGCGCGGGACTCGGCGAACCACGCATGCTCGTCCGAGGTGTGGTTGACGACGAGGTCCATGACGACCCGGATCCCCCGCGCGTGGGCGCCCGCGACGAGCTCGTCGAGCTGCTCCAGGGTCCCGAAGAGCGGGTCGACGTCGCGGTAGTCGCTGATGTCGTAGCCGTTGTCGTCCATCGGGCTGCGGTAGATCGGGGAGAGCCACACGACGTCGACACCGAGCAGCGCGAGGTGGTCCAGGTGGGCGATGACCCCGCCGAGGTCCCCGACGCCGTCGCCGTCGCTGTCGGCGAAGCTGCGAGGGTAGATCTGGTAGACGACGGCCGACCGCCACCAGTCCGGCGGTATGCCGCGGGCGTCGTCGGACGGCGAGGTGCGCATGGACATGGGCCCAGCCTAGGTCCGCGGGCGGCGTAGGCTAGGAGGTCCGACCGGGAGGCGGCCCGAGGACCCTCCCGGACGTCGATGAACGAGGAGTCACGCGTGACGATCGCACCGGAGGGGCGTCGGCTGCTGCGCGTCGAGGCGCGCAACAGCGAGACCCCCATCGAGCGCAAGCCGTCCTGGATCAGGACGACGGCGACGATGGGCCCGGAGTACACCGAGCTGGACTCGATGGTGAAGTCCGAGGGCCTGCACACGGTCTGCCAGGAGGCCGGCTGCCCCAACATCTTCGAGTGCTGGGAGGACCGGGAGGCGACCTTCCTCATCGGGGGCGACGTCTGCACCCGGCGCTGCGACTTCTGCGACATCGCCACCGGTCGCCCGGCCGCCCTCGACCTCGACGAGCCGCGCCGGGTCGCCGAGTCGGTCCGCCGGATGGGGCTGCGCTACTCGACGGTCACCGGCGTCGCCCGCGACGACCAGCCGGACGGGGCCGCGGGCCTCTACGCCGAGACGATCCGACAGATCCACGAGCTCAACCCGGGGACCGGCGTCGAGATCCTCCCTCCCGACTTCGGCGCCGAGCCCGCCCTCGTGGGCCAGGTGTTCGACGCCCGGCCCGAGGTCTTCGCCCACAACCTCGAGACGGTGCCGCGGATCTTCCGCCGGATCCGGCCCGCCTTCACCTACGAGAAGTCGCTCCGGGTCCTGACGATGGCCAAGGAGGCCGGGCTCGTCACGAAGTCCAACCTCATCCTCGGGATGGGCGAGGAGGAGCACGAGATCGAGCAGGCGATGCGCGACCTGCACGAGGCGGGCTGCGACATCCTCACCATCACGCAGTACCTCCGCCCATCGCCGCGGCACCACCCGATCGACCGCTGGGCGAGGCCGGAGGAGTTCGTCCACTGGAGCGAGCTCGGCGACGAGATCGGCTTCACCGCGGTCATGGCCGGGCCGCTCGTCCGCTCGTCCTACCGCGCCGGCCGGCTGTGGGCCACGGCGATGGGCCGGCTCGGCCGGCCGATCCCCGACCACCTCGCCCACCTCGCCGAGGCGGCCTCGGCTCCCGCCCGGCAGGAGGCCGCGGCCGTCGTCGCGCGCTCCGGGGGCCCCGTATCCTAGACGGGTCGGCCCCGCCCACCCGCGCCGCCGGCGCCCGACCCGACAGCAGCTCGACCCAGCACGAACGAGGAGCGCTCCCCCGTGTCCGAGACGACCGAGAAGAAGAAGGGGCGGATCGCCCAGGTCAAGGACGGCTACCTCGCGATCCGTCAGCTCGACCGCGCGGTCGGCCGGTGGATGGCCCTGGCGGCCCTGGCCACCATCCTCGTCATCGTCGGGATCGGCTGGTTCCTCGGTCACTGGCTCTACGCCCTCATCCTGGCCCTGCCCGCCGCCGCCCTCGCCGCCACGCTCGTCATGAACCAGCGGGGCAACAAGGCGATGTACGGCGCGATGGACGGGCAGCCCGGCGCCTCGGGCGTCGCCCTGTCCAGCCTCGGCAGCCGCGGCTGGTACACCTCGCAGGAGCCGGTGGCCGTCGACTCGATGCGCGGGACGAAGGTCAGTGACCTCACCGGCGCCGCCCTCGTGTTCCGGGCCCTCGGCCGGCCCGGTGTCGTCCTCATCGGCGAGGGTCCCTCGGGTCGGGTCGCCAAGCTGCTCAAGGCGGAGGAGAAGAAGGTCGGCCGCGTCGCTCCCGGCGTCCCGGTCCACCTCGTGACCGTCGGCGACGGCGAGGACGACGTCCCGATCCGCAAGCTGACGAGCAGGCTGAACCGGATGAAGGTCGTCCTGACCAAGGACGAGGTCGCGATGGTCGACAAGCGGCTGCGGTCGCTGCCCGGTCTGCGCGCCGGCATCCCGGCGGGCATCGACCCGACGAAGGTCAGGGTGGACCGCCGCGCGCTGCGCGGTCGCTGACGCTGCGGGTGACCCCGCCGGTCGCGAGGCCGGTCACGCCCTGGCGGGTGCGAGCCGGTACAGCGCCAGCCCGAGGAGGATGAGCACGATCCCCAGGGCGCCCGCCATGAGGCTGACGCCGAAGGCCAGCACGGACGTGAACAGCGATGCCCGCAGGAACGAGGCGTCCATGACCGTCGTCCGCGTCGGGTCGTCACGCTCCAGCTGGGCGTAGGTCTTGCCTCCCGAGGCCTCGAGGGCGTGCTTCTTGATCACCTCGGCCTGGCTGTAGGCGGTCAGCGGGCCGTTGACCTGCTTTCCCGCGTTCGACGAGGCGTCCTGCGAGACCGTGATCTGCTCGTCCGCGAGCTGGCTCTGGACCAGGGCCCAGGTCCCGATCCCGGAGACGAGCATCACCGCCCCCACGACGGCGACGAGGATCCCGGAGATCCGGACGAATCCGCCGGACCTCTCCTTCACGTGCGGCTGGTCGCTCATGTCTGCTCCTGTCCCGGAAGCGTCACGATGGTGCCGTTGGTGACTCCACGCTCCCTCGCCGGGACGCCGTCGGCAACCCCTGACGCCCATCCGGACCGGGTCAGCGGCGGACGATCGCCGTCCCGGCCAGCCGGTCGTGGAGCCCGCGCCCGTCCGCGTCGATGAACAGGGCCGGCAGGAAGAGGCAGAGGAGCAGGGTCCGCACCGTCACCTGGAGGGGGAAGAACCCCGGGCCCGACCTGGATGACCCGCAGGCCGAGCAGGCGATGCCCGACCGTCGTGCCGAGGGTGGAGACGAGGAGGAGGTTCTCGGCGGCGAAGACGGCGAGGGGGAGGAACGCCCCCGCTCCCCCGGCGGCGAGGTCGGCGCCGAGCAGGCCCGTGGCGATGAGCTGACAGAGAACCCAGTCGATGATGACGCCGACGAGCCTCCGGCCGAACGAGCCCATCGCCCCCGAGCCCTCGGCCGGGAGGCCGAGGCGCTCCCCGCGGTAGGTCTCGGCGTCGCTCACGAGGCGACAGTATGCCGTTCGCGGCCCCAGTGGTGCCGCGCGGCCACCGGCGCCCGGGGCGCGGCATACCCGGGTCACGGCCCCGGGGAGGCCTCCCGGAGCGGTCGAGGACCGTCCACAGCGTGGGCGGGCTGTCCCACGCTGTGGAACTCTGGCACGGTGTAACACCGGCGAAACAATGAGGTCATGGCCGGGAAACCGCTCATCCCTAGCGTCGTCGCAACGCACTGGGCCCGCGTAGGCCCGCTCACAACCAGGAGGTTGGATTGTTCAGCACTGCTGACGAGGTCCTCGCGTTCATCGAGGCCGAGGACATCAAGTTCGTCGACATCCGGTTCTGCGACCTGCCGGGCGTCATGCAGCACTTCAATGTGCCCGCCGGCTCCGTCGACGCCGACTTCTTCACCAACGGCGCGATGTTCGACGGCTCGTCGATCCGCGGTTTCCAGGCCATCCACGAGTCCGACATGAAGCTCGTGCCCGACCCCACGACCGCCTACGTCGACCCGTTCCGTGCCGAGAAGACGCTCATCATGAACTTCTCGATCGTCGACCCGTTCACCGGTGAGCCGTACAGCCGCGACCCGCGCAACATCGCCGCGAAGGCCGAGGCGTACCTCAAGTCCACCGGCATCGCGGACACGGCCTACTTCGGCGCCGAGGCGGAGTTCTACATCTTCGACGACGTCCGCTTCGAGACGAAGCAGAACGCCAGCTACTACTTCATCGACTCCGTCGAGGCCGCGTGGAACACCGGCCGCGAGGAGGAGGGCGGCAACCGGGGCTACAAGACCCGCTACAAGGGCGGCTACTTCCCCGTCCCGCCGGTCGACCACTTCGCCGACACCCGCGACAAGATCTGCCTCAACCTCGACCAGGTCGGCATCAACGTCGAGCGCAGCCACCACGAGGTGGGCACCGCCGGCCAGCAGGAGATCAACTACCGGTTCAACACCCTGCTCCAGTCCGGCGACGACATGATGAAGTTCAAGTACGTCGTCAAGAACACCGTCTGGGGTCTCGGCAAGACGGCCACCTTCATGCCGAAGCCGATCTTCGGCGACAACGGCTCGGGCATGCACACCCACCAGTCGCTGTGGAAGGACGGGGAGCCGCTCTTCTACGACGAGCGCGGCTACGGCGGCCTGTCCGACCTCGCCCGCTGGTACATCGGCGGCCTGCTCAAGCACGCCCCGGCGCTGCTCGCCTTCACCAACCCGACGGTGAACTCCTACCACCGGCTCGTGCCCGGCTACGAGGCTCCGGTCAACCTCGTCTACTCGGCCCGCAACCGCTCCGCCTGCGTCCGCATCCCGATCGCCGGCGACAGCCCGAAGGCCAAGCGGATCGAGTTCCGGATCCCCGACCCGTCGAGCAACCCGTACCTCAGCTTCGCCGCCCAGCTCATGGCGGGCCTGGACGGCATCAAGAACCGCATCGAGCCGCCGGAGCCGGTGGACAAGGACCTCTACGAGCTCCCGCCGGAGGAGCACGAGGCCATCGCCCAGGTGCCGGGCTCGCTCCCCGCGGTGCTCGACGCGCTCGAGGCCGACCACGAGTTCCTTCTCGAGGGCGACGTCTTCACCGAGGACCTCATCGAGACGTGGATCGACTGGAAGCGCAAGAACGAGGTGGACCCGATCCGCTTCCGCCCGCACCCGCACGAGTTCGAGATGTACTTCGACATCTGATCCCTGCCCTGCCAGGCAGCATCGCGAGGGGCCGCATCCGGTATGCCGGGTGCGGCCCCTCCGCCGTCCCTCACCTCCCCCCGGTCGCCGCCGGTGCCTGATCGGCGTCCGGGCTCCCGGTCGACTCCGCGGACATCCGGGTGGGCTCCGGTCCCCCGCCGCGGCGGCACGTAGGCTCGGACCATGCGGTGGGACGTGTGGCGGCTCGCGCGCCGGGCGGCCGGAGCTCCCCCGCGCAACCCGGTCGCGGCCCGGGTCCGAGCCGGCGAGCTCGACCTGGCGACCGTGCACGGTGTGCTGGAGCTCGGGCTGCGGGTCGGCGAGGCGATGCTCTCGCTCGGGGCGGCGGCCGCCGACGTGACGGCGACGATCCAGCGGGTCGTCGCCGCGTTCGGGCTCACCGGCTGCCAGGTGGACCTCACCTTCACCTCCATCACCGCCTCCTACGACCCGGGGATGGCGGGCAGCCCCGTCACGGTGATGCGGGTCGCCCAGTCCCGGGCCGCCGACTACGACCGGCTGACCCGGGTCCTCGCCCTCGCCGAGGACCTGACCCGGCGACGGGTGCCCGTCGCCGAGGCCCCGAACGTCCTCGAGCGGGCGCACGACGAGCTCGACGCCGTCCTCAGCGCTCCCCATCCCGTACCGGCCCGCCCTCGTCACCCTCGTGCTCTCGGCGATGGCCGCGGCCGTCGCGCTCCTCCTCGGCGGCGGGCTGTGGGTGGCGCTCGTCGCCGGCGCGACGACGGCGATCATCGACCGGGTCGTCCGCCGGCTCGCGGGCTGGGGGCTGCCGGCCTTCTTCCTCCAGGCGGTCGGAGCGGCGATCGCGACGGCGGTCGCGGTGCTGCTGCTCGTGGTCGTCCCGGTCCTGCCCGTCGAGCTCGCCACGCTGCCGCCGTCGCTCGTCGTGGCCTCGGGGATCGTCGTGCTCCTCGCGGGCCTGTCCCTCGTCGGCGCGGCCGAGGACGCCCTCAGCGGGTTCCACGTGACGGCGAGCGGTCGGGTGTTCGAGGTCATGCTGCTCACCCTGGGGATCGTCGTCGGCATCGGCGCGGTGCTCGACGTCGCCCGGCAGATCGGGGTCGGCCTCGACGTCGTGGAGGACCTCGGCGGCTCGGTGCCGTTCGTCGTCCAGGTCGCCAGTGCGGCCGTCGTGGCCGGGGCGTGGGCCGTCTCGTCCTACGCCCGGCCGCGCGCGGCGGCCGTCGCCGGGCTCGCCGGGGCCGGGGCGTGGCTGGCCTACAGCGCCCTGCGCCATCTCCAGGCGGGTCCCGCCGTCGCGAGCGCCGGAGCGGCCCTGCTCGTCGGCTTCGCCGCCGAGTCGTGGGGAACGCGCTTCCGCGTTCCCTCGCTCGTCACGTCCGCGTGCGGCATCGTCCCGCTGCTGCCCGGCCTGGCCATCTACCGCGGCCTGTTCCTCGTCGTCGACGACTCCGCCAGCGTCGGCGAGGGCGCTCAGGTGCTCCTCGGCGCGGCGATGGTCGGACTCGGCCTTGCGGCCGGGGTGACGCTGGGCGAGCTCCTCGCCGCCCCCGTCCGCAGGGCGGCCTGGCGCCGCCGCGCGCATCCCGACGCCTCGGCCTGACGCCTTCTCGCTAGCGGGGCCTCCCGCCGGGACGATCGGTCCGGGAGACGACCCTCCGGTCCGTCACGAGGATCCAGATCGCCAGGGCGATGCCGGCCAGCGCGGCGAGGAGGAAGAAGACGATGGCGATGCCGGGGTAGCCGAGCAGCGTCCAGGACGAGGGCACCTGCATCATGAAGGCGGCGCCGACGAGCGTGGCAGCAATGATGAGCCCGAGGGTGAGCCGGTTCGCGACCCGCTGGAGCACCAGGTGCAGGCGTGACTCGTCGATCGCGTCGATGCGCACCCGGAACTGCCCGGCCGCCATGGCATCGAGGATGACGTTCGCGCGCTTGGGCAGCTGGGCGGTGAAGTCCTTCGCCTCGATCGCGGCCGCGAGGAGACCACCCGGAGCCGCCTTCAGCCCGGACGCGAAGATGTCGCTGACGTTGTCCCGGATGCACTCGGCCGGCGAGAACCCCGGGTCGAGGTGCGACGTCGCCTCGTCGAGGTTGAGCATCGCGCGCCCGATCATCGCCATCTCGGCCGGTGGGCGCACTCCGTGGACGCCCGAGATGCGGCTGAGGTTGACCAGGACCGTGCCGACCCGCAGGTCGGCGCCGCTGGCCACCGACTCGGCGATGAGGTGACTGACGTCGTCACGGAAGGCGGCCGCGTCGTATCCGTCGACCGGTCGACCCATGTCGGCGAGGATGAGCGCTGCCTCCTCCCCGTTGCCGTCGCTGATCGACAGCAGCAGCTTGACGACGGCGTCCTGGATCCGCGGGGGGACCGACACGGTCATCCCGAGGTCCAGCAGCGCCAGCCGCCCGTCGTCGGTGAGCATGAGATTGCCGGGATGGGGGTCGGCATGGAGGACACCGTGGTCGAGCATCATCCGCAGGTAGGCGCGGAACAGCTCCTCGACGATCGCCCCGCCATCGATGTCCAGGAGCCCGAGGCGCCCGATGTCGGTGATCTTGCGCCCCTCGATGCGGTCCATCGTGAGGAGACGGCTCGTCGTGTACTCCGGGACGGGCCGGGGCACGACGAGCAGGTCGTACTCGGCGGTCAGCTCCGCGAAGGTGACGAGGTTCTTCGCCTCCCGGCGGTAGTCGAGCTCTCCGGCCAGGGACCGGCGGAAGTGGGCGAGCAGCTGCCCGAAGCCGAACCGTCGGCCCGCCTCGGTTCGGCTGTCGGCGAGGGCGGCGAGCCGGCCGAGAACCTCCATGTCGGCCCTGACGGTCTCCCGGACGCCGGGTCGCTGGACCTTGATGACGACCTCGTGGCCGTTGCGCAGCGTCGCCGCGTGCACCTGCCCGATCGACGCCGAGGCGAGCGGGCTGACAACGACGTCGTTGAAGCGCTCCCTGATCGACGCCCCCAGCTCGGTCTCGATGACCTCCCGGACCACGGTGAACGGGATCGGCTCGACGGAGTCCTGCAGCCTGGCCAGGGCACCCGTGTAGGCCGGCGGGAGTAGGTCGAAGCGCGTCGAGAGCAGCTGCCCCAGCTTGACGAAGGTCGGGCCCATGCGCTCCAGATCCGCCGCGAACTGCCGGGCCAGGTCCTCCTCCCCCGATCCGCGCCCCTCGCCGCCCGAGCCTGGCTCGTCGAGACTGAACTCGTCGAGCTGTGCCCCCGACACGAGGTCGGATCGGCCGTACCGGCGAAGGAGCCGGACGAGGTCGACATAGCGGCTGTCCAAGGGGTTGCGCATATGGGCATTCTTACCGGCTCGGCTCGGAGACCGTCGCGACGGTCTCCGGCCGGGCCCCGGCAGGGGCCGGCTTCGGCCGTCCTACGGCCGGCGTGGCTGCACGGGCATCGGACGGAGCGGGATGACCATCGTGAGGGCGGCCCCGCCCTCGGGCGCCCGTCCGGCACGCAACGACCCGCCCCTGGCCTCGGCCATCGCCCGGACGATGCTGAGGCCCAGCCCGGTCCCGGACAGGCGCAGGGCCGTCGAGGCGTCCATCTCACTCGGCGGCGCGCTCGGCGACGGACCGCCCACGTTGATCGCCTTCGCCTGCGCCTCCGACAGCCCGTCGCCACCGTCGAAGACGCTGATGAGCAGGTCCCCCTCCGACCGGGTACCGGAGACCCGGATCGTGTCGCCGTCGTCGGTGTAGCGCAGGGCGTTCTCGATGAGAGTGTCGAGCGCTGTCCGCAGCCGCTCGGCCGACCCGAGGATCCGTCCGGCCCGGGCCTCGAGGACCCAGGTGCGATGCGCGACGACCTGCCAGCGGGCGATCGTCTCGCGCATGACGAGGTCGACGTCGTAGGGCTCGGTGACGGGCTCCTCCTGCACCTGGATCATCCGCACGAGCCGGTCCCCCACCCGCGCCAGACGGCCGAGCTCGTCGCTGACGATCGAGAGGTCCTCCTGGCTGCCCGGCTCGCTCACCCGAGCCCCGACGAGCTCGAGATGCCCCTGGGCGATGGTGAGCGGGGTCCGCAGCTCGTGGGAGGTGAGGCGCATGAGCTGCTCACGGTCCCGAGCGGACCTCAGCTCGCGCTCCGCGGCCTGGGTGACGAGGCCGAGGGCGACCTGGCGCCGACGAACGTGCCACACCATGAGGGCTGCGAGCAGGAACATGAGCGGGATCTCGCTCGTCTCCTCCCAGCCGATCCGCTCCTCCCGCCAGCTGCCGACGAGCAGGACGCCCGAGACGACCGTGTACCACCCCAGCGCGGTGACGAGCTGCCAGCGCGTCCACGTGCCCAGCCCGAAGGCGAGCGCGAAGAACGCCCAGCCCAGGTGGTAGGGAATCGTCTGCGTGTCGGGCCGCAGGGCCATGACGACGACGCAGCCGACGGCCAGCACCGTCCACCCGGCATACAGGTGCTGGCCCTGAAGCCCTCGCTGTCCCGCAGCAGCGCCCTGGCGCGCACGAGCCAGCTCGACGGGGACAGCGGCGTCAGCCGCGTCCGCCCGGTGTGCCCGATGGCCTCGGCCATGTCAGATCGACCCCGCTCTGCGTCCCACCTCGCGCGATGGCGAGGGAAGCCACCGCGTCCCGTCACGATAACCCGGCCGCTCCCGGTTTGGTGCGCATTCAACGAGGTGGTTCCGCACCGGAGCGGACTTCGGCCGTTCGGGAGACAGTCGCGGCGCCGACCTGGGACGATGCGAGGGCCCCCATGTCGGCCCCGCCGGCCGCCCACCCTCAGCGAAGCGAGTCCTGTCGTGGCCCCCTCCCACGTCGGCACCATGCACGAGGTGCCCCTCGATGACCTCTTCTTCTCGACGACCGACGCCCGCGGCGTCATCGACGAGGTGAACGAGGTCTTCACTCGCAACGCACGCTATACCCGCGAGGAGCTCATCGGGGCCCCGCACAACATCATCCGCCATCCCGACATGCCGGGCGGGCTGTTCCGCATCATGTGGGACCAGCTCGACGAGGGCCTGCCGGTGTGCGGCTACGTCCTCAACCTCGCCCAGGACGGGAGCGCCTACTGGGCCTTCGCGACGATCGTCCCCATCGGCGACCGCTTCCTCTCGGTCCGGGCCACCCCGTGCAACCGGGAGGCCCGGGACCTGCTCCACGGCCTCTACACCGAGGTGCGCGCCCACGAGCTCCGGGCCCGCGAGATCGGCGCCAGCGCAGCGGACGCGGCGCTCATCGGCCGGGAGATGCTCGGTGCCGCCCTCGAGGCCAACGGCTTCGGGTCCTATGCCGAGCTCCAGCTCGACCTCGTCCCCGAGGAGGTCGCCGCCCGCGAGGCCAGCGGCCCCACCCTCCCGGATCTCGAGCGACGGCCCCGACGCGCTGCGGACCATGGTCGGCAGGGCCACGGATGCCCGGTCGATGCTCGGCGGCTTCAGCGAGGAGCTGACCGTCTCGCTGTCCGACGCCGACGCCCTCGCCCGAGACCTGCGCCGCAGCCGGACCGCCCTGGCGACCCTCGAGGAGCAGATCCGCTCCGTCGGGCGCGCCGGCATCGACATCGCTCCCCCGGCGATCACCCAGGGCATCGGCGACCTCTCCACGGCCCTCGACGCCCTCACCGTCGCCCTCGCCTCGGTCGTCCGACTGCGCAAGCACCTGCGGCTCGCGACGGCGATCACGCGGCTCCAGGCCGAGGCCGTCGCCCGCTACGTCGTCGCCGTCGCCCACGGGACGGAGGACCCCCGGGTGTCGGAGAGGGCCCTCGGGAGCCTCTGTGACGCCCTTCTCGCGATCCTCGACGCCGACCTCGGTGCCGACCGAGCCGCGAGCGGGGAGCTCGCGGGGCAGGTGTCGACCGTCGCCGACGCGGTGGCGGCGCTGCGGGACCGGGCCCTGGCCTGGCGCGCGAGCCTCGCCCCGACCGGCTCCGGCGGCCCGGCGGCCGGCCTCCTTCTCGACCTCGATGTCGCGCTGGACTCGCTCGGCGGCCTCGCCGGCCGGGTCCGACACCATGGCGAGGCGTTCGGTGCGGCCGGCGCCGCGCTGGACCGGGACAAGCTGGCCGAGCAGCTCGGCACCGTCCTCGAGCTGAGCGCCACGGTCTAGCCGGCCCCGGTCGGACGACCGCGCCTGCGCGCCCGCGGCATGCGGGATGATGCTGGCCATGACCTCCACCGGCCCCTCCGTCGACGTCCCCGACGATCTGCTCGACCAGCTCATCGACGCCGGACGGACCGTCGTCGCCCGCGGTCTCGTCATCGCCTCGGGCGGCAACCTCTCGGCGCGGGTCCCCGGCGCGGATGCGTTCGTCGTCACCGCCACCGGTACCTGGCTGGACCGCCTCTCCCCCACCGACTTCACCGTCATGGGGATGGACGGGGAGCGCCGCGGCGGCGCCGAGCGGCCCTCGGTCGAGTGGAAGCTGCACCACCGCACGTATGCCGTGCGCGACGACGCCGCCGCCGTCGTCCATCTCCATCCCCAGCACGTCCTGCTCGTCGACGTCCTCGGCCGGCCGATCCGGCTCGTGACGTCCGACCACCAGGTCTACCTCGGGTCGGTCGGGCGCATCCCGTTCATCCCCGCCGGCAGCCAGGAGGTGGCCGACGCCGCCGCCGAGGAGGCCCGCCACCACAATGCCGTCGTCCTCGCCCACCACGGCTGCTCGACCCTCGGCGACACCGTCGCGATGGCCCTGCGGCGGGCGATGAACCTCGAGGAGGCCGCGACGATGACCTACCGGCTCCTCCTCGCCGGGGACACCAGCGCCGAGTTCCCACCGGAGTGGGTCGGCAGGGTCGTCGAGGCCTAGGCGCTCGGGCCCGCCAGCGTCGCCGGCTCGACCCCCGCCGCCGGCTCGACCACGCCGCGCTCCGTCGCGATCCCCGTGACGAACCGGGCCGGCGTGACGTCGAAGGCGGGGTTGAAGCCCGGCGTGCCGTCGGGTGCGACCTTCACCCCCGCGAGGGAGGTCACCTCGTCCCCGGACCGCTCCTCGATCTCGATCCCGCTCCCGTCGGGCGTCGCGAGGTCGACGGTCGACCACGGTGCGGCGACGAGGAAGGGGATCCCCGCCTCCCGGGCCGCGAGGGCGAGGCCGAGGGTGCCGATCTTGTTGGCGGTGTCTCCGTTGGCGGCGATCCGGTCGGCACCGACGACGACGAGGTCGACGAGCCCCCGCAGGATCGTCGACGCCGCGGCGCCGTCCGCCTCGACCGCGTGCGGGATGCCCTCCTCCGCCAGCTCGTATGCCGTGAGCCGGGCCCCCTGGAGCAGCGGCCGGGTCTCGTCGGCGTAGACGAACTCGACGCGTCCCCGGGCGTGGAGGTCGCGGACGACCCCGAGGGCCGTCCCCCACCCCGACGTCGCGAGCGAGCCCGCGTTGCAGTGGGTGAGGACCCGCAGCGACGGGCGGTCGATCCGGGCGAGGAGCCAATCGGCGCCGAGCCGGCTGAGCACCCGGTTCGCGGCCGTGTCCTCCTCCTTGACCCGCAGGGCGGCGGCGAGCACCGCGTCGCGCCCCTGCGCCATGAGCGGACGCACCGCGTCGACGCCCCAGGCGAGGTTGACGGCCGTCGGGCGGGCCGTCCGGACGCGGTCGACGGCCTCGGCCACCCGGGCGGGTTCCCAACCCTCGCGCACTCCCTCGTCCATCGCGACGACGACGCCGAGGGCGCCCGCGACGCCGAGCGCGGGCGCACCCCGGACGGCGAGGGCACGGATCGCCTCCACGAGATCCTCGACCCGGGTGATCTGCAGGTACGTCGTCTCGCCCGGCAGCCGCGTCTGGTCGAGGAGCCGAACGGCTCCCGCCCCCTCGTCCCAACCGATCGCCTCGATCGTCATCGGTCCCGTTCCGTCCTCTCCGTCGCCCCGGCGTCGTTCGTCACCGAGCATCCTGCCGTGTCGGCACACAGCACAGCACACTCCCAGGCCATTCCCAGACGCCAGGTCCATGGTGGACAAGGGCCAGTGGGCCCGCCGCCGGACAGAAGGGACTGCAGCAGTGTCGCCAACCAGGTTCTCTCCCGGGAGCATCGTCGTCGGTGTCGATGGGTCCGCCCTCAGCACCGCCGCCATCCAGTGGTCCGCCCGTCGGGCCTCGGACCTCGGCCTGCCGATCCACCTCGTCCATGCCTGCCGCACCGATCCCGGGGACGGCTTCGGCGACTCCGACCCCGATGCCCGCCGCACCGCGGCGCTCGCGATGCTCTCGGCGGGCGTCGGCCACGCCCACGCCATCGACAGGTCCCTCGAGGTGTCCTCCGCCTGCGTGTCGGGCTTCGCGTCCTCCACCCTCATCCAGGTCTCGCACAAGGCGGCCATGGTCGTGATCGGCGCCGTCGGCCACGGCATCATCAGCCGGGCCTCGATCGGCCCGACGACCCTCCAGGTCGCGATGAACGCCGCACTGCCCCGTCGTCGTCATCGGCCACGAGGGTCGGACGACGGCCTCCACCCACGACCGCGTCGTCGTCGGCGTCGACGGGTCCCCCGCGAGCCTCGAGGCGCTCGCCGAGGCGTTCGACCGGGCGGCGCTGCGCGGTGCCAAGCTCCAGGTCGTCCACGCCTGGCAGGGCAAGCGTGCCGGCAACGGAGGGATCACCCCCACCGCCGAGCGCTGGCCGACGCACGAGAGTGACCTCGAGAGCGCCGTGGCGGCCGAGCTCGCCGGCCACGCCGAGCGTCACCCCGACGTCGCCGTCGCCCACGAGATCGTCAAGGGCGACCCGGCCAGGGCGCTGGGCGACCACTCGCGCGAGGCCGACCTCGTCATCGTCGGCCGCCGCGGCCTCGGCGGCTTCCCCGGGCTGCGGATCGGGTCGGTCCCGGTGCGGCTCATGGGCCGGACCTCGTGCCCCCTCGTCATCACGCCCGAGGCGGCCTGACCGCTGCCCGTCGGGGGCCTTCGGGCCCCGACGCGGGGCTCAGCCCCGCGTCGGGCCGAGCCCCAGCTGATCGAGCACGAAGGCCCACTCCCACGCGAGCTGCTCCCACGCGGCATAGCGGCCGCTGCGGCCGCCGTGCCCGGCGGAGAGCTCGGTCCGCAGGAGGATGGGCCGCTCGGGCGCCCCGCTCGTCACCGTGGCTCGTAGCCGGGCCACCCATTTCGCGGGCTCGGTGTAGGACACCCGGGTGTCGTGCAGGCTCGCCGTCGCGAGGATGGCGGGGTAGTCGCACATGGCGAGGTTCTCGTAGGGGGCGTACCCCTTCATGCAGGCATAGACCTCGGGGTCCTCGAGCGGGTTGCCCCACTCCTCCCACTCCCCGACGGTGAGCGGCAGGTCGGGGCGCAGCATCGTCGTCAGCGCGTCGACGAAGGGCACCGCCGCGTGGACCACCCGGAAGCGGTCCGGGGCGAGGTTGACGGCCGCACCGACGGTGAGGCCACCGGCCGAGCCGCCCTCGAGGGCGAGCCGGCCGGGGTCGACCCAGCCGGTCGCGAGGAGGTGGTCGGCGCAGGCGACGAGGTCGCTGAACGTGTGCGGCTTGGCGAGGAGCTTGCCGTCGTCGTACCAGTGTCGGCCCATCTCGCCGCCGCCGCGTACATGGCCGACGGCGTAGACGACCCCTCTGTCGAGAAGGCTGAGGCGCGCGACGGAGAAGTAGGGGTCGTTGGAGGTCTCGTAGGCGCCGTATGCCGTGAGCAGCCCGGGGTTGGTGCCGCGTGGCTCCACCCCCACCCGGTGGACGATCGAGAGCGGGACGAGCGCGCCGTCGGGCGTGGCCGCCCACTCGCGGCGCTGGACGTAGTCGCCCGGGTCGTAGCCGCCGAGCACGGGCTGGCGCTTGAGGACGGTGCGCTCACCGCTGACGACGTCGATCTCGAGGACGGTCCGGGGCGTGACGAAGGACTCGAAGTGGACCTGGACGGCGCTCGTCCCCGCCTCCGGGTTGTCGCCGAGACCGACGGAGTAGAGCGGCTCGTCGAAGGCGAGGTCACGGGGGGCGGCATACCCGGAGTCGGACGAGGGATCGCGCGGGAGGACCCGTAGCGCGGTGAGCCCACCGGACCGGAGCGAGAGGACGGCGGCGTCGGCGAAGGCGTCGACGCCGAGGAAGCGCTCGCCGGGGGCGGAGCCGAGGAGCGGCCGCCACTGACCCGGGCTCGTCGCGTCGAGGGGTGCCCAGGCGAGGTCGGAGTCGGGGTGGTCGGTGTTGTGGATGATGAGGAGCCGGTCGGCGGCGGGCTCGACGTCGTACTCGATGCCGTCCCGCCGGGGAGCGACGCACCGGAACTCCCCCTCGGGCTCGTCGGCGGGCAGGAGCCAGACCTCCGACGTCGTCTTGGAGCCGATGCCGAGGACCACCCAGCGCTCGTCCCGGCTCGTCTCGACGCCCATCCAGAAGCGCTCGTCGTCCTCCTGATGGAGCAGGACGTCGTCCTCGACGGGGGTGCCGACGCGGTGCCGCCACAGCTGGAACGGCCGCCAGGCGTCGTCGACCCGGGTGTAGTAGAGCACCCGGCCGTCGTGGGAGAGCTCCCCGCCGTAGCCGACGCCGGTCAGCGCGGTGTCGAGGACCTCGCCGCTGTCGATGTCCCGGACGGTGAGGTCGAAGCGCTCGTCGCCCGTCGTGTCGGTGCCGAAGAGGACGGTGCGGTGGTCGCCGCTGACCGCGAGGGCGCCGATCGCGAAGAAGTCGCTGTCGCCCGCCTCGACGTTGCCGTCGAGGAGAACCTGCTCGCCGGCGACCTCGCCGGCATCGAGGTCCGGCCGCACCGACCGGTCGACGAGGGCCGTGCGGGCGTGCACGGCATACTGCCGGCCCTCGACGGTGCGGGTGTAGTACCACCACGGACCGCTGGCGACGGGCACGGACAGGTCGGTCTCGAGGACCCGGGACCGGATCTCCTCGAAGAGGGTGCGGCGCAGCGGCTCGAGGTGGGCGGTCATCGCCTCCGCGTAGGCGTTCTCGGCGGCGAGGTAGCCGAGAACCTCCTCGTCACCGTCGTCGCGGAGCCACTCGTAGGCGTCGAGGACCCGGTCGCCGTGGACCTCGCGGATGTGCCGACGGCGGGCGGCGATCGGCGGAACGGGTGATGGGTCGCCGGCGTGGGCGTCGCTGCCGGGGAGGGTCGTCGGGTCGGCCACCACTCAGCCTCCCGTGAGGCAGCGCGGGCCGAGGAGGACCTTGAGGTCGCCGTAGAGCGCCTCGGAGGCGGTGACCCGCTGCTCGAGCCGGAGCTTGTCGACGACCCGGCCGGGCTTGAGCAGCCGGAGGTGGACCTCGGTCGCGCCGGGGTGGTTGTCGAGCACCGTCTTGAGGCCCTGGATCGTGTCGTGCGTCGCCCGCATCGTCTCCATCGTCAGGACGACGGGACCGCGCGGTCCCTGGGTGACGTCGGGAAGGGTGATCTCCTGGGCGTAGAGCGAGACGGTGTCGTCCCGCTTGTTGACCTTCCCCCGGACGACGGCGACCCGGTCCTGGGTCAACATGCTCGAGGCCGCGGCATACGAGGAGGGGAAGAAGAGACACTCGATGGCGCCCTCGAGGTCCTCGACCGTCGCGATGGCCCAGAGATCGCCCTTCTTCGTCCGTTTGATCTGGAGGCCGGTGATGAGCCCGGCGATCGTCACCATCGAGCCCTCGGGGCGGGAGTCCTCGCCGGTGAGGCTCGCGATGGCGCAGTCCGCGTGCTGGGCGAGGATGTGCTCGACGCCGAGCAGCGGGTGGTCCGAGACGTAGAGGCCGAGCATCTCGCGCTCGAAGGAGAGCAGCGTCGCCTTGTCCCACTCGGTGCGTGGCGCCTCGGTCAGGCCCATGACGTCGGACCCGTCGCCCTCGTCACCGCCGCCCATGTCGAGCCCGCCGAAGAGGGAGTCCTGGCCGATGGCCTCCTGCCGCTTGATCGCGACGTACGCGTCGACGTACTCCTCGTGGACCTGGAGCAGGCCCATCCGGCTCTCGCCGAGCTCGTCGAACGCCCCGGCCTTGATGAGCGACTCGATGGTCCGCTTGTTGCAGACGACGGGAGCGACCTTGGCCATGAAGTCCCGGAAGGAGCCGAACCGGCCCTTCTCGGTACGGGCCCGGATGATCTCGTCGACGACGTTGTGCCCGACGTTGCGGACCGCCTCGAGCCCGAACCGGATGTCGGTGCCGACCGCCGCGAACTGCCCGATCGACTCGTTGACGTCGGGTGGGAGGACCTTGATTCCCATCCGGCGGCACTCGCCGAGGTAGAGCGCGGACTTGTCCTTGTCGTCCCGCACGCTCGTGAGCAGCGCGGCCATGTACTCGGCGGGGTAGTTCGCCTTGAGGTAGGCGGTCCAGTACGAGACGAGGCCGTATGCCGCGGTGTGCGCCTTGTTGAACGCGTAGTCGGAGAACGGGACGAGGACCCCCCACAGGGCGCCGATCGAGGCCTCGTTGAAGCCCTTGGCGCGCATGCCCTCGGAGAAGGGGACGTACTCCTTGTCGAGGACCTCCTTCTTCTTCTTGCCCATCGCCCGGCGGAGGAGGTCGGCGTTGCCGAGGGTGTAGCCCGCGAGCTTCTGGGCGATCTCCATGACCTGCTCCTGGTAGATGACCAGGCCGTAGGTCGTGCCGAGGATGGGCTCGAGGGCCTCGATCATCTCCGGCTGGAGCTTGCCCTTCAGCTGCGGGTCCAGCGGGATGAGCTCCTGCTTGCCGTTCTTGCGGAGGGCGAAGTTCGTGTGCGCGTTGACGCCCATCGGCCCGGGCCGGTACAGCGCGAGGGCGGCCGAGATGTCCTCGAAGTTGTCCGGCTGCATGAGCTTGAGCAGGGTGCGCATCCCGCCGCCGTCGAGCTGGAAGACGCCGAGGGTGTCGCCACGCTGGAGCAGCTCGTACGCCTTGGGGTCGTCGAGGGACTTGGACAGCTCGTCGAGGTCGATCTCCTCGCCCCGGTTGGCGCGGACGTTGGCGATGGCGTCGTCGAGGATGGTGAGGTTGCGCAGGCCGAGGAAGTCCATCTTGACCAGGCCGAGCGCCTCACAGCTCGGGTAGTCGAACTGGGTGATGACCTGGCCGTCCTGGAGCCGCTTCATGACGGGGATGACGTCGACGAGCGGCTCGCTCGACATGATGACCCCGGCGGCGTGGACGCCCCACTGGCGCTTGAGGCCCTCGAGGCCCTTGGCGGTCTCGACGATCTCCTTCAGGTGCGGCTCGGACTGGACGAGGGCGCGGAACTCCTGCCCCTCGCCGTAGCGCGGGTGCTGCGGGTCGTAGATCCCCGACAGGGGCACGCCCTTGCCCATGACGTCGGCGGGCATCGCCTTCGTCAGCTGCTCGCCGACGCTGAACGGGTGCCCCATGACGCGGGAGGCGTCCTTGACGGCCTGCTTGGCCTTGATCGTGCCGTAGGTGACGATCTGGGCGACGCGGTCGTCACCGTAGGTGTCGCTGACGTAGCGGATGACCTCACCGCGCCGGCGCTCGTCGAAGTCGACGTCGAAGTCCGGCAGGGACGGGCGCTCGGGGTTGAGGAACCGCTCGAAGATGAGGCCGTGCGGGATGGGGTCGAGGTCGGTGATCCGCATGGCGTAGGCGCACATCGACCCGGCGCCCGAACCACGGCCGGGCCCCACCCGGATCCCGTTGTTCTTGGCCCAGGTGATGAAGTCGGCGACGACGAGGAAGTACCCGGCATACCCCTTGCCGACGATGACGTCGATCTCGTGCTCGGCCTGGCGTCGGGCATAGTCCGGTATGCCGTCCGGGAACCGCTCGGCGAGGCCCTTCTGGACCTCCTTGACGAACCAGCTCTCCTCGTTCTCCCCCGGCGGGCAGGGGAAGCGGGGCATGTAGCGGCCCTCGTCCTCGGTGAAGGAGACGTTGCAGCGCTCGGCGATGAGGAGGGTGTTGTCACACGCCTCGGGCAGCTCGCGCCACGTCCGGCGCATCTCCTCGGCGCTCCAGAGGTAGAAGGTGTCGGCGTCGAACCGGAACCGGTTCGGGTCCATGAGGGTCGAGCCGGACTGGACGCAGAGCAACGCCGCGTGGGCCGTGGCGTCCTCGGGGGCGGTGTAGTGCAGGTCGTTCGTCGCGACGAGCGGCAGGCCGAGGTCCTTGGCGAGGCGGAGCAGGTCCTTCTGGACGCGGCGCTCGATGTCGAGGCCGTGGTCCATCAGCTCGCAGTAGTAGTTCTCGGCGCCGAAGATGTCGCGGAAGTCCGAGGCCGCCTGGAGCGCCTCGCGGTACTGCCCGAGGCGAAGCCGGGTCTGGACCTCGCCGGAGGGGCAGCCGGTCGTCGCGATGAGGCCCTTGCCGTACTGCGAGAGCAGCTCGCGGTCCATCCGTGGCCACTTGGCGTAGACCTGGTCGAGCGAGGCCATCGAGTCGAGCCGGAAGAGGTTGTGCAGCCCGTCGTTGTTCTGCGCGAGCAGGGTGAGGTGGGTGTAGGCGCCGGAGCCGGAGACGTCGTCGCCGCCCTGCTTCTCGTCGCCCCACTTCACCCGGGTCTTGTCGGTGCGGTGGGTTCCCGGCGTGACGTAGGCCTCGACCCCGATGATCGGCTTGACCGACGTGCCCTGGGCCTTCTTCCAGAACTCGTAGGCACCGAAGAGGTAGCCGTGGTCGGTGATGGCGAGCGCGGGCATCCCCAGCTCCTCGGCCTTGCCGAGCAGGTCACCGATCCGCGCAGCACCGTCGAGCATGGAGTACTCGGTGTGCGCGTGGAGGTGGACGAAGCCGTCGGAGGCGGGCGAGGGGGACATCGACCCGATTCTAGGTCGCCCCACCGACCGCTCTCGCGTGTCGCCACGGGGTGTCGCGCGGCGGTCCGCTCAGAGGCGCTCGAGGGCGTCCTGGAGGTCCTGCGGGTAGCGGCTCTCGACGGTGACCCACTCCCCCGACCCGGGGTGCTCGAAGCCGAGGCCGACGGCGTGGAGCCACTGCCGCTGCAGGCCGAGCCGGGCCGCGAGGACGGGGTCGGCACCGTAGGTGAGGTCACCGACGCACGGGTGGCGGACCGCGGCGAAGTGGACCCTGATCTGGTGGGTCCGCCCCGTCTCGATGTGGACGTCGAGGAGCGAGGCGTGCCGGAAGGCCTCGAGGAGCTCGTAGTGGGTCACGGCATGCTTGCCCGAGTCCATGACGGCGAACTTGTAGTCGTGGCCCGGGTGCCGCCCGATGGGGGCGTCGATCGTCCCCGCGAGAGGGTCGGGCAGCCCCTGGACGAGGGCGTGGTAGGTCTTCTCGACCTCCCGGTGCTTGAAGGCCCGCTTGAGGACGGAGTAGGCCCGCTCGCTCTTGCAGACGACCATGACACCCGACGTGCCGACGTCGAGCCGCGAGACGATGCCCTGCCGCTCGCTGGCCCCGCTCGTCGAGATGCGGTACCCCGCGGCGGCGAGCCCGCCGAGCACCGTCGGTCCGGACCAGCCGACCGACGGGTGCGCCGCGACGCCCACCGGCTTGTCGACGACGACGATGTCCTCGTCGTCGTGGAGGATCGTCATGCCCGGCACCGGCTCGGCGATGACCTGCAGCGTCGGGCTCTCGTCGGCGGCTCGGGAGCTCGACCTCGAGCAGCTCGCCGGCGTGGACCCGGTGCGACTTGCCGACGGCAGAGCCCGCCACGACGACCCGGCCCGCGCCGGCGAGGTCGGCGGACCGGGTCCGGGACAGCCCGAACAGGCGGGCGATGGCGGCGTCGACACGCTCACCCTCCAGACCGTCGGGGACGAGGACGGCCCGGGGGTCAGTCATCGGCCTCGTCGTCCTCGTCCCGGTCCGCGACCGCCCGGTCGGTATGCCGCCCCCGCTCGTCGGTGACGCGGTCACCCGCGATCGTCACCCCGCGCAGGGCGAGAACGACGATGAGGCCCGCCGCGACGACGATGGCGATGTCGGCGACGTTGCCGATGAACAGCCCGCCGTAGTCGATGAAGTCGACGACCTGGCCACGTCCCGGGCCGGGGGCCCGGAAGAACCGGTCGACGAGGTTGCCGACCGCGCCGCCGAGCAGGAGGCCGAGGGCGATGGCCCAGCCGAGACTACCGATCCGGCGGGCGGCGAAGCCGACCCAGACGAGGACGGCGACCCCGATGATGACGAGGACCCAGGTCGCGTTCATGCCGATCGAGAAGGCGGCTCCGGGGTTGCGGATGAGCTCCAGGCGCAGCCATGACCCGAGGAGCTCGGTCCGGACCCCCGGCTCCAGCCGGTGCAGGGCCCAGATCTTGCTCCCCTGGTCGGCGACCAGGGTGACGAGGGCAACCCCCGCGAGGACGGCATACAAACGCGACCGGCCGGCGGTGGTCACCGCGGCCGGTGCGTCGAGATCGGTGTCCGCCGGAGTCAGCGGCGCTCTTCCTTCATCTTGCATGGCATACATAGGGTCGCACGAGGAGCCGCCTGGAGGCGAAGCTTGCCGATCGGGTTGCCACAGGACTCGCACACGCCGTACGTGCCGTCGTCGAGGCGCTCGAGCGCGTGCTGGTTCTGGTGGAGCATGTCGCGGGCGTTGTTGGCGAGCGTCATCTCCTGCTCGCGCTCGTAGGTCTTGGCCCCGGCGTCGGCCTGGTCGTCTCCGGCGCCGTCCCCGGAGTCGCGCATGAGGTCGACGAGCTCCGCCGCGGCGCTGCGCAGCTCCTCGTCGAGCCGGGCGATGTCCGCCTCGATCTCGGACCGGACCTCCTTGAGCTCTGCGGCGGTCCACGGGTCCTCGTGGTCGAGGACGACAAGGGCCGACGGGGCGATCTTGCCGCGGACGGCCGTGCCGCCGGCGGCCTTGGCCGGCGCCGTCTTCTTGGCCGGAGCGGCCTTCTTGGCCGGAGCGGCCTTCTTCGCCGGGGCAGCCTTCTTCGCCGGCGCGGCCTTCTTGGCCGGCGCGGCCTTCTTGGCCGGCGCGGCCTTCTTGGCCGGCGCGGCCTTCTTCGCCGGCGCGGCCTTCTTGGCCGGCGCGGCCTTCTTCGCCGGCGCAGCCTTCTTGGCCGGCGCGGCCTTCTTCGCCGGCGCGGCCTTCTTCGCCGGCGCGGCCTTCTTCGCCGGCGCGCTCTTCTTGGCCGGCGCGGCCTTCTTGGCCGGCGCAGCCTTCTTGGCCGGCGCGGCCTTCTTCGCCGGCGCAGCCTTCTTGGCGGCCTTCTTGGCCGAGGAGGTGGCCGCGCTCGCCGTCGCCTTCTTCCGGCCGGAGGAGGACGCGGCAGCGCTGACTCGCTTGGCCGTGGCCGTCGCTCGCTGAGCAACCGCCATGACGATCTTGGCAACCATGCCAACCTCGCTTACAGGGACGGCCCGGATCGGGACGATCCGGGCAAGTGCGCCGAACAATACGGCCTGGGAAGGGGGACCTCAATGCGCAACGCCACAACCCCGATCCTGGGGGGTGTGGCGTTGCGCACCGCTGCCGCGGTCAGGCCTGGACTGCCTCCTGCTGACCCTCGGCCGGAGCATCGCTCGGGACCTCGATGGCCGTCGTCTCGAGGTCCTTGAGCTGACCCTCGATGTACTGGTGCAGCCGCGAGCGGTAGTCGCGCTCGAAACCACGCAGCTGCTGGATCTTCGTCTCGAGCAGACCCTGCTCACGACCGAGCTCGGTGAGGATCGCCGACTTCTTCTGCTGCGCCTCGTGAACCATGCCGGTCGAGCGCTCCCGGGCCTCGGTCAGCATCTCCTCGCGCTGGGTCGTCGCCTCTGCGATGAGACGGTCGTGCTGGGCCTGGCCGTCGGTGAGCAGCTCGTCGTGGCGGGCCTGCGCGGTCGTGATGAGCTCGTCGTGACGGGACTGCGCCTCGGAGATCAGCTCGTCCCGGCGCGCCTCACCGGCGGCGACGTGCTCGTCGTGGAGGCGCTGGGCCAGCGCGATGACACTCGCGGCGCCGGCGCCAGACGCGTCGGCCAGCGGAGCCGCGGCGGCCGGCGCGGCGTCGGCGGCCTGGGCCGCTGCGGCACGGGACTCGGCCTCCTGGGCGGCCTGGGCCGCAGCCTCGGAGCGGCGGCTCGCCTCGGCCTCGGCGGCCTCGGCCTCGGCCTGCGCGGTGGCGATCCGCTCCTGGGCGGCCCGCTCGGCCTCGTCGATCCGGGCCTGGATGGACGCGAGCTGGGCGTCGGCGCCCTCCTGCGCGGACCCGAGCTGCTCGACCTGGCCACGCAGCTGCTGGGCCTCGGCCACGGCCTGCTCGTGCTGAGCGAGGACCTGCTCGTGCTGGGCGAGGACCTGGTCGTGCTCGCCGCGGAGGCTCTCGTGCTCGCCCTGGAGGGCGGCATACCGCTGCTCGCCGTCGGCGACCTGCGCCTCGAGCTCCTGGACCCGGGACTCGAGCTGGGCCACCTGACCCTGCAGCTCGGCGTTGCGACCCTCGAGGTCACCGCCGCGCCCCTCGAACTCGGACAGGCGTGCCTCGAGCTCGTGCCGCTTGTTCTCCAGGTCACGGACCTGCGCCTCGAGCTCGGCACTGCGTCCCCCGGCGGTCTCGAGCTCGCGGATCTGGGCCTCGAGCTCGCCGTTGCGGGACTCGAGGGTCGAGGCCTGGCCACGCAGGGACTCCAGCTCCTCGAGCATCTCCGGGGACGGACCCGCGGCGGCGGGCGCGGCGGCCGGTGCGGCGGCGGCGACCGACATCCCGCGGCCGGACCGACACTCGTTGAGGTCGCTACGGAGGTCGTCGCTCTCCTTCGACATCCGACGCATCTCGGCCACGATGTCGTCAAGGAAGTCGTCGACCTCGCGCTCGTCGTAACCCCGACGGAACTGGGTCTGCGTGAACGTCTTGTTGAGGACATCCTCGGGCGACAACGCCATGGCAACTCCTGGTGGACGTAACTCTGTGGGCTGGACTTACCCCTCATCGTCGCAGACCCACCGGTCCGGACGGAGCCAGCCTAGAGGATCGCCAGTAAAAAGTAGAGGCAGATGAGAATAATGGGAAAGGCGAGGTCTAGCCGCACCGAGCCCACCGTCACGGTGGGGACGACCCGCCGGATCGCGGCCAGCGGCGGGTCGGTGAGGGAGTAGAGGATCTCCGCCACGACGAGAGCCGCACCCCGCGGACGCCAGCCCGGTCCGAAGAGACGAACCCACTCGAGGACGAGTCGGCCGAGCATGACGAGCAGGTAGACAAGGACGACGAGGTGGAGGACCTGTCGCAGGATCGTCATCACCTCAGCCTCGCCGCTCCACCTGTGGCCGCCCTGAGCCAGCGGCGACCCGAGCAGCGGTCGCCGGGGCGGGTCGGAGCGGTCAGCTCTGGTTGAAGAGTCCGCGCGCCGGAGCCGTGGTGGCGCTGCCCTCCTCGGCGTTGACCGTCACGGTCGACGGCGAGAGGAGGAAGACCTTGGCCGTGACCCGCTCGATGGCGCCGTGCAGCCCGAACACGAGGCCGGCGGCGAAGTCGACGAGCCGCTTGGCGTCGGCGTCGTCCATGTCGGTGAGGTTCATGATGACGGGGGTTCCGTCGCGGAAGTTCTCGCCGATCGTCTTCGCCTCGTTGTACGTGCGCGGATGGATCGTCGTGATCCGGGTCAGCCCGTCGGTCTGCGGGGGCCGGACGATCTCGGCGACGGGACGGCGGGTCGGCAGCTGGGTGACCTGGGCGTGCCGCTCGCGCGGGCCGTCGGCGGCCTCGTCGGTCTCGAGCTCGTCGTACTCGTCGTACTCGTCGTAGTGCGCGTCGTCCTCGGCCAGCCCGAGGTAGACCATCGTCTTGCGCAGCGCGCCAGCCATGGGTGCTCCTGTTCCTCCTGCGGGCGATCCCGCCGTGAGACGGATGTGTCCGCCGTATGCCGACGTGACCGTTCGTGACCGAAGTTACCCGTGTGACGGGCGAGAACCGAGGATTGCCGTGCCGACACGCAGGTGTGTCGCACCCTCGGCGATGGCGTCCTCGAGGTCGCCGCTCATCCCCGCGGAGACCCACGTCGCGTCCGGATGGTCCGCGCGCACGCGGTCCGCGACCGTGCGGAGCCGGGCGAATGCCGCCCGCGGGTCGGCGCCCAGCGGCGCGACGGCCATGACGCCGCGCAGGTCGAGGGCCGCGCTCGCCGCGACGGCGTCCGCGAGCGCCGGCGCCTCGGACGCCGGGACGCCCCCACGGCCGGGCTCGTCGTCGAGGCCGACCTGGATGAGGACGGCGAGGCGGCGCTGCTCGGCCTCGGCGGCGTGGTCGAGGGCCCCGACGAGCCGGAGCCGGTCGACGGACTGGACGACATCGGCATACCGCGCGACGGACCGGGCCTTGTTGCGTTGGAGCTGGCCGATGAAGTGGAGGGTGAGGCGGTCGCGGTGGTGCACCTCGGCGAACTTGGCCGAGGCCTCCTGGTCGCGGTTCTCCCCGACGTCGGTGACGCCGAGCTCGGCGAGCAGGTCGATGTCGGTGGCGGGGAAGAACTTCGTCACGACGATGAGCGCCGGACGGTCGGTCCGACCGCTCGACCGCATCGCCGCGTCGATGCGCGCGCCGACGCTCTCGAGGCCGGCGGCGAGCTGTGCACGACGGGCCGCTCCGGTCAGCTGGTCACTCATTGGTCGCTCCTCACGATGACGCCGGCATACCGGCCGGTCGTCCCGTCTCGACGGTGGGAGTACAACGCCTCGTCCTCCCGCGGGCAGCCCCCGATCCACTCGACGGCGACGCCGGCCGCGGCGAGCTGGGCGACGACGCCGGCCGCGACGTCGAGGGCAGGAGTGCCGGTCCAGGACACCGCCCGGCTCTCGGGCACGACCGCGGCGACGTCTTCGCGCATCGCGAGTGGCACCTCGTAGCAGCGCGCGCAGATCGACGGCCCGACGACGGCCGAGAGGGAGCGGGCCCCGAGGTCACGCATCGCCGCGACGGCCCGGGGCACGACGCCCGCCACGAGGCCGGGCCGGCCGGCGTGGACGGCGCCGACGACGCCCGCCTGCGGGTCCGCGAGGAGGACGGGGGTGCAGTCGGCGACGAGGGCCGCGAGCGCGAGGTCCGGGACCGTCGTGACGAGCGCGTCGACGCGGGGCGGCACGGCCGGGCGGTCCTCGACGACGGCGACGTCCGACCCGTGGCACTGATCCATGAAGACGAGCCGGTCGCGGGCGAGCCCGAGCTCGGCCGCGAGCCGGCGCCGGTTCTCCTCGACCCGGGCGGGGTCGTCCCCGACGTGCCCGCCGAGGTTGAGGCCGGCATACCCGTCGGTGCTCGCTCCGCCCGCCCGGTCGGTGACGACCGTCGTGACCCCCTCGGAATGCCGTCGCCAGAAGAACACGTGCCCACCGTAGACGCGCCGGGGCCGGGGGGACATCCCGTCCCCCCGGCCCCGGCGATCCGGGCGACTACTTGAGGAAGTCGGGCACGTCGAGGTCGTCGCCCTCCTCGAAGGTGACCGTCCGCGGCGGGGACTGGCGCGGCGGGACCGCCTGCGGCGCCGAGCCGGGCTCGGACTGGACGGCGGCCTCCTCGGCGGGGCCGGCGTCGCTCGCGTCGGACGCCTCCCCGCCCTCGCCCGCGGAGGCGCGGCGCCGGGGAGCTCGGCGCCGGGGAGCCGGCGCCGCCGGCGCACTCGGCGCGGCCGGGGCGGCCGGGCGCGTCGAACCCTGGATCGTCCCGAGGGCCCGCTCGTCGGCGCGCCGGGTCGGGGCGCCGCCGTCGAAGCCGGCGGCGATGACGGTGACCCGGACCTCGTCGCCGAGGGCGTCGTCGATGACGGCACCGAAGATGATGTTCGCCTCGGGGTGCGCCGCCTCCTGGACGAGCCGCGCGGCCTCGTTGATCTCGAAGAGCCCGAGGTCGCTGCCACCCTGGATCGACAGGAGGACGCCGTGGGCCCCGTCGATGCTCGCCTCGAGCAGCGGGCTGGAGATCGCGAGCTCGGCGGCCTGGACGGCGCGGTCCTCGCCGCGGGCCGAGCCGATCCCCATCAGCGCCGACCCGGCGCCGGACATGACCGACTTGACGTCGGCGAAGTCGAGGTTGATCAGGCCCGGCGTCGTGATGAGGTCGGTGATGCCCTGGACACCGGAGAGGAGGACCTGGTCGGCACTGCGGAAGGCGTCGAGCATCGAGACGCCCCGGTCGCTGATGGACAGGAGGCGGTCGTTGGGGATGACGATGAGGGTGTCGACCTCTTCGCGCAGCCCGGCGATGCCGGACTCGGCCTGGTTGGCCCGCCGACGGCCCTCGAAGGTGAACGGGCGGGTGACGACGCCGATCGTCAGGGCACCGAGGCCCTTGGCGATCCGGGCGACGACGGGTGCGCCGCCCGTGCCGGTGCCGCCGCCCTCGCCGGCGGTGACGAAGACCATGTCGGCCCCCTTGAGGACCTCCTCGATCTCCTCGGCGTGGTCCTCGGCGGCCTTCTTGCCGACCTCGGGGTCGGCGCCGGCCCCGAGGCCGCGGGTCAGGTCACGGCCCACGTCGAGCTTGACGTCGGCGTCGCTCATGAGCAGCGCCTGCGCGTCGGTGTTGACCGCGATGAACTCGACGCCCTTGAGCCCGACCTCGATCATCCGGTTGATGGCGTTGACGCCGCCCCCGCCGATGCCGACGACCTTGATGACGGCCAAGTAGTTCTGGGGTGTTGCCACGGTGGTGGGCCTCTCCTGAATCCGGTGCACGGATGCGGCGTGCTCTGGGGTGGTGCGATGTGTTCCGGCCCGGGCGAGGTGCCCCAACCGTCAAGTTCACCATGAGGGTCACGGTGTGCGCCATGACCCGTTGCGACGACGCTAGGCGGGTGCGGACCCTCGATCAAACAATGCCGTGGCGTGTCGGCGCTCGGGTTGGGCACGGGCCGGACCGGGTCGTCCCAATCGTCTCACATGTCACACGCGTCTCTTCCGCCCCAGCTCGTGACGCATGGTCAACGCCACCCCGGCGGCGGTGGTGGGCGTGGGACTACCGGGTCACCGGGGTGTCCGGCGCGCTGACGTCGATCCGGCTCGGCTTCGTCGCGAGGAGGGCGCGGACGATCTCCACCTTGCGCGCCCCCTGGTCGGCATTGCCCCAGGCGACCGTCGTGGAGCCGATCCGGAAGGTGACGAGATCGGCCGAGCTGACGGTGAGCGACGAGACCCGGCTCGACAGGTTCGGCGGCAGCGACTCGACGACGGCGATGGCGGTCCGGATGGCGTCCTCGGACATCGCCCGGTCGGTCGTCGCGGAGACGACCGGGACCCCGTCGGGCGGGGTGCCGACCCGGCCGAACGACACGCCCTCGCGATCCACAACCTCAAGTTGACCCTGAGGGTTCTTCACGACGATGGCGGGGGTCCGCGGGACGACATGGACGGTGAGCGTGTGCGGCCACGAGCGCTGGACCGACACCTCGGCGATCGTCACCCTCGTGCGCACCCGGTCGGCGACGGCACCGGTGTCGACCCGGGCCAGCGGCGTCCCGTCGGGCACCTCGACGAGGGCCGCCACGGCCCGCTCCTCCGATCCGGTCACGCCCGTCACCGCGACGGCGCGGACCGCGAGCACCGGGCTCCACCAGACGAGCCAGGCCACGCCCACGACGGCCCCGACGAGGACGACGGCGAGCAGCACCGCGCGCCACGGCCGGCGGCGGACCTGGGTCGCCCGGGCCTCGAAGCGGGAGCGCGACGAGGCGACTCCCCGGGGCCGGGCCGGGGCGCCGACCCCGCCACGGCCGGGGCCGGTCATCCCGCTCACGACGCCTCCAGGGCGGCCAGCAGCCGGGGAGCGAGCGTCGTCACGTCGCCGGCACCGACGGTGAGCAGCAGGTCGCCGGGCTCGGCTCGCGCGGCGAGGACCTCGACGGCCTCGTCGAACCCGACGACGCGGGCCTCGGCGTGGCCGTGGCGGTCGCGGAGCGGCGCGGCAACGAGCTCCGAGGTGACGCCCGGCATCGGGTCCTCGCGCGCGGCATAGATGTCGAGCAGGAGCACGGAGTCGGCCGGGGCGAGGGCGGCGGCGAACTCCGGTCGCGAAGTCGCGGGTCCGCGAGAACAGGTGCGGCTGGAAGACGACGTGCAGTCGGCCCGAGCCTCGCCGGGCGATGACGTCGCGAGCGGTCGCGACGACGGCCGCGACCTTGGCCGGGTTGTGCGCGTAGTCGTCGACGACGCTGACTCCCCGGGCCAGCCCCATGGCCTCGAAGCGGCGCCGCGCCCCGGCGAAGGCGGCGAGCCCCGCGAGGACCGCGCCGCCGTCCACACCCAGCCCGTCGGTCGCCGCGAGGTATGCCGCGCACGCGTTGAGGACGTTGTGCCGCCCCGGCACGCCGAGGTCGAGCTCGACCCGCTCGCCGTCCCGGGCCAGGACCGACCGACTGCCGAGGCCGGCGGGCTCGGTCGACTCGACGACGAGGTCGGCGGCGGGGTCGGTGCCGTAGGTGAGGACGCGCCGACCGGTCGCGCGGACCCGCTCGGCGAGGGCGAGCGACCCCGGGTCGTCGTGGCAGGCGACGAGCAGCCCGCCGTCGGCGACCGAGGCCGCGAACGCGGCATACGCCTCCTGGACCCGCTCGAACGTGCCGTAGAAGTCGAGGTGGTCGGGCTGGACGTTCGTCACGACGGCGACCTCGGGCCGGTAGACGAGGAAGGACCCGTCGCTCTCGTCGGCCTCGGCGACGAAGGCCGGGCCACCGCCGATGCGGGCGCTGCCGCCGAGCTGGCCGATCTCGCCGCCGCTGACGAACGACGGGTCGGCACCGGCCTCGGTCAGGGCGACGGCGAGCATCGAGGTCGTCGTCGTCTTGCCGCTCGCCCCGGCCACGGCGAGCCGCCGTGAGCCCGCCATCGTCACGGCGAGCGCCTGGGCCCGGTGCAGGACGCGCAGCCCCCGGGCGCGAGCCGTCGCCAGCTCGACGTTGTCCTCCCGGATGGCCGTGGAGACGACGACGGTGTCGACGCCGTCGACGTGAGACGCGTCGTGCCCGACGACGACGCGAGCGCCCCTGGCGCGCAGGCCCTCCAGCACCGCGGAGTCCTTGGCGTCCGAGCCGGAGACGCTGACGCCGAGGTCGAGCATGACGGCGGCGACGCCCGACATGCCCGCCCCGCCGATGGCGACGAAGTGGACGCGACCGAGCTCGGCGAGCCCGGGCAGGGGCGCGCCGAAGTCGAACCGTGGGTTGACCCCGTCCACGCTCAGCGCCCCCCGTGGACGGCCTCGACGACGAGGTCGGCGAGGAGCTCGTCCGCGCCCCGCTCCCCCACCGCCGCCGCCGCGGCGGCCATCTCGGCGACCCGGGTGGGGTCGCTCGCAAGACCGACGAGGCGGTCGGCCACCCACCGCGCCGTCATCTCGGCGTCGTCGACGAGCACGCCTCCGCCGGCCTCGACGACGGCTCGCGCGTTGAGCCGCTGCTCACCGTTGCCGATCGGCAGCGGGACGTAGACGGCCGGGAGCCCGACGGCCGTCAGCTCGCAGACGGTGTTGGCGCCGGCCCGGGCGACGACGAGGTCGGCGGCGGCGTAGGCGAGGTCCATCCGGTCGGCGTAGGGCAGGACGACGTAGGGCGCGGCCCCCGGCACCGACTCGACCGGCTCGTCCTTGCCGAGTCCCGAGACGTGCAACACCTGGATCCCGGCCTCGCGGAGCGCGGTGACGGCGCCGTAGAAGGCGGCGTTGAGCCGGGCCGCGCCGAGAGAGCCGCCGGTCACGAGGACGGTCGGACGGTCGGCGTCGAGGCCGAACCCGGCCCGCGCCTCCGCCCGCAGCGCCGCGCGGTCCAGCGTGGCGATCTCGTGCCGCAGAGGCATTCCGATGACGTGCGCGTGTGGCAGGGCCGTGTCGGGGAACGTGACGGCGACCGCCGCCGCGATCCGGGCGCCCAGGCGGTTGGCGAGGCCGGGGCGGGCGTTCTGCTCGTGGACGACGACGGGGATCCGCCGGCGCCGCGCCGCGAGGTATGCCGGTGTGCTGACGTAGCCACCGAACCCGACGACGACCTCGGCGCCCGACTGGTCGATGGCGGTACCCGCGGCGGCGACGGCCGCCCGGAGGTTGCCGGGCAGCCGGAGCAGGTCGGCGCTGGGCCGTCGGGGCAACGGGACCTTCGGGACGATGGCGAGCGGGTATCCGCGCTCGGGGACGAGGCGCGCCTCCAGCCCCTCCGCCGTGCCGAGCACCAGGACGGCGACGTCGGGGTCGCGGCGGCGCAGGCAGTCGGCGAGCGAGAGCAGCGGTGAGACGTGCCCGGCCGTGCCGCCGCCCGCGAGGAGCACCGAGCGGGGACCGGCGCTCACCGCGCGCTCCGCCCGCGGCGGACCCGGGACGGGACGACGGACAGGGTGCGGCGCAGGACGGATGGTCGCGCCGACAGGGCCTGGGCGCATCCGGGTTCGGACCTCGCGAAGGACAGGAGGATCCCGAGGATCACCATCGTCGTCACGAGGGAGGACCCGCCCGAGGAGACGAGCGGGAGCGGGCAGGCCGATGACGGGGAGCAGGCCGATGACGGTGCCGATGTTGACCATCGCCTGGACGACGATCCACGTCATCGCCCCGGCCGTGGCGATCCGGACGAACGTGTCGGTCGTGCGCATGACGAGCCGGTAGCAGGCGACCGTCAGCACCGCGAAGAGGACGAGGACGACGATCGTCCCCGGCAGGCCGAGCTCCTCGCCGATGATGGCGAAGATGAAGTCGTTGTGCGGCTCCGAGAGCCACTGCCACTTCTCCCGGCTCGCCCCGAGACCGAGACCGAACCACCCGCCGTCGGCGAGGGCGAACCGGCCCTGCATCGGCTGGCGGGCGTTGCCGAAGGGGTTGGTGTCCCGGCCCAGCCACACGTCGAACCGGGCCAGCCGGTTGGGGCTGATGAGGACCATCGTCGTCGCGAGCGCGACGAAACCCGACGAACGAGATGCCGAACCACCGGGCCGGGACGCCCGCGGCATACAGGGTGGCGGCGACGATCGCCCCGAGGACGAGGACGGTGCCGAGGTCACCACCGACGAGGACGAGCCCGATGGCGACGGCCGAGACGGGCAGGATGAACGGGACGACGACGTGGCCGAGCTGGTCGAGGTTCGCGTGCTTGCGGGAGAGGATGAGCCCGCCGACGAGGACGAGCCCGACCTTGATCAGCTCCGACGGCTGCATCGTCAGCGGGCCGAGGTGGATCCAGTTGAGGTTGCCGTTGACGCTGATGCCGAGCGGGGTGAAGACGAGCAGCTGGAGGGCGAGCGCGCCGAGGAGGATGGGGACGGCCAGACGCTTCCAGGCCACGACGGGTAGCCGCGAGGCGACGAGGAGGCCGGCGGTGCCGATCCCGGCGAAGACGAGCTGGCTCTCGAAGATCGCGTAGGGCGACGCGAGATCGGTCTCCTGGAGCGACATGACCGTCGAGGCGGACAGGACCATGACGAGCCCGAAGACGACGAGGGCGAAGGTGACGCCGGCGATGAGGTTGTAGGTCGTCACCGGCGAGTCGAAGTGGGCGCGCCAGGCCGCGAGCCGGCCGCGGGGACGCTCCGTCGTCCTCGGCCGCGACGGCGCCGAGGTGCTGCTCACCCTCGTCACTCCCCCGCGGCGGCGTGCCGGCGGACGGCCTCGGCGAAGGCGTCGCCCCGCGCGCCGTAGTTGGCGAACATGTCCATGGACGCGGCCGCCGGGGCGAGCAGCACGACGTCGCCCGGCTCGGCGAGGGCGGCGGCTTCGGCCACGACACGGTCCATGGTCCCAGTGTCCGTGGAGTCGAGGTCGATGACCGGGATCTCGGGCGCGTGTCGGGCGAGCGCCTCGGCGATCCGGGCCCGGTCGGCCCCGATGAGGACGACGCCTCGAAGCCGGCCCGCGGCGCGCTCGACGAGGTCGTCGACCTCGGCGCCCTTGAGGAGGCCGCCGGCGACCCAGACGACGCGCTCGTAGGCGAGCAGGGAGGCCTCGGCGGCGTGCGGGTTCGTCGCCTTGGAGTCGTCGACGAAGCGGACCCCGCCGGCCTCGGCCACGAGCGCGATCCGGTGCGGCTCGGGCCGGAAGGCGCGCAGCCCCTCCCGGACGGCCACCGGCGGAACGCCGTGGGCGCGGGCCAGGGCGGCGGCGGCGAGGGCGTTCGCGACGACATGGGGGGCGATCTCGCGGCCGTCGCCCCCGAGGTCCTCCAGGGTCGCCGAGCTCGGCGGCCGCGTGCCGGCGCTGCTCGACGAAGGCCCGGTCGGCGAGGACGTCGTCGACGAGGCCCAGCATCGACGGGGCGGGCACGCCGAGGGTGAAGCCGACGGCACGGCAGCCCTCGATCACGTCCGCCTGCCTCGACGAGCCGCTCGGTCCGAGGGTCGTCGACGTTGTAGACGCAGGCGACCTCGGTCCGCTCGTAGACCTTGCCCTTGGCCGCGAGATAGGCCTCGAAGGAGCCGTGCCAGTCGACGTGGTCCGGAGCGACGTTGAGGCAGACCGAGGCCCGCGGCGAGATCGACTGTGACCAGTGCAGCTGGAAGCTCGACAGCTCGACGGCGATGACGTCGAAGGGGTCCGGATGGAGGACGGCCTCGAGGAGGGGGGTCCCGACGTTGCCGGCGCTCGTCGCCCGCAGCCCGGCGGCCCGGAGGATCGACGCGAGCATCTGGACCGTCGTCGTCTTGCCGTTCGTGCCGGTCACGGTGAGCCACGGGGCGGCCCCCTCGCGCGGCCGCATCCGCCAGGCGAGCTCGACCTCCCCCCACACGGGAATGCCGCGGGCAGCCGCCTCGGCGAGGAGCGGCTGGTCGGGGCGCCACCCCGGGGAGGTGACGACGAGGTCGACGTCCGCGGCCGGCATACCGGCGACGGCGGAGGGTCCGAAGGCGAGCCGGGCGCCGAGGATGTCGAGGATGTGCGCCTTCTGGGCCATGACCGACCCGCTGCGCCGGGTCGGCGCCGTCGACGACGAGGACGTCGGCCCGGCGCTCGAGGAGGGCGTCGGCCGCGGCGAAGCCGCTGAGCCCCAGCCCGGCGACGACGACGCGCAGCCCCGCCCAGCCGGCGTCACGGTGGGTCAGCCCGGCGAGCCGATCCTCGCCACCGGGACGCGCCTCGGTGGCGCCGGTCATGCTGCGCCCACGACCCACTCGGCATAGAAGACCCCGAGGCCGAGGGCGACGAAGAGCCCGGCGATGATCCAGAACCGGATGACGATCGTCACCTCCTGCCAACCGAGCAGCTCGAAGTGGTGCTGCAGCGGCGCCATCCGGAAGACCCGTTTGCCGGTCGTCTTGAACGACGCGACCTGGATGACGACGGAGAGGGTGATCGTGACGAAGAGCCCGCCGAGGATGACGATGAGGAACTCGGTGCGGGTCGTGATGGCGAGGCCGGCCATCGCGCCACCGAGGGCGAGCGAGCCGGTGTCGCCCATGAAGATCTTCGCGGGCGCGGCGTTCCACCACAGGAAGCCGAAGCAGGCGCCCATGACGGAGGCGGCGACGACGGCGAGGTCGTGGGCGTCTCGCACCTCGTAGCACTTGATGCCCGGGTTGGTCTGGCAGTTCTGGTTGAACTCCCAGATCCCGATGAGGACGTAGGACGCGAAGACCATGACCGAGGCACCCGTGGCGAGTCCGTCGAGGCCGTCGGTGAGGTTCACGCCGTTGGACAGCCCCGAGATCATGAAGTTCGCCCAGAGGATGAAGAGGATGAGCCCGACGATCGGCCCGGCGAACGCGAGGTCGATGTTCGTGTCGCGGACGAAGCTGATCCGGGTCGAGGCGGGTGTCCGGAACGCGTTGTTGGGGAACTGCAGGGCGAGGATCGAGAAGAGGACGCCGATGATGCCCTGGCCGGCGAGCTTCTGTCGCGACCGCAGGCCGAGGCTGCGCTGCTTGCTGATCTTGATGTAGTCGTCGAGGAACCCGATGAGCCCGAGCCCGCCCATGAGGAAGAGGACGAGCAGCCCGGAGACGGTCGGGCCGGTGAGGGTGAGCAGGTGGGCGAGGAGGTAGGCCGTGATCGCTCCCCCGACGATGACGGCTCCGCCCATCGTCGGCGTCCCGCGCTTGGTGTGGTGGGACGTCGGCCCGTCGTCCCGGATGAACTGTCCGTAGCCGCGCCGGACGAGGAACTTGATGAACATCGGCGTGCCGAGCAGGGCGATGGAGAGGGAGATCACCGCGGCGATGAGGACGGCCTTCACCTAGCTCTCCTCCCTCTCGCCGGCGAACCTCTCTCCGAGCCACCGTAGCCCCGCGTCGCGGCTGGACTTGAACAACACGACGTCACCCGCGCGCACTTCTGCGGCCAGGACGTCGTATGCCGCGTCGGCGTCGGCGACCCACGTGCACGTCGTGTCGCTCCCGGCGGCCCCGTCGCACATGGGCCTGGCCTCCTCGCCGACGACGAGCGAGCCGGTCGACGCCGAGGGCGGCGGCGACCCGGCCCACCTCGGTGTGCCCACGGCGGCTCTCCTCGCCGAGCTCGAGCATCGTCCCGAGGACGGCGACCGACCGGCGGCCGCCGCCGCTCATGACGCGGAGCGCCTCGAGGGCCGCCACCATCGAGTCGGGGTTGGCGTTGTAGGCGTCGTTGACGACCCGGACCCCGTCGGGGCGGTCGGTGATCTCCATCCGCCACCGGCTGACCGGGCGCGCCGCGGCCGAGGGCCGCGGCGACGGCCGGGAGCGGCATGCCGCACTCGAGGGCGACGGCCGCGACGGAGAGGGCGTTGCCGACGTGGTGGCGACCGACGAGGGCGAGGGTCACCCGCTCGGTCGCCCCCGCCGCGACGAGGTCGAAGGTGGGGTGCCCGCCGGTGTCGAGGCCGACGGCCTCGGCGCGCACGTCGCGCGTCGGGTGCCTCGCCGACGAGGACGACCCGCGCCCTCGTCCGGTCCGCCATCGCGCGCACGATCGGGTCGTCGGCGTTGAGGACGGCGACCCCGTCCCCGGGCAGCGCCTCGACGAGCTCGGCCTTGGCGACGGCGATCGCCTCCTTGCTGCCGAACTCGCCGATGTGAGCGCTCCCGACATTGAGGACCACGCCGATCCGGGGCGGCGCCATCGTCGTGAGGTAACGGATGTGGCCGACGCCGCGCGCCCCCATCTCGACGACGAGGAAGCGGGTGTCCTCGGTGATCCGGGTGACGGTCAGCGGGACCCCCACCTCGGAGTTGTAGGACCCCACCGGGGCGACGGTCTCGCCGCAGGTCGGCGAGGACCGACCCGAGCAGGTCCTTCGTGCTCGTCTTGCCCGAGGAGCCGGTGATGCCGACGATGGTGAGGTCGACCCCGCGCGCGGCGACGGCACGCGAGAGCGCGGCGAACGCCTCCTGGACGTCGCCGACGACGACGCAGGGCAGCTCGTCGACGTCGCGGGAGGTGAGCGCGGCGACCGCGCCGGCCTCGGCCGCGCCCGCGACGAACGCGTGCCCGTCCAGGTGCTCGCCGACCCGGGCGATGTAGAGGCTGCCGGGGCCGGCCTCGCGGGAGTCGGTGACGACCGGCCCGTCGAGGACGAGCCCCGCGGCGTCCTCGGCCGTGATCCCGTGGAAGCGCCCACCGGTCACGGCGGCGACCTCGGCAAGGGTGAGGGCGATCACGCGCCCGGCTCCGGGTCGGCGCCCAGGGCGGCGTCGAGGGCCGCCCGCAGCTCGTCGCGGTCGTCGAAGGGCTGGACCACTCCCGCGATGTCCTGGCCGGTCTCGTGCCCCTTGCCGACGACCGCCAGCGTCGAGCCGGCTCCGCGCTCGACGGCGATCCGAGCGGCCCGGCGGATCGCGGCCCGACGGCCGTCCGGCTCGTCGACGACCTGGGCACCACCCCCCGCGGCCCGAGCGCCCTCGACGACGGCCGCGCGGATGCCGGAGGGGTCCTCGGAGCGCGGGTTGTCGTCGGTGACGACGACGACGTCGGCGTGCTCGGCGGCGGCCCGGCCCATGGCCTGCCGCTTGCCGCGGTCGCGGTCGCCGCCGGCCCCGAGGACGACGACGAGCGCTCCGGTCGTCGTCGGGCGCAGGGCGCTGAGGGCGGCCCCCACGGCGTCGGGGGTGTGGGCGTAGTCGACGACGGCCAGCGGGGCGCGACCGTCGGGCCGGCTCGGAGCGACCCGCTCCATCCGACCCGGCACGTGCGGGTCGGTGAGGATCGCCCGCTCCACCGCGGTCGGTGGCTCGCCGCCGAGGATGAGCGCGACGGCCGCCATCGCCGTGTTGACGATGTTGAAGCCGCCCGGCAGCGCGCTCCGCAGCGAGAGCTCGGCCTCCGGCCCGCGCAGGAGGAAGGAGGCCGGGTCGACACCGTCGACGAGGACCCGCCAGTCCGCCTCGCGGTCCTCCAGCGAGGTCAGCGTCGTCACCGGGACGTCCGCCTCGGCGGCGAGCCGCAGGCCCCAGTCGTCGTCGACGCAGACGAGCCCGCGGCGGGAGCGCAGCGGGGTGAAGAGGGACGCCTTGGCCGCGAAGTAGTCCTCCATGTCGGCATGGAAGTCGAGGTGGTCCTGCGAGAGGTTGGTGAAGAGCGCGATGTCGTAGACGACGCCGTCGACCCGGTGCTGGGCGAGGGCATGGCTCGACACCTCCATGACGCAGGACCCCATGCCGCGCTCGGCCATGACGGCAAGGATCGCGTGGAGGTCGGAGGACTCCGGGGTCGTCCGGACGCTCGTGATCCGCTCGTCGCCGACGCGGGTCTCGACCGTCCCGATGAGACCGGCCGGCTCAGTCCATGGCGCCGAGGGCGGAGTGGACGAGGTATGCCGTCGTCGTCTTGCCGTTCGTCCCGGTGATGCCGACCATCCGCAGGGCGAGGTCCTCGGTGCCGTAGATCCGTGCGGCGACCGCGCCGAGGACCGCGCGGGGCTCCGGGACGACGAGGACGGGCAGCGACGACGCCGTCGGTGTCGAGGAGGTCCCGACCGGCGACGTCGGTGAGGACCGCTGCGGCGCCGGCGTCGGCGACCTGGGGACCGAACGAGGCGCCGTGGACGTTGGCGCCCGGGAGGGCGGCATACAGGTCTCCGGGCCGTACCGCGCGCGAGTCGAGGGTCACCCCGGTCACCGCCGTCCCCCCGTCGCCGACGACCTCGGCGGCAGCCCCGACGAGGGCGGCGAGCTCGGCGAGCGCGGAGCCGGCGACCGCCGACGGACGAGGAACGGGCACGTCGCGAGAGACTACCGGGCCGAGCGCCCGTGGCCGTCACGCAGGACGGTCGGGTTGGAGAGCGCCGCAGTGCTTGGAGACCCGCAGCGGGATCTTCGTCGGCTTCGTGCCGGTCGGCGGCACCTTGAGCTCCTGGAGCGCGTACGTCATGACGTCGTGGAAGACGGGACCGGCGGTGCTGCCGCCGTAGTAGCCCTTGACGGGCCGCTGGAGGATGACCGCGACGACGATCTGGGGGTCGTCGGCCGGGGCATAGCCGATGAAGCTCGCCGTCTTGCCGCGGTACCGCTTGACCGTCGGGTCGTAGCGGTCCGCGGTGCCCGGTCTTGCCGGCGACGCGGTAGCCCTTGATCCGGGCCTCCGGCGCGGTGCCCTGGTCGGAGACGACACTCTCGAGCATCCGGCTGAGGTTCGTCGCCACCTTGGTCGAGACGACCCGCACCCCCTTGGCCGGGGCCGCGGGAACCTGACGGCCGTCGGCGCCCTCGACGCTCTGGATGAGGCGCGGCGGGACCCGCACGCCCGCCGTTGGCGATCGTCTGGAAGACCGAGGCGGCCTGGATCGCCGTGACGGACAGGCCCTGGCCGTACACGACGGTGGCCCGCTGCGTACCGCTCCAGTCCTTGGCGGGGGCGAGGAGGCCGGCCGACTCCCCCGGGAAGCCCATCCCCGAGGTGGACCCGAGCCCGAACTTGTGGAAGTACGAGGCGAGGGTCGCCGGGCGCATCGTCTCGCCGACGAGGATCGTCCCGAGGTTGCTCGACTCGGCGAGGGTCCCGGCGACGGTGCGGTACTCGGTCCCGTGCGGGTGGCTGTCGTGGAACGTCGTGTCGTAGCGGTGCAGGCTGCCCGGGATGACGACCGGGGTCCGGGGCGTGACGTTGCCCTCCTGCATCGCCGCGGCCATCGTCATGATCTTGCCGGTCGAGCCCGGCTCGAAGACGTCGTTGAAGGCCTTGTTGACGAGGCTGCCCTGGGCCGTGCCGACGTGGTTGGGGTCGAAGCTCGGGTAGGACGCGACGGCGAGGAGCTGACCCGTCTTGGCGTTCATCGCGACGACGGTCCCGGAGAGCGCGTTGGTCTGCTTCACCTTGGCGGCGAGGGCGTTCTGGGCGTACCACTGGAGGTTCGAGTTGATCGTGAGGGTGACGTTGCGGCCGTTCTTCGCCGGGGTGATCTCCTGGCGTCCGGCCGGGATGACCGTGCCGCTCGCCGAGGTCTCGAACTCCGCGCTGCCGGGGGTTCCCTGGAGCGCCGAGTTGACCATCTCCTCGACGCCGCCGCCGGGCTTGCCGCCGTCGATGGTGAAGCCGACGAGGGAGGCCGTCGTCGCGCCCTGCGGATAGACGCGCTCGGCGCTGGCGCCGGCGGGGTCGCGGTAGACGCCGGGGATGCCGAGGGCCGCGATCTTGCGCCACGTGTCCGGTGAGACGTTCTTGTCGAGGACCCGGTAGCGCAGCGAGCCGGTGAGCTTGGGCCGCAGCGCATCGGGGGTCGTGCCGAGGAGCGGGGCGAGCTTCGCCGTCGCCGCGGCGATGGCGCTCGGCGCATCCGCGGCGTCGCACGTCTCCCGGCCGGTTCCGTAGGTGCACACCGTCGTCTGGTCGACGGCGACGGTCTCCCGGATGACGCTGGAGGCGAGGACGACGCCGTCGGAGGACCGGATGACCCCGCGGACGGCGGGGATCGTCTCGTCGGCCAGTCCGTTGGGCGAGCGCCTCGGCCGCCACGGCCGCCGAGTCGAGCCCCTGGAGCCGGACGAGCTGGGCGGCGAAGACGCTGAGGACGAAGAGGACGGCGATGGTCATCGTCCGCATCCGGCGGCCGGCGCCCGCGACGCCCGGGCGCCGGCGACGCACGGGGAGGCGGGAGCCGGACGGGCGGCGGCGGCCGGCGGCGTCTGCCGCGCGCGAGGAGGCGGCGCGGCGGGGTGACGCCCCGCGCCCGGCGCGGGCGGGGCGGCCGGTCCGCCCGGTGCCGGCACGGGCGGCGCCCGAGCGACCGGCGGGGCGACCCCGACCAGCGGCCGCTGCACCGGTGGACCCACCGCGGCGGGGGTCCGCCTCGTCCGGGTGCCGGTGGTGCCGCGTCGTGGGGCTCGTCATGGCGTGCTCAGTTGCGGGTCGGTGGGGTCGTCGGGCGGGTGGCGGGCTTGGGCGTCTTCGCGGTCGTGGGCTTCGTCGCGGCCGGCTTCGTCGTCCCGACCGTCTTCTTCGTCGTCGGCTTCGTCGTCTTCGTCGTCGTGCTTCGGTGTCGTTCGGGCTCGGCACGGACGGACCGGTGGCGATGGAGAAGGCGTCCTTGCGGGTCGCCGGCACGGGCGTGCCGAGGATCTTCCCGTCGCTGAGCCGGAGGAACGCGGCCGAGCGGGAGGGGACCATGCCGAGGGCGAGCGCCCGATGGGCGAGCTCGGCCGGGGCGCTCTGCGGCGTCGACGTCGTGGGTCGAGCGACTCCTGGGTGTCGGACAGGGCGGCCGACGGGCTCTGGAGCCGGTCGAGCTCGAAGGAGCCCTTCGCCATGCTCGTGTTGAGGACGAGGACGCCGATGAGCCCGGCGAAGAGCAGGAGCGCGCAGAGGGCGACGAAGCCACCGGAGCCGCGGGCGGGGGCGGCGCTGACGACCTGGAGCGGCCGACGGGTGGGCCGGGACGCGGGGCGCGGCGCCGGCGTGGACCGGGCGGTCCGCGCGGTCGCGGTGGACTGGCTCATCGGGTCCCCCTCGTGGCGGGTCGGATCCGCTCGGCCGCGCGAAGGCGGGCCGACGCGGATCGCGGGTTGTCGTGCTGTTCCTGGTCGTGGGCACCTCGGCGCCGCGGGTCAGCAGCCGCAGGTATGCCGCGTCCTGCGGGAGCGGGACCGGCAGGCCGGGCGGCGTGCGGTCCGTCGCGCCGGCCGCGAGGACGGTCTTGGCGACGCGGTCCTCGAGGGAGTGGTAGGAGAGGACGACGACCCGGCCGCCGACGGCGAGCGCCTCGACCGCGGCGGGCAGGGCTCGCTCCCAGACCGCGAGCTCGGCGTTGACCTCGATCCGCAGGGCCTGGAACGTCCGCTTGGCCGGGTGCCCTCCGGAGCGCTGGGAGGCGGCGGGCACGACGTCGCGCAGCAGGTCGACGAGGCGTGCGGACGTCGTGAAGGGTGCCCGCTCCCGCTCGCGCACGACGGCCGCGGCGATCTGGCGGGCGAAGCGCTCCTCGCCGTAGTCGCGCAGGACCCGGACGAGGTCGGGCACGGCATACGTGTTGAGGATGTCGGCCGCCGTGGGCCCGCCGCCTGGTCCATCCGCATGTCGAGGGGGGCGTCGTGGGCGTAGGCGAAGCCGCGCTCCTCCTCGTCGAGCTGGAGCGAGGAGACACCGAGGTCGAAGAGGACCCCCTGGACCTCGGCGACGCCGAGCCGCTCGAGGATCTCGGGGAGCTCGTCGTAGACCGCCGTGGACCGCCCGGAACCGGGCGCCGAACGGCGCCAGCCGCTCCCCCGCCATCGCGAGCGCCTCGCGGTCCCGGTCGACCCCGATGACGGCGGCCGCGGGGCACCGGGTGAGCAGTGCCTCGCTGTGACCACCCATCCCGAGGGTCGCGTCGACACACACCGACCCCGGCGCATCGAGCGCCGGGGCGAGGAGGTCCACGACCCGCTCGCGCAGCACGGGGACGTGCCGGGCGGCGGCCGGTCCACGGGTGGGCATCGGAGCGTCGGGTCCTTCCGGGTCGTGGTGGGGTGGCGGTGGGAGGTGGCCCGGTCCCTGGCGACCGGTCCCCATCCGGTCGGGCCCGGCGCGGGGGAAGACGCGTCGGGAGCCGAGCGGCTGGAGGCCGGAGGCCAGGGACCTGAGGTCGGCGGTCGGGGGTCACATGAGGCCGGGGACGACCTCCTCGGACTGGTCGGAGTAGGCCTGCTCGGTGCTGGCGAGGTAGTCGCTCCACGCCTCGGTGTCCCACACCTCGATGCGGGAGCCGGCGCCGATGACGGTGCAGTCCTTGGTGAGCCCGGCGTAGTCGCGCAGCGGGCCGGGGATGGTGACCCGGCCCTGCTTGTCGGGGATCTCGTCCGAGGCGCCGGAGAGGAAGACGCGCATGAAGTCGCGGACCCGACGGCTCGTCGTCGGAGCCTGGCGCATCTGCTCGGTGATGGAGACGAACTCGTCCATGGGGAAGACGTAGAGACAGCGCTCCTGGCCGCGGGTGACGACGAGCCCGCCGGCCAGCTTCTCGCGGAACTTCGCGGGCAGGAACAGCCGGCCCTTGTCGTCGAGGCGGGGGGTGTGCGTGCCGAGGAACACCGCCCCACCTCCGTTCGACCGCCCCCGGATGCGTCACCCTGCTCCGGATTCCCCCACTTTACTCCACCAAGTAGTCGGATCCGGGTCGATTTCGGCCAAAATGCGCTGGCTCGTCATCATGTCTATGCAGGTCAGAGCGGTGGTGTGAAGTGGGGGAGAATCCATCGTATGCCGACGCGTGCGGCATACCGCCCGGGCCGGGCCTCCTCCCGGCATCCGGGGAGGGCCGGGGCCGCGCCGCCGGCCCCGGGGACCCCTCCGGAGTCGTCCCGGGGCGTCCCCACGGGCGGCCCGGGGTGGCGGATCACGACAGGGATCTACCCGCCGTGGAGGGAAGTGGGGCAAGATCGATAGTCCACACCGAACGTGAAGGGGGCCGATGACCGTGGCCGGTCGGGACCACCACGACGAGACGCCGGGGCGCACCTCGCCCCTCGCCACCCCGGCAGCGGGCGCGGCCGACCCGGACCGGGCCGAGCAGAGCCGCACCGACCGGGGGCGCCGCGCTGGACCAGGTGCTCCAGGTCAGCTCCTCGCCTGGCCTCGGCGATGAACTCCGTCATCGACGGCAAGCCCGCCGTCGTCCAGATGGCCGTGACGACCCTCCTCGCCGAGGGGCACCTCCTCATCGAGGACGTCCCCGGCGTCGGCAAGACCCTCCTCGCCAAGACCCTGGCCCGCTCGATCGACGCCTCGGTCCGGCGGATCCAGTTCACGCCCGACCTGCTGCCGAGCGACATCACCGGCGTCAGCGTCTTCAACCAGGACGTGCGGGACTTCGAGTTCCGACCCGGCGCGATCTTCGCCAACGTCGTCGTCGGCGACGAGATCAACCGCGCCTCGCCGAAGACCCAGTCCGCGCTCCTGGAGTCGATGGAGGAGGGCCAGGTCACCGTCGACGGGACGACCTACTCCCTGCCCCCGCCGTTCATCGTCATGGCGACCCAGAACCCCATCGAGATGGAGGGGACCTACCCGCTTCCCGAGGCCCAGCGCGACCGGTTCATGGCCCGGATCTCCATGGGCTACCCCTCGGCCGCGAGCGAGCTGGAGATGCTCGACCGGCACAGCGGCGCCCGGGTCCTCGACGACATGCGGCCGGTCACCGACGGCGCGACGGTCGCCCGGATGGTCGACGCCGTCCGCGAGGTCTACACGTCACCGGCGCTCAAGCAGTACATCGTCGACCTCGCCCAGGCGACCCGGACCAGCTCGGCACTGCGGCTGGGGGCCTCCCCCCGGGCGGCCATCCACCTCCTGCGCGCGGCCCGCGCCCACGCGGCGGTGGCCGGGCGGCGACCATGTCCTGCCCGACGACGTCCAGGCCATCGCCGTGCCCGTCCTCGCCCACCGGCTCATCCCGACGGGCGAGACCCAGCTGGCCCGCCGCTCCACCGCTGACGTCCTCACCGACCTCATCCAGCGGGTCAGGGTGCCCGCCCCGACCCGATGACCCGGCGACCGCACCGCGTCGGTCGCGGGTCCACCGCCGGCCGAGGGGAAGCCCGTGCGCGCCGCCCGTGACGCACTGACGACCCGCGGCATGGCCTTCGTCGCCGCGGGTGTCGTGCTGCTCGGCTCCGGGATCGGCCTCGGGCCAGCACGACCTCACCCGGATCGGGCTGCTCCTGCTCGGCCTGCCCCTCGCGAGCGCCCTCTTCGGCTATCGCCACGACCTCTCCCTCGAGGTGAGCCGGGTCGCCTCGCCCGGCCGGGTCCGGATCGACGAGCCCGCCCATGTCGTCGTGACGATCCGCAACCCCGGTGGCGGCCGCACCCCCCTGCTCATGGCCGAGGAGCAGCTCGACTACGCCCTCGGCGACCGTCCGCGGTTCGTCCTCCCGAGCATGCTCGCCGGCGAGCGCCGCGAGGTCTCCTACCTCATCCGGTGCCATACCCGCGGCCAGCATCGGCTCGGCCCGCTCGGGCTGCGGGTCCGCGATCCCTTCGGCCTGACCTCGCGGAGCGCCCACACCCAGGGACACGGCTCCATCGTCGTCCTCCCCCGGATCCACCAGCTCGGCGCGGCCAGGTCGCTCGGGGCGGGTGTCGGGACCGAGGGGTCGATCCCGCACATGGTCGGGCTCCACGGCGATGACGACCAGGCCATCCGCGAGTACCGCGACGGCGACGACCTCCGGCGGATCCACTGGCCGATGACGAGCCACACCGGCGAGCTGATGGTCCGCCAGGAGGACCGCCCGACCCAGCGGCGCGCCATCCTGCTCCTCGACACCCGGGCCTGCGCCCACTCCGGCGGTGCGCGGTCGGCGTCGCTGGAGTGGGCCGTGTCGATGTGCGCGTCGGTCGCCGCCCACCTCGTCCGGTCGCGGGTATGCCGTGCACCTGCTCACCGCGGACCCCGAGAGCGACCTCGGCATCGCCGAGAACGTCGAGCTCGACACCGCACTCGACACCCTGGCGCGCATCCAGCTCGGCGACGACGGGGGCTTCCGGGCCGTCACCCATGCCGCGACGACCCTCGCCGCCCAGGGCGGGCTGGTCGTCGCGATCCTCGGGGGCCTCGACGACGACGCGGCCCGCGCGACGGCCTCCCTGCGTCAGCCGGGCTCGACCGGCGCCGCCTTCGTCATCGACCGGGCCGCCTTCGAGTGGGGCCGGACGGGGACCGAGGAGCCGACGGCGGAGCAGACGACGCACTCGATGCTCGTCGGCTCCGGGTGGTCCTCCCTCCTCGTCGGCCCGCAGATCACCCAGCCCGAGGCCTGGACGGCCGTGACGACCCACGGACCGGTGGGGGCCCGGCGATGAGCCGCGCCCGCCCGGTCGACGCCGCGCTCGCCGCGCTCTCCGTCGCGGCGGTCGCGCTGCCGCTCGGCAGCCTGTTCGCCTCCCCCGACTGGGCCCCCGCCTCCCTCCTGCTGCTCCTCGTCGTCGGCCGGCGTCGGGACGCCTGCTGCGCTCCCGGGTGGTCACGACCTGGCTCGTGGCCGCCGGACAGCTCGTCGCCGTCCTCGCGACGATGGCCCTCCTCTTCGTCCGGGACTCGCTGTGGTTCGGGCTGCCCGGCCCGGAGGCGCTCCGCGCGGGCTACGCCCTGCTCGAGGACGCCTACCAGAACGTCCAGACCCACAGCCGCCCCGGCCCCGACGACCCAGGGGACGATCTTCGCGCTCGCCGGGCTCATCGCCCTCACCGCCCTCGCCGTCGACTACCTCGCGGTGACCCGGCGGACGCCGACGGCGGCCGGGCTGCCGCTCCTCGCGGCATACCTCAGTGCGGCGACCAACTCGGGCGCGGGTCTGGCGGCGTTCTACTTCATCGTCCCGGCGGCCGTCTGGGTGACGATGGTGGGGCGTCAGGGGGTGATCGTCGGTGCGCCGCTGGGCGACGGCGGTGACCCGCGCCGAGTCCGACCGCGCCGAGCCGGGCGACCCCGACGACGCCGCCCTCGACTTCGCCGCCCTCGGTCGGGTCCTCGGCGTCGGTGCCATCGTCGCCGCCGTCGCCCTCACCCCGCTCGTGCCGCACCTGCCGACGACCTTCCTCGCGGACGGTCTCGGGCGGTCCGACGGTGCCCGCGGGGGCGGGGGCGGGATCCACCTCACCTCGACCCTCGACGTCGCGGCGAGCCTCGAGAGCCAGTCCGAGAACCCCGTCCTCGTCTACGAGGCCACGAACCGCGCGGCACAGACCCCCCTGCGGGTCGACGTCCTCAACACCTACGTCGACGGCCAGTGGCGCGAGGCACGACGCCGGGTCGTCACGCCGACGGACGGGCTCCTCCCTGCGCCCCCGGCCGCCACCCTCGAGAGCTCCACGCCGAGCCGGCTCAAGGTCGTCGAGAACCGCATCTCGGCTCCGCAGATGGCCGTGCCCGACCAGGCGACCCGCGTCGACGCCGGCAACACCCCCCTCGGCCTCGACTTCCAGGGCGTCATCCGCGTCCGGTCCAAGCCGTCGGAGTACTCCGCCGACTTCGTCACGCTCGACCCCGTGGACGGCGACTTCGCCGGAGACGGCACCCGCCTCGTCGGCCAGGGCTACCTCGAGGTCGACCGGGCGTCGGTCCAGGCCGTCTCGGCGGCGGCGGCGAAGGCCATCCCGGGCGACCGCGGGAGCCCGGTCCAGAAGGCCCGTGACATCCAGGCCTACCTGCGCGGCGTCGACTTCACCTACTCGCTCGACCTCGCTCCCGTCGCGGACGGCGTCGACCCCATCACGGCCTTCCTCCGGACGAAGACGGGCTACTGCGTCCAGTTCGCGACGGCGATGGTGATGATGGCGCGCTACGAGGGGATCCCGGCGCGGATGGCGATCGGCTTCCTTCCCGGCCAGGAGGCGGACGGGACGTACACGGTCGTCGCCGCCAACGCGCATGCGTGGCCAGAGCTGTTCTTCCCGAAGCTCGGCTGGGTCCGCTTCGAGCCCACCCCCGGCTCCCGGACCGGGTCGGCACCGACCTACACGGTCATCCCGACCGACACGGGCCGGCGCCGACCGCGACCGACAACGGCTCGACCGCCGCCCCCACGCAGAACCGTCCCGAGCAGACCGTCGACCCGCTCGCCATCGACACTCCGGCCGGCACGTCGGCGACGACCCCGGCCGACTGGGTGGCCGCGCACCTCGAGATCCTGCTCGTCCTCGGCGCCCTCGTCCTCGTCGGGCTGCTGCTTCCCCTCGGTGCGTGGGTGCGTCGTCGGCGTCGGCTGCGTGCCGCGGCGAGCGCGGCCGCCCGGGCGGAGGCCGAGTGGCAGTCGCTCCTCGCCCGGCTCGGCGACGTCGGCATCTCCCCACCGGTCGGGTCGACGCCGCGCCAGGCCGGGCAGTACGTCCGCGACGCGGCCTACCTCGACGGCGAGTCCAAGGCCGCCCTCGGCCGGGTCGTCGCCACCGTCGAGCGGGGCCGGTATGCCGCCCCGGACGCCGCCCTGCCCGAGGTGCGCTCCGATGTGCGCTCGGTGTGGCGGGCGGCGTCGGTGACCCGGAGCCGGCAGCTGCGGCTGCGTGCCCTCCTCGCGCCCTCGGAGGGCGTCCAGGCCTGGAGCGGGTGGGCCGAGGCGCTGCTCGCCGTGCCGCGCTGGGTGAGCCGGCGGACCCGCCGGCGGCACTGAGGCCCCCCGTCCGCGGGGGCCGGCGACGGGGGCCCGTCCCGCCCTTGACCCTCGCGTTCGGACGCTCCTATGGTCCGGACCATGAGCGGAGTGCGGTCGAGCACGGTCGACGACGTCATCCGACGCAGCGCCCAGCGCTACGGCGACCGCCTTGCGCTCCGGTTCGAGGACCGCGCGTGGACCTACGCCGAGCTCGACGCGGGGGTCACCCGCGCCGCCGCCCACCTGCTCTCTCTCGGGCTCGAACACGGTGACCGCGTCGCGACGGTCGGGCTCAACTCGGACGCCTACCTGCTCGCCTACCTCGGCTGCGCCCGAGCGGGTCTCGTCCACGTCCCGGTCAACTTCGCGCTGACCGGCCCCAGCTCGAGTACCTGCTCAGCGACTCCGGTGCGCGGGTGGCGCTCGTCGACGAGGCGCTGCGCCCGGGCGTCGAGGCCGTCCGCGAGCGTACCGACCTCGAGCAGGTGCTCCTCCTCCACGGTGCGGACGACGCGTGCCTCCCCCGGTGGCGCGACGGGGAGGTCCCGGAGCTCGACGTCGAGGTCGAGGAGACCGACCTCGTCCAGCTCCTCTACACGTCGGGGACCACCTCACTCCCCAAGGGCGCGATGATGACCCACCGCGCCCTCGTCCACGAGTACGTCTCGTGCATCGCCGGGCTCGACATCGCCGCTGACGACGACCCGCTGCACTGCATGCCGCTGTACCACTCGGCGCAGATGCACGTCTTCCTCCTGCCCTCGCTGGCCGTCGGCTGCCGGAACACCCTGCTCCGCAAGCCGGACGTGCCCGAGCTGCTGCGCCGCGTCGAGGCGGACCACCACCGCTCGCTCTTCCTCGCGCCGACGGTCTGGGTGCCGCTCGCCAACCATCCGGCCCTCGACAGCGCCGACCTCACCTCGCTGCGCAAGGCGTACTACGGGGCCTCGATCATGCCGGGCCCGGTCCGGGACCGGCTTGCGGAGCGACTGCCCGACATCGGGTTCTACAACTGCTTCGGCCAGAGCGAGATCGGGCCGCTCGCGACCATCCTCCTTCCCCACGAGCACGAGGACCGCCCCGAGTCGTGCGGGCGGACGGTGCTCTTCGTCGAGACCCGGGTCGTCGACGAGACGGGCGCGGACGTCGCGCCGGGTGAGCGCGGCGAGCTCCTGTACCGCTCGCCGCAGCTGTGCGTCGGGTACTGGAACAAGCCGGAGGCCACGCAGGAGGCGTTCCGGGACGGGTGGTTCCACTCCGGCGACATGGTCGTCCGCGACGCGGAGGGCTACTTCACCGTCGTCGACCGGATCAAGGACGTCATCAACACCGGAGGAGTGCTCGTGGCGTCGCGGGAGGTGGAGGACGCGATCTACACCCACCCCTCGGTCGCCGAGGTCGCCGTCATCGCGACGCCGGACCCGAGGTGGATCGAGGCGGTGACGGCCGTCGTCGTGGCCCGCGACGGGCATGTCGTCGACGAGGCCACAGTCATCGAGCACGCCCGCCGCTCGCTCGCGCCGTTCAAGGTGCCGAAGAGGGTCGTCGTCGTCGGCGAGCTGCCGCGCAACCAGAGCGGCAAGCTCCTCAAGCGGGTGCTGCGCGACCGGCTCGCCGACGAGGACGCTGCGGGAGCGTCGGCCGACGAGGCGGCGCCACGAGTCGGGTGACGGCCCGGGCTCGGTTCCCGGCAGCGGCGCCACCCGTGGCGAGCGATGAGCCGATGCAGGCGTCGCCGGCCTCAGTCGAGGTAGTCGCGCAGCGCCTGACTGCGGCTCGGGATGGCGCAGCTTCGACATCGTCTTGGACTCGATCTGGCGGATCCGCTCCCGAGTGACGCCGTAGACCTTGCCGATCTCGTCGAGGGTCTTCGGCTGGCCGTCGGTGAGGCCGAAGCGCATCGACACGACCCCGGCCTCGCGCTCGGAGAGCGTGTCGAGGACGCTGTGCAGCTGCTCCTGGAGCAGGGTGAAGCTGACCGCGTCGGCCGGGACGACCGCCTCGGAGTCCTCGATGAGGTCACCGAACTCGGAGTCGCCGTCCTCACCGAGCGGGGTGTGCAGCGAGATGGGCTCGCGGCCGTACTTCTGGACCTCGACGACCTTCTCCGGCGTCATGTCGAGCTCCTTGGCGAGCTCCTCGGGGGTCGGCTCGCGCCCGAGGTCCTGGAGCATCTGCCGCTGGACGCGGGCCAGCTTGTTGATGACCTCGACCATGTGGACCGGGATGCGGATCGTGCGGGCCTGGTCGGCCATGGCGCGGGTGATCGCCTGACGGATCCACCACGTCGCGTAGGTCGAGAACTTGTAGCCCTTGGTGTAGTCGAACTTCTCGACGGCGCGGATGAGGCCGAGGTTGCCCTCCTGGATGAGGTCGAGGAAGAGCATGCCGCGGCCGGTGTAGCGCTTCGCGAGGCTGACGACGAGCCGGAGGTTGGCCTCGAGGAGGTGGTTCTTGGCCTTCTTGCCGTCCTGGGCGATCCACCACAGCTCGCGCTTGAGCTTCATCTCGATCTTGTCGCCGCTGTTGAGCTTCTCCTCGGCGAAGAGGCCCGCCTCGATCCGCTTGGCCAGCTCGACCTCCTGCTCGGCGTTGAGGAGGGCGACCTTGCCGATCTGCTTGAGGTAGTCCTTGACGGGGTCGGCCGTCGCGCCGGCCGTGACGACCTGCTGGGCGGGGGCGTCCTCCTCGTCGTCATCGCGGATGACGAAGCCGACGTCCTCGCTGTCCTCGTCGCCGGACTTCTTGCCGCCCTTGGCCGTCTTGGCGTCGGGGGTCGACTCGTCGTCCGAGTCCTCGGAGTCGTCCGTCTCGCCGGAGGCCGTCTCGGTGCCCTCCGCCTCGTCGTCGGAGTCGTCGATCTCCTCGTCGGAGAGGTCCGCGACGTCGGGGTCCGCGTCGTCGTCGGCTTCCTCGTCGGAGTCCTCACCGTCGGCGCCGGCCGCGCGAGCGGTCTTCGCGGTGACCTTGTCGTCGGCCTCCGGGGCCCCACCGGAGCGCTTCTTCGCTGCCGGGGCCGCGGCCGCCGCGGCCTTGCGGGTCGTCGAGGCCTTGCCCTTGGCAGCGGCCTTCTTCGCGGCCGGCTTGGCCGCCGCGGGGGCGGCCTTGCCCGTCGCCGCCTTCTTGGCGGGGGCGGACTTCGCGGGCGTGGCCTTCTTCGGGGCGGTCTTCTTCGAGGACGCGCTCGTCCGGGAGGTCGTCGAGGAGGTCTTGGCTGTGGTGGTCTTCAGGGGGGTCGCCTTCTTCGTGTCGGTGGCGGACGGGGCGGTGGCCTTCGCGGTCGTCGTGCGCCGGCTGGTGCTCGCACGGGCGGGGACGGCGCGGGAGCGGTCCGGGTCAGGATGCTTCGAAGACACGAGCGACACCGACTACCTTTCGTCGCGAGCACGGACCAGCCCGGCGGGAGGCGAACAGGGCGGGTCGACAGAGGCGTTTGTCAGGGGGTTCCGGTCTCTGGAGGGGCCACTGGCGGGCCTGGGACGCCCTCCCCGTCCGAAACCATGACTGACATTATAAATCGCGCCGCCCATCGAACCGCCACCCGTCCACCGGGCGCGCCGGAGCTGCATGGTGCCCACCGTTCGGTGAGACACCGACAACGCAACGTCTGGCGGCGCCGGACAATTCCGTCGGGACGGCCGACGGCGACGACGGCCGGGGCCCCGGATGCGTGGCGGCGGGCGTCCACCCGCCGGGCTCAGCCCTTGACGGCGAGCACGGCGCACGGCGCATCGAGGAGGATGCGCTGTGCATTGGAGCCGAGGATCAGCTTGCCGACCGGCGTGCGACGGCGCAGGCCGATGACGATGAGGTCGGCCCCGACCTCGGTGGCGACGGCGATGAGGTCCTCGGCCGGCTCGTTGCCCCGGACGAGGTGGCGGACATCGACGCCGAGCCCGGAGCCCTGGAGCTGGTCGTGGACCCGCTGGAGCTCTTCCTCGCTCTGCCGGGCCTCGTCGGCCTCGAGGTCGCGCCCTCCGCGGCTGGAGTTGATGACGACGAGCCGGGCGTGACGCAGCTCCGCTTCCTCCACGGCCCGGTTCAGCGCGGCCCGGCCCTCCTTGGTCGGCACGTACCCCACGACGATGGCCACCGTCATCCTCCTTCACGAGTGACGCTCACAGCGACTGTTCCAGCGACCGTACCGGACCGGCCTGCTGTCACGACCCGAGGCTATCGCGGATTACCGTTCCCACCTGCGCGATCTCGATGAGGAACCCGTCATGTCCGTGCGGTGAGGAGATGACGGCCCGAGTCGCCGACGGGGCCAGCTCGGCGAGCTCGTCGGTGAGTCGGAGGGGGTAGAGCCGGTCGCTGTCGACGCCCGCGACGACGAGGCGCCCACGGAAGCGCCGCAGGGCCGCCTCGACCCCGCCGCGACCGCGGCCGATGTCGTGGCTGTTCATCGCCTCGGTGAGGACGAGATAGCTGTTGGCGTCGAACCGCGCGGCCAGCTTGTCGGCGTGGTGGTCGAGGTAGCTCTCCACGGCGTACCGGCCGCCCCCGCCGAGGGGACGCTCCTCGTCCTGTGCGGCCCGGCCGAAGCGCTCGTCGAGCTCGAAGGAGCTGCGGTAGGTCGTGTGGGCGATCCGCCGGGCGATGCCCAGACCGGCGACCGGCCCCTCGCCGTCGTAGTAGTCCCCGCCCTGGAACGCCGGGTCGGCACGGATCGCGAGCAGCTGGGGCTCGCACCAGGCGATCTGGTCGGCCGTCGCGAAGGCGCACGAGGCGAGGACGATGGCGACCTCGACCCGGTCCGGGTGGGTCACCGCCCACTCGAGGGCACGCATCCCGCCCATCGACCCGCCGAGCACGCCGTGCCACCTGGCGATCCCCAGGCTCGTCGGCCAGCCGCGCCTCGACCTCCACCTGGTCACGGATCGTCACGAAGGGGAACCGGCTTCCCCACGGCCGGCCATGACCGTCCGAGGACGAGGGGCCGGTGCTCCCCTGGCACCCGCCGAGAACGTTGCTCGCGACGACGAAGAACCGGTCGGTGTCCAGTGGCCGGCCCGGACCGATGAGGCCGTCCCACCACCCGGGCGTCGGGTGGCCGGGCCCGGCCGGGCCCTCGACGTGGCTGTCACCGGTCAGCGCGTGCTCGACGAGGACCGCGTTGTCGGCCGCCGGGTTGAGCGTGCCCCACGTCTCGTACGCGACCCGCACCGACGGAAGGTGCCCACCCGTCTCGAGGTCGAGGGCACCGACGTCGACGAACCGCCGGCGGCCGGGGTCGGCGTCGTCCCGCCAGGCGCTCCGGCGATCGCCGGGTGCGGTGACGGACATGGTGGGGACTCCTCGGCGTCGCGGTTGCACGCGCCGGGCGGCGCGGCCGGGTCATCACCCGGGGCACCCCACCGCGAGGAGGGTTGCCGTCCAGCCAGCCGGGGCTTCGCGCTGGAGCTCATGACCTGGCGCCATGATACGGGGGCCCGGGCGCCGGGTCAGCCGCTCGTCCGGACCCTGAGAGCCCGGATCGGCACCCGCCCCGACCGGGAACCGTCACCGCACCGCGCCCGCTCCTCACCCGGCGATCCGCGTCCCCCTGCCCGCGCCCGGTCCCGGTCTGCCGTCCTCCTCCGCGCCGTCCCGAGGTGGGCCGATCGCGAGCCGCAGCATCCGGTCGACGAGCCCGGCGAGGCGATGGTCGGGACGCAGCCGAAGCGCACGCTCGGCTGCCGCCGCGCGCCAGCGGGCCGTGCCCGGCGCCCCAGGCCACTGCCGCCGCAACCGCGCAGACCTCGGCGGCCTCGACCGGGCACGAGTCGGGAACACGGCGGCAGAGGGCGACCAGCCTGGCCTGGATCCGGGTCGAGTCCGCCGGCTCACCCGGACCACGGGGAACGCTCCTGCGCAGCAGGCGTCGGACGTCGCGGTCGATCGCAGACAGGGGAAGGGCATCGGGTGCGGCCCAGGCGATGAGACCGTCCCGCCAGGCGAGGTCGTGCAGGGAGTATGCCGCCGCCGCGACATCGCGGACCGACAGCGCCCCGACGTCGGGGGCGCCATCGACGGTCGAGAGCACCCGCCCCCAGGATCGGCCCGGACGGCGCCGGCTCCCCGGCCTCTCCCGCAGCGCGGCGATCGCCGCCTCGACCGCCGAGCGCGTCCTGGCCCGAGGGCTCGACGAGGGCGTCCACCGCCTCCCGGGTCGGCAGCGGGTCGACCTCGGCCTGGACGAAGGCGGCGACGGCCGGGACATCCGCGGCGTCGGGCACCGGCCAGCCCTCGGCTGGGCAGCACGGCTCGCGGCAGAACGCGGCATACATCCGTCCGCCGCGGACGAGGACCGCCTCGGCGACGTCGATGCCCGACATCGTCGGCCGCGTCGGCGAGCGCCTCCAGCGCCGGGGCCGCCCGCCCCGGGACGTCCTCGTACCCGACGAGCAGAAGGGCATCCGGCCGCTCCCGGGCCAGGGCCGGCACGATCGCGGCCACGAGCTCGCCGACGAGGTGGTCGGGCACGAGGTCGGCTCGCGCAACCATGCCCATCCGCCGGCCGCGCAGGACGGCCGCGACGACGGAGTCGCGGGGATGGAAGCCGAGCTGGTAGGGCAGGACGGCGACGACGTCGCGCGGTCCGCTGAGGGTGACGGTGACCATGACCCGATCCTCGGCGCGCCCCGATCGGCACGGGAGGGGTCGTCGGCGACCTGTGGACAACCTCGCCGCGCTCGACCGCCTGTGGATGACGGCGAGATGGGGGGCCGGTCAGGCCACGCCGCGGCGACTCCGGGTCAGCGAACGACGTGCCCCGGCACCGTCTCCCCCGCCGCCGGACTCTCGCGGCGACGATCGTGCGCCGTCGCCGCGTCCCGGGCCCGCTCCCACTCGAGGAAGCTCTCGGTCTCGACGACGACCTGCGTCGCCACCCACCCGAGGAGCACCGCGTCGTCGAGGAGCCCGGCGACGCCGAGGACGAGTTCCGGCATGAGGTCGATGGGCGAGACGACGTATCCGGCCGCGCCGGCGATGAGCGCGAGGCGCCCGAGGGTGATCCCGGGGTACTGGCCGGTCGCGGTCGCCCGGATCATCCTCGGCAGCGCGACGAGCCGCTCCCACAGCGACGGCCCGCCCGGGCGGGCGGCGATGCGGACGGCGGTGAACAGGGCGCGCAGGGCGGAGAGGCGGGAGGTGGCGGCCATCTGGTCCTCCTCGAGACGGTCGGCCGGGGCCGGGTCGGTGGCGCGCGGTCCAGCGCCGGCGCCGATGGGTCAACGTGCGAGCGGTGGCGGAGGATTCCCGGGCGGCCCGTCGTCACCGACCCGTGATCTGCGGTACGGCCGGCGGGAACTCCTCCTTGGCGTGGTCGGCGAGCCGGCTCATGAGGTAGGCGTCGAGGCCCGCGCCGAACGCACCGCCGACGAGGGGGACGGCGCGACCGAACCGCGCGAAGACGTCCTTCCCGGCGCTGGTGAGGATCCGGAAGCCCACGGCCTTGTTGACGACGAGGAGCGCGGGTCCGGGCAGCCGCTGGCTGGCCAGGACGGCGAGCCGGCTGCCGGGCGCGACGACGCCGGCCTTGAAGCCGGCCTTCTTGAGCACCTCGTCGGCATCGGTGCCGACGAGGCTGAGCAGGACGGCCGTGCGGATCTGCCGGTCGGCGATGTCATGGCCGCGCACGGCCGCGATGGCGGCCGTCATCCGGGTCGCGAGGGCATAGAAGCCGACGATGTTGGCCGGGAGGGCGACCGGCATCGTGACGAAGCCGCCCAGGCTGGTGACGAAGCCGCTCGCCGAGGCGAGCTTGAGGTGACGGTTGACGACCGCCTTGACCGCCCGCTCCGGGTCCGGCTGGGCCCGCAGCGCCTGGTCGGCCACGGCCTGGGCGGACTCGAACCTCCCACGTCCGTCGATCCCGAGCTCGATGAGCTTCTGGACGAACGCCTGGGCCGCTCCACCCTGGTCCTCGCCGGCCCGCGCCGCGGCGAGTGCGCCCGTGTCGTCGGCCGCCGTGTCCTTGCCGGTCCCGAACATCCGCATCGTCCCTCCTCACCCTCCCGCTCAGGGAGGCGTCTCGGCCCGGAGGACTCGCATCGGGCCGGAGACGCCATCCTGCCACGCCCTCCCCGCCTCGCATGTCGACCGGCGATCCTCGACGGAGCCCTCACCTAGGCTGCCGCCATGTCCGTCGGTGCGAGGGTCGCCCTCGTCCTCTCCTCCACCGGTCCCGGCCGCCCGGCGGCTCGGGCGGCCGTCGTCGGGGACACGGTCGCGTATGCCGGGCCGGTCGCCGAGGCCGTCGACCTCGTCGCCCGGCTCGAGGCCGAGGCCGGACCACGCTGGGTGTGGTGGGCGGCCGGGGCGGACGCCGTCCCCGTCGTCGCGGCCGGCGTCGAGCTGTCCCGGTGCTGGGACGTCGCCGAGGCCCACCGGCTGCTCCACGGCGGATGGGAGGCCGGGCCGGGCCTGGCCTGGGCGGCGGCCCACGGCATACCGGCCGAGACCCTCCCCCCACCACCGACGGAGGACCTCTTCGCCTTCGCCGATCCGGCGGACGTGCTCGCGCCGGACGCCCTGCTCCGGCCCGACGGCCACCTGCGGCCGGACGCCGTCACCGGCGCCTGGCAGACCGACGACGACCGGCTGCTGGCCTGGGCCCGCGCCGCGCTCGAGGTCGCCGAGCGCCAGCACGCGCTCGCGGCCGGCATCGGGCCACGGCTCGTCGCGACGATCCACTCCGAGTCCGCGGCGGCGCTGCTCTGCGTCGAGCTCGAGCGCGACGGCCTGCCGGTCGACCGCGCCCGCGCCGAGGAGCTCATCGCCGCCGCGGCCGGCCCCCGCACGGTGACCGAGGCCGAGGCGGCGGCGGTCCGCCGCGAACGCGACCACGCCGTCCTGCGTCATGCGCCCGGCCGCGAGGCGACCGACCTGCGCAACCCGGCCCAGGTCAAGGAGCTGCTCGCCGCCGTCGGCGTCGACGTCCCGAACACCCGCAAGTGGGTCCTCGACCCCTATCGAGACAGCCACCCCCTCGTCGAGGCGCTTCTCGCGTGGCGCAAGGCCGAGCGCATCGCCACGACCTACGGCTACCGCTGGCTCGACACGGCCGTCGGTCCGGATGGCCGGCTGCGCGGTCGCTGGACGGCCTGCGACGGCGCCGGGGGCCGGATGACGGCCGAGAACGGCCTGCACAACCTGCCCGCGCCGCTGCGGCCCGCCGTCGCCGCCGAGCGGGGCCACGTCTTCGTCCGGGCCGACCTGGGACAGGTCGAGCCGCGGGTCCTCGCCGTCGTCTCCGGGGACGCGGCCTTCGCCGAGGCCACCCGGGCCGACGACCTCTATGCCCCCGTCGCCTCCCGGCTCGGAGTGGAGCGCCCGGTGGCCAAGGTGGCCGTCCTCGCGGCGATGTACGGCCAGCGCAGCGGGGCCGCCGGCGAGGCGCTGCGGGGTCTGGAGCGCGCCTACCCGGTCGCGATGGGCCACCTCGACCGCGCGTATGCCGCGGGACAGCGGGGCGAGCCGGTGCGCACCTTCGGCGGCCGGCTCATCCCGACCGGGCGGTTCCTCACCCAGCGGCCGGTCGGCACCGATCCCGCCCTCGACGCCGCCCGCGGCCGGTTCGCCCGCAACGCCGTCATCCAGGGCGCGGCGGCCGAGCTGTTCAAGGCCTGGGCGGCCACGGTCCGGGCCCAGGCCCGTCCGCTCGGGGGGCGGGTCGTCCTCTGTCTCCACGACGAGCTGCTCGTCCACGTCCGCGAGGAGCGGGCGGCCGAGGCATCCGCCCTCGTCGACCGGGCGCTCGAGGACGCGGCTCGGTGGTGGGGTGGCGGGGCCCCCGTGCGCTTCGTCGCCGACACCGCCGTCATCAGGCGCTGGTCGGAGGCCAAGGATTGACGTCGCGCCCCGGACGAGGCTCGTCCGGGGCGCGACCTGGAGGGCGCGGGCGGTGCTCGCTCAGGGCTCCACGTCGTCGTCGGAGACGGTGCGGAGGAACTGCTCGAACTCGGCGCCGAGCTGGTCGGCGGAGGGGATGTCGGTGGGCTGCGCCGCGAGCAGGCTCGGCCGGTTGGTGCCCTCCACGAAGGCGTCGTACTGCTTCTCGAGGGCGGCCACGACGGCGCCGGCCTCCTCGTTGTCGGCGACCTCGCGGGCGATCTCGGCGCGGTTGACCCCGGCCCGGGCGACGAGGTCGTCGTTGGGCAGGTTGAGGCCGGTGGCGTCGACGACGGCGTTGAGGGCCGCCAGCGCGCCCTCGGCCCACTCGGACTGGGCGAGGTAGTGCGGCACGTGGACGGCGAACCCGAGCGCGTCGCGGCCGGCCTCGCCGAGCCGCAGCTCGAGGAGGGCGGCGATGCTGGCCGGCACCTGGACGGTCCCGAAGGGCGACTCGGCGTCGCCGACGAGCCGAGGGTCCGTGGCGTGCGAGGTCATGCCGACCGGCCGGGTGTGCGGCACGCCCATGGGGATGCCGTGGACGGTGACGACGAGCGAGGCATGAAGTCGCTCGACGATCTCGGCGACGGCCGCGACGACGCGCTCCCACTGGTAGTCCGGCTCGGGTCCGTGCAGCAGGTAGTAGGCCTCACCGTCGCGGTCCGTGAGCCGGTGGAGCGTGAGCGTCGGCTTCTCGTAGCTCTGCCAGCGGTTGGTGTCGAAGACCATCGCCGGCCGGCGGCCGCGGTAGTCGAAGAGGCTGTCGAGGTCGAAGGTGGCGACGACCGTGGCGTCGTCGTTCTGCAGGAGGTGGGAGCTGAGGATCCGCTGGACGTTCCCGGCGTCGATGAACGCGCCGAGGGTGACCATGAGGACCCCGGAGGAGGCTCCGAGCTCGTCCGGGTCGGTCTCCCAGCGGTACAGGTCTGACGGGTTCAGCACGATGAAGCCTTTCGGTGCGGTACTCCTTGTCGAACGCCTCGAGCGGCACGAGGATTCCCCCGGCGCCGGTGGCCGGCTCCGGGGAGGTCCGCACGGGCCGGGCCGCTCACGGGGCCAGCGCGGCGATGGCCCGCCGGACCCGCTTCTCGGACACGGGGTATGCCGTGCCGAGCCCCTGCGCGAAGAGCCCGACGCGGAGCTCCTCGATCATCCACGCGACGTCGGCGACCTCGGCGGCCCGGCGCCGACCCGCGGGAAGCGCGTCGAGCAGGTCGGCGTAGGCACCCTCGACGGCGTCGATCGTCTCCTGGAGGGCCGGCTCGCGACCGTTCGTCGCCGCACGGTCCAGCCGGTGGTTCATCGCCCGGAGGTAGCGCAGGAGGTCGGGCAGCCGGTCGGCGCCGGTCGCCGCGACGAACCCGGGCCGGACGAGCGAGCCGAGCTGGGCGCGCACGTCGGCCGTCGCGGGGGCCACCGATCGCGCCGCGGAGCCCGCCTCGAGGACCTCGAGCCGCCGGCCCACCTCCCCCGCCTCGGCGAGCACCGGACCGACGGCGTCGACGATCCGCAGCACCGTCGCGACGACGTGCGTCTTCACGGCGGCGAGCGCGGCGGCATACGCCTCCTCGGAGCGCACCTCACCGCTCGCACGCTCCGCGACGATCGCGTCGACGGCGGCGGCGAGGCAGTCCTCGAGCAGTGCCGGCACCGAGCCGTGGGGCGCGAGCTGGAGGCGGAGCTTGTCCTCGTTGCTCAGCCGGGCGAGGACCCGCGACCACGGCGGGGTCGTGCCGAGAAGCAGGAGTCGGCGCACCCCGAGCCGGTGGGCCGCACGGGCCTCGCCCTCGTCGGGCAGGAGGCGCAGGGCGACGGTGTCACCCTCGTCGACGAGGGCCGGGAAGCCGCGCACGAGGTGGCCGCCGGCCCGGCTCTCGTAGGTCTCCGGGACGGTGCCGACCGTCCACGTCGTCAGCCCCTCCCGCTCCATGTCGGCGCCGGCCCGGGCCAGTCCGCTGCGGACGGCACCCCGGCTGCGGCCGCGCAGCGCCTCGAGGTCCTTGCCCGTGGCGACGACGCGGCCACCGTCCTCGACGCTGAAGGTGATCCGCAGGTGGTCCGGGACGGCCTCGGGGTGCCAGTCACCGGGGTCGATGCGCACCCCGGTGCGCTGGGCGAGCACCCGGGCCAGCTCGTCGGTGAACCGCCCCGCGCCGGGCCGCGCCTCGGCGAGGGCCGCCGCGGCCGCGTCGGGGACCGGGACGACGTGGCGCCGGGTCGCCTTCGGCAGCGACCGCAGCAGGGCGACGGCGAGATCGCCCCGGACTCCGGGAACCTGCCAGTCGAACCCCGTGTCCTCCACCTGGTTGAGCAGGGCGACGGGGATGTGCACGGTCACGCCGTCGGCCGCCGAACCCGGCGCGAACTGGTAGGTCACGTCGAGCTCGAGGTCTCCCTGTCGCCACGTCGTCGGGTACTCGAGCGCGGACACCTCGCCGGCCGTCTCGCTCGTGAGGAGCTCCTCGGTGAAGGTGAGCAGGTCGGGCCGGACGCGTCGCTCGCCCTTCCACCACCTGTCGAAGTGGCGCACCGAGACGACGTCGGGCGGGATCCGCGCGTCGTAGAAGGCGAAGAGCACCTCGTCGTCGACGACGATGTCGCGGCGCCGCGCCCGCTCCTCCAGCTCGGCGACCCGCCGCAGCTGGGCCTGGTTCTCGCGCCAGAACGCGTGGTGGGTCTCCCAGTCGCCCTCGACGAGGGCCTGCCGGAGGAAGATCTCGCGGGCGGCGACGGGGTCGACCCGGGCGTACTGGACGGTGCGGTCGGCGACGAGCGGCACGCCGTAGAGGGTGACCCGCTCGGTCGCGACGGCCGCCCCCTGGCTGCGGGACCACCGCGGCTCGCTGTAGGTCCGCTTGACGACGTGGGACCCCGCCTCCTCGGCCCACCGGGGGTCGATCCGCGCGTTGACCCGCGCCCACAGCCGGGAGGTCTCGACGAGCTCCGCGGACATGACGTAGTCGGGCTGGCGGCGGAACAGCGCCGAGCCCGGCGAGATGGAGAAGCGGGCGCCACGGGCGCCGGCATACTCGCGGCGCACCTCGTCCCGGAGACCGACGTGCGAGAGCAGCCCGGCGAGCAGCGCCCGGTGGACCGTGTCCCAGTCCGGCTCGGCGTCCCGGGCCGCCGTCGCGAGGTCGGGGTCGATCCGGGCCTGCTTGCAGGCCCGCCGGAGCTGGGCGTGCAGGTCCTGCCATTCGCGGATCCGGAGGTAGTGGAGGTACTCGCTCTTGCACATCCGGCGGAAGGCGCTGCCGGACAGGGCCTTCTGCTGGGTGCGCAGGTACCGCCACAGCGTGTGCAGGGTCGCGAAGTCGGAGGTGTCGTTGCGGAAGCGGGCGTGCGCCTGGTCGGCCTGGGTGTCCTTGTCGACGGGCCGCTCCCGAGGATCCTGGATCGACAGGGCGGCGACGATGACGAGGACCTCGCTCGTGCACCCCAGCCGCCCGGCCTCGATGAGCATCCGGCCCAGACGCGGGTCGACGGGCAGCCGTGCCAGGGTCCGTCCGTATGCCGTGAGCCGCGGCCCGCGCTCGGCCCCCCGTCCTCGACCGCGCCGGCCCCGGCGTCGGCTGCTCCCGGCCCGACGCGGCGGCCCCCGTCGGCCCGAAGGCGCCCAGCTCCTCGAGCAGGCGCACGCCGTCGGCGACCTGCCGGGCGTCGGGGGCGTCGACGAACGGGAACCGAGCGACGTCACCGAGCCCGAGCGCCGCCATCTGGAGGATGACGGACGCGAGCGAGGTGCGCTGGATCTCCGGCTCGGTGAACTCCGGCCTGGCCTCGTAGTCCTCCTCCGAGTACAGCCGGATGCACACCCCGTCGGCGACGCGTCCGCACCGGCCGGCTCGCTGGTTCGCGCTCGCCTGGGAGATGGGCTCGATGGGGAGACGCTGCACCTTCGTCCGCTGGCTGTACCGCGAGATCCGCGCCGTGCCGGTGTCGACGACGTAGCCGATGCCCGGCACCGTGAGGGAGGTCTCGGCGACGTTCGTGGCGAGGATGACCCGGCGACCGCTCCCCCGCTGGAAGACCCGGTGCTGCTCCGCCGCCGACAGGCGAGCGAAGAGCGGCAGGATCTCGGTGTCGGGAAGGTCGAGGGCACGCAGGGCGTCGGCCGCGTCGCGGATCTCCCGCTCGCCGGAGAAGAAGGCGAGGATGTCGGTCGCCGTACTGGGGTGCCCGGGGCGGGCGGACTCGGTCCACAGCTCGGTCACCGCCTCGGTCACCGCGGTGACCTGGTCTCGCTCCTCGCGGACGGCGCCCTCGGCGTCGAGCTCGACGAGCGGCCGGTAGCGCAGCTCGACGGGGTAGGTGCGCCCCGACACCTCGATGACGGGCACCTCGCGGATCGGCTCGCCGCCCCCGCCGGTGGCGAAGTGCCGCGCGAACCGGTCGGGGTCGATCGTCGCGGAGGTGATGACGACGGTGAGGTCGGGCCGCCGCGGCAGGAGGGCGGTGAGGTAGCCGAGGATGAAGTCGATGTTGAGGCTGCGCTCGTGCGCCTCGTCGACGATGACGACCTCGTAGCGACGCAGCTCCGGGTCCCGCTGCATCTCGTTGAGCAGGATCCCGTCCGTCATGACGACGACTCGGGTGCGCTCGCTGCTCCGGTCGGTGAACCGGACCTGGTAGCCGACGACGTCCCCGAGCTCGGTCTCCATCTCCTCGGCGATCCGCTCGGCGACGGAGCGCGCGGCGATGCGCCGCGGCTGGGTGTGCGCGATCCGGCCCGCCCGGCCGAGCCCGAGCTCGAGGCAGATCTTCGGCAGCTGGGTCGTCTTCCCCGAGCCGGTCTCGCCCGCGACGACGACGACCTGGTGCCCGCGGATGGCGGCCGCGATGTCGTCCTTGCGCGCGACGACCGGCAGCTGCTCGGGATAGTTGAGCCGGGCCGGGTCGACGACGGGAGGAGAGCCGACCGCGCGCATGCGCCCCAGAATAGGTGGGGGCCTAGGGGGTCGATGACGACCCCGGATCGCCCACCCGCCGCACCCGCCGCGGATGACGGACCCGGTCGAGGTGCTCGTCCGCGTCGGAGACGGCGCGCGCCGTCGTCCCGGCCCGGTGGGCGAGGCGCACCTCGGCCGCGGCATACGCCATGCCCGGCGCGGGGTGGGCGGCACCGAGGGTGAGGGCGGTGCGCCAGTCCTCGAGGAACGCCTCCTCGGCCTTGGCCCGCGCCATGGTCCGGGCCCGCACCGCGAGGTCTCGCAGCCCGTGCCCGCCCGCGGCCCGGGCCAGCCCCGTCGTCGCGAGCGGCGGCTGGGGGCCGAGAGCCCGCAGGGCCGACCGGAGCTCGGTGCTCTGCTCGCGGGTGGCGACGATGAGGCCCTCGGCGAGCCGGGCCCGGGTCGACATCGACGCGGCGTGGAGGGAGGGCTGCGCGTCGGCACCCACCCGCAGGACCCGGCCACCGGCGCCGAGCACGCCGAGGGTGGCGTCGGTCGCGACCTCGCCCCAGCTGCCGTCGCCGTAGCTGAGCAGCACGGTGGCGTCGGCCGCCGCGCCGACGACACCGGCTGCACCGCCGAGGGCCGCGAGCGGTGGCGCGTCGACGGAGAACAGGGCGAGGGCTGCGCCGGTGGCGGAGCCGGCGTCGCCGATGCCGGTGAGGGCGCGGTAGACCGTGGAGTCGGCGAGCCCGTCGTGGGCGAGCCGGCGCAGCACCGCCGCGCAGGCCCGGTCCTCCTCGTCGTAGGCCGCCCAGGCCCGCCGGTGGTCCGCCTCCGCCGCCCGCTGCCGCACCACCTGGGCCTGCTGCTCGGCCCGCAACCGCTGGACGACGGGGTCGTCGAGCCCGGCGCCCTGAGCCCGTCCCAGGGCGTCGGCCACCCTGAGGAGCGCCGCGCCGGCCTCCTCGTGGTCGGCGACCGCGTGACCCACGACCGCCTGGGCCGTCTCGAGGGCATCGGCGAACCGCACCAGCGCTGCGGCGGCGCCGGCGTACCGCCGGGCCGCCGCGTCGAGGATCGGCGCGACCGCCCGTGCGCGACCGCCGAAGGCCTCCGCCGCCGGCCCGGACCAGTCCGTGCTGCGGGTGAGGGCGAGGAGGAGCCGCTCGGTGGCGGCGACCCGCTGCCCCAGGGCGGCGAGCGCCGCGGCGAGGTCGCGGACGATGCCGGGGTGGCCGTCGACGGGCCGGAGGACGATCACGTGGGCCCGCCGCGGAGAAGGCGACCGGCGACCTCGTGCCTCCGTCGCGGCATACGCGGCATCGACCGCACGCAGACCTTCGCCGAGACCGCGGAGGTCCCGACCGGCCGCGAGGCGGACGTGCCGCCACCCGGCGAGGCAGTCGCCGAGGGCGGCGGACGTCGCCGTCGGGCCGAGGGCCCACCGGTCGGCCCCCGCGTCGCCCGCCTCGTCGAGGACGGAGGCGAGGTCGTCGAGGGCCGCCGCGAGGGCGCGCAGCTGGTCCTGGCCGAGACGGACGTCGGTCATCCCGTCACGGTAGGTCGGGCGGGCCGGCGCGCCGCCGGGTTCTCCACAGGTGCCCGCCGGGTCACCCCTTGGCGGCGGCGAAGCCCTTCTCGAGGTCGGCGAGGATGTCCTCGGCGGTCTCGATGCCGACGGCGAGCCGGACGAGCCCGGGGGTGACGCCGGCGGCCAGCCGGTCCTCGTCGCCGCCCTGGGAGTGCGTCGTCGTCGCCGGGTGGATGGCGAGGGACCGGACGTCGCCGATGTTGGCGACGTGGCTGTGCAGCTCGAGCGCCTCGACGAAGCGCTGGCCGGCCTCCTTGCCGCCGACGATCTCGAAGGCAAGGACGGCGCCGGCGCCCTTCGGCGCGTACTTCGCGGCCAGCTCGTGGCTCGGGCTGGACTCGAGGGAGGCCCAGCGGACCGCCTCGACCTGCTCGTGGCCCTCGAGGTATGCCGCGACCTTGCGGGTGTTCTCGACGTGCCGCTCGACGCGCAGGCTGAGGGTCTCGATGCCCTGGGCGATGAGGAAGGCGTTGAACGGCGAGATGGCCGGGCCGAGGTCACGCAGCAGCTGGACGCGGGCCTTGAGGATGTAGGCGAGGTTGGCCCCGAGCGGGCTGCCGACGCCGAGGTCCCGGGCGTAGACGAGGCCGTGGTAGCTCTCGTCCGGGGTGTTGAACGGCGGGAAGCGGTCCGGGTCGGCGCCGAAGTCGAAGCGACCGCCGTCGACGATGACGCCGGCGATCGACGTGCCGTGGCCACCGAGGTACTTCGTGGCCGAGTGGACGACGATGTCGGCGCCCCACTCGAGCGGGCGGATGAGGTAGGGGGTCGCGATCGTGTTGTCGACGATGAGCGGGACCCCGGCGTCGTGGGCGACCGCGGACACCCCCTCGATGTCGAGGACGTCGGCCTTGGGGTTGGCGATGGTCTCGCCGTAGAGGGCCTTGGTGTTCGGCCGGACGGCGGCGCGCCACGCGTCGAGGTCGTCGGGGTCCTCGACGAACGTCACGCTGATGCCGAACTTCGGCAGCGTGTACTTGAAGAGGTTGGACGTCCCGCCGTAGAGGGCCGGACTGGCCACGATGTGGTCTCCGGCCTCGGCGAGGTTGAGGATCGCGAGGGTCTCGGCGGCCTGGCCCGACGCGACGAGCAGGGCCGCGACCCCGCCCTCGAGAGCCGCGATCCGCTGCTCGACGGCGTCCTGGGTGGGGTTCATGATCCGGGTGTAGATGTTCCCGAACTCCTGCAGGGCGAAGAGGTTCGCCGCGTGCTGGGTGTCGTTGAAGACGTAGGACGTCGTCTGGTAGATCGGCAGGGCCCGCGCCCCGGTCGCCGCGTCGGGCACCTGCCCGGCGTGGACCTGGCGCGTCTCGAAGCCCCACTGCGAGGTGTCGGTCATGGTGGTGGTCTCTCCATCACATCGGGTGCCCGCGGCGGGTGCCGGGACACGGCATACGGCAACGAAGCGGGACTTCCGTGGTGGGACGAACCCGCGCTTGCGGCCGACGGCGTCGGTCGCCAGGTCCTCACCCGGGGCACCCCACCGCGGTTGGAGGGTTGCCGGCCAGCGAGCCGGGGCTTGGCGCTGGCGCTCTTGACCTGCGCACAGACAACCACACGCCTTCCCGCAGACGGGATCGCCGTCTCATCACCCAAGACACCTGTCCGGACAGGCGACGGGCTCCGATCCGGGTGGTCCCCCTCGGGGACGACCTCGTCATCCGCTCGTGCCCAGACGCCGCAACACCCCCACCTCCGCCGGTCCGGCGATGGTGGGGGGTGTTCCTGTGGTGTGCCCGCTCGAGCTGGCCCCAGCGCGTCAGCGCCTCAGGGGTCTGGCAGCACGCAGATCACTGTGGTGCTGCGCGACGGGGGTGGGCGCACCGGGTCTGGGGTGTCAGACGGTGGCGGGGACGGCGGCGGGGGTGCGGACCTCGACGACGGTCTTCTTCGCGTGACGCAGGCCGAGGAGGCTGAGGACCAGCATGAAGGCGGCGCCGACGAAGGCGGCGATGGCGGCGTACATCGCGATGCTGGCGATGGTGCCGAACGCGTAGGCGTTGAGGAGCATCCCGCGCAGGGTGGTGCCCATGAACAGGGTCTGGCGGAGCTGGCCGAGCTGCTTGGTCTCAGGAGCGTCGGGGGCGGTCTTGCTGGCGGCCATGTACTCCCCGGAGATCTCCGAGTAGGTCTTGCCGCCGGAGGACTCGTTCATGTGGACCTGGATGTAGTGGTCGGCGTAGGCCTTGGCCTGCGCGCCGGTCGTCATCGGCTGGCCCGCGTACTGGCCCAGGGCCGTCTTCATCTCCGGCGTCGTCAGCGCGTCGCCCGCCGGCATCGTGATGTGCTGCTGGGCCAGCTGGTCGTGGACGTTCTGGTTCGCGAACGAGGAGGCCCAGGTGAGCAGGCCGCCCGCCACGAGCAGGACCGCCGCGACAACCAGGCCGGTGCCGGAGATGAGCTTGTCGAGTGTGCTGCGCATCGTTCTCTGTCCCTTCGTGTCGGCTCCCGATCTGGGTCCGACTCTCGTGTTCTCGGTGCGTCATCAATCTACGACTTCCCGTAGTAGTTGAGAAATAAATGAGACGTGCCCTTCGTCACAGGGCCACGGCCGTCGGCGAGACGGACCGGCGCCTCGGACGCCCGGGCCGCCGCGATCGCCCGCTAGCCTCGCCGGATGAGGATCGAGGAGCTCGACTGGGGCGAGACGCCGTGGGGTCTGATCAGTCTTCGCCGACGCTGGGACCCCGTGACCGAGCGCGACGTGCACGAGGTGAAGCTCGGGGACGACTTCCTCATGTCCAGCCAGTTCACCACCGGTGAGCGGGAGCTCGCCCGGATCGGCCTGGCGGCCGTCGAGGGCGGCGCGCTGACCGTCCTCGTCGGCGGGCTGGGCCTCGGCTACACCGCGGCGGCCGCCCTCGAGGACCCGCGCGTGACCGAGCTCACCGTCGTCGAGGCGCTGCAGCAGGTCATCGCCTGGCACGAGCGGGACCTGCTGCCCGACACCCGGGGCCTGGCCGCCGACCCCCGGGTGCGCCTCGTCCGCGACGACTTCTTCGACCTCGTGCGCGCGGGCCGCGCCGACCGCTCGTACGACGCCGTCCTGCTCGACATCGACCATGCACCCGACTGGCTGCTGCGCGAGGACCACGGCGACCTCTATACGGCCGAGGGCTTCGCGCACGTCGCGGCCATGCTCGCCGACGGCGGGGCCTTCGCCCTGTGGTCCGACGAGCCGCCCGAACCCGTCGTCGTCGGCCGTTTGGGCGAGGCCTTCGAGCACAGCGACGCCCACGTCGTCACCTTCCCCAACCCACTCACCGGTGGGAAGGCCGCCAACACCGTCTACCTCGCGGACCGACCTCGGCGCTGACCCGAACGCTCGGGAAGATGCGCCGGCTCCGCGCCGTTGGCACGGGGAGTCCACTCCCGACGAAAGGCACCGCGATCATGCCCGACCCCGAACCCCGCCAGACCACGCCCCGCGAGGTCCGCCTCGTCTCCCGCCCCGTCGGCTGGCCGACCCACGAGAACTTCGAGCTGGCGGACACCGACGTCCCGGAGCTCTCCGAGGGCCAGCTCCGCGTCCGCAACGTCGTGATGTCGGTCGACCCCTACATGCGCGGCCGGATGAGCGCGGCGAAGTCGTATGCCGCCCCCTACGCCGTCGGCGAGGCCATGCTCGGCGGCGCGGTCGGAGTCGTCGAGGAGTCGCGGGCCGACGGGTTCGCTCCCGGCCAGCATGTCCTGCACGGGCTGGGCTGGCGGGAGGTCGCCGTCGTCGACGGGTCCGCCGCGCGGGTCGTCGACGCGGACGCCGCGCCCGCCTCGGCCTACCTCGGGGTGCTGGGGATGACCGGCCTCACCGCCTATGCGGGGCTGACCCGGGTCGCCGAGGTCACCGAGGGTGACGTCGTCTTCGTCTCGGGGGCCGCGGGGGCCGTCGGCGGCGCGGTCGGCCAGATCGCCAAGGCCCTCGGGGCGTCCCGCGTCGTCGGCAGTGCGGGAAGCGCCGAGAAGGTGCGCCACCTCGTCGAGGACCTCGGCTTCGACGCGGCGTTCGACTACCACGACGGTCCGGTCTCCGCCCGGCTGCGCGAGGCCGCGCCGGACGGGATCGACGTCTACTTCGACAACGTCGGCGGCGAGCACCTCGAGGCGGCGATCGGGTCCCTCCGGCTCGGAGGCCGCGTCGCCGTCTGCGGGATGATCTCGGTCTACAACGACACCGAGCCGGCGCCCGGGCCGAGGAACCTCGCCCGGCTCATCCAGACCCGCGGCCGGATCGAGGGCTTCCTCGTCGGCGACCACGGCGACCTCGCCGGGGAGTATGCCGCCCGGGCTGCGGGGTGGCTCGCGGACGGGACCCTGTCACTGCGCGAGACGACGGTCGACGGCATCGAGAACGCCGTTGACGCCTTCCTCGGGGTCCTCCGGGGTGAGAACACGGGGAAGATGGTCGTCCGCCTCTGAGGAGCGTGTGTCGCGGTGTCCCCTGTCAGGCGGCCGCGTCGAACCCGCGGCGGACCGGTCAGCGTGACGGCTCGAGCGCGTCGGACAGGGAGCCCGCCGCATCGCAGATGTCGTTCCAGCGCTGGTTGCGCACCTCGTGCCACGGGCTCGTGCCGACCTCGGCCACCACGTGGCCGCTCTGGGCCCGCAGATGCGCGAACCCGACGACGTGCGCGATGGGCGTGGCGCTCATGTCGTCGGGCCGGGACGGCTGGGAGGCGATGGCCTCGACCACCGGCTCCGTGATCCCCCACTGACGGAGGATGAAGGCGCTGGCCTCGGGCACGGTGCACCCGAACGCGTTCATCTCGGCCTCGCTGCGCGCCCACGGCTCGTCCCACGGGACGTCACGGACCCGGTCGTAGGCGGCGCCGTCGGCGGCGAGGGCGAGCAGGCCCACATCGCGCAGCAGCGCCGCGAGGAACGCCCGGCCGACGGACTCCGGAGCCCATCGCTCGGAGGCGGCGATCGAGCGGGCGAAGCCGGCGGCCCGCATCGCGGTCCGGCGCAGGCGGACGACGTCGAGGTTGTGCGGGGTCGCCAGGTCGGCACCGAAGACCTTCCCACTCAGGGCGAGGGCGTGGATGGTGTCCAGACCGAGCAGGCCGACGGCGCGCTCCACGCTCTCGATGTGGCGGGTGAGGCCGAAGTAGGCCGAGTTGACCAGCTTGAGGATCTCCGCGCACAGCGCGAGGTCGCTCTCGAGGACGGCGACGACGTCGGACAGGCCGCTGTTGGGGCGTGAGGACACCTCGACGAGCCGGAGGTGGACGGCGGGCGGAGCGGGCAGCGCGTCGACGTCGCCGAGGATGCGCCGCAGCCGTTCGTCGCTCCCCAGCTCCCGGACCGCCAGCACCTCGTCGATCGAGCGGGCCAGGGTGCGGGCGTCGCGCGGCCAGGTGAGGACCACCTGGGCCGCCCCGACCGCGGTGATGGCGTCCGTGCCGTCGGCCTCCGCGGACAGGGCGACACGGGCGGTGGACGGGTAGAGCCGACGCACGTGCGAGAGCAGCTCGTCGCCGTCCATGCCCGGGAGGCGCAGGCTGCTCACGACGACGTCGACCGGCACGGTGACGAGGAGGACGAGGGCCTGCTCGGCGCTGTCGGCGAGGACCAGCTCCCACTCGACGTTGCCTCGGAGCAGTCGCTTGAGCGCCGCAAGAACGCTCTGGTCGCCGCTGACGAGCAGGACACGGTGGGAGCTCACCGGCAGACTCCTTCGGGTGGCGGGTGGGTCGGCACGCAATCCTCCTCATCGGCATCCGGAGGTGCTTTCTGCAGGTTTCGCCGCCTCCGGCTCGATCGGACCCGGCCGACGTGCCCGCCCGCCTGCACCGCGGCATACCTGGGTCAACCCCGCACCACCCGGGCGGTGCCAGGATGGTGACATGACGTTCCACGCTGACGAGTACAAGGCGGCCGCAGGCCGCTACCGCGCCGGTATGCCGTTCCGCCGGGTCGGCCGGTCCGGCCTCGACCTGCCCGCCATCTCCCTCGGGCTGTGGCACAACTTCGGCGACGACGTCCCCCTCGATCGACAGCAGGCCATCCTGCGCCGGGCATTCGACAAGGGCGTCACCCACTTCGACCTTGCCAACAACTACGGCCCGCCGTACGGCAGCGCGGAGCGCAACTTCGGAACCCTCTTCGCCCGCGACTTCCGCCCCTACCGCGACGAGCTCATCATCAGCTCCAAGGCCGGCTACGACATGTGGCCCGGCCCCTACGGTCAGGGCGGCGGGAGCCGGAAGTACCTCGTCGCCAGCCTCGACCAGTCCCTCGCCCGGATGGGCCTGGACTACGTCGACATCTTCTACAGCCACCGCTTCGACGAGACGACCCCCCTCGAGGAGACGATGGGCGCTCTCGACGCGATCGTCCGGTCCGGCAAGGCCCTCTACGTCGGGATCTCGTCCTACTCGGGGGCGCGGACCCGGGAGGCCGTCGAGATCCTCCGGTCGATGGGCACGCCGCTGCTCATCCACCAGCCGTCCTACTCGATGATCAACCGGTGGGTCGAGGAGGACCTGCTCGACGTCCTCGGCGAGCTCGGGGTCGGCTGCATCGCCTTCTCCCCGCTCGCCCAGGGGATGCTGACGAACAAGTACCTCAAGGGGATCCCCGAGGGGTCGCGCGCGGCGCAGGACAAGAGCCTCGACCCGGGGATGCTCACCGACGAGACCCTGCGCCACATCCGGGGCCTGAACCGGATCGCCTCGGGCCGCGGCCAGACCCTCGCCCAGATGGCCCTGTCGTGGGCCCTGCGCGACCGTCGGGTCAGCTCCGTCCTCATCGGTGCGTCGAGCGTCGAGCAGCTCGAGGACAGCCTCGGCGCCGTGAAGAAGCTCAAGTTCACCGACGAGGAGCTCGAATCCATCGACCGGCACGCCGTCGACTCTGGTATCAACCTCTGGAAGACCTCGTCCGACAAGTGACCGACCGTGAGGACCACGCCGTGACCAACGCCCCCGAGGACTACGCCCCCAGCCCCACCGGCTGGGTCCGCGACCAGGTCGAGCGGATTCTCGAGACCGGCGACACCCGGTCGGTCCACGTCCTCGACCGCCCCGTCGTCCTCCTGACGATGCGCGGGGCGCGGTCCGGGCGGACCATCCTCGTCCCCCTCATGCGGGTGGAGCACGACGGCGTGTATGCCGCCGTGGCCAGCAAGGGCGGCGCGCCGGAGCACCCACAGTGGTTCCACAACCTCGTCGCGCACCCCGAGATCACCCTCCAGGACGGCACCGAGTCCTGGCCGGCCGTCGCCCGGCTGATCGACGGCGCCGAGCGCGAGGAGTGGTGGCCGCGCTGCGTCGCGGCATACCCGCCCTACGCCGACTACCAGGCCAAGGCCGACCGGGTCATCCCCCTCTTCCTCCTCGAGCCGACGTCGTGACCGACCTGCCCCCCTACGACGGCACGTTCGACCTCGGGGGGCTGCCCGGGCTCGACGCGCCGCTCGACGCCACGGCCGGCGACGCACTCTTCGCCGACCCGCTCGCACTCGGTCTGCCCACCACGTCGACCCCGATGCCGGAGCCGCCGCCGGTCCTCTCGCGGCCGAGGCCGGCCCGGGCCCCTCAGCCGGCGCCGGCGGCGGTCCCCGACCTGCCCCCGCCGCCGCAGCCCGTCGCCCGACCCGTGGGCGGGCTACCCGTGGGCAGGGCTACCCCCAGCAGGGCTACCCCCAGCAGGGCTACCCGCAGCAGACGCCGCTGCCGCAGCGCCCGCGCCCCACCACCCGGCCCCCGCGCAGCACCACGCCCAGCCCCGTCCGGCGGCTCATCCCGCTCCTCGTCATCGGCTGGATCCTCTTCTCCTTCGGGCGCGGGCTGTGGTCCTCGGTCTCCCAGGACTCCGGGTCGACGGGCACCGCTCCGGTCATCGAGCAGGTCCAGCCGGTCCCGGTCGACGAACCCGGCTCGGCGACGGGCTACAGCGGACCCGAGGCCGTGCCGGCCGACGAGACCATCCTCGGCACCGGGCTGCCCAACTCCGCGGACGCGGTCGCGATCACGGTGAGCGGCCCCACGTCGAGCAGCGCGCACTATGTCGCCTACGGCGACGGCGAGATCATCGACGAGGTCGACAAGCGGGGCGACTACTCGCTGCTCGCCGACTTCGACAGCTACCAGACGATCGTCGTCGAGACCGACGGCGGTGGCGGCGGCTGCGCCGTCTTCATCGACGACACCCTCGTCGCGGCGAGCAACGAGCTCCTCGAGGGCCGATGCGTCTTCGACAAGCAGGCCATCGCGCAGGCCCTTCCGGGCGAGTGACGCCGCTCAGACCTCCCGACGGACCCGGCGCAGCCACCACAGGCCGAGGACGGGCAGGACGAGCGGCACGTAGCCGTACCCCGCACCGAAGTGGGACCAGACCGTCTTGTCCGGGAACGCACTCGGAACGAGGTAGGACGCCAGGCCGACCGCGAGGACGCCGACGAGCTCGACGGAGATCGCGACCGTGGCGACCCGCACCGACGTCCGGTCGCCGCGGACGAGCGCGACCGTCGCGACGAGGTAGATGACGGCCGCAACGGCCGAGAGGATGTACGCGAGCGGTGCCCGGTCGAAGTACTCGAGGATCTGCAGGACCGACCGCCCCGTCGCCGCGAGGGCGAGGAGCGCATAGAGGGCGACGAGGATCCGGCCGGGACCCGACCCGGCCGTCACGGCAGCCGGGTCGCCGGCCTCCCGCCGGGCCGGACGGTCGACGTCTCGCTCAGGCATGGAGTCCCCAGATCTGCTGCAGTCGCGCGACCATGACGAAGATGCCGAACGCCCCCACGGCGACCGCGCCCATGGCCCAGCGCGTCTTCTCCTTGAGAGCGAGGAACGCGGTCCCGAGCGGGACGACGGGCAGGGTGAGCAGGTAGGCCGCGAACGTCGCCCGCTCCCCCGCGTCGCCGATCTCGCCCATGACGACGAGGCCCCGGACGAGCTGGACGAGGAGGCCGACCTCGAGGAGGAGCGCCGCGCCGAGCAGCCAGTCGTCGAGCAGCCGGTCCCTCGCGGCATACCAGCCCGGCGGCCGCGAGAAGCAGCACGGACAGCCCACACAGGACGTACGTGAGGGGCAGGAGCACGCCGACATGCTACGGCCCGGCACCCTCTCGTCCCGACTTCCCCACCTGAGGCGGGAAAGTGGCACTTCACCCGCGAACCTTCCCGGGGTGAAGTGCCAGGTTCCGGGGTGGAGTGAGGTGGCCGAGGTCGCAGGTGCTTGGGGGCGGACCCACGTCGGCTTGGGTGGGGCCGGGATGTCGCCCCGGCGCCGCGCGCCTCCCGTCGGGCGTCGGGGGGCGGCGCGACGATGGGGGCATGGCCACCGAGGAGTCCGTTCGCAACCTCTCGGCCACTGCGCTGCTCCGGCGCTACGCCGAGGTGATGGCCGAGCTCTACGACCGGGGCATCGTCCGCACCCGCAACGCCCCGGCGGGCGACCTGGCCGAGCTCCTCGTGGCCCGGGCCGTCGGCGGCGAGCTCGCGCCCAACCCGGCCCGGGGATGGCACGTCGTCCTCCCCGACGCGACCCACCTGCTCGTCAAGTGCCGGGTGCTGCACCCCGGGCAGCGCTCCGGGCAGTCCTACTCGGCGATCCGCAGCTGGGGGTTCGACGGGTGCGTCTTCGTCCTGTTCGACGCGGCGACGTATGCCGTCCGCTCGGCCGTCGAGGTGCCGGTCGCCGTCGTCCGCGAGATCTCGCACCAGCAGGCCTGGGCCGACAGCGGGCGGGTCCGGGTCGCCGAGGACCTCGCGTCCCTCCCCGGCGCGACCGACCGCACCGCCGATCTGCGGGCCGCCCTGGCCGCCCTCGACGTGGAACCGCCCCGGCCGCTCCCCACCCAGGATCTGCTCCCCTTCGACGCGACGGAGGCGACCGTCCTGCCGGCCCACGGCGACGTCCCCCCGACCGGCTGGTGCTTCTGTGGGTGCGGCCGACGGGTTCCGGAGGGGCGCTTCTTCGTCCCCTCCCACGACCGCCGCGCCGAGGCCGACATCATCCGCGAGCGCTACGGCAGCATCGCCGCCTTCGTCGCCGCCCACCTCCACGAGCCGCGCCGCCCCTGACCACCCCCGACCGGGGTCGGGGACGGATCAGGGTCGCACCTGATGGCAGCCCGGCCGCCGACCGAGGATCGTGGATGTCGACAGGGAGAACCCCACCACCACCACCCACGAAGGACGTGCACGACCCATGTCGACCATTCACCAGAGCCTCGCCCAGCAGGGACTCGTCCGGCCGCGCGCCGACCGCATCTTCGGTGGCGTCTGCGCCGGTCTCGGTCGCCGCTTCGGCCTCGACCCGTGGCCCACCCGGCTGCTGTTCATCCTCGTGCTCATGGTCATCCCCGGGAGCCAGATCATCATCTATCCGATCCTGTGGATCCTCATGCCGTCCGAGGAGAGCCTCTACCAGCCGTATGCCGGCCAGCCGGGCTACCCGGGCCAGGCGGGCTACCAGCCCCAGGGCTACCCGGGCCAGCCGGGCTACCAGCCCCAGGGCTACCAGCCCCAGCCGGGCTACCCGACGAACGCCGGGCAGCCGGCATACCCGGGCCAGCCCGAGCAGGCCGCTCCCCCGGCCCCGCAGCCGCCGGCGACCACCGACACCCCCGCCACCGCCGCTGACGCGCCGGCCGCCGAGGGTGAGCAGGGCCAGGCCCCGCAGTCCTGACCCACAGCACCCGCTCACACCGTGGCTGGGTTGTCACCGTGTGGCTGGGAAGTTTCCCAGCCGATCGGTGACAACCCAGCCACGCGCCATGTCCGTGCGGGTCGGTCAGCCCTCGGCGAGCGACGCGGCGACGGCGTCGACGAGCAGGCCGATCTCGTCCTCGGTCGTGACGAGCGGCGGCGCCAGGCGCAGGGTCGAGCCGTGGGTGTCCTTGGCGAGGACGCCGCGCTCCATGAGCCGCTCGGACAGGGCGCGGCCGCTCAGCCCGCCGGGCTCGACGTCGAGGCCGGCCCAGAGGCCGCGGACCCGGATCGCCTCGAGACCCCGGCCGACGAGGGGCCGCAGCCCCGCCTCGAGCACGGCGCCGAGCCGGGCGGCATTCGCCTGGAACTCCCCCGTCTCGAGCATCGCGCACACCTCGCGGCCGATCGCCGCCGCGAGGGGGTTGCCGCCGAAGGTCGAGCCGTGCGAGCCGGGGTCGATGATGCCGAGGACGTCGACGTCCGCCGCGATGGCCGACACGGGGTAGAGACCGCCGCCGAGCGCCTTGCCGAGGACGTAGATGTCGGGGGTGACGTCCTCGTGCTCGCAGGCGAAGGTCCGCCCGGTGCGGGCGAGGCCGGACTGGACCTCGTCGGCCACCATGAGGACCCCCGCCTCGTCACAGATCGCCCGCACCTCCGCGAGGAAGCCGTCCGGCGGGATGAGCACCCCGCCCTCGCCCTGGATCGGTTCGAGCATCACGGCGACGGTCGTGTCGTCGATGGCCGCGCGGACCGCGTCGGCATCGCCGTAGCGCACCGCGCGGAAGCCCGGCGTGTAGGGCCCGTAGTCGTCGTGGGCGACCTTGTCGTCGGAGAAGCTGATGATCGTCGTCGTCCGGCCGTGGAAGTTGCCCTCCATGACGACGATCGATGCCTGCTCCTCGGGGACTCCCTTGACCCGGTAGCCCCAGCGGCGGCTGACCTTGATCGCCGTCTCGACCGCCTCGGCGCCGGTGTTCATCGGCAGGATCATGTCCTTGCCGGTCAGGCCGGCGAGCGCCTGCGCGAACGGCCCGAGCTGGTCGTTGTAGAAGGCGCGGCTGGTCAGGGTGAGCCGGTCCAGCTGCTCGTGGGCGCGGGCGAGGAGCCGCGGGTGGCCGTGGCCGAAGTTCAGCGCCGAGTAGCCCGCGAGACAGTCGAGGTAGCGCCGCCCCTCGACGTCGGTGACCCAGGCGCCCTCGGCCTCGGCGATGACGACGGGAAGCGGGTGGTAGTTGTGCGCGGCATACCGCTCGGTGAGGTCGATGTGGAATGCCGTTGTGCCCGGGGCGTGGTCGGCCATGTCGGGTCCTCCTCACGGGTCGTGGTATGCCGCCGCGTGGGCGACGCGGGTCCACCCTAGACCCGCGCCCAGGATGCCCCGGACCACCCTCTCGCCCCGGCACCCGTCATGGAGACGGCGCCCGGCGGCGCGCCGGCCGGCGGCGCTCAGCAGTCGAAGACGAACCAGCACAGGTGGTTGCGCAGCCGCTGGTCGTCGAGCACGAGCGGCCGGATCCCCTCGGGCAGCCGGTCCCGCTGCCAGCGACACTCGCGGCGCCCGGCGGCATCGCTCTCCTCGTCCGGCACCGAGGCGCGCACCGCCCGGATCGCGTAGGCCGCGGCGCCGAGCTCGTGCGCCGCGACGTGCGCGACGGCGCCCGCCTGGCCCGCGGCATACGCCGCGTGGCGGGCGGCACCCCTGAGGTCTCGGGCCGCCCCCATCGCGTGGCCGCCCGCGGCCCGGGTCTGCATCATCCGGAGCTCGCCCCGTACCCAGGCGCGCGCAGCGGCGATCGCCGCGCGTGGACGGGGGTCGTCGGGTCGCTCGGCCTCGAACAGGGGCAGGACGTGCTCCGCGCAGTCGGCCGCCCACCGGGCGAGGAGATGGTGATCGGCGTCGGTCAGGCTCCCGCCCCGCCGGACGGTGATGAACCGGGGGTCGCGCACCTCGGGAAGGATCATGGTGACCTCAGTGTCCCGCGTCCCGCGACCGCGAGGGCCGTCACCCCGGCCAGCAGCGGGCGCCCTGCGCGGCGGCTCCGGTCAGGAGGCGACTCGCAGGTCCGGCGGGAAGGGACGGACGGCCGACGGCGTCGCGACGTAGGCGCCGAGCAGGGTGACGCCGTGGTCCCGACACCGGTCGAGGACGAGCTGGTGCCAGGCCCGGTCGGCATCGGTGAGCAGCACGCTGCCCGGCCGTCCGAGACCCGCGACGAGCGAGCCGCGGCGGTCGGCAAGGTCGGGCAGGGTGATCGACAGCATCCGCGAGGTGCCCTCGAGGACCCGGTCGGGGCCGAGGTCGCCGAGGACGACGGGCTGCAGGCCCACCGCGCGCTCGTCGCAGAGCATGAGGGCGAGACACCCCTCGTCGCGCGCCTCGGGCTCGGCGATGAGGTCGATGACGTCGGCGCGGATGACGTCGTCGTCCAGGGGGTGGGTGGCCAGGTCACTGGGCAGGTCGTGGTAGCTCATGGCGCAACGCTGCCCCACATCCGCGGACGGCGCCGCGGAGTTATCCCCAGCCCGTCAGGGCAGCCAGACCCGACGCACCCGGTCGGCCTCGCGGCGGCCCTGCTCGCGTCCCGCCTCCTCGGTGCGTGACCCGCGGCGCATGTCGAGCGGTCGCAGGCCCATCGCCGCCGCCGAGACCCGGTCGGGGGTGAGGACGAGCGAGCGTCGGACGCCCGGACAGGTCACGCACCTGGGGACCCGGTCGGTCGCCCCGGCGCACCGCCAGTGGGATGGGCGCGAGGACGAGGACCCGCTCGTGGCCGGCCGCGAGGTCGGCGTTCGCCACCGACCGGAGCCCGCCGTCGACGTAGCGCCGGCCGCCGACCGTGACCGGCGGGAACACCCCGGGCACGGCGCAGCTCGCCGCCACGGCCCGGTCGAGGTCCACCCCGCTGTCGTTGTCGAAGACGACGGCCGCCCCCGTCTCGGCGTCGACGGCCGTGATGGCGAGGCGCCCGTTCGGCCAGTCCCGCCCGCGCAGGGTGCCCGCGACGGTGGCGACCCAGGCGTCCTCGTCCGCCGTGCGGGCCCGCAGCGCCGCTCGGGTGACGACCGCACGAGCCGTCGCGCGGTCGACGCCGACCTGGGCCCGGAGGAAGCGAGCGGCATCCGCGGCGCCGAGCCGGCCGAGGTCACCGAGCGGCCGCCCGGCCCGGATGTCGCCGTAGGCGTCGGCCTCGTCGGTCCCGACGCGCAGCTGTGCCGCGACGGCCGAGCCGGCCGAGGTCCCGACGATGAGGTCGGCCTCGCGGACGTCGATCCCCTCCTCGCGCAGCCCCGCGACGACGCCGGCCTCCCAGGCGATGCCGGTCGCTCCGCCCCCGGCGAGGACCAGGGCCCGGCTCGGGGTCGAGCGGGGCGTCGGAGGGGACCACGGGGCGAGACCCGCGGCCGACCAGGTCGGGGCGGACGGCATACCGGAGGAGGGCTCGTCGCCGTCACCGCGGCCCGGACCGGCCCTGCCCGTCACCTGCTCCTGCCGCGCCGTCATCGCTGCCGCCACTCCTCTCTCGGCCCCGCCCGGCCATCGTTGCAGACGGCCGGGCGGGTCCGAAGGAGGCCCCTAGCGAGTGACGTCGAGGGCGGCGTCGAAGTACAGGTCGGCGGTCGAGCCGGCCCGGTACTGGTGGACCTCGACGGCCACCGTGTTGGCGCCCTCGGTCAGCGCGGTCGGGGAGATGGGCACCGCCTGCTCCGTGACCGTCCTGACGTTCGAGGCGGCGAGGGTCGAGCGATCGACCGGACCCGACGGCATGTTCACCCGGGCCACCTCGACGCCGTTGACATAGACGACGGCGCCGTCGTCGACCCTCAGCCGGATCGTGGCTCCCGTCGGCGACGGCCCGGCGGGCAGGGTCACGGTGCTCCGGAAGTAGTACGCCTTGCGTCCCCGGACGCACTCGATCGTCGTGTCCTCCCCGGCGAGACAGCCGAGGGCGGCCGCTCCGGTCGGCCACGCCGCGTCGTCGAACCCGGCGGCCGTCCAGCCCACCGGCGGGTCCTCGGACGTCGTGAGGTACCGCCAGGTCGCCTGGTAGTCGGCGAGGGTGGTCGTCGTCCCGCCACCGCCGCCACCGCCGCCACCGCCACCGCCGGTGCCACCGATGCTGCCGGTGCCGCCGACGAGGGACAGCGAGGCGTCGAAGTACAGGTCGGCGGTGGAGCCGGCGCGGTACTGGTGGACCTCGACGGCGAGGGTGTGGTCACCGACGGTCATCGCGGCCGCCGGCAGGGTCAGCGTGTCCTCCTCGTACGTCTTGACGTTCGAGCTGGCGAGCGTCTGGTCGTCCACCGTGCCCGACGGCATGTTCGCCCGGCCGACCTCGACCCCGTCGAGGTAGACGACCGCGCCGTCGTCGAGACGCAGGTCGAGCGTGGCCCCGGTGACCGCCGACCCCGGGTCGATCGTGAACCCGGTGCGGAAGTAGTACGTCTTCCGGCCCCGCGGACAGGAGATCGACGTGTCCTCGCTCGACCGGCATCCGAGCGCGGCCTGCCCCCGTCGGCCACGAGGAGTCGTCGAAGCCCGGGGCCCGCCATGCCGGTGCCCTGGTCGGCCGACGTCGACAGGTAGCGCCACGTCGCGTGGTAGTCGAAGACCGTGGCGCTGCCACCGCCTCCGCCACCACCGCCCGGGGAGTTGGGCGCGCCGGGGGTGCCGAGCCCGGCGCTCGCCGCCCAGCTCGTCGGGAGGGCGTTGTCGCTCGCCGGGTCGAGGAGCTCGAGCGAGGGCCCGGTCCCGTCCGGTTCGCTCGGCCACGGGTCGCTCGGTCCGTAGGTGACGGTGTCGACGATGCGGCTGCCGTCGGCGACCGTCACCTCCTCCCCCGAGCTGCTGAGGCCACCGGGGTACTGCCCGAGCATGAGCAGGTCCCCGCCGTATGCCGCGACGAACTCGGCGTTGTCGTCGACCCACGCGGCATAGGCGTGCGACGGGAGGACCGTGCCCGGCGGGAACGTGTAGCCGGTCGCCGACTCGGTCCACCCGCTCATGTCCACCGCGGTGCCGGCGGGGTTGTACAGCTCGAAGAACTCCGAGCCGTCGACGGACGGGTTGTACTGGAGCTCGTTGATGACGACCGATGCCGTCGGGCTCTGCGACGTCGGGATCTCGGTCGCGTCGGTGTGCGCGGCGATCTGGTCACGCCGCTCCTGGATGCCGTCGATGAGCAGGTTGCGTCCACCGGTGACCGACCGGCCGCCCCACACCTGCTTGTCGAGGGCGAGGTCGTCGGCGTAGGCCGCGGTCAGCTCGTCGTAGCGGTCCACGAGAGCGTTGCCGACGAGGAACTGGTCGGCCAGGGTCCGGACCCGGCGGTAGTGCATGGCCCGGAAGTCGTCCATGGCGTAGAGCGAGCTCCACAACGGGCTCGCCGTGTTCGGGAAGACGAAGTCACCCTTGGGGTCCCGGCCGCCGTTGAAGATGCCGTCCAGGTCCCAGCTGAGCACCTGCCACCGGCCGGTGTCGGGGTTGGCGACGACGTAGAAGTTCTTGAACCCCGAGTCCCAGTGCCGCATGACGACGGTGTGCGCCGTGAAGTTGGCGATCTGGGCCAGGTCGAGGTGCTCGCGCAGCCAGGCCTGCTTCGCCGGCCCGTCCGGCTCGGCCAGGACCTGGGTGAGGGTCCAGATGTCGGTGAAGTCGCCGTCGTCGGGGTTCTTCTTGTCGATGTCGCCGGAGGCGGCGAGGTCGGCGGCCGTCGGGTAGTCCTTGAGGCCCTTGGCCTGCACCTTGTAGAAGGCCGCGTCGTCGTAGCCGTGGGCCTTGCGCCACGTGCCCTCGTACTTCTCGAGGACCCCGAAGACGCCGAAGAAGTCGCCGTTGCGCTGCACCCGCATCGTCCGCTCGCCCACGGTCGGGTCGCCGGACGCGCCGACCATCTCCCAGCCGATCTGCGGGGTCGGGATGGCGTTGGACTCGAGGTTGAACTCGTCGACGGGGTAGGCGAAGCCGTCCCCGAAGTCGAACGTGTACCCCGAGGGCAGCTCGACGTTCCACTTGACCTTCGCGTCGGTGCACGTCGTGTGGCCCTTGATCTTCATGGCGCCACCGTCGAGCAGGGTGCCGTTCCAGTAGAAGGTCGCCGGTGCGGTCACGTCGTCGCAGCGGTGGTTGGCCAGGAGGTCGGCGTAGGTCGCGTCCGGCATGAACCACTGAAGGACCGGAAGCTGCGCCGTTCCCAGGGCAGGGTCGGTGACGACGTAGCCGTCCCAGGGCCGCGAGTCACCGATCGCCGGGTATGCCGCGTCGAGTCCGCCCTTGCTCGCCGAGATCGCGTAGCGGACCATCTCGCCGGCGCCCGCGCCCGGGACGGTCGCGGCATACACACCGTCGCCCGCCCCACCGGGGCTCGCGGCGTCGTCGAGCATCGGCACGGTCGACTCCGAGCCGTACATGATCTTGTACGTCAGGCTCATCGTCGTGCCGGGCGGCGCGCTCGCTGAGACCTCGACGCTCTGTCCCGGGTCGGGGGTGCTCGGCGTGACCGTCACGCCGGAGAGGTCGAGCGGCGGAGCCGTGTTCGGTGCCCGCGGGGTGCCGAAGTCGACCGAGCTCGCGTGCCAGCTGGCCGGGTCGGCGTTGTCGGCAGTGAGGTCGGACAGCTCGAGCGACGGCCCGTTCCCGTCCGGCGCGACCGGCCACGGGTCGGCATCGTCGTAGGTGACGTCGTCGATGACGACGGCGCCGGCGTCGACGAGGGTGACCTGCTCCCCGCCGTTCGACAGCGCGCTCCCCGCGAAGGAGAAGTCGGCCGCGAAGCCGTACTTGCTCTGGAAGAGCGCCGGGTCACTCGTCCCGACGACGAAGCCGCCGGCCGCGAGGCTCACCCCCGGCGGGATCGCACCACCCTCGACGGTGATGCCTGCCGTGAAGCTCCACCCCCCGAGGTCGACATCCGTCGACCCCGTGTTGGCGAGCTCGATGAACTCGACGTCGGCGAAGGCCGGGTCGGAATCCGGGGCGTGGTACATCAGCTCGGAGATGACGACATCGGTGGCCGCTGCATGCGCGGCCGGTGCGAGTGCCAAGGGCACTCCGGTCATGGTCAGTGCCGCTGCCAGGGGCAGCACGGCAGCACGAAGGCGCGTTCTCATCTCGGTCTCCCCACCTGGTCGATCGCGTCCAGACCCAGGGGCATTCACGACTCCCACGTCCCCCCGGGCGTTCTCCCACAGTGGCACCGTCGGCCTTCGGGCGGGGCGAACCACCCGTGGCGGTCCTCCGCCAGTCCTCCTGCCCGGACCCGCTCGCCGGCGCGCACGTCGGAAAAGCGCCACCTCCGTGACGCCGGGGCGACATCCTCAGTCGAGCCCGATGCCCCCGGCGACGCCACCCGTTGGCGCGAGGGCCGCCAGCCCGGCCCGGGCGCGATCCCGCACCGACCACGGGTCGATCGTGTTGATGTAGATCCGAGTCCCGCCCTCGAAGCCGGCGAGCGTCGAGATCCGCCACTTGAGGACGACCCGGAGAGGCATCGCGACCTCGATCCCGGGCGGCCGGTAGTGCCACTCCTCGTTCGTCGGGACGGCCGCTCCCGTCGCGGCATGGCACGCGTGGACGAGGTCGGCCCACCCGCCCAGCTCCTCCTCGCTCAGCTCCCACGGTGCGGCGTCGGTGCGCCGGGACCACACATCGAGGCTCGGGTAGCGGTGGCCCACGCCGGCGAACGCGACCGCATGCTCGTTCTCGGCGACGACGAGGCCCTGCTCGCGAGCCTCGTCGACGATTCGGTGGCGCATGAGGTCCGGGTCCTCCTCGAGCCGGGCGAGCTCCTGCTCGCGTCGCCGGCCGAGCGTGTCGATGCCGACGAGCTGCTTGTGCAGGTGGTCGAAGGAGGCCCCGGCGGCGGCGAGCCAGTTCTGGAAGACGGCGACGTTGGCGACGAGGGGGTCGGCGTCGAACATGTCGCGCAGCGCCCGGACGGTGAAGGCGACGTAGTGCCGGTGCTCGTCGGGGGTGAGGGTCCCCGACGAGGCGAGCTCGTCCTCGCAGCGCGCCCCGTCGACGAAGTGCCGCCGCGCGATCACGACGTCGTGGAAGCCGCCGAAGAACGCCTCGCCGTCCCCGGACGATGCGGCGCCGGCCTCGGTCACGGACCGCCCTCAGCCGCGCCACGTGGGCGGCGCCGCCCGGGGTCGCGAGGTATGCCGCCCACCGACGGCGGGTCGCCTCGGCCGGCTCGTGCCCGTGGTTGCGTCGCCAGTAGTCGACGGACACGATCTCGAAGAGGTTGGGTACGAGGCGGAACTCGGCCGTCGTGTCGTCCAGCTCCTCGGCCGTGAGTCCGGTGAGGACGCGCCAGGCATCCCCGTCCCTCACGAGCCGAGCCTTCTCGGGCGGGGTGTCGAGGTAGCGCTTCGCGCAGAACGCGCAGTGGCGCCCCTCCTCGGCGGGGTCGATCCGGCGATGCTCGCCCGTCGACGTCGGCAGCGGGCGGCCGGCACGCCCCGGAACCGTCCACACCTGGGTGCCGGTGAGCGGGTTGACCTGCTTGACGGTGCCGTCCGGGAGCCGCTCGAGGGCGGGGCCACCCGGCTCGAGGAACCTGGCCACGAGCTCAGCGTAGTTGCGCCCGAGCCGGCCCGCCCGTGGAGGCGGCCCGGGCAGGTGGGCCCCACCGCCGATCGCGAGCAGACCCCCGCAAGCCGGGACTTCGTCCGATGGCCGGACGGCGCGGCCGTCGCCATACTGTGCCCGTGGGGTTCATCGTCAACGAGGGGCTCGTGCGCGAAGCCTGGGCCACCGGCGCGAAGCTGGCGGTCGAGGAGCTCGACGCCTCGCGCCGACAGCATCCGGGCGCGCACGGTGGCGACCTGGGCGACCTCCGGGACTGTCTCGACGCGGCCGTCGCCTCCCTCGCCGGAGTCACCGACACGACGGTTGCCGTCCTCGGCGACTTCCACGACGACGTCGAGGCCTGCCTCACCACCTACGCCACGACCGACGGCGCGTCGGCCGGCACGTTCAACATCCTGAGGGCCGCGATGTGAGCCGCGTCGGCGACGCCGCCGAGGGCCTCCAGACCGTCCTGGCCCGGCTGCAGCGCATCGACCTGTGGCCGCCGTGGGACGCGGCGCAGACCATCGTCGACGCCGTCGCGGCGGCATACGACATCGCGGCCGTGGCGCCGGAGCCGGCGCCCGAGGTCCTCTCGGACGCCGCCGCGGCGTGGCGTGCCGTGTCCGGGTCGTGGTCCCAGGCCCGCTCCGACGTCGCGACGACCCACGGCCGGGTCGCCGAACCCGGGGTGTGGACGGGGATCGCCGGGACCGGCTTCCGCTCCTCCCTCTCGGCCCTCGGTGGCCGAATGGACTCCGTGCCGACCGCGGCGAACGCCGTGGCGCGCGCTCTCGATGCCTGCGCCGACGAGTTGGGTCCCGCCCGCGCGCGGCATGACGGGGCCTACGCCACCCTCGGCCGGCACCTGTCGATCTCCTGGTCCGATGCACTGCCCTGGGAGCTCGCCGACCATCTCCGACAGATCGTCGAGGACGTTGCCGCGACCGTTCGCGAGCTCATCGGCTCCTACGCCGACGCCGACGCGGCCGTCACCCGGTGCGCGGCCGCGGTGACGGCGGCCGTCGACGAGATCCAGCTGCCCGACCACCTCGTCGACGGGGTCAGTCCCGTGGACCAGGTCAACACGATGGACGGCGGCGGCGCCGGGGACGACGAGGGAGCGATGCGCGGGAGCGTCGCCGAGCGTGCCCAGGCGGCGCTGGACCGGCTGGGCCCCGACGAGCGGGAGGCGGCGCTCGCCCTCGTCGACCAGGCGGCGAGCGATGACCAGCGCGGCTGGATCCTCGCGGCCCTCGCCTCCGGGCTGACCGGGACGGCCCTCGCCCACTTCGCGCACCACCTCGGCGAGCTCACCCCGGCCCAGCTGGCGGCGATGGACCCCGGGACGACGAGCGGCATCTTCACCCAGCCGGACCAGACGACGTGCGGGTCCTCGAGCCTCGTTCTCGCCCGCATGCTCAACGACCCGGCATACGCCATGGCCATCGTCTCCGGCTACGACCCGCGCACCGGGACCCAGTCCGGCCCGACCTCGGGCGTCCCCGGCGACGTCAACCCGGTCGGCCCGGACGCGAGCAGCGACGCCCAGGCCATGCACGACCGCTTCCAGAACGCCGCCATCGCCATGCACCACCAGACGAGCGGCCTGACCGACCACGACGGTGGCTTCAACGGCTACTGGCCCGAGGCCTGGGGCACGAGCCCCGGGGCCGCGGCCCGGCAGATGAGTGGCGGGGACGGCCTGTCCGGCGTGCCGGGGTCCAGCTACGACACGAGCTATGTCGACCCGACGAACCGGGCCGACAGCTTCGACGACATCATCCGGGCCGTCGACCGCGGGCACGCCGTGCCGCTGTTCACGTACGACATCCAGAACGCCGGGGGCCGGTCGGGCGCGCACGTCGTCCTCGTCACCGGGACCGACGGCGACACCCTCCGGATCTACGAGCCGGAGAGCGGCCGGACGAGGGTCGTCGGTCGGGAGGAGTTCGCCAGCGCGTCGCTGCGGGAGGATCTCGGCTGGGACAAGCCACTCGTGGCGGTGCTCCCGAGGTGAGCCGCCGCACGCGCGCCGTCCTCGCCGGAGGGGTCGTCGCGGGCACGCTGCTGGGTGGGTGCACCCAGGAGGACGGCCGGGCCTACCCCACCGACGTCGACATCCAGCGCGCCACCCGGATGTGGACCGACCCGTGGGTCGCCCCGACGGCGAGCACCACCGCCCGGCCCCAGGGCCCGGCGCCCGGGGTCTCCCGGGTCGTCGCCGGCCGCCGCTACACGACGACCGCCGACGCCCGGGCCGTCGTCGCGGGAGAGGTCGAGGCCGCCCTGTCCGATGGGTGGAGCCTCACGGGTGCGCTCTGCGAGGACGACACCCGGGGCTTCCCCGGTGCCGTCACGGCCTACCTGAGCCGTGGCGGCGACGACCTGGACCGGGCGGCCGCGGCCCGGGTCTCGGCCGCTGCGACGTCCGGCGCCGGTACCGCCTCGCCGAGCGCCGACGGGGCCAGGCCGATCGAGGTCGTGGTGAGTGCCTCCGTCCCACACCACCTCGACACGACCTGGCCCACGACGCCGGCCGTCCGCCCCGAGCAGACCTGCCTCGGCTCCGGCACGAGCGGAGCCGCACCGACCCAGCTACCGGTGTCCCCGATGACGGGCGCCGACGGCCCGGGCTCGGCGACGGACCTGCTGCCATGGCCCGAGGGCGGGATGCCGAGCAGGCTCACGGCGGCGATCGCCGACGCCGGGCGGGACGAGATGCTCACCTCCCTCGGCATCGGGATCGCGACGCCGGACTGGACCGACGGCACCGATCCGCGGGTGCTGCCCACCGGCGCGGGGTCCCCCCGACGTGGCCCCGCCTCGATGCTTGCCGGCCTGGTGAGCGACGCCGAGGACGCGGGATGGACCCTGACGTATGCCGCCTGCCTCGGCGGCCCGAACCCCACCCTCGCGGAGCTGCACCGGGACCTCGGCGACGGCATCTCGCTCGCGCTGCGCCTCACCCAGACACCGATGGCCGGCTCGGACGAGGTCACCCTCGTGGCCACCGCCACCCTCGCCTCACCGACCTGGTGGGGCCCTGCCCCGGCGACGCTCGCGCCGGTCGCGGGGCCCTGCTGGTCCGCCGCCGAGTCGACCGGCTCGGCCGCGGCGACGGGGCGGGCGGTGCCGGCGTTCGAGGGCACCCCGTGGTTCGGGCCGACGACGGTCTGGCCTCGGCAGCCTGGCGGCTGAGCGGCGCCTCGAGGCGGACATACGACCAGGTCAGGGGCTCGCATCGGGATGACCGGCAGTCGTTGTGACTAGACCACGACGGGCCGGACGGCCGGGGGCGAACTGGCCGAACGCCCGATCCCCCCGCGGTGGGGACCTGCCAGATTGACAAGTGCCTGCCGACGCAGCGGTGGGGCCACGCAGCCGGGACGAAGGTTATTGCCGTGACCGACCTCGATGTCATCACCCCCGAGTACTCGGGCCTGTGCTCCTGCGGAGCGACGTTCTCCGCCGGCGAGCAGGTCGGGTTCGACCGAGGACGCAACACCATCCTCTGCCCGACCTGCCTCGATGCCTCCGTCGAGGAGACCACGATCGGGGCCGATGTGGCCTCTCTCGAGGCACTGACCGTGCGAGGCACGGACCGCCCAGGCCGTCCAGACGGCACAGCTGGCCTCCCATGCCGCCCGGTCCGCGACGGCCGCCCGGGCCGCCCTGCCCACGACGCAGCCCTCTCTTGCGGCCGCCGCCGGCGCAGGCGCCACCGCGGTTCCCCTCGCTCCTCCCGCCGCCCCGGCGAGCAGCCCCGACGTCGAGAGCTACACGCACCGGCACGCCGCACAGACCGCGGGTCACCGGACCCTCCCCCTCCTCGGTCGCGAGGGCGAGCCGACCGAGCGCGACCTCGCGAAGGAGGCCAGGCGACGCGGCCCAGGCCGACCAGGCCCTCGCCGACGCGCTCGCCTCCGTCACCGACTCCGGCAGCGGCCTCCTCCTCGAGTCCCGCCGGGTCCCCGGCAGCCGTTCGACGATCGAGCGACTCGTCGTCGCGGGTGGCGGCGTGTTCGTCATCGATGCGCAGCGGCATGCCGGCGCCCCCATCGCCGTCCGTCAGGCCGGAGGCCTCTTCGGACCCAAGCGCACCGACCTCTATGTCCGCGGCCAGCTGCGCAACGACCTGGTGCGCAGCGTCCAGAAGCAGGCGGGGGCCGTGCGCACCGTCCTCGAGGGCATGGGGCTGGGCGAGGTCACCGTGTCACCGGTGCTCTGCCTCGTCGGCGGCTCCTTCCCGATGTTCCAGGCGACCCTGCCGGCCGACCAGACGACCGTTGTCGGCCTCAAGACCCTGCGCAAGCTCCTCGGCAAGGCCGGTGGCCTGGACGCCGAGGCCCGTGATCGCGTCTATGTCTCGCTCGCGGCGAGCCTGCCTGCCATGACGTGATCCCCAGACAGGGGGCCGAGCAGCGCGGCTCCCCCTGAGCCGGTGTGCGGCGACTCTGCGTCCCGTTCGTCCGTGCACAGGAGCGAAGGGCGGCACTCCTTGAGGGGGGCCGCCCTTCGTGCGTCCGGTGTCGGCCGGTCGGCCGGTCGGCCGGTCCGCCGGCCGTGACGGCACGGCCGTCGTCGCGCCGACGAGGGGTCGGGGGCTAGCTGACGATGCCGTGGCGCAGGTTCCAGCTCTGCGCGCTCTGGTAGGCGTCGACCATGCTCCAGATCCAGATGATCGGCGCGGTGATGAAGCCGATGATGATGAGCATGAGCAGGAAGCTGGCGAAGTAGGCGACGATCATCGCGACGCCCTTGTTCGTGTCGCCGTTGATGAACTGGCCGAGCCCGGGCAGGAAGAACGACGCGATGAGCGAGATCGCCGGCGTCTTCGGCGCCACGGCGACCGGCGCGGCATACCCGTACTGCGGCACGACCGCCTGCCCTGGCGCGGGGTAGGACGGGGGGACCTGGCCGGGTCCGGGATAGGGGGGTTGACCCGTCGGGTCCGGCGCCGCGTAGGAGGAACCGGTGCCCGGCGCCTCCGCCCTCCGGGTGTGGTCGGTCCAGGCCTGCCCGTCCCAGAACCGCTCGGTGCCCTCGTCGGTCGGGTACCAGCCCGCTGCCGGAGTCGTCATGACGCCGCTCCCCCGTCTGTCTCGCCATGGTGCGCAAGGATCCCTGGCAGGCTAGCCCACCACCGCGTCGAGGGGGGAGGTTCGTGTGCGACATCGCACGCCGGTCCCCTCTGACCCGTGGCGGGCCGTCCCACCCAGGTCGGTACCGGCGTTTGCGCGGGGAACCGATCGCTCACTGCGGACCGTCCGCGATCGTCTTCTCCGCGATCAGCTGGATGAGGTTTCCGCACGTGTCGTCGAACACCGCGATGGTGGCACTGCCGATGTCGGTGGGCGGCTGGGTGAACACCACCCCCTTGGAGGTGAGCCGCGCGTACTCGGCCGCGACGTCGTCCACCGCGAACTGCGCCAGCGGTATGCCGTCCTCGACCAGCGAGTCCCGATAGGGCTTCACGGCCGGGTGCCCGGCCGGCTCGAGGAGAAGCTCCGGGCCGTCGGGCGCGTCCGGTGAGACGACGGTGAGCCAGGCGTCCTCCCCGATCGGGATGTCCCGGCGTGGGATGAAGCCGAGGACGTCGACATAGAAGGCGAGGGCGGCTCGCTGGTCATCGACGTACACGCTGGTCAGGTTGATTCGCATCGTCATCTCCTTCTCGTGGTGGGCCATCGGTCGACGACCTCGGACAGCGGTTCGGGGTTGAAGTAGTGGAACTTCGACCGGCCACGCCGCTGCGTCACCACCAGGTCGGCGGACTCCAGGACGCCGAGGTGCTGGGAGATCGCCTGTCGCGTCAGGGCGAGGCCGTGCTTGCTCGTGAGCAGCGAGCAGATCTCGAACAGGGTCTTGCCGTCGCCGGCGGAGAGCTCGTCGAGGATCAGCCGGCGCGTCTGGTCATCGAGAGCGCGGAACACGTCGGCCATCGGCCCAGAATAGGCAAGTTCTCACTTGCCTATCAAGAGCGTGCGTCGTCTAGGCAGCCGCGGGGCGACGGGTCGGCGTGTTGGGGTGGGTGCCCTTGGCGAGGAGCCAGAGGGCGAGGCCGACCTCGGCCACGAACCCGACGACCCACATCGGGTAGCTGATCGCGGGATGATCCGGGGCGAGGAGGGCCTGGAGGAACCAGATGAGGACCGCGATGCCGTCGAGCAGGAGGAGCCAACCCAGGACCCGGGGGAGGAAGCCGCATCGCAGCACGAGCCAGCCGAGAGGGAACAGCCAGGCGGAGAAGAACAGCTGCGCGGTGACGAAACCGACCTGGTGGGTGCTCACCGACAGGGCGGCGAGGTCGTCGAGCTGGGCTCCGGTGTGGCCCTGCAGTCCCAGGGTGGCGTCCCCCTGGGCCAGGACGGCGAGCAGCGGGAGGTAACTGGCGCATTGGATGGCGACCCCGATGGCGTTGAGCACCAGCAGGAGAAGGGCCACGGTCTGGTCGACGGGGCGGAGCAGGACGTAGAGCGCCCACGCAGTGGCGACGAAGAGCAGGCCCGATACCAGGGCTGCCACGAGCCCGACCCGGAACATCGCCTCGTCGTCGGCGATCGTCCTGACCAGCGTCTGGGCGTCGCTGAGCCCGATGCGGCCGGTCACGCTGGCGAGGACGTTGGCCAGGATGTAGGCGAGATAGAGGCCGCCGGCCCATCGGGCGACCATGCTGGGTTCCCACGACTCCGGGGTGGTCGTCCTCGCGGGGCCGAGGGTGGTGGTCATGGCTGCTTCTCCTTCGTCGCGACCGAGCGTGAACGCCCGACCCCGGTATCCACGTTCGCGGCCACCAGCCCGATGGCGAGGCCCAGGGCCAGGACGCGAATGCTGTTGAAGACCGTGGCGACAAGCAGCCACCGGCCGGGCTGCTCGATGCCGGCACCGAACTTGGCGGGCACCTCCACGACAACCGTGACGAGGACCACGGAACACGTGGCGAGGAACAGCGCCCGCCACACCGGGCCCCTGCCGGGGACTCGGGCCCCGAACCGCACCAGCGTCCACGCCACCACGCCAGCAACGACCACGCCCCCCACGGCTGCCTCGAGAAGCATCGGCAGGTAGCGGATCGACAGAGCCGACCGGTACGCGGCCGCGCTGGGGGTCAGCGAGATCAGCAGGTTGGCCGACCAGAACGCCGCCGCCCCGGTGAGAGTGAGCGCACCCCAGCCAGTCCGCGCCGGCTCCCTCGGTCTGTCGGCCCGGGAGCGGGAAGCCTCGACCACGTCCACGACGCAACTCCCTCTGGCCGGAGCCATCACCCGGCCGATGTCAAGCATCCCGCTCGGGCAGGACCGAGCACGCCGCGTGGCTGCAACATCACACCGCACGGCTCCCAGGCCTCCGCCGAGCGTCGAGCTGTCCTGCCGGCTCGCCGCACGCGTCGAGCGGCTGGGCGGCACGGTGCTCGACCGGCACGAGAGCGACTGGGACCGCTCCTGCCTGGTCCGTGATCCGCAGGGAGCGGAGTTCACCCCGAGCCAGTTCGCGCCCCGCTGAGGGCTCCGGCGGGCCGACACGAACGCCAGGGGTGGGCAGCGACGGCCGGAAACCGGCACGATGTCGCCATGACCGAGAGCCCCGCCCCCTCCCCCTCGATGACGATCGAGTCGCCCGACGGCCGCTCCTTCCGGATCCGCGCCGTGGGCGGGTCCGCGCCACGCGTCGGCCGGTACCTCGAGATCACCCTGCCGAGCGGGGCGATCGTGGGCTTCGTGGAGGAGGTGTCCCCGGCGCCGGGCGGCGGGTGGTCCGCCGCCGGGCCGGTCGTCGTGGGGGACGTCGCCGCGCTCTCCACCGCGGCACCGGTCTCCGACCTCGCGGTCGCCGCGCCGGAGTCCGTCATCCCGATCCTCTCCGGACAGGAGCCGGCGCTCCGGATCGGCCACCTCGTGGACTCCCCCGATGTCGCGGTGGGGCTCAACGCCAAGCGGATGAACCGGCATACCTTCTGGTGCGGTCAGAGCGGCTCGGGCAAGACCTACGCCCTCGGCGTGGCCCTCGAGCGACTCCTCTCGGCGACCCGGCTGCCCATCGTCGTCTTCGACCCCAACAGCGACTTCGTCACCCTCGGACAGCCCCGGTCCGACGCCGACCCCGCCGAGGCCGCCCGACTGCAGGAGCGCGACATCGTCGTCCTGCGACCGGACGACGAGGAGTCGCCCCTGCGGGCGCGGTTCCGGGAGATGTCGATCCGGTCCAAGGCAGCGGTCCTCCGTCTCGACCCCGTCGTCGACCGGGCGGAGTACAACGTCCTCATCCGGCTGTCCTCGATCCTCTACACCGACGACGCCGCCGATGTCGTGCCCCATCTCCGCTCGCTGGGCGATCCGGACTCGCTCGCCCTCGCCGAGCGCATCGAGAACCTCGGCGTCCTCGGCTGGACGACGACGTGGGCCCGCGAGGCAACGGCGGCCACCGACGTCATCGCCCGCCGACCCGATGCGACGGTGCTCGACCTCGGCGGGTACGACCGGCACGAGGAGCAGCTGACGGTTGCCCTCAACGTCCTCGACGAGCTGTGGGTCCGCCGCACCGAGCGTCGGCCCGTCCTCCTCGTCATCGACGAGGCGCACAACCTGTGTCCACCCGAGCCGGAGACGCCGCTCGGCGTCGCCGTGCGGGACCGGATCATCCAGATCGCCGCCGAGGGGCGCAAGTTCGGCCTGTGGCTGCTGCTGTCGACGCAGCGGCCCGGCAAGGTCCACCCGGGGATCGTGTCGCAGTGCGACAACCTCACCCTCATGCGGATGAACTCCCGCTCCGACCTCGACGAGCTGGCCCGGACGTTCGGCTTCGTCCCCGAGGGGCTCCTCCGTCAGGCCTCCCGGTTCCGCCTCGGCGAGGCGCTGCTCGCGGGTGGCTTCGTCCCGATGCCGGGCGTGGTGAAGATGCGTCAGCGCCTCACCGTCGAGGGCGGGGTGGACGTCCCGTGCCACTCGTCTGACGGCCGGCGTGACCGGTCGGGGGCTGACCGCACGTCCGACCGGGCGTCCTGCCGCATGTGCCACCGGGCGTCCTACCGGCTGTCCGGCCGGACCCGACGCCGTGCGAGGCCGGCGACGCGCCGAGACGTTCTCGGCCGTCTTGAGGCGCCAAACCCTCCATGGACAGGCAAGACTAGGCCAGTATTGCCTCAAGCCACCGGGGCGAGGACCCCGTCCCGGTCGGCCATGTCGACCGGGACGGCCTGCTGGCGGGACCGATGGGCAGCACCGTGGGGGTCTATCGAATGCACCAAGAAAGGACAGAGCCGTATGAGCTTCTGGGAGTTCTTCTGGTTCGTCTTCGTCAGCTTCGTCTTCATCTCGTTCCTCATCGTGCTGTTCCAGATCCTCGCGGATGTGTTCAGCGACAAGGAGCTGAGCGGCTGGGGCAAGGCGGGGTGGGTCATCCTCCTCCTCGTCCTGCCGGCGCTGGGGTCGATCATCTACCTCATCGCCCGCGGCCCCTCGATGGCGCAACGCAGCATGCAGCATGCGGCGGCGCGGCAGAGCCAGGCAGATGACTACATCCGCACGGTGGCTGGGTCCTCACCGGCCGAGGAGATCGCCCGGGCGGACGCCCTGCTCAAGGCGGGCACGATCTCCGAGGCGGAGTTCGCCCAGCTCAAGAGCGCGGCACTCGGCAAGACCGGCTGAGCCCCGCGTCCCGGCCGGACGTCAGGTCCGCCGGGGCGGCATACGCACGACATGGGCCGGGCCCGGTTCTCCTCGCGGGAGAACCGGGCCCGGTCTCGTCCGCGGCTCATGCGTACGGAGCCCTGCGGAGTGGCCACGGCCTCCACGGCTCCATGGCTCCGTGGCTCCGGGGCGACCCCGGCGTGCGGGGGGTGTGCTGGGTAGAGCGCGTACCCGGTCAGGGACCGGCCGAGCCCGTCGACGACCAGCGACAGGAACGGTCTCGGCACCGGTCCCAGACGCGGCTTCACACCGCTCCGCGCCGTCGACTGTGTTGATGCGGCGCGACCGGCGTCACGACCCTGCTCGAGCCTTGTGCGGTGCCGGTGGATGTCCTTGCCCTCGCGCGGGTCCTGTGCGGCGTGGCCACTCCCGAGGGCGAGCACGAGCACCACCAATGCGACGTAGCCGCAGCCCACCCGTCAGCGTGACACCAGACGACAGAGGTCCGGAACTAGCCCATGAGCGGATGCGTCCTACCGCCCAGAAGGACGCACTGTCCAAACCGGTCAGGAGTGCCCGAGCCACCGCGTTCTGCGAATGGCCAACCCGGGATCCCGCCTGACCGTCGGCGATCGCGGCGCGCAGGGTCTGGGCGTCGCTGAGCGCGATGAGGTTGGTCTCGATGGCGAGGAGGTCGGCCAGGATGTATCCAAGTACAGCCGCCGGTCCACGGGCGAGCCTGGGCGCGCTCCCAGACGTGGTGGACCCGGTCGCACTGTGGGTTCTGGGATCTGTGGCGGAACAAATCGTGTACAGGTAAGGTTATCGGTATACGTCTTGTCTCACCCACGAAGGAGGGTGGCCATGCCTGCTGCGACACCTCTTCGCGCTGGCGAACGCGCAACTTCCCGCAGCGCGTTCTACCGGCGTGCGAATGCCGGTGCGTACGAGAAGATTGCCCGCGGCCTCTACCTGCCCTCGGATGCTGAACCGGCCGACTGGGACTGGCTCGAGGCTGCCGCCAAGCATCCCAAGGCGACCCTCTGCTTGACGTCGGCGCTCGCCTACTACGACCTGACTGACGACATCCCCCAAGCAGTTGACATCGCCATCCCGAGGGGTAGTCGAATTCCCGCGACCGAGGGTGCCATTGCCTGGCACCTCTTCGCCGCTGACTCCTTCGACCTCGGTCGGACGAGCATCGCGATCCCGGGCTCGACCATGCGTCTTGGGATCTACAGCCAAGAGCGGTCAATCGCTGACGCGTTCCGTCTGCGGGGACTGTTGGGGTATGAGCTGGGGCGTGATGCCCTGCGGGCCTGGCTGCAACGGGGCGGGAAGCCCGCCGACCTCTTGGACATCGCATCGAAGTTGCCGCGCACGCGGGAACCGCTGCTGCGGACGCTCGATGTGATGGCCTGATGGCGGTGGGCGGAACCCAGGTCCTCCGGCAACTTCAACGTCGAGCGCTCGCGTCACGGCAGACGGATGTCCCGGTTACCACGGGCGAGTTGGTGGACCGCCATGCGTTGGAGTCGTTCCTGGATCGGCTTCAGCGGACACCGCATGGGAAGGGCTTCGTGCTGAAGGGCGGAATCCTGTTGGCTGGATACGGGTTCCGTCGACCAACCAAGGACGTCGACTCTGAAGCCATCTCCGCCTCTGTCAGCCCAGCACACATCGAGCAAGTCGTGCGCGATGTCGCCATCGTCGAGGCCGACGACGGGCTCGAGATCGACTTGGACACGCTGGACGTGCAGCAGATCCGCGAGGCAGCCGAGTACCCCGGCCTTCGGATGCGGGTCCGAGGCAGGGTTGGGACAGCGCGGATCGTGGTGGCCTGGGACATTTCGACGGGGGACCCTGTCGTCCCAAGGCCGACTATGGTGTCCATCCCCAGAGTCCTGGGGGAGCCGATCAAGATGCTCGGATACGCGCCGGAAACGTCGGTAGCGGAGAAGGGTGTCACGATTCTCGAGCGGGGCATCACCAGCACCCGATGGCGCGACTATGTCGACATCGTGCAGTTGGCTAAGCAGGGGATTGACCGTGACCTGCTGCTGGAGGCGGCGCGCGCGGTTGCCCGGTACCGGCAGGTCACCCTTCGGCCCGTCGCCGACTCACTCGTCGGCTACGGGGCGATGTCGCAGCCCAAGTGGGCGGCATGGCGTCGCAAGGAGCGCCTCGAGGGCGTGTGCGAAGCGAACTTGGACGACCAGATGCTTCAGGTAATCGCGGTCTTGGAACCCGTGTTCTCCGCAGGCCCGACATGAGGTGCCCTGCGAGGAATGCCTGGAATCGCCGACCTTTCCTCATTGGTGACGCCCACCACGGACGTCCGTATCGCATCGTGCGCGGCACCGCGGGCAACGGGGAGCGGATGGGGGTACGTCTTTCGCCCTCGGTTCGGCCGGCTGCGGCAACTTCGAGTGTGCGTGAGCACGCACGGTGCGAGGACGAGCGCTCGGACTAGACGGCCCGGCACACGGGGAGCGCGCGCTGCAGTCACTCGCGGTGCTGATATTCCCCGACACAACCCAGAGCCACCTTCTACTTCTTCATCATCATCATCATCATCTTCGTCGTGCTCATGCTCATCCCGTTGCTCGTCGTCCTCATGAACTTGACGCTGCTCGCGACAGAAGGAGAGTCCTAGCGCGTCAGAGCCACCCGGACCGTCCGAGCGCCCTCGGTGGCGCAGCCGCCCCGCCCTGGCCCGGAAGCACCTCACCCGACTCGAAGTGCAGTCACACCGCCGCGTGCCGGCTACGTGAGCTTGCGTACCGTGACGCCTCACCGTAGAGAGGCCCTCGCGGCGATGGGTGCGTGGTACGGGCGGAATTTGCGGCGTCCGCTCGTGTTCCGGATCCGCCGCCGTTATGACCGTTCGCTCTCAGGTCGAGCCGGCCACCTCGGCGCGGACGCTCCACGCCGAGGCGGACACCGTGAACGGCGCCGGGCCAGCTGACTCTCGAGCCGCTCCGAGAGTGCCTCGCGGCGCGACTCGTCGAGCGTGCACGTAGGCCCCGCCGGAGCCGACGCCGAGCGCCAACGGCCCCCACCAGTCGTCGAACGTCTCGAACGGGACCTTGACGGTGAGCCGCGACGAGTCGACCCGCACCAGTCCAGCCTCCCGTGCGAGCGCGGCGAGCTCGCCCTCACGGGCGCCGGCCGCGCCGGACTCGTCGCTGGCCGTGGGATCGAGGCTCTGCGCGGCCCGCCACAGCGGCGACAGCGGCCCCGACCCGCCGGCGTTGTCCCACACGCAGGCGGCCACCACGCCCGCCGGCCTGGTGACCCTGGCCATTTCTCGCAGACCCGCCACCGGATCGACCATGAAGTGCACGACCAGCTGGGCGAGCGCAGCGTCGAAGGTGTCGTCGTCGTGAGGGATGGCCTCGGCCGAGGCGCTCGACGTACGTCGACACCGGGCAGCCGCGCCCGGGCCGCCTCGACGAACGCCGCCGAGGGATCCATCGCGGACACGCCCGGGCGGGCCGAGCTGTTCCGCCAGGACCTGGGTCAGCGCGCCGGGACCGCAGCCGACATCGAGCACCCGCTGCCCCGGGGTCGGGCCGACGACGTTCGCGAACTCGCCGGCCAGGGCCTCGGAGAAGCGGCCGGTGAACAGGCCGTAGGCGGTGGCCGGGTCGGAGATGCCCACCCGGCCACGGCAGTCGACGCCAGACGGGACGCCTGCGGTGCCTCAGACACCGAGCGCATGGCCGAAGCGGAAGACGTTGTCGGGATCGACAGCACGCTTGACCGACATGAGGCGCTGGTGCACCTCGGGTCGCCAGGCCCGCGCCACTTCGGCGGGGGTCGAGGTCTCGCCGAGCCAGTTCAGCAGCGACGTTCCGGTGCTCCAGGCGGACATCGCCTCGAGGATCGACTCGCCGACTTCGGCGACGCGCCCCTCGAACCCGGGCGGCGCGACGCCCAGGGCGAGCAGCGTGAAGGCGCCTTCGCGTCCGGAAACGGCGTTGGGGACCTCGGGCTGGCGGCCCAGCGCACCCCCGGTGAGCCGCAGCTCGACCATGGTGAGGGCGGTTGGCCTGCGGACCGGCCACGGACAGCAGCGCCTCGACGGCTTCGGCCGGCAGTTCGCGCAGCAGGCCGCCCTTCTCCCAGATCGGCAGCGGGTCGGTCGGGTCCTGATGGATGGCGTCGACCTGCGTGTAGGGGAGGGCGCCCACCCCCGTCAGCACTACCTCACCGGCCTCCAGCATGGGAGCCAGGAGCTCGGCACCCTCGGTCTCGGGTCCGTTGTGGGCGAAGCGCAGCATCACGACGTACTTGCCGCGCAGCGGCGCGGGCAGCTCCTCCAGGGGAGGGAAGTTCATGAGGGCGACCGAGGTGCTCGTCCGCTCCGGCAAGGTCGGCGCCCAGGTGCGGAAGGAGTGCAGAACGTCGCGAGCCGAGTCGGCGGCGAAGAAGACCGCGCCTGCATAGAGCGTCACACCGGGACGAGCCGGATCTCGAGCGCGGTGACGACCCCGAAGTTGGACTTGGCGCCACGAACGGCCCAGAACAGGTCCGGCTCGGTATCCGCGTCGATGTGGCGGATCCGGCCGTCGGCAGTGACCAGCTCGATGCCGAGCACCTGGTCGGCGCCGAAGCCGTACTGGCGACCCAGCGACCCATCCCGCCACCGAGGCTGTAGCCCACGACGCCGACCGACGACGACGAACCACTCACGCCGGTGAGGCCGTGTGGCGCGGCCGCCCGATCACGTCAGCCCAGCGCGCCCCGGCGGCGACCTATGCCGTACGCCGGTCGGCGTCGACGTCGACCGCGGTCATCCGCGACGTGGTCACCAGCAGGGCGTCCTCGACTGCCCGCACCGGTCCATGCCCGGTGGCCTGCGCGGCGACCGGGAGCCGGTTCGCGGCGGCCCAGGACACGGCGGCCGCCACGTCCTCGGCACACATGGCGCCGACGACGATCGCCGGCCGGTGGGTGAACGCGAGGTTGAAAGTGGCGACCTCCTCCGCGACGCGGGGGTCGTCCCCGGCGAGCACCGGGCCGGCGACGCGCCGTACCAGATCTTCCAACGGTGGGTCGAAGGTTCTGCCCGCCGGGGCGGGGGCTCGACGTCGGTCAGCGTGTTCGTCATCTCGATCTCCAGTATCCAGGGCCCGGCGCATCCGGGCTCTGGGAGCAAACGGTGAAGCCCGCCCGCCGCCAGATCCACGACTTTGTGTCTCGCGACCATGAGGCAACGGCTAACATCGCAGGTCATGGAGCTGCGAACATTGCGCTACTTCGTCGCGGTGGCCGAGGAGATGCACTTCGCGAGGGCCGCCGCGCGGCTCCTGATCGCGGGGCCGTCGTTGAGCCAGCAGATCAAGACCCTCGAACGAAGCCTGTCGGTGACACTGTTCGAGCGGTCCAGCACCGGGGTGTCCCTGACGCCCGCCGGCGAGCGTCTACTGCCCCTCGCACGAGCCACGCTCGATGCCGCGGAGGAGGTCCTGGCCACCGCGCGGCGGATCTCCGAGGAGCGCGCAACCGTGTTGCGGCTGGGGTTCCTGCCCTTCACACTCACCGCGGCGTCGCGGCGGCTCCTCACCGAGTTCGGGCGGAAGGTGCCGAGCCGTGACCGTGCAGATGCGGCAGTACGAGTGGGACGACCCCTCGGGCGGACTCCTCACCGGGGACACCGACGCCGCCCTGGTCCGACCGCCGTTCACGGGCGACGACCGGCTGGAAAGCATGGACCTGCTCATCGACCCCTTGCTGGCCATCGTCGCCGAGGGCCACGAGCTGGCCACGCTGGACACAGGTGTCGAGCGAACGCCTCGCCCGGGAGCCCTGGCTGGAGGCCGACACGGTCACAGACCCGGTGTTCGCGCGTTACTGGTACTTCCGCGACCTTCGGGCGCGCGGGTCCGGGGTCCGCACCACCGCCGGGACCTTGGAGGAATGGCTCGCCGACATCGCCTTCGGCCGCGGCGTCAACGTGCTCCCGTCGAGCCTCGCCGAGGAGTACCGCCGACCCGGCCTCGCCTTCGTCCCCGTCTCAGATGCACCAGCCTCGCGACTCGTCCTCGCCTGGCGACGCAACGACCCTCCCGAGGTCGCCAAGACCTTGGCGACCTTCGCGGCCCGGAGCCGGCGACCTGCGCGCTCGTGAATCCGCGGGCCCACGGCGGGTGCTGCACTCCGCCGCGAGCCGGGCTACCGCGTCACGGCAAGAGCGTGCGGCCGATAGGTCGGGTCAGGTGTCACCTGTCGGTGCAGCAGACCCGAGTGACGACGTTCGCGCCATCACTCGTGGCGAGATTGCCTCCGTGACGGCTCTGGTCGGACAGGTCGCCGCCACCACAACACTGCTGCGGACATGACAACGAGCGAAATGACAACCATGACTGCCGGGAAGGCCCGGTTCGGGCCGTGGATGAGCCAGAAGCCCCAGGCAACAAGACCGAAGGGTCCCAACAAGACCAATGCCAACACATCGCGGGTGTTAAGTCTCAGCGCGCTCACTGGGCGACGAGGCGAATCCAGGCGGGCCCAGCTCGGGGGCTCCATTCGCACGACCTCCTCCAACGACAACGTTCATCACGATAGCGAGCTCCGCTCGGGTCGCGATATGGAACGGAGTGTTTCGTGAGACCGGCATAGTCGGACGGCCGCGACGGGCGGTTGGGTATCGGATCGTCCTGCTTCGGTGGCACTTGGGACCCCTTGGCGATACCGGACGGCTCAGCGTGTGCCCGTGAGCGAGTCCCGGCAGTTGGGCCTGGAGTTGTGGCGGGATCGTCGCACCGTCAGTTACTCCTGTCTTTGCGGCCTCCCCATAAGGACGGCCTCGACACCTTCTCCGTCGGCATGACACGCAATCCGTTACGTTGTGCGAACCTCGCGACCGCAGGCGTCGCGTCTTCCGGTAGCACGCGGCATGAAATATCACGCCCATCTGCAAGATGGAACCTGAGAGAATCTTCACTCATCTCAATCAGAGCGATCTCATTTGGCGCAATTGCGATCGAAGGCGAACCCTTCTTGACTGGCCTGGCGAAGTTCATTGGATAGAAGATCCATGAAAGTATATGAGGCTTGATATGGATTTCCACGCCCCTCTCGAGCACATACAAGACGCCATAGGGGTATACGATCAAGACTCGCTTCCCTGTCTGCGTTGGAATAAGCGCGCCACATCGAAACGGGCGATCGGACGTCATTCTGTGCTCCTTCACTACGGTGTCCAAACCCAACTGTAGGCGCCACCGCCCGATCCCGACGCAGGAAGTGGGAAGTTGAGTCTCAAAGGTCAGAGGGGCTGGCCATGGCTGCACGCCCGACACCCATGGAGTTCGCACGCAAAGCTGACACTCCGGCTAACAGGTGGTCGGCGAAGTCCAAGATGACTGCGGCCGCATCCACGTGATGAGCGTGGCACAACCTCGGTGCCCACAAGTTGTCATCGGGGTGTGCCCTCAACGCGGACCCGCGTCTATTCGCCGCCAGTCGACCGCCCTCGACGTCAACTGATCCACCACGCATGGGCCCAGTTCCGCCGCATGTGGCTGCCTTTCCCGCTGGGCACGGAGCCAGCTGCTATGAGCCGTCGGTGATGGTTGCCTGGAAGCGGTAGCGATCGCTTCGGTAGGACTGGACGGTGAGCTCGATCGGCTGGCCGTGTTGGTTGTGGGTGAGCTGGGTAGCCACCAGCATGGGGATGGTTTCGTCGGACTCGAGGAGGGCCATCTCCTCGGCCGATGGCCGTCGGGCTTCGACCGAGTACTGGGCGGCTGCGGGGATCTGGGGCGGGTTGGCGGCTCGGAGGGTGGCGTACAGCGAGGCGGTCCCGAAGTCGATGTCGGGGAGGGAGGGGCAGAGGCTGAGCACCAGGCGGTTGTGTTCGAGTGCGATGACGAGGTCGTCGAGGTAGCGGAGTCGGCGCAGTTCGAACAGGGGGGCGCCGGGCGCCATGCGCAGGGCTTCGGCTTCCTGGATGGTGCATGGCCGCACCTGTGAGGACAGCACGCGTGCGTGGGCGTTGAGTCCGTGCGCTCGGGCGTAGTCGGCGAATCCTTCGACGATGTGCACACCGGAGGTGCGGGGCGGGGGCGGGGCGTCCTCGTCGGAGACGAACCATCCGCGAGACGGGGATCGGTACAGGATGCCCCGCTCCTCGAGCGTGCTCAGCGCCTGGCGAATCGTGACACGAGAGACGCCGAACAGCCCGGCGAGGTGTCGTTCCGCCGGGAGCCGCCCGTGGGGACCGAGACCCTCGGACCGCACGTACCCGGCGATGCGTTCCGCGACCCCCTCGTGGAGCGCCCGGCCGGGGGCGAGCGGGGTGGGCGATGACATGAGCCAAAGATACCAGTTAGACCGTTGACGTCCGTTCTGGCTCACGATACGTTGACCTGTATAGACCGGTCTATACCAAATAGACCACTGAAGGGCGGGTCATGAGTCAGCGGATCGTCGATGTCATCCGGGGGAACCGGGCAGGGTCGGGCGAAGGCGTCGTCTCGGTCTGTTCGGCGAACCGCTTCGTGCTGGAGGCCGGAGCCCGCGAGTGCGTGTCAAGCGGCGCGACCCTCCTGGTGGAGGCGACGAGCAACCAGGTGAACCAGGACGGCGGGTACACGGGTATGCGGCCGGCTGAGTTCGTAGACACCGTCCGGGGGATCACCGGGGCGGCTGGGGTGCCGCCCGAGCGGGTTGTCCTCGGTGGTGACCATCTCGGTCCGCATGTATGGCGCGGCCGACCCGCCGCGGTCGCCATGGCCAAGGCGGCCGAGATGGTACAGGAGTACGTGAGCGCGGGCTTCGCCAAGATCCACCTCGACTGCAGCATGGCGTGCGCGGACGACACGGGCGTGGACCAGGCGTTGGTGGCCGAGAGGTCGGCCCTCCTCGCGGCTGCCGCGGAACGCGTGGCCGACCCCGCGAGTCCGCCGATCTACGTCATCGGGACGGAGGTGCCCGTCCCGGGGGGATCGTCCGGAGTTCATGGTCTGCAGCCGACCCGAGCGGACGATGCCAGGGCCACCCTGGATCACCATCGCGCAGCCTTCGCCCGGAGCGGCGCCGAGGGTGCGTGGGAGCGCGTTGTCGGGCTGGTCGTCCAACCGGGGGTCGAGTTCGACCAGTGGTCCGTCGTGGACTACGACCGGAGGCGCACGGCGAAGTTGCAGTCCGTCCTGTCGAGCACCCATCCTTGGCGTTCGAGGCGCACTCGACCGACTACCAGACCCCGCAGGCACTTGCCGACCTCGTCGGCGATCACTGGGCCATCCTCAAGGTCGGTCCCGGTCTCACCTTCGCGCTGCGAGAGGCCGTCTTCGCCCTCGAGCACGTGGAGAAGGCCCTGGTGCCGCCGGCGGCGTGCTCGAACATCGCGCACGTCCTCGAGGAGGTGATGCGGGAGGAGCCGACCTGGTGGGCCTCCCATTACACGGGGACGCCGGCCGAGCAAGCCCTCGCACGCCGATACAGCCTCAGCGACCGCATGCGCTACTACTGGCCGGACCCGAGGGTCGAGTCGGCACTGGACCGGCTCATCCACAACCTCGACCAGGCCGTCATCCCCCTGGCGCTGCTGAGCCAGTACCTGCCTCGGCAGTACGCCCGGGTCCGCGCCCACGAGCTCCAGCCGGGGCCGCGGGAGCTGATCCTCGACCACATCCGGGACGTGCTGCGCGACTACTCCTTTGCCGCTGCGCCCTACCCGCTCGAGCGAGGGAAGACCCATGCCATCGCCTGAGACGTCGCGGCGCGACTCGACTTCGCACACGGCCACGGAGATCGCCCAACAGCCGGCCCTGTGGCGTGACGTTACCGATCTGGTCGCCCGGCTGCGCCCGCAGCTGCGACCGGATCTCCTGGAGCACCTGTCTCGTCCCGGCGGACGCCTCGTCCTGACCGGGGCGGGCTCCTCGGCGTTCGCCGGACAGATCCTCACGCCGGCGTTGCGGCAGGGGCTCGCGTGCCGGATCGACGCGGTCGCCACCACGGACATTGTCGGGGACCCCCGAGGCTCCCTGGGCGTCGCGGGCAACCCGGTCCTGGTCTCGATGGCCCGCTCCGGCGACAGCCCAGAGAGCGTCGCGGCCGTTCGTCTGGTGGATGACTACTCCCACGGCCGGACCCGACACCTGGGCATCACCTGCAATGCGGATGGCGCGCTCTCTCGCCAGCTCGCCGACCATCCGCGGGCGGCGACGCTCCTGCTGCCGGAACGCTCCAACGACTTGGGCTTCGCCATGACCTCCAGCCTCACCTCGATGGTGCTGGCGGCCCATCTCCTCCTCGCCGATGCCCCTCCCTTCGCCGCCGTGGCCACAGTGGCGGACAGCGCGGCGGACCTGATGAGGGACCGGCAGGGCGACATCGACGCCCTCGCGTCCCGCGGCTACCGGCGCGTGGTCTACCTCGGCAGTGGCCCCTTGGCCGGGGTGGCTGCCGAAGCGGCCCTGAAGATGATCGGCTGACCGCGGGCCGCGTGGCGGCATTCCACGACACGCCGCTGGGGTTCCGGCACGGGCCCAAGGCCATCCACGACGACTCCACCCTCGTCGTCGTCTTCATCTCGACGGATCCCTACGCCCGCGCCTACGACGTCGACATCATCGACGAGCTCGGCCGTTCCTGCGACCCCGGCGACCTTCTCGTCCTGCGCCCCGGCTCGGATCTCACGGCGCGCCGTGCCACGACGTGGACGGTGCTCGACGCGACCATCACCGATCCCGTCCTCGCCGCACTGGACTACCTCGTCTTCGCCCAGTCCCTGGCCGCGCGAACCTCGTCGCGGCTCGGGCTTGACGTCGACCAACCCTCCCGGGTGGCCAGGTCAACCGCGTCGTCCAAGGCGTCACCATCCACCCCTTCAACAACTCCCCGACCGGCTCCACGACAGCCCCGGCCGCTCACCGCAAGGAGAAGACACATGGACGAGCTCAGCCAGCAGGTCACGTCCTCCGCCTACAGCCGACGAACCGCCCTCGAGCTGGGCTCCATCCCTCTCCTTGCACTCATGCTCCCCGAGGCTCTCGCCGCCTGCTCCTCCTCGTCCTCCGGCGGTGGCAGCCAGAACGCGACCGGGGAGCCGGCTCGTGTGGTACTGGGGCAAGCAAGAAGCGCCGGGAATGAAGTCCTCCATGGACGCGACGGTGGCGGCCTACAACAAGGCCGGACTGGACCCGAAGGGGTCCGTCCGACAGGTCCTGCAGGAGAGCGACACCCTCTACACGGCGTTCCGGACCGCGGCCAAGGCCAAGAAGGGGCCCGACGTCCAGTTCTTCTGGGGAGGAACACAGGCCCTCGAGGACGTGTGGATGGGCAACGTTGCGCCACTGGACGACTACGTTCCCACCAGCGTGCTGGACAAGATCCCCGTCGACTCCCGGCGGAGACCTTCTGGGACGGCAAGCAGTGGGGCTTCCCCTTCTACGAGATCAACACGGCCTTCGCCTACAACAAGAAGATGTTTGCGCGAGCCGGCCTCGACCCGGAGAACCCACCGACGACCTGGGACGACTTCGTTGCGGCGCTCACCGCGTTGAAGAAGCGGGCGTGATCCCCTTCGGCGCGGGCCAACGACGCCTACCTCGGTGGTTGGCTGGTGAGACTACTTCGGCGCGCAGCAGTTCGACGGCGTCCAAGACGCCCTGGCGCCGTTCCGCGGCGACGTCGAGTACAGCGGCGAGAAGTACACCGGCTGGCTGGACCGGGTGAAGCCATCGACAAGGGCCTGTTCAACGACGACGTGCTCTCGCT
>CAVUXP010000010.1:0-155794 GCA_963745335.1 uncultured Actinomycetota bacterium
CCGACGGCCATCGTGCCGTCGACGCTGCCGATGCCGAGGACCTTGTCCTTGCCGGCGCTCGTCAGGGCATCGGCCACGGCGCCGCGAGCGGGCTCACCCTGGTAGCCGAGGCCGGCCCGCTCGGCGAGCTTGACCTTGGGGTTGGCGTCGAGGACCGGCTAGAGAATATGCGACATGTAGCCGGCGAACCGGTCCTTGTCGAAGGACGCCGTGATGTCGCCACGGAGGATGACGATCGTGCCACCCTGGCTGGCCCAGTCGGCGCCGCGCGCCTTCTCGATGGCGGCGAGCATCGCCTTGCCGGCGAGCTCCCCGGCCTTGACGTTGTCGAAGGCGACGAACGGCTGCTTCTGGCCGGGGACGATGGAGGTTGTGCACGACGACGGGGATGCCCTGGGAGTCGAGCTGCTTGAGAACCGAGACCATGCTCTCGCCGCGCCATGGGACGAGGCTCACGCCGTCGATGCCGGACGTGATGAGCTGCTGGAGACCGTTGAGCTGCTCACCAGCATCGTTGGCTGCGACCGTCTTGAGGTTGATCTTGACACCATCTGCGGACTCGATGTCCTTGATGGCCTGGTCCTCACCGGTGGAGACGCCATTGAAGAAGATGTCACCGGCCTCCCAGCGGATCTGGGCGACGGTGTAGGTCTTGGCACCACCGTCCCCCTCTCCGGTCCCCGGAGGACGCGGACCCGCATGCGGACGCGGTCAGGGTCACTGCGACGGCAATGATCCGCCCAGCTGCGACGTTTCATCTCGACTCCTTTGTAGAGACGGTGAGTGGCATCTGTCGGGTTCGCCACTCGTTCCGGGGGTGGTCCTGGGACCGGGTGTTCTGTTCTGGTGATGTGGTGCTTCCGGGTCCGCGGGACGGGTGGGTCGGGCGGCCCGGGGTCTCGGGCCGTCGTGACGGCTAGTCGGGCACGCTTTCGCCGGCTTCGCCGACGTAGGCGATGACGGTTCCGGACTCGACCTCGGCACCGGGGTCGAAGAGGACCGCGAGGAGGACGCCCTCCGCGGCACACTCGACCTCGATCTCCGTCTTGTCCGTCTCGACGAGCAGCAGGGGGTCACCGAGCTCCACGGGCTGTCCGACTTCGACCAGCCATGACGAGATGGTCCCGCCGCTGACGGTCTGGCCGAGCTCCGGGCATGACAATGGCCTCGGGCATGGGTGGTGGTCCTCGTCTCTCGTTCTCGTGGCTCGGGTCAGCTGCGCGCGCAGGCCCGGCGGATGGCATCCTCGATGTCGTCCGCCGTGGGTCGCAGCGGCGGACTCGGGCCGGGGGCGAAGGGCGCGGGGACGTCCTTGCTTGCGACGCGCTCCACCGGGGCCCTGAGGTCGTCGAAGAGCTCGGCACCGACCCGGGCGGCGACCTCGGCGCCCCAGCCGCCCGTGAGGTTCGCCTCGTGGGCGATGACGAGCCGTCCCGTGCGACGGACGCTCGCGAGCACGGCGGCCCAGTCGAAGGGCGCGAGCCACACGGGGTCGATGACCTCGACGCTGATGCCCTGGCCCTCGAGCCTGTCGGCGACGGCGAGCGCGTCGTAGAGCTCGGTGAACGTCGCGACGACGGTGACGTCCGACCCGGTCCGGCGCAGTCGGGCCTGCCCGACCTCGATGTGAAGTCCTCCTCGGGGACGAAGGTCCTCGTCTGGATCGAGCCGGCCTCCTGGCGCTTGCGCGCGCCATACAGGAGCTTGGTCGAAGACGAGAACCGGGTCTGGGTCGCGCAGGGCGGCCTTGATCCCGCCCTTGGCGCTGTAGGCGTCGGAGACGCAGAGCACCTTCAGTCCCGGGATGTGCATGAAGAGGCTCTCCGGGCTTTGTGCGTGCTGCGCGCCACGCTGCGTGGCTCCCACGGGGCAGCGCAGGACGGTGGGGATCTCGATCCGGCCGCCGGACATGTAGCGGAGCTTGGCGGCCTCGTTGACGATCTCGTCCATGCACTCGTAGACGAAGTCGGCGTACTGGAGGTCAGGCAGGGTCCGCATGCCGCCGATGGCCGCACCGACGGCGGCGCCCATGATCGCCTTCTCGCTGATCGGGGTGTCGACGACTCGGTCGCGGCCGAACTCCTCGGCGAGCCCGAGATAGATCCCGAAGGCGCCGCCGAAACCGCCAGGCACGCCGACGTCCTCTCCGAGAAGGACGACCGAGCCGTCGGCCGCCATCTCCTCCTGGATGCCCTCGCGCAGGCCCTCAGCGATCGTGAGGAAACGCTCTTCGGGACCCTCGGGCAGCAGTTCGATCGGCGACACCGCTGCCGGCGGAGCGGCATAAATGGCGGCGGGGTCGAGCGCCGTCTCAGAGGCCGGCTTCGGAGCTTCCTCGGCGAACTTCAGCGCCGCCTTGCCCGTCGCTTTCGCGGTGGTGACCGTCTCGTCGATCTGCTCCTGGTTGTCGGAGCCGCTTTCGAGGAGGACCCGCTGGAACGCGGTGATGGGTCTCGGTCCTTCCACAGCCCCTCCTCCTCCTTCGTGCGATACCCACGGGAGTCTCCGCGGCTATGGCCGACATAGCGGTAGGTCTGCACCTCGAGGAGGGTTGGACCTTCGCCAGTGCGGGCGCCGGCGACGGCCCGCTCGCTCGCCTCGAGGACTGCGAGGACATCCATCCCGTCGACCTGCTCGCCGGGGATCCCGTATGCCGCGGCGCGCGAGGCGATGTCGACGTTGCGGGTCGTCTCGTGGAAGGGGGTCGAGGCGCCGTAGAGGTTGTTCTCGCAGACGAAGACGACCGGGAGGCTCTTGACCGAGGCGTAGTTGAGGCCCTCGTGGAACGCGCCCTCGTTCACGGCGCCGTCACCGAAGAAGCAGACGACGACGTCGTCCCCCTCGCGTGCTGCGGCGGCCATCCCCAGCCCCGGGGCGATCGTGATGCCGCCACCGACGATGGCGATGGACGGGAGGATCCCGAGGTCGGGGTCGCCGAGGTGCTTCGCCGCCGCGGCCGCGAAGACACCCGCTCTCCCGGCCATAGATCTCGGCCATCGCGACGCCGGCGTCCATGCCCTTGGCCAGCGCGTGGCCGTGCGGCCGGTGTGTCGAGGTGATCCAGTCGGAGTCGCGCAGCACGGAGCAGACCCCGACGGCCGAGGCCTCCTGGCCCTGCGACTGGTGGAGGGTCCCTGGGATCTCGCCCTGGAGGTAACGCAGGTAGGCGGTCTGCTCAAACTGGCGGATGACGACCATCGTCTCGAGCATCCGAAGGGCCTCGGTCGACCCGACCCGGGCGAGCGTGCCCTGGACATCGACGGCGGGCGCGCTCATCACGCCTGCCCGGAGGAGCCGAACACCTGCATGAGGCGACGGATCTCGGTCGTGAGGGCCGCCGCGGCGACCGTGTTGACGTCCTCGGGGAGGCGTGAGCCGTGGAGGAGGTTGGGGTCGCCGTTCTCGCCGGCCGCGAGGACCGCACTGTGGAGCGCACCACCGAAGACGTGCTTGAGTCGCGTGCCGACGTTGACCTTCGTGATGCCCGCGGCGATCGCGTCACGCATCTGGTCGGCAGGGGTTCCGGACCCGCCGTGGAGGACAAGCGGGACATCGACGGCCTCACCGATCTCTTGGATCCGCCCGACATCGATCTTCGGGACGAAGTCCGAGGTGACGAAGTGGACGTTGCCGACGGCCACGGCGAGGCAGTCCACCCCCGTGGTCGAGACGAACTTCTCTGCCTCGACGGGATCGGTCATCGCCCCGATCGTCGTGTCGATCGCACCGTCGATCGTCATCTCGGCGAGCGCCCCGACCTCACCCTCGACGGCGACTCCGATGCCGTGGGAGGCGGCGGCGAGGGCGGCGGTGTCGGCGACGAGCCGGTCCCAGGGCCAGCCCTGGGTGTGCATCATCACGGCGTTGTAGCCGGCACCGAGGGCGGCGGCGGCCTCCTCGAAGCTCTCGCCCTCGTTGAAGAGGACGGCGGTCGGGACGCCCGATCGGCGGGCGAGCGCGGCGCACACGGCCCCGTAGAGCTCCACCCCGCGCCCGGACAGCCACTCGTGGTTGGCGGACAGGCCGCCGATCCCGATGATGACCGGCGAGTTCTCGGCCTCGGCCGCAGCGACCGTGGCCTCAAGGCTGTAGACGTCCCACGACTCGAAGTACCCGACGGCGTAGCGCCCACGGGCGGCGTCGGCGAGAAGGTCCGGAAGCGACACCAAAGACATGTTCGGCTCCAATTCACAATTGTGCATCCTTGCACGAATATGCACTAGAGTTGCGGAGGTCATCCGGCTTGTCAAGGGGTCCGCGTGAACCGTTTCCGGACCGTGTTCCTCCGGTGGGTAGGGTCGGGCGACGGAAGGGGAACGACGTGGCAACTCGAATGAAGGTCGACGACGACCGACTGGCGCAGGCGGCTTTCTGGTACTACGTCCAGGACCTCGGCCAGGAGGAGGTCGCCCGCCGGCTCGGCACGAGCCGGTCGAACGTGTCTCGGCTTCTACGGGCCGCTCGCGAGCGCGGCATCATCAAGTTCGAGGTTGTCTACCCGACCCGGCGCAACCTCCGCCTCGAGGAGTCGCTCCGCGCTCGCTACGACCTCCCGGACGTCATCGTCGCGACGGTTCCGGCGGGCGGGACGACCGCCGAGGCCGGGCTGCTCGCCGCCGCCGGTGCCGCCGCGGGCTGGCTGGAGTCCCGCCTCGAGGACGGCGACCTCCTCGGGCTCTTCTGGGGTGGCACCGTGCAGGCCGTCGTCGACTCCGCGCGATTCGACCACCGTGTCGACGCCCGCGTCGTACAACTCGGCGGCGAGTGGAGTAACGACTCCGACCGCTCTGGACACAACCTCGTTCGCGACCTGGCAGTGAAGATCGGCGGTCAGTACACCTACTTCAACGCCCCGGCCTTCGCCCCGACCGCCGAGGCAGCCGACGCGATGCTCGCCGGCCCACAGATTGCGACCTCACTCGCTCTCGCCCGCTCGGCGACCATCGCTGTGGTCGGCGTTGGCGCCTTCCTGACCGACACGACCCGGATGTTTCTCGACTGGGCGAACGCGACGGACGAGGAGGTGGCCGAGGCCACGGCGAAGGGTGTCGTCGGGCAGATCGCGGCCCGGTTCTTCGACGCCGAAGGCCGCCAACCCGACCTCGCCATCCACCGACGGCTGCTCTCTCTCGATCTTGCCGAGGTGCGCGAGATCGGGACCGTCGCGCTCGTCGCTGCCGGCGCGGTCAAGGTCCGCGCCGTCCAGGGCGCCATCAGGGGCGGACTCGTCGACGTTCTCGTCGTCGACGCCGAACTGGCGTCAGCACTCCTCGCCTGAGGTCCATCTCGCGGGGATCCACTGTGCGACAGGGCTACTCGTCGGCAGACCCGGCTCAGCGCGTCGAGCGCAGCCCCTCGAGCCAGCGGCGCGCCCTGGCGAAGTCCTCGTCGCTGTTGAGCGGGGCGATCGTCGCCGCCTGCCGGTCCGCCCGGGGGTAGGACCCGAGGAACTTCACGTCGGCGCACACGCGGCGCAGACCCATGAGGGCCTCGCCGATCCGCTCGTCGAGGATGTGCCCCTCACAGTCGATGGAGAAGCAGTAGCTGCCCATGCTCTCCTTCGTCGGGCGGGACTCGAGCCGGGTCATGTTGATCCCGCGCGCCGCGAACTGCTCGAGCAGCTCGAGGAGGCCACCGGACTTGTCCTGACGCTGGTAGAGGACGACCGTCGTCTTGTCGGCGCCGGTCGGCTCGGGCAGCCGTCCCGGCCGGGCGACGAGGACGAAGCGGGTGACGGCACCGGTCATGTCGCCGATGTTCTCGGCGAGCACGTCGAGCCCGTTGATCGTCGCCGCCACCGGGGCGCAGACGGCCGCGTCGTAGGTGACCGGGTCGCCGGCGGCGAGCCCCGCGGCGGCCGAGGCGGTCGACAGGGTGGCGACGTAGACCGCCTCCGGGAGGTGGCGACCCATCCAGCCGCGGACCTGGGCCCAGCCGTGGGAGTGGGTGCCGACCGCGCGGACCTGCTCCAGCCGCATACCCGGGCGGGCGGCGAGGACGAAGGTGACCGGCACGAGCACCTCGCCGACGACGACGAGCGGGTCGCCGCTCGCCAGTCCGTCGAGGGTCGCGCTGACGCCGCCCTCGATGGAGTTCTCGATGGGGACCATCGCGGCGCCGATCTCGCCCGAGCGCACGGCCGCGAGGGTCGCGTCGACCGAGGCGTATGCCGCGCGGGGCTCGCCCGCTGCGGGGCCCCAGGCGTCCAGCGCCATCTGGGTGAAGGTGCCCTCGGGCCCGAAGAACCCGTAGCGGGTCATGCTCGTCTCCTCTGCCGACTGACGACGCCGGACACTCTATTGGCTCTATAGGCTGGCCCGACCATGGGTTTCAGCATCGCGACGGCCGCCGTCGTCTTCGGGCTGATCTTCGTCGTCGAGCTGCCCGACAAGACCTTCGTCGCGACCCTCGTCCTGTCGACGCGGTTCCGCCCGGCGCTCGTGTGGGTGGGCGTCACCCTCGCGTTCCTCGTCCAGACCCTCATCGCCGTGGCGCTCGGCGGAGTCATCGGACGGCTGCCCCGCACGCCGGTGGAGATCTTCGCGGGCGTGATGTTCCTCATCGGTGGCGTGCTCCTCCTGCGCGGTGCGGCGAGGGCCGACGCGGAGGAGGCCGAGGCGGAGGAGGAGTTCGCCGGGAAGGGCGCCGCCGACCTCAAGGGGTGGCACGTCGTCACGCTGTGCTTCAGCGTCCTGTTCCTCGCCGAGTGGGGCGACCTGTCGCAGATCCTCACGGCGTCGCTCGTCCTGCGCTACCACGAGCCGCTCTCGGTGTTCGTCGGGGCGTTCCTCGCCCTCGCGACCGTCTCGGCGCTCGGTGCCGTCCTCGGCCGGGTGCTGCTCACCCGGCTCCGCCTCGCGACGATCCGGCGGGTCGGCGGGGTCGTCTGCCTCGCCCTCGCCGCCGTGACCGCCCTCCAGGTGACCGGCGTCCTCTGACCGGCCCGGCCCACTTTCCCGCCCGATACACGACACACCAACCTGACAAGACTTCTTTTCCCTTGTCAGGCTGGTGTGTCCATCATCGGGCGGGAAAGGTGTGACGGGTGGGAGTGGGCCCGGACCTCCACCGGGCCTGCACACGATCCGCGGACGGGCGCCCGCGGCATACCCGTAGCCTTGTCCCCGTGACCCGACGAGCCCCTGCCGTGATCCTCGCTGCCCTGGCGGTGGTCCTCGGGGTCGTCGTCCCGGGCTACGCGATGACCCGCGGCGGGGCGGAGGCGGGCACCGCGGCCACGGCCCCGGCGTCGTCTCCGGCCACATCACCCGCGGCCGGAGACGAGCCCGGCACCGGCGCCGTCGTCCTCATCGGCACCGGCGGCCTGCGCTGGGCCGACGTCACCGAGAAGGACACCCCCAACCTGTGGACCCTCCTCCGGGACGGCTCCTCGGCTGCGATGTCGATCCGCTCGGTCTACACGAACACCTGCCCGATCGACGGGTGGCTCGGGCTCTCGGCAGGGAGCAGGGCCGCCGCCGAGCGGGTCGGCGAGGCAGCGAACCCGCAGTACCGGCCCTGCCCGGCGATCCCCGAGCCGAGCGACGGGGTCATCCCCGGGTGGCAGGACTACGTCGCCGCCGCCGACGCGACCCGCTTCGACTCCACCCTCGGCACCCTCGGAGACGCCGCCGCGAAAGCCGGCGTCTGCGTCAAGGCGATCGGCCCAGGCGCGGCCATCGGGGGCGCGCGGAGCAACGGGACGATCGAGCGGTATGCCGACTACAACGCGAGCACCCTCCTCACCGACATCGCCGGGTGCCCGATCGCCCTCGTCGACGTCGGGTCCCTCCGCGAGCCGGACGACGTCGCCGAGGGCGAACCGACGAGTGGCACCCGCGAGGAGCAGGTCGCCGCCATCGACGCCCGGATCGGCGAGGTCATCGACGCCGCCCCCAACGGGGCCGACTTCATCGTCGCGAGCCTGTCGGACGCCGGGGTCAGTGAGCGGCTGCGGCTCGTCGTGGCCCGCGGCCCCGACTTCGGCCCCGGCCAGCTGTACTCGCCGTCGACCCGTCAACCCGGCCTGGTGCAGGCGGAGGACCTCACCGTCACGACGCTGAGCCTCGTCCACGTCCCCGTGCCCGTCGGACTCGGCGGGGCCACCCTGAGCTCCGGCCACGACCCCGACAACTCCGAGGACCGCGCCCGGGACCGGCTCAAGGCGCTGGTCGACTACGACCAGGCCAGCCACGAGGTCCACGCCCTCGTGCCGCCCTTCTTCATGGTCTTCGCCTACGGGCAGCTGCTCATCTACCTCTATGTCCTTCTCGTGTGGAAGGGACGGCTCGGGTTCCCGAACTCCCGGATCAACGCCCTCGTCTGGGTCCGCCGGATCGCCGTGGGTGCGGCGAGCGTCCCGGCGGCGACGTTCCTCGCCAACCTCATCCCGTGGTGGCGCTTCCCGATCCCGATGATCTCGGTCGTCGCCTCGGTCGGGCTCTTCGTCGTCCTCATCACGAGCATCGCCCTGTCAGGCCCATGGTCGAGATCCGTCACGGGTCCGCTCATCGTCGTCTCCGGGGTGACGATGAGCGTGCTCGCCGTCGACGTCATGACCGGATCCCGCCTCCAGCTGTCCTCGCTCATGGGTCTCCAACCGGTCATCGCCGGCCGGTTCTACGGCATGGGCAACGTGACCTTCGCCCTCTTCGCGACCTCGGCCCTGTTCCTCGCCACCGGTCTGTCCTCCCTCGTCGTCCGGCAGAGCCGGACCCGGGCGGCGGCCATCGTCGCCATCATCGGCGGCGCGGCGGTCATCGTCGACGGCGCGCCGTTCTGGGGCGCCGACGGCGGCGGCCCCCCGGCCCTCGTCCCCGGCATCGCCTACTTCGTCCTCGCCGTCCTCGGGATCCGGATGACGATCCGCCGCGGGCTGCTCATCGCTCTCGGCTCCGTCCTGCTCTTCCTCACCATCGCGGTGATCGACTGGCTCCGCCCCCCGGAGCAGCGCAGCCACCTCGGCGCCTTCATCCAGGCGATCATCGACGGCAACGCCTCCGACATCGTCATCCGCAAGGCCCAGCAGAACTTCGAGATCCTCCACAGCAACATGCCACTCACCCTGCTCGTGCCGGCGGCGCTCATCTTCGTCTTCTACGTCCTCGCCCGGCCGACCTCCTGGGGGTCCCGGTCCCTCCACGGCTCGTTCGAGGCCGTGCCGACCCTGCGCCCGGGGCTCGTCGCCGTCCTCGTCACGGTGACGATCGGCTTCGCCATCAACGACTCCGGCGTCGCGATCCCCGCCGTCGCCGCGACGGTCGGCGTCCCGCTCATCGTGTCGGTCGCCGTCCGCGTCCTCGAGGACGAGGCCCGGGCCACCGCCCCCACCCGGGCGACCCGGCGTCGCCGGTAGGCCCGGGCCACCATCCGGTATGCCGCGGCCTCGGGCCGCGCCGTGGCGGCGCCGGGTCGCGGTCCTCGGTCAGCGGCGGCGGAGGCGACGGGCGGTGAGGGCCAGCCAGACGTCGCGGTACTGCGCGGCGCGGTGCAGCTGGCTGCGCAGGTCGGTCCCGCTCACCCGGTGCTGCAGCTCGCACGGCACCTCGAGCACCCGCAGCCCCGCGGTGAGGACGTCGGTCGTCAGCCCGACCTCGACGCCCCAGCCGCGGGCCAAGGGCGAGGCCGCGGCGTACGCCTCGGCGGTGAGGCAGCGCATCCCGGACAGGGGCTGCACGGGGCTGAACCCGGTGAGCCGCTCGATCCCGTCGCGGGCGAGACGGACGACGAACCCGTGCCCGCCGCCGGCGCTCGCCTGGGGCGGGAGCGTCGCGATCGTCATGTCGGCCTCACCGGCGGCAACCGGCGTGACGAGAACGGACAGGTTCGCGGCGGTCTCCTGGAGGTCCCCGTCGACGAAGAGGAGATGCCGGGGCGGGTGTCCCTCGCGGGCCTCCTCGGACCGGACCCGGACGACGCCGGTCTGCAGAGCCGCCGCCTTCCCCCGGTTGCGCGGGTGTCGGACGACGAGCGCGCCCGCCCGCTCGGCCACCGCCGCGGTGTCGTCCGTGCTCCCGTCGTCCACGACGACGACGAGGTCGACCTCGGGCAGGTCGCGCACCGCCGCGATCGTCGCCTCGATCCGGTCGGCCTCGTCCTTGCACGGCACCACCGCCGCGACGCCCGGGTGGGGAGTCGGTGTGCTCGGCTGGTCGGGCATCGATGACCTCAGCGGAGGGTGACCTGGCGGCTCAGCAGCCCGGAACGGGCCCGGCGCTCCTCGGCGGTGAGGGGGGAGTCGGAGGCGAGGGCCGCGGCATACCGGGTGCCCCACGCGGCAAGGGGCTCCTCGTAGTCCTCGGCCTCCAGCTCCGGGTCGAGGTCCCACACCGGGACGAGGAGCCCGCAGCTGCGGAACGCGCCGAGCAGCCGGGTGCCCTCACCGAGGCCGTCGTCGCCGGCCGCGTGGAGGCGAGCCAGCGCGTCGGTGGCCGCGTCCTCGTCGTCGGGCAGGACGAGCCGGACGTGGGTGCGGTCGCCGAGCCGGACCCAGTAGGCCGACGGGAGTGCCGCCAGCCGCACGGTCGGCACGACGGCCTCGTTGGCCCGTTCGAGCGACTCCTGACCGTCCTCGTCGAGCTCCTGGCCCTCGACCCAGAAGTCGAAGCCGTCGTGGAGGACGACCTCGATCGGCGCCGAGGTGTCGATGAGGTCCTGCAACCGGGGGGTCTGCGCCGTCGGCGGCGGAACGGTGACGAGCGGGGTGCCGGCCTCCAGCTCGGTCGTCGCGAGGATCTGCCCCGCGAGGTCACGGGAGGCGTCGCCGGACGACCCGCCGGACTGGGTGGCCACGAGGAGGGTGCCGTCGTTGCGGTGCAGCCCCGGCCAGGCGAGGGGCAGGACCGTCGTCACCGTCACCTCGGCGCCCTTCTCGGGGGCGGCCGGACCGACGAGGGTCACCGTCGCGGTCGCCGCCGGCAGGATCTCGCGGATGGCGACCCACTCGGTCTCGCCGGGCAGGCCCGCGAACGGACGGGGGTCGAAGCGGACCGGCTCGGGGCGCGTGCGCCGGGCAGCGGTCTGGCCGTCGGCGGAGCGACGGCGGCGAGAGGCCTTACCCATGACGACCACCCTAACGGGCTGCGGCGGGGCCCGATGCGCACCCGGCCGCCGGACGGGGGCGGTACCGGGACCGCTTCGCGACGGTGCGTGCGCCGAGGGCGCTCAGGTGGCCCGGCGGCGGGTCGGGCCACCGAGGGAGGCCCAGACCGTGACGGCGCCGCGGTCCTCGATGACGCCCCACTCGTGGGCGAGGGAGCGGACGATGCGCAGGCCGCGGCCGGTCGGCGACCACACGGTGCGCGGGGCGGGCCGTGGGGAGGTCGTGCCCCCGCCGTCGGTGACGTCGATCTCGACGATGGTCCCGCGGACCTTCCACTTGACGCGCATCGTGCCGTCGGTGAGCGGCGTCGCATGCCGGACGGCATTGGCGACGAGCTCGGAGACGACGATCTCGGCCTCGTCGATGAGCTGCTCGGGCAGCTGTCGGGCCTCGAGGTCGAGAACGAGGGCGTGCCGGACCTGGGCGACGGAGGCCGCGGACCACGGGGCGCGGATCACCTGACCCGACCCGTCGCCCGCCGCGCCGCTCATGTCGATCGGCTCACCGTGGGACAGCACCACGCGCCCGCTCCCCACCGTGGGGACGGGCTCGGCTGTGGTCTGTTTTGGGGCGCTCACCACCCAGAATGGTAACGAATCACGCGTGTTCCGACACCAGGTCGAGAACATCCGCGGGACGGTTGGTGATGATGACGTCCACGCCGAGGTCGAGGCATCGCTCGATGTCCTCCCTCCGGTCCACCGTCCACACGTAGACCTGGTGGCCCCGGCGCTGGTGCGCCCGAACGGCTTTCGTGCTTCGCCGGACGATCTTCATGTCCAACCCGACGGCATGGACTCCCTTGGGGAGGGACCCGTCCCACGAGAGGGCGGGAGTGCCCCGCTCGACGAGATAGACGAGGGGAACCCGGGGGGCCAGGGCGCGCAGCCGCTGCAGGGCGATGGCCGAGAAGGACATGACCCGCACGTGCGGAAGTCCCGGCCGGTCGCCGTCGGCCAGCCCGTACTCCCTCAGCACCTGGACGAGCTGGCGCTCGACGAGACCGCCGTAGCGGGTGGGGTGCTTGGTCTCGATGAGGGTGACCGGCTCGCCCTCCTGGGAGCTGAGCGCATCAAGCAGCCGTCGGAGCGTCAGCAGGTGGCCGCGCTCGGGGTCGGAGTCCGGCGCCTCGGCCTCGTCGGCCCGCTGCTCGTGCTTCCAGGACGCCCAGTCGAGCTGCTGGAGGTGCGCGAGCTCGAGGGTCGAGACGACGCCGTGCCCGTTGCTCGTCCGGTCGACCCGTCGATCGTGGACGCAGACGAGATGGGTGTCCGCCGTCAGCCGGACGTCGCACTCGACCCCGTGGGCCCCCTCGCGTGCCGCTCGCAGATAGGCCGCGAGGGTGTGCTCCGCTTCGACGGCACTGGCGCCGCGATGGGCGATGACGACGGGGGTCGACCGAGTCAGCGACAGGGGCAGCTCGCTCACCGGACCATCGTTGCAGACGACGTCGACCGGAGGATCACCGGCACACGACGATCGGGTGAACTCCCGAGCCCGGCTCCCCCGTCCGGCGCGGGCGCGACTCACAGACGGGCGAGCCCTACCGTTGACCCATCGTGAGCCTGCCGCCCTTCCAGCACCTCGTCGACGCCCACTGGCGCGATGTCGCCCGCCTCGCCCACGCCCTCGCCGGGCCGGTCGACGGGGACGACGTGGCCCAGCAGGCCTGGACGCAGGCGCTCGCGGCCTACCCGCGGCTCACGAGCACCCGGAACCTGCGTGGCTGGCTGCTCACGATCACCCACCGCTGCGCGATGGATGTCCACCGCGGGCGGGCACGACGCGCCGTTCCCCACGAGGACCCCTCCGTCCTCGCCGAGGCACCGGCCCTGCCGCCCCCCGAGCCCGGCGACGACGGCCTGTGGGCCCGGGTCGCGTCCCTGCCGGCGCGACAGCGCGAGGCCGTCGTCCTCCGCTTCGTCGCCGACCTCGACCACCGCCACATCGCCGAGGCCCTCGGCACCACCCCGACGATGAGCCGCCGGCTCGTCAGCGACGCCCTCGCCGCCTTGCGCCTCGAACCGGAGGATGCGCCATGACCAACCCCCTCAGCGAAGCCTTCACCCCCGACGTCCACCCGCCCACGCTGCCGACGACCGACGTCTCCTACGTCCTCGAGGACACCGCCGTCGGCCGGATGCTCCTCGCCGTCACGGCCGAGGGGGCACTGGTCGCCAGCGCGTATGCCCCCGACACCACCGCCGAGGACACCGTGCTCCAGCGGCTCGCCGACCGGGTCAGCCCGCGGGTCCTGCGTCACGCGGGGCCGCTGGACGGGGCGCGGCGCGAGCTCGCGGCATACCTGGCTGGCCGGACGCGGACCCTCGACCATCGCACCGACCTCGCCCTCGCCGGCCCGTTCCAGCGCGAGGTTCTCACGACGCTCGCGGAGACCGTCCGCTTCGGCGAGCGCACGACGTACGGCGCGCTGGCCGCCGCGGCCGAGCATCCCGGCGCGTCGAGGGCGGTCGGCACCGCCCTCGGCCACAACCCGCTGTGCATCTTCGTCGCGTGCCACCGGGTGCTCCCGGCCGGCGCGCCGGGAGGGCGGCGACGTGGGCGGGTATGCCGGGGGCCCGGCCGCCAAGGCCTTCCTCCTCGCGCTCGAGCAGCGGCGCTAGCCGGTCCTCGGCGGCGGGACCTCGTCGAGCGCGCCGCGCGCCTCGAGCTCGGCGACCAGCCGCGCGTGCATCGTCTCGTCGATGACGAACTTCGCCCGCCAGATGAGGTATCCGACGACGACACACGCTGCCGGGATGACCATCATCGCGACCTTGACGATGGCGATGCCCCCGCTCGTCATGTCCGCCGGCCCGGAGGCGTCGTTGATGCCGGACAGGATCGCCGCGGCCCCGACGATGGCGGTGTTCATGGCGCCCGAGGTCTTGTTGATGAAGGGCTGGAGCGCGAAGGTGACGGCGTTGTTGCGCTGGCCGAGCTTGACCTGTCCGTACTCGATCGTGTCCGCCTGGAAGACGATCATGAGCAGCTGGATGACGGCCGCCGCGAGGAAGAGCGAGAAGGCGGCGATGCCGAGGACGAGGAGGTTCATCGGCGCGACGATGAACAGTGCATACGACGCGAGGGCGACGACGGTGGCGATCGTGTAGAGCCGGCCCCGCCGCCACCGCTTGCTGAACCAGGGGAAGAGGGCGAAGCCGGCGAGCTGCCCCACGCCGACGAAGACCGCGAAGAGCGGGAAGACGCCCTCGTCGCCGTAGACGTACTTGAAGAAGTAGAGCCCGAAGGCGCCGGTCGTGCCGTAGCCGACCATGAAGAGCAGGTATGCCGTGGCCGTCCAGAGCAGCTGGTCGTTGCGGAACAGGGCGCGCGCCAGCTCGCGGAGCCCGGTGGGCGCGCCGCTGAGGTCGACCCCCCGCGGCTCGCGCACGCCGAGGACGGTCACCGCCATGCCGAGGAGCATGACGACGACGATGGCGACGGCCGCGAGCTGGAAGGCCCGGGTGGCGCTGCCGGTCGCGGAGGTGAGGGCGTCCGTCAGCGGGACGATCCCGGCGACGACCGCGAACTGGCCGATGCTGGCGAAGATCTTGGCCACCGAACCGAGGTCCTCGCGCTCCGTCGGGTTGAGCGACAGGGCGGGCAGCTGGGACCAGTAGGGGATGTCGTGCGCCGTCCAGCTGATCCCCCACAGCAGGTTGAGGACCGCGAAGACGGCGACGAACGACGTGCCGCTGAGACCGGAGTCGGTGAAGAGGACGACGGTGAGCAGGGCCGACGCGAGACCGCCGACGACGAGCCACGGCTTGAACTGGCCCCACCGGGAGCGGGTGCTGTCGACGACCGCCCCCATGACCGGGTCGAGGAGCGCGTCGACGATGCGGATCGCGAGCAGCAGGCCGGTGATCCACCACATCGTCGAGTTGGGGACGTTGACGATGTCGGTGAGGTAGTAGATGAGGTAGAGCGAGACGAGGGCGTAGACCATGTCGCGTCCGAGGGTGCCGACGCCGAAGGTCCACCGGTTGCGGGCGAACTCCGCCGTGCGCGTTGCGCTCGCGGGGAGCGGCTCCGGAACCGCGGCCGTCGTCTCGCTCATGGCGGCATACTCCTCCACCCCATCGGCCCGGCGATAGTGCCGCACGGCGGCACCGACGACATCGCCGGGTAGGCGTCGCACCCCCACGGACGGCGCGGCGCGGCATCCTCCGTCGGGTTGATATTCAACAAAAATGTTGAATATCATCCAGGGGTGACCATCGCCGTCGACGACCGCATCACCGAGACCTTCCGGGCGCTCGGCGACCCCGTGCGGTTCTCGATGGTCGAGTACCTCAGCCGCCACGGCGAGGCGACCGTCACCGATCTCGCCGGGTTGTTCCCCATCTCGCTCCAGGCCGTCTCGCGGCACATCAAGGTCCTGGAGAAGGCCGGGGTCGTCTCGCAGCACCGCCAGGGCCGCGAGCGCCCGGTCGCCCTCGAGTCCGAGGATGTCGCGGCCGCCGTCGGGTGGCTGACGGTACGGCTCGCGCGGCTGGAGCGGCGCTATGCCCGGCTCGACACCCTGCTGACCGAGCTCACCGAGCTCACCGACGACGAGGACAACAGCCGATGACCGCAACCACCGTCCACGCCCGCGCCGGGGAGATGGCCCTCACCTTCTCCCGCGAGTTCTCCGCTCCGGCGGCGCTCGTCTTCCGCGCCCACACCGAGTCCGACCTCTTCGCCCGGTGGATGGGGCCGGAGGGCACGACCTGCCGGATGGAGACCTTCGACGCCCGGACCGGCGGCGCCTTCCGCTACACCGTCGTCGGCCGGACCGCGACGTTCACCTTCTTCGGCGCCTACCACGAGGTCCGCGAGCCGGACCGGATCGTGCACACGTGGGAGTACGAGGGTGACCCGGGGCGCCCGACCCTGGAGAGCCTCACCCTGGTCGACCTCCCGGACGGCCGGTGCCGGCTCGACGGCCTGTCGGTCTACACCTCGGCCGCGCACTGCGCCGAGATGCTCGCCTTCGACGAGACCGGTGCGGGCATGGACGAGAACTTCACCCGTCTCGACGGCGTCCTCGCCGCGCTCCGCACGGCACACTAGGAGGATCGGCGCGCAACGAGGCGCGCGGGGTCAGCGGGGAGGCCAGCCGTGTCGGATGCACCCATACCTCGCCCGCCGAGCAAGTCCGACGGTCGTCGCGACGAGGCGCCCAGCGTCGCCGCCATGCGGTCCACCACCGAGACCATGGCGGCCCGCCCGCCGATGGGGCCGGACGACGAGAGCCTGCGCCGGGCCGAGACATCGGCCGTCGTGGCCGAGATGCACATGGGGGTGCGGGGGGCATGGAGCATCGCCGGCTTCGCCGGTCTGCTCGTCGTGCTCGCCCTCATGCGCACCAGCGGCATCCTCCCGGTCGGGAGCGCGGCGACCGACGATCCGGCGGCAAGCCCCTGGCCGCGCAGTACCCTCGCGCTGGTCCTCCTCGTCGTGGGCGCCCAGGTGGTCATGCTCCTCATCGTCGCCGAGCACTGGGTCGGCCCGGCGCTCGCCACGACGACGCCGCAGGCATCCCTTTCCGCGGCGATGGCGGTGCGGCGTCGATTCGCCCGACCCGACGGTCAGCCCGTCACGCCGGAGCCCTGGACCGAGAGCTACCGCGTCGGCTCGGCCGAACTCGAACGACTGCGTCGCCACACCCGCTACCTGTTCGAACCGGCGATCCGGCTGCGGGACGGCGCGGTGACCTCCTGCTCGGAGCCGGCCTCAACGTCGTCGTCGTCGGCATCGTCCTGCTCGGGCTGACCTGGGTCAGCGTGTTGCTGGCCGTCGTCTTCGGGGTCGTCACCCCGGAGCGCGATCCGGTGGTTGTCTCCGGCAGCCCGAACACCGGCTACTCGGACCCGGGGCCCATCATCGCCTTGCACGTCGCCCAGGGGTGGGGGGTCGGACAGTGGGTGGCGCTGCTCTCCGTGGCCGGCGTCGCGCTGCTCGTCGTCGGGGCGATGACGATCGCCGCGTGGCGTGAGGCACGGGTGTTCGACCAGGCCGACCCCGACGACGAACGACGGCGTCAGGCGACGAGCCGGATGGACCTCGTCCAGCGGTGGCGCCCGCACGTCCTGGCCGCCGGCGCCATCTGGCTCCTCCTCTCCTTCGCCCTTCCGGCCGGTGCCGTCGGAGTCGTGTCGCTCACGACCCACAACCAGCCGATGGCCAGCGTCGGCGGGGCCCTGCACGCGCTGGGCTTCGGCTCACACGACATGTGCTCCGCCGCCTTCCGGGACAGCGTGGAGGCCGCCGCCCTCCAGGCGTCGACCGAGGCCCGGATCAGCCCCAACGAGACGCGCACGGCGACGGCGGGGGCCTGCGGCTTCGAGACGACCGTGGCCCGCACCCTCGACACCCAGGGCGACAGCGATCCCGCCAACGACGTGCTGCCCGACACCGGCCGGATCGACCTGGGCTGGCAGCCGAGCGGCGCGCTGCAGATCGGCGGGATCTGGGCCCTGCTGGCAGCGATCGTCGGGATGCTCCGCCGGGGCCCGACGCCGGAGACGCAAGCGGCCGACAGCCGGACGGATCGGCTCAAGCGCACGCTGCTCACCTGGCTCCCGCTCACGCTCGCGGGGCTCGTGGCGGCATACCTCCTGCTGTTGTGGACCTTCCACTACCTCATCGAGCTCCCTGGGCGGGGACGCACTCCTTCGTCGCGTGGACCGCTGGGCTGCTCGCACTGGCCTGTGTCCTGTGCTACCTCGTCGACGCGAACGCGACGTCGATGCACGGCTTCTACCGAGCTCGGCTGGCCGACGCGTTCTGTGTCGGCGTCGATCCGTCGGGGGCTGCCGGCCCGCTGCCGGCGCGCCGGGTCTACCGCTTCTCCGAGCTGGGTGGGGTGCGCCTCAACATCGTCGCGACTCTCAACTCGCGCTACCCGAACGAGGCACCGACGATGCGCGGGGGCTTCCCGCTCGTCTTCTCCTCGGACGGGATCCTCGTGGCCCGTGAGGAGCGGCGCACGTACCGCGTCGACATGGCGCGCTTCGAGGACTACGCAGGTCCCGGCCGCTCCTCGGTCATGGCGGCCGTCGCCGTGAGCGGTGCGGCCATCTCGCCGCTGATGGGGCGGTTCGGCGTCCAGATGGCTCCGTACCGGATCCTCCTGACCCTGCTCAACCTGCGCGTCGGAACCTGGGTCCGCAACCCGCTGCACGCGCGCGCGATCGACCCCGACGAGCCTCGCGCGGCCCCCGCCCCGGAGGGCTGGCTCTGGCTGACGAGCAAGCCGGGTCTCGCCCAGATCGCCACCGAGGCGGCCGGGGCGTCGTCGGCGAACCGACGATGGGTCTATCTCAGCGATGGAGGCCACCTCGACAACACCGGCCTCGTGGAGTGCGTGCGGCACTGCGTCTGCCTCGGTCGCGGGGGACGGATCGTCGTCCTCGACGCGAGCAACGACCCTCCGGGCACCTGGTCGGCCGTGGGTGACGCCATCGCCGTGATCCGGGCCGACCTCGACATCGACCTGCAGCGCCGTCCCGTCGTGCCCGACGACGTCGATGCGCCGCCGCCGCCGTGGGCGCGCAGGTACGTCGGCGGCGGCCTCGAGGTCCTCGTCGTCAAGGCGGTGAGGGTCGAGCGCGCCGGCCCCGGACGCCGCCGCGGGAACGGTGGACTGGACCGCCCCGCTGCCGCCCAACGTCCAGTCCTTCCAGCTCACCAACAAGGACTTCCCCCGGGCGTCGACCGCGCGGCAGAAGTTCGGCGACCTCGAGTTCGAGGCCTACCGGGGCCTGGGGTATGCCGCGACCCGGGCCGCCCTGCTCTCGGCGGGTTGGGTGTCGCCGGACCCCTGACCGAGGTGCTCAGATCTCGCGCTTGAGGTCGCGCTCGATGAGCAGCCGCAGGACGCCTTCGGGCGTCAGGCCGTCGTAGAGGAGGCGGTAGACGGCCTCGCTGATCGGCATGTCGACGTCGAGCGAGTGGGCGAGCCCTCGCACCGACTTGGCGTTGATGACGCCCTCGGCGACCTGGCCCAGCTCGGCCTGGATCTCCTCGAGCGAGCGGCCCTGGCCGAGGCCGTAGCCGACCCGGTAGTTGCGCGACTTGACCGACGTGCAGGTGAGCATGAGGTCCCCCATGCCCGCCAGGCCCGAGAGGGTGAGCGGGTTGGCGCCCTTGGCGATGCCCAGCCGGGTGATCTCGGCGAGGCCACGGGTGACGAGGGCGGCCCGGGCGTTGGCCTCGAAGCCCATCCCGTCGGCGAGCCCGGTCGCGATGGCGACGACGTTCTTCGTGCAGCCGCCGATCTCGACACCGATGACGTCGTGCGTCGTGTACGGACGGAACCACCCGGTGTGGAAGGCCTCCTGCACCTGCTGGGCGACCCGGTGCCAGTGGGCGGCGACGGTGACGGCGGTCGGCAGGCCCTTGGCGACCTCGATGGCGAACGACGGGCCGGAGAGGAAGGTGAGGTAGGGGTGGTGCTCGACGGGCAGGACGTCCTCGAGGACCTCGCTCATCGTCATGAGCGTGTCCATCTCGACGCCCTTGGTGACGGAGACGATCGGTGCCTGGGGCGGCAGGTCCGGCAGGATCCGGACCGCCACCGACCGCATCGCCTGCGAGGGGACGGCGAGGACGAGGAGGTCGGCGCCGCGGACCGCCGTCGACAGGTCTGCCTCGCTCGTCAGCGACGGCGGCAGCGCGATGTCGGGGAGGTACCGGGTGTTCTCGTGACGCTCCGCGATCTGGTCGAGGGGCACCGGATCGATGTCCCACATGACGACGTCCCAGCCCTTGCCGGCCAACAGGGCGCCGAGTGCCGTGCCCCATGAGCCCGCGCCGATGACCGTCGCGCGCATCTGGATCCTCCGCCCGTCGTCGGTCCGGTCGGCCCGGGGCGCCGACCGTGCGCCCGATGCTAGCCCGCCCCCCGGGCCCTGGCGATCCGCGGGCGAGGGTTGCGTCGGGCCATGGGGTCGGTGTCGACCGCATGGCATGGCGTCCTCGTCGTGGGGGTAGGGGTGCGTCGTCCCCCGCTGACCGCCGGACGGAACCCGGCTGACGGCGCCGATCCGGGCGGCATACGATGGTCGACGGTGAGCCGGGAAGCCTGGTCGGCATCGTCGTCCACCGCATCCCAGGAAGTCCCGCGTTGACACCATCACCCGCGACCGCCACGGGCGGGCGCCGTGGCCTCATGCACAGCCGGCTCGTGCTGCTGCTCGCCTTCGCGTTCGCCGTCATGGCCGACCCCGTCTCCTCCGTCGCGTATGCCGTGGAGGCGGCCCTGCGCGCCCTCGAGGGCGACCTGTCCCTCCTCCTGCCGACGATGACGCTCGTCGTCGCGATCATCGCCCTCGTCATCGTCAACTACCACCAGCTCGTCGGCCGCTACCCGCACGGCGGGGGCGCGTCCGCGGCCACCGGCGAGGCCTTCGGGGACGGGTGGTCCTTCATCCCGATCGGCGCCCTCTTCGTCGACTTCGTCCTCACCATCGCCATCAGCGCGTCGGCCGGCGCGTCGGCGATGATCGCCTACGTCCCGGCCCTCGCGACATACCGGCTGCCCATCGCCGTCGGGCTCGTCCTCCTCGTCGGGGCCGGCACGTGGTTCGGCCACCTCGGCCGGCTCGTCTTCGCGACGATGACCATCGCCTTCATCGCCGTGGCCGGGACCGTCCTCGCCTTCGGCCTCACGGCACAGCCCCAGCCGACCGGGACGATCACCTCGACGGCCGGGCACCCGGCATACCTCGCCATCGCCCTCGCCTTCCCCGTCGCGATGGCCCTCGCCACCGGCGTCGAGGCGCCGTCCTCGGCGATCGCCCAGCTCGGGCAGCTCGACGACGACGGCCGGCGCAGCTTCGGACGGTGGACGCTGTGGCTGACGATGGGCATCGTCGGCACGATCACCCTCGGCCTCGCGTACGAGGCGACCCGGCTCAGGGTCGGCGTGCCGCACGACGAGACGACCCAGATCGCCGAGCTGGCCCGGGTCGCGTCGCCGCACGCCGTCTTCTTCGTCTTCCAGCTCGTCACGGCCCTGCTGCTGCTGTCGGCGGCGAGCTCGTCGTTCCAGGCCGGGCCGGGGCTGCTCAAGGCGCTGGCCCGCCACGAGGGCGACGGCGAGGTCCGGGGCATGCTGCCCTCGGTCCTCGGCCGGACCAACGAGCACCACACCCCCTACTGGGGTGTCCTCGTCTTCGTCGTCGTCGCCGTCGCGGCCGTCGTCGCCGCCGGCGGGCGGGACCAGGAGCTCGTCCTCTTCTATGCCGTGTCGGTGTTCCTCAGCTTCCTCTCGGGGCTGCTCGCCATGGCGCTGTTCTCCTTCAGGGACCGGCGGCGCGGATTCCTCATGCTCAACCTCCTCGGCGCCGTCGTCGTGGGCTTCACCCTCGCCGTCAACCTCTCCCGCGGGGCACCGGTCGTCAGCCTCGCCGCCTCGCTCCTCGTCGCCGGCATCCTCTACCGCTCGTGGGTGCGGGCCGGACGCCCCGGTGGCGTGCGCCAGCTGGCCGCCGAGGCCGAGGGCCCGGCTCCGGACGACGACGGCGCGGACCAGGGCGCCCCGGAGCGGGAGGACGCCCTCGCGCCGGGCCCGGCCGACGGCGGCCCTCGACCCCCGACGCCGTGAGAGGCTGCTGACGTGCTGCTCCTCGCGTTCGCGGCGGTCCTGCTCGTCGCCGTGCTGTTCTCGCACCTCGCGCACCGGACGGTGCTGTCGACGGCCGCGCTGTTCCTCGTCGCCGGCTTCCTCCTCGGCGGCGGGGTGCTCGACGTCGTCGACCTCCACGCCGACGACCCGATCGTGTCCGAGCTCGCCACCCTGGCGCTCTTCTCGGTCCTGTTCACCGACGGCATGCGGGTCGGCTGGCACGACCTGCGCGCCGCGTGGCGGCTTCCCGGGCGGGCCCTCGGGCTCGGGCTGCCGCTGACCCTCGTCATCACCGCGCTGCTCGCGCACCTGCTCACCGACCTCAGCTGGGTCGAGAGCTTCCTCATCGGAGCGGTGCTGTCGCCGACCGACCCGGTCTTCGCCGCGGCTCTCGTCGGCAACGACATGGTCCCGGGGCGGCTGCGTCACCTGCTCAACGTCGAGTCCGGCGTCAACGACGGGCTCGCGCTGCCCTTCGTCATCGTCCTGCTCAGCATCGCCAGTGGCGGCGAGAGACACATCGGCCACGTCTCCGCCGAGCTCGCCGGGGGCGTCGCGATCGGGGTGGTCGTCCCCTACCTCGCGATCAAGATCGAGCAGTCCCGCTTCTTCCAGGCCGCCGGGAAGTACGAGGCGCTCAACGCCGTGGCCATCGGCCTGCTCGTCCTCGCCCTCGCCGAGGTGACGAAGGCCAACCTCTTCCTCGCGGCGTTCGCGGCGGGGATCACCGTGGCGTCGACGGGGCAGCGCCAGCGGGAGACCTTCGAGGAGTTCGGCGAGCTCATCGCCGAGATCCTCAAGCTCGGCGGCCCTCCTCGTCTTCGGCGCCCTCATCACCCCGACCTTCATCGCCGAGATCCCCCTCGGGGGCTGGGTCTTCGCGATCCTCGCGCTCATCGTCGCCCGGCCCCTGGCCCTCTTCATCGCCCTCGCCCGCTCGAAGCTGTCGATGCGAGAACAGCTGGCCGCCGCGTGGTTCGGGCCGAAGGGCTTCGCCTCGGTCGTCTACGGATTGCTCGTGCTCAACTCCGGGATCGACTCGGCCGACCAGATCTTCCATCTCGTCGCGATCACCGTGGCGCTGTCGATCCTCCTGCACTCCTCGACCGACATCATCGTGGCCCGCTCGTTCGACGAGCCGCACGAGACCCCGGACTGGCAGGGCGAGGTCGAGATGGAGACGTCCCCCGAGACGACCTGACCCACCGGTCGGGTGAACCGTCGGGGATCAGGAGGGAGGGCTCAGGTCGGCGAGGGCGTCGTCGCCTCCCTCGGCGTATGCCGCCCAGTCCCCGCCCCGCCGCCGCGGCACGACGACGGACCACCGGCGTTCGGCGGCGCGGAGGGCTTCGGCCTCGGAGAACCCCCGGCGCAGCGCGCGCTGGACCTCGGCGGCGACGAACGCGCGGCCCTCGTGGTACTTCCCGCCCGGGAACGCGGCGCCGCTGCGGGCGATGGTGCACATCGACGCGCCCCCGGCCAGGAGGGTGAGGCGTTCCTCCGCGTCCCGGCGCACGGCGTCCGCGCGGTCGAGGAGGCCACCGTCGGTGGGACGGGGCGACTCGACGGCGGGGACATCGGTCATGGCCCCATCGTGCCGGTCGCCCCCGGTCGAGGGCCAGGGCCGCGCGAAGGCCACCGTCCCGGGCGGGCGAGCGGCATTCCGGCGGAGCCGGCCCGGCTCCGATCAGACGGCGGCGTCGCCGCTCTCGCCGGTCCGGACCCGGATGACCTCGTCGAGGGTGTGGACCCACACCTTGCCGTCGCCGATCCGGCCGGTCCGGGCGCTGGAGACGATGGCGCGGACGACGTCGGCGGCGTCCTCGTCGGCGACGACGACCTCGATCCGGACCTTCGGCACGAGGGCGACGTCGTACTCTGCCCCTCGGTAGACCTCGGTGTGTCCGCGCTGGCGACCCGAGCCGCTCACCTCGGTGATCGTCATGCCGCTCACGCCGAGCACCTCGAGTGCCTCGCGGACGACCTCGCCCTTGTGCGGCTGGACGACGGCGGTGACGAGCTTCATGGGTCCTCCCCGGTGCCGGTGGCTGGCCGGGCCACGGTAACCGCTCCTCCACGGCGCCCGACCGGCGGTCCGCCGACGGGTCCCGGGGCACCCATCCGCGGACGATATGGTCGGGCTCGGTCACCAGGACGGACGGGAGGGTGGCGATGGCAGAACGGGACGCGACGCGGCGGCCCCCGACGCGCCGCACCAGCCGCCACGCTCACCCCTGCGGACCGTTCCGGTCCTCGAGCCGGACTTCTACGCGGCCATCCACCGGCGACTCGTCGCGGCCGGCGGCCACGACGCGGCCGCCGACATCGCCTACGCCGTCGGCAACGCGCTCTTCAACACCGGGCTCCGCTTCCTTCGCGAGACCGGCGCCACCGACGCGGCTCGGCGTTTCCGCGCCCTCTACGGCCGGCGCAGCCGCGAGGACCACGGCGTCGCCGACCGGATGATCGACTTCCTCGTCGACCACGACCCAGTCCGTCCAGGCCCGCCCGGACGGGTTCATCGAGCGGCTGCTCGACCGCCTCGAGGCCGTCCTCAGCGACCCGGACTAGCGGGACAGCGCCGCGATCTCGTCCGGCGTCGCGTTGCCCCCGGTGACGACGACCGCGCAGCGCTCCGGACGGTCGGGGTCGGCGAGGAGCCCGGCGAGCGCCGCGGCCCCCGCACCCTCGGCGAGGGTGTGTGCGCGGGCAGCGAGCAGGGCGGCCGCCGCCGTGATGGCGTCGTCGTCGACGAGGACGAAGCCATCGAGCCGGGTCCGCAGCACCGACTGGGGCAGCGCGAAACCGGTTCCGGTCGCCAGCCCGCTCATCCGCGTCCGGCACGGCGCCGTGACGATCTCGCCGGCTCGCCAGGAGCGGTATGCCGCCGGGGCCGCCGCGGACTGGACGGCGATGACCCGGCAGGTGGGCGCGAGCGCGTCCCGGACGAGGCAGGCACCCGCGGCGCCGCTCCCGCTGCCCGTCGGGACGTAGACCGCCTCGAGGTCGGGGTGGGCCCGCAGGAGCTCGAGGTAGACGGTGGCGTGGCCGTGGATGATGGCCGGGGTGTCACCGGGGTCGACGTAGGTGAGGCCCTCGTCAGGGCGATGGCCCGGGCCCGGGCGACCGCCTCGGTCATCGTCGGGCCGTGGAGCACCACCTCGGCACCAAGGGACCGGACGGCGTCGAGCTTGACCTCCGGCGACCCGACCGGGGCGACGACGACGGCGCGGAAGCCACCGAGCCGACCGGCATACGCCATGGACTGGGCATGGTTCCCCGTCGACGCGGTGACGATCCCTCGGACCTCCCGCCCGGCGAGGGTGGCCGCGAGGTTGACCCCACCGCGGACCTTGAACGCGCCGGTCGGCTGGACGTTCTCGTGCTTGACGACGACGCGGACCCCGGCGGCGGCGTCCAGGAGCGGGTAGCTCCAGGCGGGGGTCGGGGGCAGCTCGGCCGCGACGGCCCGTCCGGCCGCGAGGACACCGTCGAAGGTGAGGGGCTGCATGGGCGACAGTGTGCCGAACGGCGGGCCACCCGGTCCGGCAGGGGTCAGGAGGGGGGCTCGCCCGGGGACATGACGGCGAACGGCTCGCCGTCCGGGCCCTGGAGGAGGAGGAGCCGGCCGAACTCGAAGCCGAACGGCTCGCGGGCGACCTTCCCTCCGGCCGGCTCGACCCGTTCGACGAGGGCGTCGACGTCGGCGACCTGGAAGGTCACCGACCACCCGGTGAAGCCGGGGTCGGTGGCCGCGCCGATGCCGCCCGCGGGCCGCTGGCCCCCGGGCACGCTGAAGAGGGAGTACGGCGTCCCCTCCATGCCCATGTCGAGGTAGGTGTAGCCGAACACGGCCGCGTAGAACGCCTGCGCCGCGGGGTGGTCGGCGGTCATGAGGTCGCACCACGCCACGGCGCCGTCGGCGTTCGCGAGGTCGAAGCCCGTGTGGATGCCGGACTGCCAGGCACCGAACCTCGAGCCCGTCGGGTCGAGCCACAGCCCCATCGACCCCAGCGGGCCGACCGACATCGGCTCGGCGAGGGTACGGGCGCCGGCGGCGGTCGCCGCGGCGTCCGTCGCCGCGATGTCGTCGGTGGCGAGGTAGACCGACCACCCGTGCGGGGTCTGCTCCGTTCCGGGCGCCGTCGGGGACAGCCCGGCCACCGGGTGACCGTCGACGAGCGCGCTGCGGTAGCCCCCGAAACCGGGCGAGGGCTCGCCGAAGGACCAGCCGAGCAGGCCGCCATAGAACGCCGTCGACCGCTCCAGGTCGCTCACGATGATGTCGACCCAGCACGGCGTTCCCGCCGGCCACGCGTCGGGATGCTCGGTCACGCTGCTCTCCGTCCGCCGGACCTGGGTCGGCACCGGTCCGGATGACCAGGCCTCCCCCGTGGGGCCCCACGCTACGCGCGGCCGGAACGGATGTGGGCGACACGCCGTGCCCACCAGGCACGATGGGGCGCGGCGGCATACCGTAGGGATGTGTTCACCGAGATCGCGGACCGGGTGTGGACGGCACGGTTCCCGCAGTGGGACGTCACGGTGGGCCTTGTCGCGGGGCATGACGGGGCGGTCGTCGTCGACACGCGCGCCAGCGCGCGCCAGGGGCGCGAGATCGTCACCCTCATCCGGGAGCTCGACCCCCGCATCCGGGTGACGCACGTCGTCAACACCCACGTCCACTTCGACCACACCTTCGGCAACACCGCCTTCCCGTCGGTGCCCGTCCTCGCCCACGAGAACACCGCGCGGGCGGCCATCGCCGACGCCGTCCGCATCAAGGGGCGTCATCCGACGCGACCCCGAGGGATACGAGCCGCTCGGCTATACGAGCGAGGACGTCCAGGACGCCCTCAACACGATCGTCCGGCCGGCCGACCGGACCTTCACCGAGACCGAGACGATCGACCTCGGGGACCGCCGGGTCACCCTCGCCCATGCGGGCCGCGGGCACACCGACGGGGACGTCTTCGTCATCGTCTCCGGGACCCCGGTCGTCTTCCTCGGCGATCTCGTCGAGCAGTCGGCCCCGCCGAGCCTCGGCGTGGACTGCTGGCCTCTGGAATGGGCTCCCACCCTCGACTCGATCCGCGCCAAGATCGCCGCCGACGCCGTCATCGTCCCCGGCCACGGGACCCCGGTCGATCTCGACTTCGTCGCCCGCCAGCGCGAGGAGCTCGACACGGTCGCCTCGGTCATCCGGCAACGCCGCCACTCGGGCATGGACCTCGCGACGGCCCAGTCGGAGCCGGACGACCGGCTCCCCTATCCTCTCGAGTCGCTGCGGCACGCCTTCGCGCGCGGCTGGGAGCAGATGCGGGCGCCGGGCCAGCTCGCCTGAGCGACCGACCTGCTCGACCTGCTCAGCGCGCCGCGCCGAGGACGGGGAACGCGACGAAGTCGTGACAGTGGATGAGGTGGTCGTAGCGCGGTGCGCTGCGGCTGCGGCATCCGTGCCAGCCCCTCCTCCGCACCGAGCCGACGCGGCGCGCCCAGGTCCACCCAGTCCCGCCCGAAGCGCATCCGGGCCCCGCCGGCCGCCTCGACGTTCTTCAACCACTGGACCCGCGGGCCGTAGGTCAGCGCGACGGTCACCTCCTCGCCGTGCCGGAACGCCATGATCGGCGTCTGTCTCACCGTTCCGGTCCGTCGCCCGACGTGCTCGAGGGCGACGAGGTCGAGATGGCCGACGAGGTGGATCATCCCCTTGTTGAGTACCCGGGCGTTGAACCGGGTGATGGCGAGCGGCATGGGCATGGCGCCTCCTCGGCGCCGACCGGCGGGTCTCCGCCACCGGCCGCTCCGGCCGGTGACACCGGCCAGAGTAAGGCGTACCTTACCTGGCGCAGTCCCGGCGCCATCCTGCACAGGTACTGCGTGGGGGGACTCCATCCAGGTCACCCACGCACGAGCACAAAGGAGTGTTCGATGTCGGTGAGACGACACAGGTACGTCGTGGCGGCCCTTGCGGGCGCCACGGCGCTGGGGATCACCACGGCCCCATCCGCATCCGCAGCGCATCCGCACCATTGGACGCGCACCCTGTCGATGAATGCCGCGGCGCCGTTCAGCGTCGCGCTGAGCAAGGGGAAGGTCTACTTCGCCGACGGCGGGACGAGCGCCGTCATGAAGATCACGGCAGCGGGCGACCAGGTCGTCGCCTCCGGCCCGCAGCCCGGTGAGGTGGCCGGGCTCGCGTTCTCGCCCGACGGCAGGTCCATGGCCTACACGACGACGGACTACACCAACGGCGCGACGACGCTGACGATCCGCCGGGCGGGGCACGCCGACGTCGTGGCCGACCTCAGCGGCTACGAGCAGAGCGCCAACCCGGACGCGGGACAGACCTACGGCATCGTCGCGGGCGGGAACCCCTGTGCCGAGGCGGTTCTCGAACAGCTCTCCGGTCTCCCGGCGACGTACACCGGCGTCCTGGACTCCCATCCGTACGCCGTGTCGTGGCTCGGCAGGGGTGCGTGGGCCGTCGCCGACGCGGGCGGCAACGACATCCTCCGGGTCAGCGCGTCCGGGCACGTCTCGACCATCGGCCTGGTGCCACCCCAGCCGGTCACCCTGACGGCCGAGATGGTCGCCGGCCTGGGGGCGCCGGACTGCCTCGTCGGCGTGACCTACGCCTTCGAGGGAGTGCCGACCGATGTCGAGCGCGACAGCCACGGCGCGCTGTGGGTCACCACCCTGCCGGGCGGACCCGAGGACCCCAGCCTCGGCGCCCGCGGCTCGCTGTACCGGATGAACCCGCACACCGGGTCGGCACATCGGATGGCGACCGGCTTCCTCGGGGCGACCGATGTCGCGATCGCGCCCAACGGCACGGCCTACGTCACCGAGCTGTTCGCCGGGAAGGTCACGCGGCTCGCCCACGGCCACCGGGGGACCCTCAAGGAGATCGCCTCCCCGCTGTCGGTCGAGGTCAAGGGTGACGCCCTCTATGTCGGGACCCTCGGTGAGATCGACGAGAGCACCGGCGAGGTCATCACGCCCGGGACGGTGGTGAAGATCAAGCGCTGAGCGACCCGGTCCGACGACGGGACCACCCGGCTCTCCGGGCAAGACCGGCTCCCACCCCACCGCCTCGGCCATGAGGCGGCGGGGTGGGATGCTGGGGCCATCACCCCGTGGAGGCGGCATGAGCGAGACGATGTGGGCCTGGGTGGTCGAGCATCCCGGACCGATCGACGAGGGGCCGCTGCGCCTCACCGAGCGAGCCGTCCCCGAGCCCGCCGCCGGTGAGGTGCTCGTCCGGGTCCGGGCGTGCGGCGTGTGCCGGACCGACCTGCACGTCAGCGAGGGCGACCTGGCGGTGCACCGGGAGCGGGTCGTGCCCGGGCACGAGGTCGTCGGCGAGGTCGTGGCCCAGGGCCCCGGGACCTCGCGCTTCGCGACCGGGGCGCGGGTCGGCATCGCCTGGCTGCGGCATACCTGCGGGGTATGCCGCTGGTGCCGCACCGGTCGGGAGAACCTCTGCCCCGACTCCCGCTACACGGGGTGGGACGAGGACGGCGGGTACGCCGAGTACGCGACGGTGCCCGAGGCCTTCGCCTACCCGATCCCCGACGACGTCGACGACGCGAGCGCGGCCCCGCTGCTCTGCGCGGGGATCATCGGCTACCGCTCCCTCGTGCGCGCGCAGCTGCCGCCCGGCGGACGGCTCGGCATCTACGGGTTCGGCGCCAGCGCACACCTCACCGCCCAGATCGCCCTCGCCCAGGGCGCCGAGCTGCACGTCCTCACCCGGGGGGAGGGCGCCCGACGGCTGGCCCTCGAGCTGGGGGCCGCGTCCGCCGGTGAGGCCTATGCCGCGCCGCCGGTCCCGCTCGACGCCGCCATTGTCTTCGCGCCGGTCGGCGACCTCGTGCCGGTCGCGCTCGAGGCGCTCGACGCCGGAGGGACCCTGGCCCTTGCCGGGATCCACCTCAGCGACATCCCCACCCTGGACTACCAGCGGCACGTCTTCCGCGAGCGGACGCTGACGAGCGTCACGAGCAACACCCGACGCGACGGCGAGGAGCTGCTGCGACTCGCCGCCCGGCTCCGCGTGCGCCCGACGACGACGACGTACCCCCTCGAGCACGCGGACGCCGCGCTGCGCGACCTCGCGCACGGGGAGATCACCGGTGCGGCGGTCCTCACCCTGGGCGGGTGACGGCCGACCGGACCGGGCGCACGCTGGCGAGACGCCCACCCACCTCGGCCGGCGACGGCTCAGCCGTTGGCGTAGCTGGCCCGGACGAGCGGCAGGGCGCGCCGGAGCGTCTCGGCGTCCGTCACCCGGACCTCGAGGTAGCCGGTGCCGAAGTGACCGAGCCGGCTGACGTCGCGGGTGAAGTCGTCGTCGAGCTCGACGCTGTCCGGGTCGAGGCGCAGATAGAGCAGCAGGGCGTTCTCGCGCCGGTCGACCTCGACGCAGGTGAAGTTCCGTAGTCGCCGGAACGCGATGTACGTGTCGCGGACCCGGCGGGTCACGTCCTCACCCAGCCCCTCGACGAAGTCGGCGAGCGCGGCATACGAGACGCGCAGCTCCTCCGGCGCCTCGGCGAGGTCCTCGGACACGGTGCGGTATGCCGCGTGCGCGTGGGCCCCGTTCCCGGATGGGTCGGCGGCCGGCGGCGCGGGCGAGGCGGCGGCGGACCGGTCGACCCGGCCGGAGGTGAGGTGCTCGAGCGTGAGCAGGTCGTCCTCGAGGCGGGTGCAGCGGACGAGGTCGACCGGGCGGGCGAGCTGCTCGGCGAGGTGCACGTCGTAGCGGGTGAAGGCCTCGGCGACGGCGACGAGCCGGGCCCCGTCCCAGTCGATGACCTCGTCGGCCCCCGGTCCGTGCCGCTCGCTCACGAGCAGCCGGAGGTCGGCCCGGTGGTCGAGGAGCCAGTCGAGGAAGAACACTCCCCGGGCGAGCGCCCCGTCCTCGGGGCCGCTCGCGACCTCGACGACGGTCGGGGCGGCGTTCTCGTCGAGACCGACGACGGCGATCCGGCCCCCGTGTCGCGAGCCGGTGGCGTAGTCGGTCGCGAGCGGCGTGACACCGAGCATCGCCTCGGCGTTCGCGGCCACGAGGTCTCGCAGCGGCGCACCGTCGCCGCCGGCGAGGATCTCCACCGCGTCGCCGCCGCGGACACGGAAGACCGTGACGTCGGGCATGGTTCCCCCTCCAGTGGCCCCGCCAGGAAGGGGCCGAGGCCCGACCGGGCGGGCCCGGTACCAGGGTAGAGCGGCGGCGGCAGCGGGCGGGTCGGTTTCGGGGTCCACGATAGGCGGAGCAGCGTCCCGGGGCCGCGACGGCGCGCGGCCGCACCGACGCGTCGGCCGGCGGGGTCTACCGGGCTGCCGACGTCTCCGACGCGGCGCGGGCCGCGCCCGCCTGCACGGCCGTGAGGGCGATCGTGTAGACGATGTCCTCGACGAGGGCGCCCCGGCTGAGGTCGTTGACCGGCCGGGCGAGGCCCTGGAGCATCGGGCCGATGCTGACGACGTCGGCGCTGCGCTGGACGGCCTTGTACGTCGTGTTGCCGGTGTCGAGGTCGGGGAAGACGAAGACGGTCGCCCGACCGGCGACGAGGCTGCCCGGCCGCTTGCTCTTGCCGACCGAGCGCGAGGCGGCGGCGTCGTACTGCAGCGGCCCGTCGACGGCGAGGTCGGGGCGCCGCTCGCGGACGATGCGGGTCGCCTCGACGACCTTCTCGACGTCCTGGCCGGCGCCGGACTCGCCGGTGCTGAAGCTGATCATCGCGACCCGGGGCTCGATGCCGAAGGCCGCGGCCGACCCGGCGCTCTGGATGGCGATGTCGGCGAGCTGGTCGGCCGTCGGGTTCGTGTTGATGGCGCAGTCCCCGTAGACGAGCACCTCGTCGGGCAGGCACATGAAGAACACCGACGAGACGAGCGAGGAGTCCGGCGCCGTCCCGAGGATCTGGAGGGCGGGGCGGACCGTGTGGGCGGTCGTGTGCTCGGCGCCGGCGACGAGGCCGGCGACCTCGCCGGCGTGGACCATCATCGTGCCGACGGTGATCGGGTCGGTGAGGAGGCGCTCCCGGGAGACGTCCTCGGTCCAGCCCTTGTGGGCGCGCAGCGCGGTGAGCGGCGCGACGTAGCGCTCGGCGACCTCCTCGGGGTCGATGATCTCGAGGGTGGCCGGAGTCTCGAGTCCGAGGTTGGCGATCCGGGTCCGCACCGCCTCCGGCGGGCCGAGGAGGACCGGGCCGGGCGATGCCCCGGTGAGCGCACTCGACCGCGGCGCGGAGGGTGCGCGGCTCGAGGCCCTCGGGCAGGACGATCCGGGCGTCGGCCCGCCGGGCGAGGTCGACGAGCCGGAACCGGAAGGCCGCCGGGCTCAGGCGCCGCGCCTCCGGGGCGGACAGGACTCCGGCGATGACCTCGTCGTCGAAGGCCGCCGCGCCGTGCGCCATGACCGCCTCGCCCCGGGAGACGTCGTCGGCCGAGAGCTCGATGTCGATGTCCTGGACGAGGGTCACGGCGTCGTAGGTCATGACGTCCGTCGCCAGGACCGGCAGCCCGGTCTCGACGGCGGAACGGCACAGCGACCAGACGGTGGGGTCCGGGTCGACGCCCGCACTGAGGAGGAGGGCAGCGAGCGGCGTCCCGCCGAGAGCGGCGAGGCTCGCCGCCATGATGACGTCGTGCCGGTCGCCGGGTACGACGATGAGCTCCCCCTCGGTCAGCACCCGCAGGCCGCCCGGGACGGCCTGCGCGAAGACCGAGGTCCCCTTGATCCGACGGTCGAGGTCCCCCTCGTTGAGGACCCGACAGCCGGTCTCGCGGACGAGGTCCCGCACCCGGGGCTGGGTCAGCTCGGCGCGGTAGGGAATGGCCGCGAGCAGCCGGAGCCCGCGCCGCTCCAGGGCCCGGCCGAGCAGCTCCATGACCGACGCGTCCCCCGTCGGGGCGCGGTTGACGATGCAGCCGACGACGCGGGTCGTCTCGCCCGCCGAGTAGGTCGCCATCGTGATGGCCAGGCCCTCGGCGAGATGGTCGACCGCCTCGCCGAGGACGGCCGTGGTGTCGGTGCCCGGCGGCTGGCTGCTCTCGAGGGGCGGGAAGGTGCCGACGAGGACGACGTCGGCGTTGAGCGCCCGGGCCATCGCCTGGTTGACCCGTCCCGAGTAGATCTGGGTCGGGCCGGGGTTGAGGCCCTCGGTGACGACGACGTCGTGGTTATCCCCGGCCTGCCAGCGGGTGACGACCTCCTCGAGGACGGCGTCGATCCCGCCGGTGCTCAGCATCTCGTCGAGGGCGTCAGCCGGCAGCGGGTCCGCCGGGCGCAGCGGCGTGAGCGCCCGGACCAGCGCGGCGGAGACGTCGACCCGGCCGTCGGGGCCGCGGCTGGCCGAGCGGCCGGAAGTACCCGACGTCGACGCCACGCTCGTCGAGTGCGCGCAGCAGCCCGAGGCAGGCACTGGTCAGCCCGACGCGGGGCCCGCTCGGGGCAACCAGGAGGGTTCGCGCCATCGTCCGGTCACTCCTCGTCCGCCGGCCGGGTCAGCCGGATCGTGTCCATCGCGATCATGAGCTCCTCGTCGGTCGGGACGACGAGGACCGCAGGCCCGTCTCCCGCGTCGATCCGTCCCGCGGAGGTGGGTGCCGTGCCCGGCGTTGCGGTCGGCGTCGAGGGTGAGCCCGAGGAAGCCCAGGGCCGAGACCGTCCGGGCCCGGACCCGATCGTCGTGCTCGCCGATCCCGCCGGTGAAGGCGAGGGCGTCGAGCCGGCCGAGGCCGACGACGAGCCCGGCGATCGCCGTCGCGAGCCGGTAGACGAAGACGTCGACCGCGAGCGCCGCCCGCTCGTCGCCCGCGTCGAACGCCTCCCACATCTCCCGCATGTCGTTCGTCGCGCCGGAGAGCCCGAGCAGCCCGCTCTCCTGGTTGAGCAGCGTGGTCACGGCGTGGGCGGACAGGCCGTGGGCGTCGTCGAGATAGGTGAAGATCCCCGGGTCGATGTCACCGGAACGGGTGCCCATGACGAGGCCCTCGAGCGGGGTCAGGCCCATCGTCGTGTCGACCGACCGGCCGCCGAGGACCGCCGTCGCGCTGCAGCCGTTGCCGAGGTGGGCGACGACGACGGCGAGATCGGCCGGGTCCTGCCCGAGCAGCTCGGCCGTCCGGGCGCTGACGTAGCGGTGGCTCGTGCCGTGGAAGCCGTAGCGGCGCACGCCGTACTCGGCATACCAGGTCTCGGGCACGGCATACCGGTAGGCCCGGGGCGGCATCGTCTGGTGGAACGCGGTGTCGAACACCGCGACCTGCGGCACGTCCGGCCAGGCGTGGAGCGCCGCCTTGATCCCGAGCAGGCCGGGCGGGTTGTGCAGGGGCGCGAGGGGCGAGAACTCCTCGATGGCGTCGATGACGTCCTCGGAGATGAGGACCGAGTCGGAGAAGCGCTCTCCGCCGTGGACGACGCGATGCCCCACGCCGACCGGGTGCAGCGATGGCTCGAGCCCGCCGACCGCGTCGACGATGGCGCCGACCGCCGACCGGTGGGACGTGCCGTCGAGCGGTCCCTCGGAGCGGCCCTCGGGGCCGTCGAGCCGCAGCCACGCCTCGTCGCTGCCGAGCCGCTCCGCGAGGCCGGAGAGCACCCGCCCCCCGGATCCGGAGTCGATGAGGGCGAACTTGAGCGACGAGCTCCCCGCGTTGATGACGAGGACCGTCGAGGATGGCGCCTGGTCGGGCATGGTTCCTCGCTCTGCTGCCGGGGACGGTGGTCGGCCGCCGTCCCAGCGTAATGTCGTGTGCCAGGTCACTCGGGGTCGGGTGCGCCCTCCTGCCGGCCGTATGCCGGCTCGCCCGGTCGCGCGCGGACCCGCGCCAGGAGGCCGCCCAGGGGAGGCGGCACCGCGGCCGGGTCGAGGCGCTCGGCGAGCAGCTCGCCGTAGCGGATCTTGCGCATCGACCGGGTGCCGAGGAAGCGGCGCAGCTGCGCGGTGACCGGGCGGTCGCGCTGGGCCGGCTGGCTCTGGAAGAGACGGAAGGAGTCGAGCTCGCGCTGCTCGGCGAGGACGGTCTCGACCCGGGCGATCCCGAGGGCCCGGATGAGCTCGTCCTCGAGGTCCTCGACGCACACGAAGAACCCGAGGTCGGCGAGGTCGTCGCGGTCGAGACCCCGGCCGAAGCCCGCCCGTTCGAGCCCGCCCGCGACGTACCGCTCCTCGGCGGCGTCGCACAGGCCCGCGAGGGTCAGTCGGTCGCTCAGCGGACCGAGGCGCTCGAGGTAGTGGCCGATGTTCGTTGCGCCGCCGATGACGACGACCTCGACGCCGTCGTCGCGCAGATCTCCACCGCCGAGCCGGGCCACCGCCTCGACCGCGGCCCGGTCGCTGGGCCCCTCGACGAGGACGACCGCCTCGGCGGTGGCGGCGCGGTCCACGGCACGCTCGACGGCGGCCTCGAGGCGGCTCGGCCCGCCCTCACCCGGCTCTCCTCGGTAGCGGACCCCCGTGCGCGTCACGACCCGCCCGCCTCAGACGTGCCGGTTGCGGTCGACGGCGGCGGCGCGCCGGACGCTCCGGCGCACCCTCGTCTCGTCGCCGATGGCGATCCGGCCGGGCTTCTCGACCGAGCAGTAGACGCCGAGCCGCAGGTCGCGCTCGCGCGCGAGCGCACCGAGGAGCGGGGTCGTCGACCCGAGGCCGTCCTGGGCGAGGTCGACCATCCGGCAGCGCTCGATCCGCTCGACGACGTGGAGCCCGGCCGTGCCGACGGAGAGGGCCATGTCGACCCAGGTCTCCTCGATGAAGGGCACGCTCGTCGTGAGGACGATGTTCGGACGCAGCCGCCGAGGGTCGACGTCGACGCCGAGGTGGTGTCGGCACCATTCGAGCGACGCGGTGCCGACGAGGGAGACCTGGCCCGCGTCCTGGTGGGGGAGCCCGCCCTCGGGGCTCACGCGCACCGCGGCACCCATGGCGGCGGAGAGGTGGGCGTCGAGGTCGGGGTCGCCGACCCGCCACGAGCCTTCCGGCCCGGTGACGCGGACGTGGCCGCGGTCGGTGTGGGCCGCGTGGTCGAACACCGCGTCCCGGCGGCGGAACCGGCTCGTCGTCTTGCCGGAGGCGAGGCGACCGTCGTCGTCGACGACGGCATACCAGCGGTCGCCGACGAGCCCCCGCTGGTCGAGCGTGACCGCGGGGAGCGCCTCGCCGCCCATGGACTTCACCGGGTAGCGGCGGAGCATGGCGACGGGGAAGGACACGTCGGCACGCTAGCGCGCGGCGGGGCGGTGCCACCATGCCCCGGGCGCGACCGCGACCCCCGAGGACCGGTCAGCCGGCGGCCGCGGACCAGCGCGGTGAGCCGCTCGATCGCGGCGTCCGCCGGGGCCCGGTCGCCGGTCACCGCGACCTCGAAGAGCAGACCCCGGGCGGCCGCCAGCGACAGATGCGCCAGGTCGCGGGCGGCCCGGTCGTCGAGGCCGACCCGCAGGTACGCCTCGGTGAGCGGGCCGACCCAGCCGGCGACGAGCCAGTCGCGCAGCGAGGCGGCATACGGCTTGCCCTGCATCGCCGCCCCGGAGAGCTCGAAGAAGAGGGGTGCGAAGGTCTCGGCCCGCGCTGCGACGTGCTCCCAGAACGCGGCGCCGGCCTCGAAGGGGTCTCCGCTCGTGGCGAGCAGCTCCTCCATCGCGGTTCGCTCGCCGCGCTCGACGGCCTCGACGACCGCGCTGAGCAACCCCTCGCGGGAGCCGAAGTGGTAGATGAGCATGCGATGGCTGGTCCCGATCCCGGCGGCGAGCGTGCGCAGGCTCGTGTCGCCGATGCCGTTCGCGGCGAACCACCCGACCGCTCGGGCGAGGAGGTCCTCGCGGGGGGTGGCGGCCGGCGTCACGAGCCGGCCGGGTGCGCGGACTCGGCCCGCGCGGCGAGCGCCGCGGCCTCGGTCTCGAGATAGCGACGGGTCAGCCGTCCGTACCCGAGCCGGATGAGCCACGCGAGCGGCCCGGACCAGTCGATGGCCAGGGCGATCTCGGTGCCGTCGGCCGTCGGACGCAGCTCGTGCCGGCCGACGGACGTGACCCCGGGGGCGTGGGACTCCCAGGTGAAGCCGGCACCCGGTCGCCAGTCGGTCACCGTCCAGCGGGCCCGGGGCAGGCGCGGCTGGCGCAGGTCGTATGCCGTGCCGACCCCGTCGGGGGCGCCCGGCGCGACGGGCTCGGCGGCGTCGACGGTGGGGAGCCACTCGGGCCAGCGCCGGAGGTCGGACAGGATCGGCCACAGCTCGTCGGGGGTGGCGCTCGTGAGGCGGGTCGTGTGCATGTACCAAATGGTACATGCACACGCCTGGCGATCGCAAGGCGCCGCGTGGCAGCAGCCGCTCCCGACAGCAGCCGCTCCCGACAGCGCCGCTCAGCGGCTGCTCCACGACCGACGCCCGCCCGCCGACCGCGCGGCCACCCCCGTCCGACGGCTGGCCGCCGACCGCGCAGGCCTCCTGCCGAGCACTTCACCCCGGAACGTGGCACTTCACCCCGGGAAGGTTCCCCGGCGAAGTGCCACATTCCCGCCTGCGGCGGGAAAGTTGTGGCAGGGGGCGGGCGCTAGGGTCGGGACGTGGACAGTGGGCTGGGTGGGCTGGGTGGGCTGGGTGGGCTGCGCCTGTGGGTCCGGGCCGAGACCCGGGCGACCGAGCGCCGCGCCCCGATCGTGCCGGACGACGCGGCGCGGCTCGTCGCGGCCGGGGCGCGGGTCACCGTCGAGGACGCCCCCACGCGCGTGTTCCCCACGAGCGCGTATGCCGCGGCCGGCTGCGACGTGGCCGCGCCGGGGACCTGGGCCACGGCGCCCGACGACGCCTGCATCGTCGGGATCAAGGAGCTGCCCGACGAGCCGCGGGCCCTGCGGCATACGCACGTCTTCTTCGCCCACGCGTTCAAGGGACAGGAGGGGGCGGACGAGGTCCTCGCCCGGTTCGCCGAGGGCGGCGGGGAGCTGCTCGACGTCGAGTACCTCACCGTCGACGGGCGCCGGGTCGTCGCCTTCGGCTACTGGGCGGGCTACGTCGGCGCGGCCCTCGGGGTTCTCGCCGCCCGAGGGGGCCTGACCGGGCCGGTGACACCGTCGACGCGAGCGGAGCTCGACGCGGCCATCGCCTCCGACGGGCAGCCGCTGCGCGCCCTCGTCGTCGGCGCCCTCGGCCGGAGTGGCCGGGGTGCGGTCGACGCGCTCGGCGTGGCCGGGGCCACGGTGACCGCGTGGGACGTCGCCGAGACCACCGACCTGGACCGGTCGGCGATCCTCGACCACGACCTCCTCGTCAACTGCGTCGCCTCGTCGGTTCCGGCCCCGCCCTTCGTCCGCCCCGAGGACCTCGTCGACGAGACCCGGCCGCTGCGCACGATCGCCGACGTGACGTGCGACGTGACGAGTGAGCACAACCTCCTGCCGGTCAACCGGGCCATCACGACGTGGGAGAGCCCGGTCCGCCTCGTCCGCGCCGGCGAGCACCCGGTCGGCGTCATCGCCATCGACAACCTCCCGAGCCTGCTCCCCCGCGAGGCGAGCCTCGACTTCTCGGCCCAGCTGACCGCCGTCCTGGCCGACCTGCCGGGCCGCCGCGGCCCGTGGGCGGCGGCGGCCCAGGCGTATGCCGCCTCGGCGAGGGGTGGCGATCGGCCCCATCACGGCGCCTGACGGGGCCGATCCCCACCTCTCGCCGGGCGTGGTCTGTCGGGCCCGGGTCCTGGGTCAGGGCCTCACGTCGAACATGCCGTGGGCGCCGCGCTCGGCGTCGACCATGAGGTGCGACACGAAGGGGTAGTGGCCGGCCTCGGCGAAGGTCAGCTCGACGAAGCCGCCCTCCGCGGGCTGCAGCCCCAGCGCCTGGCTCGCGCCCGACTCCGCATTCCCCCGACGGAGGCGGTAGGCCCCCTCGGCGAACACGGTGTCGAACTGCCCGCCGACGACGTGGAATGCCGTGGGCCGGTTCGGTCCCGCGTCGAGGACCCACACCCGGACCCGGTCACCGACGCGAGCGGTCAGCGGATGAGCGTCGTACTGCCGCGCCGCCCCGTTGAAGACGACGGCGTCCGGCCGCTCGGCGGCGACCTTGGCGGCATCCACCGGGCCGCCCTGCGGACCGAAGTACAGCTCGGACTGGACGACGACGTACTCCTCGTCGACGGCAGCCAGTCCGGGCGGGTCGATGACGACCGCCCCGAACATCCCGTTGGCGATGTGCACCGACATCGGCGCCGTCGAGCAGTGGTAGAGCCAGATGCCCGAGTGCGTTGCGGTGAAGCGATAGTGGAGCGACTCGCCAGGGGCGATGGTCCGCATGACGGCGTCCGGCGCCACCTGTCCGGCGTGGAAGTCGATCGAGTGGCTCATCGACGCGTGGTTGACGAGGGTGATGTCGAAGACGTCGCCGACCCGACCGTGCAGGACCGGCCCGGGAGCCTCGCCCCCGAAGGTCCACAGCCGCTGGGTGACCCCCGGCGCGACCTCGCGCTCCACCTCCTCGATCGGGAGGGTCAGTCGATGGACCGTTCCGGCCCCGAGTGCCGGCAGGGCCGCGGGGTATGCCGGCCGGTTGGGGTCGGGGGTCGCCGAGGGGTCGTAGGTCGCGTCGCCCGGACCCGACGTCCCCGGACCCGACGTCCCCGGACCCGACGTCCCCGGACCCGGTGTCGCGGGACCCGGCCGCGGACGTCGTGGCGGCGCCGGTGACCACGATGTGCAGGACCATCCCCATCTGACGATGGCCGCCGACGGAGCACCAGCCGTCGAGGTCGCGCCCGACGATCCCGGCGTCGAGCCGGCCGCTCGCCCCGGGGTCGAGGCGGCCGGTCGTCCGGCCGGTCTCGAGGGTGAGGTCGTGGACGAGCGACGCGTCCGCATTCCGCACGAGGAGGACCAGCCGGTTGCCGACGGGGACCTCGACGGTGTCGGGCGAGAAGCGCATGCCGTCGGCGGTGACCGTCACCTCGCTCGTCCGTCCGGTCGGCGCGACCGTCCCGGCGAGGGGGTGCGTGGAGGACCCGGTGCCCACTCCGAGGGACACGGCGACGGCGAGGACGACGAGGCCCCCCATCGCGGAGGCACGGGTGCGCCCGGTCGACGGGACCGCGTCGGCGGAGGGACCCGCTCCGGACCGGCTCGGGCCGCGGCGGGAGGGTTGCCCCACCCGTCGCCGCCGCGGCCTTGGCCGTCCGGGCGACCCGGCTCACGTCGAGCACGAGCCCGAGGAAGCCGGCCAGGCCGGCGAGAACGAGGCCCCATCCGATGAGGGTGAGCCGATGACCCGTCGGCAGAAGGGCGATGAGCAGCCCACCGTTGACGAGCACGAGACGCAGCGCGCCGCCTCGCTCCATGGCCGCGTGCGTCGCACGGGCCACGCTGGGACCGCCGCCGAGCGCGACGGGAAGCAGGTGGGACAGGGCACCGACGAGGACCTGACCCGCGAACCCCGCGGCGAGCGCCGGCGTCACCCAGAGGAGCCGCTCCTCGGCCTCCTCCCAGGTCGGGGCCGTGCCGACGAGGACGGCGACGGACCCGACGACGCCGGCCAGCCAGGCCACGGAGGCCAGCACCGACCAGGTGGGGAAGGCCGAGGGCCGCTTCGCCCGGAGCGTGGCGACGAAGGGCCTGCCGAGGATGACGATCCCGACGAGGTATGCCGCCACCCCGGCCGCCGTGGCCGTCATCGCCCCCGCGGCCGCCGAGCCGACGGCGGCGAGGAGACCCCCGACGAGGACGGGCAACGCCCGACGCGCCGCCCGCTCCGAGCCGTCGGCCATCCGGGTGCGCAGCATGGTCGGCCACAGCGTGACGAGGGTGCCGAGGACGGTGAGGCCGACCCAGCCGAGGACGTTGACGAGGACGTGGGCCACGACGAGGCGCTGCTCCGGCACGCCGGTCCGGTCCGTCGCGAGCTGGGTGCCGAAGAGGGCGCCGACCGGCAGGAGCGCCGCGGCCGCCACGTAGTAGCGGACGACGAGCGCGAAGCGCGAGGCGAGGGCACGCCGCACCTGACGGACGAGGGAGATCGCGTGCCAGGCCGCGGCATACGCGACGCCACTCGCCCCGAGGACGATGCACGGCCAGATCGATCCGACGACGCCGACGAGGACGAGGAGGGCACCGAGGTTCAGCAGGGCGAGGCGGAGCGTCCGACGCCGCAGTGCGGCCGGGGGGACGGGGGTGTGGAGCAGCGTGTCGGCGAAATGCTGGCTCCAGACGAGGATCGAGTGGCTGACCGCGCCGAGGACGACGAGATGGATGAGCAGCCAGCGTGGTGCGTCGTAGAAGGGATGGAGGGCGGCGACGAGAACCGTCGCGAGGAGCCACCCCGCCGCCGGAAGGTCGCGCAGTGGCGAGAACCCGCGGCGGGACGCGGAGACCGTGGTCGTCGGGCGGATCGTCATGCGGGCCTCCGGATGGCGGACCAGGCGGCCACCGCGACGAAGGCGAGCAGCGCGAGGACGGTGACGAACGCGCCGGTGCGCCACGCGTCGGCCCACCCGAGCGCGTCCCCGAGCCAGAGCCGGACGACGAGGCCGCCGTGGAGGGCGGCGGCCACCCAGGCCATGGCCGGGTGGTAGGGCAGCGGGCGCCGGAGGACGGCAGGGAGGATGACCGGCGCATGGGCGAGGATCATCGAGATGGTGAACCCGAGGAACGTCGCGTGGACCGCGGCGTCGTAGCCCGGACCGGTCAGCACCTCGCCGGCGAGGAGCCAGATGCCGCCGGTCACGGCCAGCCACCCATAGCCCAGGAGGAGGCAGGCGGCCGTGAAGCGGGGCAGGCCGGTGGACCGGATCGTCCGGCGCGCGACGTCCGACGCCGCGAGCCAGCCGACGAGCCCGAGGAGGGCGGCCCCGAGCAGCGGGACGAGGCCCGGCTGGACGGTGGCGGCCGCGGTGGCCACGACGAGGCCTCCGGACAGACCGACGAGCCAGGCCGCCCGGCGCTCGCCGATCTGCAGCCGGGCGAGCTCGAGGCGCTCCCCCGCGATGGTGAGGACGACGAAGCCGACCAGCCAGGGCAGCAGCCGGGGGATCTCCTCACCCCGCAGCCACAGCACCGTCGCTCCGAGGGCCAGCATCGCGCCGACCGCCTGGACGAGGACGGCGTCGTCCTCCTGGCGCCGCCACAGCGGGACATAGACCGCGGCGAGCCCCGCCGAACCCAGGACGAGGAGCGTCTGCCCCCACGGCATCGGCAGGGGTGAGAGAAGGGACAGCGACCCCGCCGCGAGCAACGCCGGGGCGGCGAAGCCCCCGGGCCGGCGCAGGGCCACCGCGCGCTCGAGGGCGATGAGCGTCCCGACGAAGCCGAGCACCATGAGCGGGCCGTGGATCTCCGGCAGCCGCTCCGCGGTGACCGGCGCGGGGAGCCCGATGAGGAGGGTGGCGGCGTCGAGGCCGGCGAGGAGGGCGACCCCGGCGGCGAGGAGGAAGGGCAGGCGGTGCCAGGGGAAGGGTGTCGTCCGCGGGTATGCCGCCGGGGCGCCCGAGCGCGCTCGGGTCGGGCCGGTCGCCGGCGCCGAGACCCCGGTCACGGCGTCGCCCCGGAGGCCGGGTCGAGGTGGACGAGGCAGGCACCGGGTTCGGCGAACGGCACCAGCCTGGTCACCGTCGCCTCGTCCCCCCACGTGTGCAGGGCGCCGCGGATGATGCCGGCGTGGACGCTGCACACGACGTCGGGATACTGCCGGGCCGCGTCGAGCAGCGGGCAGCGGGTGAGCCGGACCGTCCGCACCTCGTCGTCGGCGGTGGGCGCGAAGCGGAGCCGGTCGAGGAGATCGAGCAGGCCCCGTCGGGGCCGCTACGTCGGAGCCGTCGTGCTCGAGGGGGTGCGCCTCGGCCAACCCCTCGCCCCAGCTCCACCCGCCCGCCGTGGCCCGCTCCACCGCGTCCTCGGTCCCCGCGAGGCTCGCCGCGAGCGTGGCGGCGAGGGCGGCATACTCCTCCCCCGCGCCGCTCCCGGTCCGCGGCGCCGGCCGGTACCGCCAGGCCGGGCGGCCCCGGCCCTGGGGGGCCGAGCGTTCCCGGCCCACGAGCCCGTCCGCCTCGAGGGCGATGAGGTGCTCACGGACGGTGTTGGGGTGCAGGCCCATCGACGTGGCGAGCTCGACGAGGGTCGGCGGCTCGGGGGTTCGGCGGAGGGCGGCGAGCACGGCCGCCTGCGAGGGTGAGGGGCCGGCGACGGTCCCGGCCGCCGGCGTCGCGTCGGCCGGGAGCGGACCGAGCCCGTCGGGGGCTCGGCGGGAACCCGAGTTATTTTTCACGGCTCTGAGTGTAAATAAATGCTGGCCGATCGCCAAATCCCCCGCCCGAGGGGTGGCGATCCGCCCCATCAGGGCCGCGGAAGGGGCCGATCGCCACCCCTCGGGACGGGTGAGGCGGCCCATCGCCACCCCTCGGGGCGGGTGAGGGGGCCGATCGCCACCCCTCGCGGTTCCGCCGCCGCGGCGCGGTGACGGACACCGGCCCCCGCTCGCGTGACACGATGTCGCGGGTGAACGACACGCCGCGGACGTCGATCGAGCGACTGCGCCACCGCACCGGACACCGGTGGCTCCGGGTCGGGGGCGTCATGGCCCTCACCGTCCTCGCCTACTTCCTCGTGCCACTGGGCAGCGAGGACGCCCGGATCGGCCCACGGATCGTGGCGACCGTCGCGCTGTTCGCCGTCCTCGTCTGGGCGATCGTGCGGCAGATGCGAACCGACCCCGAGGCCGTCGGCATCCTCGCGATCCTCCTCGTGCTCGTCGTCGTCGGCTTCGCGCTGACCTTCTACGGCGTCGAGCAGGCGGACCCCGGGCAGTTCACCGAGCTGCACACCCGCACCGACGCGCTCTACTTCACCGTGACGATGATGGCGACCGTCGGCTTCGGTGACGTCCATCCCGTCGGCCAGACCGCCCGCGCGCTCGTCACCCTCGCCATCGCCTTCGACGTCATCGTCGTCGCGTCCCTGGCCCGGGCCATCGCCCGGGCGGCCGGAAGCCGCGTCACGTCCGGACGCCACCCCACGACCGATCGCACCGAGGACGCACCCTCATGAGCGAGCCGGCCGGTGGCCCGGTCCCCGGGACCCCCGGAGAGCCGAGACCACCGCGAGGCCGAGACCCGGGAGACCGAGGGGACGACACCCGGGCGCGCCGCCGGACGGCTCGTCGCGATCTCGCTCGGCTACGGCACCGTCGCCGGCCTCGTCGCCGCCGTCACCCTGTGGCTCATGACGAGCGTCACGCATCTCGTGTGGGGCGTCTCGGACGCCCGCTGGTACATCGTCCTCGCCGTCCTCGTCGGCGGCGCCCTCATCGCCGTCATGCGTCGGGCCAGTGGCGACCTCGACATCCCGGAGCAGCTGAGCGAGTCGCACGACCCGATCGCCATCAAGAAGAAGGCGACGCTGTTCCTCGCCCTCTCCGCGATCGTCGCCGTCGGGTTCGGCGGCGCCGTCGGCCCGGAGGCCGGCCTGCTGGCCGTCACCGCCGAGTGCTCGGCCATCGTCGCGATGCTCATCGCCCGGACCCGGGCCGAGCAGCGCGTCGTCGGGGAGGCCGGCGCGGCCGGGGCCCTCGCGGCCCTCTTCGGATCGCCACCCGGCGCCGCGGCATACGAGGACGACGAGCTCGGCACCCCCAAGGCGCTCGCCTTCCTCGCGGCGTCCGGCGGCCTCGTCGGGTTCGTCGTCGGGGTGCGGTGGCTGCTTCCCGGCGGCGGGTTCATCATCCACCTGCCCGACCGGGTCGCGACGATGGACGGGAGCGACCTGCTGTATGCCGTCGTCCCCGGCATCGCCGGCGCCCTCGCCGGGCTCGGGTTCCTCCTCGTCCTGCCCCGGCTGAGCGAGCTCGTCCACCGGGTCCCCGGTCTGGTCGCCCAGACGATGGTGGGCACGGCGGCCTTCGCGGTGCTGGCCGCGGTCATCCCGGAGGTGCGCTTCTCCGGGCACCACGAGCTCGAGGTCGTCGGGCGGCTCGGGGAGGACGGGTCGTGGTGGACGCTCGTCGCACTCGGCATCGCGAAGGTCCTCGCCCTGTCCATCTGCCTGTCGAGCGGCTGGAAGGGCGGGATCTACTTCCCGCTCGCCTTCGTCGGCGCGGCGGTCGGGGTCGCGACGCTGGCGCTGGTTCCGGGCGCCCCCGGCACCGTGGCCCTCGTCGCCGGCATGGCGGCCGCCGCGACGGTCGGCATGCGCAAGCCGGTGGCCGTCCTCCTCATCACCGTCCTGCTCCTCCAGCCGCCGAACGTCGGGTCGGTGACGGTCGGGGTGGCCGTCGGCTTCCTCCTCCTCAAGGCGCTGGGCGACCGGCTTCCCGAGCCGACCGGGCACTGACGCTTCGCCCCCGAACCCGCCCGGGCCCGCCGAGGGGTGGGGATGTGCCCCCACCCGAACCCGCCGGGACCCACCGAGGGGTGGGGATGTGCCCCATCAGGGCGCCCGAAGGGGCGGATTGCCACCCCTCGGCGGGTATGCCGCGGCGCTCGCCTCACCGGTGGCCCGGCTCCGGCGGGGCGGCTAGCGCGTCCTCAGCTCCGCGCAGGCGAGGATGTCGCCGGCGGTGCACTGGTCCTGCAGGGCCGCGCTCGGGGCCTGGCTGTAGGAGTTGCCGAGGCCGTAGTTCGTCCTCTTCGGGTAGCCCAGGGACTCGAGGAGCTGGCAGGCCGTCAGCTCCTTCTCGTAGACGCAGGCCACCTGCGCGGATGCCTCGGTGGGGAAGTCCTGCCGGTCATCGACCGGCACCGACTCGACGGCGACGAGGAAGTGGGCGTTGACCCAGCCCCCCGTCGCGAGCAGCGGCGTGCCGATCTCCCACCAGACGCCGCCGTCGGCGACGACCCGGCAGCTCGCGACCCGGGAGTCGGTGTCGACCGTCGTGCCGGGCGGCAGGACGTCGATCTCGTCGGTCGAGGCGCCGGCGAGCTGATGGGCGACGAGGCCGCCGTCGGGGTCGTTCTGCGGGATGTTCCACACGACGTACTGCCTGCCGGTCGGCCGCTGGTCCGCGCGACAGGCCGACGGGGCGGCCGCCGCGGCCCCGGACCCCGCGGCGGCCGTCGTCGACGGGCTCGGGGACTCGCTCGGCGACTCGGTGCTCGTGCCCTCGGCGGACTGGGTCACCTCCGCCGTCGGCGAGGGCGAGCCGGCGCACCCGGACAGCATCGCGCCACCGAGCAGGAGCAGCCCGATGGGAGCAAGTCGTCGCATGGTCGCGCCTTCCCCGGACGGGGCCCAGGCGCCCCGACGAGGTTCAGCCAACCACGCCCGGGTCGGCCGTGGGGGGCTCCGCGGCGTCGAGTTCCTCGGCGCCCGCCGCGAGGAGCCGGGTGCCGAGCGCCCGCACCGCCTCGCGCACGGCCCCGGACCCGAGCACGCGGAAGGGGCCGGGAATGCCGGCCAGCTCCTCGGCATACCACGCCGGGTTGCTCGTGCTGCCGACCAGCCGCGTCCGGTCGCCGTCGATCGCCTCGAGCCGGCCGAGGGTCCGGGGGACGCACCGGGCGACCCGCTCCGGGGGCGCGTCGATGACGACCTCGACCTCGTGGTCCCATCCCGCGGCGAGATGCTCCTCGAGGGCGAGGACCGGGTCGAGATCGGCCGGTGGGGCGAGGCCCGGGCCGACCGGGTCGACCGAGCGCACCCGGTCGACCCGGTAGGCCCGGACGGCGTCGGCGCGGACCGAGCGGCACAGCAGGTACCACCGGCTGTGCCGGACGACGACGGCCCAGGGGTCCACCTCGAGGTCGAGGTCGGCACCGGCCTCCGAGCGGTAGCCGAGCCGGACCCGACGGCGCTGCGCGCAGGCCTCGACGAGCGCGACGGTGTGCTCGGGACGGGGGCGGGCGGCAGCGCGGTCCGGGGCCGGGGCGGTCTGGTGGCGGACGGCCTCGGCCTGGGCCGCGACGGCCTCGGGCAGGGAGCGGAGGATCTTGCCGAGGGCGGTGCCGACGGGGTCCTCGGCGCTGGCCGCGTCGTGGTGCCCGTCGAGGACGGCCATGACGAGCCCCAGCGCCTCGTCCGCCGTGAAGAGCAGCGGCGGCGGGCGCAGGCCGCGCCCGGGCCGGTAGCCCCCGGCGGGGCCACTCACCGAGGCAATGGGGATCCCCGCCTCGCGCAGGATCGCGACGTAGCGGCGGGCCGCCCGCGCCGTCACCCCGAGCCGCTCGGCGAGGCCGTCGGCCGTGATGCCGGGCCGGCTCTGGACGAGCTCGAGGGCGAGGAGGGCGCGGGCCGTCGGGCTCGTCTCGGTGATCGTCATCGCCGCTCTCTCCCGTCTCCGCCGTTCGCGGAAGGAAACCGTCCTCAATGCACCCTACGGTGGCCCCATGACACCGAAGGAGCTCCGCCACGAGGACCTCACCGGGGGCGACGCTCGACCATGTCGACCTCACCGGGGCGACGCTCGACCACGTCGACCTCACCGACGCGACGCTGCGGATGGTCGACCTCACCCGGGCCCGGTTCCGCGGCGTCGCCGTCCACCACACGAGCATCCGTGGCGCCGAGCTCGTCGACGTCGACATCAGCGGCGACGTCGACGGGTTGCGGGTCAACGGGGTCGACGTCACGGCATACGTCGAGGCGGAGCTGACCCGACGCCACCCCGAGCGGGCCCTCCTCGAGCCGCGCACCGCCGACGGTTTCCGAGAGGTGTGGCCGGTCCTCGAGGGGCTCTGGGCCGAGACCGTCGAGCGGGCCCGCGCCCTCGAGGCACGCTCGCCGGGGATCCTCCACGAGCGGGTCGGTGACGAGTGGTCCTTCATCGAGACCCTCCGCCACCTCGTCTTCGCCACCGACGCCTGGGTATGCCGCGTCGTCCTCGGCGACCCGAGCCCGTGGGACCCGCTCGACCTCCCGTTCGACGAGATGGGCGACATCCCCGAGGTCCCGTGGGACCGCGAGGCCCGCCCGAGCCTCGACGCGGTCCTCGCGCTGCGCGCCCAGCGGATGGCGACCGTCGGCCGGGTCCTCGCCGACCTCACCGACGCCCGGCTCGCCGAGTCGACCGAGCCGGTGACCGAGCCCGGCTATCCCGAGTCGCGCAGCTACCCCGTCTCGCGGGCCCTGCTCGCCATCCTCAGCGAGGAGTGGTGGCACCGGCAGTATGCCGAGCGCGACCTCGCCGTCCTCGCCGCCCGCTGACCCCGACGACCGACGACCCTCGACCAACCTCCTGGACCGGCCGGACCGCGGCCGAGCCCGAGGACCACCGACCACCCCCAGACCGAGACCAGCCACCACCCCAGGAGCGACCCTCGATGGCCACCGTCATCCTCTTCCACCACATCCAGGGCCTCACCTCCGGCGTCGAGGCCTTCGCCGAGGCGCTGCGCGGGGACGGACACGTCGTCCACACCCCCGACTCCTTCGAGGGCCGCACGTTCGCCTCGATCGAGGAGGGCCAGGCCTACCTCGGCGAGATCGGCTTCGGCACCGCCGCCACGCGGGCGGTGGCCGCCGCCGAGGACCTACCCGCCGACGCCGTCTACGGAGGGTTCTCCCTCGGGGTCATGCCCGCGATGCGGCTCATCGAGACCCGGCCGGGTGCCCGCGGTGGACTGCTCTACCACGGGTTCGTCGACCCGGCGGAGTTCGGCGCCTGGCCCGCGGGCGTCCCGGCCCAGATCCACGCGATGGACGCCGACCCGTTCTTCGTCGACGAGGGCGACATCGTCCCGGCTCGCGCCTTCGTCGAGGCCACCGAGGGTGCCGAGCTCTTCCTCTACCCCGGCGCCGAGCACCTGTTCACGGACGGCTCGCTCGCGGCATACGACGCGGCCGCGACGGCACTCGTCCTCGAGCGCAGCCGGGAGTTCCTCGCGCGGCTCTGACGCCGACCAGGGGTGGGGATCCGCCCCATCAGGGCGCGCGATGGGGCCGATCGCCACCCGTCGCGGCGGGCGTCACTCCCAGGGGCGCTCCCGGACGTCCGCGTCGCGCGACAGCTCCGGGGCGTCGAGCGAGAACGGCCCGCGGGTCCGCGTCACGTCCTGGAACAGCGCGGTGCCGGGGTTGAAGATGTACTGCGCCCGGCGCAGAACCCAGAGCAGCCCGAGGGGGATGGCCCGCAGCACCCGCCCGGTCGCGTGCCGGATCGTCGTGGGCCGCGAGCTCGTCATCGACCCACGGTACCAACCGAGCCGGTCGAGGAGCGGTCGTGACGTCGGCCGTCGGGCCCTCGGTCGGCGGAGCGCCGCGATGGGAGAATGGCCGGGTGAGTCAGCCCGGCCCGACCTCCACTCCCGTGCTCACCGGCATCCCTGCGCCCAGTAACACCTTCGTCGTCCCGGGCGCGAAGATCCTGTACGTCTCGGTGACGAAGGTCGCGTGCACGAGCCTGCGGTGGATGATCGCCGACCTCGCGGGAGAGGACCTCGAGTCCTTCTACGATGCCCCGTCGGCGCACCAGACCCGGCTCATGACCATCCACCGCGAGCGCTCGTTCTGGAAGCTGGCTCCCCAGCTCGGCCGCGCCCCCGAGGAGCTGCGCGCCGAGATCTCGCCCGACAACGGATGGCTCGTCTTCGCGGTCGTCCGCGACCCGTGGAGCCGGCTGTGGTCGGCGTGGCAGTCGAAGTTCCTCGTCCGGCATACCCCCTACGTCCGTCACTACGAGCAGGAGCCGTGGTTCCCCCGGCCGGTCACCTCGCAGGAGGGGGTCATCGAGGACTTCGCCCGGTTCGTCGAGGCGGCGCCGTGGCAGAGCCACCTACGGCTGCGCCACGACCGGCACTTCCGGCCGCAGGTGGACTCGGTGGCACCGTCGGGCATCGCCTACTCGCGGATCTACGACCTCGCCCGGCTCGACGAGCTCTTCGACGACCTCCACGCCCACCTCGAGGGGCTCGGCATGGACCGCGAGCTCTACCTGCCCCGCGCCAACGAGACGCCACTGCCGCTCATCCGGCCCGTCTACCCGGATGCGCTGCTCGACCGGGTGGAGGAGCTGTATGCCGCGGACGTCGCCGCCTTCGGGGACCGATGGGACCGCGACACGATCCGCTTCAAGGGCGAGTCCTGGACGGCCGACGCGCTCGAGCACGCGGCCTACCACGGGGTGGCGAACGAACGGATCGGCGACCTCTCGGCGACGGTCAAGCGGCTCCAGCGCGAGCTCGCCGCCCAGCGGGCCGAGGGGCCGATCGGCCGGCTCAGCGCACACGCCGCCCGCCTCAAGCACGGTCCGCTGCGCGACCAGGTGCGCCGCGCCCTCGGCCGCTGACCCGCCCCTCGAGCTCGACGCGCCCCGGGCCGCTCGCCCCGACGGCTGTGAGCGGTTCGGGATTGTGAGACGCGGTATTGCACTCACGCTCGGTTCTGAGACACGGCCGGCTCCGGACTTCGAGACCGGGCCCGCACGGTTGACCCTTGCGCCCTCCTGGCTGGCCCGTCGCTGCGAGGTTGCTGCATATGCGGCGGAGTGCAGCGGGTCTCGGCGACGGCTACCGGCTGAGGTCGACGATGCAGAACAGCGTTCCGACAGGGTCAGCGAGCACGACAAAGTCGGCGTCGTCGGGATACTCCCAATCGACCCGTGTAGCACCCAGAGCGGTGAGGCGGTCAACCTCCGCGAGCTGCTCTTGTGCACTGTCGACCCAGAGGTCCAGATGGGTCCGGTCGTCCTCGTCCAGGTGCAGGCGAGGGCCGGTTCCGACCTCGGGGACCAAGAACGCCGGGTTGTGCGGCTGCCTCGAGTAGCCCAGCGCTGCGGACCAGAACCCGCCGGCCACCTCGACGTCCCGAACGTTCATCACCACGGCCCCGAGTCGCACCATGCCCGGAACCCTCGCACAGGCGTCCTCGGTGCGACAACGCCCCACGGGCACCCCGAGGAGGTCGATCTCCCCAGAGTCGCCGCCGTCCGGGTCAGCCGCCGTGGGGACGGTCGACTGGCGGCGTATGGGGCACCGCCGTCCGCCTGTCCTCCGTCGACTCGCGACGGGTCGCATCCCTCATCTGCTGTGCCGTCGCATGGGTGGGCGTGTGTGTCGAACCAGACGCGAGCGACAGCGCCGGTGCGTCGTCGACCTGGCCTGCGGACCGTTGTCAACGGCCAAGGGAGGGCGGAGTGTGGGCGAGCTGGAACTCGCCTGCACGTCCAGGAGCAGAGCGGGGCCTTGCCGGGTGTCCTTGTGGGCGACGTCGCCTGATCGGGGGTTGGCCGCGCCGGCTCGGTCGCGGGGCCGCAACGCTTTCGGTTCACGCCGTCGAGAGCGCTTCGGCGCGTGTCTTGACGCCGTGGAGGTGGTCGCGGGACATGATGAAGTCGGCGGGGACGACGCCGAGGAGGCCGGCGGCGGTGAACCACCATGGCTTGGTGACCCAGCGTGACCTGAAGTGGTAGCGGGTGCGTTGGCCATCCTCCAGTGGGGTGAGGACGAAGGCCCAGGTCCAGTCGAGCTGGGCGTGCTGTCGCCAGCTCATCGGGAGGTGGCTGTTGGAGCGCAGGACCAGCGCCCGCTCCGGCTCGAGTTCCACCACGAACAGGCCGCATCGGTCTCCGGCGGCCCGTCCGGGAATGAACGTGCCGACACGGATGTCCTGTAGCTGCGGGACGACGCCGTCGGCGCTGGGGCCGTTCGCCGGGAACAGGAGGCGGTCGACCCATCGCGCGGTGTACCACCCGGCTCGACCCCAGCCCATCTGGACCAGCCAGGGCCAGATCGCCGACGGTGGGGCGTCGATGGTGATGGCGTGGTCGGTCTGCACGGGCGGTTGGGGATGATGCTGTCGCCGGGCAGGACAGCAGCGCGCTCGGCCGGGGTCGATCCGTAGGTGCGGCCGAGGCGGACCAGGACCGCCTCCGCGCCGGCAGCCACCGCGAGGGCCGACGCCCCCCATGCTGTTCGCGTTCGCATGTCACTCCTCCGTGGCCGTGTGGGGACGTTCGGCTCGTTCGGCGATTCCCAGGAGCATGCGGCGCATCATGGGGAAGTCGCCGAGCTCCATCAGCAGCAGCGTGACCGGCAGCATCGGCCCGGGGTCGTACCGGGCCTTCAGCCGGGTCACCAGCCGGGTTCCTCCGGCCCCTTCCGGGGTCAGGCGCCAGGACCAGGTCGAGTCCGGCTTGGCCCAGACCAAGGACCGTGGCTGGTCGAGGATGGCGACGCGGAAGGCGGTGCGCTCGTCCTGCGCTGCGGACATCGGCGCGGCCACGTCACCGACGGAGGCGGACTGGAAGGCGCCCAGGATGCTGCGGGCACTGGGGCGGCCGAGATTGTCCACCAGATCATAGGAGTAGAAGCCGGCCCGTCCGAAGCCGACCTGGACCAGCCACGGCCACACGCGATCCGGCGACGCCTGGATCGAGATCGCTCGGGTGGCAACGAAATGGGCACGCGTCAGCAACTCGTCGCCCGGCATCGATCCGGCCACCTCCTCGGGTCGCGCGCCCCACTGCAGGTGCCATGCTCGGTATCGCCACGCCAGCGCAGCCGCGCCCCCGGCCGCGCCCGAGGCACACACCGCTCGACGAACCCGCTCGACACGTCGCGACACGCCAACATCCTCCCCGTGCTGAAGGCGCCTTGGCATGGGACGCCGCGTGAGAGCCATCACTGGCCACGCCGTCTCGCGTCCTGCGCCGGTGCGACATGGTTGCGCCGGATGCCTCACGAAAGACGGTACGCGATACGAACCGAGCGGGTGGATCGTCCCGGCCGCGCGCGATTCTATGTAGCACTTGTAGGTATGGAGTCCGACCGCAGCAGGAGCGAGGGTGAGGCCAACAGTTCCGGCGACTGGCGCGCTCCTGGGAGCAACCGCGGTGTGGGGGCTCGACGTTCGCGGTGACCAAGGGATCGCTCGACGAGCTGGACTCGGCCTCCTTCCTTGCCTGGCGCTTCGGCATCGCAGGCGTCGTTCTCATCCTGGTGCGGCCGCTCAGCCTGTCGCGCCTGACGCGCTCGGACCGGTTTCGCGCCGCCGTCCTCGGCCTAGCCCTCGCCGCCGGCTTCCTTCTGCAGACAACCGGGCTGCGCTACACGCTCGTCGGGGTCTCGGGCTTCCTCACGGGAACAGCGGTCGTACTCACCCCCGTTGTGGCCGCGGGCGGAAGACTGGCCCACTAGGCGGTCGTCCGATCAGTCCAGGCGAGCGCCCTCTCCGCCGCCAGGTATCCACCCACGACGCTCGCCGCCTCGCGGATCCGTTCCAGTCGGGTGGTGCCCAGCTCGTCCTCGAGCAGACGGCGCACGGCGGTGTACCTCGGGATGTCGTCACCCATCAGCGGTGGCGCATCGGCTGCGCCCTCGCAGGCACACAGCAGGAAGGCGCTCTGTTCCGGGCGGCCCATGGCGGCGAGCAGTTCGGCGACGATGCGTAGGCAAGTCCACAGCTGGGGCCAGGCGTCGGTCTCGAGGGCGATCCGGACGGTCCTGGTGACCTGCGACACGGCGTCGTCAGGCCTCCCGGCGCGCACGAGCGCGGCGAGCAGAGCCACCCGGGCGACCAGCTCGACATGCCTGGCACCGGTCGTTGCCGCCTCCTCAGCGGCGGCCGCCAGCAGCGACGCTCCGCGGTCGGGGCTTCGGAACGCCGCTTCGCCGGCCGCGTAGCGCGCGAACGCCTGCACGGACGCGGACCCGGAGCACTCTGCCAGCAGCATCGCCGCCGCCCCTTCGTCGGTGGCGTGCTCGGTGTCCCCCTGATAGCGGAGCAACAGAGCGAGGCTGCTGTGCGCTTCGGCCTGCAGTGCCGGTGCCAGGTCGGTGATCCGGAGGATCGACCGCCAATGCCGCTCGGCCTCTGCCAGGTCACCGCCGTAGAGCGCGGCGACGCCCAACGCGGTCTGAGCCAGGAAGCGCGCCCGGACGCTCAGGGGCCCCTTCGAACCGACGAGCAGCGGCTCGGCCAGCTCACGGCACTGCGAGAGCCGACCCCGTCCGGCGAGCACCATGGCTCCAGCCGCGACGCCACCCGGGTGCACTGCGCCATTCTGGGCGCACGTTCCGCCGGTCTCGATGACCAGGTCGAGGAGCCGAGGGTGCGCGGACCAGTGTGGGCAGACGCCCAGGGCCTCACTGATCCGCGAGGCGAGGTCGAGGTCCGGCTCGTCCAGAGCGCTTCTCAAGGCGATCTCGAGGTCCTGGTGATACCGGTCGAGAGTGGCGAGGGCACTCACGCATCGCGGGCCGGTCACGTCCCGTGCGGCCAGGTCGGTGAGGTCCACGATCCACCGGACGTGTGCCATCCGGGCGGCCTGCGTCCATCCAGAGGCATGGAGGATCCGAGCCGCCTCGGCGCGGAGGACGGTGAGCATCCGGTACTGCGGCGGGTCGGACGTCTCGGCGACCGCGACCAGGCTGGCGTCGACGAGGTCGGCAAGCATCGGCGCGACCGGCTTCGACGGGGGCTCCGCCATGGCGGCCACCAGCGACTCGACGGCATCCAGCTCGAACCGGGACGCGAACACGGACAGCATTGCGAACAGCTCGTACTCGGGGCGAGGCAGCAGACGAGTCGACCAGTCCACCATGGCAGTCACGCGGTCCGGGTCGAGCATGGAGAGGTCCTGCTCCAGACGGTCGCGCACCGCTTCGGCGCCCAGGACGGCGATGCGGGGGGCCACGAGCTCGAGCGCCAGGGGCAGACCGTCGAGCCGGTGACAGATGTCGGCGATGGCCGCGACCCTCTCGGGAGTGACCGCGAACGCGGGACGGGCATGCCGCACCCGGTCCAGGACCAGCAGCACGGCTGGCGGTTCGTCCCCGGCCGGCACCGGAAGGGGGGCCACCTCCAGCACTCTCTCGTGCGGAAGCCCGGTTCGTCGGCGGCTGGTGATCACCACGTGCAGCGACGCAACCCGACGCAGGAGGAGGTCGATCCTGCGCGTCAGGTGCTCGAGAAGGTGCTCGGCGTCGTCGAGCACGAGCAGCGCCGGGAAAGCGCGCAGCCGTGCGACCAGCGCGGCGGGCAGGCCTTCCTCGTCGGCAGTCCCGCTCGTGCGTGCGATCGCCCTCAGGAGCGCGACGTCGAGGTCCGGCTGCTCCACGTTCGCGAGCTCAGCCACGACGACCGGTAGGCCGGTGAGAGCGGCAAGTCGCGGCAGCGACTCGGCGACCAGTCGGGTCTTCCCGACGCCGCCCGGCCCGGTGACCGTGACGAGCCGACTGTTTGCCACCGCCGCTGCGAGGCGCGCGGCGTCGCCGTCTCTGCCGACGAAGAGCGTCGAGGTGTCGACCCACTGCGGCACCGGATGATCCGAGCACCGGCTCAGGTTCCTGGATCACCCGGGACTCGTCGCCGGCCAAGAGGCGGACGTTGAGCTGCTGCACCGCCGTCGACGGCTCGAGGCCTAGCTCGGCCACCATCAGGGCACGGTGCTCCCGATACCGAGCCAATGCCTGCGCTGTTCGATCGCACCGATGCAGCGACCTCATCAGCAGCTCCACAGCGTGCTCACGAAACGGCCTCTCGCGCAGCAGGGACTCGAGCCGCCGCACCGCGTCCGCCGGGTCGCCCAACTCAAGAGCCAGCCGGGCCCGCTCCTCCTGGGCGTCTGCGTGCAGCAGGTCAAGTCGGCTCATCTCAGCAGCCGTCGCGTCCCGATCTGCGAGGTCCGCGTATGCCGGCCCCCGCCACAGCCCCAGCGCCAGGTCCAGGAGGGCGGCCGACTCCTCCGGCTGTGCCGTCACCGACTCCCGGCACAATCGCTCGAACCGGCGTGCGTCCACCGCGTCGGCCGGCACGTCGAGCCGGTAGCCGCCGGTCTCTGCCACGATCGCGTCGCTGCCGAGATGCGACCGAAGTCGGGAGATCACCGTATGCAGCGCGGCCCGCGGGTCGTGTGGCCGGTCCTGGGGCCACGCCGCCTCGATCAGCGCCTCGGCGGAGACGGCTTCGGGGACGTTCAGAAGCAGGCAGGCCAGCGCCGTCCGGCGGCGTCCTTCGGGCACGGTGACGGCGCGGCCGTCGCGGCTGACACGTAGCGGCCCCAACACCTCGAAGGTGAGGCCAGCCATCCACCCATCGTCGCCCCATCCGAGCGTGTAAGCCAGATGAAAGGCAACTTGGCGAGCGTGGACGCTACAACCACGAGGGAGGACAACATGTCCCGGACAGCACCCACCAAGCGCTCCAAGCAACCTCGGCCACAGCCACCCGACCCGCGCCAGGAAGGCGGCCGCAGGCCGGCTCCGGCGCACCTGGTCGCGGCCGGTGAGGGCGAGCACCTGAGGTTCAGCGGGATGGAGGTGCTGGTTCGGGCGTCCACCGAGTCGACCGGCGGCGCCTTCACCGTGCTGGAGGAGATCGACCCCATCGACGTGCCCATGCACGTGCACCACGGGCACGACGAGCTCTTCTACGTACTGGAGGGCGAGCACGTCATCACCGTCGGCGAAACCGGGTACCACGCCGGTCCCGGCGACCTGGTGTTCGGGCCGAGGGGCGTGCCGCATGCGCAGGAGCGGCTGGTTCCGCGCGTCGGCCGCATCCTCACCCTGTTCACCCCCGGCGGGTTCGAGGGCTTCTTCCGCGAACTGGCCGAGGGCGACCTGCGCGGCGTGGTTGACAGTGAGTTCCTGGATCGGATCGCCGCCCGGTACCAGGCGGCCTGGGTCCGCCCGGCCACGCAGGTTCGGTCATGACCGCCGCCGAGCCCTACGACGTCATCGTCGTCGGCGCGCGCTGCGGCGGCTCGCCGACCGCCATGTTGCTGGCTCGTCTGGGCTATCACGTGCTCGTGGTGGACCGCAGTCGGTTCCCGTCCGACACGGTGTCGACCCATCTGATCCACCGGCCGGGCATCGCCGCGCTGCGCCGCTGGGGTCTGCTCGACCGCCTGGTCGCCACCGGCTGCCCCCCGATCGACACCTATCGCTTCGACTTCGGCCCGGTCGTGCTCACCGGAACCCCACCCGCCGAGGATGGCCGGCGAGACGATGGGGAGCCGCCTGCGCTGTGCCCCCGACGCATCGTGCTGGACCAGCTCCTGCTCGACGCCGCGCGTGAGGCGGGCGCTGAGGTCCGTGAGGAGTTCAGCGTCCAGGACCTCGTCCGGGACGGGAGCCGGGTCACGGGGATCCGCGGTCGCGGCCCGAAGGGCACCACCACAACGGTGCATGCCCGACTGGTCATCGGAGCTGACGGCGCCCACTCCACCATCGCAGAGCTCGTCGGAGCAGACCTCTACCGAGAACAGCCGATGTTGGCCGGCGCCTACTACTCCTACTGGAGCGGTGCTCCGGTCTCAGCCGCATCGTGGGGCGTCCGCCCCGGCCGCGGTTTCGGCCTGTTCCCCACCCACGACGGGCTGACCATGGTCCTCGCGGCCTGGCCGCGCTCAGAGCTCCCAGCAGTCAAGCAGGACATCCGGGCCGCCTACCTGGCTGCCGTGCACGACGCGTACCCCGAGCTGCTGGCCGGTGCGCATCAGGAGGAGCGAGTCGTCGGCCGCGGCTGCGCCAACCACTTCCGGACCGCTGCGGGGCCCGGCTGGGCGCTCGTGGGAGATGCCCGATACCTCAAGGACCCTGTCACGGCACAAGGCATCAGCGACGCCTTCCTCGACGCCGAGCACTGCTCGCGAGCGGTTGACCAGTGGTTGTCCGGGGAACGCAGTTTCGACGAGGCCATGGCCGCCTACCAGCGGGTCCGCGACGAGCAGGTGGCGCAGATCTTCGAGTTCACGACCCAGTTGGCCACACTCGACCCACCCCCGGAGCCGATCCAACGGGTGCTCGGAGCGGCCGCCGGGAACCAGGGCGCCATGGACGATTTCGCCGGGGTGTTCGCCGGCACCGTCTCACCCGCGACCTTCCTGTCACCTGACCACATGGCGACCCTGATCGGTCCAGCACAGGGCCAACCTGAGGAGGGCCGGGGACGTACTGGGAGTCAGGGGTAGCTCCAGCACCGATGCCCGGCTGGTGTCTCACAGTCCGCTGCAGGACGGCCATCCGTCTCACGCAGTCTCATACTCTCGGCTACGTCTCAGGATCGCTCGACGCTGACACGCGCCCTCAGGCGTGGTCGCGCAGGTACCGGCCGAAGTGCGGCACGGTGAAGGCGATCCGGCCCCGCTCGCCCGAGTAGATGAGGCCCTTCTTGAGCAGGGCGTCCCGCGCGGGCGAGAGCGACTGCGGCTTGCGGCCGAGGTGGGCGGCGACGTCGGCCGTGGCGACCGAGTCGGTCCCCGGGTCGGTCCCCTCGCTGCCGTCCGCGGGCGAGTCTCCCTGCGCCGCACCGGCATACGCGACATCGGCCATCGCGCGGAGGTACTCGCGCTCCCCCGGCGTGGCCCGCTCGAACCGGCTCCCGAAGAAGCCGACCGCCAGCTCCGCCTCGGCCTCCGGCGCGGCCACGGCGACATCGGCCGCGCCGACCGGCGAGCGGGGTGCGAGGTCCCACACCGCCTTGCCGTAGGCCTGGACGAAGTAGGGGTAGCCGCCGGTCGCCGCATACATCGCGGCGAGGGCCTCCGGCTCGTAGGCCGCCCCCTCCTCCTCCGCCGGACGCACGAGGGCCGCGTCGGCGGCGCCTCGCTCCAGCCGGTCGATCCGGACGTACCGGAAGAGCCGCTCGGAGTAGGACTTCGACGCGGCGAGCACCGACGGCAGGTGCGGCAGCCCGGCGCCGACGACGATGACCGGCAGCCGCGACTGGGAGATCTCGTGGGCGGCCGCGCACAGCGCCGAGACGTCCTCGGGGCCGAGGTCCTGCATCTCGTCGATGAAGACGGCGACGCCGCGGCCCGCGTCCGCCGCCAGCCCGCCGATGTCGGTGAGCAGCTCGACGAGGTCGATCTCGATGTCGCCGGAGTCGGCACGCCCCGCGACGGCCGGCGCGGTGATGCCGGGGTTCCACCGGTCCCGCAGGCGGGGCGCCCGGCCGGGCCGGCCCGCCGACCCCGTGACCTCACGCTGGGCGAAGGCCCGGACGACGCCGAGGGCATGGTCGACCGGCTCCCCCGCCGGGAGGCCGAGCTCGCGGACGGCCTGGTGGAGTGCCGAGGCGAGGGGCCGGCGGATCGAGGTGTCGGGTCGGGCCTCGAGCTTCCCGGTCCCCCACCCGGCCCGGACCGCCGCCGAGCGCATCGCGTTGAGCAGCACGGTCTTGCCGACGCCACGCAGGCCGGTGAGGACGACCGAGCGCTCGGGACGGCCCCGGACCACCCGCTCGAGGACGACGTCGAAGCCGTCGAGCTGCTCGTCACGGCCGGCCAGCTCGGGCGGGCGCTGCCCGGCCCCGGGGGCATAGGGGTTCCGGATCGGGTCCACGATCGGAGGCTATACGGCTTTCTAGCGCCGACGGCATACATCCGAATACGGGGCTAGGACGTGTCGGGCCCCTTCCCTCCCGCCCTCCGGGCGCCTATTCTTTGAGCAAGTGCTCAAACCAGTTGCTCAGGAGGCTCCGTGGCCACCACTCGGACCCGCCGAGAAGGCACCTCGCCCCGGGAGAGCAGCAGACACCCGCGCCGCCCTCGTCGCCGCCGCGACCGAGGCCCTCGCCGAGGTCGGGTTCGCCGGGGCGAGCGCCCGCGAGATCGCCCGCCGGGCGGGGTGCAACCAGGCGCTCGTCTTCTACCACTTCGGCACGGTGCTCGACCTGCTCCTCGCCGCCCTCGACGCGGTGAGCGAGCGCCGGCTCGCGGCCTACGCGCCGCTGGTGGGGTCGAGCGGGTCGCCCGCCGACCTCGTCGACGCCCTCGGCGAGGTCGTCCGTGCCGACCTCGCCTCCGGTGACGTCGCCGTCCTCGTCGAGATGGTCGCCGGCGCCCAGTCCGTCCCGGGGCTCGGTCCGCGGGTCGCCGAGCGGCTCGAGCCGTGGCGCGAGCTGGCGCGCGAGGCGGTGCGCCGCGCCGTCGCGGGTATGCCGTTCGCCGCCCTCGTGCCGGTCGAGGACCTCGCGCACGGGGTCGTCGCCGGCGTCCTCGGCCTCGAGCTGCTCGCCACTCTCGACGGGGACCACGACCGCGCGGGCGCCCTCCTGGACCGCCTCGGTGGTCTGGCGGCCCTCGCCGAGCTCACCACCCCGGTTCGCGGCGCCCGGGGACCCGACATGACCGCCCCGGCCACGGCCCCCGGAGCCGGGCCTCCTCGAGCCGGGGGCCGCCGCCCCCGCCCGTCCTGGCGCCGGGTCCTCGCCTGGGTGGCCACCGGCGCGGCGGGGGTCGTGGGCGTCCTCGGGATCCTCACGATCGGCATGTTCATCCTCCCCGTCGTCTACGTCGCCATCGGCTCGCTCCTTCTCGGCACTCGGCCGCTGCGCTTCGTCGCCGCGGCGCTCATGGCCGAGTCGGCGCCGATGCTCATCGCCGCGCGGTTCCTCTGGGGGGGACCCGTCCACGAATGCCACGACCTCGCCGACGGCGGCATCACATGCACCGACATCCCCAGCCCCTACCCGTGGCTCGCTCTCGGCATCGCCCTCCTCGTGGGCGGCGGTGCGTGGTGGGTCGCCCTCGGCCGGCGGACCCGGCCCTAGGCTGGGCGGGTGGCGCCCTCCCGACCCGCACTGGTGCGTCTGTCGGGGCTCCTCCTCGCCGTCACCCTCGGCAGCGCCCTCGCCGTCATCGTGCTCGGGGGGGACCTCGAACGGGTCCGCCGTGCCGTCGACGCCAGCGGGGCCTGGGGGCCGCTCGTCTACATCGGGCTGCACATCGTCGTCACCCTCGTCCCGGTCCCGAAGAACCTGCTCGCCGGCATCGCGGGTGCGCTCTTCGGCCTGACGGCCGGCATCGTCCTGTCCTGGGTCGCCGCGATGGTCAGCGCCTGGGTGACCTTCCTCCTCGCGCGCCGCCTGGGCCACGACGCCGTCGCGAGCATCACCGGCCCTCGCATCGACCGAGCCCGGCAGGTGCTGCGCGACCAGGGGCTGCTCGCCGTCGTCGTGGCCAGGCTGACCCCCGTCGTCCCGTTCACCGTCATCAACTACGGCGCCGGGGTGAGCCCGATCGCTCGGCGCGAGTTCGTCGTCGGGACCGCGATGGGGATCATCCCGGGCACCGTCGCGTATGCCGCCGTCGGAGCCTCGGCCGGGGAGCACACCTCGGCCATCGGGCTGGCCGGCGGCGCGCTCGTCCTGCTCCTCGTCGCGGCGGGCCTCGTCGCCCGGCGACTACGCCGGCCCTGATCGGTCTCCGCTACCGCCCGAGCGAACGGTCGCGCAGAGCGACGAGGTGGCCGACGACACCGGGGAGCCATCCCGTCTCGCCTCGCATCCATCGGGAGGCGACGAGGTTGCCCGGGACCACGGAGAAGGAGCCGCTGAAGCCGCCGGCCACGGCGAGGTCGGTCCCGAAGACGTCCGTGACGAGCTGCCAGTCCAGGTCGGTATGCCGGTGGAGGTGTTCCCCGATCCCGAGCGCGTAGCGGGTCACGAGGGCGCCGTGGTCCGGCCGGTCCGCGGGGGTGGCCGACCGACCACGCGGCATACGTCCGGTCGTAGCCGGCGCCGAGCGAGGCGAGGTCGTCGACGTCGACGCCGTCGGCGGCCAGCTCCTCGACGGCGGCGGCGATCCGGGCCAGATCCGCCTCGGGCGCCGGGGCGACCTTGGGGCGCAGTGGGCGCCCGTCGTCGTCCTCGATGTCGGCGAAGGCCGGGTCGACCGCACCGGTGACCGGCTCGTCCGGGGCGGACTCCTCCTCGCGGTGTCTCCTGAACAGCGCCATGCGCGGTCCCCTTCCTCGCCGTCTCGTCTGCCGCGCCGGGGGCCCGGGTCAGGTCGTGACCGGGCCCATCGTCACGACCTCGAACGCGCTGCCCGGGACGCTCTTGAGGGTCCCGAGCTCGTCGTCGCTCCAGCGGCGGTCGGGCGCACCCGAGATGTACCAGTTCGAGCCGTTGTCAGCCACGATCATGCCGTAGGTCTTGAGTGCCTGGAGGACGACCTTGGCCTGAGGGGGGAAGCCGGAGATGTCATAGCCCTTCGTCAGCCGAACCCGCATGCCCATGGGCGGCAGGCTCGCCGAGGTGCGGCTGCTCGCGTAGTGACGGGCCGGCGCGACGTAGGCCCGCCGGGTCGTCGCGACGGTGAAGCGCAGGGCGTGGTCGATGTGGCCGGCCGCCACCTCGTCGTAGCGGACCAGGCCCGGCAGGATCGGCAGTCCGGCCGCGTCGGCACTCGTCCAGCCGGCCGGGCGGAGCGCGTTGCTCGACAGGTCGAAGACCGCCCCGGACCCCGCGTGCCAGGACGTGCCGCCACCGAGCGGATGGGCGTCGAACAGCTCGTAGAGCCGCCAGGCGTCCCGGTCCAGGACGATGACGTGCCGGTCGCCGGAGGCGGACGCGCCGCCCTCGATGGGCGCGTTCGCGGGGATCGGGTACGGGCCCTTGTCGCTCTCGGAGGCGTAGTCGAAGCTGACGGGGACCCGCTTCTGCGAGCCGGAGACGACGACGTACGGGATGCCGAACGGCCCGCCGTTCCAGTTCGCCCCGAAGTCCGGATGGAGGTGGCCGCTCCGGCCGATCGACGCGATGAGGGTGGCCGACGCGGGGTCGACCGGCGCCGTGTCGATCCGGGTGTTCCACGCGTTGTCGGCGGGGAAGGGCCGGTTGCCGTGGAGCGACCCGCCGACGCCGAGGGTCGGCGACCGGTGGACGGACCCGCCGACGGGGTTCCGGGTCGGGAGCGACCCGGCGTGCGCACGTGGCGCGTCGGACGAGGGAGTCGGGCCGGCGGGGCTCGTCGTGGGCACGATCGGGGCGGGGCGCGCCGCCCTGCTGGCCGTGATGTCCGGGTCGGGGGTGGCACCGCACGCGGCCACGGTCAGGGCGAGGACGACGAGCGCCGTGGCGGCGAGGGCGCGGCTGCGCCTCATGGGCGCGAGACTAGCGCGCCCCCCGGCTCCTCGCGGTCGGGTCGTCCCGAGGCGAGGCAGCGTCGGGGGCCCCGCGTCCGGCCCGGCCGCTGTGGAAGGCGTAGACCACGAGGGCGGCCCGGTCGCGGCATCCGGTCTTGGCGAGCAGATGGTTGATGTGGGTCTTGACCGTGGCGGTCGACACGACGAGCCGCGACGCGATCTCGCCGTTCGTGCACCCCTGCGCCACGAGGGCGAGCACCTCCTCCTCCCGGTCGGTGAGGACCACGTCGTCGGACACCACCGGAGCGACCCCGCCCGGGACGTCGGTCGCGCTCGCGCCGAGGGCGCCACCGCCCACCGGGCGGTCCCCGGACAGCGCCTCGAGGAGCCGGTGCTGGACGCTGGGGTCGAGATGGGCGTGTCCCTCCATGACGGTGCGGATGGCGTCCCGGATCGCGTCCGCACCCGCGTCCTTGGTGAGGAAGCCCTTCGCCCCTGCCTGCAGGGCACCGAAGACCAGCGCGTCGTCGTCGGCATACGTCGTGAGGACGATGACGCGGGACCGCAGCCCGCGCTCGGTCAGCTCGCGGGTGGCGCTGACCCCGTCGAGGGTGGGCATGTGCAGATCCATGAGGACGATGTCGGGGTCGAGGCTCTCGGCCTGGCGGACCGCGTCGGCCCCGTCGACCGCAGAGCCCACGACGGTCATCCCCTCGAGCAGCCCGACGAGGAGGGTGAGGCCCTCGCGGACGAGCGTCTGGTCGTCCGCGACGAGGACGCGAGTCGGCTCAGCCACCGGACACCTTCCCGTCCCGCGATCCCTCGCCGAACGGTGCCGGCAGCGACATCCGGACCCGCCACCCCCGCGCGTGCGGGCCGGACTCGCAGTGCCCACCGAGAGCGGCCGCCCGCTCGGCGAGACCGCCCAGTCCGTAGCCGCCGGACGGTGGCGGGGCGAGGACCTGACCGCCGCCGTCGTCGACGACCTCGACGACGACCGCCTCGTCCGACCAGGTGACGGTCACCGCGACGTGAGAGCCGGGACCGGCGTGCTTCGTCGCGTTCGTCAGGCTCTCCTGGACACATCGATAGAGCGTCAGGTCCGTCTGTCCGCTCACCGCGTGCGGTTCGCCGACCACCGTCATCGTGGCGACCAGCCCCCGCAGTCTCGCCTGCTCCACGAGCTCGGCGACGTCCTGCCAGCCGGGCAGCCGGTCGCCGCGCAGGGTGGCGACGGCCTGTCGGGCGTTGACCAGCCCCGACCTCGTGGCGACCTGTGCGGCGGCGATCTGCTGCACGAGACGCGGGTCGGCGCTCGTGCGCTCGGCCATGAGCCGGGCGCCCTCGAGCTGGACCGAGAGTCCCGACATCGTGTGGGCGAGGATGTCGTGCAGCTCCCGCGCGAGGCGGGAACGCTCGGACAGGACGGCGGCACGCTCGGTGGCCGCCTTGGCCTCCTGCTGGGCTCGGAGCAGCTCTTCGGCACGGGCGCGGGCGTCCCGGTTCGCCGCGGCGAAGGCCGTGGCGAGGAGCAGGAAGCCGGCCCCCATCGCGAGGTTGAGGGCCGCGCTCACCGGATGCTCGGAGGTCAGGGCCTCGGCGGCGCTGGCCGCGGCGAGGACGATGCCGCCGCCGATGATGGCCGCACGCCTAGGCACCCGCAGCCCCAGTCCGGCCATGGCCATGAACGCGAGGATGAAGCCGGGCCCGGACGGATGGATGAGGTCCAGTGCCGCACCGGCGAGGCCGGTCGCCAGGAGCGCGGCCACGAGGGGCGGGCCCACCAGCCGGTCGTCGAGCGAGGCGATCCAGCCGGTCAGCGCGACGATGGTGAGCGCGACGACGGCCACGGCGGCGGGAGAGCCCTCCGGCAGGCCGTCCACCACCGTCCCGACGGCGATGACCACGGCGGCGAGCCAGCCGGCGCGGACGAGCGGTCGCCGAAGCCGCGCCGGGGCGTCGGCCGCGGCGCTGGTCGCCATCGGGGATCGGATCCCTACCGGTGAAGAGGACATTCGGGGTAAGGATGACCTCACCCCGGCCGGTCCGGCAAGTGGCCGGCTCGACCGGGGTGGTCGGGGTGGACGGCGAGGTCCCCCGCATCAGTGGGAGAGGCGGTCGGGCGACCCGGCGGCATCGGCTGCGCGCTCGACCTCGACCACGGCGCGGGCCCTGGCGACGCTCCGGTCGACGAGCCCGCCGTTCCGCTCGGCGACGACGCCGGTGACGATGACGCGGACGGCGACCATGGCCATCGCCATCATGACGAACGCGGCGGTCCAGGCGTCGCCCCCGGTGATGAGGTGGTCGCGGGAGAAGGTGACGATCCACCCCGTGAACCAGTGGTCGGCGCCGTAGGCGAAGAGCATCCGGCCGCCGATGACGGCGACCCACAGCGCGGCGAACCCGACCCCGGCGGTCGTGACCACCTGCAGGCCCTCCCGCCGGACGGAGACGAGCATCGCGGCGACGACGCCGAGGGCGGCACCGAGCGCGAGGCCCACCGCGTCGAGCCAGAGGTCGTTGCCCTGGGTGGGGACGTTGCGCAGGTAGGTGCCGCAGATCGCGACGACGATGAGCAGCGGCAGGAGGAGCCGTCCGCGGTGGATCGGCCGGGTGCCGAGGTTGCTCAGCAGAACCCAGGCGAGAAGGCCGAGGTTGAGGACGTACTGGCTGGTGGTCATGTCCGAATCGCTCCTTGGTCGGGGTCGGTGGTCACCGACTCCACGAGGTTCGGCCATGACGGCATCGGCCCGCGTCGGCGCGCGGGTTGAACCTGCGGCGGCGGCCTCCACCCCTGGGTGGAGGCACGCCGCGGGAACGGACCGGACGGCGGCCCGGTGGCCGGACTCAGGCGGGGGCCGAACCCAGCCCGTCGACGAACTCGGCGACGATCGCGGCGAACCGCTCCGGCTGGTCCTCCTGGACGAAATGACCGGCGCCCTCGATGACCGTGTGCGCCCGGCCCTGCGCGCCGGGGATCTTCGACTGCATCCACCGGTCGCCGCCCCGGGTGATCGGGTCGCCGTCGCTGAACGCGGTGAGGAAGGGCACGTCGAGGGTGGCCAGCCGCTCCCACGCGGCCCGGTTGGCGGGGGTGGCGGGGTCGTCGGGGGTGTTGGGGACGAGGTCGGGGAAGACCCGGATCCCGGCGCAGAAGGACTCGTCGGGGAACGGCGCGGCATACGCGGCGAGCTCGTCCTCGGCGAGGGGGCGGCGGCAGCCGGAGGCGACCATCCGCGCGACGTCGAGCCGTGGCGCGGTGCGGACCATCTCGCGGAAGAGCTGCCACTCCTGGGGCATCGGGACGTCGCCGGTCGGCAGGCCGGTGTTCGACATGACGACCCCGGCGAAGCGGTCGGGGTGCTCGGCGAGCAGTCGCATCCCGATGAGCCCGCCCCAGTCCTGCCCGACGTAGTGGATGTCGGTCAGCCCGAGGCCGTCGAACAGTCCCGCGCGCAGCCACTCGACGTGCGCGGCATACGAGTAGTCCGCGCGGTCGGTCGGCTTGTCGGACCGGCCGCACCCGATGAGGTCGGGCACGACGACGCGCAGCCCGGCGGCGACGAGCGGCGGGATCATCCGGCGGTAGAGGTAGCCCCACGTCGGCTCGCCGTGGACGAGGACGACGACCGGCCCGTCGGCGGGCCCCGCGGTGACGTGGGCCATCCGGAGCCCGCTGGCCGGGTCGGCGTCGACCCAGCCGGGTTCGTGGTCGAACCCCTCGACGACGTCGAACCGCTCGGCCGGGGTGCGCATGATGTCCATCCGGGCAGTATGCCGCTCCACCGCTCCCCCGCTCGCCCCGGCAGTCCCGGCAGTCCCGGCAGTCCCGCCCCGGCGGGCGAGCCGCGGCCGCGGCGGTCACGGCCGCGGCGGCTGGGCCGTCGCCGCGGGAGTCGCCGCAGAGTCGCCGCGGGCGTCGGCCCGGCCCGGACCGCGCGTCGGCGTGACAGCGGCCGGTGCGACGGCTGTAGTGGTCCCCGTGCGGCGTGCGGAGCAGATCGGGTGGCTGATGTTCATGGCGAGCGCGATCTTCTTCGGCTGGTCGGGGGTCCGGGCCGGGGACTGGCTCGTCGTCGCCGGGAGCGTCGTCTTCGGCCTCGCCTGCGTCCTCTTCCTCCTCCCCCACGACCAGCGACTGACCCCGGCCCGCCAGTCCCAACTTCCCCACCTGAGGCGGGAATGTGGCACTTGACCCCGGAACCTTCCGCGGGTGAAGTGCCACCTTCCGGGGTGAAGTGGCCCCGCGACCGGCCCGTGAAGTGGCCCCGCGACCGGCCCGTGAAGTGGCCGCGCGACCGGCCCGCCACGTGGCCCGCCCGCTACTTGAGGAACTTGCTCGTCCGGCGATCCGCGAGGGGCTTGCCGCCCGTCTGGCACGTCGCGCAGTACTGCAGCGAGGAGTCGGCGAAGGACACCTCACGCACGACGTCACCGCACACGGGGCACGTCTCGCCGGTGCGCCCGTGCACCCGCATCCCCGCCCGCTTGGCGTCCTTGAGCTCCTTCGCCGGCTTGCCCGACGCGGCGGCGACGGCGGTGGTCAGCGTCTGGCGGAGCGCGGCATACAGGCTCTGGACGACCTCGGCCGGGAGCGTGTCGGCGATGGCGAACGGCGAGAGCCGGGCCGCGTGGAGGATCTCGTCGGAGTAGGCGTTGCCGATGCCGGCGATCGTCGACTGGTCGCGCAGGACGCCCTTGATCTGCGCGCGCCGTCCGGCGAGGATCCCGGCGAACGCCTCCTCGGTGAAGCCGTCGGCGAGCGGGTCGGGCCCGAGCGAGGCGATGCCCGGCACCTCCTGGGGGTCGGCGACGATGTATGCCGCGAGCCGCTTCTTCGTCCCCGCCTCCGTGAGGTCGAAGCCCGACCCGTCGGAGAAGCGCACTCGCATCGCGATGGGGGACTTGCCCGGTCGGAGCATCGCCGTCGACACCTGGTCCGACCACCGCAACCATCCCGCTCGGGCGAGATGGAAGACGAGATGCGTTCCGCCGCAGTCGATGTCGAGGAACTTGCCGAACCGGGCGACGCCCTCGACGGGGGCCCCGACGAGCGCCTGCGGCGGCGGGTTGAAGGTCTTGAGCACCGAGATCGAGCCGATCTCGGCCCCGGTCACGGCCAGCCCGGAGGTCCGCTCGGCGAGGAAGTCGGCGAGGGCCTGCACCTCGGGCAGCTCGGGCATGGGTTCAGTCTGCCTCAGCCCGGCGTCACCGGGACGGTCGCGCGCCGAGCCGACGCCCGGCGCGAGCGGACGTCACCGTCACCGGACGACCCGGCGGTCCTCGAGAACGGGACGCAGGAGACGGGCCAGCTCGTAGCCGTCCCCACCCCGCAGCACCGGGACGGTGAGGTCGGTGTCCGGCGGCGGGCCGAGGTCGTCCGGCCCGACGGGGATGCCGTTGTTCATGACCTGCTCCCCGACCGACAGCTGGCGGATCGCGATGGCGCGCACCGCGTCGGGACGGGATGCCGCGAAATCGGTGTAGATGCGCGGGTCGTGCTGGCCGTCGTCGCCGATGAGGAGCCACTGGACGTGCGGCATCTCGCGAGCCAGCCGATGCAGCGCGCCGCGCTTGTGGGCCTGCCCGGAACGGAACCAGCCGTCGCTCGTCGGACCCCAGTCGGTGAGAAGCATCGGCCCGACGGGGAAGCCGTTGCGGCGCAGGAATCGCTCGAGGCTCGGGGCGGTGTTCCACGCCCCGGTCGAGAGGTAGATGATCGGCGCTCCCGGATGGGCGGCCACCAGCTCGCGGTACATCGTCGCCATCCCGGGCACCGCGCGGCGGGACCACTCGGAGCGGACGAAGGTGTTCCACGCGGCGACCATCGGCTTGGGCAGCGACGTCGACAGGACGGTGTCGTCGATGTCGCTGATGATCCCGAACCGCTGGGTCGTCCCGGCGACGAAGACCGGCAGCTCGACCGGCGTCGCGTCGAGCGAGGTGAGCGTCACGGACTGCCACCCCGTCCCGAGGCCGTGGCCGCGGACGGTGAGGTCGACCAGGCCCGCCCGGTCGGTCGCCGTCGTGATGGCCCGGTCGTTGACGAGGACGGTGACCGGGACGTCGACGGCCGGGGCGGTGACGAAGGCCCGCCAGCCGCGCTGGACCTCCTCGGCCGACCGGAGCCGGGCCGGGACCGGATGGTCGCTCTCGCCGTGGCCGCCGTGCCGGCTCATGAGCACCCGGCCGAGGATCCGGACGAAGCCGGACGTGCCGTAGCCGGTGTGCGGGACGATCCGGGTCCCCCAGCCGCGCTCGCGCAGGGTGTCGGCGACGCGCCGGTTGAGCGCGTCCTCGACGATCGCAGCGGCGTGCGGCCGGGCCATACCGGAACTCTAGACAACCGGCCCGACCCCCGCGGCCCCTCGCCGCAACCGCCCCCATCGCTCGACCGCCCGCCGGGACGCGGAAGCCGCCCGTCGCCGGAGAACCTCCCCGGCGGACGACAACCGTCCCGTGCGTCCCTCCCGGCCCCCGTGCTTGAGTGGGTGGTATGCCGCCCACCTACCGCAAGTCCTCCACCCACGTCCCACCGGGCTACTTCGCCTGGGAGGCGGCCGGGCTGCGCTGGCTCTCGGCCGCGAACGGCGCCCCGGCCGTCGGGGTCGTCGAGGTCGGCGACCACCACCTCGACCTCGTCCGGCTCGACGACGCGTCCCCCGACGCTGGCCACGCCGAGGCCCTGGGGCGCGGGCTGGCCCGCACCCACGACGCCGGGGCCGCGGCATACGGTGTCCCGCCGGACGGCTGGGAGGGCGACGGGTACCTCGGACCGCTGAGCGAGCCGCTGCCGCTCCCCCTCGAGCCCACCCCGACGTGGCGCGCCTTCTATGCCGAGCAGCGGATCCGGTTCACGGCCCGCCTCGGCCGCGACCGCGGCACCTACGACGCCGACGACATCGCCGCCTTCGAGCGGGTGGCGACGCGGCTCGAGGCGGGCGACCTCGACGAGCCCGAGCCGCCGGCACGGCTGCATGGCGACCTGTGGAGCGGAAACGTCATGTGGACCCGCGACGGCGCCGTCCTCATCGACCCCGCGGCCCACGGTGGCCACCGGGAGACCGACCTCGCGATGCTTGCCCTCTTCGGCTGCCCGGGCCTGGAGCGGGTGCTCGCCGCCTACGACGAGGCCCACCCCCTCGCGGAGGGCTGGCGCGACCGGGTCCGGCTGCACCAGCTCCATCCGCTGATGATGCACGCGGTCCTGTTCGGCGGCGGCTACGTCCGGCAGAGCCTCGCGGTCGCCGACCACTACTCCTGACGCCCGTCCACCTCCCGACCGCCGTCCCGCCCTCCCTCCCGTGTGTCCGCGAAGACGGTCGCCATGGCGACCGGAAACCCGGACGCAAGGAGAGGGGACGGCGAGAGAGGGGCGGCGGCGAGAGGGGGCGGCGGCGTCGGGGGGCGGTGCGAGACTGACGCGATGCAGCTCGCTGACCTCGTTGCGGCGACGACGGCCCTCGCCGCGACCCGGTCCCGCACGGCCAAGACCGCCGTCCTCGCCGAGCTGATGGCCGCGATGAGCCCGGACGAGGCCGAGGCCGCCGTCGGCATCCTCCTCGGCCGGCCGCGGCAGGGCCGGATCGGGATCGGCTGGCGCACCCTGTATGCCGTCCGCGAGTCCGGCGAGGCGCCGCCCGCAGCGGGGCCCACGCTCACCGTCGCCGACGTCGACACCGCCCTCGTCCGGATCGTCGCCGCCGCCGGTCCCGGCTCGGCGGGCACCCGGCATACCGAGCTGGTCGGCCTGCTCGCCCGCGCCACGGAGGCGGAGCAGGACCTCCTCGGCCGGGCCCTCACCGGCGAGGTGCGCACCGGCGCCCTCGACGGTCTCGTCACCGACGCGCTCGCCCGCGCCGTCGACCGCCCGGTCGCCGAGGTCCGCCGGGCCGTCATGCTGAGCGGCACTCTCGGCGGCACGGTCCGGGCCGCCCTCGCCGATCCCGCGTCGCTCGCCGAGGTCGGCCTCGCCGTCGGCACGCCCGTCCAACCGATGCTCGCCTCGACCGCCACCGGTGTCGCGGCCGCCATCGCGACGACCGGGCGGGCCTCCGTCGAGTACAAGCTCGACGGCGCCCGGATCCAGGTCCACCGTCGCGGCGACGACGTCGGCGTCTACACCCGCAGCCTCGCCGACATCACCGGCCGGGTCCCCGAGATCGTCGAGGTCGCCCGCTCGCTCCCGGTCCACGAGGCCATCCTCGACGGCGAGACCCTGTCCCTCGACGAGGCCGGAGCGCCGCGACCGTTCCAGGAGACGATGAGCCGGTTCGGCGCGGAGGCCGCCCGCGAGGTGCTCCTCGCGCCGTGGTTCTTCGACGTCCTCCACGTCGACGGCGCCGACCTCATCGACCGGCCGCTGTCCGAGCGTCTCGAGGTCCTCGCCCGGATCGCCCCCGCGCACCGGATGCCCGGGCGGGTGACCGACGATCCCGAGGTCGCGCAACGGGTCATGGACGACGCCCTCGCCGCCGGGCACGAAGGCGTCGTCGTCAAGGACGTCGACTCCCCGTATGCCGCGGGCCGACGCGGCAAGAGCTGGGTCAAGGTCAAGCCCGTCCACACCTACGACCTCGTCGTCCTCGCCGCCGAGTGGGGCTCGGGGCGACGCCGGGGATGGCTGTCCAACCTCCACCTCGGCGCCGCGGACCCCGCGGGCGTCGCCGGGGAACCGGGCGGGTTCGTCATGGTGGGCAAGACCTTCAAGGGGCTCACCGACGAGACACTGCGCTGGCAGACCGAGACCTTCCCCGGCTACGAGGTGCGCAGCACCCGGCAGGCGCTGTTCCTCCGGCCCGAGATCGTCGTCGAGATCGCGATCGACGGGGTGCAGCGGTCGAGCCGCTACCCCGGCGGCCTGGCCCTGCGCTTCGCCCGGGTCAAGCGGTACCGCCCGGACAAGTCCGCCGCCGAGGCCGACCGGATCGAGACCCTCCAGGCGATGCTCCGCAGCTGAGGAGGGTCGACACCCTCGCCGGCACCCACGGCATACCGGCGATACTGGGCCGATGAGCGAACGGATCACGGTTCCCACGTCCGACGGCCCGATGCCCGCCCAGCTGTGGCGTCCCGAGTCCGGCAGCGGGCCCGGTCTGCTCCTCGTCCAGGAGATCTTCGGCGTCAGCGCCTACATCCGGCAGCGCGCCGAGGACCTGGCGGCCCTCGGCTACGTCGTCCTCGCCCCGGAGCTGTTCTGGCGGCTCGGCGTCTCGGAGGTCCCGGCGGGGCCGGACATGCTCCAGGAGGGCATGGGCCTGGCCGGCCGGTTCGACTGGGAGAAGGGCGTCACCGACAGCGTCTCCGCCCTCTCCGCGCTGCGTGACCTGCCCGAGGTGACCGGCGAGGTCGGGGTGATCGGCTTCTGCTTCGGCGGCGGGATGGGCTTCAACGTCGCGGCCGTCGACGACCCCGCCGTGCTCGTGTCCTACTACGGCTCGGCGCTGCCCGGCCTGCTCGACCTCGCCCCGCAGGTGACCTGCCCGAGCCTGCACCACTTCGGGCTCGACGACGCCTACATCGGGGGGTCGACCCTCTCGGCGATCACCGACGCCATCACGCCGCAGGGCGCGGTCGTCGAGACCTACGAGGGCGCCGACCACGCGTTCGACAACCCGGACTTCGTCAACTTCCACGGCCCCGCGTCCGGAACAGCCTGGGAGCGGACGACGACCTTCCTCGCCGAGCACCTCCCCACCGGCTGAACCGCCCCCCGCTCCCCGCACGCCCCGCTCCGCTCCCCCCCTGCAGGAACCTCTGCTAGCAGAGGTTCCTGCCGAACGGGGGTGTTGCAGCATGCCCGTTCGGCAGCAACCTGTCCGCCGATGGGCGGGGCGTCGGGCGGCGTCGGGCGGGCGTCGGGCGGTCGCCGACGGGCGGGGCGTCGGGCGGGCGTCGGGCGGGCGCCGACGGGCGGGGCGTCGGGCGGGCGTCGGGCGGTCGCCGATGGGCGGGGCGACGGGAGCGGAGGCCCACGGGACACTCGACGGGCCGCCGATGGTCGCCCACGGGAACTCGGCGGCCCCCGACGGACGCCCAAGGGCGCCCCGGCCCCGGCGGCCCGGCTACTCGCCGCGCTCGTTCTGCTCGACCCGGGCGAGCACCACCGCCCGGATCACCTCCTCGGGCAGCGGACGGGCCGGCGTGAACCGCAACGTCGATCCCGACGTCTTCACGCCATCGAGCACGTCCCGCATCGACGCCACGAGGCCGGGACGCATCGTGATGAGGCTGAGCCCGGACGCCGACGCGTTGAGCCCGACGAGCGCGCCGTGGTGGCGGAAGGTCGGGATCTGGTAGGACATGCACTCCGTCGCCTCCGGCACGAGCGCGCGGATCTGCTCGCGGACCCGGGACAGCGCCACGCGCTGCTCCTCCGGGAGCCGGGCGAACCACGCGTCGACGTCGCGACTGTCCGTCGTGTTGGCCATGCCGCATTGTCGAGCACCGGCCCGCGCCCCGACCAGCGCCGGATCCACCCGGTATGCCGCATCGCCGGGCACCCGGCATGCCGCGCCGCTCGCCCTCGGCCGGTCACCGGTGACGACCCGTCCGCGCGGCGACCCCGCCGACGAGGACCGGACGCTCAGAGCAGGGCGCGGATGGCGGCGGTCGCGCCGCGGAGGTAGCGGGTGATGACCACGCGCTCCTCCTCGGTGAGGGTGCGCTCGAGCGCGGCGAGCGAGGTGAACATCGGCATGAGGTAGCCGAGGACCTCCTCACGGCCGGACTCGGTGATGACGACCTGGGTGCGCCGACGGTCGCTGACGTGCGGCTGTCGGACGACGTGGCCGCGTTCGGCGAGCCGGTCGACGATCCCCGACGCGGCTGCCGAGGTCACCCCCAGCTCGCGAGCGATCTCGACCGGGCCGACCGCGCCCTCGATGACGACCTCGAGGGTCTGCAGCTCGTGATGGCTGAGGGCGGCCCGGCGCGCCACGGCCGGAGTGACCTGGCTGCCGACCGCGATGAGCTCGCGCAGCGCGAGAAGGGAGTCGGTCTGCTCCCAGGCGGCGGCATACGCGGTGTGCGGCAGCTCCGGCGGCTCGGGTCCGTCCCCACTCCGGCTCGGGCCCGCGAGGTCCGGGGCAGCCCGGTCGTCACCGCCAACGCTCGACGGCCCGGTTGAGCCGGGCGGGGCCGGTGACCTAGGATCGCTCACTGAGTTACTAACCTTCTTAGTCATCTACTGAGTGACCTGACCACTCTACCCGGGAGCGAGCGACGATGACCGACCTGCCCTCCGTCTTCATCCGCCGACGCCGGGCCTGGGTCGTCGCCGTCGCGACCATCCTCTTCGGCCTCGTCGTCATCGCCCTCGGGGAGGCCGAGCGCCAGCCCTCCCCGACCGAGACGCTGCCGCGCGGCTCGGACAGCGCGACCGTCGCGCGGCTCCAGGAGCAGCTGCCCCAGGGCTCGGGGTCGAGCGCGATCGTCCTCTTCACCGCGGACGAGGGAACCCTGTCCGAGCAGGACATCTCCGCGCTGCAGACCTCCTTCGGCGACCTCGCCTCCACCACGTGGAACGGCAGCAACGACGCGGGCGCCCCCGGCGTGGGGCGGGCGCCGGCGGCCAGGCGACCGGCCAGGCCACCGGCCAGGGCTCCGGCTCCGGTGGCCCCCCCGGCCTCGTCGTCAGTGACGACGGCACCGCGGCCTTCGGCGTCGTCCCGATCGCGGCCGAGGGCAACGCCGCCAACTCCGAGGCCGTCGCCCAGCTGCGGTCCCAGGCCAGTGCGGACGCCCCGAGCGGCGTCACCGCCCAGGTCACCGGACCGGCAGCCGTCCAGGCGGACCTCGGGGCCGTCTTCAACGGGGCCAACACCCGCCTCCTGCTCGCCACGGCCTCCGTCGTGGCCATCCTGCTCCTCATCACCTACCGCAGCCCGATCCTCTGGCTCGTCCCGCTCATCGTCGTCGGGATCGCCGACCGGATGACCGCGACGATCGCCACCCACGCCCTCACCTGGCTGGGGATCTCCTGGGACGAGTCGACCGTCGGGATCCTCTCCGTCCTCGTGTTCGGCGCCGGCACCGACTACGCCCTCCTGCTCATCTCGCGCTATCGGGACGAGCTGCGGCTGACCGAGGACCGGTATGCCGCGATGGCCCACGCGCTGAAGCGCACCGGAGAGGCGGTCATCGCCAGCGCGACGACGGTCATCCTCGGCGTGCTGACCCTCCTCCTCTCGCTCATCCCGACGACCCGAGGACTCGGCGCGGCGAGCGCCATCGGCATCGTCGTCGCGGCGGGCTACGCCCTCGTCGTCCTCCCCTCGGTGCTCGTCCTCTTCGGCCGCTGGATCTTCTGGCCGGTCGTCCCCCGGGTCGGCCAGGAGCAGCTCGTCGAGACGCGGTCGACGTGGCGGCGCATCGGTGACGTCGTCGCCCGGCGGCCCGCGGCATTCGTCGCCGGGACCCTCGTCCTCCTCGCCGGGCTCGCCGTCGGCATCGGCCAGATCGACTCGGGGCTCTCGACGTCCGACCAGTTCATCAAGAAGCCCGAAGCCATCGCGGCGGCCGAGCGGCTTGCGCAGTCCTTCCCCGCCGGCAGCTCCGACCCGGTCGTCGTCATCACCCGCGGCGACGGCCAGGAGGTCGCCGACGCCGCGGCGGCCGTCGACGGCGTGGCCTCCGCTCGGGTGACGAACAGCGGCAACGGGCTGACCCGGGTCGACGTCGTCCTCGACGCCGGGCCCGGCACGGATGCCGCGGCGCAGGGCGTCCGGGACGTCCGGACCGCGCTCGCCGACATAGGCGGCACGTATGTCGGCGGCAGCGAGGCCCAGGCGATCGACGCCGCCGATGCGGCGGCCCGGGATCGGCTCATCATCCTGCCGCTCATCCTCGGGCTCGTCTTCGTCGCGCTGATCCTCCTGCTGCGCTCGCTCGTCGCGCCGGTGATCCTCGTCCTCACCGTCGTCGCGACCTACCTCGCGGCGCTCGGCGCGGCGTGGTGGGTCTTCACCGGCGTCCTCGGCTTCGAGGCCCTCGACGTGACCGCCCCGCTGACGTCGTTCCTCTTCCTCGTCGCGCTCGGCGTGGACTACAACATCTTCCTCGTCACCCGGGCCCGGGAGGAGGCGGCCGGCCATGGCTCGCGCGAGGGGATGCTCCGCGCCCTCGCGGCGACCGGCGGGGTCATCACGAGCGCCGGCATCCTCCTCGCGGCCGTCTTCGCGGTCCTCGGGGTGCTGCCCCTCGTCGTGCTCGCCCAGATCGGCGCGATCATCTGCATCGGTGTCCTGCTCGACACCCTCGTGGTCCGGACCGTCCTCGTGCCCGCCATCGCGGTGCTCCTCGGCGACCGGTTCTGGTGGCCCCGGAAGGTCGGCGCCGCTGCCGAGGCGGTGGCCGAGCCGGCTAGTTGAGTGCCGCCCCGCCGGGGTCGGGGTTCTGGGGCACGGCGTGGAACTGCTCGATGAGGGCCGTCTCGCGACGCAGGATCGCGATGACGGCGCGGAGCCGGGCCGGCAGGTCGGGCGCCTCGAGGATGCGCTGCCGGTCGGGGACCTCGAGGATCGTCTCGTCGGCGATCCGGTAGGGCAGCTCGCGCATCGTCGTCGTCAGCTCGGTCGGCTCGGCGCCGAGCGCCGCCCGGTATGCCGCGTACGCCTCCGTCACGCGCTCGACGAGCTCGGAGACGACGGGGTCCTCGGCACCGGCCTCGGCCAGCCAGGTCACCGTCCCCGTGAGATAGGGGGTGTCCGCCCGATCGTCGATCCCGTCGAGGGTGAACCGGCGGGTCCCGGTCGCGACGAGCGGATAGCGCGGGCCCTGCTCCGACGAGGACGCGGCGAGCGCGTCGATCCGGGCCTCGCACCCGACGGGGTAGAGGTCGGTGGCGCCCCCCTCCCCGACCTCGTTACCGCGGCGGATGGCGACGACGCCGAAGCGGCGTTCGTCCTCGGGGCGGTCGAGCAGGTCGCGGAGCATCTGGACATAGCGCGGCTCGAAGATCTGCAGGGGAAGCCGGGCGCCGGGCAGCAGGACGGTGCCGAGCGGGAAGAGCGGCAGCGACGGCATACCCCGACCATACGAGCGGGACGCGCTCGGCGACACACCCGGTCGAGGTCCTCTCGGCCTCACGGCTCCGTGTCTTCGGGTTGGAACCGGTAGCCCATGCCCGGTTCGGTCAGGAAGTACCGGGGTCGGGTGGGCTCCGGCTCCAGCTTGCGGCGCAGCTGGGCCATGTAGAGACGCAGGTTTGCCGGCTGGCTGACGTATGCCGCGCCCCAGACCTCGGCAAGCAGGTGGCGCTGGCTGAGCAGCTTCCCGGGCTGGCGCAGCATGACCTCCAGCAGATGCCACTCCGTCGGAGTGAGATGCAGGCGCTCGCCAGAGGTGGGGTCGGACCCGGTCTGGCCGCGGACAACGACTCGGTCGGCCAGATCGACGGTGACGGCCCCCAGCCGCACAACAGGAGTGTCCGGCTGCCCCGCGGACACCAGCCGGCGCGTGACTGCCCGCATCCGCGCCAGGAGCTCCTCCATCCCGAACGGTTTGGTGACGTAGTCGTCCGCTCCAGCATCTAGGGCGGCGACCTTGTCGCCGCCACCGGATCGACCGGACAGCACGATGATCGGCACATCGCTCCACCCGCGGAGACCATGGATGACCTCGACACCGTCGAGGTCGGGGAGGCCGAGGTCGAGGATGACGAGGTCGGGGGACGTCGTCGACGCGAGCCTCAGGGCCTCCGCCCCGGTTGACGCCACCTCGACGTCATAGTGCCTGGCCCGCAGGTTGATGCGCAGGGCACGCAGGATCTGGGGCTCGTCGTCGACGACGAGCACGCGCGTCACGGCTCGTCCTGTCGCTCGCGGCGTCCCGGGTCGGCGACCTGCAACTCGGTCATCTCGGCTCGCTGGAGGGTGATGACCATGGTCAACCCGCCTCCCGGCGTCTCCTCCGGGGCAAGGGTGCCGCCCATCGCCTCGACGAGTCCCCGTGACAGGGCAAGGCCGAGCCCCAGCCCGGCGCGGTTGTCGGAGTCACCGAGGCGCTGGAAGGGGACGAACACCCGCTCGAGATCCTCCGCCGCGATGCCCGGTCCGTGGTCGGCTATCCGGATCTCGACGCGGTCGGCGACGGCGCTGGCAGAGACGATCGGTGGCCGGTCCGGAGGCGAGTAGCGGAGCGCGTTGCCGGTCACGTTCACGAGGGCCCGGGTGAGCAGAGCAGGATCGGCCACAGCGGCGGGCAGATCGGAGGCGACTCGAAGGTCTACCCCCCGACCCGGCGGACCGAGCTCGTCCAGGGCCGGGGCGATCACCTCGTCGAGCCAGATCGGCTCAGTGAGCACCGAGAGGACACCCGCGCGTAGTCGGGAGAGGTCGAGCAGGTCGCCGACGAGCCGGCCCAGCCGCGACAGCGACTGCTCAGCGGTATCGAGCAACTCGTCGCGCTCCTCATCGGTCCACACCACGTCCTGGCTGCGAAGGCTGCTGACGGCCGCCGTCGCCGACGCGAGTGGTGTGCGCAGATCATGACCCACCGCCGCGAGCAGGGCGTCCCGCAGACGCTCGGTGGCCTCGAGTCGTGCTGCCACTGCGGCGCCTCGTGCCAGCGACTCGCGCTCGATGAGACCCTCGGCCTGCGCTGCGAACGCCTGGAGGATCCGGCGATCGGCCGAGGCAAGGGTTCGGCCCGAGAGGGCCAGAACCCGCCCGGACGCGGCGCGCGCCTGGGCGTCGGCCTCGGCCGGTTGGGTCGGCGGTTCGGATCCGCGGGCGAGGACGGTCCGCCAACCGTGGTCGGCCTCGCCATCCCGCTCGAGGAGTGCGGCCGACCGCATCCCGAACGCACCGCGCAGCTGATCCAACAGCGCCGGCAGCGCATCCTCACCGTGGAGGGCGCTGCTGGCGACCGCTGAGAGGGCCCGCGACTCCGCAGACGCGCGGGCGGCGGCCGACGAGGTCGCGGCCGCCCGGTGGACGACGGCGCTGACGAGGATGGCGACGACGACGAAGAGGGCGATGGTGAGGATGTTGTGCGGCTCGGCGACCCGGAAGGTCCTCACCGGCGGGATGAAGAAGAAGTTCAGGAGGGTGGAGGCAAAGAGGGCGCCCACCACCGAGGGCCAGACGCCCCCGACCAGCGCAGCGATGACGACACCGAGAAGCAGGACGAGGGTGTCGCCGGGGAGCGCGGACCGGTCCCCGGCGAGCAGGAGGAGGCGGGTGAGCAGCCCCGGAAGCACGACCGCCACCGCGAGTCCGATCACGACTCGGCGCCGTGACAGCCCGAAGCGGCGCGGCGACGGCACCGCAGGGTGGGTCGCGATCGCATCCGACCCGACCACGTGGATGTCGAGCCCGGCACCCGCCATCGCGGCCAGCTCGGCGGCGACCGACCGTGGCCGTGACCCCCGGACCCTGCTCAGCCACTCGACGGATCTGCCGGCACCTGCACCGACGACCACCTGGGTGGCCTCCTCGGCACGCGCTACCTCGAGGAGTGCCAAGGGGACCGATTCGCCGACGACCTGTTCGTAGCGTCCTCCGACCGCCTCGGTGCGCTCCCTCAGCTCGACGGACGGGCGCGGCGCGGCCTCATCGAGGACGTGGACGCCGACCAGCTCCTCGCATCCGAGTTCGGCGGAGAGCCGGGCCGCCCGGTGCAGGAGCATCGCACTTTCGGACCCGCCCGACAGTCCCACCACGAGGCGTTCCCCCGTCGGTTGCGTGGGGACCTCCTCGCCGAGGCTGCTCGCCCAGCGACGATGCTGAGCCGCCACGGCCGAGGTCGCCCAGTTCAGGGCCACCTCGCGCAAGGCGCCCAATGTCGATGGGCGGAACGCCGCGGAGCGTGCGGCGTCGATCTCCTCCGGGGCGTACAGGCCGCCGTGCGCCAACCGTCGTCGCAGGGCCTGAGGGGCGATGTCGACGATCTGGATCTGGTCCGCCTGAAGGAGGACGCGGTCCGGCACGACCGGGCCCGGGTCCTGGCCGGTCAGCCTGGCCACAGGCTGGGACAGTGACTCGACGGACATCACGTCGGTCGTGGCAACGACGTCGATTCCCGCCTCGAGGAGCCGCTCCACGGCTTCCCATCTGGGTGGCCCTGTCCGGTCCGCGGATCGGGCCGGGCGGGAGAGGTTGTCTACCAGGACGACATCCGGACGCCGCCGCAGGAGACCCCCGGTGTCCAAGCCGTCGGCTCCTCCGACCCGCTCCAGCCCTCCCGCCAGTGCGACGAGACCCGGACGGCCACGGTCCTCGACGACTCCGATGACGACGTCGGCGCCCCGGGCGACACGCCTGTTCCCCTCGTCGAGCAGCGCATGGGTGACGCCGGCGCCGGGCGCCACGCCGAAGTAGACCCGCAGGCGGCCGCGCGGCATACCTCACCTCCATCGACCACTGTCCCACGCGAGGTGGAGGTGGCCGCCGGATTCCTTGCGGGATCCTTGCACCCCGGGGCCACTTCCTTGCACCGTCCGTATGCCGGCCGACCTAGCGTCGCAGACATGATGCAGAACGTCTCGGTGGTCAAGCGACTCCTCGTCGGTCGACCGATGCAGAGCCAGCGCCTGGAGGAGACATACCTGCAGAAGCGGATCGCCCTGCCGGTCTTCGCCTCTGACCCGCTGTCCTCGGTCGCGTACGCCACCGAGGAGATCCTCAAGGTCCTCACGCTCGGGGCCCTCGCGTACCTGTACCTCACCCCGTGGATCGCCGGCTGTGTCGTCGCCCTGCTGGTCGTCGTGGTCCTGTCCTACCGCCAGGTCATCCACGCGTATCCCGGCGGTGGCGGCTCGTACGAGGTCGTCCGGCACAACCTCGGCCGCCACGCGGGGATGGTCGTCGCCTCGGCCCTCCTGGTCGACTACATCCTGACGGTCGCGGTCTCCGTCGCGGCGGGGGTCGACAACATCATCTCGGCGTTGCCCGGGCTGAACTCCCACCGCGTGGTTCTGGCCGTCGGCTTCGTCGTGCTCCTCACGGTCATGAACCTGCGGGGAGTTCGTGAGTCGGGACGGACGTTCGCCATCCCGACGTACCTCTTCGTCGTCGGCATCCTGTCACTCATCGCTGTCGGGTTGACCGAGGCCCTGTTGGGCCACGCCCCGGTTGCCGAGAGCGCGGGCTACACCGTCCGAGCGGAGCAGACGGGGCTCACCGGGCTCGCCCTCGTCTTCCTGGCGCTGAGGGCGTTCTCCTCGGGATGCACGGCGCTGACGGGCGTCGAGGCGATCAGCAACGGGGTCCCGGCCTTCCGCCCGCCGAAGTCTCGCAACGCTGCTCGCACGCTGACCGCGATGGGCGTCATCGCGATCACGATGTTCAGCGGCATCACCGCCCTGGCCGTCATCGCCCACGTCAAGGTCGCCGAGAACGCCTGCGACCTCGGGGGCTTCAGTGGCTGCACCACGACGCCGCAGCGCACGGTCATCGCCCAGCTGGCGGCGGCGGTGTTCGGCGGCACAGCGAGCCCCGCGTTCTACTACATCCAGGCGACGACCGCCCTCGTCCTCATCCTCGCCGCCAACACGGCATACAACGGCTTCCCGATGCTGGCCTCGATCCTCGCCCGGCATCGCCTCATGCCGACCCAGCTCGACACCCGTGGCGATCGGTTGGCCTACAGCAACGGGATCCTCGTTCTCGCCGCCTTGGCGGGAGGGCTGCTGGTCGCGTACCAGGCGTCGGTCACCCGGCTCATCCAGCTCTACATCCTCGGTGTGTTCACGTCCTTCACGCTGAGCCAGATCGGAATGGTGCGGCACTGGAACACCGAACTGGAGCGAGTTCTCGGTCCCGGGATCCGGCGCCGCATGCTCGTCTCGCGTGGCATCAACGCGGCTGGGGCGGCGCTGACCGGCCTTGTGCTCGTCATCGTCCTGGTCACGAAGTTCGTCCACGGGGCCTATCTCGTCGTCATCGCCGTTCCGCTCCTGGTGGCGACCATGGGAACCGTCTCGCGCCACTACGCAAGCGTCGCGGCCGAGCTGCGACCGACGCCGCGGTCGCGCCGACTGCCCAGTCGCGTCCACGCCATCGTCCTCGTCTCCCATGTCCACGAGCCCGCGCTGCGGGCGATCGCCTACGCCCGGGCGACCCGCCCGTCGACCCTGACCGCACTGACCGTGCAGGTGGACGCGGCAGAGACTCGCCGGCTGCGCGATGAGTGGGTCAGAGAGGATCTGCCGGTGTCGCTCACGACGCTGGACTCCCCGTTCAGAGACATCACCGGCCCGATCATCAACCACATCGCGCAGATCCGACGGGAGAGCCCGCAGGACCTCGTGGCCGTGTTCGTCCCCGAGTACGTCGTGGGCCACTGGTGGGAGTCGCTTCTGCACAACCAGAGCGCCCTACGCCTCAAGTTGCGGCTGCGACTGCTGGCCAACGTCATGGTCGTCAGCGTGCCCTACCAGCTCGAGGGAGCCTCCCGGGCCGTCGCGGCCGAAGAAACGACCGACGGGCTGCGGCGCCCGGCCGAGGCCGGACCTCGGTCGGGACCGTCCGTCCGCGAGGAGGTCGGACCGGGTGGTGCCCCCGAGGCCGACCGCAGCATCACCTCGACGGACATGCCCGCATCGGTGCCGGACGAGGCACGCCATCCCGTCCACCGGTGATGGGCGTCGTCACCGGCTGCGCTCGCGCAGTCCCCGGACGTAGGCGGCCTGGCCGAAGTGCTGGGTGACGTCGCCCAGCACGGAGACGACGCGGACCGCGGCGGTGACCGGCGGGTCCCACCGCTCGTCGACGACCTTGGAGAAGTCCTCGACGGTGAGCGAGCGGACGACGCCCGCCGTCCGGTTGTAGACGGCCTCGTGGTACTCGGCGAGGAGGTCCGGCTCGGTGAGGACGAAGGCACCGACCTCGTCGGCGCTCTGGCCGTAGCCGATCGCCGCGACGTCGTAGGGCAGGCCGAACCGCTCGGCGAACCCCTGCTCGGTCCACACCTGCTCCTCGGCGACGAGGTCGCTGATGTGGTCGTCCTGGACCCGGGAGAGGTGCCAGAGCAGCCAGGCCATCGAGTTCGACCCCGGGTCCGGTCGCCAGAGGAGGTCCTCGGTGCCGAGCCCGTCGATGAGCTCGGGCAGCGCGACCCGGACCCGCGCGAACGCGTCCATGAGGATGCCGCGGGTCAGCTCGAGGTCGGCGTCGGGGACGAAGTCGGCCGAAGAGGTCATGTCGAACCACCTTCCGCACGGTCGACGCACGCCGCGTCGACGGTGCCTGTCGTCGTCGCCGTGGTCCCGGACGGGACCCGGTATGCCGCAGGGTCACCTACCCCCGACTCCCTCGCCGCATCCCCTCCGGCGGGGCCGGCACGCCGACGCCGTCGGGGCGGACGAGGGGGTCAGAAGGTGAAGTACCGCAGGAGGATGTAGGGGACGCTGAAGGCGATCGTCACCGCCGTGACGATGAGGCCGTACTTCGTGAACGTCCAGAACGAGATGGGGTAGCCGTTGCGCTTGGCGATCCCGATGATGACGACGTTGGCGCTCGCACCGACCGCCGTCGCGTTGCCGCCGAGGTCGGCACCGAGCGCCAGGGCCCACCACAGCGACTGCTGCTCGGGCGCGAGGCCGGCGTGCGGCCCGACGAGGTCGAGGACGAGCGGCGACATCGTCGCGACGTAGGGGATGTTGTCGACGAGGCCGGACAGGACCGCCGAGCCGACGAGGATGCCCTGGGCGGCAAGGAGGTGGTTGTCCCCGACGGCGTTCGTCACGCCCGTGGCGAGCTCGCCGATGATGCCCTGGTCGACGAGCGAGCCGACCATGATGAACAGGCCGGCGAAGAAGACGAGCGTCTCCCACTCGACGTCCTCGAGATAGACGGCGTGGTCCATCCGCGACACGAGGACGGCCGCACCCGCGCCGAGCAGCGCGATGAGGGACGGCTCGATGTGGTGGAGCGAGTGGGTGACGAAGCCGATCAGGACGAGGGCGAGCACGGCGAGCAGCCGGTAGAGCAGCTTCCGGTCGGTGATGGCGTCGGCGCCACGCAGGGCCATGAGCGCCTCGGCCTTGTCCGGGTCGTAGCCGAGCTTCCGACCCCAGATGAACCAGATGAGGACGATGAAGACGCCCATGAGGACGACGACGATCGGCGCGAGGTTGACGAGGAAGTCGTTGAAGGTCAAGCCCGCCCGGCTCGCAATGATGATGTTGGGCGGGTCACCGATGAGGGTCGCCGTGCCGCCGATGTTGCTCGCCATCGCCTCGGCGATGAGGAACGGGATCGGGTTGAGCCCGAGCCGGTCGGTGACGAGCAGGGTGACCGGCGCGATGAGCAGCACCGTCGTGACGTTGTCGAGCAGCGCGGACGCGATGGCGGTGATGAGGCAGAGGAGCACCATCATCCGGAACGGTCTGGCCCCCGAGCGTTGTGCCGCCCAGATCGCGAGGAACTCGAAGACGCCGGTCTGTCTGATGACGCCGACGATGATCATCATCCCGAGGAGCAGGAAGATGACGTTCCAGTCGATCCCCGTCTCCTGCGAGAAGAACGCGCTGTGCCCGCGGGCGGCGCCGATGACGACCATCGCCGCGGCGCCGCCGAGGGCGGCGGCCACCCGGTGGACCCGCTCGGTGGCGATGAGGACGTAGGCCGTGACGAAGACGAGGATCGCCAGGTATGCCGTGAGGCTCACCGCTGACCGTCCTCCCGCGGCTGCGCGGGTGACGGGAGGATGTCCTTCTCGAGCCGGCGCCTCATCAGCTCGCTGTCCTGCCCGGCGCGGGTCGCGATGGCGGCCAGCGCCCGCGAGAGCATGACCGCGCCGTGGTAGGTGCCGTCCTTGTCCCGGACGACGATGAGCGGCGAGTGCTCGGCCACCATGACGGCCGCGACCTCGAGGACCGTGTCCTCGGGCAGGACGGACGGGAGGGTCTTGGCGACGAGCTGCTGGGCGTCGAGAAGCTCGCCGATCGTCGTGTCGTTGAGCTTGGCGCACAGCTCGTCGGCGCTCTGCTCCTCGAAGACGTGGGCGAGGTGGGGGTCGTCCCGGACGTACTGCGGCAGGATCACGGCGAGGAGCTGGCTGCCCGGCACGACCGCGATGGGCACCCCGGCGTCGTCGGCGACGACGAGACCGGGCAGACGGTACTCGGCGATGACCCGGGCCGCCTCCGACCCGAGGGTCTCCCGCGAGACGGTGGGGATGTGCTCGGCGAGATGGGCGGCGATCATGCTGCAACTCTTGCACAGCCGCGCGGCGACCGGAGCGCCCACCGACGGGGCCGGCCCTCGGCATCCGCACAGCGGCGGCCGGCTCCCCTGGGGGCCGGCCGCCGCTGCTCCTTCCGGCGGACCTGGGCGAGTCGGCGCGTCAGTGTCGGCGCTGACCGCTCCAGGTGATCTCCCAGGTCACGTTGTCGCCGTGCTGCTGGGTCCAGAAGGTGCGCCAGGCGCTGCCGAACGGCCGCGGGGCCTTGGCGCCGAGGATGCCTCGGACGGTCGGGTCGCCGTCGGAGACGTGGATGCCGGTGATCTCGTTGTCCCCGTCGTTGTAGCCCGGGGACGTCGTCGCGTCGTAGAGGGCCGACGCGTCCCGGCCCTCGGCGAGGAACCGGGTGACCCGCGGGGCGCGGGCGTGGTGGCGGCGGTCGTCGTCCCGACCGAGGCTGACGACGTAGCCGGAGTCGAGGGCGTCCCGCTGGGCGTGGAGACCGTCGCCGGCGTCCTCGACGACGAGGATGTCGTCCTTCGTCGCGAAGGCGATGTTGTCGAAGCCGCTGTGGGCGACGTCGCCCGCCAGGACCATCGAGATCCGGCCGGTGTCGGCGCCGGCCGAGCGCTGGGAGATCTTGAAGATGCCACCGAAGGCGCCCGGGAGCGTGCTGCTCGTCGAGGTGTCGCCGGTCTCGGTGAAGTAGAACTCGCGGAAGCCGGTTCCCGGCCGGAAGACCCCGTTCTCCGGCCGCTTCATCGGGGTGGCCGACGCCGCGGCCGCGGCCGCCGTCGCGTCGAAGGCGTCCGTCCCGTCGTGGACGGCGACCCAGCGGGTGGCGAAGGACGTGCCGTAGGTGTGCAGGTCGGTGATGAAGCCGTCGGTCGGGTCGGCCTGGAGCTCGGCGGCGGTCACCGGCGCCCCGGTGGAGCGCCGGATCTGGAGCGCCTGGAGCTCCCCGCCCGCCGTGAGGTCGTGCTTGTTCGCGGGGACGAAGCGGTAGACGTAGCTGTTCGGCACCTTGCCGCCCGACGCCTTCGCGCCGCCGATGTCCTCGACGAGCCAGACGTTGCCCTCCTTGTCGTTCTGGATGCCCTCGTAGCCACCGGAACCCAGTGCCGGCAGGGGCACGGCCGCACCGGTCGTCGGGTCACCGGCCGCGTCGAGGGTGACGCCGAAGACGCCGCCCTTGGGGGCGCCGGCCTCGGCGGTGAGGAGGAGCTGGTGGGTGAAGGGGTCCCACGTGATGCCGTCGATCGTCGGGAACGCCGAGCCGTCCGCGAGACCGTCCGAGACGAGGGTGACCCGCTGGGCGGGGTCGGCCTCGTCGAGGTCGATCCGGGTGACGTAGCCGCGCGGGCCGGCCTCGTGGCCCTGGTACAGGAAGTGCCTGCCGCCGAAGACGAGGTAGACGTTCTTGTCCGGCTCGGTCTTGAAGGCCTCGTTCTGGTCCTGGGTCAGTGGACCGCCGTTGCTCGTGTTGTAGCCGTAGTGGGTGACGCCGTTCGCGGTGTCCGGGTTGGCGAGCGGCATGCTCCCCCACGCGACGGCGACCTGGCTGGCACTCGGGGTGAGGATGGTGTTGGCGACGCCGGCGCGGGGGTTCGCGTTGGGGACGTCGAGGACCGTCAGCCCGCTGGAGGCCGTTGCCGGCGTCCAGGCGAGGAGGCCGGAGGCGGCGGCCGTGAGGGCGACCGCTGCCGTGGTGGTGCGCTTGTTCATCGGTTCTCCTGGCTCCGGGCCGGGCAGGTCCCGGCCGTAGTCCCAGGGATCCAGACTCGGCTCGACGACGGGGCGAGGACGACATGGCGGCAGGAGTGAAGACATGGCGACGAGTCGGGTACGCCGCGCCCGCCTGCGGAGCCGGGCGCGCGGCATACCGGATCGATGCCGTGTATCCGCCGGTGGCGGTCCTCCGCCGCACCGTAGGTGCGTGGGCACTCCCGGGGCTACTCTGAGCGATCGACCGAGCACGGCGCAGATGCCCGGTCGTCGGGGCGCAGGTGAAGAGGGACGCCATGCTCGCGAGGAACAGCTACAGCCAGGCGTATGTCGCCTCGACGCGGACGACCATCCGCGCCACGGTGACGGAGTACCGCAAGCTGGCGAAGTCCGGCGCGCCCGAGGGAGACTTCGAGCGCCGCTTCTTCGACCACCTCGTGCTCGCCCTCGAGATGTACTTCGCCCACCGCCAGCGCAGCATCGAGGGCAACGACGGCAACCCCCTCAACGAGGTCCGGCTGCTGGCCGAGTCGATCATGACGAACGACGGACGGCTGCTCGCCGACGGCCGGGTCAGCGGGGCGCCGGAGGCCTCCGTCCTGGGTTACCACGAGGGCGACGTCATCAGTCTCGATCCCGACAGCTTCACCCGGCTGTCCGAGGCCTTCCTCGACGAGATCGAGACCCGGTACCGCTGACCCGCGCCGGTAGCCTCACGACATGGCGAGCTTCGGCGGCATCCCGGCGGATGCGGTGGCGTTCTATCGCGAGCTGACGGCGACGAACACCCGCGAGTGGTGGGCCGCCAACGCCGACCGGTATGCCGCTCACGTCCGGGGTCCGATGCAGGACCTGCTCGACCGCCTCGCCGACGAGTTCGGCGAGGGGACGCCCTACCGGCCGCAGCGGGACCTGCGCTTCAGCCGGGACAAGTCGCCCTACAAGGACCACCAGGGCGCGCTCGTCCAGGCGACCGGCGGCATGGGGTACTACGTCCAGGTCAGCGCAGACGGCCTGCTGACGGGGGCGGGCTACCTGCCGAAGGGTCCCGACCAGCTCGTCCGGCTCCGCGCCGCCGTCGACGCCCCCGCGACCGGCCAGGAGCTGGACACCCTCCTCGACCGGCTCGACGAGGCGGGCTTCGACCTCGAGGCGGAGGCGCTGAAGACCCGGCCCCGCGGCGTCGACCCCGACCACCCCCGCCTCGAGCTCATGCGGCTCAAGCACGTCATCGTCGTCCGGCGGCACGGCGAGGTGCCGTGGATGGCCACGCCGGAGGTGCTCGACCGGGTCCGCGCCGACTGGCGCACCGTCCGACCCCTCGTCGAGTGGCTCGTCGCGCATGTCGGGCCGACGACGGAGGAGGACGTCCGCGGTCGCCGACGCTGACCGTCGCGGGCGGCGGTCAGGCCCAGGGGAAGGTCGCGTCGAGGGTCGTCGGCGCCGTCGCCTCGACGCGCGAGGTGGCACCGTCCACGACGGTTCCGACCCGCACCGGCCGGCCGTCGGCGAGCCGCTCCCAGTAGGTCGTCGTGCGGCCGTCCGCGTCCCGGACCGCGCTGGCGAGGAGGGAGTGCACGGTGAGGCCGCCGCGAGCCCGGCGGTGGCCGGCGTGCCACTGGACCGTCGACCCGTTGTCGACCGCGAGGTAGGGCGTGCCGTCGCGACCGACCCCCACGGTGAGCCGGGCCGTCCGGGCCCCGTCGAGGTCGCGCCGCAGTCGGGCACCGAGGTCCCACTCGTCGCCCACTCCGACGAGGGGCACGTCCATCCCGCCGACCTGCCTGCGCACGCCGCCGCGTCCGCCGGTCGCCGACGCCGACGCGGAGGGGGTCCGGCCGAGGACCCCCTGGGCATGCAGCGTCCTCAGCAGCGCGGCGAGCCGGGCCTGGGCCACGCCGTGCGGGCTGAGGCCGGCGAGCGACCCGAACGTCGCGAGCAGGTCCCGGGCCGGAACGGTCCCCTCGGGCAGCGACAGGTCGAGCACCGCCACCTCGTCGGGGTGCGCCGCGGGACGCAGGCAGACGACGGTTCCGACGATGTCGAGCGTGACCGCCTCGGGGACGCTCGCGGCGCTGGCGTCGTCGCTGCCCTCGAGCCGCTCGACCCAGTCCGCCCAGCCGTCGCGGTCGCGGTCCCGGGCCGGGCGTCCCGCGCCCGTCGCGCTGGTGAGGTCGATGACCCGCAGCTCGGTCGCACGCGGCCGCTCGGCCGCTCGTCGGGCCGCTCGTCGCGGACCCGCTGCCCACGGCGGCCTCGGCTGCGGTCACCGGGACGGCGCTCTCACCCGACAGGACGCCACTGGCGACGAGAGCGCAGGAGAGGACGCCGACGAACCCCGTCGTCAGCCGGAGGCGCCGCAGCGGCGCAGCGAGAGCCATGTCGCAAGGAGCACGGCATACCGGCTCGTGATACCTAGCGGTCTACTTCGGTATGCCGCCGGGCCCGGCGGGCGTGCAGCGCCCGGGCGGCCTTCGCCCCCTCGCCCACCCAGAGGACGACCGAGGCCATCCCCACGGCGATCCCCCACTGGGCCGCGCTGAGCGAGGCGGTCCCGAAGGCGGCCTGGAGGAACGGCACCTCGACGACGGCGACCTGGAGGAGGACCGCGAGGGCGAGGGCGCCCCACAGCCACCGGTTGACGAACAGGTGCCGGAAGGCGCTGGCCGTCGTCGAGCGGCAGTTGAGGACATGGAGGACCTGGGCGAGGACGAGGGTCGTGAACCCCGCGGTGCGCGCGGTCGTCAGGTCCGCGGACCCCTCGACGAGGCCACCGGGGAGGAGCACGTCGAGGGTGAGCAGCGTCGTCCCGCCCATGACGAACCCGGTCCCGAGGACGATGACCCACATGCCGCGGTCGAGGATCCGGTCCGACGGCCGGCGCGGCGGGCGGGACATGACGTCGTCGACGCCAGGGTCCACGCCGAGCGCGAGGGCCGGTGCCGAGTCGGTCACGAGGTTGATCCAGAGGATCTGGGTCGCGAGCAGCGGCAGGACGAGTCCGTCCGAGGACCCGGTCAGCCCGATGACGCCCGCGAGGACGACCCCGAAGAAGACGGTGACGACCTCGCCCATGTTCGACGAGAGGAGGTAACGCAGGAAGGTCGTGATGTTGTCGAAGATGCGGCGGCCCTGTCGGACGGCGGCGACGATCGTCGCGAAGTTGTCGTCGCCGAGGATCATCGTCCCGGCCTCCTTCGTCACCTCGGTCCCCGTCACGCCCATCGCCACCCCGATGTCGGCGGACTTCAGCGCCGGGGCGTCGTTGACGCCGTCGCCGGTCATCGCGACGACCTGGCCCTGGGCCTGGAGGGCGTCGACGATCCGGAGCTTGTGCTTCGGCGCCACCCGGGCGAAGACGCTGACCTGGCCCACCGCCCGAGCGAGCTCGTCGGCGTCGAGCTCGTCGAGCTCGACACCGGTGAGGACCCCGGCCCCCTCGCCGACGATGCCGAGGTCGGCCGCGACCGTCGCGGCCGTGCTGGGGTGGTCTCCGGTGATCATGACGATGCGGATCCCGGCCCGGTGCGCCTCGGCCACGGCCGCGACGGCCTCGTCCCTCGGCGGGTCCATGATGCCCGCGACGCCGAGGTAGACCAGGTCGTCCTCGGCGGTGTCGTCGAGGTCCTCGGGGCGCAGCTCGGCCGCGTCGACCGGTCGGTAGGCCACCCCGATCGTCCGGAACCCCTCGGCCGAGAGCCGGTCGACCTCGGCGAGCGCCCGGGCGCGTCCGGAGGCGTCGAGCCGGACGACCCGGTCGCCGACCCGGACCGACCCGCAGTGGTCGAGGAGCACGTCCGGCGCCCCCTTGGTGAACAGGTGGAGCTCCACGCCGTCGTCGACGACGCCGAGCGCCGACATCATCTTGCGCTCCGACGTGAAGGGGATCTCCGCCGCGCGCTCGAAGCGCCCGACCCGGTCCAGGGCCCCCTCGAGCTTGTGGGCCGCGACGAGGAATGCCGCCTCCGTCGGGTCGCCCTGGATGCTCCAGCCGCCGGTCCGGTCCCCGACGGAGGCGTTGTTGGCGAGCGACCCGCCGACGACGACCTCCGTCGCGGCCGCGATGACGTCCGCGGCGTCGCAGGCCTCGGCGGCGGGCCAGGCCTCTGCCGCGTCCTCGCGTCGGGACACCCGCGCCACCCCGGCCGGTTCGTAGCCGGTCCCGGTCACCTCGACGGTGCCGACGGGGGTGACGACGACGCGGAGCGTCATCTCGTTGCGGGTGAGGGTGCCGGTCTTGTCCGAGCAGATGACGGTGGCGGAGCCGAGCGTCTCGACCGAGGCCATCCGCTTGATGACGGCATTCCGCCGGGCCATGGCTCGCACCCCGATGGCGAGGACGAGGGAGAGGATCGCGGGGAGGCCCTCCGGGACGGCCGCGACGGCGAGCGAGACCCCGAGAAGGAGCACGGCGACGACATCGTCGACCGTGTGGACGCCGCCGACGACGGCCATGGCCGCCATGACGACGGCGGCGATGACGAGGACGGCGATGCCGAGCCTGCGCGAGACCGCGGCGATCTCCCGCTGCATGGGCGAGGGGTCGGTCTCGGTCTCCTCGAGGAGGGCCGCGATCGAGCCCATCTCGGTCGCCATCCCCGTCGCCGTCACGACGGCCGTCCCCACCCCCTGGACGACCCCGGTGCCCTTGAACACCATGTTGACCCGGTCGCCGAGGACCGCGCCGGCGGCCAGCCGATCGGGGTCCTTGGTCACGGCGTCGGACTCGCCCGTGAGCGGTGCCTCCTGGACCCGCAGGCCGGTCGCGGTGAGGATCCGCGCGTCCGCGCCGACCGCGTCGCCCTCGGCGAGCTGCAGGATGTCGCCCCGCACGAGACCGCTCGACGGGATCGTCGTCGGACGGCCGTCGCGCAGGACGGTCGACATCGCCGCCGTCATGTCGGCGCAGCGCCGCGACGGCCGCGTCGGCCTTGGCCTCCTGGACGAAGCCGATCGCCGCGTTGGCCACGACGATGGCGGCGATGACGATCGCGTCGACGGGGACACCGTGGGCCCCCTCGACGAGCCAGGCGCCGAGGGCGACGACGATGGCGACGAGGAGCAGGTAGACGAGCGGGTCCTCGAACTGGCGGACCACCCGGTGCCACAACGGCTCCGGGGGCCGCGGCGTCAGCTCGTTCGGACCGTCCACCGCGAGCCGCTCCGCCGCCTCGGAGCTGCTCAGCCCGAGCTCGGGGTCGGCCCCGAGCGACCGCGCGACGACCTCACCGTCGACGAGGCTGGGGTCGTCGAGCGGGACCTCGGGCGAGCCGATGGCGGCCACACCCCATGCTTACTCCCCCGGCGGTCCCGGGGCCATGACGTACGCCGCACGCGAGCGGCATACCGCGTGCTGCGCCGGGGTCAGTCCTCGCGGCGCAGCCACACGGTCCGCTGCGGGAAGGCGATCTCGATGCCGTGCGCGTCGAGCCGGCGCTTGATCGCGATGGCGACGTCGTTGCGGACCTGCCGGAGCACCGCGATCTCGGACCGGTGCCAGTACATGACGTCGATCGTGATGGCGGAGTCGGCGAACTCGCTGACGAGGGCCTGGGGAGCTGGGCTGGTCTCGACGCCGGCCACGCCAGGCACGGTCTCGAGGATGACCCGACGGGCCGTCTCGAGGTCGGTGTCGTAGGCGACGCCCACCTCGAGGGTGGTCCGGCGGTTCGGCGTCCGGGTGTGGTTGGTGATCGGCGCCTTGAGGACCTCGGCGGCGGGGAGGACGACGTCGAGCCCGTCGAAGGTGAGCAGCCGCACGGCACGCAGGTCGATGTCCTGGACGATCCCGTCGAACTCGAGCGAGGTGACCTGGTCGCCGACCCGGAAGGGGCGGCGCAGCTGGATGAGCACACCCGCGACGAAGTTCTGGAGGATGTCCTGGGCGGCGAACGCGACGGCGATGCCCCCGACGCCGAGGGCGCCGAGGAGGGGGCCCGACCTTCACGCCGGCGACGCTGAGTGCCCAGACGGTCCCGGCGACGAAGACGACGAGCCCGACGAAGCGGCCGAGCCGGCGGCCGACCGTGCGATCCGTCTCGCCCCGGTCGAGCGCCTTGATCAGCCCGTGCCGGATGAGGACGGTCGCGATGACGACGAGGGCGAAGGTGAGCCCGCCGGCGACGAGGGGCTGGGGGTCACGCAGCCAGGACGGCAGGAGCTCGGCCGGGATGGCCGCGGTCGCAGGCATCCCCCCACCTTAGGTGAATGCCGCGCGCCGGGCCGGTGCCCCGTCGAGCCCTCCGGGACCGCGCGCGCCGAGCCCCGAGGGGTGGCGATCCGCCCCCAGCCCACCCGCCGAGGGGTGGCGATCCGCCCCATCAGAGCCCCTGAAGGGGCCGATCGCCACCCCTCGCGGGGGTGGAGATGCCGCCGGGGGCTCGGGTCGGTCCCTTATCGGTCCGCGGGTCAGTCACCCGGGGTCGTGGCGGCGACCGCGTCACCGAGCCGCTGGAGGACCTCGGCGTCGAGGGCGATGGCGGCGGCCGGGAAGAGACCGTTCTCCTCGCGGTCGATGTGCCGGCGCAGGCTCCCGAGGAAGGACGGGATGCGGGCGAGGTCACCATCGACGATGGCCGCCAGGTCGGCGTCGAGGTCCACGTGGTCGGCGCACAGCGACGCGACGTGATCGGCGAAGCCGTCCACCTGGGACAGCTCGGCGAACAGGCCGTCCTCCTCGCTGCGGGTGTGGGGGTCGAGCAGCGCCGCGAGCGACCGGCCGGCGGTCGCGGCCGCGCGGAGGTCTCCCTCCGCTCCCGCGACACGCAACGCGCCGCTCGCCTCGATGATCGCGAGGTGCTCGTCGGTCAGCCGACCGATGACGGTCAACTCCTGGCAGCCGCAGTAGGAACACATGTCACTCGTCCTCGGTCGTCGTCGGTTTCTCCAGCCGCACCGCACACAGCAGCGGCTCGTCCTCGCGGAAGGGCTCCAGCCGGCGGACCCGCACCCCGCCGCCCAGCCGGTCGACGGTGCCTTCGATGAGCCCGAGGTGGACCCCGCAGACGACGGACCGGCTCTCGCGGGCCACGTCCTCGAAGGGACAGCGGCGCAGGAGGATCTCGTTGCCCTCGGGGTCGTAGCTCGGCCGGAAGCCGAGGCCATCCATGATCCGGACGACGCCGTCGATGACCTCGCCGGCGTCCGCCTCCGTCTCGACGACCTCGGGCGTATGCCGGTCGCGCTCCTCCGCCCATCGGTGGCCGGCGTCGATCGCGGCACGACGGGCGCCGGACGTGGCGCCGAGCTCGCGGGCCAGAAGCGAGGCAAGGGTCTTGTAGTCCTCCTCGTCCTGAGGCGAGTCGCCCCCGTCGGCCGGGGCCGCGGCATACAACGTCTTGGGCCGTCCGGGCTGCTCCCGGTCCTCGCGGCGTCGCTCGGCGAGGCCCACCTCGACGAGCCGCTCGAGATGGACGCGGGCGGTGTTGGGATGCAGCCCCATGGCCGCGGCGGCCTCGGCGACGGTGAGGGGGTGGTCCGCCGCGCGGAGGGCATCGAGAAGGTCGACCCTGCTCTGGGCCGCCAGCGCCCGATGGCGCCGCGTCGAGGGCTGCGAGGTGGTCACGAGTTGAATATTACCCGCACTTCATGTAAAAAACATATCGACGGTGAAAACCCCACCGGAGACCACCCCGACGGCGGACGGAGCCCACCATGAGAACGACGAACGTGACGGGCCACTCCCCCTCACCGACCCCGGAGGAAGCACCCGTGCCCACCTCAGTTCCCCCGAACGCGGCCGACCTCGTCCGCGGCACCCGCAAGCAGGCCATGTGGCTCGCGACCTTCGGCTTCTTCGGCGGCTTCGCCGGCGTCTCCATCTTCGGGCCGCTCGTGCCGAAGTTCACCGACATCCTCGGCCTCTCGCCGTTCGCGGCCGGCATCCTCGCCGCGATCCCGGCGCTGACCGGCTCGCTCCTGCGCATCCCCTTCGGGGCGGCCGTGGACAAGATGGGCGGCAAACGGCCGTTCCTCACCCTCCTCGCCGTGACGAACCTCGGCGTCATCTCGCTGCTCGCCCTCCTCGGGACCCGCTACCCCGACAACATGGCCGGGACCTACCCGTTGCTCCTGCTGCTCGGCGTCCTCATCGGCTGCGGGATCGCGACCTTCTCCGTCGGCATCGGCCAGGTCTCCTACTGGTTCCCGCACAAGGACCAGGGTGGCGCGCTCGGCATCTACGCCGGTCTCGGCAACACCAGCCCTGGCCTGTCGACGATGTTCCTCCCGCTCGCCGTCGGTGGGCTGGGGATGCTGGGCGCCTACAGCATCTGGTTCGCCATCCTCCTCGTCATCACGCTCGGCTACGGCATCTTCATCAAGGACGCCCCGTGGTTCCAGCTGAACAAGCAGGGCATCGACGTCCCCGAGTCCGAGCTCGCTCCCCTCGGCGGCGGCGAGCGTCGGCCGAGCGGGTCGGCCGTCCGGGGCCTCAAGCACGCGGCGTCGATCCCCGCGACGTGGGTGCTCGTCTTCTTCTACTTCCTCTCCTTCGGCGGCTTCCTCGCCTTCACCTCGTGGCTCCCGACCTACTGGCACGGCATGTACGACGCGAGCCTGCGCGAGGCGGGGCTGCTGACGGCGACGTTCTCGCTCATCTCCGCGCTCATCCGCGTGCCGGGTGGGCTTCTCTCCGACCGCATCTCGATCAAGTACGCCCTGCAGGGCAACTTCCTCCTCATGCTCGTCGGCGTCCTCGGCCTGTCGTTCTCGCAGACGTTCGCGGTGTCGCTCGTGTCGTCGATCGCCGTGGCGATCGGGATGGGCCTGCAGAACGCCATCGTCTTCAAGCTCCTCCCCCACTACGTTCCGGACGCCGTCGGTGGCGCCTCCGGCTGGATCGGCGGCCTCGGTGCGCTCGGCGGGTTCGTCCTCCCGCCGGTCATCGGCGCGGTGACGGGTGCGGTCGGCGGAGCCACGGCTACGCCCGCGGGTTCCTGCCGGTGGCCGCCCTCGTCGTCGTCGCGCTCCCGGTGGTCACCTGGCTGCAGCGGTGGACCGCCCGGCAGGGCTCGATCGTCTAGGTCCCACCCCCGCCCTGCGCGGCGCCCCCCGCGCCCGGCTCTGCCCGGCCGTCGGCTCCTGGTCGACGCGCCGCTGCCCGCCGGCCCCAGCCCCCCCAGCGCCGCCGCCCTCCGCCCGCCGTCCCTGCGCCCGGCCCCTGCACGAACCTCTGCTAGCAGAGGTTCGTGCAGAAGGGGGGTGCTGCAACACCCCCGTTCTGCAGCAACCTGTCCGTCGGCGTCGGTCCCGCACCGGAGCCGGGTATGCCGGTCGGCCGGCCCAGCCGGTCAGCCAGCCAGCCGATCCGGTCAGCCAGCCGCCGAGCCGGTCAGCCGCCGAGCCGAGCCAGCGAGGGTCGGCCGGCCCAGCCGGTCAGCCAACCGGTCCGGCCAGCCGACCGAGGTGGTCGATCCCGTCAGCCGGCCGAACCGGTCGCCGCGGCCTCGGCCGTGGCCGCGATCGCGGCACGCAACGCGTCGGCCGCACCGACGGGACCGTCACCATCGGCATGAGTCACCGCCCCCGGCAGCGGCCCGGGCCGGGCCGGCATTCGCGGTGGCCTGGCCGAGGGCGACGCCCCAGATGAAGGCGCCCACCGGCGCCATCGGCCGCGAGAACCCGTGTGCGATGTCGCGGGTCAGCGCATGCACCCCCGGCACGTCGACGAGGTCCGGGTCGACACCCACCGAGGTACACGCGTCCCGGATCCAGTCCTGCCACTCCCGCTCGGCGGCCTCGAGGTCACTCATCGACGTCCCTTCGTCAGGGTCGGGCGCTCCCAGCCGCGGGCCGGGGCGCGGGTGCCGGTGGCCGTTCCGGGACGGACGTCGCGGGAGCGGTAGACGATGTACGGCCGGGTGAGGTACCCGACGGGCGCGCTGAAGACGTGGACGAGCCGGGTGAACGGCCACATGCGCGAACAGCAGCGTCGCGACGAGGGCATGGATCTGGAAGCCGAGGGGCGCCGAGGCCATGAGGTCTGCATCGGGGTGGAGGGTCCAGATCCCTCGGAACCACAGGGAGACGCCCTCGCGGTAGTTGTACTCGCCGCCGTAGTGCAGCAGCCCGGAGATGATCGTGTTCCACATGCCGAGGGCGATGACGACGCCGAGGAAGGCGTACATCACCTTGTCCATCACGGTCGTCGCGGTGAAGACGGGCCCGACCGTGCGTCGGCGGTAGACGAGGATCGCGAGACCGGCCACGGTCATGAGGCCGAACACGATCCCACCGGACAGCGCGACGGCGTGGTAGGCGTCGTTGCTGATCCCGAGGGCATCGGTCCACGACTGCGGCACGAGCAGCCCGACGACGTGGCCGACGACGACGCCGAGCAACCCGAAGTGGAACAGCGGGCTCCCCCATCGCAGCAGCCGTCGCTCGTAGAGCTGGGACGACCGCGTCGTCCAGCCGAACTTGTCATAGCGGTAGCGCCAGTAGTGCCCGACGACGAACACCGCGAGACAGATGTAGGGGACGATCACCCACAGGACGACGTTCATCGGGGCGCCTCCGCGGCGGTCGAGGGGCCGTATGCCGGGACCGTGTCCTGCGCGGTGAACGGCTCGGGCCGAGGGTTGAGCCGCGGGTCCACGGCATACGGGCTGGTGTCGAGGCCGACCTCCTCCTGGGGCGGGCCCTGGGCGATGAGCCGGGCGAGGGCCTCCTCGCCGTCCCCGTCGAGGACCGGCAGGGTGGCCCGCACCGCGTCGAGAACGGGCAGCCACCGGGAGGAGCGGCGTTCGAGCGCGAGCCGGAGCAGCTCGATGCCGACGCGGTACTCGGTGAGCAGCGCCCACCCGCCGTCGAGGTCGTGCATGGCGCCGAACTCGAGAACCACCGGGAGGTAGTCGGGCAGCTCGCCGTCACCGAGGACGACACCGGCCCGCCGGTAGCGCTGCTTGATGCGCACGAGGGCGACCCCGCGCTTGCGCGTGTCGCCGTCGGTGAAGTACGTCAGGTGCAGCGCGCACTTGCGGGTGACGTCGAACGTCTCGACGTACTCCCGTTGCAGCACACCGAGATCCACACTCTCCAGGCTGTCCAGGTATGCCGCGAGCCCCGTGCCGAGGTCCGCCGGCACCTCGTCGACGGCGTCACGGAGCAGGGGCACGCGGCATACCAGCTCGGGGGTGGGGTACTCCAGCAGGAGCGAGGCGACCTGCCAGGTCGTCGCGAGGGACCGGTCGTCGGTCCGCGCGGACTCCTCGCGCCGACGCCGCCACGGCCTCATCGGCGGGCCTCCCCGTCCTCGCGGTCGGGGAAGAGCCCGTCCGGCATCCCCTTGCCGTCCCAGTTGAGCAGGTTGACCCGGCCGGCCTTGGTGCCGCCGCCGACGAGCTCGTCACTGGTCTGCCGCTCCCGCAGCATCTGGAAGTTCTCGACGGCGACGGGGGTGAGGTCACCCGAGCCCTCGCCGAAGGGCCCGGCGCCACCCATCCCGGGTCCGCCGTCGTAGTCGAGCGAGCAGTCGGTCGCCAGCTCCTCCAAGGAGTGCGCCTGCTCGGCATGGGCCGGTGGGATGACGTAGCGCTCGTCGTACTTGGCCAGCGCAAGGAGACGAAACATCTCGTACATGTCCTCGGCCGCCATGCCGACCGTCTCCGGGATGGAGGTGTCGGGGTCGCGGCCGAGGTTGATGTCGCGCATGAAGGAGCGCATCGCGGCGAGCTTCTTGAGCACCGCATCGACGGGTGCCACGTCACCCGCGGTGAAGAGGTTGGCGAGGTAGCCGATCGGGATGCGGAGGGTGTCGATCGCCGCGAAGAGGTTGCCTCGGTCCTCCCCGTCGTGACCGGAGTTCGTCACCGCGTCGACGACCGGCGACAGCGGCGGGATGTACCAGACCATCGGCATGGTCCGGTACTCCGGGTGCAGCGGCAGCGCCACCTGGTAGTCCTGGATGAGCCGGCGGACGGGCGAGCGTTGCGCCGCCTCGACCCAGTCCGCGGGTATGCCGGCCCGCTCCGCCTCCCGCTGCACCTCCGGGTCGGACGGGTCGAGGAACACCGAGCGCTGGGCCTCGTAGAGGTCGTGGTCGTTCTCGGTCGAGGCCGCCTCGAGGACCCGGTCGGCGTCGTAGAGCATGAGCCCGATGTAGCGCAGCCGCCCCACGCAGGTCTCGGAGCAGACGGTCGGGATGCCGACCTCGATCCGCGGGTAGCAGAAGGTGCACTTCTCGGCCTTGCCGGTCTTGTGGTTGAAGTAGACCTTCTTGTAGGGGCAGCCGGAGATGCACATCCGCCAGCCTCGGCAGCGGTCCTGGTCGACGAGGACGATGCCGTCCTCGGAGCGCTTGTAGATCGCGCCACTGGGGCAGGACGCCGCGCAGCTGGGGTTGAGGCAGTGTTCGCAGATCCGCGGCAGGTAGAACATGAAGGTCTTCTCGAACTCCATGCGGACGCCGTCCTGGATGCCCTTGAGCATCTCGTCCTTGGCCGCATGCTCCCGCGAGCCGCCGAGGTCGTCGTCCCAGTTGGCCGACCAGGCCACGTTCATCGGCTTGCCGGAGATGAGCGAATGTGGGCGGGCGACCGGGAAGTGTTGCTGCGCAGGCGCGTTGAGCAGCGTCTCGTAGTCGTAGGTCCACGGCTCGTAGTAGTCATCGATGCTCGGCATCTTCGGGTTCGAGAAGATCGTCGCGAGCTTGTGGAAGCGGCCCGCCGGCCTTGAGCACGAGCCGGCCGTTGCGCTTGCGGACCCAGCCGCCGCGCCACTTCTCCTGGTCCTCGTAGCCGCGCGGGTAGCCCAGCCCGGGCCGGGTCTCGACGTTGTTGAACCAGACGTACTCGGTGCCGGTTCGGTTGGTCCACGCCTGCTTGCAGGTGACCGAACAGGTGTGGCAGCCGATGCACTTGTCGAGGTTCATCACCATCGCCATCTGCGCCATGACTCGCATGTCGTCCCTCTCCCGTCCTCGGTCCTGGCGTCAGTACTCGACGTGCTGGTCACGACGCCGGATCATCGTCACCTCGTCGCGGTTGTTTCCGGTCGGGCCCAGGTAGTTGAAGGCGAACGCCAGCTGGGCATAGCCACCGATGATGTGGCTCGGCTTCATGAGGATGCGCGTCATCGAGTTGTGGATGCCGCCACGCCGCCCGTTGGTCTCGGTGAGCGGCACGTCGATGAGCCGGTCCTGGGCGTGGTGCATGTAGACGGTGCCCTCCGGCATCCGATGACTGACGACCGCCCGCGCCACGACGACGCCGTTGCGGTTGACCGCCTCGACCCAGTCGTTGTCGCGCACCCCGATCTTCTCGGCGTCCTTGTCCGACATCCACACGGACTGCCCACCGCGGGAGAGCGAGAGCATGAAGAGGTTGTCCTGGTACTCGGAGTGGATCGACCACTTGCTGTGCGGCGTGAGGTAGCGGACCGAGACGCCCGAGCTCGGAGGTCTCGCCGACGGCCCGCTCACCGAACAGGGCCGTCATGTTGAGCGGTGGCCGGTAGGTCGGCAGCGACTCGCCCAGCGCCAGCATCCAGTCGTGGTCGAGGTAGAAGTGCTGGCGCCCGGTCAGGGTGTGCCACGGCTTGAGCCGCTCGACGTTGATCGTGAACGGGCTGTAGCGGCGTCCGCCGGTCTCGGAGCCGGACCACTCGGGTGAGGTGATGACGGGCACGGGCGCGGCGACGGTGTCGGCGAAGGTGATCCGCTTGCCCTCGTGCTCCGCCGCGAGGTCGTGCAGCGCGGTGCCGGTCCGCTTCTCCAGGGTCTTGAAGCCCTGGGTCGCCAGGTGTCCGTTCGTCGTGCCGGCGAGCGCCATGATCGTCTCGGCGACGTTGATGCCGGTCTCGAGGCGGGGGCGCCCGTCGGCGATGCCGCCGTGGCGGACGCCGTTCTTGCCCTTGAGGTACTCGACCTCGGCGCTGACGTCGACCGTGAGGGCCTTGTGGGTGGTGCCCAGCGTGTCCATGAGCGGGCCGAGCGCCCCCATCTTCGTCGCGATGGCGGTGTAGTCGCGCTCGACGACGACGAGCTTGGGCATCGTGGCGCCCGGGACGGGCTCGCACTCACCGGCCTTCCAGTCCAGGACCGTCCCGTGCGGTGTCGCCATGGCGTCGGGGGTGTCGTGGAGCAGCGGGACGGCGACGACGTCCTTGCGGGTGCCCAGGTGGGTGGCCGCGAGCTCGGAGAAGGCCTCGGCGATCTCACGGAACGCGTCCCAGTCGGTCTTGCTCTGCCACGGCGGCGCGATCGCGGGGTTGAAGGAGTGGATGAACGGATGCATGTCCGTCGTGTTGATGTCGTGCTTCTCGTACCACGTCGCCGCCGGGAGGACGACGTCCGAGAAGACCGTCGAGCTCGTCATCCGGAAGTCGAGCGTGAGCAGGAGGTCGAGCTTGCCCTCGGGCGCCTTCTCGCGCCAGACGATGTCCTTGGGGCGCAGGTGCTCCGGCGTCTCCGCGGCGGTCACCGCGTTGTCGGTGCCGAGCAGGTGCTTGAGGAAGTACTCGTCGCCCTTCGCCGAGGAGCCGAGGAGGTTCGCGCGCCACATCATGAGGACGCGGGGCCAGTTCTCCTCGGCGTCGGGGTCCTCGACGGCGAAGCGCAGCCGGCCCCCCTTGAGCTCCTCCACCACGTAGTCGCCCACCGGCTTGCCCGCGGCCTCGGCGTCGTCGGCCAGGGTCATCGGGTTCCGGTCGAAGGTCGGGTACGACGGCATCCAGCCCGACCGGGCCGACTGTGCCCACAGGTCCGCCGTCGTCCGGCCGGCGAAGGCCCCGGTGCCCGGCGCGTCGCCGGACAGGGCGTCCGCGGCATACGTGTCGTACCGCCACTGGTCGGTCCCGGTGTACCAGTAGCCGGTCTGGACCATCTGGCGGGGCGGCCGCGACCAGTCCAGGCCGAAGGCGAGCTGCGCCCAACCGGTGATGGGGCGCGCCTTCTCCTGGCCGACGTAGTGGGCCCACCCGCCGCCGTTGCGCCCCTGGCAGCCGGTGATCGTCGTCAGCGTGAGCATGGTCCGGTAGATGAGGTCGGAGTGGTACCAGTGGTTCGTGCCGGCGCCCATGAGGATCATCGAGCGGCCCTCGGTGTCCTCCGCGTTCTGAGCGAACTCCCGGGCGATCCGGGCGACCTGTTCGGCGGGGACCGACGTGATCTCCTCCTGCCAGGCCGGCGTGTAGGGGACCGTCGGGTCGTCGTAGCCCGCGGCCCACTCACCGGGCAGCCCCGCCCGGCCCACGCCGTACTGCGCCAGCATGAGGTCGAACACCGTTGTGACGACGCGCTTCCCGATGCGCCGGACCGGGACGCCTCGCTCGATCGTGCCGGGCTCGTCCCCGGGGAGGTCGAAGCGCGGGAGCCGGACGGGCACCGCCTCGCCCGACCCACCGGCATACATGGTGAGGGCCGGCTCGATCTCGCCGAGGTCGAGGTTCCACTTGCCCAGGCCCTCGTCGCCGTACCGGTGGCCGAGCGTCCCGCCCGGCACCGAGGGGCGCATCGGTCGACGCATCCCACAGCACCGGCTTGAACATCGCGTTCTCGGAGGCCGCGTCGCTCGGCAGCTCGTCGGCCAGGTCGCCGGCGACGACGAACTTCCCGGGACGCAGGTGCCCGTCCTCCCCCTCGGTGAGCTCGACGAGGAACGGGAGGTCGGTGTAGGTCCGGACGTAGCGGTCGAAGTAGTCGACGGTCCGGTCGACGAAGAACTCCTTGAGGACGACGTGGCCCATGGCCATCCCGAGGGCGGCGTCGGTGCCCGGCGCGACGGGGAGCCACTCGTCGGCGAACTTGACGTTCTCGGCGTAGTCGGGGCTCATGACGACGACCTTCTGGCCGCGGTAGCGGGCCTCGGTCATCCAGTGCGCGTCCGGGGTGCGGGTGAGGGGGACGTTGCTCCCCCACATGAGCAGGTATGCCGCGTCCCACCAGTCCCCCGACTCCGGCACGTCGGTCTGGTCCCCGAACATCTGCGGTGAGGCGACGGGCAGGTCGGCGTACCAGTCGTAGAAGCTCAGCATGCAGGCGCCGATGAGGCTCACGAAGCGCGAGCCGGCGGCGTGACTCACCATGGACATGGCAGGGATCGGTGAGAAGCCGGCGATCCGGTCCGGCCCCCAGCGCTTGATCGTGTAGACCTGGGCCGCCGCGATGAGCTCGGTCGCCTCGTCCCAGGTCGCCCGGACGAGGCCGCCCTTGCCGCGGGCACTCTTGTAGCGCGTGGCCTTCTCGGGGTCCTGGGTGATCTCGGCCCATGCCAGGACCGGGTCGCCGAGCCGGGCCTTGGCCTCGCGGAACATCTCGAGGAGGACGCCGCGCACGTAGGGGTAGCGGACCCGGGTGGGCGAGTACGTGTACCAGGAGAAGGCCGCACCACGCGGACAACCCCGCGGCTCGTAGTCGGGTCGGTCGGCACCGGCCGAGGGGTAGTCGGTCTGTTGCGCCTCCCAGGTGATGATCCCGTCCTTGACGTAGACCTTCCACGAGCAGGAGCCGGTGCAGTTGACCCCGTGGGTGGAGCGGACGACCTTGTCGTGGCTCCACCGGTCCCGGTAGAACGCGTCTCCGGATCGCCCGCCCTCGCGATGCAGCATCCGCCGGTCGGCCGAGACCTCTCCTCGGGTGAAGAACCGGCGGGTTCCGACGAGGGCGTCGGCGAGGGGCCCGTCGAGCCCGGGGGTCGTGCCGGCGGTTGCCTCGGCGGCCCGCGCGGGGGTGGCCTGCTCGGTCATCGGACGGCCCCTTCCGCCGTCGGGACCGGCCTGTCGAGACGGGCGCGGCACAGGGTCGGCGTGACGAAGGGCTCGAGGCCGACCCGGGTGCTCGACTCCCCGAGGACGTCCAGCACCCCGCCGACGAGTCCGCGGTGGATGCCGCACACGACGTCCTCTCGGGTGCGGGCCATCTCCTGGAAGGGGCAGTGCGCCAGCTCGATGTCGGCGCGGCGACCGCCGTCGACGATGCGGACCGTGGGGTCGTAGCCCCACTCCGTGAGGAACTCGACGACCTGCCCGACCTTCCCGATCCACTCCCCGGCCGAGCTCGCCGCGCCGGGGTGGTCGGGAACCCGTGAGGGCAGCGTGGTGCGGGTATGCCGCTCCGCCCACCGCCGCCCCGCCTGTTCGGGCGTCGACGGGGCGCCGTTGTCTCGGTCGTAGCACTGGTCGGCGAGCAGCTCGGCGAGCATCCGGTAGGCCTGCTCGTCGCGGGCACCCTGGAGCGGGCCGACGGCGGCGGCATACGTGCGAGCGGGGCGACCCCGCCGTCCACCGCCGGCCGCGTCGCCGGAGCCGGGGACGACCGCGCCGGACGCGAGGAGCTGGTCGAGATGGAACCGCACCGTCGTCACGTGCAGCCCCAGCCGCCGGGCGAGCTCGGGGGCACTGAGGCCGACCTCCCGGGTCGGCCGGCCGTCGGCGCTCACGGGCAGGGACCCGAGCACCTCGAGGATGTCCGCGCGTGCTCCGCCCACCGCGGCTGTGGCGCTGCTCAACCATCTCGGCTCCCCTTATGAGAATTAGGAGGATAAGTAGGAGCACTGTAGCCACCCCGGAATGCGGCGCAAGTGCCCAGGCCAGTGGTCGAGAACCGCGTTCACGATGCGGACGGTGCCACCCGTCATCAGGATTTTAGATGATGGTGTCCTCTGAATTGTCCCGCCCCGCAACGCCAGAGAGGCCGCCATGAGCCAGACCACCGATCTCCACGTCACCCCCTCCTCCGGCGGCTGCGCCTGCGGGCATCACGACACCGAGGTCCCGGCCCTCGACGCCCGCGAGATCCCCCACGCGATCCGGCACGGCGCCATCCTCGGCGCGGTCGCCTCGCTGCCGGTCGGGGGTGCCCTCGACCTCACGGCGCCGCACAACCCGACGCCGCTGCTGGCGCAGATCGACGAGACCGAGGCCGGGGCGATCGAGGTCGCCTACCTCGTCAGCGGCCCGGAGGCGTGGACGCTCCGCCTCACCCGCACCCGCTGACGACCCAGCCCACCCGCCGAGGGGTGGCGATCCGCCCCCAGCCCACCCGCCGAGGGGTGGCGATCCGCCCCCAGCCGAGCCCGCCGATGGGGCGGCGATCGCCCCATCAGAGCCCTCGAGGGGCCGACTCGCCCCGCGGGTCGGCGGGGTCGGCGCGGGTCAGGCGCGGGGTCAGGGCAGGAAGAGGCACGAGTCGCCGAACTCGTGCCAGAGGTAGCCCTCCGCGACCGCCGCGTCGTAGGCCTCCTGGGCGAGGTCGGTCCCGGCGACCGCCTCGACGAGGTGCAGGTGCGAGGCGTTGGGGTCGTGCAGCCCGGTGACGAGCCCGGTGACGAGCCGTGGCAGGTGGTCCGGGCCGAGGACGAGGTCGGTCCAGCCGCTCCGGGCCGTGGCCCGGCCGCCGACGACCGCGGACTCCAGGGCCCGGGTGACCGTCGTCCCCACGGCGAGCACCCGTCGGCCGCCGACGCGCGTCGCGTTGACGAGGGCGGCCGTCGCCTCGGGCACCGAGAACCACTCGTCCTGCGGCGGCTCACCGCTCTCCTGCGACGAGACGCCGGTGTGGAGGGTGACCGGCGCGATCTGCACGCCACGGGTCACGAGGTCGAGGACGACCTCCGGGGTGAACGGACGTCCGGCGCTCGGCATCTCGACGCTGCCCGGGTCGCGGCCGAAGACCGTCTGGTATGCCGCGAGCGGCAGCGGGCGGTCGAGGTACCCGTACGCGATGGGCCGGCCACGCCGGCGCAGCGACCCGCTTGAGCGCGGCGGGATGGGACGCCTCGGCGACCCAGAGCCGGTTGCCCTCGTGGGTCGGGGAGGCCGAGCGACCGGCATACGGCTCGACGAGGACGACCTCGACGCGGTCGACGAGCAGGACGTCGCCCGCCCGATGGTCGAGAACGGAGCGGCTCCCGTCCGGGGCGCTGCGCACCTCGACGACCCAGCGGGTCGGCGAGACCTGCGACGCGAGGTGGAGGACCCGGGGACCCGTCGAGGACCGGGCGTCGACCTCGGCGGCGACCGTCGCCGAGGTGTTGACGACGACGAGGTCGCCCGGGGACAGGTGCTCGCCGAGGTGGGCGAAGCGGGTGTGGGTGACGCCCCGCGCCGCCGACGCCACGAGGAGGCGCACCTCGTCGCGACGCAGGCCGCGCTCCTCGGCCGGGAGCCGGGCGGTCGACGCGGCGGGAAGGTCGAACCGGGTGTGCGGCACCGTCGTCACGCTCACGCCGGCACCTCCTCGGACGCCCCGGTCAGCGCCGGAACGTCGGCCAGGCGGTAGCGGCCGCTCGGCGGCCGGGCCGCGACGAGGTCGAGGAGTGGGCCGACGGCGGCCTCGGGGAGCGGCCGGTCGCTGATGTCCTCACCGGGGAAGGCCGCCTGATGCATGGTCGTGCGCATGTCCCCCGGGTCCACGGCGTATGCCGCGAGCTCCGGCTGCTCGGCGGCGAGCGTCCCGGCGAGGTGGTCCAGGGCCGCCTTGCTGGCGCCGTAGCCACCCCACGTCTCGTAGTGCTCGGCCGCGGCATCCGAGCTGACGGCGACGACGACCCCCCGCGCCCGGAGCAGGGCCGGGAGGAGCAGCCGGGTCAGCGCGACGCGGCGCGACGACGTTGGTCTCGAGGACGTCGCGCAGCTCCTCGGCCGGCAGGTCCGCGAGGGGATGCAGGCCGGTCGGCCCGAGGGTGCTGGCGTTGTGGACGAGCAGGTCGAGCCCCGCCGATCCCACGGTGCGGGCGAGGACCCGCCGGTGGGCGGCATTGGTGATGTCGCCGGGCACGGCGTCCACGAACCCGCCGCGGGCAGCGGTGCGCATCGACTCGGCCGCCGCGGCCAGAGCGGCCGCTCGCCGCCCGTCGACGACGACCCGCCAGCCGCGGGTGGCCAGCTCGGTGGCCAGCGCTCTGCCGAGGCCCTCCGACCCGCCGGTGACGAGGGCAGTTCGCATGATGAGTCCTTCCGTCGACGATCGCTTGCGACTATCCTTCAAGTTGAAGTTGACTTGAAGTCAAGGAGAGAGACCATGCGGTCCACGGACCTCCTCACGGTCACCGAGGTCAGCGAGCGCTCGGGGTTCGCCCCGTCCGCCCTGCGCTTCTACGAGGCCGAGGGGCTCGTCTCCGCCCAGCGGACGCCCGGGAACCAGCGCCGCTACCGCCGTGAGACCCTCCGCCGGCTCGCCTTCATCAAGGCGGCGCGCAACATCGGGCTCACCCTCGAGGAGGTCCGCGCCGAGCTCGACCTGTTGCCCCGCAACCGGACGCCGACGAAGCGGGACTGGCAGCGGATCTCGCGCGACTGGCGCTCCCGCCTCGACGACCAGATCGCCGCGCTCGAGCAGCTGCGCGACGGGCTCGACTCGTGCATCGGCTGCGGCTGCCTGTCCCTGCAGCGCTGCCAGATCTCCAACCCGGAGGACCAGGCCGGGGAGGGCTCACCCGGCGGCGCGGCATACCTCCGCTCCACCCTGCGCCGCCCCGTCGACCGTCGCCGCTAGCCGCGCCGTCTCGCCGTCAACCGGGGGCCGCTCGATCAGCGGGCGAGGGTGACCCGGCCCGGCGCGAGCTCGTGGCCCACGCCCTCGACGACGAGGGTGATCGGCCCGTCCGTGTCGACGACGAGCCGATCGTCCTCCGCGACGAGGCTCACCAGCGTCGTCCCACACCGCAACCGCCGGATCCCGCTGCGCCCCAGGTCCGGCGGGTCCCAGCGCACGCTCGCCGTCGTCGCGTCGACGCCGATGCCGAGGACGTGCTCGATGAGCATGGCGATGGGCGCGAGCGCCGACCAGCCGCAGAAGTCGGGGCGGACGATGTAGGCGTCGTCCTTGCCCGTCGAGGGCGCGGGCCGGTCCGGTGCGTAGGCCTCCCAGATCGTCGGCGGGTCGTATGCCGCGTACGTCGCCGCCATGTGGTCGAGCAGCCCGAGCGTCGACTCCCGGGCGAGCGCGGCATACCCGTTGTCGGCGAGCGCCCGCGCGCCGACGTAGGCGGTCGGAACCCACACCCCGCCCCGCCAGTAGTGCCCGGTGCCGCGGAAGGCCGGGTCGTCGCGGGCGACCGACGGCCAGGGGACGACTCCGCCGAAGCAGGACGGGTCGCGCAGCAGCTCGGCCAGCGCACGCGCCTGGTCGGCGTCGCACGCGCCGGCCAGGAGCGGCCAGTACGCCGCCGGCGTCCGCACCCGGTGGAAGTCGAAGGGCGCGCTGTCGAACCGGTCGTAGTAGATCCCGTCCTCGGCGTCCCAGAAGTCGTCGACGAGGTCGACGAGCCGTCGATGGTGCGCGTCGTACTCGGCGGCGAGGTCGTCCCGTCCGACGAGCCGGGCGAGCCGGGCGATGCTCCGCGCGGCGAGCGCCTGCTGGGCCGCGGCGTCGAACCAGAGGATGTCGCCCCAGGTGTCGAGCCCCATCCACTCCGGCCCGCGTGGCGAGTTGTCCATCCCGCTGCTCACCCCGCTCCACCGGTAGCCACGCTCCGTGCGTTCGACGAAGGTCGGCACGACGCTGCAGTCGAGCACCGTCCCGCGGGGGACCTCGTCGAAGAAGGCGAAGTGCCGCTGGAGGTAGCCGGCGTCGAGGATCCGCCGCACCCGGTCGAGGTCGCCGGTGTGCCGGACGTACTCCTCCTCCGACCACGCGAGCAGCGGCGGGTTGTCCGGGTGCTGCATCCGGACCGAGGTGGAGGCGCCGTCGTGGAGCGGGAGGTAGAAGTTCTCGAGGCTCTCGATGCCGGGGAAGTCCTGCGGCGCGTACTTCGCGAAGTGCGCCATGAGACAGGTGTCCCAGATCCAGATCGTGTCCGGGTCGAAGCCCTCGTCGAGATAGGGGGACCGGGCGACACCCTCCCGCTCGACGACATGGTCCCGGGCGAGCTCCCAGGCCAGCCAGTAGAGCTCGACCAGGTCCGGCCGGGCGTCGAGCACCGGCTCCGGTATGCCGCCCCGGTCCAGCGGCGCTCGGCCGCCGGCGTCGGGTGGGGGGCTCTCGCCGCCGACGGGAGACTCGGCCGCAGGGATCGTCACCCACCCAGCCAACCACGCCCCGCCGAGATCCGTGGCCCCCGCCACCGACCCCCCTGCGTCCGCGTTTCTGGTCGCCATGGCGACCAGAAACGCGGACGCAAGGGTCAGGGTCGGGTCGAAGCAGTGGCGTCGCCCGCGGCCGGCCAGTCCGGCGGAGGAGGAGCGACGATGAACCCCTCCTCGGCGGAGCCGTAGATCTGCAGCACCCACGGTCGGGCCAGCCAGAGCCAGGCGAGATGGGCGCAGACGACCGCGTCGACCTCGTCCTCGATCCGGTCGAGGTCGCCCGGGCCGGGAGCGAGGGCCAGCGCGCGAAGCGTTCCCCAGCGTGGATGGTCCGCGAGCCGGAGCTCCGGCACCGCCTCGAGCAGCTCGACGAGACGGGCGAACCCCGCCGCGCGATGCGGACCCTTCTTGTAGGGCACCCGACGACCGAGCCGGAAGAGCCCGATGAGCCCCGCGTGCGGGTAGACCTCGAGGCAGACCGCCCGGTGCCGGCGTCGGCGCATCGCCGGGGTCGACGCTCCAGCCGTGTCGCTGTGCGAGGGTCCGCGCCCGCGGTGGGTCGAAGAGCGGGTCGGCGCGGCTCGAGGGGTAGGCGGAGGCGGCATACCGGCCGAAGGCCTGGCCGATCTCTCGCTCGGCCCGGCGGGACCCGGAGGCGTTGGGGACGACGAGTGGCGCGTCGACGCCGACGACGACGGGCTGTCCGGGGAAGAGCGGCGAGCCAGTCGTCGATGTCGGCGTCCGTCACGGCCGTCGCGCTGTCGAGGAGCGAGCCGTCGCGGCGGACGGCGGCGAGACCGGTGCGGGCCCGCGCACCCCAGGCGAGGTCGATGCCGACGACGAGCGAGCCACCCTGCACGAGGGCTGTCTACCCCGGGACGAGCCGCCAGGCAACCACCCCGTCGCCTCGCCGGGTGCCGTCCCGGCCTCCGGAAGGGGAGGAACAAGGTGCGACGAAACCCATCTCGCGCCCCCTGGGATGGCTAGGGTGAAAGCGTTTCGATCGGAGGAGGTCCTCATGGCCGAGCCGCAGACCGCCTGGCTGGCGTCATTCACCGACGGCCCCGGGTTCGCCGCCGCGCTCTTCGACCTCGACGGCGTGCTGACCCCGACCGCCGAGGTGCACATGCGTGCCTGGAAGGCGATGTTCACCGACTACTTCGACGGGCACGGCATCACGCCCCCCTACTCCGACGAGGACTACTTCGCCTACGTCGACGGCAAGCCCCGCTACGACGGCGTGCGCTCGGCTCTCGCCTCGCGCGGTGTCGAGCTCCCCGAGGGGGATCCCGCCGACCCCGCCGGGACCGAGACCGTCTGCGGGCTCGGCAACGAGAAGAACGACATGTTCGACCGGCTCCTCGCACAGGACGGCGTCAGCCCGTATGCCGGCAGCGTCGCGCTCGTCGAGCGCCTCGTCGACCTCGGGGTCCGGATGGCCGTGGTCTCGAGCTCGAAGAACGCACCGTCGGTCCTCGCCGCAGCGGGCATCGACCACTACTTCCCCGTCGTCGTCGACGGCAACGTCGCGACCCGAGAAGGGTTGCGGGGCAAGCCGTCCGGCGAGACCTTCGTGTATGCCGCGCGTCAGCTCGGCGTCCCCGTCGAACGGGCGGTCGTCGTCGAGGACGCCGTGTCCGGGGTGGCCGCGGGCCGGGACGGCGGCTTCGGGCTCGTCGTCGGCGTCGACCGCGGCGCCGGTGAGGAGGCGCTCCGCGCCGGCGGGGCCACCGTCGTCGTGTCGGACCTCGCCGAGCTGGTCGAGCGGTGAAGGCGGCCCGCAACAAGTCCGGTCGCGGGCTGGGGTCGATGCCCGAGTACCTCGACCGGTCGCGGTGGCCGGTGGAGCCCTGGCGACTCGTCGAGAGCCGCTACGAGTCCCACGACCTCGGGCTGACCGAGACGCTCTTCGCCGTCGGCAACGGCTACCTCGGGCTGCGCGGCAACGTCCTCGAGGGCAGGGAGACCTTCCAGCACGGGACCTTCGTCAACGGGTTCCACGAGACCTGGCCCATCCGCCACGCCGAGGAGGCCTTCGGCTTCGCGCGGATCGGGCAGACGATCGTCAACGTCCCCGACGCCAAGGTCATGCGCCTCTACGTCGACGACGAGCCCCTCCTGCTGTCGGTCGCCGACCTGCAGAGCTACGAGCGGGCCCTGGACTTCCGCACCGGGGTCCTCACCCGCGACCTCGTCTGGCTCACGCCCACCGGCAACCGGGTGCGGCTGCGCACCCGGCGGATGGTCTCCTTCACCCAGCGCCATCTCGCGATCATGACCTTCGAGGTGACCCTCCTCGACAGGGACGCCCCCATCGTCGTCTCGAGCCAGATCATCAACCGCGAGGCCGGCATCGACGAGTACGACACCGCCACTGCGAACCCCGACGACCCGGACGAGGCCGCCGGCCCGACCGACCCCCGCAAGGCGGAGGCCTTCGGCGGTCGGGTACTCCAGCCCACGACGAACTTCGCCGACGACTATCGCTCCTTCCTCGGCTACCGGTGCACGAACTCACGGATGACCCTTGCCGTCGCGGCCGACCACAACGATCGAGACCGAGAACGACTACCGCACCTTCGCCGAGTCCGCCGAGGACTACACGAAGCAGGTCTATCGGGTGCGCGCGGAGGCCGGGAAGCCCATCACGATCACGAAGGTCGTCAGCTATCACACGTCCCGGGCCGTTCCGCCGAGCGAGCTCGTCAACCGGTGCCGACGCACCCTGGACCGGGTCAAGGACCAGGGCGTCGAGAAGCAGTTCGCAGGACCAGCGGACCTGGCTCAAGGGCTTCTGGGAGCGCTCGGACGTCGAGCTCGAGAACCAGCCTGCGGCGGAGCAGGCCATCCGGTTCAACCTCTTCTCACTGGCCCAGGCCGGGGCCCGGGCCGAGGGCAACGGCATACCGGCCAAGGGGGTGACCGGCACCGGCTACGGCGGGCACTACTTCTGGGACACCGAGATCTACACCATTCCCTTCTTCATCTACACGACGCCGCAGATCGCCCGGAACGCCCTGCGCTTCCGCTACACGATGCTCCCGGCCGCCGAGCGGCGTGCCGAGGACCTCACGACCGACGGCGTTCTCTTCCCGTGGCGAACGATCAACGGCCAGGAGGCCTCCGCCTACTACGCCGCCGGGACGGCGCAGTACCACATCAACGCGGACATCAGCTTTGCGCTCGACAAGTACCTCAAGGCGACGAGCGACGAGGACTTCCTCGCGCGCAACGGGATCGACATCCTCGTCCAGACCGCGCGGATGTGGGTCGACCTCGGCTTCTGGCGCGGCGACGGCGAGGTCTCCTTCCGGATCCATGGCGTGACCGGCCCCGACGAGTACACGACCGTCGTCAACGACAACCTCTATACGAACGTCATGGCGCGCTTCAACCTCCGCTGCGCCGCCCGCGCGGTGAGGGACCTCGACGCCAGCCGGCCGCAGGCGCACTCCGAGATGGTGTCCCGGCTCGGGCTGCGTGCCGACGAGGTGGCCGAGTGGGAGCGCGCGGCCGAGGCGATCGCCATCCCCTGGGACGACGACATGGGGATCCATCCTCAGGACAGCCAGTTCCACGAGCGCGAGGTGTGGGACCTGCCCAACACCCCGCCGGAGAAGCGGCCCCTGCTGCTGCACTACCACCCGCTCGTCATCTACCGGTTCCAGGTGCTCAAGCAGGCCGACGTCGTCCTCGCCCTCTTCCTCCAGGGGGACCAGTTCGGGCTCGCCGAGAAGCGGGCCGACTTCGAGTACTACGACCCGATCACGACGGGTGACTCGACCCTGTCCGGCGTCGTCCAGTCGATCGTCGCCGCCGAGGTCGGCTACCACCAGCTCGCCCTCGACTACTTCTGGCAGTCCCTCTACACCGACCTCGGGGATCTGCACGACAACACCTCCGACGGCATCCACGTCGCGAGTGCCGGTGGCATCTGGAACGCGCTCGTCTACGGCTTCGGCGGGATGCGTGACTACGGCGGCTGTCTCTCCTTCGACCCGCGACTGCCGGAGGCCTGGTCGGGCCTCACCTTCCGGGTGACGATCCGCGGCACTCGGCTGCGGGTCACCGTCAAGCAGGACGCGATCACCTTCGTCATCGAGGACGGGATGGGCGCCCGGGTCTCGGTCCGCGGCGAGGACGCACGACATCACCCCCTCGGGCCGGTTCGCGTCGAGCTGGACGGGCAGGGCCCCCGGATCGACGGCCAGCCGGAGCCGGTCGCGTTGCGACCGCACATGCGGGCCGACGGGACGATCATCACCGCCTCGGTGCCCCACCACTCGGGCCTCAACAAGTAGCCGGTCCGCCGTCCCACGGCCGTATGCCGCGGCCCCGCCGGAGCCTCGGACGGCACCTCGATCCGCCGGACGCCGACCTGCTACGCCGCGACGCGGTCGATGAGCCGCACCAGCTCGGTGACGTCCGGGTCGCCGCCGAGATCACGGGAGAGCATGAGCGCCCGGCCGCGCAGGTCGGCCACGCTCACCCGCTCGGTCCACGGTCCGTCGACGAGACGGTCGGTGAGCATGGCGATGACGAGGTCCTGGCGCAGCCGGGGTGAGGCCGTCTCCGGCGAGCCGGCGCAGTCGTCGAGAGTCAGCCGTCCGGCGCGCTCGACCGGCCGCCCGGAGGAGTCGAGATAGCGCACCGTCGCCGTGATGACCGCGCCCCGACGCGCCCCTTCACGCAGCCGCACCTCGTACAACGCGGTGGAGGCGTGGCCGGCGAAGACCTCGCCGCCGTCGACGGCGTCGTTGCGGAAGTCGCGGTCGGCGACGGCGCGGTTCTCGTAGCCGATGAGCCGGTAGCCCGCCGACGATCTCGGGATCGAACTCGACCTGGGCCTTGGCGTTGCGCGCGGTGATGACGAGGGACTCGGTCAGTCGCGTCGCGAACACGCGGTCGGCCTCCTGCTCGGAGTCGACATAGACGTGCCAGCCGTCACCCTGGTCGGCGAGCTGCTCGAGGAGCCGGTCGTTGTACGTGTCGATGCCGACCCCGACCGAGATGAGGTGGATGCCCTCCCGGGCCTGGGTGCCGATCCGCTCGAGGATGCCGCCCGGGCTGGTGTCCCCGACGTTGGCCACCCCGTCGCTGATGAGGATGACCCGGGTGATCCGTCCCTCGGTCCGCATCCGGGCCGCCATGTCGTAGCCCAGCTCGAGGCCCGCCTCGGCGTTCGTCGAGGAGTCCGGCTCCAGCTCGCCGATGGCGTCGAGGACGCGGCCGCGCTCACTGAGCGGGGTGGGGTCGAGGAGTCGGAAGGCGTCGTCCGAGTAGCACACGATCCCGACCCGGTCGCTCGGTCGGAGCGACCCGACGAGGGTCCGCAGGGCGTGCTTCGTCGTCTCCATCTTCCCGTCGTCGCCCATCGAGCCGGAGCAGTCGACGACGAGGGCGAGGTCGGCGTCCGGCCGCGTGGCCGACGTGACGTCGGCGCTGCGGATCCCGACCCGGACCAGTCTCGTGTCCGGCGCGAACGGGAGGGCCGCCGCGTCGAGCCGGACGTCGAGGCCGTCGACGGGGGCGGGGTAGTCCTGCTCGAAGTAGTTGACGAACTCCTCGGTGCGGACCTCGGCCGCGGGGATCGACCGGCCATGGTTCACGGCGTCGCGGAAGCGCGTGTAGGAGCCGGTGTCGACGTCGAGGGCGAAGGTCGACAGGGGGTCGCTCGCGGGGTCGGTGAACAGGCTCGCCCGCGCGGTCGGCTCCGGCGGGGCCATGCCGGTCGGGGTGGCGGCGGGCAGCGGGGCGGGGGCGCCGTTCGGGCCGGGGGACACGGCATACCCACCGCCACTTCCCCCACTGCCACAACCGGTCGCCAGCAGCGCGATGGTGAGTGCGACCCCTCCCAGTGCGGCGGATCGGCGGCTCGTCGCGGTCCTCATCGGTCCCCCCTCGGGTCGACGTCATGGCGTCCGTGGGACCGACCGTAGGGGCGGGGCGCCCCGGCCGTCGTGAGAGTGACGATGACGTGACCGGACCGATGTCGGTCCGTGTCCGAACCCCGCCTCTCGTGGCCTGCTCGTGACCGAGGGGTGGCCGCGCCGTGACCCGGGCGGCGCAGCCGCCTCAGCCGCGCAGCCGGTCGGCGAAGAAGTCGAGGACGGCGTCGACGGCGACCTGCTGGCGATGGAGGGTGAGGGTCGAGTGACCCTTGCCGTCGAGGTCGACGGGGATGAATGCCGCGCCGAGCTCGCGGGTGAGCGTGGCGAACCGGGTGCCGATCGCCCGGTCGGACGCGTAGCGCAGCCCGAGGACCGGGCAGCCGTCGGCCGCCCGCGCCTTGACCCGCTCGAGGTCCTCGGGCGAGAGGTTGAGGTCGGCCGAGCGGCGGCGGCCGATGGGGAAGGGGACGGCGGGCTGCGCGAGGACGGGGGCCGCGACGGCGGGGTCGACCATCATCGCCAGCGCGAACCCGCCGGTGAAGCACATCCCGAGGGCGCCGACCCCGGGCCCGCCGAGCTCGGCGTGCAGCTCCCGGGCGAGGGAGCGCAGCCAGCCGGCGAGGGGCGCCGTGACGCCGGTCGCGAGCTTGGTGAACTCCGCGCTCACGCACACCTGGGCGAAGGCGGCGAGGGAGGTCCGCACCCCCATCGACGCGCCCGGCGTGCCGAAGAGCTGGGGCATGACGACGGTGTAGCCGGCGGCGACGAGCTCCTCGGCGAAGGCGATGACCTCCTCGGTCATCCCGGGCAGCTCGTGGATGACGATGACGCCGGGCCCGGAGCCCTTGCGGTAGGTGTCATGTGTCGTGTCGTCGGCGGTGTGCGAGCCGCGGGTCCAGCCGTCGAGTGCGCTCATCGGCCGACCCTGTCGAACACGACGACCGGCGTTCCAGGGCGAACCTGCCGTCTCGCCATGGGGATGGCTGCGAGGTAGGTCTCGGTGAGCCGGACCCGTTCGTCGGCGTCGGTGACGAGGTGCCCGACGACGTCGTAGGTCGGCTGGTCGTCGGTGAGCGACGCCGCGAGAGGCCGGCGGAAGGCCCGCCACCAGTGCTTGTCGTCGTGCTTCGCGACGAGGACGACCCAGCCGGTGCCGTGAGGAACCGCCCACACCGGCAGCTCGATCGAGCGGCCCGACGACGGCGCGGCATACCGGAGGACCACCGTGTGCCGGCCGAGCATCCGTCTCAGCTTCGACCCCGCGACGATCGTCTGGACGCGGTGGGTGGCGGACGACATGAGGTCCCCTCGGCTGGCGGGTGGGTCGACGCCCAGGCTACCCGGGCGTAGCCCGCCGAGCGCCGGGCCGTCGAGGGGATCAGACCTGGGCGGCCTCGATCCGGCCGAGCCGCTGACCGTCGACGATCTTCGGCTCGCTCGACGGCGCGGTCATCGCATAGAGGGTCCGGCCGTCGGGTCCCCCGAGCGCGCAGGCGTAGGCGATCTGGCTCGTCTCGACCTGCCCGGTCACCTCGCCGCCCTCGGCGTAGCGGACGACGGCGTTGCCGAGGGCGGCGGACACCCAGATGCCGCCCTCGGGGTCGGCGCAGATGCCGTCCGGGGCCACCATCTGCGGCGCGGTCGAGGCCCAGACCCGCGGCGCCGAGAGCGTGCCGTCCGCCGCGACGTCGTATGCCGTGAGCTGCAGGCGCAGCGTCTCGGCGAGGACGAGGGTGCGTCCGTCGTCCTGCCAGGCCATCCCGTTGGGGAAGCGCACCCCCTCGGCGGCGACGCTCACCGTGCCGTCCGGGTCGACACGGGCGAGCCGGGTGGCGCCGGCGCCCTCGTCGGCGAGGATCGTCGGGACGTCGCGCTCGGCCATGTCGGCGTGCAGGTCGTAGCCGAAGTTGCCGACGTAGGCCCGACCCGACGCATCGGTGATGAGGTCGTTGAGGTGGTAGTCGGCGAGGTCGCTGAGGTCGGCGTGGAGGGCAAGGCTGCCGTCGGGTTCGAGGCGCAGCACGGTGTGGTCACGCATGCTCGACACGAGCAGCCGGCCGTCCGGCAGCCAGCCGAGGCCGGAGGGCTGGGCCGGCACGTCGACGATCTTGGTCTCGGTGCCGTCCGGCGCGAGGGTGTAGACGGCGCGCCGGTAGAAGTCGCTGAACCACAGCACCCCGTCCCGCCAGCGCGGCCCCTCACCGAACGCCAGGCCCTCATGGAGAATCGTCGCAGCGGTCATCGCACACCTCGTGACGTCGTCGTGGAGACACCGGGTCCCTCCACTCTGGCACCGCGTAGGGTCGGATGCCACGGAGCAGGCGACGAGGCGGTGGTCGCGGACGGGATCGGGTGAGCAACGGGTGAGCATCGGGGTGAGCACGGAGTCGACCTCCGACGGGACGCGGCGGGGTCCCCGGGCGCTGGACCGATCGGGCACGAGCCCGCTGTGGACGCAGCTGCAGGACGATCTCAGCCGCCGGCTCGCGCTGGGCGAGTTCGACTCCGCCTTCCCCGGAGAGCACGAGCTCGTCGCGGAGTACGCCGTGTCGCGGCATACGGTCCGGGAGGCCCTGCGGCGGCTGCGCGAGCGGGGCGTCCTCGACACGGCCCGGGGACGGGCGAGCCACGTCCGCCGCGGGTACGACCAGCCCCTCGGCACCCTGTACTCGCTCTTTCGCGAGGTCGAGATGCGCGGGATGGTCCAGACGAGCGTCGTCCTGGCCCAGGCCCTCGTCACGGACGGACCCGTGGCGCGTCGGCTCGGCCTGGCCCCGGAGGCCGAGCTGTTCCACCTCGAGCGGGTCCGGCTCGCCGACGGGGAGCCGCTCGCCTACGACCGGGTCTGGCTGCCCGCCTCGATCGCCCGGGGACTCGTCGACGCGACGTTCACCCGCACCGCCCTCTACGACGAGCTCGCGGCACAGACCGGCGTCGTCCTCACCGACGGCACCGAGCGGGTCGGTGCGGTGGTCCCCGACGAGCGGGTGCGCGAGCTGCTCGACGTCCCGGCCGACGTCGCCTGCCTGCGCATCCAGCGGGTGGGCCGGCGGGCGGGGACGGTGATGGAGGTCCGCGACACGATCGTGCGCGGCGACCGGTATGCCGTCGTCACCGACTTCTCGAGCGCCGGGTCCTCCGTCGGCGTGAGCGCCCGCGAGGACCCGGAGTCCTACTCGATCTGACCGGGCCGGCCGTCCACGGCACAGGTCGCTGATGCCGACGCAGCTCGCCGTTTCTGACAGAACTCGCCGCCACAGCAGCCCGGTTTGTCAGAAACGGCGACCGATGGCGGAATCGGCGCACGACGCCCTCGCGGCGGGGCCCAGACACGGCGAAACCCCCGAACCTGACGGTTCGGGGGTTTCCGATGTCCTGAGACATCACACGTGGTGCGAGAGGGGGGATTTGAACCCCCACGCCCATAAGGACACTGCCACCTGAAGACAGCGCGTCTGCCGTTCCGCCACTCTCGCGTGAGCCGTCCTAGTGTGCCGCATGACCCGGCCCCACATCAAAGCGGGTGCCTACCGAGGCGGTGGCCACCACGCGCCCCGCCGACACGCCCGCGCAGGTCAGGGGTCCGCCGCGGGTGCGTGATGCCGGGGTACGGCGGTACGGCAGATACCATCGCACGGAAGACGCATGCCCTGGCCGCGCGCCGTGCCCCGCGACGCGACACCGACGTGACCCCTGGGAGGTGAGCCGCATGGGCCTGTTCGACCGCGTGGAGGCACGCCTCGAGCGGGCGGTCAACGGTGTGTTCGCCAAGGCCTTCCGGGCCGAGGTGCAGCCGGTCGAGATCGCGAGCGCCATCCGTCGGGCCATGGACGACCGCGCCTCCGTCGTCGGCAAGGGCCGCAGCCTCGTCCCCAACATCTTCCAGATCGAGCTGAGCGGCACCGACTTCGACCGGCTCTCCCAGGACGAGGCCGCGCTCAAGGACGAGCTCGTCGCCGCCGCGATGGAGCACGCCGACAGCCAGCACTACCAGCCGGGCGGCCCCTTCGACATCGCCTTCGACGTCGACGACACCCTCGAGACGGGCGTCTTCCGGGTCCGTCCGGCGACGGCCAAGCGCCCCGACGCCACCGGCCAGACCGGCCAGTCCCGCGCGGTGCCCGCCCCCGACTCGAATGCCGCGGACCCGGCCGCCGCACGCGGGCGCCGGAAGCGCCGGACCGGCCGTCGGCGCCGCCGGAGCGGCCGCGGCCGGAGCGGCAGCCGCCGGGGCGGCCCAGGCGACGGCGCGGCATACCCCCGAGCCCACGGGCGCCCCCGGAGCGGAGCCGCCGGGTCAACCCCGCCGACCGGCCCTGGCTCGACGTCGACGGCGACCGCTACCCGCTCATGGGCGCCCTGACGATCCTCGGCCGGGACGACTCGGCCGACATCGTCCTCGACGACCCCGGCATCTCGCGGAGGCACAGCGAGATCCGGGTGACGACCGACGGCCCGCACTTCGTCACGACCATCCGCGACCTCGGCTCGACGAACGGCACGTTCGTCAACGGCGACCGGGTGACGTCCGAGCACCTCCAGGACGGCGACCGGGTCACCGTCGGGCGCACGTCGGTCACCTACCGGGCCGGCCGCCGGTGACCGGCGCGGAGAGGGACCGGTCCTGCGATGAGTGAGCTGACGCTGACGATCATGCGCCTCGGGATGCTCGTGCTCCTGTGGGCCTTCGTCTTCTCCATCGTCGGCGTGCTGCGCGGTGACCTCTACGGCACCCAGGTCTCGCGGCGCACCCCCCGAGCCGGCCGCGACGGCGACACGACGAAGCCCGCCAAGCGCAGCCGTCGCGCCAAGGGCGAGCCGAGCAAGCTCGTCGTCACCGGCGGCCCCCTCGCGGGGACGAGCCTGCCGCTGCGCGAGTCCGGCATCCTCATCGGCCGCAGCCCCGAGTGCGCGCTCGTTCTCGACGACGACTACGCCTCCGGCCGGCATGCCCGGATCTTCCACGACGGCACCCAGTGGCTCGTCGAGGACCTCCGCTCGACGAACGGCACCTACCTCGGCACCATGCGGCTCACCGAGCCCGAGCCGATCCGCGCCGGCAGCGTGCTGCGGATCGGCCAGACGTCGGTGGAGCTGCAGAGGTAGCCCATGCCCTTCGCCTTCCGCTACGCCGCCAAGTCCGACGTCGGCATGGTCCGGTCCAACAACCAGGACTCGGGGTATGCCGGTCCGCACCTCCTCGCGATGGCCGACGGGATGGGCGGCCACGCCGGCGGCGACATCGCCTCCTCGACCGTCATCGCCGCCCTCGTCGACCTCGACGGGCAGGCCCTCGGGGGTGGCGAGGCCGGCCCGGCCCTCCTCGAGCGGATCGCCTCGGCCAACGCCGAGCTCGGCGCCCGGGTCAAGGACGAGCCGCAGCTCGACGGCATGGGCACGACGCTCATCGCGATCCTCCGCTCCCGCGACAAGCTCGTCCTCGCCCACATCGGCGACTCGCGGGCCTTCCTCGCCCGCGACGGCGAGGTCACCCAGATCACGAAGGACCACAGCTTCGTCCAGAGCCTCGTCGACGAGGGTCGGATCACCGCCGAGGAGGCCGCGCACCACCCGCAGCGATCCCTCGTCACCCGCGTCCTCACCGGCCAGCCCACCGACGAGCCCGACCTCGTCGTCCGCCAGGCCAAGGTCGGTGACCGCTACCTCATCGCCTCCGACGGCCTGACCGACTACGTCGCGCCGGAGACCGTCAACGGCCTCCTCCTCGAGGTCGCCGACCCCGCCGAGTGCTGCGACCGGCTCGTCGCGCTCGCCCTGCGCGCCGGGGCCCCCGACAACGTCACCGTCGTCGTCGGTGACGTCGTCGACGGCACGAAGGGCCTGCCGTCCACGAGCCCCCAGGTCGTCGGGGCCGCCGCCGCCCGCGAGCGCCGCACCCGGCCCATCCCGACGACGCCGGCGGAGAAGGCCGCCGCGCTGACCCGCCCCGGCGAGGACGACTCCGACGAGGTCACCCTCGCCGAGGAGGGACCGAGGAGCAGGGCCGGGCGGATCGGCCGGTGGCTCGGCGCCCTCCTGCTCGTGGCGGTCATCGTCGTCGGCGGCGGCTTCGCGGCATACCGGTGGACGCAGCAGCAGTACTACGTCGCCGCCGACAACGGCCTCGTGACGATCTACCAGGGCGTGCAGCAGAGCCTCGGGCCGATCAACCTCTCCTCGGCGGTCTCGACCTCCGACGTCTCGGTGAGCGACCTGCCGGCGATCTACCAGACCGAGCTGGCCGCGGGGGCCGACGTGGGTAGCCGAGCGGAGGCCGATGCCCTCGTCGACACCCTGCGCGTCCAGGCGGCCGCCTGCCGCTACGCGCGCGAACAGGGTCAGCAGTGTCGGTCCGTCCCCGACACCTGGACCGAGCCCAGCCCGACACCGACCCCCACCCCGTCGACGAGCGCGTCCCGCGGGTATCGCCGACGACGAAGGCGGGCTGAGCGATGAGCGTCGTCACCCCCCTCCAGCCGCGCAGCGGCCGCAACATCGAGCTCGTCCTCGTCGTCTTCGCGGTCGGGATCGTCGCGGCGGCGTACGCCAACGTCGGGATGGCCGTCCACGGCGCGGTGCCGCCGAGCCTGGTGACCTACGCCCTCGGGTTCCTCGCCATCGCCGTCGGCTTCCACCTCGTGCTCCGCTGGCGCGCACCGTATGCCGACCCGACGCTCCTCCCGATCGTCACCCTGCTCAACGGCCTCGGCCTCGTGATGATCTACCGGCTCGACCTCGCCCACGGCCGCAGCTTCACGGAGGGCTTCGCCTTCCACCAGCTCATGTGGAGCGCGCTCGCCGTCGCCATCGCCGCGGGGGTGCTCATCGTCCTGCGCGACCACCGCATCCTGCGCCGCTACACCTACACCGCCGCCGCGGTCGGCTTCGGGCTGCTCCTCCTGCCGCTCCTGCCGGTCCTCGGCCAGCAGATCAACGGGTCCCGGATCTGGATCAACCTCGGCGGGTTCTCCTTCCAGCCGAGCGAGATCGCGAAGATCATCCTCGCGGTCTTCTTCGCCGGCTACCTCGTCCAGACCCGCGACGCCCTCTCGGTGGCCGGCCGCAAGGTCGTCGGGATGACCCTCCCGCGGGCCCGCGACCTCGGCCCGATCCTCGTGGCGTGGCTGCTCAGCCTCGGCGTCCTCGTCTTCGAGAAGGACCTCGGCACCTCGCTCCTCTTCTTCGGTCTCTTCGTCGCGATGCTCTATGTCGCGACCGAGCGGGTGTCGTGGATCGCGATCGGGCTCGTCCTCTTCTGCGTCGGCGCGTATGCCGCATACCTCCTCTTCGGGCACGTCCAGGAGCGGGTGCTGCTCTGGCTCGACACCTTCAGCCAGCAGGCCCTCGCCACCTCGAGCCAGCTGGCCACGGGCCTCATGGGCATGGCGGCCGGCGGGATGGTGGGCACCGGTCTCGGCCAGGGCCGGCCGGACCTCACCCCCTTCGCCGAGTCCGACTTCATCGTCCCGAGCTTCGGCGAGGAGCTGGGGATGGTCGGGCTGTTCGCCCTCCTGCTCCTCTACGCCCTCCTCGTCGAGCGCGGCCTGCGCACGGCCATCGGGGCCCGGGACGGCTTCGGCAAGCTCCTGGCCGCCGGCCTGGCGTTCTCCCTCGGCCTCCAGTGCTTCGTCGTCGTCGGCGGCGTCACCCGGGTCATCCCGCTGACCGGCCTGACGATGCCGTTCCTGTCCTCGGGTGGGTCATCGCTCCTCGCCAACTGGACGCTCATCGCGATCCTCCTGCGGATCAGCGACAGCGCGCGGCGGCCGGTGCCCGAGCCCGGGGCGCCGAACCCCACGGGTGAGGCCAAGACCGAGGTGGTGAGGTTGCGGTGAACGCTCCCATCCGCCGGATCTCGACGATCGTCGCCGCCCTGTTCGTCTCGCTGCTCGTGTCGACGACGTTCATCCAGTTCGTCGAGGCCAAGTCGCTCAACGCCCGCAGCGACAACCGCCGGACGCTGCTGTCGACCTACGGCCGCGAGCGCGGCCAGATCCTCGTCGGCGACACCCCCGTCGCGAAGTCGGTCCCGACCGAGGACGAGTTCAAGTGGCTGCGGACCTACCCCCAGGGCAAGGAGTACGCCCACATCACCGGCTACTACTCCTTCTTCGGGGCGGCCGGGGGGCTCGAGGACGCCGAGCAGTCCCTCCTGTCCGGCTCGAGCGACAAGCTGTTCTACCGCCGGGTGTCCGACCTGTTCACCGGACGCAAGCCGCAGGGTGCGAGCCTCGAGCTGACGGTCGACCCGAAGGTCCAGGCGGCCGCCGAGAAGGGACTCGGCAGCCAGCGCGGCGCCGCCGTCGCCCTCGACCCCAAGACCGGGGCCGTCCTCGCCATGGTGAGCCACCCGTCCTACGACCCGAACGACCTCGCGGGCCACGACCTCAACAAGGTCATCGCCAACTCCAAGAAGCTGTCGGAGGCGAAGAACCAGCCCCTCGTCAACCGGTCGATCAACGGCGACCTCTATCCGCCGGGCTCGACGTTCAAGGTCGTCGTCGCGGCCGCGGCGCTCTCGTCGGGGAAGTACACCCCGGACAGCGTCATCCCCGGCCCGGCGACCCTCGACCTGCCGCAGACCAGCGTCAACCTGCCGAACGACTTCCCGGGCGCCTGTGGGCCGAACGGCAAGACGACGCTCGACCACGCGCTGACGATCTCGTGCAACACGGCATTCGGCTGGCTCGGCATGGACCTCGGCGCGGACGCCCTCAAGGCCCAGACGGCGAAGTTCGGCTTCGGCGACGAGATCGACGTGCCGATGCGGGTCACCCCGAGCCAGTTCCCGGCCGACCCGAACCCGCCGCAGCTCGCCCAGTCCGCGATCGGGCAGTACGACGTCCGGGTCACGCCGCTCCAGATGGCGATGGTGGCCGCCGGCATCGCGAACAACGGCACGGTGATGAAGCCCTACCTCGTGCAGTCGGTCCTCGGGTCCGACCTCAAGGTCATCGACAGCCCGCCCCCGGAGCAGCTCTCGGACGCGGTGACGCCCGAGGTCGCCGGCCAGCTCACCGAGATGATGACCCACGTCGTCGAGAGCGGCACGGGCACCCGGGCCCAGATCCCGGGCGTCTCGGTGGCCGGGAAGACCGGTACCGCGCAGCATGGTGTCGGGCAGGCCCCGCACGCGTGGTTCATCTCGTTCGCCCCGGCGAACGACCCCAAGATCGCCGTCGCCGTCGTCGTCGAGGACGGCGGGAAGCTCGGTCAGGAGGGGTTCGGCGGCAGCGTCGCGGCCCCGATCGCCAAGGCCATGATGGAAGCCCGGCTGAAGTAGTCATGAGGAGAAGTCCACGATGAGTGAGGACCCGAAGCTGCTGGGCGGCCGGTACGAGGTCGGCAGCCTCATCGGTCGCGGCGGAATGGCCGAGGTGCATGTCGGGCACGACATGCGCCTCGACCGCCAGGTGGCGATCAAGATGCTCCGCAGCGACCTCGCGCGTGACCCGTCCTTCCTCACCCGCTTCCGCCGCGAGGCCACCTCGGCCGCCGGCCTCAACCACGCCGCGATCGTCGCCGTCTACGACTCCGGCGAGGACCACTCGACCGAGTCCGGCGGGGCTCAGGTCGACGTCCCCTACATCGTCATGGAGTACGTCGAGGGCCGGACGCTGCGCGAGGTCCTCGACGACCGCGGCCGGTTCGAGCCCGCCGAGGCGGCCCGGATCACCGAGGGCGTCCTCGATGCCCTCGCCTACAGCCACCGCAAGGGCATCGTCCACCGCGACATCAAGCCGGCGAACGTCATGATCGGCACCGACGGCTCGGTCAAGGTCATGGACTTCGGGATCGCCCGGGCCATCGCCGACTCCAACGCGACGATGACCCAGACGCAGGCGGTCATCGGCACCGCCCAGTACCTCTCGCCCGAGCAGGCGCAGGGCCAGACGGTCGACGCCCGGTCCGACCTGTACTCGACGGGGTGCATGCTCTACGAGCTGCTGTGCGGTCGGCCGCCGTTCATCGGCGACACCCCGGTCTCGATCGCGTACCAGCACGTCGGCGAGGCGCCGACCGCTCCGTCGCGGCTCGCCGAGGGGGTCACCCCCGAGCTCGACGCCGTCGTCCTGCACTCGCTCGGCAAGGACCGCGAGGCGCGCTACCAGGACGCCGTCACCTTCCGCTCCGACCTCCGCTCGGTGCGGCTCGGCTGGCCGATCAGCGCCGAGGCGCTCGGCAGCGCCGAGAATGCCGCGGGCGGAGTCGGGGCCGCCGGGGTCGCCGGCGCGGCCGCGGCGGGCGCCCTGGCCGGATCGGCCACCGAGCAGATGGGTTCGATCGGGGCCGAGCCGACCGAGGTCTACACCCCGGTCACCTCGCCACCGGAGCCGCCCGCCGACCCGCCCTTCGACGGCGGCTACCCGAGCCGCTCCGAGATCCACGACGACCGCAGCTCCCGTCGGGCGATCTGGATCACCGTCGCCATCATCCTCATCCTCGGCCTGCTCGGCTTCGGGCTGAAGACCTACCTCGACAACCAGCGGGCCCAGCAGAACACCGTCGAGGTGCCGAGCGTCGTCCAGAAGCCGGAGGAGGTCGCCAAGGCCGAGCTGACCCGGGCCGGCCTGCGGGTCGCGATCAGCCGCGAGGCGAGCGACACGGCCGATGAGGGCACGGTCATCAGCCAGGACCCGGCCGCCGGGTCGTCGGCGCAGAAGAACGACGTCGTGTCGATCACGATCTCGACCGGTCCCAACAATGTCGCCGTGCCGGACCTGGAGGGCAAGACGGTCGACCAGGCCCAGCAGATCCTCGAGGGGATGAAGCTCAAGCTCGGGAAGACGACCCAGGTCGACGACTCCAAGCTCGACAAGGGCCAGATCATCTCGACGAGCCCGTCGGCCGACTCCCTCGTCGCGCCGGGGACGTCGATCGCGCTCAACGTCTCCTCCGGCAAGGTCACCGTTCCCAACGTCGTCGGGATGATCCAGAACGACGCGCTCTCGACCCTCGCCGAGGCGGGCCTGGTGCCGAAGACCGAGTACAAGGAGGTCGCCGGTCAGCAGGAGGGCACCGTCCTCAGCCAGGACCCGGCGAAGGGCAAGGCCAACCGTGGCTCGACCGTGACGATCGTGGTCGCCCAGGCGCCGGCCTCGACGCCGACCCCGACCCCGACCGACTCGGCCACCCCGACCGGGTCCCCCACGTCCAGCCCCTAGCCGACACCTCCGGCCCGTCGACAACTCACCCAATAGGGAAGTTGTCGACCCGAGCCACCCCGGCCGGAGTGACTCGGGGCGGCAGGAACTTCCCTATTGGGTGAGTTCCCGACCCGGGGGGCGGCAGGAACTTCCCTATTGGGTGAGTTCCCGACCCGGGGGGCGGCAAGAACTTCCCTATTGGGTGAGTTCCCGACAGCGGGGGGAGGGTGGGCGTATGCCGGTCAGCCGGCGGTGGGGATCGCGGCCAGGCCGGCGGCGTCGTGGACGAGCGGGCTGAGGTGCTCGCTGCGCGCGACGGCCCCGGCGAGGCCGCACGTCTCGAGCCAGGTCCCGAGGATCCGGTAGCCCCCCTCGGTGAGGACGCTCTCGGGGTGGAACTGCACGCCGTGCAGCGGCAGGTCCCGGTGCCGGACGGCCATGATGACGCCGGACGCGGTGTGCCCGTTGGCGATGAGCGTCTCGGGCATCGTCGCCGGGTCGATGGCGAGCGAGTGGTAGCGGGTCGCGGTGAACGGGTCGGGCGCCCCGGCCAGGACGCCCGAGCCGTCGTGGTGCACCTGGGAGGTCTTGCCGTGCAACAGCTCCGGCGCCCGCCCGACGGTGGCGCCACAGACGACGCCGAGCGCCTGGTGGCCGAGGCACACCCCGAGCATCGGCTGGGCACGCGAGCCGCACGCGTCGATCATCGCCATCGAGACCCCGGCCTCCTCCGGCGTGCCCGGTCCCGGCGAGACGAGCACCCCGTCGAAGTCGGCGCCGTCGGCGGCGGAGATCGCGTCGTTGCGGACGACCTCGCACTCGGCGCCGAGCTGCTCGAGGTATCCGACGATGGTGAAGACGAAGCTGTCGTAGTTGTCGACGACGAGGATCCGGGTCATGCCGGCCCCCTCCCTCCGGTCAGGGCGCCGGACCATCCGGTCAGGGCGCGCAAGCCCACGGCGACGGTGTTGTCGTTGAACGGCATGTGGGGCGAGATCCAGGGGAACACCCACTGGAACAGGACGACGAGGACGAGGAGGAACAGCACGACCGCCTCGATGACCTTGACGGCGGTCGGTCCGGGCAGCAGGCGCCACAGCGCGGCATACATGGCTCAGCCCTCCCCGGGGATCGTGAGGACGGCGCGCGGCAGGCCCGCCGCGCGCGAGTAGGTCGCGCCGAGCCGGGCATGGACGACGTACCGCTGCCGGGCGCTGTACTCGGGGTGGCATGTCGTGAGGGTGAGATAGGCCGTGCTCGGCGTCGCCCCCGGCCGGTCCGGCACCGGCGCGATGACGTCGGTGTCGGTCGGGGCGACGATCTCGTGCGAGGCAACGGTGTAGACGTAGAACTCCTCGGCCGTCTCGACGATGATCCGGTCGCCGTTGCGCAGCCGCTGCACCTCGTTGAGCGGTCGGCCGTAGGTCGTCCGGTGTCCGGCGAGCGAGAAGTTGCCGACCGCGCCGGGTGGGGCGGTCCCGGTGTACTGCCCGAGACCCTTGGTCAACGTGTCGGGGTCGGTGCCCTGGTAGACGGGGCGGGCGTAGTCGTCTCCGAAGCGCGGGATCCGGACGATGGCGAACGCCCCGCCGCCGGGCACCGCGTCGTCGGGGTGGGCGACGTCGGCCGACCGGTGCTCGGTGAAGTCGTTGACGAGGCGCTTGACGGTGACGGCCTGCGCGCGGTCGGCGGTGACGTCGGTCCACCACAGCTCCCACGCGACGAAGAGGAGGACGAAGACACCCAGGCTGATGAGGACCTCGCCGACCACGGAGAGGGCACGCGCACGTCTCATGGCGTGGCGACGCTCGCGTACTTCGGCACGATGGAGCCCTCGTATGCCGGGAACGTCGCGTCGTCCTGCGTCGTCACCTCGTAGCCGAGGCCGACGGTCGTGACGTACTCCTGGTAGACGATGATCGCGGGCTCGGTGGCGAGGGCCTCCTGGAGCCGGTCGACGTCGCCGATGGCGCGCACGACGTAGGGCGGGGAGTAGACCCGGCCCTGGAGGATGAGGGTGTTGCCGACGCACCGCACCGCGCTCGTGCTGACGACCCGCTGGTCCTGGAGCATCATCGCCTCGGCCCCTCCGCGCCACAATGCGTTGACGACCGCCTGGACGTCCTGCTGGTGGACGACGACGTCGTCGACGCCGAACCCTGCGGGGATCTGGTCGCCGCGCAGCGGCGAGTCGTTGAGGGTGACCTGGACCATCGGGCCGTGGACCGCGGTGCGCCCGGCCGCCCCGGCGAGCGCGTCGGCCTGCTTCGTGAGGCGGTCGGTCGTGACGCTGTCGGGGGCATTCGCCTTCGTCAGCTGGTCGACCTCGGTCTCGAGACCGCTCAGCCGCTGGGTGAGCCGCTCGTTCGTCTTGGTCTGGGACCGGATGAGGTCGGGCAGGCCCGTCGCCGTGCTGCGGAGGCTGCCCGACTGGGACGCCGCGCTGCTCGTCGCGAAGAGCGCGCCGGCGAGGACACCGACGACCGGGACGAGGATCGACCACCGCGTCGGCCGGCGCGTGAGCAGCGCGTGTCGGCGCATCGACACGGTGGGCACCTCCTTCGAGAGAAACAGCATCTACGCTAGGGCAAACGTCTGATCCACAAGGAGAAGTGTCCGTGCCCGAGTCAAAGGGTCGCTCCAAGCCCACCTACACCCCGCCGCCGCGCCGGTCGCAGAACGTCGACGTGGGTAACCCGTCGTGGTTCGTCCCCGTCATGGTCGGCCTCATGGTCGTCGGCCTGCTCTGGGTCGTCACCTTCTACATCACGAGCCAGCAGTACCCCATCCAGTCGCTCGGCAAGTGGAACCTCGGCGTCGGCTTCGGCCTCATGGTCGCCGGGTTCGCCATGACGACCCGCTGGCGCTGACCCCCGTCTGCGCCCTCGGGACGGGTTGTCCACAGGGGTTGTCCACACTGGGGAAAGAATCACATCTGTGTAAGTCCTGAGTGTGGGGCTGGGGGAACCCTGGGAACGGCGCCGCTTCCTGGGAGCCCACCTGCGGGTATGCCGTCCCCGGACGGTCCGAGAGCCCTCACGGAGGGAGGCCGGGGCCTCAGAACGGCGTGGACGTCACGGCATACTTCAGCACCGCCGCGACGAGGAGCACGAGGGCGACGGCGGTGAGGCCGAGCCAGTGCGTCTGCCAGCTGCCCGCGCGGCCCGACTCGCGCCGGCCCGTGTAGGCGATGACGCGCCCCACAGGCCAGGCCGGTGACGAACCCGCCGAGGTGGCCCTGCCAGGCGATGTTGGGGATGACGAACCCGAGGACCGCGTTGATGCCGATGACGGTGTACATCCACGCCGAGGAGCGGCCGAGCCGGCGGTTGAGCAGGAGGAACACCCCGAAGAGGCCGAACACGGCTCCCGAGGCGCCGACGACGGTGGTGTACCACGTCCCGCGATCCCCGGTGGCCAGCTGGCTCACCGTGGGCGGGAACGCGAGGAGGAGATAGCCGACGGAGCCGCCGAGCGCGGCGACGACGTACGTGGCGGCGAACCGCACGTGCCCGAGGAGCGGCTCGAGGTAGGAGCCCATGATCCACAGGGCATACATGTTGAAGAGGATGTGCATCGTGCCGGCGTGCGCGAACGCCGAGGTGAGGAACCGCCACGGCTCGGTGTCGCCGAGGGCGGGGACGAAGCTGATGTCCCTCGTCAGGCCCGGCACCGCCATCTGCCCGAGGTAGACGACCACGCAGATCGCGATGATGACCTGGGTGACGAGCGGCCGCCCGTCGGTGACGCTGCCCCCGAAGACGGTCGTGCCCTGGCGGGTCGTCCTCGCCGCGTCGCGGACGCAGTCGACGCACTGGATGCCGACGGCCGCCGGTCGCTGACACTCCGGGCAGGTCGGCCGGTGGCAGCGTTGGCAGCGGACATAGGAGACCCGGTCGGGGTGTCGGGGGCAGACGGGGGTCTGCTCGGCGGTCTCGGCGGCCGTCGGCTCGGTCATGGGTCCGTCGTGGGTCGGTCGTGGCAGGGCGCTGGGCGGGGCGTTCCCGGCTCAGTCCTCGATCTCGACGCGCTCGATGACGACGTCCTCGACCGGGCGGTCCATGGCGCCGGTCGGGACGGCCGAGAGCCGGTCGACGAGGTCGCGGCCGGCCTGGTCGGCCACCTCGCCGAAGATCGTGTGCTTGCCGGTCAGCCACGCGGTGGGGGTGACGGTGATGAAGAACTGCGAGCCGTTCGTGCCCTTGCCCATCCGCTTGCCGGCGTTCGCCATGGCGAGGAGGTAGGGCCGGTCGAAGGCCAGGTCGGGGTGGATCTCGTCGTCGAAGGTGTAGCCCGGGCCGCCGGTGCCCTGCCCGATCGGGCAGCCGCCCTGGATCATGAAGTTGGGGATGATCCGGTGGAAGACGAGGCCGTCGTAGAACTTCGTCGGGTTCGTCCGCCCGGCGTCGTCCTTGTACTCCTGCTCGCCGGTCGCGAGGCCGACGAAGTTCTTCACCGTCTTGGGGGCCTGGTCCGGGAACAGCGTGATGGCGATGGGGCCGTGGTTCGTGTGGAGGGTTGCCTTCATGCGCCGATTGTTTCATGGGTATGCCGTGGGCAGGCTGTGGCGGTGCCCGGGGCCGCCCGGGTGGGCCCGCGGCATACCCCCGCGGTGGTTTCACAGGGGGCAAAGGGGGCAGGATGGGGACAGACGGAAGGCCCGACGAAGGAGGACCCCGTGTTGAGGACCAAGAGCAAGCCCGCCAAGGTCGCCGACTCCGTGCAGTCGAGTGCGGCCGAGACGGCGGAGACCGTGTCCGCCCATGCGAAGGACGCCGCGCGGGAGGCGGCGGCCGCCATCAAGGCGAGCGCCCACGACGCCGCCCAGAGCGACTATGCCGCGATGCTGAAGTCCACCGCGGTCGACGTCGCCCACAGCCTGTCGACGGGGGCCAAGGTCGCCGCCGAGGCCGCGAGGGCCGGCGCGAAGGAGGCCGTCGAGACGGCCAAGGTGAGCGCCGCGCACGCCGGCGAGACGGCTCGGGAGGCCGCCGGTGACGCCGCGTCCACCGCGGAGGGCAAGGCCGCCGAGATGAAGCCGGTGGCGACGAAGACGGCGAAGGACGCCCGGGCCGCCGCGCTCGTGGCGGCCAAGGAGGCCCGCGACGCGGCGGCGAAGGCCGCGGCCGAGGCGAGGTCGACGGCGACGAAGTCGACGAAGCGATCCCGCAAGCACGCGAAGAAGGCCGCCAAGGAGTTCTCCATCGCCGCGAAGGAGCTGCAGAAGGAGGCCAAGGCGCTGTCGAAGGGCTCGAAGAAGAAGAAGGGCAAGAAGCGCTTCGTCCTCCTCGCCCTGCTCGGCGGCGCGATCGCCGGCATCGTCTACAAGCGGAGCACCGACAAGGCCGACCCGTGGGCCAGCGCCGGGGCCTACACGCCGCCGGAGTCCGGGCGCGCGTCCAGCGCCGGTGGCAGCTCGGTCAGCGAGATGGCCGCCAACGCCACGGCGAAGGCGAGCGCGGCGGCGGGTGCCGCGAAGGAGAAGGCCGCCGGTGTTGCCGACGCCGCCAAGGGCAAGGCTGCGGGTGCGGCCGAGGGCGCGAAGACCGAGGCCGCGGAGGCCAAGCACGCCGCCGCCGACAAGGCCGTCTCGGGCGCGAAGACCGCCGAGGAGAAGGCCGAGGCCGCCGAGGCGGAGGCCGCGAAGGACGCCCAGGGCGACGCAGAGCGGCTCGGAGTCCGGCTCCGCCGAGGCCTGAGCCGAGCCGAGCGACGCCCCTCCCGGCACCTCGGTGCCGCGGGAGGGGCGTCGCTCGCGTCAGACCGCGCTGTTCCTGTCAAGACCCCGCCGTTTCTGCCAGAGTTCGCCGCCTGATCGGCGTCTCCTGTCAGGATCAGCGATGTCCGCCGGTTGGACCGGGGCCGGCTAGTCGAGTCCGATCGAGACCGGGCCCCCGTCGGGCCGGACCTGCCTCACCAGGGACCACGGGACCCGGAACACCCGGCCGGGAGCGGCCGGCCAGGGCAGCCGCATCGCCCTCAGCAGCCGCCCGTCCTGGCGGGCGGTCACCCGGGGCATCCGGACGAGCTCGTCGACCCAGAGCAGGAGCCGCTCCCGCGCGGGCGCCGGGTCGCCCGGCCGCATGACCGAGGGCGACGACCCACCGCAACGGGGCGGCTGCCACGAGGGGCACGGCCGACGTCGGGGCGCGGCGCCCCGTGGAGGAAGTCGAGCACCGACCGCGCCACGTGCGCGCCGTCGAGGGCGGCGACATCGGCCGTGTCCACCGGGTGCAGGACGTTCCCGGCGGCGAACACCCCGGGCCGGTCGGTCCGCAGCGCGGTGTCGACGCGTGGCCCCGACGTCCCCGGGTCGAGGGCGATGCCGCCACTGCGAGCCAGCTCGTGGTCGGGGATCCAGTCGCCGGTGAAGACGACGGTGTCGCAGGCGATCGTCTCGCGGGCACCGGTCTCGCGATGCTCGACCTCGACGCCCGTCAGCCGTCCCCGGCCGACGAGTCCGACGACCCGCGTCGAGGTCCGGACCGGCACCCGAAGGGCCACCCGCCCCGGGACGGTGAACGCGGCGTACGACTCGGGCCGGGGATACTCCGTCACGAGGGCGACGGTCTCGACCCCCGCCTGGCGCAGGGTGAGGACGGCCGACCACGACACGAGCTCGGCGCCGACGACCACCGCACGGGAGCCGACGGGCAGGTGCTCGAGGTGGACGAGCTGCTGGAGCTCGCCCGTCGTGAGGACGCCGCCGGGCCGGTCACCCGGAACCCACCGGGCCGCGCGGGGACGCTCCCGGGCTCCCGTCGCGAGGATGACGGCGTCGCCGTGGATGACCTGACGCCCCTCGGGCGAGGTCACCTCGAGGGAGTGCTCGTCCGCCCAGCCGGTCACCATGGCGTTCGTCCGGATCCGGGCTCCCGCGCGCTCGGCGTCGGTGACGAGCCGCCGGGCATAGGCCGGGCCTCCCATCACCCGGCCGAGGTCGCGCATGCCGTAGCCGGGATGGTCGGAGTGCCGCGGTATGCCGCCGGCCGTCGCCTCCCGGTCGAGGACGAGGACCTCGCCGTCGACGCGGGGAGCGAGCTCACGGGCGGCCCGCAGCCCGGCCGGGCCCGCGCCGACGATGACCACGGGGACCGAGCGTGTCGCGATCATGCCGTCACCGTCCTCGTCGCGCGGTCGGCCTCGACGGGTGGTCGGGCCTCGGCGAGCATCGCCGTGAGCCGGGCTCCGCAGAAGAAGCCCTGGCACCGCCCGTTGTGGGCCCGGGTGCGGCGGCGCAGGCCACCCAGGTCGCGGGCCGGGATCGCCGAGCCGAGCGCGTCCCGGATCTCGCCCTCGGTCACCCGTTCGCAGAAGCAGACGATCCGTCCGTATGCCGGGTCGGCCGCGATCCGCTCGGCGTCCGCGAACGGTCGGAGCGCGGTGTCGCCGAGCTGCGGCATCTCCGGAGGGGGCGGCAGGTCGGCCCGCGGCGTGAGCGTGAGGCCGGCGTCCTCGAGGAGGCCGCCGACGTACTCCGCGACCGCCATCGCCGAGGTGAGGCCGGTGGAGCGGATGCAGCCCGCCACGGCATACCGTCGGTCGGCGTCGGCGTCGATGACGTAGTCGCTCTGGTCGTGGGCAGCGCGCAGACCGGCATACGCGGCGGTGACCTCCTCCCGGAGCAGGGAGGGCATGAGGCGCTCGCCCTTCTCCCGGAGGAAGGCGAACCCCTCCTCGGTCGTGGCGGTGTCGCCACGGTCCTCCATGTCCTCGGCCGTCGGGCCCACCATGACGTTGCCGTAGATCGTCGGCGAGACGAGCACCCCCTTGCCGACCTTGCTCGGCACGGGCAGGACGATGACCGGCACGGCCGGGCGGGCGAGCTTGTCGAAGACGATGAGCTCGCCGCGGCGGGGGTGGAGGGTGAACCGCTCGTAGCCCACCATCCGTTCGATCGTGTCGCCGCCGAGGCCCGCGGCGTTGACGACCCAGCGCGTCTCGAGGTCCCCCGTGGCCGTGTGGACGGTCGTCGACGCCGCACCGATGTCGATGCCGGACACCGCCGAGTCGAGGCGGAGCTCGCAGCCTCGACCGACCGCATCGGTGGCGAGCGCGATGGAGGTCGACCAGGTGCAGATGATCGACTCGCCGGGGACGGCGAGCCCACCGAGGGCGCCGGGACCGAGGTGGGGCACCGTGGCGTAGACGTGTTCCGCGTCGACGATCCGGGTCTCGTGGTAGCCGTTGCGCTCCGCCTTCTCCTGCAGCGACGGCAGGCTGGCGAGCTGTTCGTCGTCCCAGGCGACGAGCAGCGCCGACGTCGGCGCCATCGGTATGCCGGTGCGACCGGCGTAGTCCTTGAGCAGCCGGTAGCCGTCGTGGACGAGCCGGGACTCGAGGGTGCCCGGGGTGGCGTCGAAGCCGGTGTGCAGGATCGCGGTGTTGGCCTTGGACGTGCCGTCGCCGACGTCCCCCCGGGCCTCGACGAGGACGACGTCGAGGTCGTGCCCCGACAGATGGCGCGCGATGGCACAGCCGACGACGCCGGCCCCGATGACGACGACGTCATGAACCGTGGTCATCACGCGCCTCCTTCCCGAGACCCCTCGACCGTCGCCCGCCATCTCGCCCGGAAGGTCTCCGTGCGGTCCGCCGACCAGTGCGGCTCGTACGAGGTGGTCGGCTCCCAGCCAACCACGGCCTCGGCGAGCGGGAGCGTCGGGTCCAGGGCCTTGCGCATGAGGGCCACGGCGCCGAGCGGCGTCGCGTGCGACGAGGGGTAGACGTCGACGGGCAGCTGGGCCAGATCGGCGACGGCCTGCATGAAGACGGTGCTCCGGGTGAGCCCACCGTCGACCCGCAGCCGGGTCAGGGGGGCGCCGAGGTCCGTCGCGACGAGGTCGGCGAGCTCGGCGACCTGGGCGGCGAGGCCCTGGATGACCGAGGTGACGATGTGTTCGCGCGTCGTCCCGAGGGTGAGGCCGCGCAGGGTCCCGGTGGCGGAGGGGTCCCACCACGGGGCGGCCAGACCGGCCAGGGCCGGGACGCAGAGGAGACCCTCGGCGTCGTCCCCGCCGAGCCGGTCGAGATCCTCGGGGCCGGCGATGAGGCCGACGTCCTGGAGCCAGCGGACCGCCGAGGCGGCCGTGTAGACCTGACCGTCCGAGCAGTAGGTGAGCTCGTCCTCGACCCGCCAGGCGACGCAGGACACGAGCCCGTTGGCCGGCCGCCGCGCCTCGGTCCCGGTGTTGGTGAGGAAGAAGGCACCGGTGCCGAAGGTGCACTTGGCCTCGCCGGGCTCGAGGCATCGCTCGGCCAGCAGGGCGGCCTGCTGGTCGACGACGAGGCCACCGAGGGGCAGCTCGGGGCCGAGCAGGCTCGTCGTGCCCACGACCTCGTCGTTGGCCGCGATCCGCGGCATCCGCTCTCCGGCGAGGCCGAAGAGGGCGAGCAGGTCCGGGTCGTACTCGCCGGTGTCGAGTGAGGTCACGAGGGAGCGGCTGGCGGTCGAGGCGTCGGTGACGTACTCGCCGCTGATCCGATGGAGGATCCACGCGTCGCTCGTGCTGACGACGCCGTCGGCCGTCACGTTCTGCCGGAGCCAGGCGAGCTTGGGCGCGGTGAAGTAGGGGTCGAGCACGAGGCCGGTGCGCTCCGCGATGTCCTCGGCCCGGTGGGCCAGGGGGGCGCACACCGACTCCGCTCGCCGGTCCTGCCAGACGACGAGGTCCGAGAGCGGCTCCCCGGTGGCGGGGTCCCAGGCGAGGACGGTCTCGCCCTGGTTGGTGAGGGTCACCCCGTCGACGGCGATGCCCGCCTCGTCGGCCGCTCGGTGGCACGCGGCATACACCGAGTCCAGCAGCTCGCGCGGGTCCTGCTCGACCCGTCCGCCCGGCCCGTAGTCGGGACGGATCGGGATCTCCGCCACCGACCGCACCACGCCGTCGCCGTCGACGACGACCGCCTTCGTGCCCGACGTCCCCTGGTCGATCGCCAGGATGCTGTTCATCGTGAGATCACCTTGCTCGGGACGGAGGGTCGGCGAGGGGGTGGGGCCGGGTCGCGGAGGGGGCGACCCGGCCCCCGAGGTGGTCGCGGCATGCCGTCAGGGGGCTGCGTGAGGCACCGGCCGCCGCGGGCCACCGGGCTAGGAGGCGTCGTCGGCCCTCGCGAAGGCCTCGGGGTCCTCGGTGATGATCGTCGGCATCGCGAGGCTGTGGCCCCGCCCGACGAGGGTTCCGAGATAGATGAGGCCGAGGACGAGCATCCCGATGGCATACAGCCACGGGTCCTTGAAGCCGGCGTCGCGGAAGATGTTGAGCTCCCACACGAGCCAGACGAGGGCCAGGGCGATGACGCCGTTCTCCCAGCGGCCGAGCGAGAAGCCCCGGGCCTCGGGCAGCCTCTTGCGCGCGACGACGTAGAGGATGACCGTCGAGAGGTAGATGAGGCACGGCATCAGCGTGGCGGCGCTGAACAGGTTGAACAGGACGCTCGTCGTCTGGGCGAAGATCGCCAGGACGATCTCGATGAGGATGCCGACGGACACCACGGCGGTGAACGGCGTCCCGCGCCGCGGGTCGACCTTGCGCATCATCGCGTGGGCCGGGAACCGGTTGTCGCGGGCCATCGCCCACACGATGCGGCTCGCGCTGACGAAGATGACCATCCCGCAGGCGAAGATCGAGAAGAGGACGAGGACGAGCAGGGCCTTGCCGACCCAGGAGCCGAGGATGGCGACGGCGATGTCGGCGACCGGCGTGCTCGACGCGGCGAGGGCGGTGAAGTCCGAGCCGGCCATCGTGATCGCGATGAGGAAGACCATGCCGATGACGCCGGAGAGGACGACCGACTGCCACATGGCCCGCGGGACGACGTTCTCGGCGTCGTGCGTCTCCTCGGCCAGGTTGCTCGCGGCCTCGAAGCCGACGATCGTGAACGACCCCAGGAGGAAGGCCAGCATCCATGGCGACACATGGTTGAAGCTGGAGCCGAGCCCGAAGTAGCCGTCGGCGGACACGGCCGCCTTGTCGAAGAGGTTGCCTCCGGACAGCTCGCCCTTGACGGCACCGACGATGAACAGCAGGACGGTGAGGAGCAGGATCCCGACGATCTCCGTGCCGACCGCGATGTTGTTGACGCGTTCGGTGAGGACCGTGGACTGGGCGATGACGGCGGCCTGGACGAGGACGACGATCGCCGTGACGAGCCAGGTGTTGCCCGTCGTCGCGGTGTAGCCGAAGAGGGCGGGCGCCACCGTCGAGGCGAGCGCGTAGTCCACGGCGACGACGTCGACGACGAGGAACGAGAAGGTGAGCCAGCCGAGGATCCAGCCGACGACGGGGTTCGCCAGGCGGGACATCCACTGGTAGGAGTAGCCGGCCAACGGCATACGGCTGGCCAGGGCTCCGAAGACGAGGGCGACCATCGTCTGGCCGACGATGACGATCGGCCAGGTCCAGATGCCGAGCGGCCCGGAGGTGTTGAGGACCGAGCCGTAGGTCGTGAAGATCCCGGTCGTGATGGAGATGAAGGAGAACCCGATCGCGAAGGATGCGAAGCGATGGAGGGTGCGGTCGAACTCCTCGCGGTACCCGAAGTGCTCGAGGACGTGGCCGGTGTCGTGACTACTCATGTGATGCCTTCCCTTTCCTCTCGAGGGAGGTGACGCGTCAGTCGGCGTGCTGGCTGCTGCGGCGGTGCGCGGCGTCGCCACTGGGGGCGACGAGGACCTCCACGCTGGTGGCGCGGAGAGCGTCGACGACGTCGGGGTCGGCGCCGTCGTCGGTGATGACCCCGGTCAGGTCCGCGAGGTCGCAGACCTTGCCCAGAGCGACCTGGCCGAGCTTCGTCGAGTCGACGAGGACGTGGCGCTCGGTCGAGTGCGCGATGAGGAGCTTGCGGATGGCGATCTCGTCGCGGTGGTAGTCCGTCAGGCCTGCCGTCAGGTCGAGACCGCCGGATCCCAGGAAGACCCGGTCGGCGTAGTAGCCCTCGAAGAACTGCTGGGCGTCCGGTCCGGAGAGGGCGAGGTCGCCCTTGCGAAGCCGGCCGCCGCTGAGCACGACCTCCGCCTTCGGTCGGTCGACCAGCTCGTTCGCTGCGAGCATCGAGTTGGTGAGGATGCGGCAGCCGAGGTCGTGCGGGAGGGCGCGGGCCACCTCGGCGACCGACGTGCCGACGTCGAGGAAGACGGTCTCGCCGGGATGGATCAGACCCACGGCGATCGCGGCCATGGCCTGCTTCTGCTCCAGGTGGAGGACGGCGGCGCTCCTCGAACGACGGCTCGACGGTGCGGCCGCCGGCGCTGCGCGCCCCACCGAAGACCCGGCGGAGGGCGCCCGTGCGCTCGAGGGCCAGCAGGTCCCGGCGCACGGTCTCGAGGGAGACGGAGAACCGCTGGGCCAGATCCTCCGACCGCACCGCGCCCACCCGGGCGACCTCCCGGGCGATGGCGTCCCGGCGCATCTCCGGCATGAGGACGATCGAGGGTTCGTGTGGATCCTCGTGGGACATAGAGGGAGTATGAGGATTTGCGAGGTGAGGTGTCAAGAGTCACACCGGCACGGCGGCATGCGTCCGTGGCCGCGGGCGACCGCTGGCGCGGCCCGAGGTCGGCGCTTCTGACAGAGCTCGCTGTTTCTGACAGAGCTCGCCGCCGGATCGGTGCCTCCTGTCAGAAACGGCGACGCCTGACGGATTCCCCGACCGGGCAGGCTGACGACACCCGAGGGCCGACCGACCGCCACGGGCGAGCAACGGGCGGCTACTCGAGGCCGAAGACGAAGACCCGCTCCGGGTGGATCCGGATCACCTCGTGGGTCATCCCCGGCATGAGCGGCTCGTCGAGCCGGACCCGCTCGGCCCGGCCACGGATCTCGACCATCCGCGGGCGCCACGGGTTCGTCGAGGCCAGGTCGTCGACGACGAACGCCACCCTGTCGTTGTGCGCGAGGTTGCGGTACTTCTTCGTGCCGGCCATCCGCATCCCGCCGATGTCGATGACGCCGAGCTCCCGGTTGTAGCGGAAGCCGACCGGGTTGTTCTGGGGGGCTCCGCTCGGGTCGACCGTCGCCAGCCGTCCGAGATGCTGGGTCCGCAGGTATGCCGCGACCTGCTCGTCGATGTGGTCGTGCGCCGTCGTCATGGCGAGCCTCCTCGTGCTCCGGGCCGACCCGGCATACCGCTGCGGCACGCTCCCGACCGACTACCGGTCAACGACGGCGAGGAGGGGGATCTTCCGACGTGGTCGGGCTGGCCGGCCCGGAGCATGAGGGACGAGAATCGGGTCGTGGCCCAGACCCAGCACGCTGCGATCAACCTCCGTCTCGCCCAGCTCGGGCTTCCCGTGCCCGAGGGGTTCGCCGATACCGAGGCGGCACGCCTCGCTCGGCCCCTCCTGGCGCGCCAACGAGAGCTCAGCCGGCGGCTCGCCGACCGGCTGTGTGCCGCGGACGGGCGGATCCAGGCCTTCCTCGACTCCTACCTCGCCGACCTCGGCGGGGCACCGCAGCTGCCGCGCCGCACCCTCGTTCTCGACGAGGCGGGCCTGGCCCGGGAGCTGTCCCTTCCCGCCGACAGCGACGAGTTCTCCTCGCCTCTCATGAGCAGCTACCGGCTCGTCAACGGGGTCCTCCACAACCCGGCGACGGACCGCCGCACGACGGCCGGCGTCTTCCACATCGTCGAGGGCGGGTTGCCCATCCCCGATGACAAGATCGCGGTGCCCCGGGAGGCCTTCGCCCGCCTCCTGGCCCGCGCCTTCGACCCGCCGGAGTCCGACCTCGTGTTGCCCTACACCGCGAACCAGCCCGAGCCGGCCGGCTGCTTCGTGTCGCTGCACCTGCGCCCGCTCGTCGCTCCAGAGGTCCCCGGGTACGTGCGCGAGAAGCGGATGGAGACCCGGTTCATCGCCCCGGGCGGGCTGGTCGCGAACCTCGACTTCGTCGAGGGGATCTTCGGCAACGGTGGCGACCCCTACCTCCCCGAGAACGACGCCTCGCTCGCTCCCCAGACCTGGACGGGCCACACCGGCTGCGTCGTCCTGGCGCCGCATCTGACCCGGATGACGAAGAAGGAGCTCCTGCTGCCTCACGTGGACTGGGCGACCGACCGGCAGCGGCGCGACGGGATGTGCTGGGAGCGGGAGGACGAGCTCTACAACGACGGCCGGGCGTTCAAGATCTGCGCCCGCGACGAGAGTGGGGTCATCGTCACCGTCATCGCCGACACCTACTTCGGCTACTGCAAGAAGGAGGTCAAGACCCAGATCTCCTACTCCGCCAACCTCTTCGGGAATGCCGAGGAGGAGCATGCGGGTGGAGCCCTCGTCTACGCCAGCTACACCCTGGGGCAGGAGTACACGGACTCCTCCTCCGGGGGCGCCTACTCCCTCGAGGAGGTCCTCGAGCGCGACCCGGACCGGTTCTCGCCCCAGCCCGAGGGCCACGCCCTCGACATGGAGCAGCCCCACATCGTCCTCGTGCCGGCGAACCCCCGGTACTCGATCCGCACGATGACGGTGTCGTGGTCCGGCCCCGACGGCGAGCAGCGGTCGATCCCGCTGCGTGCCGACCAGGTCTACCTCGGTCCGAACGGGTATGCCGTGCGGCTGGCCCAGCAGCCCTCCGATCGCACGGCGTGGAGCCTCGTCGGCACGGCGCCCACTGCCACGTCCTGCCACAAGCCGGCCACCGTGTCCGGGGGCGGGAAGTCCGAGATCTCCAAGGCCATCACCGACGCCGTCATCGTCGGGTCCGAGTTCGTCGCGGACTTCGAGCGGGACCTGGACTCCGTCGCCGCGATCCTCGACCGCGACTACTCCAAGCGCTTCCTCGACCCGGCCCGCGAGGACCGCCGCTCGATCCTCTCGGAGGAGCGGTCGATCGGGTCCGTCATCAAGCTGCTGACGCCCTCCCGCTCGGAGTACCGCCCGGACTACAACGCCTGGCTGGCGCGGATCCCGGCCTACATCAAGGAGCTCGTCTACGTCGTGAAGTTCTCCTACCGCCCGCAGTGGGGGGAGGACTGGCGAAGCCACTTCGGCGTCACGGTCGTCGACGGCCGGCAGGGAAACCGGCTGCGCCGTGACGACCGGCTCATCTCGACGCGGATGCTGCGGGTCGGCTACGACCCGGACGGGGCCTGGCGGCTGTTCAGCCTCCGCCACGACTTCGCGCCCGCGACGAAGGTGCAGACCGAGGACGACATCACGGCCTCGACGGTGGTGCCCGGCAGCCTGCTCGGGCGCGAGGGCTCCCGGTCGTACAAGCTCGTCGAGAACTGCGAGAACCTCCTCTTCCAGCGGCCCGACGACGCGATCCACCGCGGCTACGACAAGCAGGCCGAGCGCGATCTGTCGAGACCGGACACCTTCCTGTCGAACTTCCAGCCCCTCACCCGTACGGACGCCATCGCCATGCGCGACGACGCCGTCGCGTTCAGCGCCTTCACCGACCCGATGGCCCGGCTCATCTCCCGGTTCGCCGACACGCCCGAGGGGGAGGGTCCCGCCTACCTCGTCAGCTCGGCCAACCCGCGGATCGTCGACGGGAGGCCCTCGAAGAACCCCCGCTACCTCCAGCAGCGACCGGACCGGACCGACGCCGCGGCGACCGCCGTGGCCGGGCTGGCGTCCCGCCTCGTGCAGCGCCTCCCCGCCTCGGCTCCCCTCCTCCTGCCGGTCGACGTCGTCGCCGCCGGACGGCGCAACAACCCCCCGGAGGCCGGCATACCGGCGCTGTGCTCCTACAACCCGCTGCACTACATGGAGCTGCCCGAGCTGTTCATGGAGTTCATCTCGTCGATGACCGGCAAGTCGCCGTCGACGACCGGCGCGGGCTCCGAGGGCGCCCTGACGAAGGGCCCGTTCAACGCCATGCCGGCGATCATCGACCTCAACGCGGCGCTGTTGTCCTACGCCCTCACCGGCTACGACGGCTGGGTCTCGGCCGCGGGCTACGTCGGGCCCACCGTGCGCGTCGACCACGACTTCTCGCTGCTCGTGCCCGAGCTGTTCGCGAGGATGTCCCCGAGGAGCGCGATGCCGCCAACCTCGTCGCCGAGGGAGCCCTGGAGAGGCTCGTCGACATCGAGCACGAGGGCGAGATCGTCGCCGCGAGCCGGCTCGGCTACCGGATGACCGAGCGGCTGGCGACGAAGTACTTCGGGCGGATCTTCCTCCACCCCGACGTCATCTTCACCCCGGAGATGCTGCGCCCGGAGCTGCAGGACCCGAGCGTCTTCGCCGAGTCGGTCGCGACCATCGTGCAAACCCACGAAAGGGTCGCGCGCGCCTACTTCAAGGACGGGACGGTCCAGCTGGCGATTCCGCCGCTGCGCGCGCTGCTCGAGATCATGGCCGACGGGCACACGTCCGAGGGGTGGGGCCTGGGCTCGCCGGAGTTCCGCTCGATGTTCACCCGGGAGTCCATTCTCGCGTCCGACTGGTATGCCGCCCGCCTCGACGCCAAGCAGGCCGCCGCCCGCGCGCGTGCGGAGGCCGGCCTCGCGGCGATCGACAAGTTCGTGTCGACGCCCGGCAACGACGAGCCCGCGGCACGCCTGGACATCCCCGCGCGCGTGGAGGCGGCCCGCCTCGAGGCGGAACGCCTGGCGAGCCGGGAGTTCCGCGAGCAGCTGGTGGGCACGACGGGCAGCACCCCGCTGTAGGAGGGCGTCGCCCCAGGCCGTGAGCCCGCCGCCCTCCGTCGCCGCGAGGGGTGGCGATCCGCCCCATCACGCCCTCTGATGGGACCGATTCCCACCCCTCGGTCGGAGGGAGGCGACGGATTCCCGCCCCTCGGGCGGCCGATCCCGGGCCCGACCCCACCACGACGCGCAACGTCGTACCCGGGCGCGCGGCATACCCGCGCCGCCGGCGGCCGGACCGGCAGCACCCGGAGGGGCCGAACCTTCGACAACCGTGGACGGACCCCGGCGCCGACCTACCTTGGATCCGCACGGCCGTCATCCCGTCAACACCCACCGGCGTGAGTCCATCACCCGGTGTCATCCCGAGGGGCATCTGCATGAACGGCTTCTGGAACTGGTTCTGGCTCGTCTTCCTCAGCTTCGCCTTCATCGCCTACGTGTTCGCGATGCTGTCCATCGTCATCGACCTGTTCCGTGACGGGTCGGTGTCCGGGTGGATGAAGGCCGTCTGGCTCTTCTTCCTCCTGGTCTTCCCGATCATCACCGCCCTGGTCTACCTCGGGTTCCGCGGCGACGGGATGGCGGAGCGCACCGCCGGTCGGGCCCGGGCTCAGCGCGCCGCGCAGGACGAGTACATCCGCAGCGCGGCGCAGACCAGCCCGGCCGACCAGGTCGCGCAGGCCAAGCAGCTCCTGGACTCCGGCGTCATCACGCAGCAGGAGTTCGAGACGCTCAAGGCCAAGGCCCTGACATGACACCGGGGGGCGCCGGTCGCCGGCCCGCGCCCCGCCGTGCCGCGTGGCGGGCCTGATCGGATGAGCCAGGTCCTCACGGCGATGACGCAGGTCGGGATCCTCGTCTTCGTCGTCGCGGGTATGGCGGCGATGGGGTTGGGACTCACGCTCGCCCGGATCCTGCAGCCCCTTCGCGACGGACGCCTCGTCGCCGGCGTCCTGCTGGCGAACTTCGTCGCGGTGCCGGTGGTGGCCGTCGCCGCCGCCCGGTTGCTGCCGATGGACGACGCGAGCTCGGCGGCGGTCATCCTCATCGGATGCTGCGCGGGTGCCCCCTTCCTGCCGACGCTGGCCGGGTTGGCCAAGGGCGATGCGGCCACGGCGGTCGGGGTCATGGTGCTCCTCATGGTCCTCACCGTGGCCTTCGCGCCCGTCGTCATCCCCCTCGTCCTCGAGGGCGCCACGGTGGCCGCCTGGGACATCGCCTCGTCACTCATCGTCTACATGCTCGTGCCGCTCGCCGTCGGCCTGGCCGTCCGGGCGCGGTATGCCGCCCTCGCCGGCCACCTCGTCGGCGGCGCCCAGCGCGCGTCGACCGCCGGTCTGGCCATCGGCATCGTCGCCGGGCTCCTCGTCACCTGGCGTGACGTGATCGGTTCGGTGGGGTCGTGGATCTTCGTCGGGACGGCGCTCGTGCTCGCCGCCGGGCTCGTGGCGGGCTGGCTCGCCGACCCCGGACGGCCGCCGGCCGATCGACCGGTCCTCGCTCTCGCGACGGCGCAGCGGAACGTGTCGGCGGCGCTCGTCGTCGCCGCCTCCCTCGGCGGCGACGCCACCGTGCGCACCCTGGTGGCGGCGCTCGTCGTGCCGATCGTCCTCATCGTCGTCGCCGGAGAGGTCGGCCGGCGTTCGTCGGCCGCCAGCGCATCGCCGGCCTCCGACGTCGGAACGACCTGACGGCGCGGGAGGTCCAGGCCATGCCCACCCGCCACGCCGTCGCCGGTCTCGACCGGGCGACGCTGGGGTCCGGAGCGGTGGCGGGCTTCGCCACCGGCCTGTTCTCGATCCCGGAGGGGATGGCCTACGCCCAGCTCGCCGGCGTCAACCCCTTGTACGGCCTGTACTCCGGGCTGGTGGCCACCCTCGTCGCCGCGCTGTCGACGGGGACCGTGCTGATGATCTCGACCCTCACCAGTGCCATCGCCCTGTCCACCGGAAGCGTCCTGCAGGTCGCCGGCATCGGTGACGACGCCATGCCGGGGGCGCTCTTCACCGTCACGCTCCTGTCGGGTGCGGTGATGATGACGCTCGGCCTGCTGCGGCTCGGCGTCATGGTGAGCTTCGTGTCGAACTCGGTGATGACCGGCTTCGTCGTCGCCGCCTCGGTCCTCATCCTCGTCGGGGAGCTCGGGGACTTCTCCGGCTACGCCCCGGAGGGCCCGAACAAGCTCGCGGTGATCTGGGACTGGCTCAGCCACGTCGGCTCGTGGGACCCGGCGTCACGCCCCGCGTCGCCGAGAAGCTCGAGCGGACCGGCATCCGGGACCGGCTCGGACCGGAGCACATCTTCCTGACCCGCGGGGGCATCACCGAGGCCCTCGACGCGGCATACGACCATGCCTGCGCCCTCCAGGCCCGGCGGGCGTCGACGAACCCGGACGCTGCGCCGGACACATGACCACGACCGACCCAGACCCATCACGACAGCGAGGACAGCCATGACATCGCCGAAGGAACCCACCTCGTTCATCGCCCGCCAGAACCGGGAGCTGCTGCAGCGCTGGCCCTTCGAGGACCGACAGCGATCACGAGAACGCCGAGCGAGGCTTCCTGGGGAAGCTCGAGCCCTGCGTCATCCACAACGAGGCCGGGGATGTCGTGTGGGACAACGACTCCTACGCCTTCATCGATGGTGACGCACCCGACTCGGTCAACCCGAGCCTGTGGCGCCAGGCCGGGCTCGTCGCCATGCAGGGCCTCTTCGAGGTCGTCGAGGGGATCTACCAGGTCCGCGGCTTCGACCTGTCGAACATCACCTTCGTCGAGGGTGACACGGGCGTCATCGTCATCGATCCGCTGATCTCCACCGAGACGGCGGCCGCCGCTCTCGCGCTCTACCGGGAGCATCGCGGGGACCGGCCGGTCACCGGCGTCATCTACACCCACTCCCACATCGACCACTTCGGCGGGGTGAAGGGCGTGACCACCCAGGAGGACGTCGACGCCGGACGCGTGGTCGTCCTCGCACCCGAGCACTTCGTGGAGCACGCCGTCGCCGAGAACGTCTACGCCGGCACCGCCATGGCGCGCCGGGCGGGGTACATGTACGGCGCCGCGCTCGCCCGCGGCCCGCGCGGACAGGTCGGCGCCGGTCTCGGGCAGACGACGTCGACGGGGACGGTCACCCTCATCCGGCCGACCCTCGACATCACGACGACCGGCCAGGTCGAGACCGTCGACGGCGTCGAGATCGAGTTCCAGATGGCGCCCGGGACGGAGGCGCCGGCGGAGATGCACTTCTACTTCCCCCGCTACCGCGCGCTGTGCATGGCGGAGAACGCCACCCACAACCTCCACAACCTGCTGACCCTGCGCGGCGCCCTCGTCCGCGACCCGAACGTCTGGGCGAAGTACCTGACCGAGGCGATCGACACCTTCGCGGAGCGGGCGGACGTCGCGTTCGCATCGCACCACTGGCCGACCTGGGGAGGCGAGGAGATCGTCGAGTTCCTCTCGGTCCAGCGCGACCTCTACGCCTACCTGCACGACCAGACGCTGCGGATGCTCAACCAGGGGTTGACCGGGGCCGAGATCGCGGAGCAGATCGTGCTGCCGCCGGCACTGGAGAGGGCCTGGAGCACCCACGGCTACTACGGCTCGGTGAGCCACAACGTCAAGGCGATCTACCAGCGCTACATGGGGTGGTTCGACGGCAACCCGGCGCACCTGTGGCAGCACCCGCCCGTGGAGCAGGGCCGCCGCTATGTCGAGTTCATGGGTGGCGCCGACGCCGTGCTCGAGAAGGCGCGGGCGTCGTTCGACGCGGGGGACTACCGCTGGGTCGCCGAGGTGGTCTCGCATGTCGTCTTCGCAGACCAGGGCAACGCTGCCGCCCGCGAGCTGCTGGCCGACACTCTCGAGCAGCTCGGGTACGGCGCGGAGAACGGGCCGTGGCGCAACTTCTACCTCTCGGGGACCACCGAGCTGCGCAGCGGCTCGTTCGGGACCCCGACCCAGACCGCCGCGCCGGACATCGTCGCGAACCTCACCCCGGAGATGCTCTTCGACGCCCTGGCGATCAGGGTCGACGGACCCCGCGCCTGGGACGAGTCCCTCGCGATCGACATCGCCTTCAGCGACGACGGATCGCGGTTCCGTCTCCAGCTCGGCAACGGCGTCCTCACCCACCGGCCGGTCACCGACTCCGACGGCGCCGACGCCACCCTGACGATGACCCACGCCGAGCTCCCGCTGCTCGCCGGCGGCGGGCTGACGCCGGAGGCGATGAGCGCCGCCGGCATCTCGTTGGCGGGCGACGGATCGGCGCTCCAACGGCTCGCGTCGGTGCTGGTCGGCGGTGACCCCGACTTCGCCATGGTCACCGCCGAGAAGGACTAGGCAGCCGCCGACGTCTCGTCACGACGCCGTCACCGCGGCGCGGTCACCGCGACGCTCGGACGAGGCGTCGGCGTCCGGCCCGGAGCGGGAGGAGGGTCAGACGAGGTCGCGCAGGCGGCCGGCCCGGGCGGAGACCTCGTCGGCGGCACCGTGCAGGGTCTCGATGAGCCGCGATGCCGACTGGGCCGAGCCGGCAACGACGGAGACGCTCTGGCTCACGTCGGTCGCGACGGTGCCCTGCTCCTCGACGGCCGAGGCGATGACGGTCTGCTGGGACTCGATCTGGCCGATGAGCTCGACGATCTGGGTCAGCGCCTCGGTGGCCCGCGCCCCGCCGGTCTGGATGGACTCGATCATCTCGCCGATCTCGCCGGTGGCCTTGGAGGTCTCCTGCGCGAGGTCCTTCACCTCGTTGGCGACGACGGCGAAGCCCTTGCCCGCCTCGCCGGCGCGCGCCGCCTCGATCGTCGCGTTGAGGGCGAGGAGGTTCGTCTGCTCGGCGATCGAGGTGATGAGCTTGCTCACGACGCCGATCCGGTCGCCGGCCTCGGCCAGCTCGCCGACCACCGCGCTGGCGGTGCCCGCGGACCGGACGGCGATCCCGGTGTTGGTCGCCGCCGCCGCGGCCGTGCTGGCGATGTCACGGATCGACGCGGTCATCTGCTCGGCACCGGCCGAGACGGCCTCCGCACGGGTCGAGACCTGGCCGGTGTCGGCGGCGAGCTCGTCGGCGAGCTCGGTGAGCTGGGCCGCGGCCCGGCTCAGCGCCTCGGACGTCGTGGCGACCTCGGCGGCGAGCGCCCGCTCGGCCGTCATGTCACGCCACGTGACGAGGAAGGCGCCGGGGAGCGAGGTGAGCGTGGCCTCGGCGTCGGCACTGTGCGAGCCGGCCTCGACGTGGAGGGTCGTCGTGTAGGGCAGGTCGTGCCCCTCACCGATGATCCGGGTGAGCCCCTGCCGGAGCTGGTCGAGAACCTGCTCGCCGCCGGACCCGGCCACCTGTGCCGCCACCATCATCGCTGCCTTGTTGCGATAGACGATCTCGCCGTCGAGCCGCGTCACGAGGAGCGCGGCGGGCGAGGCCTCGAGGATCTCGGCGAGGCCGAGCTCGGTGAGGATGGGCGGGAGGGAGGATGTCGCGGGGGTCCGGCGGCGCAGCAGCATGGGGGCGTGCTCCAGTGGGTCGGTGTTCGGGGGGGTGCAGCTCTCATCGGCAGGCGCGCGCCGGACCTTAGCCCTCCGCCCCGGTGACCAGCGGGTATGCCGCGCCGACCCGCCCGGGGTGAGCCCGCGGCATACCCTCGCCGAGGTGTGGGGATCCGCCCCGCGAAGGGTGGGGATCCGCCCCGTCAGCGCCCCTGATGGGGCACATCCCCACCCCTCGCGGGGGGCGCCGGTGCCGGGCGCGGGCGCGGACGCCAGGACTCCAGATGTGAATGCCCATTGACTTAAGGGGTGAATACCTGTTTACAACGGGTTCCGTTCCCCAGGGCCGGACGGCATACTGCGACGGGAGCCGCGCCGCGGCGTCGGACCCGCAGACACACCGAGGTGGAGGCGATCGGATGGGCATCCAGCCGCTCTACGACGAGGAGCACGAGGCCTTCCGGGAGACCGTCGGTCGCTTCGTCGCCAAGCACGTCGAGCCGCACTCGCGGGCGTGGGAGCGCGACGGCAAGGTCGACCGGGGGCTGTTCCGCCAGGCGGCGCAGGACGGGCTGCTCGGCTTCGCCATCGCGGAGGAGTACGGCGGGGGTGGCGTCGCGGACTTCCGCTTCAACGCCGTCCTCGCCGAGGAGCTCGGTCGCTCGGCGGCGAGCGGCGGCGCGGGCGGGGATCTCGCTGTCGAACGACATCGTCTTCCCCTACTTCACCGACCTCACGACGCCGAGGAGCAGAAGCAGCGCTGGCTGCCCGGCATCGCCGCCGGCGAGCTCATCACGGCCATCGCGATGACCGAGCCCGGGACGGGGAGCGACCTGTCCGGCATTCGCACGACGGCGGTCCGCGACGGCGACCACTACGTCGTCAACGGCGCCAAGACCTTCATCAGCAACGGCCAGAACGCCGACCTCGTCGCCACCGCCGTCCGCACCGGCGACCACCCGCACCGGGGCATCTCCCTCTCGTCCTCGAGCGCGGCATGGAGGGCTTCGAGCGCGGGCCGCAATCTCGAGAAGATCGGGCTGCACGCCCAGGACACGAGCGAGCTGTCGTTCACCGACGTCCGGGTGCCGGTCGCCAACCTGCTCGGCGAGGAGGGCACCGGGTTCCTCGGCCTCGATGCGCAACCTCCCGCAGGAGCGGCTCGCCATCGCCATGGGCGCCACCGCCGCGGCCGAGGGGACCTTCGAGACGCACCCTCGACTACGTCAAGGAGCGCACCGCGTTCGGCCGGCCGATCGGCTCGTTCCAGAACTCGCGCTTCGTCATGGCCGAGATCGCGACCGAGCTCGCCGTCACCCGCTCCTTCATCGACGACTGCGTGCGCAAGCATCTCGACGGCGCGCTGCCGCCGAGGAGGCCGCCATGGCGAAATGGTGGGCGACCGAGCTGCAGAACCGCATCGTCGGCCGCTGCCTCCAGCTGCACGGCGGCTACGGCTACATGCGCGAGTACCAGGTCGCCCGCGACTACGAGGACGCCCGCATCTCGACGATCTACGGCGGCACGACCGAGATCATGAAGGAGATCGTCGGCCGCGGCCTGGGCCTCTGAAACCCCCTGTCCCGGAACCTCACCCGAGGCGCACGACAACCGCCGCCCGGACCTGCACCCATCACCCACCGACCCAGCTGAGCACCGAAGGCAACCCATGGCTGACACCGCATACATCTACGACGCGCTGCGCACGCCTCGCGGCAAGAACCGCAACGGCTCCCTGCACAGCGTCAAGCCGATCGACCTCGTCGTCGGCCTCCTCCGCGAGCTGACGCCGCGCAACCCCGGGCTCGACCTCACCGAGGTCGACGACATCGTGCTCGGTGTCGTCTCGCCGGTCGGCGAGCAGGGCGGCGACATCGCCCGCGCGGCGGCCCTCGTGGCCGGGCTGCCCGAGACGGTGCGCCGGCGTGCAGCTCAACCGGTTCTGCGCGTCCGGGCTCGAGGCGGTCAACACCGCGGCCGCCAAGGTCCTCGCCGGCGACCGGTTCGTCGTCGCCGGCGGCGTCGAGTCGATGTCGCGGGTGCCGATGGGCGCGGACGGCGGCGCCTACCACCAGGACCCGACGACGGCACTACGACCACTACTTCGTGCCGCAGGGGATCGGTGCCGACCTCATCGCGACCATCGAGGGGTTCACCCGCGAGGACGTCGATGCGTATGCCGTCGCATCCCAGCAGCGGGCCGAGCAGGCCTGGCAGTCCGGCCGGTTCGAGCGCAGCATCGTCCCGGTCCGGCGACATCAACGGGGTGACCCTGCTGGAGAGCGACGAGCACCGGCGTCCCGAGGCGACCCTCGAGTCGCTCGGCACCCTCACCCCGGCCTTCGCGGGCATCGGCGACCAGGGCGGGTTCGACGCCGTGGCCCTCCAGCGCTATCCGCAGGTCGAGCGGATCGAGCACGTCCACACGGCCGGCAACTCCTCCGGCATCGTCGACGGCGCGGCCCTCGTCCTCGTCGGCAGCGCCGAGGCGGGCCGGAATGCCGGCCTCACGCCCCGCGCTCGGATCGTCGCCACCGCGGTCGTCGGCAGCGAGCCGACGATCATGCTGACCGGCCCCGGCCCGGCCACCGAGAAGGCCCTGGCCCGGGCCGGACTCACCGTCGACGACATCGACCTCTTCGAGCTCAACGAGGCGTTCGCCGTCCGTTGTCCTCAAGTGGATGCGCGACCTCAAGGTCCCTCACGAGAAGGTCAACGTCAACGGCGGCGCCATCGCCATGGGCCACCCGCTCGGGGCGACGGGGGCGGTCATCCTCGGGACCCTCCTCGACGAGCTCGAGCGACGCGACCTGCGGCGTGGCCTGGCGACGCTGTGCGTCGGAGCGGGCATGGGCATCGCCACGATCATCGAGCGGGTCTGAGCCGCAACCCTTTTCGCCCGGCACCGGGCCCAGAACCCTTCACCACGACGCACCACGACGACTCCGGAGAACAGACGATGAGTGACATCAGGGGCATGCACTGGGAGCAGGACGCCGAGGGCATCGTCACGCTGACGATGGACGACCCCGACCAGCCGGTCAACACGATGAACGACACGTGGTCCGGCGCCTACGAGGCCGCCGTCGACCGGCTCGAGGCCGAGCGCGACACGATCACCGGGGTCGTCCTCACCAGCGCCAAGACCTCGTTCTTCGCCGGCGGCGACCTCACCATCCTCCGGCAGGGCTCTCCCGAGACGGCCGCCGGCGACCACCGCGCAGATCGACCACCTCAAGGCGCTCATGCGCCGGATGGAGCGGCTCGGCCGCCCGGTCGTCGCGGCGGTCAACGGCACCGCGCTCGGCGGCGGGCTCGAGATCGCCCTCGCGACCCATCACCGCGTCGTGCTCGACCGCCCCGACGTCCGGCTCGGCGTCCCCGAGGTCACCCTCGGCCTGCTGCCGGGCGGCGGCGGGGTGACCCGACTGGTGCGGATGCTCGGGCTGCAGCCGGCCCTCATGGACTGGATCCTCACCGGCCGGCAGTACCGCCCGGCCCAGGCCCTCGAGAAGGGCGTCGTCGACGAGGTCGCCGCCACGCCCGAGGAGCTGATCGCCGCGGCCAAGTCCTGGATCCGAGAGCACCCCGAGGCCGCACAACCGTGGGACGTCAAGGGTTTTCGCATCCCGGGCGGCGCGGCCAACCACCCCGCGATCGCGGCATACCTTCCCGCGTATGCCGCGAACCTGCGCAAGCAGACCAAGGGCGCGCCGATGCCCGCGCCACGGGCCGCCCTGGCGGCGGCCGTCGAGGGCAGCCTCGTCGACATCGACACCGCGAGCCGGATCGAGACCCGCTACCTCGTCTCCCTCCTCAGCGGCCAGGTCGCGAAGAACATGATCAACACCTTCTTCGACCTGCAGAAGGTCAACGGCGGCGCCTCGCGGCCGGACGGCCGGCCCGCTTCAGGCCCGCACGGTCGGGATCATCGGGGCCGGGATGATGGGCGCGGCGATCGCCTACGTCTGCGCGAAGGCAGGCATCGACGTCGTCCTCAAGGACGTGACGCTCGAGGCCGCGCAGCGGGGCAAGGGCTACGCCGAGCGGCTCGAGGCCAAGGCCTTGCAGCGGGGCCGGACGAGCGAGGAGCGGTCCGCGGCCCTGCTCGGGCGGATCACCCCGACGGCGGAGGCGGCGGACTTCGCCGGTGTCGACCTCGTCATCGAGGCGGTGTTCGAGTCGGTCGAGGTCAAGCAGGCGGTCTTCGGCGAGATCGTCGACGTCGTCGAGCCGGACGCGGTGCTCGGGCAGCAACACCTCGACGCTGCCGATCACCCTGCTCGCCGAGGGAGTCGACCGGCCGGAGGACTTCGTCGGGATCCACTTCTTCTCGCCCGTCGACAAGATGCCGCTCGTCGAGATCGTCCGCGGCGAGCGCACCGGCGACGCCGCCCTCGCCAAGGCCTTCGACTTCGTCCGGCAGATCCGCAAGACGCCGATCGTCGTCAACGACGGGCGCGGCTTCTTCACCTCGCGGGTCATCGGCACGTTCATCAACGAGGGCGTGGCGGCCGTCGGCGAGGGCGTCGAGCCGGCGTCGTCGAGCAGGCGGCGCTCCAGGCCGGCTACCCGACCGGGCCGCTGCAGCTCATGGACGAGCTCACCCTCACCCTGCCGCGGAAGATCCGCGAGGAGACCCGGGCGGCGGTCGAGGCCGCGGGTGGGACGTGGACGCCGCACCCGTCCGAGGCCGTCATCGACACCCTCATCGACGAGGACGGCCGCACCGGACGCTCGGGCGGCGCGGCTTCTACGAGTACGACGAGCCGGGGCCCGGACCCGGCTGTGGCCGGGACTGCGCAGCCGCTTCGCGTCCGGGACCCCGGGAGCCGTCGATGACGGACCTCCAGGAGCGGATGCTCTTCGCCGAGGCCATCGACGCCGTGCGGTGCCTCGACGACGGAGTGCTCACCTCGGTGCCGGACGCCAACATCGGCTCGTTGCAGGGGATCGGCTTCCCGCCGTGGACCGGTGGCGTCCTCCAGTACGTCAACCAGTATGCCGGCGGCCCGGCGGGGTTCGTCGAGCGCGCCCGCGAGCTCGCGGCGGCATACGGCCCGCAGTTCGAGCCGCCGGCCTCGCTCGTCGAGCTGGCGGCGGCCGGCGGCACCGTACGTGTAGGTCTCGGGCGACCGGGCGTCAGGCGCCGAGCGCGGCGAGCACGAGGCGCGCGGTGAGGGCACGGTTCGCCGCCGAGTCGGCCCAGCGCAGCGCCCGGCCGGTCTCGGTGACGACGCCGAGCCCGGCATGGACGAGCACCCGCGCCTGCACCTGGTCGAGCTCGGGGCGATGGGCCCGCAGCCGTGCCTCCCAGAGGCCGACGTGCTCGCGCTGGGCGGCACGCAGCGGGCGCTGGACGTCGGCGGGGAGGCCGCCGGACTCCGCGGTCGCCACGGCGGTCAGTGCGGTGTGCTCGAAGGAGTAGCCGACGTAGGCGCCGACGAGCGAGGCGAGCGCCTCGTCGGCCAGGTCTTCCCCCCGAGGGCGGCGTCGACCGCCTCCTGGAGCACGTCGGCCGCCTCGAGGCAGGCCGCGAGGAGGATCTCGGCCTTGCCGGTGTAGTGCCGATAGAGGCCGGACGGCGTGAGCCCGACGGCGGCGGCGATCGCGCCCATCGAGACCTCGGCGTAGCCGTCCCGCTGGAAGAGCGGGATCGCCGCCTGGAGGATCTCGGCGCGGCGCCCGCCCTGGCGTGCCGGATGGTCGTGCTCCCCGCGGTCGGCGCCGCCCGCCGCGGTGGCGCCGGCCCGACGAGGGGAGGGGGGAGAGCGCGGTCGCGGTATGCCGCATCGGCGAGCAGCGCCTCCATCCGCCGGGCACCGACGGTCGTGCGATGGGCCGAGGCGCTGCCGATGGCCCCGAGGGCGGCGGCGGCGAGGACCGTCGGGTCGACCGAGGTCGGCCGGCGGCGGTCCACCTCGGCGCTCGCGCGCGCGACCCGCACCGCCTCGGCGACCCGCCCGGTCAGCCGGGCGAAGGTGGACTCAGGGCCCGCGGTCGGCGGGCTCGAGGTAGCGGGCCTCCCAGCGGTGGATGCCGCCGGTCGCCCGGTTCGCGACCGTCGTCCGGGCGATGGCGGCGAGCATGGCGTCCAGCGGTGCGGCGGCAGGAAGCTCGTCGAGCGCTCGCGACGAGGCCGTCGGCGAGACGGGTCGCGCAGTGGACGAACAGGGCGTACTTGGTGGGGAAGTGGCGGTAGAGCGCGGCGGCGGTGACGCCCTCGGCGGCGGCGATGTCGTCCATCCCGACCGCGTGGTAGCCGCGCTCGCTGAAGGCCCGCCCCGCCGCCTCGGCGATGAGCTCGCGGCGGTTGCGGGGGCGCAGCGGGCGGTCGGTCGGCCGGGTCGCCATCCGCGCTCCTTCCCGGTGTGCCGGCGGAAGAAGTCAACCACGGTTCGCGTCGGGTCACGATCCTCGCCGCGGGGTGTCACACCGGTCAGGCCCCCCGGGCGCCGAGGGGTGTCACACCGGTCAGGCCCCCGGGCGCCGAGGGGTGTCACACCGGTCAGGCCCCCGGGCGCCGAGGGGTGGGGATCCGCCCCTTCAGCTCCCCTGATGGGGCTGATCCCCACCCCTCGCGAGGCCGCGGGCGCGGCCCGGCGGGTCACTCCGGCAGGTCGCTCACCCGGCATACCGGGTGGAGGCCCCGGGTCAGAACATGTCTTGGATGGTGATCCGGTCGTAGTCGCTCGGCTTGTCGTCGCCGGAGATGCAGACCATGGTGACCGTGGCCCCGGGGTCGACCGGCTCGGACGCGCAGTTGATGCTGCCGAGGACCGTGTCGCCCTTCCAGAGCCTGACGTCGACGAGGGCGTAGTCCTGGGAGTCGCCGTTGTTCGTCACCTCGAGGTTGTCGATGCCCATCCCGAGCGGCGTGGTCGTGATCGTCCAGCCGTCCGCGTAGGAGAGGTTGCGGACCTCGAAGCCCTTGCCCTCGGTGATCTCGATCGCGTCGGCGGACTGGTCACTCGTGCCCGGGTCGGTCGTGTCGCCGCCGTCGCCGGTGTCGCCGAGGTCGGTCGGCAGGGAGGTCGGGAGGGAGGTGGCGCTCTCGATCGCCTTGTTGACCTCGTTGCCCACCGTCGCGACGAAGGCGATGCAGGATCCGACGCCGAGGACGAGGACGACGCCGATGGCGATGAGGACCCACTTGAGCGCTCCGCCCTTCTTCGGCGGAGGGGCCGCACCCGGTATGCCGGTGCCGTAGGTGCTGCCCTGCATGGCAGCTCCGGGGGTGGAGACTCCAGGCGCGGCGGCTCCGGGGGCGGTGGCTCCGGGGATCCGCGACCCCCAGGCCCGGGGCCACGTGCTCCGTCCACTGGCTGCCGTCCCAGTAGCGCTGCTGACCGTCCGGCGTGGGGTACCACCCCGCTGGCGTCTGCTGCTCGGCCATCGCCTCTCCCCCCTCGACTCCACTGATCCCCGCACCGTACCGGCGCCGTCGGACGCCGTGGGGTGGATCACCCGATCGACGCCGAGGCTCTCGTCACACGGCGGCCCGACGCCATCATCCTCGGCGGTGGTCCTCGCTCGCCAGCCATTCCTCGAAGGTGGTCGTGCCCTCGATCCGGTCCGCGGTGCCGCGCAGCGAGCCGGAGGCGAGCCCGGCGCCGTACCGCCCGGGGAGCCTGACCTCGAGCACCCGGCGGCGGATGCCGTCGTGGGCGAGCTGGCGCCGGGCGAGGTCGGCGAGCCGCTCGTCGCGCGGGCCGACGAGGTCGGTGGCGCGTCCGGCGGGGGCGGCCTCCGCGAGGGTCACGAGATGTTCGCCGACCTCGCGGGCGGCGACCGGGCGCATCAGGGTCCTGGGCATCAGGGCGACCGGGCCCTTGGTCGCGGCGAGGAGCTGGCCGGCGAACTCGTGGAACTGCGCCGCGCGGGCGATCGTGAAGGGGACCGGCCCGGCGGCGACGGCGCGCTCCTGGGCGAGCTTGCCGGCGTAGTAGCCGGCGTCGATGTCGTCGATCCCGACGATCGAGAGGGCGACGTGGTGGCGGACGTGGGTGGCCTGCTCGGCCTCGAGCAGACGACGGGTCGCCGCCTCGAAGAACTCCGTCGCCTTCGTGGCGGAGAGGGTGCTGTGGTTGGTGACGTCGATGACGACGTCGGCGTCTTGGAGGGCCTGGGCGAGGCCCGCGCCGGTCGTGACGTCGACGCCCGTCGCCCGGCTGAGCACGACGACCTCGTGGCCGCGGGCCTGGGCGGCGCTCACGACGTGGCGGCCGACGGTGCCGGTCCCCCCGGCGACGGCGATCCTCATCGGCTCCCTCCCGTTTCTCGTGCATTCCGTCCCTGCCCGTATGCCGCGGGCTCGTCGTCGGCAGCGCCGCTTCCGCAACCGATACTCTCCTCCGCGCTGTCGGCGCATCGGCGCCATCGAGACCGAGAC
>CAVUXP010000011.1:0-229172 GCA_963745335.1 uncultured Actinomycetota bacterium
GCCCGGGTGGTCGCGGGGGCCTCGGGACGGGATTCGTCGGCTTCGGGTTGGGTTTGGTCTGCTTCGGCGGCTTGGGCTGAGGCTTCGGGCCGAGGCTGATGAGCAGCCCGACGCTCGAGTTCTTCAGCGCCCGCCCGCTCGGCTGGGTGCCGGCGACGAGACCGGCCGCGACCGAGCTGTTGATCTTGCCGACGACGTAGCTCGTGAAGCCCGCATCGCGCAGCCGGGCCTGGGCCGAGCTGACCGAGTAACCGACGACCGACGGCAGCGTGACGTAGTCGCCGTTCCCGCACCTTGCTCGACGGGGTGGCGAACTGCTTGACCGGCATCCCCGAGGAGGCCGGCCCGCATGACGTCGGCCCAGACGGGCGCCGCGATCGTTCCTCCGAAGACCGAGCCCTTGCACCCGTAGCCGCCGAAGCACGAGCCGTTGAGCGTGTAGAGGTGGCCGTACTTGTCGGCCGGGCGGAGCTTGCCGACCCAGACCGCGGTCGACAGCTGCGGGGTGTAGCCGACGAACCACGCCTGGTTGTGGTTGTTCGTCGTCCCGGTCTTGCCGGCGGCCGGGCGGGCCGACACGTTCCAGACCCCGCTGGCCGTGCCGTTGACCAGCGGGCCCTTGAGGAGCTGGGTGACGCCGGCGGCGACGTCCCTGTCGACGACCTGCTTGCACGAGGTCGCCACCCTTGAACTTCAGGGGCGTGTTGTCGGCCGTCGTGATCGAGGCGATCGGCATCGGCTCGCAGTACTTGCCGTTGGCGGCGAGGGTCGCGTAGGCCGAGGCCATGGACATCGTCGTCGTCGTGCCGGCGCCGAGCGCGATGGACGCCGGGTTCTTGTCGATGGGCTTGCCGTAGCCGTCGTGCAGGCCCATCCGGGTCATCGTGTCGCGGACCGAGCAGGCGCCGAGGTCGATCGTCAGCTTGGCGAACGCCGAGTTGATCGACTGCGACGTGATGTACGCCAGCGGCTGGGTCGCCTGTTCGGGCCGTTGGAGAAGTCGTTGCGGACCTCGAACTTGTCCGTGCATTGCAGGAGTCGTGGAACGCGCTGGCCGGGAAGACGTAGGGGGTGCTCGGACCGGCCCGCGGCCGGTACCGGGACGGAGGCATTGAGCGGCAGACCCCGCCCAGGGCGGTCGACCAGGGCGAACATCTTCGCCGTCGACCCGAACTGCCAACCCCAGCCGAGGCCGCCGTACTGGACGTCGACGTTCCAGTTGACCTGGTTCTTGGCGAAGTCGGAGCCCTGGGCCATCGCGAGGATCTTCCCGGTGCCCGGCTGGATGATCGTGACGCCGCCGCCGAGGTTGCTCTTGTTGTGGATGGGGACGGCCTTGGTGATGTACTTCTGGTGGGCCGCCTTCTGCATCTTGGGGGTGAGGGTCGTCTTGATCGTCAGCCCGCCCTGGTAGATCGTGTCGTGCCGCTCGGCCACCGTCTTGCCCAGCACCGCCATCTGCGGGGACTTCTCGAGCCACTCCAGGACGTACTGGCAGAAGTACGGCTCGCTGGAGCGCAGGCAGACGCCCCGGTTGGGCTTCTGTGGATCATCGACTTGACCGACACCTTCTTGGTGGTGGCGACGTCCTTGGCGCTGGCCAGGCCCAGCTGTTGCATCCGGTCGAGGACCTGGTCGCGGCGGGCCTGCTGCACCCGAGGGGTGCAGGACCGGGTTGAAGGCGTTGGGGCTGCTGGACGATGCCGGCGAGCAGCGCCGACTGGTTGAGTGTGAGCTGGCTGGCGTGGACCCCGAAGTAGTTCTCCGCGGCCGCCTCGACACCGTAGGACTGGTCGCCGTAGTTCACCAGGTTGAGGTAGCCGGCAAGGATCTGAGCCTTGGTGAAGTTCTGTCGACGTTCTGGGCGTACTTGAGCTCCTGTAGCTTCCGGGACACCGTGCGGTCGTAGAGGATCTTCTTGGCCGCCTCGGGGTCGTCCGGGCCCGTAGGGCGTTCTCCTGCATGGTGATCTTGACGTACTGCTGGGTCAGGGTCGACGCGCCCTGGACGTCCTTGCCCTGGAGGTTGGACACCAGCGCGCGGCTGAACCCGCGGGCGTCGATCGGGCCGTGCTCGAAGAACCTCGAGTCCTCGATCGCGACCTGCGCCTTCTGCATGATCGGGGCGATTCTCTTCAGGGAGACGATGATGCGGTTCTCGTCGTAAGGGTTGGCGATCAGCTTCCCGTTGGCGTCGAGGATGCGCGAGGCCTGGGCCAGCGGCGCGACGTTGAACTCGCTGGGCAGTGAGGTGTAGGCGCGTGCCCCGGTTGACGACGGAGCCCACGGCCCCGATGGCCGGCACGGCCAGACCCGCGACCAGCACGCCCATGGCGCCGGCGAGCACCACGAGCCCCACCAGCCGTCGCAGGACGCGCGGCAGCGTCATGAGAGCACCAAGCATGGGCACAGAGGGTAGCCGGTCCACCTGGTTCGGACTGGCTGATCGGACCACGGGGTGACTAGTACGAACGGCCAGGAGAAACCACCGGTTCGGGTCATGGCCCGGCACCTGGGCGCGGGACCTAGTGTCAAGAGACATGAAGGAGCAGCGCCCGAACAGGCACGACAAGCTCCCGACCGGGGCGTCGGAAGGACGGTGACGACATGACGGTGATCTCGAACGCGACCAGCGCGGCCGAGTGGGTCGTCGACTGGCGCGGCCAGGGCCTGTGCGCTGCTGCTGACCCGGACGCCTCTTCGTCCAGGGCAAGGCCCAGCGCGCCGCCAAGGCCATCTGCAGGGGCTGCCCGGTCATGGCCGAGTGCCTCGCCGACGCCCTGGACAACCGGACCGAGTTCGGGGTCTGGGGCGGGATGACCGAGCGGGAGCGCCGGGCGCTCCTGCGGCGACGCCCGGACGTCACCTCGTGGACGCGGTGCTCTCCGCCGGAAGAGCGTCGGCGAGGCAGCTAGCCGGGGGCGCCCGGGCACCCGAGTCGCGGCGCCGCCGCGGGCTCCCCACGCGGCTTACCCGCAGGTCGGTAGCCGGTCAGCGGCCGAGGGCGGCGCCGACCTCGCGCAGCCCCTCCAGGTCGTGGACGTCGGTCGCCGCGGCCAGCACCTCGACGACCGGCACGCCCGGGTGGGCGGCGAGGAAGCGCTGGGTGTGCGCCCGCTGCCGGGCCGCCGCGATCGCACCTCGGCGTGCAGGCGCAGCAGCGCCGTGGCGAGGGCCGCCGACCGTCCTCGGCGAGGTCCTCGAGCTGCTCCGCGGCGGCGGCGGCCGGCGGCGGAGAGAGTCCCGGCGGCGACGGTTGGACCCGGTTGACCACGAGCCCGGCGAGCGGCATCTGCTCCTCGGCGAGCCGGTCGACGAAGTAGGCGGCCTCGCGCAGCGCGTCCCGCTCCGGCGCGGCGACGACGAGGAACGCCGTCGCCGGCTCCTTGAGCAGGGCATAGGTGAGGTCGGCCCGCTCGCGGAACCCGCCGAACATCGTGTCGAGCGCCGCGACGAAGGTCTGCACGTCGGTGAGGATCTGCCCGCCGAGGATCTTGGCCAAGGTGTTGGCGGCGAGGTTGACGCCGACCGAGAAGACCTTGAGGTAGGCCCGCGAGCCCGCCTTGGCCGGGGCGGCCAGCAGCCGGATGAACCGGCCGTCGAGGAAGCTGCCCAGCCGCTTCGGGGCGTCGAGGAAGTCCAGCGCCGACCGGGACGGCGGGGTGTCGACGATGATGAGGTCCCAGGACCCGTCGCGGTCGGCCTCGGCGCGAGCGGCCCAGCTTCTCCATCGCCATGTACTCCTGGGTCCCGGCGAAGGAGCTGGACACCGCCTGGTAGAAGGGGTTGGCGAGGATCTGGCGGCCTTGTCCGGCGTGGCGTGGGCCTCGACGACCTCGTCGAAGGTCCGCTTCATGTCGAGCATCATCGCGTCGAGGGTGCCGCCCTCGCGGTGTCGATGCCGGCGACCGGGCGTGGAGTGTTGTCGAGGTGGGTCAGCCCGAGGCTCTGCGCGAGCCGGCGGGCCGGGTCGATGGTGAGGACGACGGCGCGGCGGCCCTGCTCGGCGGCCCGCAGCCCGAGCGCGGCTGCGGTCGTCGTCTTGCCGACCCCGCCGGAGCCGCAGCAGACGACGATCCCGACGTCGGGGTCGTCGAGGAGGGCGTCGACGTCGAGCCGGGGGGCCTGGGCCCGGGCCATCAGCGCACCCCCTGCGCTGTCCAGCTCGTCGGCGAGGAGGCGATGCCGCCGCCTCGATGCCGTCGGTGAGCGAGGGCAGGTGGAGGACCGGGAGCCCCTGGCCAGGACCTCGGTCTCCCTCGCCTCGAGCTCGACCCGGTCGAGGTGGTCGCTGGCCTCGCTGAGCAGCCCGGCCACCATCGGCCCGGTGACCCGGACGCCGACGCTCGGCGCGGCCTGCGAGCAGGGGTCATCGCGGCCCCGTCGTGCGGCGGAGCAGGGCGCGCGGCGTGCTCCCAGCAGGGGCTCGCGTACCAGGTTGACGACGACCGCGCCGAGGCCAGCCGGGTCGCCGCAGCTCGCCGAGGGCGTCGACGGTCTCCTGGACCGGCATCTCCTCGAGCAGGGTGACGACGTGGACCCGGGTGCGCGAGTCGCGCATCATCCGGGTGATCGAGTCGGCCTGGCTCGGATCGGGCCGACCTTGGCGATGTCGGCGACCTCGGCGTTGACGTTGAGGAACCGGGTGATCCGTCCGGTGGGCGGTGCGTCGAGGACCACCGCGTCGTAGACGAGCCCGCCCTGGCCGCGTTTGGGGCCGCGGGTGCGCCGCGCCGCCTCGTAGACCTTGCCGATGAGCAGGACGTCCCGCACCCCCGGCGCGATGGTGGTGGCGAAGTCGATGGCGCCGACCTTCTCCAGCGCCGCCCCGGCCCGGCCCAGGTGGTAGAAGGTGTCGAGGTACTCGAGCAGGGCCGGCTTCGCCTCGACCGACAGACCCCACAGCTCGCCGCCGACGCGTCGTTGACAGGCGCACCTCCTCGGCCCAGCGGCGGCACGTCGAAGGTCTGCGAGATCCCCTGGCGGCCCTCGACCTCCGCGAGGAGCACCCGCTTGCCCCGCTGGGCGAGGGCGAGCGCGAGCGCGCTCGCGACCGTCGTCTTGCCGATCCCGCCCTTGCCGGTCACGACGTGCAGCCGGGTGTCCGCGAAGAGCCGGTCGACGGCGGGGGTAGGCACCGTCCCAGCCTACGGGCGCCCGCGGCATACCTCCGGCCCCGCTCCGACCCGCCGCCCGACCTGACTGCCTCCTGCGTCCGGGGGAGGCTGCTATGACGACCGTATCGGTGGACACGGCAGTGGGGTGGTTGGGGTCCGGGTAGGGGCGGTCATGGCGACCGTCCGCACGGACGCTGGGGATGGGGTGGGTACGGGGAGGGGGGGGTATGCCGCGGCGCGCGCGGGCTACGGTGGCCGCCATGCAGACATGGGAGTACGCCACGGTGCCGCTCATCGTCCACGCGACCAAGCAGATCCTCGACCAGTGGGGCGAGGACGGCTGGGAGCTCGTCCAGGTCCTCCCGGGCCCGACGGGAGCAGCCTCGTGGCCTACCTCAAGCGGCCGAAGGGGGCCTGAGCCATGAGCGCCGTCGAGGACCGCCTGGCCGAGCTCGGCCAGTCGTCCCCGAGGTCGCGGCGCCGGTCGCGGCCTACGTGCCGGCCGTCGTCGACGGCTCGCGGGTCTACACCTCCGGCCAGCTGCCCATGGTGTCCGGGTGCTTGCCAGACCGGAAAGGTCGGCGAGGGCCACGGCCTCGTCCCGCCCGAGGACGCCAAGGCGCTCGCGGAGGTCTGCGCGCTCAACGCCATCGCCGCCGTCAAGTCCGTCGTCGGTGACCTCGACAAGGTCGAGCGGGTCGTCAAGGTCGTCGGCTTCGTCGCGAGCGACCCGGCGTTCACCGGCCAGCCCGGCGTCGTCAACGGCGCGAGCGAGCTGCTCGGCGCGGCGTTCGGCGACAGGGGCGTGCACGCCCGCTCCGCCGTCGGGGTCGCGGTGCTGCCGCTCGACGCGCCCGTCGAGGTCGAGATCGTCGTCCACGTCGCCGACTGAGCCGGCGGCGCCGACCCATGCTGCGCGACTTCCCCCCGCCGCGCTCGGCGTCGTGGGAGGGGCTCGCGCGGGCCTGGCTGGCGGCTCCGGTTCCCGGGGCGGTTCCTCGCCTGGCCGCGACCGTGCTGCTCGTGCACGACAGCGCGGCGGGCCCGAGGTGTTCGTCCAGCGCCGGGTCCCGACGATGGAGTTCGCGCCGATGATGCACGTGTTCCCGGGCGGCGGGGTCGACCCCGCCGACGTGGACGCCGGGCTCGCGGGGCCGCCGGCGCCGGCCTGGCCGCCGCGATGGGCTGGTCGGCCGAGCGCCCTCCCGGTGGTCGCCGCCGCCGTGCGCGAGGTCGAGGAGGAGTGCGGCGTCCGCCTCGACCCCGCGACCTGCGGGTGCGGGCGCACTGGGTGACGCCGCAGTTCGAGCGGCGGCGCTACGACACGTGGATCTTCGCCGCCGCCCTGCCCGAGGGGCAGGGGGCCGTCGGCGTGACGAGCGAGGCCGACGAGTTCCGGTGGGTGCGCCCGGCCGACCTGCTCGCCGAGCAGGCGACGGGGAGCGCCCTGCTCCTCCCGCCCACGCTCGTCGCGCTCGAGCAGCTCGCGGCGTTCGACACGGCCGAGGAGTTCCTCGCCGACGCCCCCGTCGTGACCGCGGTGCTTCCCGCCCTCCTCGAGACGGCCGACGGCGTCGTCATCCGGGCGGACATCCCGTGACCGCGCCGCCCGCCCGCCCGCCCGACTCGACCCTCGCGCCCTGGTCCGGTGGTCAGGTGACTGTCCGGGCCCACTGCGTCCTCGCGCCCAACCCGGGGCCGATGACCCTCGACGGCACCAACACCTGGGTCCTGCTCGAGCCGGGCGCGGCCGACGCGCTCGTCGTCGACCCCGGCCCGCTCGACGAGGCCCATCTGCGGCGGGTGCTCGACGTCGTCGCGGCCGCCGGGGCCCGGGTCGCCGAGACCGTCCTCACCCACCGCCATGCCGACCACGCCGAGGGCGCCTAGCGCTTCGCCGAGCTGACGGGGGCGCGTACCCGCGCGGTCGGCCCCGGTCATGACGACCTCGCCGACGGCGACGTCGTCCGGGCCGGCGGCTCGAGCTCGGGTCGTGGCGACCCCGGGGCACACCGCCGACTCCATCTCCTTCGCCCTCGCCGCCGACCACGCCCTGCTCACCGGCGACACGGTGCTCGGCCGGGGGACGACGGTGGTCGCGCACCCGGACGGCGAGCTCGCGGCATACCTGCACTCCCTCGTAGCCATCGAGGGCCTCGTCGGCGGGGGTGGGGTCGCGAGGATCCTGCCCGGGCACGGCCCGGTCGTGCCGGACGCGCGGGCGATGGTGGCGTTCTACCGGGTGCATCGGCGGGAGCGGCTCGACCAGGTGCGCCAGGCGCTCGCCGACGGTGCGGCGGGGGAGCCGGACGTCGTCGAAGGGGTGCTCCGCCGGGTGTATGCCGACGTGCCGGAACAGGTGTGGCCGGCGGCGCGGCTGTCGATCCGCGCGCAGCTGGAGTATCGTCAGCGCGCCCGGCGCCGGAGCCGCTCGACGTCCAGGAGCAGCACGGCGCGGGCCTCGAGCTTGAGCCAGCCGCGGGTGGCGAAGTCGGCGAGGGCCTTGTTGACCGTCTCGCGGGAGGCGCCGACGAGCTGGGCGAGCTCCTCCTGGGTGAGGTCGTGGGCGACAAGGATGCCCTCCTCGACCGGTCGGCCGAACCGGCGGGACAGGTCGAGCAGGGCCTTGGCGACCCGTCCGGGGACGTCGGTGAAGACGAGGTCGGCGAGCGACTCGTTCGTGCGGCGCAGCCGCCGGGCGAGCGCGGCGAGCAGGGTCACCGCGATGGCCGGCCGGACCTCGAGGTAGCGGTCAGCTCCTCGTTGTCGAGCGCGAGGAGCTGGGTCTCTGCGACGGCCGTCGCCGTGGCCGTGCGGGGGCCGGGGTCGAAGAGGCTGAGCTCGCCGAACATCTCGCCCGGGCCGAGGATGGCGAGGAGGTTCTCGCGGCCGTCGGCGCTGCGGCGGCCGAGCTTGATCTTGCCCTCGGCGATGACATAGAGGCGGTCGCCCTGGTCGCCCTCGTGGAACAGCACGTCGCCGCGCTCCATGAGCGACCGGCTCATCGAGGCGATCAGATGCTCGGCTGCCTCGTCGTCGAGCGCAGCGAACAGCGGGGCCTTACGGACGACGTCGTGATCCACGGCGCACAGTCTGCCATGGACCCGGCGGGAACCGTCAGAAACCCCACGTAGGCTTGCCGGGTGAGTCCAGCACGCCCGTCGGGTGCCGCGAACCGGTATGCCGCCGAGTCGCCCGTCGCGCGAACCCGCCGGGCCCGTCGGATGTACCGCGCCCTCCACGAGCGCTACCCCTACGCCCACTGCGAGCTCGACTTCGCCAGCCCGCTCCAGCTCCTCGTGGCGACGATCCTGTCGGCCCAGACGACCGACGTCATGGTCAACAAGGTCACCCCGACCCTCTTCGCGCGCTACCCCGACGCCGCCGCCCTCGCCGGCGCCGACCGCGACGCGCTCGAGGAGCTGCTCAAGCCGACCGGGTTCTTCCGCGCCAAGACCGACGCGGTCATGAAGCTCGGCGCCGCGCTCGTCGAGCGCTTCGACGGCGAGGTGCCCGGCCGGCTGGCCGACCTCGTCACCCTGCCCGGCGTCGGCCGCAAGACCGCCAACGTCGTGCTGGGCAACGCCTTCGGCGTCCCGGGCATCACCGTCGACACCCATTTCGGCCGGCTCGCCCGTCGCTTCGGCTGGACCGAGGAGGAGGACCCGGTCAAGGTCGAGCACGCGGTCGGCGCGCTGTTCCCCAAGCGCGACTGGACCATGCTCAGCCACGTCCTCATCTTCCACGGCCGGCGCACCTGCCATGCCCGGCGCCCGGCCTGCGGCGCCTGCCCCGTCGCCCGGTGGTGCCCGGCATACGGGGACGGCGAGACCGACCCGGCCAAGGCCGAGCAGCTGCTCAAGTTCGAGCTGGCGCCCGGGTATGCCGGGCCGCCGCCGTCCAGCACCGGCCTCACCGTGCCCGCCGACACCGGCGGGGGGCGCCGGTGACCTCCGAGCGCCCGGCGTGGATGTCGACCGTCGTCGCCGAGATCGAGACCGGGGCTCCCGACTACTTCACGATGTTCGCGCCGCCACCGCGGCCGCAGCGCCGCTCGGCCGTCCTCATGCTGTTCGGACCCCGCGCCGACGGGACGGTGACGACGTCGTCCTCACCGAGCGGTCGCGCGAGCTGCGGGCCCACCCGGGCCAGGTGTCCTTCCCCGGCGGGGCCCTCGAGGAGGGCGACCGTGGGCCCGTCGACGCGGCCCTGCGCGAGGCCGAGGAGGAGGTCGGCGTCGCGGCGTCCGGCGTCGAGGTCGTCCGGGCCCTGCCCGAGCTCTACCTCTCGCCGAGCCGCAACAGCGTCACGCCCGTCCTCGCGTGGTGGCCCGAGCCCCGCCCGCTCGTGCCGCTCGAGGCCGAGGTCGCCCGGGTCGTCCGCGCGCCGGTCGAGCACCTCGTCGACCCCGAGCGTCGCTTCAGCGTCGTCCACCCCTCGGGGGTGCTCGGCCCGGGCTTCGAGGTCGAGGGGCTGTTCGTGTGGGGGTTCACCGCGATGCTGCTGTCGGCGCTGCTCGACGTCGCCGGGCTCGCGCAGGACTGGGACACCGGTCGCCAGCGGCCGATCCCCGACCACGTCATCACGTCCTGGACCCGTGAGGGCCGGCCGTGACCTTCCTCGACCTCGTCCTCGTCGTCATCCTCGTCGGCTACGCCCTGTCCGGGCTGCGCCAGGGGTTCGTCGCGTCGGTGCTGTCGCTCGCCGGGTTCCTCGGCGGTGCCGCGCTGGCGATGTGGCTGCTGCCCGGGATCGTCGACCACTGGGCCCTCCTCGCCGACAGCCCGGTGCTGCGGGCCGGCGTCCTCGTCGCCGCCGTCGTCGTCGTCGCCGTGACGGGCCAGTCGGCCGGTGTCGCCCTCGCCCACCGGCTCCGCGGGCTCACGCGGCTGCCGGTCGCCCGGACCGTCGACGGGGTGGCCGGCATGGTCGTCGTCACCGTGGCGGCATCCATCCTCATCTGGTTCGTCGCCGGCGCCCTGCGGGTCGGTGGCCCCGAGCCGGTGTCCCGGGCCATCGCGAGGTCGGCCGTCCTGCGGGTCATCGACAACACGATGCCCGACGACACCTCCCGCTGGTTCGCCTCCTTCCGCCAGGTACTCGACCGCGAGGGCTTCCCGCGGGTCTTCGAGGGCATCCAGGCCGAGCCGATCGCCCCGGTCGCGCCGCCCTCCGCCGCCGTCGCCAAGACGCCGGCCATCGCCAAGGCGGCCCGCTCGATCGTCAAGATCACCGGCGTCGCCCAGCAGTGCCGCCAGGTGCAGGAGGGCACGGGCTTCGTCGTGTCGCCGGGCCGGGTCGTCACCAACGCACACGTCGTCGCGGGGCTGCGGAACGTGGAGATCCAGGTCCGCGGGGTGCCGCCGGTCCTCACCGGCCGGGTCGTCGTCTTCGACCCGCGGCGCGACCTCGCCGTCGTCGACGTCCCGGGCCTGAGAGCCCCGGCGCTGAGTCTCGGCTCGCAGCTCCAGCGCGCCGACGACGCCGTCGTGGCCGGGTTCCCCGGCGGCGGGGGCTACACCGTCCGCGCCGTCCGGGTGCGCAGCGAGATGAGCGCCAACGGGTCCGACATCTACGGCCAGACCGGGACGGTGCGCCAGATCTACTCCCTCAACGGGGTCGTCCAGCCCGGCAACTCCGGTGGCCCGCTGCTCGGCCCGACCGGGCTCGTCGAGGGCGTCGTCTTCGCGCGGTCGCTCGACGACCCCCACACCGGCTATGCCCTCACCCTCGACGAGCTGCGCCCGGTGCTCGCCAAGGCCGCCGGGACCAACCAGACCGTGCCCGACCGGGGCGTGCGTCCTCGGCTGACCGTCGGGCCCGGACGCCGGGTGCTCGCCGGGACGGCCCGCTCGGGTCAGTGCTTGAGGGCGGCGATCGTGGCCTTCGCCTCGGCGACGGCCTTCTCCGGCGTCGGCTTCGCGGACTGGAGGGCGTTCTTGCCCAGGAGGGCGAGGATCCCCGCCACGAGGAACATCACCCCGGTGACGATGAGGTAGGCCGCCCACTCCGGCAGCCAGATGGCGAGGACGGCGACGAGGGTGTGGAAGAGGAAGATGAGTCCGAGGAGGCCGATGAAGGCCGCGCCACCGAGCAGGCCGGCGCCCTTGCCCATCGTCTTCGCGCCGGCGGTGACCTCGGCCTTGGCGAGGGCGATCTCGCTCCGGACGATGCCCTCCATCTCGTGGCTGGCGTCGGCGACGAGCTGGCCGATCGTGCGCTCCGGTGTGCCGGTGTCAGTAGCCATGGTGTGCGCCTCCGCAATGCGTCGATGACCGAGTGCCACCCCCAAGGGGCCGTGCGTCGACTCTATCGAGTCCGTCCCCGAACGGAAGGGTGGTCGCGACACACGAGTACCCGCAGGTCACGGTGGCAACCCGGTCGGGGCCGGCCCCGGTCACTCGTCGAAGACGTCCGGGATGCCGTCGTGGTTGCGGTCGCTGGTGCTCCAGCTCCCAGATCCGTTCGTACGCCCGGTTGCGCAGCCGCAGGACGACGGCGGCGAGGACCGCGGCCAGCAACGACGCGGCGAGGATGGCGAGGCGCACGTGCTCGTCGCGGGAGGACTCGACGCCGAAGGCGAGCTCGCCCACGAGCAGCGAGACCGTGAACCCGATCCCGGTGAGGAGGGAGAGCCCCGCGACGTCGCTCCAGCTCAGTCCCTCGGCGAGCTCGGCACGGGTGAGCCGGGCCACGGCATACGTGCTTCCGAAGACGCCGACCGCCTTGCCCGCGACGAGGCCGACGACGACGGCGATGGCGGCCTCGTCGGCGAACGCCGCCGACAGGCCGCCCCCGACGACGGTGACGCCGGAGGCGAAGAACGCGAAGACGGGCACGGCGACCCCCGCCGACAGCGGACGCATCCGGTGCTCGAACCGGTGGGCCACGTCGGTCTGGCCCGAGTGGCTGCTGAGGCTGGACACCCGGTCCTTCGGGCGGACCGGGACGACGAGGGCGAGGAGCACGCCGGCGACCGTCGCGTGCACCCCGGAGGCGTGGACGAGCGCCCAGGTGAGGGCGGCGAGCGGGACGAGGGCCCACCAGCGGGTGATCCGATGCTGGACGAGCCAGGCGAAGGCCGCCAGTGGCGCGAGCGCGACGAGCAGCGGCACCGGGTGCAGCTCGCTCGTGTAGAAGACGGCGATGATCGTGATGGCGACGAGGTCGTCGACGACGGCGAGGGTGAGGAGGAAGGAGCGCAGGGCGGTCGGCAGGTGCGAGCCGAGCACCGCGAGGACGGCGAGGGCGAAGGCGATGTCGGTGGCCGTCGGGATCGCCCAGCCGCGGTAGGTCTCGGCGTCGCCGCCGAGGACGGACACCGTCGCGAGGTAGAGGCCCGCCGGTACGAGGACCCCGCCGAGCGCCGCGACGACGGGCACGGCCGCCCGGGCGGGGGAGCGGAGGTCGCCGACGAGGAGCTCGCGCTTCAGCTCGAGCCCGGCGACGAAGAAGAAGATGGCGAGGAGGCCGTCAGCCGCCCACTGCCCGAGGGTGAGGGAGAGGTGCAGCGACTCCAGTCCGACGGTGGTGTCCCGCACGGTCGCGTAGCCCTCGCGCCACGGCGTGTTCGCCCAGACGATGGCGACGAGCGCCGCGCCGAGGAGCAGGGCGCCACCGATCGTCTCGGTCCGGAGGGCATCGGTGACGATCTGGGTCTCGGCCCGGCTCGGTCGGCGCAGGAGCCGGTCGCGGGCGTTCTGGCGGGGTGGGTGGTCCGGCGGCGCAGGGTTCACTGTCGATGTCCTCGTCGGTCGGTGGGCAGGGTGGTGGATCCCCGCGTGGTCGCGGGCCCGCCGACCAGACTTCCCGGCACTCCGAAGACCGGCAGTCTATCGACGTCGGACGAGGTCCCGCGCCACGGCGAGGAGTTCGCCCACTCGTCGGCTGGCCGTCACCCGGGCGTCACCCGGAGGGGCCTGGGCGAGCGGAGTCTGGTGACATGGTCACGAGCGGGGACGTCGTGCCGATGGCCATCGCCCACCGGGGCGGAGCCGGCCTGGCGCCGGAGAACACGATGGCCGCGTTCGAGCGGTCGGTCGCGCTCGGCATCCGCCACGTCGAGACCGACGTCCGGGCCACCCGTGACCGGGGCCTGGCCCTTCTCCACGACGCCCGGCTGCACCGGGTGGCCGGGCTCGAGATCCACCTCCACGACTGCGTCTGGGCCGACCTGCGATGGATGCCCGTCTTCGGTGGCCACCCGATCCCCTCCCTCCAGGAGCTGCTCGCCTCCTTCCCCGACCTCCAGGTGACGGTCGACCTCAAGGACCGCTGGGCGATCGAGCCGCTGGCCCTCGCGCTGCGTCGCCGCCGCGACCGGGACCGGGTCTGGGTCGCGGGAGCGCCGGACCGCCGGATCGCGGCGCTGCGCGAGCGGGTCCCCACGGTCCGGACGGCGCTCGGCTGGGGCTCGCTCACCCGCCTCGTCACCGCCGCGGCGCTCGGCCGGCGGGTCCCGGAGGGCCTGCCGGCCGCGGAGTACGCGCACCTGCCGGCTCGGCTGCTCCGCGACCCGGTCCGCGCCGAGCGCCTCGTCGCGATGGCCGATGACCTCGGTCTCGGGGTCGTCGCATGGACCGTCGACGACGCCCCGACGATCCGGCGGCTGCGCGAGACGGGAGTCGTCGGCATCGTCGCCGATCGCCCCGACATCGCCCGGGACGTCCTCATCGACCGCGGTGAGTGGGTGCCCATGGGAGCACTGCGACGGCCGACGCCGGAGGCCTGAGAGCCCCGGAACCGCGAACGGGAGGTATGCCGCGGGCTGGGCCCGCGGCATACCTCCCGATGCTCTGGCAGGGAGGGCAGGAGAGGGGTCAGTCGCCCGCAGGCGTCGCCAGACCCTTCTCGATGAGGCTCATGACCGAGGAGTCGGCCAGCGTCGTCACGTCGCCGATCTCGCGGTGCTCGGCGACGTCCTTGAGGAGGCGGCGCATGATCTTGCCGGAGCGGGTCTTCGGCAGCTCCGGGACGATCATGATCTGCCGCGGCTTGGCGATCGGGCCGATCTCCTTCGCGACGTGGTTGCGCAGCTCGCCGACGAGGCCGTCGCCGACCTCTTCGTCCTGGTGTTCCCCCTGGCGGAGGATGACGAAGGCGACGACCGCCTGGCCGGTGAGGTCGTCGCTCGCGCCGACGACGGCGGCCTCGGCCACCCGCGGGTGGGACACGAGGGCGGACTCGATCTCGGCCGTGGAGAGGCGGTGGCCCGAGACGTTCATGACGTCGTCGACGCGGCCGAGGAGCCAGATGTTGCCGTCGGCGTCGTACTTCGCGCCGTCACCGGCGAAGTAGTACTCCGGGCCGAACCGGCTCCAGTAGGTCTCCTTGTAGCGCTCCGGGTCGCCCCACAGGCCGCGCAGCATGCCCGGCCACGGCTTGGTGAGGACGAGGTAGCCGACCTTCTCCGGCTCGGTGAGCGGCTCGCCCATGTCGTCGAGGATCTCGGCGCTGATGCCGGGGATCGGCTTCTGGGCGGAGCCGGGCTCGAGGTTCGTCACCCCGGGCAGCGGGCTGATCATGATGCCGCCGGTCTCCGTCTGCCACCACGTGTCGACGATCGGGCAGCGGCCACCGCCGATGTTCTTGTGGTACCAGAGCCACGCCTCGGGGTTGATCGGCTCCCCGACCGAGCCGAGCAGCTTGAGGCTCGACAGGTCGAACTTGGCGGGGATGTCCTCGCCCCACTTCATGAAGGTGCGGATCGTCGTCGGCGCGGTGTAGAGGACCGTCACGCCGTACTTCTGGATGATCTCCCACCAGCGGCCCTGGTGCGGGGTGTCCGGGGTGCCCTCGTACATGATCTCGGTCGCGCCGTTCGTCAGCGGCCCGTAGATGATGTAGGAGTGCCCGGTGACCCAGCCGACGTCGGCGGCGCACCAGTAGATGTCCTTGCCGGGGTGGACGTCGTGGACGACGGAGTTCGTGTAGGCCGCCTGGGTGAGGTAGCCGCCGGTCGTGTGGAAGATGCCCTTCGGCTTCCCCGTGGTCCCCGAGGTGTAGAGGATGAACAGCGGGTGCTCGCTGTCCATCGGCTGCGCCTCGTGGGTCTCCGGCTGGTCGTCGACGACGTCGTGCCACCAGATGTCGCGGTCGTCGTTCCAGTCGACCTCCTGGCCGGTCCGCTTGACGACGAGGACCTTCTCGATGGGGCTGCCCTCGATCGAGACGGCGGCGTCGACGGCCGACTTCATCGCGACGGCCTTGCCCCGGCGGAACTGGCCGTCGGAGGTGATGACGATCTTGGCGTCGGCGTCGTCGATGCGGGTGTGGAGCGCCTCGGCGGAGAAGCCACCGAAGACGACGGAGTGGGGGGCGCCGATCCGGGCGCAGGCCAGCATGGTGAAGGCCGTCTCCGGGATCATCGGCATGTAGATCATGACCCGGTCGCCCTTGCCCACGCCGAGGGACTCCAGAGCGTTCGCGGCCTTGCAGGTCTCGCGGAGCATGTCGTTGTAGGTGAGGACGCGCGTGTCGCCGCCCTCGCCCTCGAAGTAGATCGCGACCCGCTCGCCGTTGCCCGCCTCGACGTGCCGGTCGAGGCAGTTGTATGCCGCGTTCAGCTCGCCGCCGACGAACCACTTGGCGAAGGGCGCGTCACTCCAGTCGAGGGTCTGCTCGAAGTCCTTGGCCCACGTGATGCGCTCCCGGGCCTGCCTGGCCCAGAACTCCGGCCCGTCGGCCGCGGCCTCGTCGTACAGCGCCGCGCTGCCGTTGGCCTGCGCAGCGAAGTCCGCGGGCGGTGGGAAATCATGGCCCTGCGGCCGGCTGGACACGTTCTCGTCGGTCACGGCTTCCTCCTCGTTGAGCGAACCGATGGGCGCACCGGCGGTCTCGGCGCCCGGCACACTCCTCACACAACCGTCTTACCCTGTGAGGAGCAACACACCACATGCCTCCGCGCGACGGACGGGCCCTCCGTGCGACGAGCGGCGGAGGGCCGGCCGAAGTGGACAACCTGTGCAGGCTGACGCCGCGGAGTCGCCGCGTCGGTGGCGGTGTTGCGCACGGTGCTGGGCAAGACTTCCGCTGTGCGGCGCGCCCGTGGTTGCCTGAGTGATCCGGGTCACATCCGGCCACGGCTCGAGGAGGTGCCGACATGTTCGAGGAAGGCCAGCTGTACTCGCCCGTCACCCAGGGCGAGGACGGCACCGTCGAGGTCCACCTGGGGGAGAACCACCCCGGGTTCACCGACGCGGCATACCGCTCCCGGCGCGGCGACATCGCCGCCGCCGCGCTCGCCTGGGAGCCGGGGACGCCGCTGCCGGCGATCGACTACACCGAGAGCGAGCACGAGATCTGGCGGCGCGCGGCGCGCGAGCTCGCCCCCAAGCACGAGAAGCGGGCCCACCGCGAGATCCTTGCCGCCAAGGACGCCCTCGCCCTGCCGACCGACCACGTCCCGCAGCTCGCCGAGGTGACCGAGCGCCTCATGCCGCTGACCGGCTGGCGCTACATCTGTGCCCCCGGGCTCGTGCCGCTCCGCGACTTCTACGGCGCGCTCGGGGATCGGACGTTCCACTCCACGCAGTACCTGCGGCATCCGAGCGAACCGCTCTACACCCCGGAGCCCGACATCATCCACGAGGTCATCGGGCACGCGAACCAGCTCGCCAGCCCGCGCTTCGCCCGGATCACCGAGGCCGCCGGCGCCGCGTCACGCCGGGTCGAGACGGACGAGGCGATGCAGTTCGTCGCCGACGTCTTCTGGTTCTCGATGGAGTTCGGCGTCATGACCGAGGACGGCGAGCCGAAGGCCTACGGGGCGGGGATCCTCAGCAGCTACGGCGAGATGGACGAGTACGTCGAGGTCGAGCACCGGCCCCTGGATCTCGTGGCGATGGCGACGCTCGACTACGACATCACCCGCTACCAGCCGGTCCTCTTCTGCGCCGAGTCGCTCGACCAGCTCGAGGGGGTCGTCGGCGGGTTCTTCGACACCGTGACCGACGACGCCGTCGCCGAGATGCTCGCCGGCGCGGCCGCCACCGCCTGACCCCGAGCCTCCGCGGGCCGGGGGAGGGCCGGGCCCGGGCCTCGGCGAGCCCGGGGCCTCCGGGAGCCCGGGCCGACCCGCGCACCGGTGCGTCGCGGCATACCCCAACTTTCCCGCCCGATACACGAAACACCCACCGGACAAGGGAAAAGAAGTCTTGCCTCGTCGGCGTGGCGTGTATCGGGCGGGAAAGTGGGTTGAGGGGGCGCGGCGGGGTATGCCGGTCAGGCGACGTTGCTGCGGGGGCTGCGGACGACCGGGCCGGCCGGACCCGGTCCAGGCCGAGGTGCCTCCGGCCACCGACCACGCGTCGTAGCCGGCGGCGAGCAGCTGGGCCGTGACCCGGGCGCTGCGGTTGCCGCTGTCGCAGATGACGTAGACCGGGTGGCGACGGGGCAGCTCGTGCATCCGGTGGCCGACGTCGCCGACGGGCATGAGGCGCGCGCCGGGGACGTGTCCGGCGATGTACTCGTGCGGCTCCCGCACGTCGATCGTGCAGGCGCCGTCGGCGCGGGCGGCGGCGAAGGCGGCGGTCGTGACGTCACGCATGGCGCGGCATACTCCTCGTGGCTCGGCGACGGGGGAGCGGACTGTTATACCCCCTGGGGTATGCTGACGATAGCAAAACCCGCCCGCGCGCCCAACTCCCGCCGAGAGGACCCGACATGGCCCCCTTCACCACCTGGCCCCGGCGGCGGTGGGCGGTGGCGTCCGCGCTCGCCCCGGTCCTCGCGGTGCTCTTCGCCCTGGCCGCCCCGGACGTACCGGCGGCGTCCGCCGTCGCTGGTGGCTCGGTCTCGCCGTGGCGGCATCGCTCGCCGCGCTCGTCCTCGCGAGCTACGTTCCCGCGGCGGGGTGGCGGCCCGACCTCGGGTGCACCCCGTGCGCCGCGATGTCCGGGGTGACGACCTTCGCGGCGGCCTTCGCCTTCGCGACCTTCGGCACCGAGATCTCGGCGCCACTGCTCGCCACGGTCGCCAGCGGCTTCGGTCTCGTCCAGCGGCTCACCCAGCCCGAGACCTGCGACACCCGGCTCGGGCCGGTCGAGCTGGAGTGGTCGGCCGACGAGGGGGAGCCGGAGCCCGGTCGCTCCACCGCTCCGCCGAGCACGACCCCGTCGCCGCGTCCCTGACCCCGGCGGCCGGTGGCCGCCCCGTGGGCCCGGGGCGCCACCGGCATGCGGCGGCCACGGCGGTCACCAACGATGCGCCACGTCGACGACGACCCGGCTGGTGTTCGTGCCCGGGTCGTAGAGCGTGAAGACGCGGAAGGGCAGCCGCGCCCGAACCCCGAGCCCGAGCGTCGTGTACCCCTCGAAGCTGCCGGCCCAGGTGATCTGCCGGAACGTGCGGTAGCCGGCCACCGAGGGCAGCGCCGGTCGGTGGTATGCCGCGGCCTCGACGGTGACCTGCAGCCTCGCCCCGCCTGCGGTCGGCACGACCCGGCCCGAGCCCTCGGCGCGGACGACGGAGACGTAGCGGACGGCATACCCGGGGGCCTTGCCTCGCACGTCGACGACCATCCGGTCGAAGCAGGCATGGCGCCCGGCTCGGACACCGGTGACCCTCGAGGCGACGAGGGTTCCGCCGGACTTGGCGGTCGAGCCCCAGGTGATGCCGCAGTAGGGCGCAGCACCCGCGCTGCCGGCGGCACCGATGCCGGTGACGGCCGAAAGGACGAGCGTGGCGAGGCCGACGACGAGCCGGCGGCCACGGACGGATGTCGACATGGCGGTCTCCCTTCCCCTGCCGGCGGCAGCGGCCGAGGCGCGGCCGCGTCGCCGTCAGCGCCACTGTAGGTCGCACGCGGGGCTCGTGGGGCGCTCGCCGATGGCGGGTCCGTGCCGCGAGCGAGGGCGGCCGTGGCGGGCTCCCGCCCCGACGCGACGAACGGCGGCCGTGGAGCGCGATGTCGCACTCCACGGCCGCCGTCCGGTCCGGGTCGGCGGCGCCGGCCCCGGGAGGGGTCAGCGCGGGAAGACGGGGAAGACGACCCTCTTCGCCGTGTTGTTCATGACTCCCGCGGCGGCGCCGTACCAGGCGAGGGCCGCGGTGACGATGCCGAGGTAGCCGCCGAGCTTGTGGATCCCGTCGGAGGAGGCCAGCTCGCCGATCGTCAGGGCGAGGAAGGTGAGGAACAGGACGATGAAGACGATGATGAGCACGCCGTTGGTCCGGAACGAGGCGAGCAGCATGATGCCCGTGAAGATCGTCCAGCTGAGGAGGAACCATCCGACGCCCGTGGCCGCGTCGGAGCCGGCTCGCGCTGAGGTCGGTGTGCGCCACGAGGTACCAGAAGGAGAGCCAGAAGGCGCCGTACGAGGCGAAGGCCACGGCTCCGAAGGTGTTGCCCTTGGCGAACTCCCACATGCCGGCGAGCAGCTGGGCGATTCCGCCGTAGAAGAGGGCCAGGCCGAGAACGACCGGCTCGACGGTGGCGGGTATCCATCCGGCGTTGACGCTGGACAGGAAGAAGGTGGTCATCGCGAACGCCGCCAGGCCGAGGGGGCCCGGGTCCGCGAAGCCGGCCCCGACGGTGGGGGCGGGTGCCTCGGTGCTTGCTGCCACGATGCAGTCCTCTCACTCTCGCCGCCGTCGACGGTGACGGGCGGGTCGTCGCCGAATGTGACACCGGTCACCGCGCACAACAACCGGCGCCGCCGGGGCATGCGGCGACCGCTCGGAACGGGGTGCTGGACGGTGATCGGGCCGACGACGAGCGGTCGGTTCTCATCGGCCAGCGGGTCGGCGCATGATGGGGACATGCGAGCCCTGGTGAAGACGCAGGCCGGACCCGGCCTGGAGCTGATCGACATCCCCGAACCGACCTGCGGCGAGAAGGACGTGAAGATCCGCGTCCAGCGGGCCGGCCTCTGCGGCACCGACCTGCACCTCCTCGAATGGGACGACTGGGCGGCCGAGACCGTCGTGCCGCCGATGACGATCGGGCACGAGTTCTTCGGCGAGGTCGTCGAGGTCGGCGCCGACGTCACCCACGTCGCCGTCGGGGACAAGGTGTCCGGCGAGGGGCACATCGTCTGCGGCACGTGCCGCAACTGCCGGGCCGGCAGGCGCCACCTGTGCATCCACACCGTCGGGGTGGGGGTCAACCGGGACGGCGCGTTCGCCGACTACATCGTCATCCCGGCGACGAATGCCTGGGTCCAGCCGGCCGACCTCGACCCCGACCTCGGCGCCGTCTTCGACCCCCTCGGCAACGCGACGCACACGGCCCTGCAGTGGCCGGTCGTCGGCGAGGACGTCGTCATCACCGGCGCCGGGCCGATCGGCGTCATGGCCACCGCGGTCGTCCGCCACGCCGGCGCCCGGCGGATCGTCGTCACCGACGTCAGCGACGACCGGTTGGCGCTCGCCCGGGGCGCCGGTGCGGACCTCACCGTCAACGTCGGCTCGGGCGGCTCGCTCGCCGAGGCCCAGCGCGAGCTGGGGATGGTCGAGGGCTTCGACATCGGCCTCGAGATGTCCGGCGCGCCGTCGGCCCTCACCGAGATGCTCGACAACCTCAACCACGGCGCGCGGGTCGCGCTGCTCGGGCTGCCCAAGGACCCGTATGCCGTGGACTGGAGCCGCGTCATCACCCACATGGTCACCCTCAAGGGGATCTACGGCCGGGAGATGTTCGAGACGTGGTACCTCATGAGCTCGATGCTCGCGACGTCGGAGGACCTCCAGGCCGCCGTGCGGTCCGTCATCACCTACCGCTTCCCCGCCGAGGACTGGGAGAAGGCCTTCGAGGCGACCGCCTCGGGGCACGGCGGCAAGGCCGTCCTCGACTGGAGCTGACGCGGCATACCCTGGCGGCGACACGATGACAGGCGAGCAGTGCCGCGCGCCGCGACCCGACGCGCGGACCCGCTCGCACGAGCAGCGGGAGGCGAGATGTACGGCGCGGTCAAGGAGCAGCTGGCAGAGACCCTGGCGGAGATCGAGGAGGCCGGGCTCACCAAGCGCGAGCGGCTGCTGACGACGCCACAGTCCTCGCACATCGGCACGACGGCGGGGGAGTCGCTCAACTTCTGCGCGAACAACTACCTCGGCCTCGCCGACCACCCCGATGTCGTCGCGGCGGCCCGGGGAGCGCTGGACACCTGGGGCTTCGGGATGGCCTCGGTGCGGTTCATCTGCGGCACCCAGGTCCAGCACGACGAGCTCGAGCGGCGGCTCGCCGACTTCCTCGGGACGCAGGCGTGCATCCTGTTCTCGTCGTGCTTCGACGCGAACGGCGGGGTGTTCGAGGTGCTCTTCGGGGAGGAGGACGCCATCATCTCCGACGAGCTCAACCACGCCTCGCTCATCGACGGCATCCGGCTCGCCAAGGCGTCCCGCTACCGGTACCGCAACGCCGACATGGCCGACCTCCGGGCGCAGCTCGAGGCGGCCGTCGCCGCGGGGGCTCGCCGCCGGGTCATCGTCACGGACGGTGTGTTCTCGATGGACGGCTCGTACGCCCCGCTCGACGAGATCTGCGACCTCGCCGACGAGTTCGAGGCGATGGTCCTCGTCGACGACTCGCACGCCGTCGGGTTCGTCGGGTCGCACGGCGGTGGGACGCCCGAGCTGTTCGGGGTCCGCGACCGGGTCGACATCGTCACCGGCACGCTCGGCAAGGCGCTCGGCGGGGCCTCGGGCGGCTACATCGCGTCGCACCGGGAGGTCGTCGACCTGCTGCGGCAGCGGGCCCGGCCCTACCTGTTCTCCAACTCGGTCGCGCCGTCGGTCGTCGCCGGGTCGCTCGCCGCCCTCGACCTCGTCGCCTCCTCCGACGAGGCGCGGGAACGGCTGCGGGCCAACACGGTGCTCTTCCGTGAGCTGATGACCGAGGCGGGCTTCGACCTGCTTCCGGGAAGCCACCCGATCACGCCGGTGATGTTCCCCGGTGAGGACGGCGCGCGCCGGGCCACCGAGATCGCCGACCACATGCTCGGCAACGGCGTCTACGTCATCGCCTTCAGCTACCCCGTCGTCCCGAAGGGCAGGGCCAGGATCCGGGTCCAGCTGTCGGCGGCGCACTCGGCGGACGACGTGCGGGCCTGCGTCGCGGCATTCGTCGCGGCCCGCGACGCCGTCGGCTGACCTCCCCGACCCACCCCGCGGCGTCCGACTTTCCCGCCCGATACACGACACACCAGCCAGGCAAGACTTCTTTTCCCTTGCCTGGCTGGTGTTTGTCTTGCGCGGCTCCCCGGGACGGGCACGCCCGGCCCCCGGGGTCGACCGGGTCAGGAGGGAGCCGTATGCCGCGGCGCGGCCGCGCGTCAGGCGGCCTGAAGAGCCCGACGCACCTTGGCGAGGGCCACGCCGGGCCGCTCGAGGTCGGCCCAGGTGAGCCGGACGACGACATACCCGAGTCGGCGCAGCTCGTCCTCGCGCCGCTTCTCGTCCCAGAGCACACGGGGGTCGCCCGCGGCATACTTCAGGCGACCGTCGAACTCGACGACGACCTTGGTCCCCTCGACGACGAAGTCGACTCGTGCCACGAACCGTCCGTGGTGGTCCGAGATGGTGACCTGCGGGACCAGCCTGACGCCCTGCGCGCCGAGGATGACCCGGCATCGGGACTCGCCGACGGACTCGGCGGTGCCATCGGCCCAGGCGAGCATCCCGCGGGCTCGGGACCCCGACGGCCACGAGGCGACGCGGTCCACCGCCTCGCCGAGCTCGTCGGAGGTGACGAGGCCCTCGTGGAGGGCGTGGTCCGCACTGACGACACCTGCGATCATCCCGTCGTCGATCGCATGGTGGGCCAGGGCGTCGGGAAGGGGCACGGCCGGCCCGAACGCGGTCGGCACGGCGGGCCCGAACTGGGCCGGCACCGACGGCGTCGGAGTCCGTCGGACATGGAACGCGCTGGCCCCCGCGGCGCGCTGGACGGGGCGCAGGATGCGGGCCCGCGACAGGTCGCTTCCCCACGCCACGCCCCCGTGGGCCAGGACGGCCGTCACCCCGGTGAGGATCGCGTCGTCGTACAGCAGCCGAGCGCCGGCAGCGACCTGGAGGTGCGCCGACGCGGGGTCCTCGGGGATGGTCTGTGTTACGGCATACAACCCGCGGCACACCGGAGTGAGGACTCGGGTCCTGACGAGGGTCGTGAGGTGCGCGGCGGTCACGCCCACGTCCCTCGCCTGGGCGGTCGTGAGCAGGCCGTGCTGACCGCTCGCCAGAGTGAGCACCGACGGATCGAGTGACGACATGGGGCGATGCTGCGCCACACGACGGGTGGCCCGCTCGGTCCGACGAGGGGGCTGTGGACAAGGGACTCCGGGCGCCGACCCTGTGGACACGTCGGGTCGAGGGCCGGCGGCATACCGACCGAGCAAGAGAAACACCAGCCAGGCAAGGGAAAAGAACTCTTGCCTGGCTGGTGTGTCGTGTATCGGGCGGGAAAGTCGGGAGAGGCCGGGGGGGAGGGGGTCAGTCGGCGACGCGGGAGCGGGTGAGGGCGACGCGCTCGGGGGTGTGCAGCCGCACGAGGGTGCGGGTCGTCGACTCGGGATCCGGCTCGGGGTCGCGAGCGAGACGACGACGGCGACGAGGATGGCGAGCGGCGTGCACCAGGCCGCGGGGTTCTGCAGCAGGGCGCCGGACCACCCCGTCAGCGTCTCCTGGGAGATCGTGACGGCGACTGCCGCGGCCGTCGCCACGCCACCGACGAGCAGGCCGGCGCCCGCCCCGACCGTGCTGAGCCGGCGCCACCAGACGCCGAGGAGCAGGAGCGGTGCGAAGGTGGCGGCCGCGATGTCGAACGCGAGGCCGACCGTCGTCGCGAGGCCGATCGGCTGGGTGAGGCGACTGACGGCATACGGGACGATGACCGCCAGCACGGCGGCCGCACGGAACCCGGCGACGCTCGAGGCATCCCCTCCCGTCACCCGGGCCAGCGACGGGCGGAGGACGTCCTGGTCGAGCACCCCCGTCACCGACATCGCCAGGCCCGACGCCGTGCTGAGGAATGCCGCGAACGCCCCGCCGGCCAGCATCGCCGTCAGCACGTCGCCGGCGAGACCGTCGACGACGAGCCCGGGCAGGCGCAGGACGATCGAGTCCGAGCGGACCCCCGCCGGCAGGGTCGGCAGGTGCAGCCGGCCGAGCACGCCGTAGACCGGGGGAAGGAGGTAGAACGCACCGAGGAGGGCGATGACGGTGACGGTCGTCCGCCTGGCCGCCACGCCGTCGGGGTTGGTGTAGTAGCGGACGACGACGTGCGGCAGGCCCATCGTCCCGAGCGCGAGGGCCACGACCGTCGAGAGGGTCCGGTAGACCGGGTGGTCCTCGGGTCCGAGCGGCGTGAGGGGCAGGTGCCAGCTCGGGTCCGCGACGTTCGGGTGGGGCGCGCCGTGGCGCGTCCACAGGGCGACGAGGACGAAGGCCGGCACGGCGAGCGCGGTGAGCTTGATCCAGTACTGGACGGCCTGGACGACGGTGATCGACTTCATCCCTCCCGCCCCCACCGCGAGCCCGACGACGACGGTGACGACGAGGGAGCCGAGCCAGCCGGGCGCGTTCGTGACGATCGACAGGGCGAGGCTGGCCCCCTGCAGCTGCGGCACGAGGTAGAGCCAGCCGATGAAGACGACCAGGGCGGTCGAGATGAGCCGCAGGTGCCGCGAGCCGAACCGGACCTCGGCGAAGTCCGGAAGGGTGTAGGCCCCGGAGCGGCGCATCGGCGCGGCGACCATGACGAGGAGGACGAGGTAGCCGACGGTGTAGCCGACGGGAAGCCACAGCATGTCGACGCCGCGGTCGTAGATGAGGCCGGCCACCCCGAGGAAGCTCGCCGCCGAGAGGTACTCGCCACCGATGGCCGAGGCGTTGAGTCGGGGCGAGACGGCCCGACCGGCGACGTAGAAGTCGCTCGTCGCCCGGGACAGCCGCAGCCCGACGCCACCCACGACGAGCGTGGTCAGGCAGACGAGGACGACGGCGACGAGGCTGAGCGGCTGGCTCACGTCCCCGACCGGCCGGGGCCGCCGGTCGAGGACCGGCCCACGACGTCACTGAACTCCAGCTCGATGCGCTCGGCCCCGCGGACGTACCACCGGGCGAGGAGCGCCAGCGTGGGGTAGACGAGGACGCCGAGGGCCAGCCAGGGGAACGGCAGGCCCCACAGCGACAGGGTGCGGGTCGACGGGACGAGCAGCATGAGGGCCGGCAGCCCGCCGAGGATCATCGCGCCGGTGCCGAGGACGAGGAGGGACAGCCGCAGCTGCGCCCGCATGAGCCCGCCGAGATAGACCCCGCCGAGCTGGGTCTGCTCGTCGATCTCGAGGGCGATGGGCCGGGCGCTGGGGGCGACCCCCGAGCGGCGGGAGCTGGTGACCCGGACCCGCTGCGGGGGACCGGCCGGTGCGCTCACCTCAGGCCTCGCCGTGTCGCCAGTCGGCGATGGGTCGCCGCAGGAGGGTGTCGCGCAGCTCCTTCGTATGCCGCCGGCTCACCGCGAGCTCGACCTCGTCGACGACGACGGAGCAGCGTCCGTGGTCCATCCGGACCTCCCGCACGTGGGGCAGGGCGACGAGGGTGCTCCGGTGGATCCGGACGAACCCGTGCTCGGCCCACTTCTCCTCGAGAAGGCTGAGCGGCACCCGGACGAGGTGCGAGCCCGCGTCGGTGTGCAGCCGGGCGTAGTCGCCGTGGGCCTGGGCGTAGCGGATCTGGCTGCGGCTGATGAACCGGGTGACGCCCCCGAGCTCGACGGGGATCGTCTCGTCGTCGACGCTTCCCTGTCCCGCGCCGGCTCCGGGCGACCCCGGCTCGCCGCCCTGCCGGTTCGTCACGACCCGGCGGACCGCCTCGGCCAGCCGCTCCGCGCGCACCGGCTTCATGACGTAGTCGGTCGCCGCGAGGGAGAAGGCGTCGACGGCGTGCTCGTCGTGCGCGGTGACGAAGACGATCTGGGGGCGCTCGGTGAAGCGCGCGATGACCCGGGCGAGAGCCATCCCGTCCAGGCCGGGCATCGAGATGTCGCTGAAGACGACATCGACCTCCCGCGAGTCGAGGACCTTGAGGGCCTCGGTGCCGGTCTGGGCGGTGATGACCTCGCCGACCCGGTCGTCGCGGCCGAGCAGGTATCCCAGCTCGGAAAGAGCCGGGACCTCGTCATCGACGACGAGGGCCGTGAGGCGGCCGCCGTTGGTCATGACGTGCAGGGTAGACGACCACCGCTGCCGGGTCAGCCCTCTCAGGGCGTGGCATGGACGCCGGGCGCGAACTTCGGCACCCGGAAGGTGACCTTCGTCCCGGCGCCCGGGGCGGTCTCGACGACGAGCCCGAAGGCGTCGCCGTAGACCTGGCGGAGCCGGGCGTCGACGTTGCCGAGGCCGACCGACTCGGACGCGTGCGCCCCGTCGAGGATGCGGCGGATCTGCTCGGGGTCGGACCCCACGCCGTCGTCCTCGATGGCGATCTCGGCCTCGGCGCCGCGGTCGGTCGCCGTGATGGTGAGGCTGCCCACGCCCTCCTTGCCCGCCAGGCCGTGCCGGACGGCATTCTCGACGAGCGGCTGCACGGCGAGGTACGGCACCGTCACGGGCAGCACCTCGGGGGCGACGAGGAGCGAGATCTGGAGCCGGTCGCCGAACCGGGCCTGCTCGAGGACGAGGTAGCGCTCGACGTTGCGCAGCTCCTCCTGGAGGGTCGTGAACGGCCCGCCGCGGCGCAGGGCGTAGCGGGTGAAGTCGGCGAAGTCGATGAGCAGCTCGCGCGCTCGGTCGGGGTCGGTGCGGACGAAGGACGCGATGGCGGCGAGGCTGTTGTAGATGAAGTGCGGGCTGATCTGGGCGCGCAGCGCCCGCAGCTCGGCCTCCATCGCCTGCGTCCGGGCCCGGCCGAGCTCGGTGAGCTCGAGCTGGGCCGACACCCAGTTCGCGACCTCCTCGGTCGCCCGGACGAGCCCCGGCGAGACGTGGGGGGTGTATGCCGTGAGCGTCCCGACGACGATCTCGTCCGTCACGAGCGGGGCCGTCACGGCGCTGCGGACGGGGCACTCGAGGTCGTCGCAGGTGATGTCGCCCTGGACCGCCGTCCGCCCGGTCGAGCGGCTCTCCTCGGCGAGAGCCAGGGCCTGGGACCGGTGGTGCGCGGCGGCGCCGGTCCAGCTGAGGACGCTGCCCGTGTCGCAGATCGCGAGCGAGTGCGCGCCGAGCATGGCGAGCAGGTGCTTGCCGGCCTTGTCCGCGCCGTCCGGCGTCAGGCCCGCCGGCGAGCGGGCGGGCGGCGAGCGAGGCGGTGTGCAGCGTCGCGTAGGTCGCCCGGTCGACCTCCGAGAAGAAGCCCCGGCGGCGGCCCCGCACGACGAGGTAGGCGACGACGACGAGAAGAAGGAGCGACGCGGCGACGACGATCGCCGTCGGCACGTGGAAGCTCCGGTACATGGCCGAAGCCTAGGCCGGTGCGGACCGGTGCTCCCTCGGGGATCTGGTAGACCTTCCGCATGACCGAGTTCGACGACGCGGTGGCCCTCGACGGCGGTGGACCCGCGTGGACCACGTCCCTCGGCGAGGGCTGGGTCGTCGGGGAGGCCGTCAACGGGGGCATCCTCATGGCGCTGGCCGTCGGCGCGATGCGTCGGGCGGTGGATGACGCAGGCGGGCACGGCGACCCGCTCGTCTTCAGTGCGTACTACCTCTCCGCGGCCCAGGCCGGCCCGGCCCGGGTGAGCGCCGAGGTCCTGCGGACCGGTCGGTCGCTGTCGAGTGCATCCGCGTCGGTCGTCCAGGACACCGCCGACGGTCCCGTCGAGCGGATGCGTGCCCTCGCGACGTTCGGCGACCTCGACGCTCAGTCCTCGCCGGTATGGCGCTCCGCCGCCCCGCCGGACCTGCCCGAGCCCGACTCGTGCATCCGGGCGCAGCGCACCGAGGCGGAGTTTGCCCGGAAGATCAGGCTGCTCGACCGCCTCGACCTGCGCATCGACCCGGCGACCGCCGGCTGGGCGGTCGGACAGCCCTCCCGCCAGGGCCGGATCCGCGCCTGGATCCGGTTCGCCGACGGACGCGAGCCCGATGCCGCCGCCCTGCCCTTCTTCCTCGACGCGCTGATGCCGGTGGCGTTCGACCTCGGGGCACTCGGGTGGGCGCCGACGATCGAGCTGACCGGCCACGTCCGGCGCCGTCCGGCCCCGGGCTGGCTCCGGGTCGAGCTGTCGACGCAGAACGTCATCGGCGGGCTCCTCGAGGAGGACGCGACGATCTGGGACAGCACGGGGGCGGTCGTCGCCCAGTCCCGGCAGCTCGCCGGCGTCCGGATGCCCACCGAGGAGACGGCGTGAGCGAGATCGTCGACGCGGTCGCGGCGGTGGGCCGGCTGCCCGGGGTGGCGGAGCGGGTCGAGGCCGCCCGTGAGGCGTGCACCGAGCTGCGCTGGCACGAGGCGCTGCGGCGCCGGGTTCCCGAGGCCGCCGCCGAGTCCCGGGTGCGCGGAGCATGGGCGAGCGGGGACCTCGAGGGCGCCCGCAGCCAGCTCGACCGGGTCCGCGACGTCATGCGGGGCGCCGCGACCTGGGGCGACCCGCCCGACCCCGTCGAGCGGGTCATGCGGGGCGTCGTCGCCGCGACGGCCGAGACCGAACGGCTCGACCAGCTCCTTCTCCGGGCGCCGATGCAGGCCATCGCGCGCCTGCACACCGCGGCGATGGTCGGCGTTCTCGAGGCCGACCAGCTGGGCCGTCCCCGCGGGCGCCGTGGAGGAATGCCGCGAGCTCGTCGACGTCGGCCCGCCGCCGCGGGCCGCTGAGGCCAGCGCGCGGTTGGCCGCCCTGCGGGACCTCCTCGTCGAGGGGCGCGACCTGCCCGCCCTCCTCGTCGTCGCCGTCGCCCACGCCGAGATCGCCTCGGCCCGTCCGTTCGTCGGGGGCAACGGCCTCGTCGCCCGTGCCGTCGAGCGGATCGCGGTCCGGGCCCTCGGCCTCGACCCGACCGGGGTGGCCGTGCCCGAGGCCGGGCACCGAGCGGTCGGTGCGACGGCCTACCACGGGGCCCTCGCGGCATACGAGTCCGGGACGGGCCGAGGGGATGACCCGGTGGGTCGACCACTGCACCGAGGCGATCCGGGCGGCCGTGCGGGAGGGCGTCGAGATCGCGGACGCGGTGCGCCGCGGACGGCTCGGCTGAGGCCTGTCAAGGTCCTGTGACCTTTCTCGGGGTATCCCGTTCGTCTGGCGTGTCGCCCACCGCAGGAGTACAACAAGAGGTGCCGGGGACGCCGACCGAGAGGCCGACGGACCCGGCGACGAACTCCGTGAACGGAACAGGTACCCACGCGCGGGCAGTCCACTGATGGACCGATCGTGGCGGGCTTGTCCCACTGCGACGACGGCACAAGGAGCACGCCTGGTCGCCTCGGACGTCCACGGCTGATGGCGCCTCCCCCGGCGACGGGAGAGGCGCCGTTGCCGTGTCCGGTGAGAACGTTCACGCCCCGCAGCGAAGGCGGACCGGCCGGTTCCGCATCTCCCGAATATCCTCCTGACCTGGGAGGTGATGGGGAATTTGTCGGGACACCCTCGACTCGACTTGCGTAGGAGGGATTGTTGAGTGACGATTGAGGTGTTCGCTCCCCTTCGGGGTTGAGCGAGGGCGGACCGGCTTCTCCCCCCCGGAGCTCGGCTCGCCGACGGCCCCGGTTGTCCCCCCGACCGGGGCCGTCCTGTATCCACCCGCTCGGGTTCTCCGCCGGCCCCGGCGGGGGGTGCCCCCACCCCCGACCGGGGCCGTCCTATACCCACCCCGGCCCCGGCGGGGGGTGCCCCCACCCCCGACCGGGGCCGTCTCCAGTATCTCACCCACTCGGGTTGCCTGCTGGGTTGTCCCCAGGGCGGCCTCCCGCCCCGGGTTGTCCACAGGTGGCGCCGCGGGGGCTCCCGCCGCCGCCGTCGGGCGGACAGCATGCCGACATGGCCCATCTCGTCATCGCGGTGGTCGGCGCCTCGGGGGGCGTCGGCGCCTCGACCCTCGCCGCCGCCCTGGCCCGGCGCCTCGCGGAGCGGGGCGAGGCCCCGGTCCTCGTCGACGCCGACCTCACCGGCGGCGGCCTCGACGTCACGGTCGGCGCCGAGCACCTCGCCGGACTGCGCTGGCCCGACCTCACCGAGCTGCGTGGCGGGGTCGACGGACCAGCCCTGCTCCGGGCGCTGCCGCTCGACCGAGGCGTGCGGCTTCTCTCGGCCCGTCGACCTCGCCATCCCGAGGGCCGACCCGACGAGGCGGCCAGGTTGGCGGTCCACGACGCCCTCGCCCGGCTCGGCCCCGTCGTCATCGACGTGCCGCGGGCCGATCCCTCCCGCGACGCCATCCTCGCCCGATGCGGTCACGTCGTCGTCGTCGCAGGAGTGCACGTCCGGGCACTGGCCGACGCCGACGCGCTCGTGGGCGCGCTCCTCGACGACCCCGGCGACCCGGGCGCCGAACCGTTCGCCGGCCCCGCGCTCCACCTCGTCACCCGCGGTCCGGCGGCGCGAGCCGACCTCGCCGAGACGATCGAGCACCACCTCGGCGTGGCCCACCGCGCCCACATCGCCGACGACGACCGCATCGCGAGGGCGGGCCAGCGCGGCGACTGGCCCGGGCAGCGGCACGCCCCCCTGACGCGGGCCGTGGACCTGATCCTCGACCTCACCGCTGCCGCCGGCCTCGGGCTCGTCTCATGACGAGCCCCCGGTGGGCCGCCGCGATCGACGACGCCATCCGCGCGGGAACCCCGCCGACGAGCGGAGGTCTGTCCCGGATGGTGGCCGCGGAGCGGGTCCGGCTGGGGGAGCGGGGCGCCCTCGACGCCGCCGACCGCCTCGCGGGCGAGCTGCTCGGGCTCGGGCCGGTCGAGCCGCTCGCCGAGGACCCGGACGTCACCGACATCCTCGTCAACGGAGACGGGTCGGTCTGGCTCGACACCGGCACCGGGCTCGATCGCGCCGACGTCGACGTCGGCGACGTCCGGGCGCTCGCCGGCCGGCTCGCCGGGCTCGCCCGCCGCCGGCTCGACGACGCCCAGCCCTGGGTCGACGGCATCCTCCCGTCCGGGATCCGCCTCCATGCGGTGCTGCCGCCGGTCGCCGACGGCGGCGCGCACATCAGCCTGCGCATCCCCCGCCGGCGTCCGGGCGGCGTCGACGGGCTGGTCGACCTGGGCAGCGTCGGCCCCGAGACCGCCGACGTGCTCCGCCGCCTCGTCGCGGCACGGGTCGCGTTCGTCGTGACCGGCGGGACGGGCGTCGGCAAGACGACCGTCCTCGGGGCGCTCCTCGCCGAGTGCCCGGCGCGGGAGCGTCTCGTCATCGTCGAGGACGTCCGCGAGCTCGACCCGGCCCACCCGCACGTCGTCCATCTCCAGGGACGGATGCCGAACGTCGAGGGCGCCGGCGCCGTGACGATGACCGACCTCGTCCGGCAGGCCCTGCGGATGAGGCCGGACCGGCTCGTCGTCGGTGAGGTGCGCGGCGCCGAGGTGCGCGAGCTGCTCGCCGCACTCAACACCGGGCACGAGGGCGGCTGCGGAACCCTCCACGCCAACGGCGTGGACGAGGTGCCCGCCCGCTTCGAGGCGCTGGGCGCCCTCGCCGGGATGACGCCCGGGGCCGTCCACGCCCAGCTGCGCGGCGCGGTACGGGTGGTCGTCCACCTGCGACGTCGGGGCCCGCTGCGTCACGTCGCCGAGATCGGGGTCCTCGTCCCGGCCGCGGCGGGTGAGGTCGCCGTGACCCCGGCCCTCCGCTGCCGGCCCCGGGCCGTGAACGGTGGGCCGGCCGCCTCCGTGCACGGACCCGCATGGGCGAGGCTGGCCCATCTCCTCGACGGGGAGGAGCGGTGACGGCGGTCGTCCTCGCCGTCGTGGCGGCCGTCGGTGCCGTGGGGCTCTGGCCCGCTCGTCCGGAGGGCGGGCCGACCGCATCGGCGGGACGGGGCGGACCGACCCGACCAGGGGAGGCGAGACGCGTCCCGTCCCCGCCCTCCCGTCGTCGCCATCGGAGACGCATCCGGAGGGCGGGCGAGGACGATGGGGCGGCCTGGGCCGCCGACCTCGCCGACCTCGCGGCCCTCGCCCTCGAGGCCGGGCTGCCCCCGCAGGCCGCCGCCGAGCTGGCCCGCGACCTGGCCGGCGAGCCCCCCGGCCCGGCGACCGAGGGACTCTCCCTCCTGTCGGCGGCATGGTCCCTCGCCGATGAGCTCGGGGCGCCGGCGGCCGGCGCGGCGCGCACCTGCGCCGTCGTCCTGCGCGAGCGTGCGGCGGCGGCCGGTCGCCGGCGGGCGGTCGAGGCGGGGCCTCGGGCGTCGATGTGGCTGCTCACCCTGCTCCCCCTCGGCGGGCCGGTCGTCGGGGTGCTTCTCGGGCTCCCCGTCGGTGAGGTGTACTCCCGGCCCGCCGCCCTCGCGTCGACCGCGGCCGGGGGCGCCCTGACGGTCCTCGGCTGGCTCTGGTCGCGAGCGCTGCTGCGCCGGGCCGCCCGCCCGGCGGAGCTCGCGGAATGACGCTCTCGGGACCCCTGCCCTGGGCGGTGGCCTCCCTCGTCCTGGCCGTGCTCACCTGGCCCGGCCGGCGGCGCGGGCCCGGCGTGCTGCCGGCGGGACGGGTGCCTTCGGGGTCGCCGGTCGACGCATCGCGGACCGTCCACGCCGCCGCCGACGCTCTGTCGCTCATCGCTCTGGCCCTGCGGGCAGGGCTCGGCCCGACCGAGGCCCTCGAGTCCGTCGCTGCGCGGGTGGACGGCCCGGTCGGCCACGAGCTGTCCGTCGTCGCCGCGGCGCTGCGGTGGGGAGAGCGGCCGGCAGTGGCGTGGTCCCGGGTCGACGAGGCGTGGCGACCGGCGGCGCTCGCGTGGCAGGCGGCCGCGGCCGCGGGTGCCGCTCCGGCCGGGCTCCTCGATGCCGCGGCCCGTCAGCTGCGCACCACCGAGGACGCCCGGGTCGAGGCGGCCGTCCAGCGCGCGGGGGTCCTCCTCGTCCTGCCGTTGGGCCTCGCCTTCCTGCCCGGCTTCGTCGGGACGACCGTCGTGCCCGTCGTCCTCCACCTCGCCGCGGGATTCCTGCGGACGTGAGCGTTTGTCCACAGGAGAGGGTGGCTGGGTGGGTCGTCCACAGGGCCTGCGGCGGCTCTCGCCTCGGCCCTCGCCCGGAGCGCAGGCTCGAACCACCGGCGGCCGACGGAGCCGCCCGAGCGAGGAGAGCCATCGTGAGACATCGCATCGTCCGCCTGCGGGCGGCCGCACGCAGGGCAGGGGAGGCCGGGATGACGACGGCGGAGTATGCCGTGGGAACCGTCGCCGCCGTCGCGTTCGCCGCGCTGCTCATCGCCATCGTCAAGTCCGGGCCGGTCAAGTCGGCGCTGACGAGCATCATCGTCGGCGCCCTGCGCACGGGGTCGTGAGCCACCGCCGCTCCGAGGCGGGCATGGCCACGGCGGAGCTCGCCGTGGCCATGCCGGTGGCCGTCCTCGTCCTGGCGATCGTCCTCGGCGCGCTCTCCCTCGGCATCGACGAGGTGCGCTGCGTCGACGCGGCGCGGGCGGGCGCCCGGTCGGCGGCGCGCGGTGACCCGCTGCCGACGGTGCGGGCCGAGGCCGGTCGGTCGGCCCCGGTGGGTGCCCGGGTCGCCGTCCGGGTGGGTGGCGGACGGGTCCGGGTGACGGTGACCAGCAGGGGAAAGGGTGTCCTGCGGCTTCTCGGCGCGACGGTGACACCGTCCGCGACCGCAGAGAGCGCCGCGGAGCTCGACGGCGGTCGTGCGCCATGACCCGCCGATGCGTCGGCGCCGGTCCCCGGCCGGCCACGGTCTCGCTCGGCGAGCGGGGATCGGGTTCGGTCCTGGCTGCCGGCATCGTCGGGGCAGTCGTGCTCCTCGGTGTGGCTCTCTCCTGGCTCCTGGCGGTCGTCCTCGCCGGGCACCGGGCGGAGGCCGCGGCCGACCTGTCGGCGATCGCGGCGGCGGAGCGGGCCGCCCTGGGTGGTCCGGGGGTCTGCTCCGTTGCGGCCGGTCTGGCGGCCAGCCAACGGGGCACGGCTCGACGGCTGCGCGGTCGGCGGCGACGGTGTCGTCGCGGTCCGGGTCTCGGTCCGGGTGGGCATCGCCGTGCCGCTCGCCCCGGCCCGCGTCGCGGCCCGGTCCCGGGCGGGGCCCGGTCCGTGAGGCGGGGACCGGTGGGCGGTCCCCAGGCGGTCAGCCGCGCGTCGCGCTCGGCGGCGGGGGCGGCGGGGTAGTCCCGGGAGGCGTCACGCCCTCCTCGGCCGGGGCGGCCGCCGCGGGCTCCGTCCTCGGCGTTCCTCGCCTTCAGCTCGTCCTCGGCGACCTGGGCCCGCTGCCGGGCGGTCTCCGTGGCGAGATGCTGCTCCTCGACCCGGGCGTCGGCCTCGGCACGCAGCCGGTCGGCCTCGGCCTGGGCGCGGTCCCGCTCCTCCTGGAGCTCCCGCTCCCGGGTGGCGAGCTCCTCCTGCCGGCGCTGCTCGGCCTCGGCACGCTCGATCTCGGCCTGGCGCTCGGCCTCCTTGCGTTCCCGGCGGCGCCGGACGTTGCGCCGCATCCCGACCCGCATGACGGACCAGCCGAGCCAGAGGACGAGGATGACGGCGGCGCTGCCGAGGACGAAGCCGAGCGGGTTCGTCGTCACCTGGGCCCCGAGCACGTCGAACGTGAAGGTGTCGTTGAGGGAGGCGGCGCCGAGGTAGACCACGGCCCCGCCGGCGATCGCCACGAGGATGATGAGCAGACCCAGGATGACCATTCGGAGACCCTATCCCTTCGATGGGCGGGCCGCCCGCCCCGAGGAGGAGAGCGGCTGTCCGTCGTCGCGGACGCTGTCGGCGATCTCCTACCCATCGAGAGGGGAGGGATGCGCCGCGGCCGCTGGTGCCTCGCGGGTCAGGCCGACGCGGGGCGGGCGGCGAGGACGACGTCGAGCAGTGCGACCGCGCCTGCCTTGTCGAGCGGCTCGTTCCCGTTGCCGCACTTGGGGGACTGGACGCACGACGGGCACCCGGTCGCGCACTCGCAGCCGAGGACCGCGTCGCGGGTGGCGCGAAGCCAGTCGCCGAACGCGGCATACGCCCGCTCGGCGAAGCCGGCCCCTCCCGGGTAGCCGTCGTAGACCATGATCGTCGGCAGGCCGGTGTCGGGGTGGCACGCGGTCGAGACGCCGCCGATGTCCCATCGGTCCGAGGTGGCGACGAGCGGCAGCATCCCGATGGCGGCGTGCTCGGCCGCATGGGCGGCGCCGGGCACCGCCGCCTCGCCGATCCCCGCAGCGTCGAGCGACTCCGGTGGCATCGTCCACCAGACCGCCTTCGTCGTCAGCGACCGGGGCGGCAGGTCCAGCCGGTGGGTGCCGATGACCTCGCCGGACGGCAGCCGCCGGAGGAACGACGTCACCTGTCCGCTCACCCGGACCGAGCCGTAGCTCACCTCGATGGAGCCCCACCGGGTCGAGGTGTCGGTGCCGAGGACGGTGAACTCGCTCACCGACTGGGCGTGGGTGGACCACCCGGGGTCGCCCCGGACGACGCTCGCCGTGCCACTCTCGAGGTCGAGGTCGGTGACGACCCAGGTCTCCCCCTGGTGGACGTGCACGGCACCGGTGTGCACCTGGGTGTGGGCCGAGGCCTCGTCGATGGTCCCGATGACCCGGCCGGTCCGCGCCTCGACGATGGCGACGACCTCGTCGGCGCCGCGCAGCGAGATGTGGTCGCCGGGGCGGTCCTCGCGCGCCCAGTACCAGCCGGTCGGCCGCCGCCGGAGGATGCCGCGGGCGACGAGGGCGTCGACAAGTCCGCGGGCGGTCGGGCCGAAACGTGCGAGGTCCTCCTCGGTGAGGGGGAGCTCGGCGGCCGCGGCGGCGAGGTGCGGACCGAGGACGCGGGGGTTGTCGGGGTCCATGACGGTCGCCTCGACCGGCGCGTCGAAGATCGCCGCCGGGTGATGCACGAGATACGTGTCGAGCGGGTCGTCGGCCGCGACGAGGACGGCGAGGGACTCGGCGCCGGAGCGCCCGGCCCGGCCCGCCTGCTGCCACAGGCTGGCGCGCCGACCCGGCCAGCCGGCCATGACGACGGCGTCGAGGCCGCTGATGTCGATGCCGAGCTCGAGGGCGTTCGTCGCGGCGAGGCCGCGGATGGCGCCGTCGCGAACCGCCCGCTCGAGCTGTCGGCGCTCCTCGGGCAGGTAGCCACCCCGGTATGCCGCGATCGCCTCCGGTCCCAGCGGCGAGACGCCCTCCAGCCGGCGTCGCGCGTTGCTGGCCAGCGCCTCGACCCCGGCGCGGCTCCGGGCGAACGCCACCGTCTGCACCCCGGCGTCGACGAGCTCGGCGAGCAGCTCGGCCGACTCGGTCGTCGCCGACCGGCGGGTCCCCTCGCTCGTCAGCTCCGGCTCCCAGAGGGCGAAGGTCATCGCCTCGCGGGGCGAGCCGTCGTCCTCGACGGGCGTCACCGGCATACCGACGAGGCGCGACGCGTGCTCGGCGGGCGAGGTCACCGTCGCCGAGGCGAGGACGACGACGGGGGCGGCGCCGTACCGCGCGGCCACCCGCCACAGCCGTCGCAGCAGGGCGGCGACGTGGGAGCCGAACACGCCTCGGTAGACGTGGCACTCGTCGACGACGACGTAGCGGAGCGCGCGGAGGAACGGCGCCCACCGGCGGTGGCCGGGAAGCAGTGAGTGGTGGACGAGGTCGGGGTTGGTGAGGACGAGCTGCGCGTGCTCACGGATCCAGCGGCGCTCGTCCGGCGGGGTGTCCCCGTCGTAGGTGGCCGCGCGGACCCCCGGCACCGCCAGTCCCGAGATCCGGGCCAGCTGGTCGCCCGCGAGGGCCTTGGTGGGGGAGAGGTAGAGGGCGGTCGCGCCCCGCCCGGTGGGCGCCGCCCCGCCGTCGACGAGATCGGACAGGACGGGCACGAGGTAGCCGAGCGACTTGCCCGACGCGGTGCCGGTGGCCAGGACGACGTGGTCGCCGCCGTGGGCGAGGTCCATCGCCGCGCGCTGGTGCGACCACAGCCGGTCGATCCCGGCGCCGAGGAAGGCGGCGCGGACCGGCGGGGCGACCCAGTCGGGCCAGTCCGCGACGGCGGCGGACCGGGCCGGGACCCGCCGGACGTGGCGGAGCCGGTCGGCCCGCCCGGAGCCGGTCAGCCGGGCCAGCAGCTCCTCCGGCGTCGGGCCCGGGCCGCCCCCCGCCGACACCCCGGCGGGGCCCCCGGGACGGGACGCGCCGCCGACATCCTCGGCCGATCTGGACACGTTCGTTACGGTAGTGCCCGGCAGGGACGGTGCCTTCGTCCCGGTCCGTGCGTGGGGTGGGACGTCCCGGCGGGGGCGACCCGGCCACGCACCTGGTCAGCGAGGAGCTCGATGGTGGAACTCAACGTCGTCTCGAATGAGCGGGACGGTTCGGTCGTCGTGCTCGTCGGCGGCGAGGTCGACGTCTACACGGCGCCCCAGCTGCGGGCCGCCCTCGACGGCCAGATCGCGGCAGGCCACTCGCGGCTCATCGTCGACCTCGACAGGGTCGACTTCCTCGACTCGACCGGCCTCGGCGTTCTCGTCGGACGGCTCAAGCTCGTCCGAGGCCAGGGCGGCTGGCTCCGCATCGTCTGCAGCAACGAGCGGATCCTCCGCGTCTTCCGGATCACCGGGTTGGACAAGGTCTTCGCCATCCACACCTCGGTCGACGCCGCCCTCGCGGGCTGAGGTCGCGCGCCGCATCGGGCCCCATCCGTGGGGGCTCCCGGGTGCCGGTCACCCCCCGGGGTATGCCGCTCGCGGAGTCGCCGATGCCGTCCGACCGCCCGAGGTCGTGAAACCTGTCACAAAGCCTCCGGGGCGGGTACATTCGGGCGGGCTCGCGTTCGCCGGGCCCCGCGCGATGCGGGTAACGTCCGGAGCGCGCCCGTGCTCGTCAGACGCCACTCGGGGTGCACAACCCTTTCAAGGAGGATGGAATGTCCCACCTGCTCGCGCCTGCAGCGTCGAGCTCGACCATGGACCTCAGCGGGACCAACCTCACCCTGGTCATCACCGTTGCGGCCATCGCCGTCATCGCTCTCGTCATGGGCTTCGTCTTCCGGCAGCAGGTGCTCGCGGCCGAGACCGGCACGGACAAGATGCAGGAGATCGGCGACGCGGTCGAGGAGGGCGCGCAGGCCTACCTCGCGCGCCAGTTCAAGACGCTCAGCGTCTTCGTCGTCCTCGTCTTCGCCCTCCTCCTCCTCCTCCCTGCCGACACGGCCGGCATCCGCTGGGGCCGGTCGGGATTCTTCGTCCTCGGCGCGCTGTTCTCCGCCGCCATCGGCTACCTCGGCATGAGCCTCGCGGTCAAGGCGAACGTCCGCGTCGCCGCTGCCGCCCGCCACGAGACCGGCGGCCGTGACGAGGGCATGCGGATCGCGTTCCGCACCGGGGGCGTCGTCGGCATGGCCACCGTCGGCCTCGGTCTCCTCGGCGCCTCCGTCGTCGTCCTCCTCTACAAGGGAGATGCCCCCAAGGTCCTCGAGGGGTTCGGCTTCGGCGCGGCCCTGCTCGCGATGTTCATGCGAGTCGGCGGTGGCATCTTCACCAAGGCGGCCGACGTCGGCGCCGACCTCGTCGGCAAGGTCGAGGCCGGCATACCGGAGGACGACCCGCGCAACGCGGCCACCATCGCCGACAACGTCGGTGACAACGTCGGTGACTGCGCGGGCATGGCAGCCGACCTCTTCGAGTCGTATGCCGTCATGCTCGTCGCCGCCCTCATCCTCGGCTCGGCGGCCTTCGGCGAGTACGGCCTCGTCTTCCCGCTCATCATCCCGGCGATCGGGGCCCTGACCGCCCTGCTCGGCGTCTTCATCACCAAGGCCCGCCCCGGCGAGAACGGTCTCAAGGCCATCAACCGCGGCTTCTACATCGCCGCCGGCGTCTCCGCCGTCCTGTCGGCGATCGCGGCCTACGTCTACCTGCCCGCCACGTTCGCCGAGCTGAAGTCGTCGGATGACACCGTCAGTGCCCTCGGTGGGGACCCGCGGCTCACCGCGCTGCTCGCCGTCATCATCGGCATCGTGCTCGCCGGCATCATCCTCTGGCTGACCGGTCACTTCACCGGGACCGAGAACCGCCCGACGCAGGACGTCGCGCGCACCTCGCTCACCGGCCCGGCGACGGTCGTCCTCTCCGGCATCGGCGTCGGCTTCGAGTCCGCGGTCTACACCGCCGGGATCATCGGTGGAGCGGTCTACCTCGCCTACCTCCTCGGCGGCGGCTCGATCGCCCTGTCGCTCTTCCTCGTCGCCGTCGCCGGCACGGGGCTGCTGACAACCGTCGGCGTCATCGTCGCGATGGACACCTTCGGTCCGGTCTCGGACAACGCGCAGGGCATCGCCGAGATGTCCGGCGACGTCGACGGCCCGGGCGCCCAGGTCCTCACCGAGCTCGACGCGGTCGGCAACACGACGAAGGCCATCACCAAGGGCATCGCGATCGCCACGGCCGTCCTCGCCGCCACGGCACTGTTCGGCTCCTACAACGACGCGTGGAAGGGTGCCGTCAACGCCCTCGACGCCGCAGGACTGTCGCAGGACCAGATCCGGACGGCCAACGAGTACATCACGAACGCCCAGGGTCTGATCTCCGTCCCGTCCACGCTGGTCGGGGTCATCATCGGTGCCGCCGTCGTGTTCCTCTTCTCGGGACTGGCGATCAATGCCGTGACCCGGGCCGCGGGTGCGATCGTCTTCGAGGTCCGCCGTCAGTTCCGTGAGATCCCCGGGATCATGGAGGGCACGACCAAGCCCGAGTACGGCAAGGTCGTCGACATCTGCACGAAGGACTCGCTGCGCGAGCTCGCCACGCCCGGTCTGCTGGCCGCGCTGATGCCGATCGCCGTCGGCTTCGGCCTCGGCATCGGGGCCCTCGCCGGCTTCCTCGCCGGGGCGATCGGCTCCGGAGCGCTCATGGCGGTCTTCCTCGCCAACTCCGGCGGCGCGTGGGACAACGCCAAGAAGATCGTCGAGGACGGCAAGTACGGCGGCAAGGGTACCGAGGCGCACGCCGCCACGGTCATCGGCGACACCGTCGGCGACCCGTTCAAGGACACGGCCGGCCCGGCGATCAACCCGCTCATCAAGGTGATGAACCTCGTCTCGGTGCTCATCGCTCCGGCGATCATCAAGTTCAGCATCGGCGCCGACGCCAACGCGGCGATCCGCTACGGCATCGCCGCGGTGGCGCTCGTCATCGTCATCGGTGCGGTGGCCGTCTCCAAGAGCCGCGACCTGGCCATCGGTGGCGACGACCTCGAGGAGGCCGCCGAGGCGGAGGCCGCCTCGGCCTAGCCCCACCCCTGTATGCCGGATGGCCGGGTCCCGCTGGGGCCCGGCCATCCGGCATACCGGCGTCGATGGGGCATGATGGCGGCACCGACCCCACGACGAACGGAGCGGTCGTGCCCGACGAGGGACATTCCCGGATCGCCGTCCTCATCGATGCCGACAACACGTCCGCGCGCCATGCCCGTGACCTCTTCGAGGAGATCGCGAAGTACGGCGTGACGACGGTCAAGCGCGCCTACGGCGACTGGACCACCACCCAGCTCGCCGGCTGGAAGGACGAGCTCAACCGCAGTGCCATCACGCCCATCCAGCAGTTCGCCTACACCCGCGGCAAGAACTCGACGGACTCCGCCCTCATCATCGACGCGATGGACCTGCTCTACTCGGACAAGCTCGACGCGTTCGCCATCGTCTCGAGCGACAGCGACTTCACCCGGCTGGCGACCAGGCTTCGCGAGTCGGGGAAGACGGTGCTCGGCCTCGGCCAACGGAAGACGCCGGAGTCCTTCCGCAGCGCCTGCGACCGGTTCATCTTCCTCGAGGTCCTCTCGACGAAGGGCGAGGACGAGGGCGAGAAGGCGGACGAGCCGGCCACCGGCACGGCCGGCGGGGAGTCCGGCGGCGACGGGGAGACCTCGCCGGTCGAGCTGCGCCGACTGCTGCTCAAGGCCGTCGAGAGCACCTCGCAGGACGACGGGTGGACGACCCTGTCCGGGATGGGCAACTACCTGTCCAACTCGACGGCGTCGTTCGACCCACGCAACTACGGCTACTCCAAGCTGAGCACGCTGGTGCGCGCGCAGGAGTACCTCGACCTCGCCGAACCCGAGAGCGGCAACGGGCCGATGCGGGTGCGCATCACCCCCCGCCGCCGGTCCTCGGGCCGGTCCGGGGCGGCGAAGAAGGCCGCCGCGAAGGGAGCCGCCGCGACGGGAGCCGCCGCGAAGGCAGCCGGTTCCACCACCACCGGTGCCAGCAAGCGGGCGCCCAAGCGTGCGGCCACCAAGAAGGCCTCCGCCTCCTGAGACCAGGTCGCCGCGCTCCGTCGCGCGCCGAGGGGTGGGGATCGGCCCCTTCGCGGGGTCTGATGGGGCCGATCGCCACCCTTCGCGGGGTCTGATGGGGCGGATCGCCACCCTTCGCGGGGTCTGAGGCGGGGTTGCCCGGCGAGGGAGAGGGCGGAAGGGGGCGGGCTCGGCCGGCGGACCTCGGGAAGCCGAGATGGCCCGACGCCGGCGGGGAGCGGCACGATGGTGGTGTCGTCCCGCGCGCCCCGCGCCGTGTCGGGAAGGAGCCGTCGATGCCCAGCAGACCACTCCGCTTGCTCCTCGACGTCGGGCTGCTCCTCGCCGGCCTCGTCGTCGTCACGACCGGGTTCGTCGTGGACCGGCTCGACCTGCACGACGTCCTGCTCCATCGGTGGGCGGGCTACGCCTTCGCCGGCCTCGCCGTCCTCCACGTCGTCCCCCGCTGGCGGGCCTTCCTCCCCGGCCGGGTCCGCGACCGCGGCGACGTCCCCGCCGCCGTGTCCCCGGCCGGGTCCGCGCCGGGCTCGCCGCCGGCCGCATCCGGGCCGCCGGCGCCGGCCTCTCCTTCACCGGCCCCGGTCCCGCCCGCCGCGTCCACGCCCTCGCGGCGGGCCGCCCTCGCCGCGGTCGTCGGCACCGGCGTCGCCGGCGGCGCCCTGGGCTGGCTCGCCCGGTCCGAGCTCTCCGCGCAGCCGTACGAGGGCGGCGACGTCGGGCTCTTCTACCACCGCCAGAGCGCGCTGGGGATCCGCGGGCTGATCGGTGACCTGACCAGCTGGGGGTCGCGCCCGGCTCCGTACAAGAGGGTCGCCGACGCGTCGCCGGTCGCGTTGCCCGCCCCGGCCCGTCCGGACATGGCCCTCGCGGAGGCGCTGGGCCGGCGACGCTCGCTGCGCGCGTATGCCGCGCGTCCCCTCACCGGTGCGGAGCTCGCCTGGGTCCTCGAGGCCGCCACCGGGCTGACCGACGGCGAGCGCCGCGCCGCGCCGTCGGCGGGGGCGCTGTACCCGATCGAGACCTACCTCGCCGTCGACCGGGTCGAGGGCGTCGCCCCTGGGCTCTACCACCTCGACGTCCGGGCCCAGAGGCTCGAGCCGATGCGCGAGGGCTCCGTCGGCGGCGACCTCTTGCTCGCCGGTCTCGGCCAGGACTTCCTCCGCGCCGCGCCGGTCGTCGTCGTCCTCACCGGACTCTTCCAGCGGTCGCGCTGGAAGTACCACGCGCGCCACTACCGCTACGTCTGCTGGGAGGGCGGGCACATCGCCCAGAACCTCTACCTCGCGGCCGAGGCCGCCGGGCTGGGGGCCTGCATGGTCGGCGCCTTCGTCGACGACGCGGTCAACTCCCTCCTGCGGATCGACGGCCGCCAGGAGGCCGCGCTGGGTCTCGTCGCACTCGGCCCGAGGTGACGGCGACGCACCGCGGTGGGCGCGCGCGCCCGGGCCGGGGCCGGACGGCATACGCTCGTCACGATGAACGCGAACCCGCCCCGCATCGACCCCGAGCTCATCGCGCGGTTGCGCGCCGACCTCCGCGCGTCGCGGTTCACCGTCGACGACGTCACGGCGCTGCTCGGTCCCCTCGCCAGCGCCGCCCTCGACCGCGAGCAGGCGCTCCCGGCCCAGCGGGTGACGGCGGACTCCGCGGAGCCGTGTGCGACCCTCGTGCGGCTCTTCACCCTCGGCGACCCGGTCGACGCGAGCGAGGCCCAGCGGGCGCTGCCCAGCCTCGGTCTCGACGGTGCGATCCGGCTCGGTCTCGTGGCCCAGGAGGGGGACGGGGTGACCGCGCTCGTCGACCTCCGCCCGTATGCCGCGGACGACGACGCGTGGTGGATCGCATCCGACCTCTCGGAGCTCGCGACGGGTCGGCCGCTCACGCCGGACCACGTCCTCGGCATCGGTGGCGCCTCGACGACCCTCGCCTGCTGGACGCCGCGTCCCCGCGTCGCGCGGGCCCTCGACGTCGGCACCGGCTGTGGGGTCCAGGCGCTCCATCTCGGGACCCACGCGGACTCCGTGACGGTGACCGACCTGTCCCAGCGGGCCCTCGGCTTCGCCAGGTTCAACGCGGCGCTCAACGAGGTCGACTGGGCCGTCCTCGAGGGCTCGATGCTGCAGCCCGTTGCGGGACAGCGCTTCGACCTCATCGTCAGCAACCCTCCGTTCGTCATCACGCCCCGCTCGGGCGTCGTCCCGCTCTTCGAGTACCGCGACGCCGGGGGCGCGGGCGACGCCGTCGTCGCGGATCTCGTCCGCGGCATCGGCGCTCATCTCGAGCCCGGTGGCATCGCGCAGTTCCTCGGCAACTGGGAGGTGCCGCGCGGCGCGACGTGGAGCGACCGGGTCGCGTCCTGGGTGGCCGGGACCGGCCTCGACGCGTGGGTCGTCCAGCGCGAGGTCCAGGACCCGGCCGAGTATGCCGAGACGTGGGCGCGCGACGGCGGTCACCACCCGGGGACGGCCCAGTTCGACGCGATGTATGCCGCGTGGCTCGACGACTTCGCCGCGCGGGACGTGGAGTCGATCGGCTTCGGCGTCATCACCCTCCAGCGGCCGGCGACCGACCGGGCACCGTTCGTCGACCTCGACGAGGTGACCTGGCCGGTGCAGAACCCGATGGGGGAGGCCGTGCTCGCCGGTCTCCGGGCCCGGACCTGGCTCGCCGAGCACGACGACGCAGCCGTCCTCGACGCGGGCTGGCGATGCGGCCCGGACGTCCACGAGGAGCGGCACACCATGCCGGGGGCCGCCGACCCGACCGTCATCGTCCTCCGCCAGGGCGGGGGGCTGCGCCGGCACCTCACGATGACGACGGTCACCGCGGCATTCGCCTCGGTCGCCGACGGCGAACTGACGCCCGACAGGCCGCCGCGGCCATCGCCGGCATCCTCGGCCTCGACACGAGCGAGGTGGCCAGCGAGATCGCCGCCTTCGTCCGAGAGGCCGCCCCCGACGGGCTGCTCATCCTGTCCTGAGTCGGAAAAGGATTTGTGAGTGAGTGCTCACTCACTTATAGTGTCCGGGTGACTCCCCGCGCCCCGTCCATGTCGCCCGACGAGCGACGCGATGCCATCGTCGGCGCGACCATCCCGCTCCTGCGGGAGTCGGGCGCCGCGGTGACGACGAAGGAGATCGCCGCCGCCGCGGGCATCGCCGAGGGGACGGTCTTCCGGGTCTTCGAAACCAAGGACGAGCTCATCCACGCGTGCGTCAAGGAGGTCACCGACACCGACGACGTCTGCGTGGCGCTCCGGGCCATCGACCGCTCGCTGCCGCTCGCCGACCGGCTCGTCCGCGGAGTCGAGATCGCCCAGCGGCACGTCGAGTCCGTCATGTCACTCATGACCGTCCTCCACACGAGCGGGGTCCACCTGCCCCGCCCGAAGCACGAGGGCGGCCCGCCTCGCCGGCGTGGCAACCCCGAGGTCGACGCCGAGTTCGTCGCCCTCATCGGTGCGGACGCCGAGCGGCTGCGGGTCCCCGTCGACCGGGTCGTCACCTACCTCTCGATGCTCACCCTCGCGAGCGTCCACCCGTTCCTGCCCGATACGAAGGCCACCGCCACCGAGGTCGTCGACGTGCTCCTGACCGGGGTGCTGTCCGTCGACGGCCCGGACCGACCGACCGAAAGCGAGACCACCTGATGCTCGTGACCCTGCTGCGCCGCCATCTCGGCGTCTACCGAGCACCGATCGCCGTGCTGCTCGTTCTCCAGCTGCTGGGGACGATCGGCTCGCTCTATCTGCCGAGCCTCAACGGTCAGATCGTCGACAACGGCGTCGCCCGGGGCGACACGGCATACATCATCCGGACCGGTGGCTGGATGCTCGCCGTCTCCGTCCTCCAGATCGCCGCGACGATCGGCGCGACCTACCTCGCCTCGCGGACCTCGGCGGGCACGGCGGCCGACCTGCGGCGCGCGCTCTTCCACCGGGTCGGCGGCTTCAGCGCCCAGGAGGTCTCCCGGTTCGGCGCGCCGACGCTCATCTCGCGTGGCACGAACGACGTCCAGCAGGTCCAGCTCGTCACCTACATGGGGCTGGCGCTCATGGTCACCGCGCCGATCATGATGGTCGGCGGCATCATCATGGCCCTGCGCGAGGACGTCGGGCTGTCCTGGCTCGTCGCCGTCGCGGTGCCGGTGCTCGCCGTCTCGGTGAGCCTCATCATCCGGCGGATGATCCCCAACTTCCGGCGGATGCAGGTCGCCGTCGACTCGGTCAACCGGGTCCTGCGCGAGCAGATCACCGGCGTCCGGGTCGTGCGCGCCTTCGTGCGCGAGGACCAGGAGCGGGAGCGCTTCGAGGAGGTCAACACGGAGTACACGTCGGCGGCCCTCGCGGTCGGGCGGCTCTTCGCCCTGGCGTTCCCCATCGTCATGGTCGTCCTCAACGCCTCCACCGTCGCCGTGCTGTGGTTCGGGGCGATGCGGATCGACTCCGGCGAGATGCAGATCGGCGCCTTGATCGCCTTCATGTCCTACCTCATGCAGATCCTCATGTCGGTCATGATGGCGACCTTCATGTCGATGATGATCCCGCGGGCCACCGTCTCCGCCGGCCGGATCCTCGAGGTCCTCGACACCGAGGGCAGCGTCCGCGAGGCGACGAACCCGGTGTCGATCGCGACCGAGGGCGCGACGGTCGAGTTCGACCGCGTCGAGTTCACCTACCCCGGCGCCGACGCTCCCGTCCTGCACGACATCAGCTTCACCGCGCGACCGGGCGAGACGACGGCGATCATCGGATCCACGGGGTCGGGGAAGACGACCCTCGTCAACCTCGTCCCGCGCCTGTACGACGTCACCGGCGGCACGATCCGGCTCGAGGGTGTCGACATCCGCGACCTCGCCCTCGAGGACCTCTGGCATCACGTCGGCCTCGTCCCGCAGCAGCCCTACCTCTTCAGCGGCACCGTGGAGTCCAACCTGCGCTACGGCGACCCCGACGCAGGTGACGAGGACCTCTGGCACGCCCTGCGGATCGCCCAGGGCGCCGACTTCGTCGCCGAGATGGCCGGTGGCCTCGGCGCGACGATCGCGCAGGGTGGGACGAACGTCTCCGGTGGACAGCGTCAGCGGCTCGCCATCGCGCGCGCCCTCGTCCGCCGGCCGCGGGTCTTCCTCTTCGACGACTCCTTCTCGGCCCTCGACCTCTCGACCGACGCCCGGCTGCGCCGCGCGCTGCGTCCGGAGACGCGTGGATCGACGGTCATCGTTGTCGCACAACGGGTCTCGACGATCGTCGACGCCGACCAGATCATCGTGCTCGACGACGGGGGCGTCGTCGGGATCGGCCGGCACCGACGAGCTGCTCGAGACGTGTCCGACCTACCGGGAGATCGTCGAGTCGCAGAGCGGGGCGGAGGAGGCGGCATGAGCGAGGGCGTCAAGACCCAGGAGGAGAAGGCGGCCGAGGCGCGCCGCGGCCCGGCGGCCCGAGTGGCCGCGGGTCCGCCGCACATGCGGATGGGTATGCCGGGCGAGAAGTCGCAGAACTTCCTCCCCTCCGCGAAGCGGCTGCTCGGCACCCTGCGTCCCGAGCGCGCCGGGCTCGTCACCGTGCTCGTGCTCGCCGTCGGCAGCGTCACCCTCAACGCGATCGGCCCGAAGATCCTGGCCCGCGCGACGAACCTCATCTTCGACGGCTTCTTCAGCTCGCGCTTCCCCGCGGGCACGACCCAGGAGGGGGCGGTCGCCTACCTCCGCAGCCAGGGCCAGGGACGGATCGCCGACATGGTCGCCGCGATGGGGCACTTCACCCCGGGCCAGGGCATCGACTTCGGCGCGGTCGGCCAGGTCCTCCTCGTCGTCCTCGCGATCTATGTCGTCGCGGCGCTGCTCGGGTGGCTCCAGAACTACCTGCTCGTCGGCGTCGTCAACCGGTCGATCTTCCGGTTGCGTCGCGACGTCGAGGAGAAGCTCCATCGGCTGCCGCTGCCGTGGTTCGACGGCCAGCCGCGCGGCGAGGTCCTCAGCCGGGTCACCAACGACATCGACAACATCGCCCAGAGCCTCCAGCAGACCCTCGGCCAGCTCGTCACGTCGCTCCTCACCGTCGTGGCGATGGTGACGATGATGTTCGTCATCTCGCCGCTGCTCGCGGTCATCGCGCTCGTGACGATCCCGCTGTCGATCATCGTGACGACCGTCATCGGGAAGCGCTCGCAGAAGAAGTTCGTCCAGCAGTGGAAGAGCACCGGCGAGCTGAACGGCGTCATCGAGGAGACCTTCACCGGGCACGCGCTCGTCAAGGTCTTCGGCCGCCAGCAGGCCGCGGAGGAGGAGTTCCAGCGCAAGAACCAGGAGCTGTATGCCGCCGGGTTCGGCGCCCAGTTCATCAGCGGCATCATCATGCCGACGATGATGTTCATCGGGAACCTCAACTACGTCGCGATCGCCGTCGTCGGCGGGCTGCGCATCGCCTCCGGGTCGCTCAGCCTGGGTGACTTCCAGGCGTTCATCCAGTACTCCCGCCAGTTCACCCAGCCCCTGACCCAGGTCGCGTCCATGGCCAACCTCATGCAGTCGGGTGTGGCCTCGGCGGAGCGGGTCTTCGAGGTCCTCGACGCGAAGGAGCAGGTCCCCGAGCACGGCGAGCCGACGCCGCTCGAGGACCCGCACGGCAGGGTCGCCTTCGAGGACGTGTCCTTCTCCTACGACCCCGACATCCCGCTCATCGAGAACCTCGACCTCTCGGTCGAGCCCGGTCAGATGGTCGCCATCGTCGGCCCGACCGGTGCCGGGAAGACGACCCTCGTCAACCTCATCATGCGGTTCTACGAGCTCGACGGCGGGCGGATCACCATCGACGACGTCGACATCACCGACCTGACCCGGCGCGGGCTGCGCTCCGAGATCGGGATGGTGCTCCAGGACACGTGGCTGTTCGGCGGCACCATCCGCGAGAACATCGCCTACGGCAAGCCGGGAGCCACGGATGCGGAGGTCCACCGGGCCGCCGAGGCGACCTACGTCGACCGCTTCGTCCACTCGCTCCCCGACGGGTACGACACCGTCCTCGACGCCGAGGCCGGCAACATCAGCGCCGGCGAGCGGCAGCTGCTGACGATCGCCCGGGCCTTCCTGTCCGACCCGGCCCTGCTCATCCTCGACGAGGCGACGAGCTCGGTCGACACCCGCACCGAGCGGCTCGTCCAGAAGGCGATGTCGGCGCTGCGCAGCGACCGGACGAGCTTCGTCATCGCGCACCGGCTCTCGACGATCCGGGACGCCGACGTCATCCTCGTCATGGAGCACGGCCGGATCGTCGAGCAGGGCACGCACGAGGAGCTGCTCGCGGTCGACGGCGCCTACGCGCGGCTGTATGCCGCGCAGTTCGAGGGTGCCGCGGTCGACCTCGAGGAGCTGGCCGGCGCAGGGTCGGCCGGCAGCCGGGCGACGGCATCCGCTCCCGGGACCGGAGCGGCGCCCGCGCCCGCTCCCGCCCCCGCCCTGACCCGGAGCCAGTTTTCCACCCAATAGGGGAGTTCTTGCCGGTCAAGAACTCCCCTATTGGGTGGAAAACTGGCGGGAGGCGGTGCTCCTGGGTGGGTTCCTGCCGGGTGTCTGATCAGTCGACGATGCGGATCCGCAGCCGGCGGAACCCGCGGCCCTTGCTCTCCATCTTCGCGACCTCGATCCGGCCGATCTGGGCGGTCGAGGCGACATGCGTCCCGCCGTCCGCCTGGGTGTCGAGGCCGACGATGTCGACGATGCGCACGACCTCGAGATCCGGCGGCAGGAGGTTCGTCGCGGTGCGGATGATGTCGGGGATGGCGAACGCCTCGGCGCGGGGGAGGACCGTGACCTCGATGGCCCGGTCGGCGGCGATCTCGGCGTTGCAGGCGGCCTCGATCCGCTCCTTGAAGCCCTCCGGAACCTCGGGGAGGTCGAAGTCCATCCGCGCCGTGCCCGGTTCCATGTTGCCGCCGGTGACGAGGGAGCCGACGTCGCGGAAGACGACGCCCGAGAGGAGGTGCAGCCCCGAGTGGGTGCGCATGAGCAGCGAGCGCCGGGCGTCGTCGAGGGCGCCGCGGACCTCCGTGCCCGGCGGCGGGACCGGGTCGCCCTCGGCGAGGACGAGCCGCTGCTCGCCGTCCTCCTTGCGGGTGCCGACGACCCGTGACTGCACCCCGCCCCAGATGAGGACGCCCTCGTCCGGTGGCTGGCCGCCCCCGCCCGGGTAGAACGCCGACCGGTCGAGGACGACGCCCCGCTCCGCATCGGCGTCGAGGACGGTGGCGGTCCAGTCGCGCAGGGTCGGGTCGGCCAGGTCCAGGCGCTCGGTGCTCACCCTCCCACCGTATGCCGCCCGCCCCACCCGTTGTGTCCGGGTTTCTGGTCGCCGGGGCGACCAGAAACCCGGACACAGGGGTGAGGAGCCGGTTTGCATTCGGTCCCCGGTCTGCGCTTACAGTGGCCAGGAGGCAGCGACGCCTGCCGACCCGCGGCAGTGACGCCCCGTCCGACCCGCGCCAGCGAGGCCACGTCCGACCCGCGGCAGTGACGCCCGGTCCGCCCCGCAGACCTCCCCCTGGTGCACACCTGCGACGCAGACGTCGCCGCCGCCCGCCCGCCACCCTGCACCGCCGCCTGGCGCGGGCCACATGACCTCCCTCGCCCCCTCCCGATCGCGCGCAAATCGCGCTGCACGGCCCGCTCCTGGATGGGCCGTCCGGGACTCCGGGGGGTGCCCGCCGACCCTCAGGTGGTGACCCGTGACCTTCGACCCGTACCACGATCTCGCCGGCCAGGAACGATTCCCCGCCGAGCGCCGTCCCCGCAGCGGGGGTGAGTACACGCCGGTGATGATCCTGCTCACCGTCCTCGCGACGATGGGGATCCTGCTCTACGCGGCCTTCCTCTTCAATCCCGCCAACCGCGGCGACTGGCTGCCGTGGTCGCTCGTCATCGTCGCCGAGACGGTCCTCATCGTCCAGGCGCTCCTGGCGATGTGGACGATCCTCTCGGGGGCGGCCAGCCCACGCGACTACGACTACTACGCGGCTCGGGACGCGCTGATCGACCCCTCCTGGGTGGCGGCGCACGGCGACGACCCGACGACATGGCCGCTCGTCATCGAGGGCCGGGAGGTGCTCGTCGACGTCTTCGTCACCGTCTACGGGGAGCCCGTCGAGACCGTGCGTCGCACCGCCACGGCGGCCATGGCCATGACGGGGCGGCACCGCACCTGGATCCTCGACGACGGCCGTTCCGACGAGATCAAGGACCTCGCCGCGGAGCTCGAGTGCAACTACCTGCGGCGGCTGTCCAACAACGGCGCCAAGGCCGGGAACATCAACCACGCGCTCTCGGTGGCCAAGGGCGAGTTCTTCGCCGTGTTCGACGCCGACTTCGTGCCCGAGCCGAACTTCCTCGTCGAGACGATGCCGTTCTTCGTCCGGAGCCACGTCGCCTTCGTCCAGACGCCGCAGGTCTACGGCAACCTCACGAGCGTCATCTCCCGTGGCGCCGGGTACATGCAGACCGTCTTCTACCGGTTCATCCAGCCGGGGCGCAACCACTTCAACGCGGCCTTCTGCGTGGGCACCAACGTCGTCTTCCGTCGAACTGCCGTCGACGACGTGGGCGGGATCTACACCGACTCCAAGTCCGAGGACGTGTGGACGTCGCTCATGATGCACGAGCGGGGGTGGAGCAGCGTCTACATCCCGGACGAGCTCGCGGTCGGCGATGCGCCGGAGACGATCGAGGGCTTCACGAAGCAACAACAGCGGTGGGCGACAGGGGGATTCGAGATCCTCCTCACCCACAACCCGCTCAGTCCGCGTCGGCGGTTGACCGCTGACCAGCGCATCATGTACCTCGACACCGCCGCCCACTACGTGGGGGGCATCATGCCGGTGCTGCTCTTGTTCGTCCCTCCGCTGGAGATCTACTTCGACCTCCGCCCGGTGTCGATGGAGCAGAGCCTCTGGAGCTGGCTCGCCTTCTACGCCGCCTTCTACGTCATGCAGGTGCTCTTGGCCTTCTTCACCGTCGGCTCGTTCCGATGGGAGGTCCTGCTGCTGGCGACCGTGTCATTCCCGATCTACCTGCGTGCGCTCTACAGCGTCCTGGCCGGGAAGGAGCAGAAGTGGCATGTCACCGGCGGCCGACGACGCTTCACCTCGCCCTTCAACTTCATGATTCCGCAGGTGCTCATGTTCACCTTCCTCCTGCCGACCTCGGCCGTCGCGGTGTGGCGCGACATGGGTGACAGCCAGCTCACCCTCGCCACCTTGTGGAACCTCACGAACACCCTCATCCTCGGCGGCTTCGTCCTCACCGGGCTGCGAGAGTCCCGGCGGCTGCGCAGGGCCTCCTCACCGCGCCACGCGCCGACCGGCGCCGCGCGCCCGGCCGAGCCACTGCTGACGACGGGCCGTCCCGTCGAGGCACTGACCGGTTCGACCGCCACCGTTCCCCTCGCCGATGCGACCTCATCCGCGGTCGCCAACCCCATGGGAGTGATCCGATGACCTGGACCAACCGACTCCGCCTGTTCGGCGGGATGATCCTCGTGCTCGGCATCGTCGCCGCCCTCGTCCTCGTCTTCAACCAGCGCCAGTCGCAGGTCCTCAGCGAGTCGGCGCACATCGCGACCGACCAGGCCTCGGTGGGCGCCGCCTACGGCGGCGTCGTCACGAAGCAGTACGCCCACGAGGGCGACACCGTGAAGCGGGGCCAGGACCTCTTCACGGTCGTCAGCCCGGTCGTCCGCCAGGACAGCCGACAGGGCGTGCACGTCGCCTCCACCCAGGCCTTCGACGTCAACACGTCGGCGTCGACGGTGACCTACAAGGCGCTCGCCACCGGGCAGCTCACCGACGTCACCGCACCGGAGGGGGGCTACATCCAAGGTGGTGGGGACCTGGCGACGATCGAGTCGGTCGGAGCGCAGTATGCCGTCGCCGACTTCGTCCTCTCGCCCCAGGACTACGCCCGCATCCAGCATGGCGCCCGGGTCGAGCTGCTCCTGCCGAACGACAAGACCGTCGTCGGCAAGGTGAAGGACGTCTCGGTGAAGACCAAGGACGGCAATGCTCTGACCCAGGTGCTCGTCGACTCCTCGGCGCTCCACGACCCGACCCTGGCTCGGCTGACCCACCCGGGGACGCCGGTCACGGCGACCCTGTCGCTGCGTGACGACGGGTTCCTCGCCGGGCCGAGCGATGCCTTCATGGGCTTCCTGCGGAAGATCGGGCTCAAGTGAGCCGGGGCATCGGTTCGGCTCCCTGGACCCGGCTTGTGGCCGGTCTCGCGGCGACGGTGGTCGCCCTCGCGGTCTGTGCCGTGGCCGCGGTCGTCCTCACCGGGGGCGGCGGATCCGGGCCTGCCAGAGGTGGCGGGGCCACAGCCGCAGCGGCCTCCGCCCACGACCCGTCGGTCTTCGACGCGAAGACCCTGGCTCATGACGCCGCGGCCATGACGCAACGCTCGCCGAAGCCGTTGGACACCACCCGGCTCGCCGCGGGTCTCGTGCCACCGACGAACCGCTGGTTCTCCGCGCTGGCCCTCGGACCCACGCCGCAGCCGGTCTTCCCGACCCCGTTGTCCTTCGCCGAGTCCGGTTCCGGCTTCGCCTTCGGTGTGCCGCGTGTCTCCACGTCGTCCGACACCATCGCCGGTCCCGTCGCCAAGGACATCGTCGCGAGGGTTCCCGGCCTGGCCAGCACCGTCGTCTCCGGCTACGACGACCTCACCGTCACCCTCGAGCTGCGCTCCGGGGACGGCTCGGTGATCGGACACGTCGTCCTCGCCGAGGGATCGCCGACCGTCACCTTCACGGCCGCCCGTCGGGCCACCGTGTCCATGGGGGCGGCGATGACCGGACCGCAGCTGACGACCACGGTCGATGGTCGGACGTACGGCGCGACCATCTCCGGCGGCAGCGCCTCCGGCTCGTCGGTCGACCTCGACCGCGGTGGCCGGATCACCTGGTTCGCCGTGCCCGACGGGGGTTCCGCCGCCACGATGGCCAGGGTGGTCGCCCCGATCAGCGGCGGGCACGCGGCATACACCGTCGACGGCGACTCGGCGACGACCCGGCTGGTGTGGGACGTCCCGGCGGGCTCGGACCAGGTGTTCGCCGTCCTACCCCACCAGCGTCACGGTCTCGCCAAGCGGACGGCCTGTGGCCTCGGAACGCTGCCGAGCATCGAGGGATCCCTCGAGGTGTGCCGCGGCTCCTCGCTCACCTGGACGGCGCCGGTCCATCCGGTGCGCAGGTCCCTGGATCTCTCCGGGTTGAGCGATGCCGACCGGTCGACGCTTGCGAAGCAGGTCCGCGCCGACGTCGCCGCCGCGCCCCCGTTCCCCGCCGACACCTACTTCGGCGGCAAGGCGCTGCAGCGGTCGGTCCAGCTCTACGTCCTCGCCCGGCAGCTCGGACTGACCGGCGTGGCCCACACGGTCCGCGGCCGCCTCGTCGACCAGCTCGACACGTGGACCCAACCGAAGGGCTGCGACGCTCGCCCGGCCTTCTGCTTCGTCTACGACCGCAAGGACAAGGGCCTGATCGGGATGACGCCCTCGTTCGGGTCGGAGCAGTACAACGACCACCACTTCCACTACGGCTACTTCCTCTACACCGCTGGGATCCTCGCCGCAGACGACCCGGGGCTGGCGACACGATGGGCCCCGGTCATGAACCTCATTGCCGCCGACATCGCCAGCAACGGTGCGACGGCGACGTTCCCGAACCGCCGTGTCTTCGATCCGTATGCCGGTCACTCGTGGGCCAGCGGAACCGCCCCCTTCGCCGACGGCAACAACCAGGAGTCGACGAGCGAGGCCGTCAACGCGTGGATCGGCCTGTCGCTCTGGGCGTCTGCGACGAAGAACCACGCCCTGCACCAGGAGGCGACGTGGATGCTCTCCGGCGAGGAGTCGACGGCTCTGGCCTACGGGCTGAGGCTCGACCACACGGCCTCGGTCTACGACGGCTTCCAGCATCGGATCGTCTCGCTCACCTGGGGCGGCAAGCGCGACTACGCCACGTGGTTCTCGCCCGATCCGGCGGCGAAGCTGGCCATCGAGGTGCTCCCGGCCTCGCCGTCCACGGTGGGATACCTCGGCGGGAGCGGGATCGATGCGGCCGTGCGAGAGGCGCTCGACGGCCGCGGCTACGACCGGCCCTTCGGCGACTACCTCCTCATGTATGCCGCACTCGCCGGGCATGACCAGGCGAGTGCGGCACTACACAAGGTGCGGTCGCTACCGGACGGCGCGATCGACGACGGCAACAGCCGGGCCTACCTGCTCGCCTGGGTGATGGCCGCCCGGGGTTCCTGAGGCCGGCGGCGTCCGGTCGCGAGGACGAACACGAGGGCCAGCACGAGGAAGCCGACGAACGTGAGGCCCGGGCCGACGAGGGCCAGGACGGCGCCGTGGGCGAGGTCCGGTCCGACGGCGAGGGTTCGTCCCCCGGTCGGGCCGTCGGCGGCGACGAGGTGGGGGCCGTCGGCCGTGGCGGTGACGAGGGCGACGGCTCGGCCGAGCCGGCCGCTCTCCCCGGGGGCGTCGTAGGTCAGGTCCCCGCGGTAGGGCCGCGCGACGCGCTGCACCCCGGTCCGGGCCGGTGACCGACACCGAGACCTCGGCCGGGGCCGCGCCGGCGTCGGCCTCGACGTAGGCGACGGCCGTCTCCCCGGCGCGCAGGTCGACGACGACCGAGCCGGGCAGGTCCCCGCGGTGGAAGGTCTCGGGGCGGTCCGTGATGGCCGTCCAGGCCACGATGGACCATCCTCCCGAGACGAGGATGCCGAGGACGACGGCGACGAGGGCGGCGACCCAGCGGCCGGCGCGGTGGCGGTACGCCGGTGTGGCGGAGGGGGCGGGGTGGGGGTAGGCGGCCGGTGAGGTCGTCATGAGATGTCTCCCATCGTGGTGTGGTGCCGGGTGAGCGGCAGGACGGTGTGGGTCATGAGGTCGGAGAACTTCTCGGGCTGCTCGAAGATCGGCCGGTGGCCGGAGGTGTCGAACTCGACCCAGCTGCTTCGACGGCGCGTCGAGCGCGTCGAACCACTGCGCGGCGAGGTCCGCACGGGCGCCCGGCTCGTGGCGTCCTTCGACGAGGACGACCGGGACCTCGAGACGGGGGACGTCACGGCGCAGGTCGACGTCGCCGAGCTGGGGGTAGAGCCGGACGATGGTGTCGACGAGCCCACGGACGACGGAGACGAGGTCCATCGGCCCGTACTCGGGGACGAGGACGTTCTCGAGCATCTGGCCGGCGCCCTCGTCGTTGACGGAGTGGTCGTAGGCGTAGACGTCCTGCTCGCGGCCGCTCGTCACGGCGAGGTCCAGGAGGTTCTCGTACGGCGGCGGGCCGAGCCGCACCAGCTCCTCGGCCAGCGCGCGGTCCCCGGTGCGACGGGCCCACGCGAGGGTGTCGTCGTACATGATCGCGTCGGTCTCGTAGAGGTCGACCATCTGGCCGACGCCGACGAGCGCGGCATACAGCTCGGGGTGCTCCTGCGCGGCCAGCGTCGCGAGCACGGTCCCCCACGACTGGCCGACGAGCACGATCCGGTCCTCGGCGAAGCGCTCGCGAAGGTAGTGGGTGACGTCGAGGACGTCGTCGAGCGCCGTCCGGAGGGTGTATGCCGCGCCCTCGTCGAGCTGGTCGTAGGACCGGCCGGTGCCGCGTTGGTCGAGCGTGGCGACGACGAAGTGCTCCTCGAGCGCCTGGCCGTGCCGCCGCATGGCGCCGAGCTCCGAACCGCCCGGTCCTCCCGCGAGGTAGAGGATGACCGGCGCGTCCGCGTCTCGGCCGCGGATGAGGACGGAGAGGTCTCGCTCCGCCGTCGGCACCCGGGTCAGCTCGGCGACGCTGTCGGCGGTCGGGCGCCCGTCGGGGCCGACGATGGCGGCCGTGCGGGCCGGCCGGGAGACGACGACGCCGAGCGCGACGAGACAGGCCGTGAGCGAGACGGCCACGGCGCGGCGGAGCATCGGCCAGGCGCGGCCGCGGAGCGCGGGAGTCGCTGGCCGCTCGGACGCGGTGCGGAGGCCAGCCCCGCGCCCCACGCGGCGCCGACGGCCATCGGGACCAGCGCGAGCAGGCCGTGGACGCCACGCCCGGCCAGCGTGGCGAGCCACCCGTAGATGCCGGTCGGCTGCGGCAGGTCGACGGTGGGGCCGACGGCGCGGATGCGGACGAGCTCGACGACGACGGCGAACACCGCCGGCGCCAGGAGGATCGCCCACCGGGAACGCAGCAGCCGGCCGGAGAGCAGGCCGGCGACGGCGCACCCGACGAGAGACGCGACGGCCTCGGCGGGTGAGACGGGGCCTCGGGGGATGAGCAGGCCGGTGGCGACGGCGGCGACGAGCGGTCCCGCCGAACCGAGGACGAGGCGGTGGAGGGTCATGGTGGCTCCTCGAGGGTCTGGATGGGGTCGTCTCCACGCTCCCGCCGGACGCGGGCGGCGTCGTCGGGCCGGGGACGGCGAATGCCGTCCGTCCGGGGGAGTGGGGGCGGGCCGCGGCGTCGGTCCGGAGTCGCACGCGAGATACATCTCGGGACGGACGGCGCCGGCCCCTCCCGTTGCTACGGTCGGCACGTGCGAGCCCTGTGGGTGCGACTGCGCGACCTCGCCCGGACCGAGCCGGCCGCGCTCGACGCCGTCCTCGCGACGGCGCTCCTCGTCGCGGCCCTCGTCAGCCTCGGAGGCGAGGTCGCGGGGACCACCTCGCCCCGGACGGCGGGGTGGCTCGGCTACCTCCTCGTCGTCCTCGGCGTCGCGCCGTACTACGTCCGACGCCGCTGGCCGCTCCCGGTCCTGCTCGCGGCCGCGGCGCCCGTCGTCGCCATGACCTCGCTCGGCATCACGCCGGGCGTGCTGGGAGCCGGGCTGTTCATCGCGTGCTACACCGTCGGAGCCTGGTCCTCACGCCGGGCACTCGTCGCCGCCGCGGTCATCGTGGGAAGCATGCTCGTCGCCATCCACGTGGCATGGCCGGACCGGCTCAGCTACCTCCAACTCGTCGAGAACCTCGTCCTCTTCGCGACGAGCTTCGCTCTCGGAGAGGCGACCCGGGCCCGACGAGAGGCCTCCGCGCTGGCGGCCGCCCGTGCCGAGCTGCTCGAGCTGCACCAGGAGGAGCTGGCGCGGCAGCGGATCACCGACGAACGGCTCCGGCTGGCCCGGGAGCTCCACGACGTCGTGGCGCACTCGCTCGGCGTGATCGCCGTCCAGGCCGGAGTCGGCGCCCACGTCATGGACGAGGAGCCGGAGGAGGCCCGCCACGCGCTCGAGGCCATCGCCACGACGAGCCGGGAGTCGCTGACCGAGGTCCGAGCGCTGCTCGGGGTGTTGCGGGGGGACGAGGTCGAGTACGCGCCGCAGCCGGGGCTGGCGGACCTCGAGTCGCTCGTGGACCGGATCCGGCGCGCCGGCATCGTCGTCGACTGCCGCCAGGACGTCGCCGCGGGGACGCTGCCCGAGGGTCTGGACCGGGCGGCATACGCCGTGCTGCAGGAGGCGCTGACGAACGTCGTCCGGCACGCCCCGGGCGCGCGCGCCGAGGTCCACGTCACCGACGGGCCGGAGCAGCTGGTCCTCGACGTCGTCGACGACGGCGGCCCCGGCGGGGTGCTCGTCCCGTCCGGTGGCGGCTCGGGGCTCGCCGGGATGCGGGAGCGGGTGCGGGTCTGGGGCGGCCAGGTGGAGGTCGGGCCGCGCCCCGGCGGTGGCTTCGGGGTGCACGTCGTGCTGCCGAGGGCGACGGCGTCGTGATCCGGGTTGCCGTCGTCGACGACCAGGCGCTGGTCCGGGCCGGCTTCGTCGTGCTCCTGCGCTCTGCACCGGACATCTCCGTCGTCGGCGAGGCCGGGACGGGGCTCGGCGCGGTGTCGCTCGTCCGCACCGAGCATCCGGACGTCGTCCTCATGGACGTGCGGATGCCGGACCTCAACGGGATCGAGGCCACCCGGGTCATCATGAGCGACCCGGCGACCGCCGACACGCGGGTCCTCATCCTCACGACCTTCGACCTGGACGAGTACGTCTACGGGGCGCTGCGGGCGGGGGCGAGCGGGTTCCTCCTCAAGGACACCCTGCCGGACGACCTCGTCTCCGCGGTCCGGGTCATCGCCGCCGGGGACTCGCTGCTGGGGCCGACGGTGACCCGGCGGCTCATCGGTGAGTTCGTCCGTCGCGGCCCGCCGGGCGAGGCGGGGTCGGCCCCGGGGCTGGAGCTGCTGACCGATCGGGAGCGCGAGGTTCTCGTCGCCGTGGCGAAGGGGCGCAGCAACGCCGAGATCGCCGACGACCTCGTCATGAGCTATGCGACCGCGAAGACCCACGTCAGCAGGTTGCTGACCAAGCTCGGGGTCCGCGACCGTGCCCAGCTCGTCGTCGCGGCCTACGAGTCCGGCCTCGTCGAGCGAGGGCGAGGCTGACGGCGGCGGGGCTCAGCTCCAGGTGACGGCGGTCCGCTCCCGGAGGGACTCGAGGACGTGCTGGGGGTCCTCGACGGCGCCGCCGCGGTTCCACAGGGCGAGGTAGAGGTCGACGGCGGTGCCGGACAGGGTGGCATCGGCCGCGGGGTCCTCGCCGGGCTCGAGCCGGGTCGCGACGAGCGGGTCCGGACCGACGCGCAGCAGCCACGCGGCGTCGACGTCGCTCGCCCGGACGAGGACGGCATACGGGACGTCCGCATGGGGGCTGTACTTGCCGCGCTGCCAGAAGCCGACGAGCAGCTCGTCGATCCCGTCGGCGGCGAGCTCGGCGCCGAACCAGCAGTCGGCCGCCGTGGGGGGGCGGCCGTCGCGGGCGGCGATCGCGTCGAGGGCGTGGATCGTCGTCTCGTGGCACTGCCGGCGGGCCCAGAAGTGCTTCGCCGGAGGCGCCTCCTTGAGGAAGACGAGCGCCTCGAGGTCGTCGTCGGCGGCCTCGAGGACCTCGGCGAAGCGGGCGGCGCCGGCCCGCAGCCAGGCCGGTGGGTCGGCGGAGGTGCGGCCCTCCTCGAGGATCAGCTCCGCGTCACCCATCGTCTCGCGGTCGTTCTCGACGGCCGCCGTGCCGCCCAGCGGTGGACCATCCCCGTGTGGGCGAGCAGGTCGAGGAGGGTCCAGTCGGGGCAGGTCGGGACCTCGGCGCCCATCCACGAGATGCCGGCGGCGGACGCGAGGCGCTCGGCCGCGGCGGCGAGACCGTCGAGGAGGTCGCGGATGCTGAGAATCGGGGGAGCGGTCGGGCTCATGCACCCGACTGTGCCAGCCGGGGCGGTTCCCGGCGAGCCCTCGTGGCGTACCTCGCGTCGGGGCGGGTCGACCCGGCCCGGGCTGCTCGGGTGAGTGTCCGGGATGCCGGGTGTTGGGGACGCGTCCGGAGGCCCGGTCGGGTGGTCGAGCACCCGCCGGCGGCGCCGGTTGACCGTCACCTCTGACTCTGAATACTCTGAGTCGAGTAATCGAGATCGGAGCATGTGCGATGACCCGTCGGCGCGTCCCCAACCCGCTCGCCCTGGCCGTGCTCGGGTGTCTGACCGAGCGGCCGATGCACCCCTACGAGATCTCGCAGACCCTGCGGACCCGTGGCAAGGAGGGGAGCATCAAGCTCAACTACGGCTCCCTCTACTCCGTCGTCGACTCCCTCGCCAAGCACGGCCTCATCGAGGTGAAGGAGACCGTCCGCGAGGGGCGGCGACCGGAACGGACGATCTACGCCATCACGGGCACGGGCGTCGAGGAGTACGAGGACTGGCTCGCCGAGCTGATCTCCACGCCGACGCGGGAGTACACCTCCCTCGAGGCGGGCCTGTCCCTCATCGCGGGGCTGCCACCCGACGAGGCCGCCCGGCTGCTCGAGGTCCGCTTCTCCCGGCTGCAGGTCGAGCTCCGGGCCGTCGAGGGCTCGAACGAGGTGGCCCGCGAGATGCACCTGCCCGAGATCTTCATCGTCGAGTCCGTCTTCCGGGCCGACATGCTCCGGGCCGAGGCGGACTTCGTCCGACGGCTCGCCGCCGACATCCGGTCCGGCGCGCTCGCCGGCACGACGGTCTGGCGCCGGCTCTACGAGCTGCGCGACGAGGGCCTGTCGATGGAGGAGATCTTCGCCGACCCCGTCACCCACCTCGGAGAGGAGGGCCGGATCCTCGCCAGCGGCGCCCCCGGCGGTTCCGGGGGGTAGCCGACACGACCCCGGCCGGGTGCGGCAACACCCGGCCGGGGCCCATCCTCGAGTCGGTCCACGAGGGACCTGCCAGATGGCCTCAAGGCGCATCTCCACCATAGGGCAGCCACGCGGACCGGCTCCTTCACCACGAAGGAGTGCCATGTCCCATCCATCACGCACGTCCACCTCCCCGCCGGAGCTCGGGTCGCCCTCGGCCGGGGGCTCGCCCGGGCTCGCCATCGAGGCCCGCGACCTCGTCAAGACGTATGCCGCCGGGCGCGGCACCGAGCCGGTCCGCGCCCTCGACGGCGTGAGCCTCGAGGTCGGGCGGGGCGAGATCTTCGGCCTGCTCGGCCCCAACGGGGCCGGCAAGTCGACGACGGTCAAGATCCTCACCACCCTGGCGCGCGCGGACGGCGGCTCGGCCGCGGTGGCCGGTCTCGACGTCGCGCGGCGACCCGGCGCGGTCCGCCACCGCATCGGGCTGGTCTCGCAGAAGCCCGGCAACGACCCGATGGCCACCGGCCGGGAGAACCTCTACCTCGCCGGCCGCATCCACGGGCTGTCGGCCGGGGACGCCCGCCGTCGGGCGACCGATCTGCTCGAGCGGTTCGGCCTCGCCGAGGCCGCGGACCGGCTCTCGAAGACCTACAGCGGGGGGATGGCGCGCAAGCTCGACGTCGCCCTCGGCCTCATCCACCGGCCCACCGTCCTGTTCCTCGACGAGCCGACCACGGGTCTGGACCCCGAGGCCCGGGCGGAGATGTGGCGCGAGATCGAGCGGCTCGCCCGGACCGAGGCGACGACGGTGCTCCTCACGACGCACTACCTCGACGAGGCCGACCGTCTCGCCGACCGGCTGGCCATCGTCGACCGAGGTCGGGTCGTCGCCGAGGGGACGCCCGACGCGCTCAAGGGCGAGCTGCGGGGCGACACCATCCTCGTGGAGGTCGAGGACGCCTCGGTGACGTCGGCGGTGGCGGAGCGGCTCGCCGCTCTCGCGGGCATCTTCGACGTGACGACCGAGGGGCGGGTCGTCCGGGCCCGGGCCGAGGAGGGGGCCCGGGCGGTGCCGACGGTGCTCGCGTCACTGGACCAGGGCGGCATACCGGTGCTGTCCGCGAGCGTCAGCCGGCCCTCGCTCGACGACGTGTACCTGCGCCACGCGGGCCGCGCCTTCGTTCGGGAGGAGTCATGACCACCCTCGTCACCCACTCGACGCACCTGACGATCCGGTCGGTCCGGCAGCTGCTGCGCCAGCCCGCGTTCGTCCTCATCACCCTCGTCCAGCCGGTCATCTGGCTGTTCCTCTTCGGGCAGCTGTTCACGCGCGTCGTCGAGATCCCGGGGTTCGGCGGGGCGGGGATGTCCTACCTCGAGTTCCTCACGCCCGGCGTCGTCGCGATGACCGCGCTGTTCTCGGCCGCCTGGGCCGGCACGGTCTACATCGAGGACATGGATCGCGGGGTGATGGACCGGCTCCTCGCCTCGCCGGTGCGCCGTGGCGCGATGATCAACGGCACCCTCGCCTACCAGAGCCTCACGACGATCGTGCAGGCCGCCATCATCATCGCCCTCGCGTACGCCGGTGGTGCCCGGTTCGACGGCGGTCCCGCCGGGATCGCCCTCACCCTCCTGGCGGCCGTCCTGCTGACGCTCGTCTTCGCGGCGCTCTCCAACGCGGTGGCGCTCATCGTCCGCCAGCAGGAGGCCCTCATCGGGATCAGCCAGCTGCTCAGCCTCCCGCTGTCCTTCCTCTCCTCGGCGATCATGGACCTGCGGATCGCCCCGGCGTGGATCAGGACGGTCGCGACGTACAACCCGATGGACTGGTGCGTCGTCGTCTCCCGCGAGGCGCTGTCGTCCTCCCCCGACTGGTCGGCGGTGTGGCCCCGGCTCGGGGCGCTCGCCGGCTTGGCGCTCGTCATGGGTTGGCTCGCGACGAGGGCGTTCGCGGCATACCAGCGCTCGTCCTGACCGTCGGCGGTGGCCCGTCGGGTGCTCGCAGGGGTGTCCGGGTTTCCGGTCGTTCTCGCGAGCACCCGGCGGCAGGGTGTTTGGGTGCTCGCGGGGGTGTCCGGGTTTCCGGTCGCTTCGGCGAGCACCGCGGCGAGCCGATGTCCACGGCAGGGGGGCCGATGTCCACAGGCGCCGCCGGGTCGGCGGGTCGTCCACAGGCGCCGAGCCGCCGGGTGACGGACGCAGCTGCGATCGCCGAGCATCTGGCCATGACGACGACGGAGCAGCGCAGACGGCTCTACGGCTCGGCTCAGGTCGCGGCGGCCTCGCGGGACGGGGTCCTCAGCCGCGGTGAGCTGCGGGCTCTGGGGATCGACCGACGGCGGGTCGCCCGACAGGTCGCCGCCGGCCGGTGGCGGCTGCACGGACGGCGGACGGTCGCGCTCCACACCGCGCCGCTCGCCGCGGTCGCGCTGCGCTGGCGAGCGGTCTGGGAGGCGGGAGCCGGTGCGGCGCTCGACGGCGTCTCGGCGCTGGCGGCCGCGGGGATGCAGGGCTTCGCGTCGGAGCTCGTGGAGGTGTCGGTGCCGCCCGGTCGTCAGGCCTTGCGGGTCCCCGGGGTCCGGGTCCACCACCTGCGCCGGTCCTCCGCCGAGGACGTCCTCGGGGCGGGCGTGCCGCGGGTCCGGCCGGCCCTCGCCGCGGTGCGAGCCGCCCACTGGGCGGCCTCGGACCGGCAGGCGGCCCTCATCCTCTGCCTCGCCGTCCAGCAGCGGCTCGTCCTCGGCAGCCATCTGCTCGAGCTCGTCGACCCGGTCCCGGGACGCTCGCGCCGTGCCTGGGTCGCCCGGGTCGTCGCGGACGTCGCCGACGGAGCGCAGGCGCTCGGCGAGCTCGACTTCGCTCGGCTGTGTCGGGCCTGGGGGCTGCCGGAGCCGTCACGACAGGTCGTGCGCCAGGGGCCGCGCGGGCGGATCTACCTCGACGCGCGGTGGGACGACATCGGCCTCGTCGTCGAGATCGACGGCGCCCAGCACCGCCAGGGTCTCGCCGTCAGCGAGGACAACCTCCGCCGCAACGCGCTTGCGATCTCCGGTGACATCGTCCTCGCCATCGACCTCGTCGGGCTGAGGCTGCGCACCGACGAATTCATGCGCCAGGTCGCGGAGGCGCACCGCTGGCTCAGTCGCCCCGCCCGGCGCTCGGCGTGACCGTCGGTGCTCGCGGGGGTGTCCGGGTATGCCGGTCGGTTGCGCGAGCACCGAGGCGTCCGGGAGGTGGGTGCTCGCGGGGGTGTCCGGTATGCCGGTCGGTTGCGCGAGCATCGAGGCGTTCCGGTCGTTCTCGCGAGCACCCGGCGGCCACGCGCCCGTCAGGTCGCGCCGTCGCTGGCCCGGCGACGCCCAAGCCACCGGTGGCGAGGGCGCCGGGAGGTCACGCGAACTGCCAGGAGCGCTTCGACAGGCCGTACCAGAAGCCGTCGATGACGCTGTCGCCGGCGACCCCCGTCTCCTCCGACGCGCCCAGCGCGACGAAGAGCGGCGCCCAGTGCTCCGTGCGGGGGTGGGCCTCCCGGGCCGCCGGGGCCTTCGCGGCGAAGTCGAGCAGCGCGTCGACATCGCCGGCCGCGACCGACTCGGCCGCCCAGTGGTCGAACTCGGTCGACGGGGTGGGAGGCGGTGAGTCCGGACCCGCGCTCGGGTTGAACCAGCGCAGATTGTGTGTCGTGAAGCCCGAGCCGACGATGAGCGTTCCCGCGTCGCGCAGCGGTGCGAGCCGGCGGCCGAGGGCGAAGAGCCGACGGGGGTCGAGCGTCGGCATCGACAGCTGGAGCACGGGGATGTCGGCCCGGGGGTACATCTCGACGAGCGGCACGTAGGCGCCGTGGTCGAGCCCGCGAGCCGGGTCCTGGTGGAGCGTCTCGCCCGGCTCGCCGTCGGGGCCCCGCCCGCCGAGGAGCCCGGCGACCTCGGTCGCGAGCGCCGGCGCGCCCGGGGCGGCATACGTCACCTCGTAGTAGTGCTGGGGGAACCCCCAGAAGTCGTAGAGCAGCGGCACGTCGCCGGTCGTCGCCGAGACGGCGGTCGGCGCCGACTCCCAGTGGGCGGAGACGACGAGGATCTGGCGCGGTCGCGGTATGCCGCCGGCCCACGTCGCGAGCTCGCCGCGCCACCGCTCGTCGTCGGCGAGGGGCGGCGCGCCGTGGCTGAGGTACAGCACCGGCATCCGGGCGGCCGGGTGCGGGTCGGGGGTCATGGTCATCGTCTCCGTGAGTGGTCGAAGACTGAACGACTCGGGCCCGTCGGGCCATTCCCGCCGGCACCCGACGCGCTCGACGGGCCCGGCGTTCCGGGCCGGATCGCCGTCGGCGGGCCTCGGCGACCTCCCCGTCTTGGGCGGACCGCCGGCCCCGTCGTCCTGTGTAGGGTAGAGGGATATGAGTTCCCCACAGGTGGGGTCGCCCGGCCCCCTCCCGCCGAACGCGGTGCTCGTGCACATCGGGATGCACAAGACGGGTACGACCGCCCTGCAGTCGACGCTCTCGGCGATGCGGCCCGACCTGGCGGCCCAGGGGGTTGTCTACGCCGGGCGCAACGACGCCCACCACCAGCCCGCGCGCGCCCTGCTGCAGCGGTCGGTGGGCTGGGCCAAGCAGTCCGAGGCGCCGCCCTCCATCGAGGTCTGGAACCGGCTGGTCACCCAGGTGCGCAAGAGTCCGCAGCGGGTCGTCGTCAGCAGCGAGTACCTCTCGGGCGCCGACCCGGACACCGTGCGGCGGCTCGTCGACGACCTCGGCCCCGAGCGCGTCCATGTCGTCGTCGGCGTCCGAAGCGTCGGCCCGGTGGCGGTGTCGTGGTGGGGACAGGATCTGAAGCAGGGGCGCACCCACACCCTGGAGCAGTGGCTGCGCAAGAGCTTCTGCCGGCCGGAGTCCGGTGAGCCCAGCCCGTACTGGAAGCGCTTCGACCCCGTGACGGTGATCGAGCGCTGGGCGCAGGTCCTCGACCCCGACCGGTTCGTCGTCGTCGCCGTCGACGAGGGCAACCGCACCGTGCTGCCCGAGACCTTCGAGCGGCTCCTCGATCTGGCCCCCGGCACGATCGTGAACCGCCCGACGCCGATGGCCAACCGTGGCCTCACGGCGGTCGAGTCCGAGCTGGTGCGCCGGGTGAACCTCGCGGTGCGCGACAAGATCACCTGGCCCGAGTACGCCACCCTCGTCCGCTACGGGTTGATCCGCCGGCTCGTCGAGATCCGGGTTCCGGAGGAGGGCGAGTCCCGGACCAGCCTGCCGGAGTGGGTCGAGCCGGAGGTCCTCCGCGAGGGCGAACGGATCGCCGACGGCATCGAGGCGTTGAACGTCCGCGTCGTGGGTGACCTCCGGGCGCTCGTCCGGCCGGTGCAGCGCTCCGAGGGGTCGACGCCCGATCCCCTCGCCGACGGTGTTCCGATGGGTGCCGCCGTGGAGGCGGCCCTCGGGGTGGTCGCGGGCTCGACGCGAGGCAACTGGTCGCTGGACAAGGCGCCGGCGGTGCCGCGTCGCATCGATCCGATCGCCCAGAAGTCGAGCTCCGAGCTGGTGAAGATCCTGGCCAGGCGCGGCAAGGCCTCGGTACGCCGCCGGGCACGTCAGCCCACCTCGTGGCTGCGGTCCGTCGGCCGGTCCCGGACCGCTCGGCGCGGGTAGCCCGCGCGGAGCACGAGGCCGTCGGTGTCGACGGTCGTGCGGGCCATCCCCCGCAGGGCCTCTCGGCCCTGGGAATCGCCTCGGTCATCCTTCCGCCCGCCCGTCGGCGGCCGAGGAGCAGCGCCCCTCGGCGTGTGTAGGGTCGGAGCATGGATCGCGCCGCGGTGAAGTCGCCCGACCCCCTCCCGCCGAACGCGGTGCTCGTGCACATCGGCATGCACAAGACGGGCACGACGGCCCTGCAGTCGACGTTGGCGGCGATCCGCCCGGAGCTGGAGGCCCACGGCGTTCGCTATGTGGGCCGGAACGAGGCCCACCACCAGGCCGCGAAGGCACTGCAGCAGCGGGCCGTGGGCTGGGCGAGCGAGCCCGAGCCCCCGCCGCCGATGGAGGTCTGGGACCGGCTGGTCGAGCAGGTGCGGACCAGTCCGATGCGGGTCGTGGTCAGCAGCGAGTTCTTCTCGGGCGCAGACCCGCAAGCCGTGCGGCGGCTCGCCGACGACCTCGGCCCCGACCGGGTGCATGTCGTCCTCGGTGTGCGAAGCGTCGGCCCGTTCGCGGTGTCCTCATGGGCCCAGTCGCTGAAGCAGGGCCGCACCCACTCCCTCGAGGACTGGCTCAAGGAGAGCTTCTGCCGGCCGGAGCCCGGGGCGCCCAGTGCGTTCTGGGAGCGCTCCGATCCGGTGAGGGTGATCGACCGGTGGTCTCGGGTCGTCGGCCCGGATCGGGTCACGGTCCTCGCCCTCGACGAGGCAGACCGCGCCATGCTGCCGGGCACGTTCGAGAAGCTGCTCGACCTTCCTCCCGGCACGATCGTCGACCAGCCCGGCCCGATGGCCAACCGTGGCCTCACGGCAGTCGAGTCCGAGCTGGTCCGCGAGGTGAACCTGGCGCTGGCCGACAAGGTCACCTGGGCCGAGTACGCCTCCCTCATCCGCTACGGGCTGATCCGTCGGCTCGTCGAGGCCCGCGTCCCGGGTGCCGACGAGCCCCGGCCGGCCCTGCCCGACTGGGTGAGGCCGGAGGTCGTCCGGGAGGGCGAACGGATCGCCGAGGCCATCGAGTCGCTGAATGTCCGCGTCGTCGGCGACCCGTGGGCCCTGGTCCGCACCCCGACGACGACGGAGGAGGCGACGCAGACGGCTCGGGCCGACGGGGTGCCGCTCAGCGCCGCGGTGGAGGCGGTGCTCGGCGTGGTGGCGGGCTCCACCCGCGGCCACTGGTCGCTGGACAGGCCGCGTGCCGTGGCGCCCACGAGAGCGAGGAGGCAGGGCGACACGGAGAAGTCGACCCAGGAGCTGGTGCGCCTCATCGCCACCCGCGGTCGGGCCGGTGTGCGGCGGCGGATCCGGCGCCATGCCCCGTGGCTGCTGGCTCCGACCCGGTGGGGACGCGCGAACCGGGGCTAGCCGTCCGCGCAGGTCGCAGGGACGCTGCGCGGTCCCGGGTAGCACGCGTCCGGTGCCGCGTCGGCACGGGCCCCGCGGGGCGTCTCGGCCCCCGCTCCATGCGCCGCCAAGGCGGGGGCGCTACCGTTCGCATGGTCTCCCGCGTCGGAGCAGCGACGAATCCGCTGCACGCGGGAGAGGGACGGCAGGTGAGCAGTTGAGCACGGGGCGCAAGCTCGTCATCGTCGAGTCGCCCGCGAAGGCGAAGACGATCGCGGGCTATCTGGGGGCGGACTGGGACGTCGAGGCGTCGGTAGGCCACATCCGCGACATCCCGACCCCGTCGGAGATGCCGGCGGAGATGAAGAAGGGCCCGTTCGGGAAGTTCGGGGTCAACATCGAGGACGACTTCGAGCCCTACTACGTCGTCGACGCGGACAAGAAGAAGAAGGTCCGCGAGCTCAAGAGCAAGCTCAAGGACTCCTCCGAGCTCTACCTCGCGACCGACGAGGACCGCGAGGGCGAGGCCATCGCCTGGCACCTGCTCGAGACCCTCAAGCCGACGGTGCCCGTCAAGCGGATGGTCTTCCACGAGATCACCAAGGAGGCCATCCAGCGCGCCGCGAGCTCCACCCGCGAGCTCGACACCCGGCTCGTCGACGCCCAGGAGACCCGCCGCATCCTCGACCGGCTCTACGGCTACGAGGTCTCGCCGGTGCTGTGGCGCAAGGTCCGGGCGGGGCTGTCCGCCGGTCGGGTCCAGTCCGTCGCGACCCGGATGGTCGTCGAGCGGGAGCGCGAGCGGATGGCCTTCGTCGCGGCGTCCTACTGGGACGTCGACGGCGAGTTCTCGCCGAGCGGCCAGACCGAGCGGTTCACGGCGCGGCTGACGAGCGTCGACGGTCAGCGCGTCGCGACGGGCCGGGACTTCGCCGACGACGGCACCCTGACCCACGCCAAGGCGGTCCAGCTCGACGAGGCGCGCGCCACGGGCATCGCCGATGCCCTCACCGCGCTCGGCTCCGACCCCGGGGTGCGCGTGGGCTCGGTCTCCGAGAAGCCCTACACGCGGCGCCCCTCCGCGCCCTTCACCACCTCGACACTCCAGCAGGAGGCGTCCCGCAAGCTGCGCCTCTCGAGCAAGAACGCGATGCGGGTCGCGCAGCGGCTCTACGAGAACGGCTACATCACCTACATGCGGACCGACAGCACGACCCTGTCGGCCGCCGCCCTCACCGCCGCACGTCAGCAGGCGCGCGACCTCTACGGCGCCGAGTACGTCCCCGACGCGCCCCGGATGTACCAGAAGAAGGTCAAGAACGCGCAGGAGGCGCACGAGGCGATCCGCCCCGCGGGGGATCGGTTCCGCACGCCCGCCCAGGTCGCCGGCGAGCTGCGCGGCGAGGAGTTCGCCCTCTACGAGCTGATCTGGAAGCGCACGGTCGCCTCGCAGATGGCCGACGCCCGCGGCTCGACCGCAACCGTCAAGATCACGGCGAGCCTCCCCGAGGGAGCGCCCGCCGGAGAGGTCGAGCTGACGGCGAGCGGGACGGTCATCACCTTCCGTGGCTTCCTCGCGGCATACGAGGAGGGTCGCGACGAGCAGCAGGCGATGCGCAAGAAGGACATCGCCGAGGAGGAGCGGCGCCTTCCCAAGCTCGGCGAGGGTGCCGCGCTCGCGGTCCTCGGGGCCGAGGCGGACGGGCACCAGACGTCGCCGCCGCCGCGCTACACGGAGGCGACCCTCGTCAAGGCGATGGAGGAGAAGGGCATCGGCCGGCCGTCGACCTACGCGTCGACGATCGGGACGATCCAGGACCGCGGCTACGTCACGAACCGGGGCAGCGCCCTCGTGCCCAGCTGGCTGGCCTTCGCCGTCACGCGGCTCATGGAGGAGCACTTCACCCGGCTCGTCGACTACGACTTCACGGCGTCGATGGAGGCCGACCTCGACCGGATCGCCGGCGGGGAGGAGCACCGCGCCGCCTGGCTGCGCCGCTTCTACTTCGGCGACGAGGCGAGCTCCGCCGAGGGCCTGCGCTCCCTCGTCGAGGACCTCGGTGACATCGACGCCCGGGCCATCTCGACCGTCGACATCGGTGAGCGGAGTGGTCGTCCGGGTCGGTCGCTACGGTCCCTATGTCGAGGAGGTCGTGCCCGTCGGCGTCGACGCCGCGCGACCGGCGAGGTGTCCGAGGAGTATGCCGCGGAGTCCGACGCCGGGGAAGCCCCCGACCCCACGCCGGGCGACGGTGCCCGACGACATCGCCCCCGACGAGATGACTGCCGAGAAGGCCCGCGAGCTGCTCGCGGCCGCCGCCGACGACGGGCGGGTGCTGGGGCAGGACCCGGCTACCGGCCGCGACATCGTCGCCAAGGCCGGTCGCTACGGCCCCTACGTCACCGAGGTCCTCCCCGACGAGGCCGAGGCGGCGCCCGCCAAGGGGCGCGGCAAGGCGACGAAGCCGAAGCCGAGGACGGCCAGCCTGTTCGCGGACATGGACCTCGCGACGATCGACATCGACACGGCCCTGCGGCTGCTGTCGCTGCCCCGGGTCGTCGGCGCCGACCCCGAGTCGGGCGAGGAGATCACCGCCCAGAACGGGCGCTACGGCCCCTACCTCAAGAAGGGGACCGACTCGCGCTCGCTCGAGACCGAGAGCCAGCTGTTCGACATCACCCTCGAGCAGGCCCTCGCGATCTACGCCCAGCCCAAGACGCGCGGCCGGGCCGCCGCGAAGCCCCCGCTCAAGGAGCTCGGCGCCGACCCGGTGTCGGGCAAGCCCGTCGTCGTCAAGGACGGGCGGTTCGGCCCCTACGTCACCGACGGCGAGACGAACGCGACCCTGCGCCGTGACGACGACCCCGAGTCGATCACGCCGGAGCGGGGCTTCGAGCTGATCGCCGAGAAGCGCGCGAAGGGTCCGACGACCCGCAAGCGGGCCGCGAAGAAGACAACGGCGAAGAAGGCGACCGCGAAGAAGACGACGGCCAAGAAGACGACGAAGAAGAGCTAGAAACGGAGGCCGCCGTGACCCCGCCGACCCCGCAGCGCAGCCGGTGAACCCCCTCCAGATCACGACGACGCTCACCCGCCGTGGCGTCATCGGTCCCGGGCTGCCCCACCTGCAGGTCGGCCAGCTCGCGGCGCTGGCCCGCTGGGGCTTCGGCCTGGCCGGTGAGCTGCGACAGGCGGCGGTCCGCAGCGGCTCCGCCGTCGCCGTCCACGACGAGGCGGAGGGGCCGGTGACCTACGCCGAGCTGCTGAGCCGGTCCGAAGACGTGGCAGAGACGTTGCGGGAGAAGGGCTTCGGCGCTGGAGATCGGATCGGCCTCCTCGCCCGCAACCACGTCGGGGCCGTCGCCACCATGGTCGGGACGAGCATCCTCGGCGCCGACCTCGTCCTCCTCAACACCGGGCTGGCCGCCGAGCAGCTCGCCCTCGTCGCCGAGCGGCAGGGCCTCGGCGCCGTCGTCCACGACGACGAGCTCGGCCCGGCGCTCGGCGAGGTCGGGGCCGGCATCGAGGCTCGTCAGCGAGTCCGAGCTCGCGACGGCGGTCCTCGCCCGCACCCTCGCCGGGACACCGCGGAGCCGACCGGCGCCGCCGGAGCGCCAGGGGCGCACCGTCATCCTCACCTCGGGGACGACGGGCACGCCCAAGGGGGCGGCCCGCCGCACGCCGGGCGGTCTCGGGCCGCTCGTGACGATCATCGACCGGATCCCGGTGCGCGCTCGGGACACCGTCCTCATCTCCGCCCCGCTCTTCCACACCTGGGGGTATGCCGCGTTCCAGCTCGCGCTCGCGATGCGCGCCACCGTCGTCCTCCGGCGCCGGTTCGACCCCGCGGACGCCCGGGAGGCGCTGGCGGCCTTCGGCTGCCGGGCGATGTTCGCCGTGCCGGTCATGCTGCAGCGGATGATGGAGCTCCCGGCCTACCCCGACGGCCCGGCGAGCGAGCGCCTGCCGAGGCTGCGCGTCGTCGCGACGAGTGGCTCGGCCTACCCGGCGGGCTTCGCGACGAGGTTCATGGACGAGTACGGCGACGTCCTCTACAACCTCTACGGGTCCACCGAGGCCTCCTGGGTCTGCATCGCGACGCCGGCCGACCTGCGCCGCGACCCCGACACCGCCGGAACCCCGCCGCTGGGGACGACGGTGCGCATCCTCGACGACGAGGGTGCCGAGGTCGGTGAGGGCCAGGTGGGAAGGGTGTTCTGCGGCAACGAGTTCACCTTCGAGGGCTACACCACGGGGGAGCGCGCCGGCGTCGTGGACGGGCTCGTCGACACCGGAGACCTCGGCCACGTCGCGGACGGGCTCTTCTTCGTCGACGGCCGCGCCGACGACATGATCGTCAGCGGCGGCGAGAACGTCTATCCCCTCGAGGCGGAGGGCCCGCTCCACGAGCACCCGGCCGTCCGCGAGGTGGCGGTCAGCGGCATACCGGACCCGGAGTTCGGTCAGCGGCTGGCGGCATTCGTCGTCCTCGAGCCCGGCGCGACGATGACCGAGGACGAGGTCCGCGACCACGTGCGCGCCCACCGGGCCAGGCATGTCGTGCCGCGCGAGGTGCGGTTCGTCGACGCGCTGCCACGGAACGCGACCGGGAAGGTCCTGCTCGGCGAGCTGCGTCGCCGTTTCGGGTTCGACTGAGCCCGCGGCCGATTCCGCTTGACTCTCACGTGACGTGAGGCAGGACGGTGGTGACATGACCACGACGAGCCAGCACACTGCCTGGGTGGACAACCCCGACCTCGACGCGACGCTGACCGTCGGCCAGGTGGCCGACGAGTTCGGCGTCACGGTGCGCACGCTGCACCACTACGACGAGATCGGGCTGCTCGTTCCCAGCGAGCGCACCCACGCCGGGTACCGGCTCTACACCCCGGACGATCTACGTCGGCTCGGCACGATCGTCACCTACCGCCGGCTCGGCTTCCCTCTCGACGAGGTCGCCGAGCTCCTGCGGGGGGACGGGGCCGTCGTCGACCACCTGAGTCGTCAGCGGGACGCGGTCAACGCCAGGATCGGCGAGCTGAGCGAGCTCGTCGACGCCATCGACCGTGCATTGGAGAGAGAGATGACCGACCGACCGGCCACCCGCGAGGAGCTCAAGGAGCTCTTCAGCGACGGGTTCAACGACGACTACCAGGCCGAGGCCGAGGAGCGCTGGGGCGACACCGACGCGTGGAAGCAGTCCCAGGCACGCACGAGCCGCTACACGAAGGCCGACTGGGAGGCGGTCAAGGCCGACCAGGACGCGGTCAACGAGGCGTTCGTCGCGGCCAAGCGGGCCGGCCTCCCGGCGACCTCCGTCGAGGCGATGGACGCCGCCGAGTCGCATCGGCGCCACATCCACGACCGCTTCTACGATCTGCCGCACGAGTTCCACCGCGGCCTGGCCGACATGTACCTGGCCGACCCGAGGTTCACGAAGACGTACGAGGACCTCGAGCCCGGGCTGGCCCAGTACGTCCACGACGCCATCCACGCCAACGCCGACCGGCACGGCGACGCGGGCTGAGGACGGCTGACCGCGGCCGACGGTCGGCCGTAGATTGGCAGCGTGCCCGCCGGACCGACGCCCGACCGCCCCGAGGTGGTCGAAGCGCTGCGCCGGGCGGGCGTGCTCGAGGTCAGCGACTCCGCCCTGACCCGCAGCCTCTACTCCTCGGACGCCTCGCTCTACCGGGTGCCGCCCCTCGCGGTGGCCCGGCCGCGGCATACCGACGAGCTGATCGCCGCGCTGGGGGCATGCCGTGAGCTCGGTGTGCCGGTGACGATGCGGGGTGCGGGCACCTCCATCGCGGGCAACGCCGTCGGGCCCGGCGTCGTGCTCGACACCTCGCGGCATCTGCGGCGCATCGTCGACATCGACGCGGAGGCGGGCACGGCAACGGTCGAGCCCGGCGTCGTCCATGCCGACCTGCAGCGTCGGGTGCTGCCCCTCGGGTGGCGCTTCGGGCCCGACCCCTCGACCCAGGACCGCGCGACGATCGGCGGGATGATCGGCAACAACGCCTGTGGGACGAGGGCCCTCGGCTACGGCCGGACGAGCGACACCGTCCTCGGTCTCGACGTCGTCACCGGCTCCGGTGAGCACCTCACCCTCGGCCCCCTCGACCCCGCGCCGTCCCTTGCGTCCGCGTCTCCGGTCGCCGGGGCGACCGCAAACGCGGACGCAAGGTGGGGGGAGGGGGAGGTGGAGCCGCGGGGACGGTCGAGCGGCTGCAGGCGGTCATCGCCGACGACCTCGCGACGGTGCGGACCGAGTTCGGCCGCTTCTCCCGGCAGGTGAGCGGCTACTCCCTCGAGCACCTGCTGCCCGAGAACGGCGCCGACGTCGCCCGCTTCCTCGTCGGGTCGGAGGGAACCCTCGCCACCGTCGTCCGGGCGCGGGTGCGCCTCGTGCGGGATGCTCCGGCGAGAACCCTTGTCGCGCTGGGCTATCCGTCGATGGCGGAGGCCGCGGACGCCGTGCCGGCGATCCTGCGGCACGCGCCGGTCGCCTGCGAGGGCCTCGACCGCCGCATCGTCGACGTCGTCCGGGCGCGCCACGGCGACGCTGCCGTCCCCGGTATGCCGCGGGGCGCCGGCTGGCTGCTCGTCGAGGTCGTCGGCGGGTCGCCGTCCGAGGCGGGGGCGGTCGCGGTGGCGGTGGTCCGTGACTCCGGTGCGCTCGACGCCCGGGTCGTCGACGACCCCGGTGAGGCCGCCGCCCTGTGGCGGATCCGCGCGGCCGGAGCGGGGCTGTCGTCCCGGACGCCGTCGGGCGCCCCTGCCCACGCCGGGTGGGAGGACGCCGCAGTGCCTCCCGAGCGGCTCGGCTCCTACCTGCGGGCCTTCGACGACCTGCTCGACCAGCATCGGCTCACCGGGCTGCCCTACGGCCACCTCGGCGACGGGTGCCTCCACATCCGGATCGACTTCCCCTTCGACGCTCCCAAGGGGCGGGAGGTCTTCCGCCGGTTCCTCCGCGATGCCGCCGAGCTCGCCGCCGCGCACGGCGGCTCGATGTCGGGCGAGCACGGAGACGGCCGGGCCCGCAGCGAGCTGTTGCCGGTCATGTACTCACCGGCCGCCCTCGCCCTCTTCGAACGGGTCAAGGACGTCTTCGACCCGCAGCGGTTGCTCAACCCCGGGGTGCTCGTCGAACCCGACCCCGCCGACGCCGCCATCCGGGTGGCGCAGGCCGGGCGGCTGACCCGGGCCGAGCGGCCCACCCTCGTGCGTGCCCTGCGCGAGGACCGCGGCGACCTGTCGATGGCCGTCCACCGATGTACGGGGGTCGGCAGCTGTCGCAGCGAGCAGCCGGGAGCGGCGATGTGCCCGAGCTTTCGGGCGACCCGGGAGGAGAAGGACTCGACCCGCGGCCGGGCCCGGGTCCTCCAGGACGTCGTCGCCGGACACCTCGGCCCGGACGGCTGGGACTCGCCGGCGCTGCGCGACGCCCTCGACCTCTGTCTCTCGTGCAAGGCCTGCGCATCCGACTGCCCGACGGGGGTCGACCTGGCGGCCTACCGGTCCGAGGCCCTCCACCAGCGCTATCGCGGACGGCTCCGGCCGCGGACGCACTACGCCCTCGGCTGGCTGCCGACGTGGACCCGGCTCCTGGCCCGGATGCCGTGGGCCGTGCCCGTCGTCAACCGGGTCCTGGCCTCGCGCTGGGCGCACCGAGCCGTCACGGCGGCCGCCGGCGTCGATGCCCGACGCCGCCTGCCCCGGCTCGCGGCGCCGACGTTCCGGCGGTGGTTCGCCATGCATCGGCCGCCCGACGGTGACCGGAGCGAGGTCGTTCTCTTCGTCGACACCTTCACCGACGCGTTCTCGCCCGAGGTCGGCGAGGCCGCGGTCGCCGTCCTCGAGGGCGCGGGGTATGCCGTGCGCGTCACCGAGCGCGCGGTCTGCTGCGGCCTGACCTGGGTCTCGACGGGACAGCTCGGCCGGGCCGCCGCCCAGGCCCGGGCGACGGTGCGTGAGCTGCTGCCCCACGTCCGGGCCGGGCGGCTCGTCGTCGGGCTCGAGCCGTCCTGCCTCGCGGCCCTCCGGGGCGAGGCGGCCGAGCTGACCGGCGACGACGCCGCGGCGGCCGCCGAGGCGGACGAGGTCGCGGCGGCCTGCCGCACCCTGGCCGAGCTCCTCGCGCAGACGCCCGGGTGGGTGCCGCCCGACCTCGACGGGGTCCGGGCGGTGGCCCAGCCGCACTGCCACCACGAGGCGGTCCTCGGCTGGGACGCCGATGCCGCACTGCTGGCCGAGGCGGGTGCCACCGTCGACCGGGTCGAGGGGTGCTGCGGACTCGCGGGCAACTGGGGTGTCGAGCGGGGTCACCACGACGTGTCGGTCGCCGTCGCCGGCGCCGCACTGCTGCCGGCCGTCGGGCGGCTGGACGGCGACGGTCCGGACGGGGTCGTGCTCGCCGACGGCTTCAGCTGCCGGACGCAGCTCGCCGACCTCGCCGGACGGGACGGCGAGCATCTCGCCCAGCTGCTCGCGCGGCATACCCCTGGGCTCCGGGCGCCGTCCGCCGACTGAGCGCAGCCCTCCGACCTGCGGCGACGTCCGCAGCCGGGGGTACTACGACCATCGCCCAATGGTGGCTGCCCGCGGCTCCGACGCACAGTTTCTCCACCGGCCGGAACCCTCCGGCCGGCACCGCAAGGAGACGGACGATGCGACGCGACGACGGCCAGGGCTCGGGTTCCCGGTTGGGCCCTGGTCGGCCCGTCCGCGCGATGCCACACTTCCTCCACCGAAAGGAGCACGCCATGCGGCGCGCCATCATCATCCTCATCGGGACCGGCGTCGCCGCCGTCCCCGCGACCATCGGGCTGCTCGGCAACGCCTCGTTCGCCGAGCGCCTCCCCGTCCAGGTCCCCGCCTCGGTGTCGGCGACGTCCGGCGCCGACCACGACCTCGGCGACGACAAGGGGGGTCTGCGGGTCCGGACCTCGGACGACCCGGCGACGCACGACGCGAACGACGACAAGGGTGGGCAGCGTCCGCGGGCGACCTCGGACGACCCGGCCACCCACGATGCCGGCGACGACAAGGGCGGCCAGCGGTCCCGGTCCGGCTCGGACGACCCGGCGACGCACGACGCGAACGACGACAAGGGTGGGCAGCGTCCGCGGGCGACCTCGGAGGACCCGGCCACCCACGATGCCGGCGACGACAGCAGTGGCCGCGGGGACGGCGGCAGCGGACGCGGCGGCAGCGACGACGGCTCCGGCCACGATGCCGGGGACGACCACGGAGGCGGCTCGGGTGGACACGGATCCGACGACTGACCTCCCGGCGCGGCCGGCCTCCTCGTCCCCTCCCCCCTGGGCGGGTGAGGCCGGTCCTGCATGGCACACGCTGGCGACCGGCGGACCCGGACGCGGTGCCCCGACGCCGGTCCACCCCCGGCGGATCTTCCTCCAGCTCGTCGCCGGCGTCCTCGCCGTCCTCGTCCTCGTCGGGGTGCTCGGCTCGCTCGCCGCTCGCAAGCTCGCCGAGCGGGAGGCCGTCAACGACGCCGCGAACACCGCCGGCGTCCTGGCCGTCGCCGTCGTCCAGCCCGCGATGAGCGACGCGCTGATGAGCGGTGACGCGACGGCGGTGGCCGACTTCGATGCGCTCGTCCGCGAGAAGGTGATGGGTCCGGACATCGTGCGGGTCAAGCTGTGGAGCCCCGACGGGGTCGTCATCTATGCCGACGAGCCCCAGCTCATCGGACGGACCTTCGCGCTGAGCTCGGACCAGCGAGCGGCCCTCACCGAGACCTCGACCAAGGCCGAGATCTCGAGGCTCGACGAGTCCGAGAACGCGTTCGAGAAGGGCGACCGGCTCGTCGAGGTGTACCGGCCCGTGTGGGCCCCGGACGGCGAGGTCGCGCTGTTCGAGATGTATACGTCCTACGACCCGGTTGGCGCCCGCTCGTCCCAGCTGTGGCGCGGCTTCGCCGGGGTCACCCTCAGCTCGCTCATCCTCCTCGTCGTGCTCGTCGCCCCCATCGTCTGGCATCTCATCAGGCGGGTCCGGGAGGACGAGCGCAGCCGTGCCGCGTTCCTGGAGCGGGCGGTGGAGGTCTCCGCCGACGAGCGCCGAGCCATCGCGGCGAGCCTGCACGACGGGCCGGTGCAGGAGCTGGCCGCGACCTCGTTCGCCGTCGCCGGCGCCTCGGCCCGGGCGGCGGGGGTGGGCGACGCCCTCCTCGCCCACGACCTCGACGCCGCCGCCGCCTCGGTCCGACGCAGCATCCGCTCGCTGCGGACGCTCCTCGTCGACATCTACCCAGCGAGCCTGTCCCGGGCCGGTCTGGGCGCCGCCCTCGGCGACCTCGCGCAGGGAGTGCGGGCCGGCGCGGTCGTCGTGCGCGTCGACATGCCGCCCGACGAGGAGCTGGCGTTGACCCCGGAACAGGAGCGCGCGGCATACCGCGTCGTGCAGGAGTGTCTGCGCAACGCCGTGCGGCACGCGGGGCCGGCCACGGTCATCGTCTCGGCCCACCGGGAGGGCGCCGCGACCGTCATCGACATCGTCGACGACGGCGTGGGCTTCGACGTGGTGACGGCCCTGGACGCCCCCGCCGAGGGGCACTTCGGTCTGCGCCTCCTGGCCGACACCGCCGGAGCCGTGGGCGCGCTGCTCCAGGTGTCCAGCGCCCCGGGGCGGGGGACGCACTGGCGCCTCGTCCTCGACACCGAGAAGGAGGAGCGCCGGTGATCTCCGTGCTCCTCGTCGACGACCACCAGCTCGTCCGGGCCGGTCTGACCTCGCTGCTCGAGGCCGACCCGGATCTCACCGTCGTCGGCGAGGCCGAGAACGGGATGCTCGCCGTCGAGCGGGCGGCCGCGACGACCCCCGACGTCGTCCTCATGGACCTGTCGATGCCCGAGATGGACGGCGTCGAGGCGACCCGTCGGGTGGTTGCGGCGCATCCGCAGACCCGGGTCGTCGTGCTGACCTCCTTCTCCGACCGGGAGCGGGTGCAGGAGGCGCTGGCGGCGGGGGCGATCGGCTACGTCCTCAAGGACTGCGACCCGCGCGAGCTCGTGGCCGCCGTCCGGTCGGCGGCCCAGGGGCATGTGCCGCTCGACCCCAGGGTCGCCGGCGCGCTGCTGCCCACGGCGGGGGAGCGGGGCCCGGCCGCGGGCCTCAGCCCGCGCGAGACCGAGGTGCTCCGACTCGTCGCCCAGGGGCTGGCGAACAAGCAGATCGGCCGGGCCCTGGGGATCAGCGAGAGGACCGTCAAGGCGCACCTGGGCCGGGTGTTCCGCGAGATCGGGGTGCCCGACCGGACCAGCGCGGCGCTCTGGGCGCGCGATCACCTGCCAGGGTGAGCGCCGGTGCTCGCGGGAACGTCCGGGTTCGCGGTCGCCTCGTCGAGCACCCGTGCGTGATCGACGGTATGCCGCGACCGCCCCGGCGCGCTGACGCCGCCCTGGCCTAGGCTTCGCAGCGTGACGGCAGCGGCAGGGGTGTTCATCGCCTTCGAGGGAGGCGACGGCGCGGGCAAGTCCACCCAGGTGCGGCTGCTCGCCGACGCGATGCGCGCCGCAGGCCACGACGTGCTCGTCACCCGCGAGCCGGGTGGGACCGAGCTCGGCGCCCAGATCCGCGACCTCGTCCTCCACGGAGACCACGTCTCGCCGCGCGCGGAGGCCCTGCTCTTCGCCGCCGACAAGGCCCACCACGTCGACCAGCTCATCCGCCCGGCGATCGCCGCCGGGACGACGGTGATCACCGACCGCTACACCGACTCCTCCGTGGCCTACCAGGGCGCCGGGCGAGACCTCGGCGCGGGGGAGGTCCACGACCTGCAGATGTGGGCCGTCGACGACCTCGTCCCCGATCTCACCGTCATCGTCGACGTCGCCGCTGCGGAGGGGCGCCGGCGTCGCGGCGACGTCCACGACCGGCTCGAGTCCGAGGAGGACGCCTTCCACGAGGCGATCCGCGCGCACTTCCTCGCCATGGCGGAGGGGAACCCCGAGCGCTACCTCGTCGTCGACGGCACGCTCGACCCGGAGCGCATCCACGCGGCGGTGCTCGACCGGCTGCGCGCGATGGGGCTGCTCGACCGGGCGGCGTCATGAGCGTCTGGGACGACCTCGTCGGCCAGGACGACGCCGTGGCCACGGTGCGGCGGGCGGTCGCCGACCCGGCGTCGATGACCCACGCGTGGCTGTTCACCGGCCCTCCGGGCTCCGGGCGGTCGGTGGCGGCCCGGGCCTTCGCGGCGGCGCTGCGAGTGCCCGGACGGCGGCTGCGGGACCTGCCGGGAGTGCCGCACGGCGCTCGACGGCAGCCACGCCGACGTCGAGCTCGTCGCCACCGAGGGGCTGTCGATCAAGGTCGAGCAGGCCCGCGAGCTCGTCCAGCTCGCCGCGGCGCGGCCCTCGGTCGGCCGCTACCGCGTCATCGTCGTCGAGGACGCCGACCGGCTCACCGAGCGGGCCGCCGACGCCCTGCTCAAGGCCCTCGAGGAGCCGACGGCCCGCACGGTGTGGATGCTGTGCGCGCCCTCGACCGAGGACGTCATCATCACGCTCCGGTCGCGGTCGCGGCACGTCCGGCTCCGGACGCCCCCGGCCGCCGCCGTGGCCGACCTCCTCGTCCGGAGGGACGGCGTCGAGGCGCCGATGGCGCTGTATGCCGCCCGCGCGGCCCAGTCCCATGTCGGCCTCGCCCGCCGGCTGGCCCGCGACGAGAGCGCCCGGATCCGCCGGCACGACGTCATCGGCCTCGCGACGCGGATCCACACGGTCGGCGAGGCGGTCGATGCCGCCTCCGACCTCTCCGAGATCGCCAAGGAGGAGTCGGAGGCATCCTCGGCCGAGCGGGACGCGGCCGAGCGGGAGCGGCTCATGGAGACCCTCGGTGCCGACCCGACCGCGCGCACCCAACCGCCGCACATCCGCGCCCAGCTCGCCTCGCTCGAGAAGGAGCAGAAGGCCCGAGCCACCCGCTTCGTCCGCGACGTCCTCGACCGGGCGCTCGTCGACCTGCTCTCGGTCTATCGGGACGCCCTCGTGCTCCACGGCGGGTCCGGCGTCGACCTCGTCAACGAGGACAGCCGCGGCGTCGTCCAGCAGGTCGCCTCATCGCTGTCGTCCGAGCGGCTGCTCCTCGCGATGGACGCGATCGGCACGGCCCGGGAGCGGATCGGCGCCAACGTCCAACCGCTCCTCGCTCTCGAGGCGATGGCCCTCGACCTGCGCCTGCCTCACTGACGCTCGCGGTCGGCGCGCCGCTGCTCGGCGTGGGCCCGGCGGCCGGCGACGAGGAGGGCGCCGACGGCGACCGCCGCCGGGACCGCCCAACCCGGGACCGCCCCGGCCCACCGGGTGATGGCGTCCTGGGCCGACAGCTCGAACTCGGTCGTGTCGCCCAGCCCGAGGGTCGTCAGCATCCCGGCCGTCCCGTCGTAGGCGAGGAACAGCACCCCGATGCCGATGAAGAGCAGGCCGGCGACGAGCGAGGTCGTGTGGACCCGCAGCCGCCCGACCCGCACCTCGCGCCCACGCAGCCACGACCGGCCGCCGAGCCCGAGCCGGTCCCACAGGGCGGCGAGGACGAAGAGCGGCGCCGCCATGCCCAGCCCGTATGCCGCGAGCAGCGTCGCGCCGACGATCGGCCGACCCGACGTGGCCGCCATCGTGAGGATCGCCCCGAGGATGGGGCCGGAGCAGAAGCCGGCCAGGCCGTAGACCGCGCCGAGGGCCACGGTCGGGAGCCACCCCCCACGCGGCCCGGCGGAGTCGCTCCCGGTGGCATCGCCCGCACGGGTGACGCCGGTCCCCGCCGGCCGCTGCCGCGCCGCCGCCCAGGACTGGATCCGGCCGGCGAACGGCATACCCGTCCCGCCGGTGACGATCTGCACGACGCCGAGGGCGATGATCGTCCAGCCGGCGATGGCGATGAGGGCCGGCCGGTGCCCGTAGAACAGCCGGGACACCGCGCTCGCGCCCGTGCCGAGCGGGACGAGGGTGAGCAGCAGCCCGACATAGAACAGGAGCGTGCGCCCCAGCAGTGCCGTCCGGCTCGCGAAGGCGTAGGCGAAGAACGACGGCAGGAGCAGCGCGCTGCACGGTGAGAGGAGCGCGAGGGTCCCGGCGAGGAACGCCGTCAGCAGGCTGACCTGGGTCATGGGGGCGGCTCCGTCGAGCGGCACACGGTCGCTCGCCCGGTCACCCGGCGGCGGCCGCGGCCTGCTCGATCACCCGCTCGAAGGTCTCCAGCGGCTGCGCCCCGACGACGAGCCGGCCGTTGATGACGAACGTCGGCGTGCCGTTGACGCCCACCTGCTGGCCCTCGCCGAGGTCGGTCGAGACGGCATTCGCCGTCGCCGTCGCGGAGAAGTCCTTCATGAACCGGTCGGGGTCGAGCCCGGCGTCGCTGACGATCTCGTTGATGACGTCCTTGTCGAGCTTGTCGAAGCCCGCCGTGTGCATGCGGGTGAACAGGGCGTGGTGGACCGGCCAGAACGCGTCCTGCTGGGCCGCCGCCCGGGCGACGATCGCCGCGACGCCGGACTGGTCGGTGAGGTAGGGGAAGTCTCGCCACTCGATGCGCAGGACGCCCGTGTCGACGTACTTCGCGACGAGCTCCGGCTCGGTCTTCGTCGCGAACGACGCGCAGTAGGGGCAGGAGAAGTCGGAGTACTCGACCATGACGACGGGCGCGTCGGCGGCGCCGAGGGCGAGCGGGTCGCCGACCTGGCGTCGCGCGACGTCGGCGGCCTCGGCCTGGGTGCCGCTGCCGGTCGCCGTGCCGCCGTCCTCGGTCGACTCGTTGGGGCCGACCGTCGTCGTCACGGTGACGGTGGGGGCGGCGCTGCCGGACCCGACGAGCGACGGCCCGACGGCCATGACGAGGGCGATCACCCCGGCGGTGCCGGCGACGGTGAGCGGGACGACGTAGGGGTTGCGTCGCGGTGGCGCCGGGGGCCGGTAGACGCTGTCGAGGGGCGGGTCGGTCCGCTCGTCGCCGGTCGGCGGAGGGGTCTGGTGCTCGCTCATGGTTCCTTCGGGTCAGTGCGTCAAGGCTACCCCAGGGGGTATGCCGCGCCGGGTGTCGGTGCGCGGCCCTCAGGCCTCTCACCTAGGGTCTCACCCATGACCGCCCGCCGTCTCACCGTGACCGCCGCCGCCACCGTGGCCGCCCTCCTCCTCGGTGGCTGCTCGGTCGTCGACGGCGTCCGGGACCGGATCAACCCGGCCCCGACCTCCTCCGCCCCGCAGGCGCCGCCGCCCGGCTCCTCCGGACTGGATCCGTACTACTCCCAGGGCCTCAGCTGGAAGAACTGCTCCGGTGGGCAGTGCGCCGAGCTCACGGTCCCGGTGGACTACGCGGACCCGACGGGCGACACGATCAAGCTCGCGCTGTTCAAGGCGGCCGCGACGAGCCCGTCCGAAGCGGATCGGCTACCTCGTCGTCAATCCCGGAGGCCCCGGTGGCTCCGGGGTCGACTACGCCAGGGCGGCCGACTACATCGTCGCGCCGGCGGTCCGCCAGCGCTACGACATCGTCGGCTTCGACCCCCGCGGCGTCGACCGGTCGGCGCCGATCACCTGCGTCGGCCCCGCGGGGCTCGACGCGTTCCTCGGGCAGGACCCGACCCCGGACACCCGCGCCGAGGAGCAGACCTTCGCGGACAACTCGCAGCGGTTCGCCGAGGCCTGCGGGACCAACGGTGGAGAGCTGCTGCCCCACGTGTCGACCGAGGACGCCGCCCGCGACATGGACGTCCTGCGAGCCGCCCTCGGCGAGAACACCCTCACCTACCTCGGCAAGTCCTACGGCACGTTCCTCGGCGCGACCTACGCCGGGCTCTTCCCCGACAAGGTGGGGCGGTTCGTCCTCGACGGGGTCGTCCCGCCGGACCTCACGTCCGCCGAGATCAACCTCGGGCAGGCCAAGGGCTTCGAGCTCGCGACCCGGACGTGGGCGGCATACTGCGTCAAGCAGGGCGGCTGCCCGCTCGGCGGCTCGGTCGACGCCGTCATGCAGGGGCTGCGGGACTTCCTCCACGAGGTGGACGCGAACCCGATCCCGCGGACCGGGGACGCGAAGGTCACCGAGCTCACCGAGGGGTGGGCGTCGACGGGAATCGCCTACGCGATGTACGACCAGAGCCTCTGGCCGGACCTCGTCACGGCAATGCGGGACGCCGTGAACGGGGACGGGTCCGGGCTGATGCGCCTCGCCGACGGCTATGCCGAGCGCAAGCCCGGGGGCGGCTACACCGGCAACATCATGCAGGTGATCTATGCCGTCAACTGCCTCGACAAGCCCGAGTCGTCCTCCATCGCCGAGCACGAGCGGCTCGCGCGGCAGGCCAGCGCGGAGGCGCCGACCTGGGGGCCGTTCCTCATGTGGAGCTCGCTGCCGTGCGGCTACTGGCCGGTCAAGCCGACCGGGACGCCCGCGAAGATCTCCGCGGCCGGTAGTGCGCCCATCGTCGTCATCGGCACGACCCGCGACCCGGCCACCCCCTACGAGTGGTCGGTGCGGCTGCGGGACCAGCTCGACAACGCCTCGCTCATCACCTACAACGGGGACGGGCACACGGCCTACATGCGGTCCAACTCCTGTGTCGACGACGCCGTCGACGCCTACTACGTCGACGGCACCGTGCCGAAGGACGGGCTGCGCTGCTGAGCCACCGCCGGACCGATGCGGCGAGCCCGCGGCATACCGGTGTATGCCGCGGGCTCGCGTCGGGCGCGGCGGTGCGCCGCGGGTGGCTCAGCCGATCTTGAGCACCTGGGTCTCGCCACCGAAGTGGTCGTGCCAGGCCTGTCGGCGGGCGACGTCGTTGTTGATGCCGATGGCGATGAAGATGACGGCGACGAGCTCGGCGATGAGGCCGAGGAAACTGCCGATGAACGGGACGACCCCAAGGACGCCGAAGGCGGTCCAGATGTTGCGGCGGGCGGCCATCTCGAGGCTCGGGTGGTTGCCGTCGGGGCCGACGACCCGCAGCTTCATGACCATCTTGCCGACGGTCTGGCCCTGGGTGGACTCCATGAAGGCGAAGTAGCCGAGGTAGATCGCTGCGGTGACGACCGCGCTGACGGCCCCGGCCGCGATGTTGCTGCCGGTCCCGAAGAAGCCGTTGCCGCCACCCATGATCCGGCCGACGATGAGCACCGAGACGAGGAGGGCGTTGACGATGATGAGGAGCACTCCGTCGATGAGGCGGGCGGCGAACCGGTCGACGAGCTCGCCCGGCCGGGGGCCCGTCGGCGGCTGCGCCTGGTATCCGTATCCGGGCTGAGGCGGGGGCGGGGGCGGGGGCATGTCTGACATGGCTCCGAGCGTAGGGGAGAGCCGGCATGCGGCGGGAGGGGTTCGGCAAGGTCAGGTCGGACACGTTTTCGTCGTGGGGCGGGGGATCCGTATACTCAGGCGGCGTGCCCGGCCGCCCGGCGGGGCACCTGCCGCCTTAGCTCAGTCGGCCAGAGCGATTCACTCGTAATGAATAGGTCGTGGGTTCGATTCCCACAGGCGGCTCCATCGGTTCGGCGCAGGTCAGGCCCTCGGGATCTCGATCTCGGGGGCCTCTTGCATGGGTGTCGTTCGCGCGCGTGCCCCCGCCGTGCCCCCGATCCGGTCGGCCGCCTCCCACAGGTTCATCACCAAGCACGGCCGCCCGGCCGCTGTCGTCGTGTCCGTGGAGGACCTCGAGTCGCTCGAGGAGACCCTTGACGTCATGGGCAAGCCGCGTCTGCTCGAGCAGATCCGCGACAGCCTCGCCGAGGCGGGCGCCGGTGAGGCGGAGACGCTGAGCAAGGAGGAGGCCCTCGCGTTGCCGCGCCGCTGAGGCGCTGCGTGGACATCGCGTGGACGCCTACGGCCAAGCGGGCGTTGGTACGGCTTCCGGAGAAGGTCGCGGCGGCGGTCGTCGAGTTCGTCTACGGGGCGCCGGCCGAGAACCCGCACCGAGTGGGCGAGCCGCTCAGGTTCGAGCTCGAAGGTCTGCACGGCGCTCGGCGCGGAGACTTCCGGATCATCTACCGCATCGGTGAGCAGGTGGCGACGATCGCGATCGAGCACCGCGCGGATGTCTATCGCCCGCAGTAGCCCTCGGGACGGTTACGCCCGCGCGATGCCCGGGTGGCGTCGTGCTTGGCCTGGGTGATCGACGCCGCTGACTGCTCTTTCGCGCAAAGGCACACTGGATGCGTCACAGCCGAGCAGGCCACACAGGAGGGTCCGGGATGACACCACAGACCAGTACCGATCAACGGGCCTTGGCCGTCGGTCTCGGGCTCGTCCTCGGAGCCGGGCTGGGAATGATCGTGGGACTGCTCGTGGGGGCCGGGTCCGGCATCGCGATTGGCCTCAGCATGGGGGCGGCGTCGGGACTGGTGGTGGGCTCAGCCTGGTACGGGTTGCGCAGGCGGCGCTGACTGCTCACGACGGCGGCGGTGCCAGGACCGGCGGCAGCGCGCCGCTGTCGCCGCCTCCGCGCCGGATCGATCGACCGAGCGCGACCGGGACGGGAGGAATTGATCAACATCGGTCACGGCCTGGCCAATCGCGAGATCGCCCCCGAGGGCATCAGACGGAGGGGGCAGCTGCTGTCAGAACGGCAAGGATGCCGGTCGCCAGGCGGCGGATAGACGTCGGCCAGTCGAGCCCTGAAGTGTCCGCGGGCTCGACGACGAGCGGCTCCCAGACCCTGGAAGCAGCCGAGGTCGAGCGCCCGACCCAGTGGGCGCGGGCCCGCGGACTCCTCGCGCTCTAGCAGCGCCGCGATGCTTGCTGCCGCCACTCCATACCGCTCCCAGGGCCAGATCGCGAAGCGGTTGATCGGGGTGTATTTCGTCATGCGGGCCACACTCTCACCCACCACACGCGGGCCCGATGACTCACCGGGGCAGGTAGGCCCAGACCGTGCCGTCGATCGTGATGGTCACCGGCCCGGTGTCCGGGATGTCGTGGTGGGCGACCTGGGTGAACGTGCACTCGACGGTTTCGAGCCGGTCGACCGACGTGCCGTGGACCGCCTCGGGCGGTGAGGCGGTCTCGTCGAGCACGCCACCCTCGGCGTCGGTGACGACGACGTGCCACTGGAAGGCCGTGGGGACGAGCACCGACGACGTCCCCACGACGTGCACGGCGGCCCGGTCGGAGGCGGTCTCGAGCAGCGTGATGTCGTAGTCGCGCCCGTCGGGGCAGGCGAGGTCGAGGGTGAACGTGTTGCCGTTGTCCGGCGCCGCCAGCGCAGGGGCAGGCGCGACGCACAGGGCGAGCACGGATGCGACCGTGAGGAAGGCCCGGTGTGCAGTCATGACGCGCCCCTCACCCGAACAGTCGGCCGGCGGCGCCGCCGAACACGGTGGCGACGATCACGAGGACGGCGATCACGAGTCCCACGACGCCGAAGCCGCGCGCGGCGCCGGACTGCGGGTGGCTTCCGCGTGCCAGCCCGCCCAGCCAGGCCGCGCAGACGCCCAGGGTGGCCGGCGCGCCGGACCAGAAGAACGGCAGCGCGACCACCGCCAGCGAGCCGAGCACGATGGCGCCGACCTTGGCGCGCTGTGGGTCGCGCGAGAGCGGCACGGCGATCGCCAGCGCGAGCACCAGACCGATGACGCCGACCACGGCGACGCTCTGGATGCTCGCGATGGGTCCCTCAGGAGCGTTCGGGTCGTGGTCGGTGAAGAGGATCTCGCCGACGTGGAAGGCGATGCTGAGCAGCGTGGTCAGGGCGAAGGTCCCGCCCACGAGCATGGCCGGGGAGAGCCGGCGCTCGGTGGACCTGGTCGTGGAGGTGGTCGTGCTCGAGGTCATGGTGACTCCTTGGTTGCGGCGGCCCGGCTCGTCCGGGCCTGTCGCCCACGGTGGCGGTGCTGGTGTCCCGTGCGCGAGAACCTCGGCGTCCCGCGCTGTCCCGCGCTGTCCCGCGCCGTCCCGCGCTGTCCCGCGTGGTCCCGCACGGCTGCCCAAGCGCGCCCACGAGGAACATCATGGTTGTGTGAGCACTGCTGTGGCCAACGCACGAGGTGCCTCCAGCGGGGTGGTCCTGGCGGCCGTCGCGACGAGTCTGGGCGCCCTGCCGCTGGTCGCGGGGTTCTCGGCGAGCAGCCTGCCGACCGCAGCGCTGTACGGAGCGGGGTGGCCCGCGTTCGGGGTGGCGGCCGCCCTGCTGCTCGACCGGGCCGCCGAACCGCGGATCGGTCGGGCCCTGACGGTGCTGGCGCTCGTGCCGGCGGCGATGGCCGCGATGGCGCTGGCGACGACCGGCAGCCCGCTGTGGGCGCGGCTCGAGGACCTGTGGCGCGCGGCCGACGTCGTGGTCGTCCTGCTCACGCTGGTGGCGCTCACCGCGGCGATGGGCTACGCCCCCGGCCGGGTGCCACGCCGCCGGATGTTCTGGATGCTGTGGTGGTCCACCGTCGTGATCGGCACGGTCCTGGTGGCCGACTCCGGCCTCGACCCACGCGCCGTGGCCGTGGTGGTCACCCTGGGCATGTGGTCGCTCGCCGGTCTGGTCACGCGCCTGACGACCGCGACCGATCTGCGGCCCGTGGTGGAGCCGTTCCTCGACGTCGCTGCGGTGGCGTTGACCCTGGCGATCGGGGCAGCCGTGGGTGTCGCAGTGCGCCTGGTCGGAACCCGCACGGGCATCCCCGCCCCCGACCTCACCGCGGCCTTCGCCGCGGTGACGTCCACCGCGCTGGCTTGGCCGGCGGCAGCCTGGTGGCGCCGATCCAGGCTCGTGCGGCGTTACGGGACCGGCACCCTGACCCCGGCCGACGTCGCGTCCATCACCGCCGGCCTGCACCGCCTCACCGACCCGCGCGAGCTGCTCGCCAAGGCCGCCGAGATGGTGTCCGCCTCCAGCGGTCACTTCGAGGTGACCCTGGTGCTGGGCGAGGACGCACCCGACCCCGCGCCTGGCTGGGTGGAGCTCCCCCTGCTGGTCGCCGGCGACCGCGTCGGCACGTTGCGGCTCGAGTGCGAGGACCCCGAGGGGCCCGAGCCGCGTCAGGCGCACATGGTCGAGCAGCTGCTGCCGACCGTCGCACTGGTCTGCCGAGCCGTCGGGCTCGCCGTCGAGGCCGAGCACGCCCGCCAGGACGTCGCGCGGGAGCGGGACGCCGAGCAGGCTCGCATCCTTCGCGACCTGCACGACGGCCTGGGGCCGGTGCTGGCCGGCATGAGCATGCGCGTGCAGGCCGAGCTGCGCCGCAGCCCCACCCCACTGCTGGAGTCACTGGCCCCCCAGCTGGCCCAGGCGCGAGGCGACCTGCGCCGGATGGTGTCGGGGCTCACCCCAACGGCCCTTCACGACGCCGGCCTGGCGGACGCGCTCGAGCGGCTGGCCGAGACGTTCGACGGGGACGGCCGGCAGGTGCAGCTGGACCTGGCCGTCACCGATCCTCTTCCCGGTGACGTGACGGTCGCCGTGTATCGCTCGGTGGCCGAGGGCCTCACCAACGCCGTGCGCCACGGCGGGGCGAGCCGTGTCGCGGTGCGGGTAGCCACCAGCGGGGAGCAGGTCGTTGTCGACGTCTGTGACGACGGGGTCGGCGGCCCGATCGCCCCGGGCGTCGGCCTCAGCTCGCTGCGGCAGCGCGCGGAGCACCTGGGCGGATCGCTGGCCGTAGGACCGGACGACGGAGGTGGGGTCCGCCTCCACGTGGAGCTGCCCGCGAGGGAGCCGGCATGACCAGGGTGATGCTGGTCGACGACCACCCGATCGTGCTGTCGGGTCTGTCGGCGCTGGTGGAGTCAGAGGACGGGCTCGAGCTGGTCGCGGTGGCACGCACCGCTGCGGAGGCCCGCGGCATCACCGCGGAACCGGACGTGGCCGTGGTCGACCTGGGGCTGCCCGACGGCGACGGCATCGAGCTCGGGGCAGCGCTGAAACGCACCTGGCCCGCCCTGCGCGTCATCGTGCTGACCATGCATGCCGACGACGGGGCGGTCATCCGCAGCCTCGGTGCCGGCCTGGACGGCTACCTCCTCAAGGACTGCGACCCCGAGGACGTCCTGGCGGCCATCCACACGGCCGCACGTGGAGCCCTTGTGCTGGGCCGGGGCGCCTCGGCCGCGGTCGTCGCTGCCGCAGCATCCGCTCCCCGGACCGACGCGTTGGCCGTGCTGGACGCGCGAGACCTGGAGATCCTCGACCTACTTGTGCGGGGCCTGCCCACCTCGCAGGTCGCCGCGCGCCTGTTCTTGGCACCGAAGACGGTGCGCAACCGGATCTCCGACATGCTCGCCAAGTTGGGGGTGGCCTCGCGTGACGAGGCGATCGGCCTCGGCCGGATCGCAGGCCTCGGCCGGTCCTGAACGTCAGGTCAAGGCTCGTCCCGAACCCTCCCCGCGCGGACGCGCTGAACGACGCCGCGCCCGACACAGCAACGCTCGGCCACCACGCGCACGAACAAGGAGACCCCCCGCCCAACCGAGGGCGCCTGACCCGAAGGAGGAGAAGCGCGGCGATGGTGCTGACGGCTTGAGGCGAGGAGGCGACAAACGAGCGCCGGCGGTGAGCGACCCGCGGCCGCTGACCGGAGGTCTGCAATCACGCTTCACCGGGCCTGGCATCGGCAAGACAGCGCGGTACGCGGCTGGTAGGACACGGCCGCGTCAGACCGGAGGCTATACGCGGCGCAAAGACGCAGGCCCCGCCGGGTGGGCGGGGGAGCGCGCTACCCGTAGCGTGGCGTCGAGCCGTCGAAGGAGCTGACAGCGATGCCATCTGCCATGTCATCCGTCGCATTTCACTGCACCTGCGGTTCGACCGCCGGCGACATCAGGGTCGGCAGGAACACCGGCACCCATACGCGATGCCATTGTGTGCTGTGCAACCGGGCCATGAGCCACTACAGCGGGCCCAGGACGCGCGCCGAGGGCGTCGAGCTGTTCCAGACGACGCCCGACAAGATCTCGATGCTGCAGGGAGCGGACAACCTCGTTGCCGTGAAGGTCTCCCCGAACGACATGATTCGGTGGGTTGCCGGCTGCTGCGACACGTTGCTGTTCATCACCCCGGTGGACGTACGGTCGTCACTGGTGGGGATCGTCCTCGAGAACGTCGACGACATGGAGCCGTTCGGCCCGGTCGTCGCCGACTCCTACGTCGGCACGGGCGATGAGAAGGGCCGCCACCAGAAGGGCTGGAGGATCGCCTCGGGCCTTGTTCGCCGTGGCCTCCGGGCACGGCTGAACGGCACATGGAAGGACACGATCTTCTTCGATCCCGATACCGGCGTGCCGGCCGTTGAACCCGTGTTGCTGCCCCGGTCGATCCGTCGCTGAGAAGCCTCGTCCTGCACTACGCGCGCAGGATCATCCCGCTGGGGCTCGCCGCGTCGCGTGAGGCCCTGCGCCCGTGTCGCCGTTAGCCCGTCAGGCGGCGAAGTAGGTCACCTGCCGTGCCGGCTCGCCTTGGCGAATGGATCTGTGGCGTGGGCGGCGCTGCCGCCACCGCTGCGGTTCGGCCCGTACGCTGGTTGCATGAGCACCGTGACCAGGCAGAGCGAGTCGTTGCGTGCAGCGATCGCCGGCCATCGTCGAGCGCTTGAGGAGATCCTCGGCCGTTATGCGGCGACCAACGCGCGGTTGTTCGGCTCTGTTGCCCGCGGCGACGCCACAGCAGAGAGCGACATCGACCTGCTGGTCGACCTGCTGCCAGGCGGAGGAAACGAGCTGCTGCGCGTGTCCGGCATCGCCGAGGAGCTGACTGCGCTGCTCGGGACCCGGGTCGATGTGGTGGCGACATCGCTGTTGCGTGGTGAGGTCTCCTCGAGCGCTCTTGCCGACGCGGTGGCGGTGTGAGCAGGTCCGAGGACGAACGGTTCGCCGACATCCTCGCCGCTGTCGAGCGGTGCCAGGAGTACGCGCGGTTTCTGCAATCGGGTGACCTGGCGCCGATGGCGTACGACGCGGTGCTGCGTAACCTCGCCGTGGTCGGCGAGGCCGTTCGGTCGCTGTCCGACGAGACGCGGACCTCGATGCCGGACGTGCCATGGGCTTCGATCGCCGGTCTGCGCAACGTCGTGGTGCACGAGTACTTCCGCGTGAACCCCGAGCTGATCCTCGACATCCTCGAGCATCAGCTTGCCGACCTGGCCGCCGCCATCCGCAAGAGCTGACATCGCATCTCCCACTCGCCCTCGAGCATGGTCGACTCGCGGCGGAGTGCGGCAGGTTCCAGCGACTGGAGATACGACCGGATCTGCCGATGGGCGGTCACTCCTCGGTGTGGGTCGGTCGCTTCCGTGCCATCTCTACGAGATCGCCGTACTGGGCGTCGAAGGACTCTGGTAGTTCGCGCTCCAGCAACGCGGACAGGCTCCACAGGGCGACCTGTTCGCCCTGGTGCTCGGGCGCACTCACGTGACCCGAGTCCTCCGATCGGTGCAGCAGTTCGAAGAGCACGAGCGCCTCGTCGGCAGTCAGAGTGATGTTCACGTCACTGGCGTAGGCCATGCCTCCATCCTGAAGGGCAACCGTCCGATCATCATGCCGCTGTCGCGGCGGTCGTTGGCGACGGTCCGGGATCCGCCCTCCGGGTTGTCTGTGGCCTCCGCCGAAACGGGTCTGGTGCATCGATAGGGCTGGCATATTGGGCGGGTGCAGTGGATCCTGCCCGCCGATTCGTGGAGGGCCCGCCTGGCGCAGGCGGGTCTGACGCTGTTCTTCCTCGTCGGCGCCGTGGCTAATCACAATCAGGGCAACGCCGCCATGACGGCCGTTTTCGCCGTCATGGCCCTGGTCAGCGCAGCACGCCTGGGGTGGATGGCCCACCGATCGTCCCAGAGCGTCGATCCTGACCCGGTGCCGGTGCCGGCGGAGGCGGTCCGGGACGTGCCAAGACGATCGGTGGCAATGAGCCTGCTGGTGGCCATCGTGCCCGGCTGGAGCATCCTGTCGGGCGTCGCCCTGGCATTCTGGCTGGGCGCAGCGTCGACGTTGGCCCAGATCGCCATGCCGTCCGGGGTGGTGATTGCCATCCTCGTCCAGCAGTTCGGGGCCCGGGTACTCGAGCCCGACACGGCGCCACCGGCGACTGAAGGGATCACGTGGTTCACCGGGATGGCGTCGCAGTGGTTCATCTCGCGTCGTCGTCTGACCTTGATCGCCCGGGCCTCGAGGTTGCCCTCACGCCCACTGATCACGGTGTGCTGGGCGCCCTGGTGGGCGTTGGCTGCCTTCTGGGTGCTCCTCGTCGCGCACGCCCTCGCTGCGCTCGTTTCCTAGCGGCGGCGGAAGCAGCCGGCCTACCGCCCGCTCATACCCGATCCGGGCGGTTCGACTCGCGGCGATAGGGGCCGCTCGTCCGGAGGTTCGGCTGGCAGGGGCACTAGACAGTACCCCAGTGTTTGCACTCAGACTTCGAACGAGATCCCGCTTCGACCTCGAGGTGCCCATGTCCAAGTACAAGCCCATCCAGAACTTCCTCCGTGACCAGCAGGGTCCGCTCGAGGTCTCGTTCTCCAGCCTCGCCGATCTCATCGACGGTGGGCTGCCGGACTCGGCTTACAGGTACGAGGCGTGGTGGGCCACCGACGCCACACACGTGCAATCCAGGGCGTGGGTCGCCGCGGGGTACCGAGCGCAGCCAGATCTGTCGAAATGCACAGTGCGTTTCGTCCCGAACTGATCTCGGGCTGGATCAGCGCATCTCGAAGGACCTGCGGCGAAGGCGCCCGCGGCGCAACCGTCGTCACACGTCGACAGGCGGCGAAGAGTGATGGATCACCTCGTCGAGAGGAGGCAACACGCAGAGCCCAACAGCTGGCGGTCGGCGTGTTGCCTCCTCTCGACGGCGCGCGATGGCAGAGGTAGCCCCATAGTGGGCGGAGTGCAGCGCTTCAGCGACCCTTTGCACGGGGGGCGTAGGACGCATCCGCCCATCGGCGTGGGCGCGATTGCGGGTGCCTGACCTCGAACGGTCGCGCGATTTGCCGGCAAGGTGCTCGTCGGCGAACTCGCCGCGATCTGGGCCGGAGGACTCTCCCACCTCAAGGAGCCGACGGCCGAGTGGTACCGCGGCATCGTCCGGACCCACAGCGAACCACGCTGGGGCACGTATCGGCTGTGCGCGGTCGCGACCTCCGACGTCGCTGCCTGGGTCGGGGAGCTGAGCGCGACAGGGCGGGCGGCTTCCACGGTGCGCCAGATCCACCGGGTGTTCTCGCTGATCATGGACCTCGCGGTCAAGGACGGGCGGATCGCCCGGAAGCTTGCGGCGGGTGGACGGCGGGTGGACCGGCGGGGGAGGGAGAGGGGTCGGGCGGCCGGGTCCCGCGATCCACTCCCCGGGGAGTACGCACGCCCCCGCCCGGGGAGGGACGACCGGCCGGTATGCCGTGCCTAGGCTGAGACCCATGCCCCACCCCGCGCCCGCCGACGCAGACCCGCCCTGGGTCCACGGACGGCGCCGGGCGCCCGGCCCGCGCCGGCCCGGGGCGGGTGAGGGCTACTGGGGGCCGCCACCATGGATGCGCGGCCGGTGGCCCCGGGTCCCGGTGGCCGTCGGCCTCGCCCTCCTCCAGGTCCTCGGCAGCATCGGCGCCGCCCACGCCCAGCCCGACCGCCGCCACCTCGATCCGCTCTCCCTCGTCCTCCTGCTCGCCGGGCCGGCCTGCCTCCTCGCCCTCACCAGCGCCCGCCGGGCGCCCGCCGTCGCGGCCGCCGTCGGCGGCGTGACCGCGGCCTACCTCGTGCTGGGCTACCCCTACGGCCCGGTCTTCGCGACGCCTCGTCGTCGCGGTCGTCATCAGCGTGGCGGTCGGACGCCGGGTCGCGGCCTGGCTGGTCACGGCCGGAGTGCTCGCGGCTCACGCCCTGGCGAGCCTCGCTTCTCCCGCAGTCGTGACTGGTCCTGGCGAACCGAGGCGGCGGCCTGCTCACCTGGGCCCTGCTCGTCCTCGCCCTCGCCGAGCTCGTCCGGGTCCGCCGCGAGCGGGCGATGCAGTTCCACGCGGTCGTGACCGAGCGGCGCCGGCGCGAGGCGGGGGAGGAGCGGCTGCGGATCGCCCAGGAGCTCCACGACGTCGTGGCGCACCACATGTCGCTCATCAACGTCCAGGCGTCGGTCGCGCTGCACATCGGGGACCAGCACCCGGACCAGGCGCAGGAGGCGCTGCGCGTCATCAAGGGCGCGAGCAAGGAGGCGCTCACCGAGCTGCGCTCGCTCATCGGCGTCCTCCGCGAGGACTCCGACCCCGCGCCACGCTCGCCCGCCGCGTCGCTCGCCTCGCTCGACGCCCTCGCCGAGCGGGCCCGGTATGCCGGCCTCGACGTGTGCGACGGACGTCACCGGCACGGCGCGTCCGCTGCCCGCGGCGGTGGAGCTCGCGGCATACCGGATCCTCCAGGAGGCCATGACGAACGTCGTCCGGCACGCCCACGCGGGCCGGATCCGGGTCGGCGTCGACTACGGTGCCGAGATGCTCACCGTCCGCATCGACGACGACGGGACCGGCGGCGGGGCGGTCACCCGGATCACGGAGGGCACCGGGATCACCGGGATGCGCGACCGGGTCGGCGCGTTCGGTGGGACCCTCGAGGTCGTCCGGAGCCCGCTCGGCGGGGTGCGGGTCCTCGCGTCGATCCCGACCGGTCCGCTGCAGCACGAGGCGCGGCGGCCGGCGGAGGGCCCGTCGTGATCCGCGTCGTCCTCGCCGACGACCAGGTCCTGCTCCGGGCGGGCCTGCGCGCCCTCCTCGACGCCGAGCCCGACATCGAGGTCGTCGCCGAGGCCTCCGACGGCGCGGAGGCGGTCGAGGTCGTCCGGGCGCAGCGGCCGGACGTCGTCCTCATGGACATCCGGATGCCGGGCGTCGACGGCCTCGAGGCGACCCGGGTCGGATCGTCGAGGACGCCGACCTCGCCGGGACACGCGTCGTCGTGCTCACGACGTTCGACCTCGACGAGTACGTCTTCGAGGCCGTCCGGATCGGCGCGAGCGGCTTCCTCGTCAAGGACACCGAGCCGCCGGAGCTGCTGCGCGGGGTGCGGGCCGTCGCTGCCGGTGACGCCCTGCTGTCGCCGGGCGTGACCCGGCGGCTCATCGGCGAGTTCGCGACCCGCAGCCGGGCGACGGCCGCCCCGGCGGCCGGCCGCCTGGACGAGCTGACCGACCGCGAACGCGAGGTCGTCGCCCTCGTCGGCGAGGGCCTGTCCAACGACGAGATCGGGGCGCGGCTGTTCATGTCACCCGCGACGGCGAAGACCCACGTCTCCCGGGCGATGGTCAAGCTCCACATCCGCGACCGTGCCCAGCTCGTCGTCCTCGCCTACGAGTCCGGGCTCGTCCGGCCGGGCTGGTCGGCCGACTGACCGGGGCCTGCCCGCGACCATACCGCTCGGGGCGCAGGCCTGGTCACTCCCCGCGGGGGATTCGCGAAGGGCCGGCGGCGCGCAGGATCGATGGTGTCAGCAGCCGCGGCCTCCGGCCGCGGCATCATCGGCGGCCGCGAGGCCGCATCCGACCGGCGGCCGCGAGGCCGCATCAAGGAGCAGCCATGACCACCCTCACGACCCTGGCGAGCGTCGCCACCCACGACCCGGGCTGGGGCTACTACCACCGCGCTGGTTCCCGTTCTTCCCGTTCGTCGGGTTCTTCGTCGTCCTCCTCCTGTTCTTCGTCCTCGTCGGGGTCTTCGGGCGGCGCCGGATGTGGCACGCGCGCTACCACGGAGCGGTCCACTCTGCGGAGGCCGACCTGGCCCGTCGCTTCGCCGCCGGCGACATCGACGAGAAGGAGTACGAGCAGCGCATCGCCACGCTGCGCCGGCTGCAGGAGTGAGCGACGCGGCAGCCCGGACGGCGCGCCGGGGGCGCGGACGTGGTAGGCCAGTGCCATGACCACGTATGCCGCCTCCGGCGCCTCCTGGGTCCATGACGACCATGCACAGTGGCTCCGCGGGGAGGTGGCCCGGCTCGTCGAGTTCGCGAAGGGCTCCGCCGTCGACGGCGGCGGCTTCGGGTGGCTCGACGCCCACGGTGGGCTCGACGCCCGTCAGGGCGTGCAGACGTGGATCCACTCCCGGATGACCCACGTCATGGCCCTCGGCGAGATGCTCGGGCTCGACGGATGCGCTCCGCTCGTCGACCACGGCATCGCAGGGGCTCGCCGGGTCTCCTGCGTGACCCGCAGTACGACGGCTGGTTCGGGGGCGACCCGGCGCGGGGGCAGACGGCCAAGGAGGCCTACGCCCACGCGTTCGTCGTCCTCTCCCTGTCCTCGGCCGCGGCCGCGGGTCACGAGCGGGCCCGGGGGCTGCTCGATGAGGCGCTGGCCGTCTTCGAGGAGCGATTCTGGGACGAGGAGGCGGGGGCCGTCGTCGACGTGTGGGACCGGCGCGTGGACCGACCTCGAGGCCTACCGCGGTGCCAACGCGAACATGCACGGCGTCGAGGCGATGCTCGCGGCGGCCGACGTCACCGGTGAGAGCGTCTGGCGGGACCGGGCGCTCCGGGTGACCGAGAAGCTCGTCCACGGGTACGCCCGCGACAACGGGTGGCTGCTGCCCGAGCACTACGACCCGCACTGGGTCGCCCTGCGCGAGTACAACGAGGACAACAAGGCCGACCAGTTCCGGCCCTACGGAGCGACGATCGGCCACCTGCTCGAGTGGAGCCGGCTGTGCCGGCACGTGGCGGCCGCGCACGGCGACGCGGCGCCGGCGTGGCTCGGGTCCGACGCCGATGCCCTGTTCGAGACCGCCGTCCGGACGGGCTGGTCCGTCGACGGTGACGAGGGCTTCGTCTACACCGTCGGCTGGGACGGCGCGCCCGTCGTCCGGGACCGGCTGCACTGGGTCGTCTGCGAGGCGATCGCCGCCGCGGCGGCGGCGCGGACGATGACCGGCGACGCGGCATACGAGCGGTGGTACGACACGTGGTGGGCCCACGCCCGCGAGCGCTACGTCGACCTCGACGGCGGGTCGTGGTGGCACGAGACGACCCCGGCGGGCGAGCCGTCGAGCGTCGTGTGGGACGGCAAGCCGGACGTCTACCACGCGGTGACGGCCTGCCTCGTGCCGCTGCTGCCGCTCGCGCCGACGATGGCCAGCGCCCTGGCCAGGCAGTGACCGGGCCGCTGCGCCCGGGCGCGGGTCCGGTCAGCCCGCGTTGACCCGGTCGCGCCAGGCGATCCAGCGCTTGGCGCTCGTCAGGTCGTAGTCGGGCCCGGACTCACCGATCGTGAACATCGTCGCGCCGGCGGCGAGGAGTGCGGCACCGACCTCGTCGGGGTTGCCTCGGGCGCCCACCGACACCTCGATCTCGCCCGGGTCGCGGCCGACGTCGGCGCAGTGTCCCCGCAGGACCTCGAGCTTGTGGGCGAGGGTCTCGGGGTCGCTGAAGCTGTGCCAGATGTGGGCGTGCTCGGCGACGATGCGCAGTGTCTTCTTCTCGCCGCCCCCACCGATCATGATGGGGATCTCGCGGGTGGGGGCGCGGGTTCAGCCGGCCGAGGCGCCGTCGGATCCGTGGCATCGCCTCGGCGAGGTCCGCGAGGCGTCCTCCGGCGGTGCCGAACTCGTAGCCGTACTCGACGTAGTCCTTCTCGAACCAGCCGGAGCCGATGCCGAGGATGAGCCGGCCGCCGCTGATGTGGTCGACGGTGCGGGCCATGTCGGCGAGGAGATCGGGGTTGCGGTAGGAGTTGCAGGTGACGAGGGCGCCGATCTCGACCCGCTCGGTCTGCTCGGCCCAGGCGCCGAGCGTCGTCCAGGCCTCGAAGTGCTTGCCCTCCGGCTCGCCGTAGAGCGGGTAGAAGTGGTCCCACGTCGTGACGACGTCGGCGCCCGCGTCCTCCGCCTCGGTGAGGGCGGCGCGCAGCGCGGCATACTCCGCGTGCTGCGGCTGCAGCTGGATGCCGATGCGGACGGGGCGGGCGGGCGATGTCGGGCTCATACCCTCCGCCAACCCGGTCTGCCGCGTCGTCATTCCCGCGCCGGCATGAGGCCGCCGGGATGCCGTCGCCCGGACGTCGGCCCGGTCGTCGGCCCGGTCGGCGGGCGCCTACCGCGTCGGCGAGGAGCGAGACGGGTGTGGTGCGGCGTCGTCGTCATGCCGGTCGACGGACAGGTTCCTGCCCGGCGGGGATGGTGCAACACCCCCGTTCTGCAGCAACCTCTGCTAGCAGAGGTTCGTGCAGGGGTGGGCCGGGTCAGGTGGTGAGGAGGGTGACGCCGTCGGGGAGGCCGTCGACGGTGACCGCGCCGTCCCGGTCGACCGACACCGTGAGGGTGGCGTCGCCGAGGCGCAGCCCCGAGACGCGCACCGCGCCGAAGGGTCCGGGGACGGCCGGCGCGACCCGGAGGGTCCGGCCCGGCATGTCCGCCTCGATGCCGAGGGCGATCGTCAGGAGGGCCACGGCGGCCGCCGACGACCACGCCTGTGGACGGCACGACGGGGGGTAGGGCGCCGGTCGGTCGAGGACGCCGACGTCGGCGTGCAGCTCGGGGTAGCGGTAGTCGAAGGCCTCGCCCGCGTCGAGGAGGGACCGTGCGACGAGGGCGGCCTCTCCGGCGAACCCCTCCCGGAGCATCCCGAGGGCGCAGATCGCGCTGTCGTGCACCCAGATCGAGCCGGTGTGGTAGCCGATCGGGTTGTAGCCGACGTTGTCCTTCGCGAGGGTGGCGATGCCGTAGTGGCCGAGCATCCGCGGCTCGACGAGGACCCGCACGACGTCGGCGGCCTCGTCGGCGGTCAGGGCGCCGGTGCCGAGGGCGTGACCGAGGTTCGAGGTGATGCCGTCGACGGCCCGACCGCCGGCGTCGAGGGCGACGGCGAGCCACCGGCCGCTGTCGTCGCCGACCCAGAAGTCCGCCCGGATCCGCTCGGCGGTCCGCTCGGCGTATGCCGCCATCTCCGCCGCGAGCGCCTCGTCCTCGTCCGTGCCGAGGGCCCGCAGGAGGACGGAGCCGACCCGGGCCGCTTCCACGGCATACGTCTGGGCCTCCAGCAGCGCGATCGGGGCCTCGGCGATCCGGCCGTCCCGGAAGCGCATCGAGTCCTGCGAGTCCTTCCAGCCCTGGTTGGCGAGCCCGGTGCCGGTTTCGTCGCGGTAGCGGAGCAGGCCGTCCTCGGAGGTCGCCGAGGTCTCCCGAATCCAGCCGAGCGCGGCCCGCAGCGCGGGCAGCAGGTCGCGAACCTCGTCCTCGGGCATCCCCCAGCGCCAGGCGTCGTGGAGGAGCGACACCCACAGGGTCGTCGCGTCGACGGTGCCGTAGTAGACCGGTGGCAGGCTGAGCCCGCGGCTCGCCGACACGTAGTCCACCCGGCGGATCTCGTGGGGGATCTTGCCCGGCGCCTCGGCGCTGGCCGGGTCGTGGCGGGTCCCCTGGCGGCGCGCGAGCGAGCGGAGGGTGCCCGCGGCGAGCGTCGTCCCGAGCGGGAGGGTCAGCCGGGCGGTCCACAGCGAGTCGCGGCCGAAGAGCGTGAGGTACCACGGGGTTCCCGCCGCGGCGCTGACGTCCTGCGGCGCGAGCGGGTCGGTGATGAGGAGATGGCGCAGGTCGGCGAGCCCGGTGGAGAGGGCTCGGGCCAGGCGAGGGTCGTCGGCGGTGATGTCGAGGTCGTCGGGCCACGACACGGCGCCGGCGCCGGGCCCGGCGTCGAAGAGCGTCTCGCCGAGTCGCGACGCCGAGACCTCGACCACGACCCGGGTGCTCTCGCCGGGGCCGACGCGCACCGGCAGGTCGGCGACGGCCGGACCGTCCGAGCCGGTCGACCAGGCGGCGGCCGGCTGGACGGTGGCGCTGACCTCGTGCCGTGCGGTCCGCCAGGTGAGGGTCGGGCCGGAGACCGCGGCGGCCACCACGGCCCGGCCGTCGGCGGCCCCGGCCTTGAGGTCGGGCAGCTCGGCTCCGTCGCCGCCGACGGACACCCGCAGCGTCGCCTCGACGGGCCGGTCGGAGCGCGAGGTCACCGTCACCGTCTCGGTGAGCCGGCCCCCGTCGAGCTCGCGCCGCCGATGCACCTCGACGGACGGGTCCTTCCCGGCCGCGTCCAGATGGCGCGCCGACCCGAGGAACTCGCTCACCGCGCCGAGGCTCGCGTCGGCCAGCGGCACCGCGGCGACCCCGTCGAGCGCGACGGTGAGGACCGACAGGACCCGGGCGTCGTCGACGATGAGGCCCTCCGTCCCGGCTCCGGTGATGTCCCCGGACCGGCCGCTGAGGGCCGTCGCGTTGCCATCGACACAGATCGCGAGGTCGTGCAGCCAGGGCTGCTGGTAGTCGGCGGAGTAGGTGGCCATCGGGGCTCCTGTTCGGCGGGTCTGGTGGGTGGGGCGCGTGGGCGGCGTGGGTGGATGGGGCAGCGGGGCGCGGCGCCGGCCCCGAGCGCCGAGGCGTCAGGTGAGCCCGGCGGCCCGGCGGACGAACGCACGAAGCCGTCGCCGCACCGTCGCCTCCGGCTCGCCGTGGCCGATCTGCACGGCGGCGGCGCTGACCGCGCCACCGATGAGTCCCGCGATCCCGGCGGCATCGCGGACGCCGGCCGCCCCGAGCGCGGACACGAGCGGCTCGGCGAGCTCCTCGTGCAGGCCGTGCAACCGGGCGGCCGTCTCGGCCGGCAGCGCGCCGGCGTGGTAGCTGCCCGGGGGGAAGTGGCCGGACACCGCCGCGTCGAGGCTCGCCTCGACGTATGCCGTGACGCGGGCCTCGGGCGAACGAGCCCGGTCGGTCGCGGACCGGAGGTCCTCCGTCGTCCGGTGGAAGACCTCCTCGACGGCGGCACCGAGCAGCGCCCCCGTCGAGGCGTAGTACTGGTAGACGCTGCTGCGGGCGAGGCCCGCCCGGGCGGCGACCGCGGCGGGCGTCACGGCGTCCGCCCCGTCGGCACCGAGAACGTCCGCGGCTGCCGAGACGATGGCCGACCGACGGCGCGCGTGATGCTCCGCGACGGTGGGGGCATCGATCTTCGGCATGGCCCCAGTCTTACCCATCGTGACTTCTCGACGCCAGTGTCGATAAGATGCCGACATGAGTGTCGATAAGAACGTCGCGAGTGCAGCTCCCCGCGGTTCCGCCCCCTCCGACTCCATCGACCGCCGCGGCTGGATCGCGCTGCTGGCGATCGGCTTCGGGGTCTCCGTCGTCATCATGGATGCGACGATCGTCAACGTCGCCCTCCCCGTCGTCCTCGAGAAGCTGAGTCTCACCGCGGCCGACGCCCAGTGGATCAACGCCTCCTACTCCCTCGTCTTCGCCGCGCTCCTGCTCACCGTGGGCCGCATCGGCGACCTGCACGGCAGGCGGAAGGTGTTCGCCGTCGGGATGGTCGTCTTCATGCTCGCGTCGGTCGTCGCCGGGCTGAGCCAGAACGCCGCGATGCTCATCGGCGCGCGCCTGGTCCAGGGACTCGGAGCGGCGATGGTCGTCCCGTCGACGCTCTCGACCCTCAACGCGATGTTCACCGGCCGCGCCCGGGGGATCGCCTTCGCGGTGTGGGGATCGGCGATCGGAGGCATGGCGGCGATCGGCCCGCTCGTCGGCGGCTGGCTCGCCACCGATGCCTCGTGGCGGTGGGCCTTCTGGCTCAACATCCCGGTCGGTCTGCTCGTCCTCGTCGGGATCGTCAGGGCGGTCCCGGAGACGCGCGATGCCTCGGCGGCCCCTGGTCGCGACCCGTGGGGCGTGATCCTGTCGGCGGTCGGCATGGGCGGCATCGTCTTCGGGCTCATCGAGTCCCAGTGGTTCGGCTGGTGGCGCCAGGGTTCGGGCGCCCTCTCGCCGGTGCCGTTCGCCCTCGTCGTCGGCGTCGCTCTCGTCGTCGCCTTCGTCGTCGTCGAGAGCCGACGCGCAGCCGCCGGACGATACGTCCTCATCGACCTCGGGCTGTTCCGGCTGACGACCTTCCGGGCCGGTGTCGTCGCGGCCCTCATCGTCGCTTTCGGCGAGTTCGGCCTCCTGTTCACCCTGCCCCTCCTCCTCCAGGGGACCCTCGGCTACTCCGCCCTCGGGACCGGCGGGGTCATCGTCGTCCTCGCCCTGGGGACCTTCCTCGTCTCGGGGATGCTCCCGCGGATCAGCCAGCGGGTCAGCCAGCGCACCGTCGTCCAGGTCGGGCTCGCGCTCGAGGCCGTCGCCGTCGGCGGTGTCGCGCTCGTCGTGTCGCTCTCCGTGTCGCGCTGGGCCCTGTCGGCGCTCCTGTTCGGCTACGGCGTCGGTGTCGGGATGGCGACGGCGCAGCTCACCTCGCTCCTGCTGTCCGACGTGCCGAGGGACGAGAGCGGTCAGGCCTCTGGCCTGCAGAGCTCGATCCGCCAGGTCGGATCCGCGCTCGGGGTGGCCGTCCTCGGCGGCCTGCTCATCGCCCGTCTCGGCGCGGCGACCCGGGACAACCTCACCGCCCTCGGCCTCCCAGGCGGCGCCGTCGACCAGATCGCATCGGCGGTCAAGGAGAGCGCCGGCATCGCCATCGCCGGGCTCCAGGCCCGCCCGGGTGGCCAGGCCGTCGCCCAGGCGGCCTCCGAGGCGATGATCCACGCCACGCGGGTGACGGCGGGCTTCGCGTCGGCCGCGCTCCTCCTCGGCCTCCTCGCCACGTTCGCGTTGCCACGGCAGGCCGGCCCGACCCCTGCGGAGGCGACGGAGCCGGCCCCCACTGGGTGAGGATGGGGCCATGGCCCGCCTCTTCGTCTTCGACCACGTCTGGCGGGTGCCGGCCCCACCGCAGCAGGTGTTTGCCGCCCTGGCCGACGTCGACGCCTACCCCCGATGGTGGCCGGAGATCCGGTCCGTCGAGCGCGTCGACGACGAGCGTGGGCGCGCCGAGGTCCGCAGCATGCTTCCCTACACGCTGCATCTCGAGCTGACCCGCGAGGTCGACGACGAGCGTGCCGGGCTGTTGCGGGTGGGGATCGCCGGGGATCTCGAGGGATGGGCGTCCTTCCTCGTCGAGGGCGACCGGACGACGGCGGCGCGCTATCGGCAGGAGGTCGTCGTCGGCGCGCGGTACCTGCGCCGCGCCGCGCCGTTGGCGGACCCCCTGCTGCGCCTCAACCACCGGTGGATGATGCGCTCCGGAGAACGCGGGCTCGCGGCATACGTCGGTCGTTGAGCGCGGGGGAGGGGTCTGCCTTTCCCGGTGCGCGGAGCGGGCGCGTTCTCGGCCCGCTTCCGACGCGGTGGCCCGCGACGTGCCGGCGCACCCGCAGGCGGGCATCCGCGCAGGTCAGCCCCCGAAAACGGGGATTTCGTTACCGAACCGTGACCTTCGTGGCGCCGGACTGAGAATCGCCGAAGCGACCTGCGAAAAAACAGCCGTGTCATTTGTCGAATTACATACGTGGAATTTCCGCGCACCCCCCGGTGTCCGTGTGATTACAGGGACGAATGTGAATTTGCGGGAAAAGTGAGTTCTAGTCTTTTCGTCGTCACCACCCGACCCCTGCGAGAGGTGCCGCTCGTGCCCCTGCCCCTGCCCGACCCGGACCCGGCGACCCGGCGACCCCGTGGCCTCCGGTGGGGGCGCGTCGTCCTCGCGGGCGCCCTCGCGATCGCGACGCTGGCCGGTGGGGCGACGGCCTCGCTCGCCAAGCCGCGGCCGGTGTACCCGACGCAGCAGCAGGTGGACGCCGCGAAGCGCGCGGTGACCCAGGCGGGCGGCTCGGTGGCGGCCCTCCAGGCGCAGTACGACGCCGCCTCGGCGCGCCTTGCCGCGATCCAGGACGAGGTCTCGGTCGCCGCCGAGGCCTACAACGAGGCGCGGATCAAGCTCGCCGCTGCGACGAAGGCGGCCAAGGACGCGGCGGCGGAGGCGGCCGCGGCCCAGAAGGACGCGGACGAGGCCTCGCTCACCGTCCGCCGCTACGCCGCGCTCATGTACCAGAGTGACGGCTCGCTGAGCGGCCTCGAGGCCTACCTCAGCAGCACCGGCCCCCAGGACCTCGCCGACCGGGCGATCGGGATGGCCGCCATCGGCGACGCCCGCACCGCCGCCCTCGACCGGGCATCCCAGAGCGCGAACCTCGCGGCCTCGGCGCGGGCTCAGGCCGACCGGGCCCGGGCGCAGCAGGCCGACGCCGCCAAGGCGGCCGAGGCGGCCCGCGCCGCCGCCCAGGCCAAGGCCGACGCCGCGACCGCCGCCGCACGGTCGATCGCCGCCGAGCAACGGCGGATGGTTGCCAAGCTGGCCCAGCTGCGCAAGACCTCCGTCGCCGTCGAGAACGCCCGCCAGGTCGGTCTCAAGAAGGCCGCCGAGGCCCGGGCGCGCGCGGCCGCCGCCCGACGCGCCGCCGCCGCCGAGGCCGCCCGCAAGGCCGCCGAGGCGCGCAAGAAGCGCCAGGAGAGCCAGAGCTCCGGGTCGAGCTCCGGGTCGAGCGGGGGCTCCTCGAGCGGCGGGTCCTCGAGCGGCGGGTCCTCGACGCCGAGCCCGCCCGCTCCCCGGGGTGGCACCGCCGCCGTCCTGTCCTACGCCCGGGCCCAGCTCGGCAAGTGGTACCAGTGGGGCGGCGCGGGGCCCAACACCTTCGACTGCTCCGGCCTGACGATGATGGCCTGGCGCCAGGCGGGCGTCTACATGCCGCACGGCTCCCAGGCGCAGTACGCCATGACCCGCCGCGTCCCGATCGACAGCCTTGTCCCGGGGGACCTCGTCTTCTTCGGCTCCTCCGGCGCGACGAACCACCACGTCGGCATCTACGTCGGCGGTGGCCAGATGATCGAGGCCGCCCACACCGGAACGCAGATTCGCTACGCGTCGATCTACCGCCCCGACCTGCTGCCCTACGGCGGTCGCCCCTAGTCCCGTCCCTCAACCACCCCTGGTATGCCGCGCCCCCGCCGATCGATCGGCGGGGGCGCGGTGTGTCCGGGGCGCCTCGGCTGTGGGGGGCTCGCGCAGGTGTCCGGAATGCCGGGCGCTCGGGGGAGCGCACCCACGTCGGCCGGGCCGGCGCTCAGTCGCTGAGCGGGTTCTCCTTCGTCGCGAGCTCGGCGAGGGCCCGCGCCGTCGCCTCGAGGCGCTCGGCCTCGGTCCGTGAGATCGGGGACTCGACGGGGATGTCACCGTGGGCCGGCATCCGCCAGCGGGCCGTCGACATCCCGGCCTCCGAGGCGCGCTGGATGGCCTCGTCGATGCACCGCTGCGCCTCCTCGCGGCCCGCCCAGTGCGCGCCCTCGACCGACTTGCCCGGCTCGAGGTCCTTGTACGTCTCGAAGAAGTGCTGCACCTCGAGCCGGTCGAACTCGCTCACGTGCTCCAGCTCGCGAATGTGGTCCTTGCGGGGGTCCCCGGCGGGAATGCAGAGGATCTTGTCGTCGCCGCCGGCCTCGTCGCGCATGTGGAACATCCCGATCGGCCGGGCCCGGACCAGGCATCCGGGGAACGTCGGCTCGTCGAGGAGGACGAGGGCGTCGAGGGGGTCGCCGTCCTCACCGAGGGTGTCCTCGATGTAGCCGTAGTCGGCGGGATAGGCCATCGAGGTGAAGAGCATCCGGTCCAGCCGGATCCGCCCGGTCTCGTGGTCGACCTCGTACTTGTTGCGGTGACCCTTGGGGATCTCGATGGTGACGTCGAACTCCACGGCGCGCTCCTGACATTGGACGGTGACCTAGGCTCGGGCACAGTCTTGCGTATTCGGACCGTGGACGAAGGAGCTGCCCAGTGCGCCGAGTGCTCCTCGCCCTCGCTGCGGTCCTCGCCCTCCTCCTCGGCTACGCCACGCTCGACGTGCTCGACGTCGTCCCGGGCGTGCTCACCCGGGCCCCGGAGCCCTCCCCGACCGCCACCGCCCCGTCACCGAGCCCCGCTCCGAGCGACTCGACGACGACGGCCACCCCATCGGCCGAGCCACCCCTCGCCGGCCTCGACGCCGCCGCACCGGTCCCCACCGCCGGCGGCCTCCGCGCCGCCCTCCGGCCCCTGCTCGCCGACCCGGCGCTCGGCCCCTCCGTCGGCCTCGTCGTCCGCGACGGCGAGACGGGCCGCTCGCTGTTCGCCAGCGGGGCCACGACCGCGCGCACCCCCGCCTCGACGCTCAAGCTCCTCTCGACGGCCGCCGTGTGGACCTCGCTCGACCCGGCCGCGACGATGGCGACCCGGGTCGTCACGGGTGGCTCACCGGACCGCATCGTCCTCGTCGCGGGCGGCGACACCCTGCTCGGCCGCGGCAGGGGGAGCGGCACCGCCGTCGCCGGCCGGGCGGGGCTGCGCGACCTGGCCGCCCAGGTGGCCGGACAGCTCCGCACCGCCGGGACGACGCGGGTCACCCTCCGGGTCGACCTGACGTATGCCGCCGGCCCCCAGTACCCGCCGTCCTGGAGGATGGCCGATGTCGGTGCGGGGTACACCCGGGGCGTCTCGATGATCGGCCTCGCCGCCGACCGGCCGGAGCCCGGCCACCCCTCGCCCACCCACCCCGAGCAGTCGGTCGCCGCGGCCTTCGTCTCGGCCCTCGCCGCCGAGGGGGTCACCGCGACGATGGCAACGGCCAGGCCGTATGCCGCCCACGTCCCCGCCGACGCCACGGAGCTGGGCTCCGTGCGCTCGGCGCCCTACGGCGACGTCCTCGCCCTCGCCCTCGACACGAGCGACAACGCGCTCATGGAGAACCTCGCCCGCCAGGCGGCCGTCGCGGCCGGGCGACCGGCGACCGAGGACGGGGTCATCGGCTTCGTCACCTCCGCCCTGCGCAACCTCGGGGTCGACCTCACCGGCGTCCACCTCGCCGATGCCTCGGGTCTGGGCGTCGGGAGCACCGCCACGGTCCGGGCACTGTCCCAGGTCCTCGCGCTGGGGGCCTCGGGCGAGCAGCCCGCGCTCGCGGCGAGCATCGCCGCACTTCCGGTGGCCGGTCTGACCGGAACCCTCGCCGACCGGTTCGCGGGGGTGGGCACCCGGGGGGTGGCCGGCATACCGCGGGCCAAGACCGGCACGCTGACGGGGGTCTCGTCGCTGGCGGGCACGACCGTCGACGCGGACGGGCGGCTCCTTCTCTTCGCCGTCATCGCCGACGACGTGCCGCGCACGGGAACCGTCGCCGCCCGGAAGGCGTTGGACCGACTCGTGACCGGGCTGACCGGTTGCGGCTGCCGATGAGGGAGGCTGGGACGGGTCAGGGGCCCGGCCGCCCCACGCCACGAGCCGAGGAGCCGCAGTGAGCCAGTACGTCGACTGGGAGTTCGCCAAGACGACGGGGCGGACCCTCGTCGCGCCGGGTCCGTCGGTGTCGGCCGCCGAGGCGGCCGCCGAGGTCGCCGCGATCCGGGCGGCCGCCGCCGCCGCCCGGGCCCCCGTCGCGGAGACGGCCCGGCTCGACACTCCGGGCGACGCACCACCCGCGGCCGTCGTCGACCGGGCGACGTGGATCGCCGTCAACGCGGACTCGATGAGCTCGATGCTCGACCCCGCCTTCGAGACGATCATGGCGAAGCGTCCCGCGGCCGCCTCGGGCCCGATCGCCGCCGTCGGCGGGAAGGTGACCGGGGCCGAGGCGGGGGCGCTGCTCGCCTTCATGGCGACGAAGGTCCTCGGGCAGTACGACCTCGCCCCGGACGGCACCCCGACGCTCATGCTCGTCGCCCCGAACCTCGTCCACGTCACCCGCGAGCTGCGGGTCGACCCGGCCGACTTCCGGGCCTGGGTGTGCATGCACGAGGAGACCCATCGGGTCCAGTTCACCGCTGTCCCGTGGCTGCGGCAGCACATGATCGACGAGGCACGTGGCCTCGCGACGGCCATGGCCCCCGACAGCGAGCACCTCGGCGACCTCGTCCGGCGGCTGCGCGACCAGCTTCCCGAGGTGCTCTCCCACGGCAGCGGCGGCATCACCGACCTCGTGACGACACCCGAGCAGCGCGACCGCCTCGCGGCGGTCACCGCCGTCATGTCCCTCCTCGAGGGGCACGCCGACGTCGTCATGGACGAGGTGGGCCCGTCGGTCATCCCGAGCGTCGCGCAGATCCGGGCGAAGTTCACCGAGCGGCGCAAGGGCGCGGGCGCGATGGACCGGCTGCTGCGGCGACTCCTCGGCCTCGAGGCGAAGATGCGCCAGTACCGCGACGGCGCGACCTTCGTCCGTGGCGTCATGGACACCGTCGGGGTCGACGGCTTCAACGCCATCTGGTCCTCGCCCGAGACGCTGCCCCGGGCGGTGGAGATCCCCGACCCGCAGTCCTGGGTCCGCCGCGTCCACGGCTGACCTCTCGCCGGTCCGCCGAGCCCCCGGGCTGCGAGACTGGTCGTGTGCCCGGTCCCGACCCCGCCACCGCCGCGATCCGTCGCGCGGTCCGGGAGACCCTCGCGTCGATGACCCCCGGCTCGACGGTCCTCGTCGCGTGCAGCGGCGGCGCCGACTCGCTGGCCCTTGCGGCCGCGGTCGCCGTCGAGGCGCCGCGCCTCGGGCTGACGGCCGGCTGGGGTCGTCGTCGACCACGGCCTCCAGGAGGGGTCCGCCGCCGTGGCGGAGGCCGTCGGCGGATGGCTCGCGGCCCTCGGTCTCGGCCCGGTGGACGTCGTCCGGGTCGACGTCGACCCGGCCGGCGCGGGGGTCGAGGCGGCCGCCCGCGACGCGAGGCAGGCCGCGCTCGACGACGCGGCCAGGCGGCATTCGGCCGCAGCCGTCCTCCTCGGGCACACCCTCGACGACCAGGCAGAACAGGTCCTCCTCGGCCTCGTCCGCGGCTCCGGGGCCCGGTCCCTGTCCGGTATGCCGCCCGCCCGTGGCCGGCTCCTCCGGCCCCTCCTCGGCGTGACCCGGCGACAGACCCGCGACTCGCTCCGCGCGCAGGGGATCGAGTGGTGGGAGGACCCGATGAACGAGGACCCGGCCTTCCTCCGGGTCCGGGCCCGACGGGCGCTCGCCGACCTCGAGGCCGACCTCGGCCCGGGCGTCGTCGCCGCGCTGGCCCGCTCCGCCGACCAGCTCCGGGAGGACGCGGACCTCCTCGACGCCCTCGCCGACGACACCGTCGCCTCCCTCCTCACCGGAGAGGGGGTCCTCGTCGACGTCGCGCGGGTGGCGGAGCTGCCCCGGCCGGTGCGGACCCGGGTCTGGCGGCGTCTCCTCGTCGCGGCCGGCGCACCGGCCGGGCAGGTGAGCAGCCGGCATACCGACGCCTGCGACGCCCTCCTCACCGGCTGGCACGGCCAGGGACCCCTCCACGTCCCCGGCGGCCTCCTCGTCGCCCGATCGGAGGGACGGATCTCCATCGCCGCGCCGACTCCGGTTGAATGGGGCCCGGACGACCGACCCGGCCGGGCGGACCGGCGGCCGACCGCGCAGCTCAGCACCGCCCCCGAGAGCCAGGAGTGACCCACGTGGATGCCGAGACGATGGGGAGCGACCTCACGAACGTCCTCATCTCCGAGGAGGAGATCCTCGCCAAGCTCGACGAGCTCGCCGGGCAGATCGCGGCCGAGTACGCCGACAAGGACCTGCTCCTCGTCGGCGTCCTCAAGGGCGCGGTCATGGTCATGGCCGACCTCATGCGGGCCCTGCCGTTCAGCGCCCCCGTCGACTGGATGGCGGTGTCGTCCTACGGGTCCGGCACGAAGTCCTCCGGCGTCGTCCGGATCCTCAAGGACCTCGACACCGACATCACCGGCCGCCACGTCCTCATCGTCGAGGACATCGTCGACTCCGGCCTCACCCTCAGCTGGATCAAGGCCAACCTCGAGTCGCGCAGCCCGGCGTCGGTCGAGATCTGCACGCTGCTCCGCAAGCCGGATGCCGCCAAGGTGCACGTCGACGTCAGGTGGGTCGGGTTCGACATCCCCAACGAGTTCGTCGTGGGCTACGGCCTCGACTACGCGGAGAAGTACCGCGGGCTGCGCGACGTCGGCACGCTCGCCCCGCACGTCTACAGCTGAGCGCCGGGAACCGGGCGTCCGGAACACGCCCCCGGCCTCGTGCGTTCTCTCCACGTACCGGCCTGCCGGGGCCTGCCGCCCCGGTAGCGTGTACCCCCCGGGGCCGCCAGTGTCCCGTCGCACCGCCGTCGAGTGACCACAGGAGGATCGGGGCCGTCCGCCCCGGACGTCATGGATCTCAAGCGATTGTTCCGGACCCCCTGGTTCCTCGTCGCCGTCGCCATCATGCTGGCCATCCTCGTGTTCTCCCTCGGGGGCAACGGGGGCTACGCCACCATCACGACCTCGCAGGCCGAGACGCTCATCACCCAGGGCAAGGTCGACAAGGCCACCTTCACCACCGACAACGTGCTCAACCTCGACCTCAAGAAGGGGACGACGTTCTCCGACTCGAGCACGGGGGTCAAGGACGCCTCGAAGGTCCAGGCCGAGTTCATCGACGCCCGCGCGCTCGACCTCGTCAACCTCGTCAAGCAGAACCCGCCGCCAGGCGGCTACAACGACGAGGTCAAGGGTCAGAGCATCTGGTGGACCTTCCTCATCAGCATCTTCCCCGTCATCCTCCTCGTCGGGCTCTTCTGGTTCATGATGAGCCAGGCCCAGGGCGGCGGGTCCCGGGTCATGCAGTTCGGCAAGTCGCGGGCCAAGCTCGCCTCCAAGGAGGCGCCCAAGGTCACCTTCGCCGACGTCGCCGGGGTCGACGAGGCCGTCGAGGAGCTCCAGGAGATCAAGGAGTTCCTCTCCGAGCCGGCGAAGTTCCTCGCCGTCGGCGCGAAGATCCCCAAGGGCGTCCTCCTCTACGGCCCACCCGGCACCGGCAAGACCCTCCTCGCCCGCGCGGTCGCCGGCGAGGCGGGGGTGCCCTTCTACTCGATCTCCGGGTCGGACTTCGTCGAGATGTTCGTCGGCGTCGGCGCCTCCCGCGTCCGCGACCTGTTCGAGCAGGCGAAGGCCAACGCGCCCGCCATCGTCTTCGTCGACGAGATCGACGCCGTCGGCCGGCACCGCGGCGCCGGCCTCGGCGGCGGGCACGACGAGCGGGAGCAGACCCTCAACCAGCTCCTGGTCGAGATGGACGGCTTCGACGTCAAGACCAACGTCATCCTCATCGCCGCGACGAACCGTCCCGACATCCTCGACCCGGCCCTGCTGCGTCCCGGCCGCTTCGACCGCCAGGTCGCGGTCGAGGCGCCGGACATGATCGGCCGGCACCGGATCCTCGAGGTCCACGCGATGGGCAAGCCGATGGCGTCCGGCGTCGACCTGCTCGCCGTCGCCCGGCGCACGCCCGGCTTCACCGGCGCCGACCTCGCCAACGTCCTCAACGAGGCCGCCCTGCTCACCGCCCGCAGCGACAAGCGGCTCATCGACAACTCCGTCCTCGACGAGGCGATCGACCGGGTCATCGCGGGTCCGCAGAAGCGCAGCCGGATCATGTCGGCCAAGGAACGCAAGATCACGGCATACCACGAGGGCGGGCACGCGCTCGTCGCCGCCGCGCTCAACCACACGGACCCGGTGACGAAGGTGACGATCCTCTCGCGCGGCCGGGCCCTCGGCTACACGATGGTCATGCCGGTCGACGACAAGTACTCGACGACCCGCAACGAGATCCTCGACCAGCTCGCCTACGCCCTCGGTGGCCGCGTCGCGGAGGAGATCATCTTCCACGACCCGACGACCGGCGCCGCCAACGACATCGAGAAGGCGACGAGCCTCGCCCGGAAGATGGTGACCGAGTTCGGCATGAGCGAGCGGGTCGGTGCGATCAAGCTCGGACAGAGCCAGGGCGAGGTGTTCCTCGGCCGGGACATGGGCCACCAGCGCGACTACTCCGAGAGCGTCGCCGCCGTCGTCGACGAGGAGGTCCGCAAGCTCATCGAGGCCGCGCACGACGAGGCGTGGCACGTCGTCAACGACAACCGGGAGCTCCTCGACCGGCTCGTCCTCGACCTGCTCGAGAAGGAGACCCTCAACCAGGCCGAGCTCGCCGCGCTCTTCACCGACGTCGTCAAGCGGCCGGAGCGGCCGACCTGGCTGTCGAGCGAGAACCGGCTGCTCTCCGACGTCCCGCCGGTCCTCACGCCGGCCGAGCGGGCCGCCCTCAACGGTGGCTCCGGCGCGCCCCCCGGCGCGACGATCCACCAGGGCGACCCCGAGACGGCCGCCGCGATCGACAAGGTCGCCGAGGCCGGTGCGGGGAGCCCGAGCGACCAGAGCCACCCGACCCAGGTCATCGAGCGTCCCGAGAGCGACCGTGGCGACGACGCCGACGGGCGGTAGCGGGGGCCCGGCCGGCGCGGGCAGCGGCGGCCAGGAGCCACCCGGAGCGCCGCCGGAGGCACCGCCGGACCCGACCGAGCCGATCCTTCCGCCCCGGATCGACCAGGCCCGGGCCGAGGCGGCCGTCCGCGAGCTCCTCGTCGCCGTCGGCGAGGACCCCGACCGGGAGGGGCTGCTCGAGACGCCCGCCCGGGTGGCCCGCGCCTACGCCGAGATGTACGCGGGTCTGTGGCAGGACCCCGCCGAGATCCTCGCGACGACGTTCTCGATCGACCACGACGAGATGATCATCGTCCGCGACATCGAGCTCTACAGCACCTGCGAGCACCACCTGCTGCCCTTCCACGGCGTCGCCCACGTCGGGTACATCCCCGACGCCGACGGACGGGTGACCGGGCTGTCGAAGATCGCCCGGCTCGTCGACGTCTTCGCCAAGCGGCCGCAGGTCCAGGAGCGGATCACGACCCAGATCGCCGACGCGCTCGTCGAGCACCTCGGCGCCCAGGGCGTCATCGTCGTCGTCGAGGCCGAGCACCTGTGCATGTCGATGCGGGGGGTCCACAAGCCGGGCTCGCGCACCATCACCTCGGCGGTGCGCGGCCAGCTGCGCCATCCGGCCACCCGGGCCGAGGCGATGTCGCTCCTGCGCGGCGGCACGACGTGACCCGCGGGTCGACCGGCCACGACGTGCCGGCGACCCCTCCCACCCCGGTCCCGTCGGGGCCGTCCCCGGAGGGCGCGCCGCGCGCCCTGCTCGACCGGTTCGCCGGCGCCGGCCCGCGGGTCCCGCGATGGCTCGGGACGATGACCTACGTCATCGGGTTCCTCGACATCCTCACCGGGTCGCTGCACACCTGGCGGGTCCGCCTGCACCAGGTGACCGAGGTGCTGCCTGGCGCGCTCACCGACGCGGCCGCGGCGGCGACCGTCGTCTCCGGCGTGCTCCTCGTCCTCCTCGCCCACTCGCTGCGGCGGCGCAAGCGACGGGCCTGGGCCGCCGCCGTCGTCCTCATGGTCCTCTCGGTCGCGCTCCACCTGCTCCACGGGCACGGCCTGCGCAACGAGCCGCTCGCCTTCACCCTCTCCGTCGTGGGGCTGGTCCTCCTCCTCGTCTACCGCCGGGAGTTCTATGCCCTCGGCGACCCGAGCACCAGGCTGCGGGCCGCGTGGGTCTTCGTCCTCCTGCTCCTCACCTCGCTCACCGTCGGCGTCCTCACCCTGTGGGCCAACAGCCACGCCATCGTCGGGGGCTGGCCCGGGGTGCGGCCGGCGGCCTGGTACGTCCTCCAGGGCATGGTCGGGATCGAGGGGTCGCTGTCCTTCACCCTGAGCCACCACCGGATCGAGGACGTCGTCGGGGCGCTCAACCTCGCCCTCGGGCTCATGACGGTGCTGACGCCGGCATACCTCGCGCTCCGCTCCCCACGCCGGCCGGCGGTCCTCACCGACGCCGACGACGAGCGGGTCCGCCATCTGCTCCAGGAGCATCCCGACTCCCTCGGCTACTTCACGACCCGGCGCGACAAGGCCGTCATCTGGTCGGAGTCGGGCAAGGCCGGGATCGGCTACCGGGTCGTCGCCGGCGTCATGCTCGCCGCGGGTGACCCGGTCGGCGACCCCGAGGCCTGGCCGGGGGCGATCAAGGCCTTCCTCACCGAGGCCGACCGGCACGGCTGGACGCCGGCGGTCCTCGGCTGCTCCGAGCGGGCCGGGACGACGTGGACCCGGGAGACCGGGTTCGCGGCCCTCGAGCTGGGCGACGAGGCCATCGTCGACACCGCGGCCTTCAGCCTCGGCGGCCGGCCGATGCGCAACGTGCGCCAGATGGTCAACCGGATCCGACGCCAGGGCTACGAGACCGCGATCTTCCGGGCGAGCGAGGCGCCGGCCGAACAGCGGCGCCAGGCGATGGAGGACGCCGCCGCCTGGCGGGGCAGCGGCACCGAGCGGGGCTTCTCGATGGCCTCGGGCCGGGTCCTCGACGAGGCCGACCCCGACGCCGTCATCGTCACGGCCTCGAAGGACGGGGTCGTCCGCGGCTTCCTCCAGTTCGTGCCCTGGGGCAGCGACGGGATGTCCCTCGACGTCATGCGCCGCGACCGGGACGCCGACCCCGGGATCAACGAGCTGCTCATCGTCGACGCGCTCAGCCGGTCCCCCGAGCTGGGGATCACCCGCGTCTCGCTCAACTTCGCGATGTTCCGCTCGACCCTCGAGCGGGGCGAGCGGCTCGGGGCCGGGCCGGTGCTGCGGACGTGGCGGGCGGTGCTGGTCTTCCTCTCCCGCTGGTTCCAGATCGAGAGCCTGTACAAGTTCAACGCGAAGTTCCAGCCGCAGTGGTTCCCGCGCTACATCGTCTACCCCAGCACCCGATCCCTCGTCCGGGTCGGGATCGCCATGGGGGAGGCCGAGGCCTTCATCGTCTGGCCCCGGCTACGGTGGTTCGGACACCGCGCATGAGCCGGGGGCGCGGCATACCGACCGAGGCGGAGGAGGGAGTCCGATGAGCCGGCCGCTCGTCATGGGGGTCGTCAACGTCACCCCCGACTCCTTCAGCGACGGCGGGGAGTGGTTCGACCCCGACGCCGCCATCGAGCACGGCCGGGTGCTGCTCGCCGAGGGCGCCGACCTCATCGACGTCGGCGGCGAGTCGACCCGCCCCGGAGCCGACCGGCCGGGCGAGGACGAGGAGCTGCGGCGGGTCATGCCCGTCGTCACGGCTCTCGCCGCCGAGGGAGCGACGGTGTCGATCGACACGATGCGAGCCGCCGTGGCCGCCCGGGCGCTCGACGCCGGCGCCCGGATGCTCAACGACGTCAGCGGTGGCCTCGCCGACCCCGCCATGGCGCCGCTCGCCGCCGCGGCCGGGGTGCCCTACGTCGCGATGCACTGGCGTGGGCACAGCGCCGGGATGCAGTCCCGGGCCGTCTATGACGACGTCGTGGCCGAGGTGTGCGCCGAGCTTCGTGATCGGGTGGATGCGTTGCTGGACAAGGGGATTCGCGAGGAGAACCTCATCCTCGATCCCGGGTTCGGCTTCGCCAAGACCGCCGAGCACAACTGGTCGCTCCTGCATGGGCTCGATGCCGTCGTCGGGCTCGGACACCGCGTCCTCATCGGCACGTCGCGCAAGGCCTTCCTCGGCCGGGTCGGACGTGAGCCTGGCGCCGAGCGCGCCCCCCGCGAGCGGGACGTCGCGACCGCGACGACGAGCCTGTATGCCGCGCTGCACGGCGTCTGGGCCGTCCGGGTCCATGACGTGGCCGGGACCGTCGACGCGCTCGACGTCGCCGCGGCGATCGAGGGAGCGCGATGAGCGCCGGGCCCCTCACCGACCGCATCACGATCACCGGGGTTGCCGCACGCGGCTTCCATGGCGTGTTCGACCACGAGCGGCGCGACGGGCAGGACTTCGTCGTCGATGTCGTCCTCGAGGTCGACCTGCGGCGGGCCGGGCGGAGCGACGACCTCGCCGACACCGTCAGCTACGCCGACGTCGCCGCGGCCGTGGTCGCCCGGATCGAGGGCGAGCCGCGCGACCTCATCGAGCGGCTTGCCGCCGACATCGCGTCCGATGCCCTGGTCGACGCGCGGGTCGAGTCGGTCGAGGTGACCGTCCACAAGCCGCAGGCCCCGGTCGGGGTTCCCTTCGACGACGTGTCCGTCACCGTTCGCCGTCGCCGGCCGGTGGTGCCCGTCGTCATCGCGCTCGGGGCCAACCTCGGCGACCGGGCCGACGCCCTCGTCCGGGCCGTGCGTGGCCTGCGCCGGGCGGGACTGCGCGACGTCGTCGTCTCGCCCGCGTTCGAGACCGAGCCGGTCGGCGGACCGGACCAACCGGCATACCTCAATGCCGTCGTCCTCGCCCGCACCCGGCTGGCCCCCGCTCGCCTGCTCGGCCGGCTGCATCGGATCGAGGACCGGCACGGCCGGACCCGCGAGGTGCGCTGGGGGCCGCGCACCCTCGACCTCGACCTCGTCCAGTACGGCACGCCGGGCGGCGCCGGGCGAGGTCCGCAGCGAGGACCCCGAGCTGACCCTCCCGCATCCCCGGGCCCACGAGCGGGCCTTCGTCCTCGCCCCCTGGCTCGCGGCCGACCCGGAGGCGGTGCTGCGCGTCGGTGACGAGGTCCGTGCCGTCGCGGACCTGCTCGCCGCCGCCGACCGCAGCGGGGTCCGCGAGGTCGGTCCCCTGGACGACCGAGGGGGTGAGGGCGATGCGTGACGGGGTGCGGATCCGCCTCGCGGTGGTCGTCGGGCTCGTCGTCGCGGTGCTGTCCGGCCTCGGCTGGCAGCGCTACACGACGTCCACCGGGTCGCTCGTGCCGCGGCCCCCGTGGCTCGCGATCGTCCTGCTCGTCGCGATGGGTGGCGCCGTCCTCATCCTCGCCTGGCCGATCCGGCGCTATCTCCGCGGCGGGGCGACCCGGCCGCTCGACCCCCTCCGCGCCGCGCGGGTCGTCGTGCTCTCCCAGGCCGCCGCGCTCACCGGGGCGGCCGCGGCCGGGTGGTATGCCGGGCAGCTCGCCGTCGTCGCCCGCGGCCTCGACCTCGTCGCCAACCAGGACCGGATGCCCGTCACCCTGCTCGCCGGGCTCGCCGGGCTGGCGCTCGCCGCGGCCGGGCTCGTCGCGCAACGCTGGTGCCGCGTCGACCCGCCGTCCGACGACGAGCGGGACGAGCGGCATACCGACGGCCCCTGACCCGCCGCCCCCGGACACCGACCCCCACTTCTCCGACCCCCACCCGTCAGAAACTCACCCAATAGTGCACTTCTTGACGCGTCCGACCGCGGGACCGGAGCGACCGCTGCCTCGACAACTCCCCACCGCCGCGTCAACAACTCCCCAATAGGGGAGTTGTCGACGTCACGGCTCTCCGTCGGGATGGCACCCGAGGTGGAAAAGTTCCCTATTGGGTGAGTTTCTGACCGGCGGCGTGACGTGGCCCGGGCTGGCGGCTGGGGGCTGGGGGGCGAGGGGCTGGGGCTACTTGTCGACGTCGCCGACGACGAAGAACATCGAGCCGAGGATCGAGACCATGTCGGCGACGAGGTTGCCGGGCAGCACCCGGGTCAACGACTGGACGTTGCTGAACGAGGCGGAGCGCAGCTTCATCCGCCACGGGGTCTTCTCGCCGCGGGAGACGAGGTAGTAGCCGTTGAACCCGAGGGGGTTCTCGGTCGCGAAGTAGTGGTCGCCCTCGGGGACCTTGAGCACCTTCGGCAGCCGCTGGTTGACGGGCCCCTGGGGGAGCGAGGCGAGGACCGACAGGCACTGCTCGGCGATGTCGAGGCTGACGTGGACCTGCTCGATGAGCACCTCGAGCCGGGCCAGGCTGTCGCCCTCGGTGCGGGTGACCACCCGGCCGGCACCGCCGGGCGCGAAGACCTCCGCGTATGCCGCGTACGGCGCGTCGCGGCGCAGGTCGACGTCGACGCCGGACGCACGCCCGATGGGGCCGGTCACGCCGTACGCGATCGCGGTCTCGCGGTCGAGGACGCCGACGTCGCGGGTCCGGGCGAGGAGGATCTCGTTCCCGACGAGGAGCGCCTCGAGCTCGGGGAGGCGCCTGCGGACGGTCGCGACCGCCGCCTCGACCCGCTGGAGCCAGCCGGCGGGGACGTCCTCCTTGAGGCCGCCGACCCGGTTGAACATGTAGTGCAGGCGCCCGCCGGAGGCCTCCTCGAGGACCGCCTGGATCTCCTCGCGCTCGCGGAACGCGAAGAAGACCGGCGTGATCGCGCCGAGCTCCAGCGGGTAGGAGCCGAGGAACACGAGCGCGCTGAGCACCCGCTGCAGCTCGGCGAGCAGGGTGCGGGTCCACACCGCGCGCGGCGGCACCTCCATGCCGAGCATCTCCTCGACGACGGTGACGACGCCGAGCTCGTTGGAGAAGGCCGACAGCCAGTCGTGCCGGTTGGCGAGGACGGCGATCTGCCGGTAGTCGCGGACCTCGAACAGCTTCTCGGCACCGCGGTGCATGTAGCCGATGACCGGGTCGGCCATGACGATGCGCTCGGCGTCGAGGACGATCCGCAGTCGGAGGACGCCGTGGGTGGCAGGGTGCTGCGGGCCGATGTTGAGGGTCATGTCGGCCGTGGCCAGCTCGCCGGCGCCGACCCCGACGGTCAGCTCGCGTCGTGCGGTCGGCGTCGTCGGTGTCGCGGGGGGCGCGGAGAACAGAGGCACGGCCCCAGTGTGCCGCACCCGCCCCCGCCGGTCAGCACGAAGGCTCGCCTGACTCGCCGGTCAGCAGCCGGGGAGGTTCTGCGCCGCGGTGAGCCAGCCCGCGCTCGTCGAGCGTGACGAGGACGATCTTGTCCTTGCCGCCGGCCGCGGCGAGCCCCTTGAGGGTCGTCGACTTGGCCTGGAGCGGCTCGTTCCACGACAGGCAGTGGCGCAGGACGATGACCGGGTGGTCGGCGACCGGGATGCGGAAGGTCACCTTCGTGTTCTGGTTCGTGTAGGGGCTCTTCTTGACCCGGTACTTGCGGATCGGCACGCCGTTCGCGGCGAGCTTGGCGTCGGAGAGCTTCCGCACCGTCCAGCGGTCGAGGACGACGACCTGCCGGCCGGCCTCCGTCTCGACCTTGCGGATGGTCCCGAGGTCGTAGGAGCGGCCCACATCGTCGCTCTTCGGCGGGGCCGGGGGCTCGGGGGGCAGTGACGTCGTGGGCGAGTCGGTCGCCGGGCCGGGCGCCGACCCGCCGCCGCACCCCGCGCACCCCGAGGGCGACGAGCGCGGTCGCGAGCACGGCGGCACCCCGTCGCGTGCGTCCCGGCATCGTGCGTCCCTTCTCGGCTGGACCCCCAGTCTCACCACAGCGCCGCACCGGTGACAAACCCGGTTCGCCGACCGACACCGCCCCCGGCCGGTCAGCCGGGGATCTCCCGCAGCACCCACCAGAACCCACCGAGCCCGCGCCGGGTCGGTCAGCGTCGCGACCGTCGAGGCGTCGGCGAGGGCGGCGAGGTACGCCGGGGGGTCACGCTGGGCGAGGGCCCGGTCGGGCCGGGCTCCGCTCAGCCCGAGGGCGTGGAGCGCGTCCCGTTGGGTGCCGAGCTCGTCGTGGACGAGGGAGTCGACGGCGACGTGGGCGGTGACGTCGCAGCCGCCGTCCGGGACCACCGTCTCGAGCCGTCCTCCCCGGTATGCCGCGAGCGTCCCGCCGGCGGGACGGGCGTCGCGGACGTGGCCGTAGTCGACGGCCAGGACGAGGCCGGAGCGTGACCCGGGCGACGAGGTCGGCCCACGCCGTGTCCCGGGGGCGACCCACCTCGACCCGGTCCCCCGGCTCCGCGTCGTCCAGCGGCCACCAGCGCTCGACCCAGGCCCGGTCGGCCTCGGCGAGGGGGCCGCCGAGCGTCTCCGCCCCGGTTGCCGGGTCGACGTGCACCTCGCGCAGCGTCCCGTCCTCGGCGACCTCGGCGACCGGGCAGGGGACGACGTCGAGCCACTCGTGGGCGAGGACGAGCGTCTCGTCGAGGTCGACCAGCGCGTCGGGCAGCCCGGGCCCACCGGGGGAGCGGAGCCAGTCGACCTCGTCGGGCAGCCCGTCGGGACGCTCGACGACGTCGACGCCGGTGAGCCCCAGGTCGGGCCGGACGGCGTGAAGGTGGGTGAGGAGCTCGCCGCGCCCGCACCCGAGGTCGAGGACGCGGCATACACCCGCATGGTCGGCGAGCGCCCCGACGGCCAGCGCGAACACCCGGCCGAGGTCGCCGTGGGTCGAGGTGAGGAAGTGGCCGGCGGGGCCCTCGGGCCGACGGTAGAAGCCGGCGGGGCCGTAGAGCGCGTCCTGCCAGGCCTCGTGCCAGGTCGGGGGGCCGGCGGGACGCATGGGGACAGGCTATGCCGCGGTCCGTGGGGCCCCGCCGGGCGGTAGCGTGCCGTGCGTGACCTCACCGACGGAGCATCCGGCTCGGCTCAAGGTGGGTGTCGTCGGCGCCGGCAAGGTCGGCGCGGTGCTCGGGGCCGCCCTGCGCCGTGCCGGTCACGACGTCACGGGGGTCTCCGCCGTGAGCGAGGCGAGCCTCGCCCGCGCCGAGGCGTTGCTGCCGGGGGTGCCGGTCCGGGCCGTCCCTGACGTCGTCGCCGGGGCCGAGCTCGTCCTCCTCGCCGTCCCCGACGACGCGCTCGCCGACCTCGTCGCGGGCCTGGCGGCCACCGGAGGGTGGCAGGCCGGACAGATCCTCGCGCACACGTCGGGGCGGCACGGCATCGGCGTCCTGGCCCCCGCCCTGCCTCATCACGTCCTCCCCGTCGCGCTCCACCCGGCGATGACGTTCACGGGGACGGCGATGGATCTCGACCGGCTCACCGACTGCGCGTTCGGGATCACGGCTCCCGAGGAGCTGCGCCCCATCGCCGAGGCGCTCGTCATCGAGGTCGGCGCGACGCCGGTCTGGGTGGCGGAGGAGGAGCGCGGGACGTACCACGCCGGGCTCGCCCACGGGGCCAACCACCTCGTCACCCTCGTCGCCGAGGCGATGGACGTCCTCCGCGCCGCCGGGGTGAGCGAGCCCCGGGCCGTGCTCGGCCCCCTCGTCCATGCGGCGCTCGACAACGCCCTGCGGCTCGGCGACGCCGCCCTCACCGGGCCGGTCGCGCGCGGCGATGTGGGAACGGTGAGCGAGCACCTGCGCCGACTGGAGCGCCTCTCGCCCGAGATCCGGTCGACATACGTCGCGCTGGCCCGGGCCACCGCGACCCGGGCGCTGGACAGCGGGCGGCTCGGTGCCGAGCGCCGCCGAGCCCCTCCTCGCGATCCTCGCCGACCCGGGGCCACCCGGCGGGTCCGAACCCCCACCCGAGCCCCCGACTTCGCCGGAGCCACCAGACAGGAGCACCCCGTCGTGACCGACGCACCCACCACTCCCACGGTTGCCCGGACCCGGCGCGAGCTGCGGGCGGCCTGCGAGCGGCTGACCAGCCGGGACGTCGCCGTCGTCATGACGATGGGGGCGCTCCACGACGGACACGCACGGCTCATCCACGCGGCGCGGGAGCGGCATACCCACGTCATCGTGACGATCTTCCTCAACCCGCTCCAGTTCGGGCCCAAGGAAGACCTCTCGCGCTACCCGCGGACCTTCGACGACGACATGGCGATCTGCGGCGCGGCCGGCGTCGACATCGTCTTCGCGCCGACGCCGGACGTCGTCTACCCCGAGGGCGATCCCGGTGTGCGGGTCTCCGCCGGGCCTCTCGGCGAGATCCTCGAGGGCCAGTCCCGCCCGGGGCACTTCGACGGCGTCCTCACCGTCGTCGGGAAGCTGCTCCACCTCACGGGGGCCCGCAGTGCGTACTTCGGCCAGAAGGACGCCCAGCAGCTGCTCCTCATCCGACGGATGGTCCGCGACCTCGACTTCCCCGTCGACATCGTCTCGGTGCCGACGGTGCGTGAGCCGGACGGGCTCGCGATGAGCAGCCGCAACACCTATCTCACCGAGAGCGACCGCGACGTCGCCCTGGCGCTGTCCCGGGCGCTGCGGACCGGCGCCGACGCGGCGCCGTTCGGTCCGTCGGCGATCCGCCGCGCCGCCCGGGAGGTCCTCGTCAACGAGCCGCTGGCCCTCGTGGACTACCTTGTCCTCGTCCACCCGAGCACGCTCCAGGACGTGCCCGAGTGGTATCGCGGCGAGGCCCTGCTCGCCGTCGCCGCGCGGGTCGGGACCACGCGGCTCATCGACAACCAGCCCCTGCTCGTCGGGCCCGAAGGCGGAGCGCTCGAGGTCTTCTCGGCCGCCTCCTTCGCCGCCCCTGCCTGAACGGACGGTATGCCGTCGTGGCATCGACCCTCGACCCCGCCGGGACACCCGCCACCGGGCGCGCCGCCGAGCCCTCCGGGGGGCCGGCCGCGCCGCGGCTCCCGCGCTGGCTCACCGCGCCGGAGCCGGGCTGGCGTGCCACGGCCGACGTCATCGTCGTCGGCTCCGGCATCGCCGGGCTGACCTGCGCGCTGCGGCTGCGGGAGCGGGTCGACAAGGTGCTCCTCGTGACGAAGACGGTTCTCGACGAGGGCTCGACCGCCTGGGCGCAGGGCGGCATCGCAGCGGCTCTCGATCCCGAGGACTCCGTCGACGAGCACCTCCACGACACCCTCGTCGCCGGCGTCGGGCTGTGCGACGCCGAGGCGGTGCGCGCCCTCGTCACCGAGGGCCCGGACCGGGTGCGCGAGCTCGTCACGTTGGGGGCCGAGTTCGACCGCGACGCCGAGGGCGAGATCAAGCTGACCCGAGAGGGCGGCCACCACCGCGACCGGATCGCCCACGCCGGCGGTGACGCGACGGGCCGGGAGATCTCACGGGCCCTCATCACGGCCCTGCACCGGGTGTGGGACGACCCGGGCATCGAGGTCATCGAGCACGCGCTCGTCGTCGACCTGCTGACGGCCGACGACGGCGGGGTGTGCGGCGTGACCCTCCACGTCATCGGCGAGGGACAGATCGACGGCGTCGGGTCGGCCTCGGCCCGGTCGGTCGTCCTCGCCACGGGCGGATTCGGCCAGATCTACGCCTCGACGACCAACCCGTCCGTGTCGACCGGCGACGGGATCGCCGCCGCGCTGCGGGCGGGCGCGCGGGTGACCGACCTGGAGTTCGTCCAGTTCCACCCGACGGTGCTCTTCCTCGGCGAGGGTTCGACGGGTCAGCAGCCGCTCATCTCCGAGGCGGTGCGCGGCGAGGGCGCCGTCCTCGTCGACCGCGACGGGGTGCGCTTCATGGAGGGGGTCCACCCGCTCGCGGACCTCGCGCCGCGCGACGTCGTCGCCCGCGCGATCCTCGCCCGGATGGCGGCGACCGGCACCGACCACGTCCTTCTCGACGCCCGACACCTCGGCCGGGAGTTCCTCGAGCGACGCTTCCCGTCCATCGTCCAGCGCTGCCGGGAGCTCGGATTCGACCCGGCCACCGATCTGCTGCCGGTGGCACCGGCCCAGCACTACGCCTCGGGCGGCGTCGAGACCGACCTGCTCGGCCGCTCCTCGCTGGCCGGCCTCTACGCCTGCGGCGAGTGCTCGTGCACGGGCGTCCACGGCGCCAACCGGCTCGCCTCGAACTCCCTTCTCGAGGGTCTCGTCTTCGCCCACCGCATCGCCGACGACATCACGGCCCGGGTCGAGGCGGGGGAGCTGCCGCTGCGCGAGCCGTGCGTGGCCTCGGGGGAGTCCGACCAGCTCGACAGCCGACACCGGATCGAGGTGCAGCGCGCGATGTCCACCGGGTCCGGGCCGGTCCGCAGCGCCTCGTCGACGGCGGCGGCGCTGGCCGCGCTCGAGGCGCTCTCCGCGCTCCACCCGAGTGAGGCCGAGCCCGGCCCGCGGACCTGGGAGACGACGAACCTCCTCCATCTCGGGCAGGCCCTCGCGTATGCCGCCCACCGCCGGGAGGAGACCCGCGGCGGTCACCTGCGCAGTGACTTCCCCGACCGTGACGACGAGCGCTGGCTCGTGCACCAGATGTTGACCCGCGCCCCGGACGGGACGGTGCTCGTCGCCGAGCGCCCCGCCGACCCCGGGGCCGCCGTCCCGCCGGAGGGGGAGCGATGAGTGGAGACGGGTTCGGGTTCCCGATGGCCGAGGCGACCCGGGTCGTCCTCGGCGCCCTCGAGGAGGACCTCGGCGGCCCGGCTGGGGTCGACGTGACGACGATGGCGACGATCCCGGCATACCAGCGGAGCCGGTCGGTCGTCGTGGCCCGCGCGGACGGGGTCGTGGCCGGGATGCCGGTCATCCGGCTCGTCCTCGACGAGGTCGCTGCGCGGCTCGGTGAGGCCTCGGCCTCGGTCGAGGAGGTGGCCCGCGACGGCGACCGGGTGCGGCGCGGCGACGTCCTCGCCGTCGTGTCCGGCTCGACCCGGGTGACCCTCGTCGCCGAGCGGACCCTGCTCAACATCCTGTCCCGCACCTCGGGTGTGGCGACGCACACCCGGCGCTGGGCCGACGCGCTCGCCGACAGCGACGCCCTCGTCCTCGACACCCGCAAGACGACACCGGGCCTGCGGGCGCTGGAGAAGTACGCCGTCCGGTGCGGGGGCGGCACGAACAAGCGGATGGGCCTCTACGACGTCGCGATGATCAAGGACAACCACAAGATCGCCGCCGGCGGGCTCACCGCGGCCTTCGACGCGATCCGCCGGGACTTCCCCGATGTCCCGATCCAGGTCGAGGTGACGACGACCCCCGAGGCGGTCGAGGCGGTGGGTGCCGGTGCGCGGTTCCTCCTGTGCGACAACATGTCGACGGACCTGCTGGCCGAGACGGTGTCGACCGTGCGCGCGCTCGACACCGGGGAGCCCGTCGAGATCGAGGCGACCGGCGGGCTCACCCTCGAGGTGGCCGCGGCATACGCGGCGACGGGGGTGGACTTCCTCAGCGTCGGCGGCCTCACCCACTCCTCCCCGATCCTCGACATCGCCCTCGACCTCGACGCCTGACCCCCCTGCACGAACCTCTGCTAGCAGAGGTTGCAGCCGAATGGGGGGGTTGCAGCACCCCCGTTCGGCACGAAGGTCTGCTAGCAGAGGTTCGTGCAGGGGGAGGGGTCAGAAGCGCCGCCAGCGCAGGGCGACGGCGTAGTCGACCCGGAGGCCGTCGTGCTCGGCGAGGGCCGCGTCGGCCGCCGCGGGTGGCAGCTCGATCCGGACCACCGCCTCGAGGTCCTCACGCCGGTCGAACGTCCAGTGGATCGTCAGCGGCGCCGTCGTGAACCCCTGCCGCCTCCAGAACCGCTCGACCGCCGAGGGGTCGTATGCCGGGTACGCCCGCCGGAACCACGCCCCGAACGTCGAGCGCGCGGCGTCGTTGTCGACGAGGCAGGCGACCCCGCCGGGCCGGACGACCCGCTCGAGCTCGGCCAGACCCGGCTCGCACCCGGCGCCGAAGAAGTACGCCCACCGGGCATGCGCGATGTCGACGCTGTCGTCCGCCAGCGGGAGCGCCTCCGCCCCGGCCCGCACGACGGCAGGCGGCCCCGGCTCCGGGGCGGCCGGCCCGCGCGACCTCTCGCAGCCGCTCCCGCGCCCGCGCCACGAGCGGCTGGTGCGGCTCGATGCCGACGGTCCGGGCCCCCAGCCCGGCGAAGACCGGCAGGTGGAACCCCGCCCCGCAGCCGATGTCGAGCAGCCGGGACCCCGCGATCGGGCGCAGCGAGTCGATGGCCGCCGCGATGACCCCCTCCCGGTCGCTCGCGCGGTTCTCGACCTCGTAGACCTCGGGGGTGTCCCAGATGTTGGGGCTGCGGATCGCCATCGCCGGAGCGGGTGCCAGGAGCCGGTATGCCGCGGGCCCGGTCAGGAGGCGTTCTTGCGCTTCGTCGTCGCCCCGGCGCGGGTCGGCCCGGAGTCCTTGACGCCGGGCCCGCCCTTCTTGGCCGAGGCGGGCCGCGGGGCGGGGCGCTTGCCGGGGATGACGCCGGCCTCGAGCGTCGCGGGGTGGACGAGCAGCGGAAGCAGCTGCCGCGACCCGACCGAGCGGGAGGCCTTGACGGACTTGAGGTGGGCCTCGCAGCGGACGACGAGCTCGGCATACGCCTCCTCGCCCATCAGCTCGAGGAGCTCGGCGCGGTTGGACCGGTAGACCGGCTCCCGGCCGACGTGCGCCTCGGAGTTGCCCGAGCAGTACCAGTCGAGGTCGTGACCGCCGGCCCCCCAGCCGCGCCGGTCGTACTCGCCGATCGTCACCTCGAGGTAGCTCGTGTCGTCGGCGAGCGAGACCCGGCGGTAGGAGCGGCGCATCGGCAGCTGCCAGCAGACGTCGGGCTTCGTCGTGTGGGGGAGCCGACCGGTGGCGACCGCGTGCTGGTGGAGGGCGCAGCCGGCGCCCGCCGGGAAGCCCGGCCGGTTGAGGAAGATGCAGGCGCCGTCGACGACCCTCGTCTTGCGCTCGCCGTCCTCCTTCTCGGTCCACAGCGACGTCTTGGCCGGGTTCTTCACGCCGTGGGGGCGGAACTGCCACTCGTCCTCGCCGAGCTCCGCGACGACGTCGGCCACCCGCTCGAGGTCGTCGGCGTCGGAGAAGTGCGCGCCGAGGGTGCAGCAGCCGTCGTCCGGGCGGTCGGCATAGATCCCCTGGCACCCGGCACCGAAGATGCAGGTCCAGTTCGACGTGAGCCAGGTGAGGTCGCAGCGGAAGCGCTGGTCGCTGTTCGCGGGGTCGGGGAACTCGACCCACACGCGGGCGATGTCGAGGGGGGACTCGGGCACCCGTCCACCCTACGTGGCGCCACCCGGCTACGCTCGCAGCCATGCGCCTCGGGGTGATCGATGTCGGCTCCAACACCGTCCATCTGCTCGTCGTCGACGCCCATCTCGGCGCCCAGCCGCTGCCGGCGAGCTCGCACAAGATCGCCCTGCGCCTCTCCGAGCACGTCACCGACGACGGCCTCATCGCCGACTCCGGCCGGGACCAGCTCACCGACTTCGTCCAGCGCTGCCTCGAGATCGCCGAGGACCAGGGCGCCCAGGAGCTCGTCGGCTTCGTCACGAGCGCCATCCGCGAGGCGCCCAACGGCGACGTCGTCCTCTCCCACGTCGCGGCCCGGACCGGGGTCGCCCTCGACGTCCTGTCCGGCGAGGACGAGGCCCGGCTGACCTTCCTCGCCGTCCGCCGCTGGTTCGGCTGGTCGGCGGGGACCCTGCTCGTCGCCGACATCGGCGGCGGCTCCCTCGAGCTCGCCCTCGGCAGTGACGAGGACCCCGACGTCGCCGTCTCGCTGCCCCTCGGGGCCGGACGGGTCACCCGGGACCTGCTCCCCGGCGACCCGCCGAGCGCCGAGATGGTCCGGGAGGCCCGCCGCCGCGTGCGGGCCGCCATCGCCGAGCAGATGCACCCGCTCGCCAAGGCGGGTGCGCCCGGACGCCGCGGTCGGCACGTCCAAGACGATGCGGTCGCTCGCCCGCATCACCGGCGCCGCCCCGAGCTCGGAGGGGATGTATGCCGAGCGGGTCCTCGAGCGCGAGGCGCTCACCGTCCGGGTCCCCGAGATCGCCGCGATGACGGCGGACCGGCGGGCGGAGCTGCCCGGCGTCTCCGCCTCCCGCGCCCGCCAGCTGCTCGCCGGTGCGCTCGTCGCCGAGGCGACGATGGACCTGCTCGGTCTCGACCGGCTCGAGATCTGCCCGTGGGCCCTGCGCGAGGGGATCATCCTGCGGCGGCTGGACGGGATGAACTGATGCCGGGACCCGTGCGCGTGCCGTCGGCACGGGTGGCGCTCTCGACCGCCTCGGCCTACCCCGTCGGCGCCGCCGGCGCGTTCTCGCTCGCCTCGCGGCTCGGCTACGACGGGGTCGAGGTCATGGTGTGGACCGACCCGGTGACCCAGGAGGCGGGGGCGCTCGCGGCGCTCGCCGAGCTGCACGGCATACCCATCGTCTCGATCCACGCGCCCACCCTGCTCATCACCCAGCGGGTCTGGGGCTCGGAGCCGTGGGACAAGATCGACCGCTCCATCGACCTCGCCCGCGACGTCGGCGCCGACACCGTCGTCCTCCACCCGCCGTTCCGGTGGCAGAAGGGGTATGCCGAGGGGTTCGTCGAGGGGGTCGCTCGCCGCGAGGCCGAGAGCGGCGTCCGGCTCGCCGTCGAGAACATGTACCCGTGGCGGGCTCGATCCCGGGAGATGGAGGCCTACCTCCCGCACTGGGACCCGGTGCCCCAGCCCTACGACCACGTCACCGTCGACCTGTCGCACACGGCGACCGCAGGGTCGGACGCCATGGCGATGGTCCGGACCCTCGGGCCGCGGCTGGCCCATCTCCACCTCGCCGACGGCTCGGGGTCGAACAAGGACGAGCATCTCGTGCCCGGCAGGGGCGGACAACCGTGCGCCGAGGTCCTCGAGACGCTCGCGACCTCCGGCTTCGGTGGCTCCGTCGTCGTCGAGGTGAGCACCCGACGGCACGGAGACGACGAGCGCGAGGTCGACCTCGTCGAGGCGCTCGCCTTCGCCCGGCTCCATCTCGCCGCCGCCTCCTGACGCCGGACCGACCGCATCACACTCGTGGGTCGGACGGCCCGCGCCGGGGGTGAGCGGGAGTACGTTCGGTGCCATGGCCGAGACCGCCGGCGTGGGGGCAGCTGCCACCGACGCCATCGTCGTCGAGAACCTCAAGGTCGTCCGGGGTGGGCGGGTCGTCCTGCCGGACGTCTCCGTCGACCATCCCGCGGGGCCAGGTCGTCGGACTGCTCGGCCCGAGCGGCGGCGGCAAGTCGACCCTCATCCGCTCCATCGTCGGCGTCCAGATCGTCGAGTCCGGGACGGTCACCGTCCTCGGCCATCCGGCGGGCGACGCCGCGCTGCGCCACCGGGTCGGCTACCTCACCCAGGCGCCGAGCGTCTATGCCGACCTCACCGTCCGGGACAACCTGCGCTACTTCGCCAGCGTGGTCGGGGTCGACGGGGACGCCGTCGAGCGAACGATCGTCGACGTCGGGCTCGCCTCGCACGCCGACGTCCGGGTCGAGAACCTCTCGGGCGGGCAGTTCTCCCGCGCCTCGCTCGCCGCGACGCTCGTCGGCGGTCCGGAGATCCTCGTCCTCGACGAGCCGACCGTCGAGCTCGACCCGGTGCTGCGCCGCGACCTGTGGGCGATGTTCCGACGGCTCGCCGAGGAGCAGGGCCGGACCGTCCTCGTCTCGAGCCACGTCATGGACGAGGCGACCCGGTGCGACCGGCTGCTGCTGCTCCGCAACGGCCGGATCATCTCCGACTCGACCGTGGCCGACCTGCTCGCCCGCACCGGTGCCCCCGATGTCGAGTCGGCGTTCCTCTCGATCGTCGACGGCGCCGACGCCGACGATGCCGAGCCCGAGGCCGCGCCCCACGGGCACGTCGTCCATCGCCACCGCCGGGGGAAGGACGACCGATGACCCTGCGCATCACGCTCGCGACCGCCCGGCGCGATCCTCGCGCAGCTGCGTGCGCGACCACCGGACGATCGCCCTCATGCTCCTCGTCCCGATCGTCCTCATCGGGCTGCTCGCCTGGATCTTCGCCGACAGCCCACTGCCGGTCTTCGACCAGATCGGGGCGGCCCTGCTCGGGGTCTTCCCGTTCGTCGTCATGTTCATCGTCACGAGCGTCGCGACGCTGCGTGAGCGCTCCAGCGGCACGCTCGAACGGCTGCTCACGACGCCGCTCGGCAAGGGCGACTTCATGTTCGGCTACGCCATCGCCTTCGGTCTCATGGCCATCGTCCAGGCTCTGGTCGCAACGGCATTCGCCGTCTGGGTCTGTGGCCTCAACGTCGCCGGGCCGGCGTGGATCCTCGTCGTCATCGCCGTCTTCGACGCCCTCCTCGGGACGGCCCTCGGTCTGCTCGCGAGCGGGTTCGCCCGGACCGAGTTCCAGGCGGTCCAGTTCATGCCGGCGTTCGTGCTGCCCCAGTTCCTCCTGTGCGGCCTGCTCGTCGCGCGCGACCAGCTGCCGAGCATCCTCAAGCCGATCTCCGACGTCCTGCCCCTGTCGTATGCCGTCGACGCGATGAAGTCGGTGACGGCGAGCGCGGAGCCGCATCGGCGACGTCGCTGCCCGACCTGGGGATCATCCTCGCCTGGATCGTCCTCGCCCTCGTCCTCGGCAGCCTCACCCTGCGCCGCCGCACGGCCTGACGGCGTACCGGTCGGCGGCTCCGGGCGCGAGGCCGCGAGGGGTGCCGGCGTGAGCCGCCTCGCACCCCCCGCGCCGCCGCCGGGCGACGCGTCTACGCTGCGAGGGTGGATGCCAGTGACCTGCTTCGGGGCGGCATGCTCCAGCTCTCCGAGTCCGACCTCGTCCGCCGCACCATCGAGCGGGCCCCGGTCAGCCGGTCCGTCGTCTCGCGGTACGTGCCCGGCGCCGAGATCGAGGACGCCGTCCGGGCCGTGACCGAGCTGCGTGCGACGAACCGCCTCGTGACGATCGACCACCTCGGCGAGGACGTCGAGGAGGTGGCGCAGGCCGAGCGCAACCGCGACACCTACGTCCAGCTGCTTCGGGCGCTCGCGGCGCACGACCTGTCCCAGTTCGGCGCGGCGGAGGTGAGCGTCAAGCTGAGCGCGATCGGCCAGTCCCTCCCGACGGACGGGGAGCAGATCGCCCTCGAGAACGCCCGGGCCATCTGCGTGGCGGCCCAGATCGCCGGGACGACGGTCACCCTCGACATGGAGGACCACACGACGACCGACTCGACGCTGTCGGTCCTGCGCGAGCTCCGGAGCGACTTCCCGTGGGTCGGCGCGGTCATCCAGTCCTATCTCCGGCGCAGCGAGCAGGACTGCCGCGACCTCGCCGGCGAGGGCAGCCGGGTCCGGCTGTGCAAGGGCGCCTACAAGGAGCCGGAGTCGGTGGCCTACACCGACACGGAGGACGTCGACCTCGCCTACGTCCGCTGCCTCAAGATCCTCATGGGCGGCGACGGCTACCCCATGGTCGCCACCCACGACCCCCGGCTCGTCGAGATCGCCCGCGCGCTCGCCTCGCACAACCACCGCACGCCCGGACACCTACGAGTTCCAGATGCTCTACGGCATCCGGCCGCTGGAGCAGACCCGGATCGCCGACCGCGGCCACCAGATGCGGGTCTATGTCCCCTTCGGCGACCAGTGGTACGGCTACCTCATGCGCCGGATGGCCGAGCGCCCGGCGAACACGGTCTTCTTCGTCCGCTCGCTGCTCTCCCGCACCTGACCGGCCGCCCGGCCGCCCGCCGACGGCTCAGTCGGCGGGGCCGTCGTCGAAGACGTCGTCGTCGGGCAGGGTGACGGCGCGGCGCCGTCGACGGTCGAGGAGGACCGCCACGAGCACGCCCAGGCCGAGCCCCACGACAAGACCCCAGGCGTAGGCGGCGCTCGCCTCCGCCCCGAGCCGGGCGCGGAGCAGGCCGACCACCCAGGCCGCGGCGATGGCGAGGAGCACCCAGCCGCGCGGCGACCGCATGCCGCGGCGCAGGGCGGGCGTCTCGATGCCGTGGGCCGTGACGTAACGCAGGGCGGCGATGTTGGCGACCCCGGGCAGGACCATCGCCGCGATGGACCAGCTCGCGTAGTCCGCCCCGCCGGCCCAGACGAGGGCGGTGGCGAGGAGGGCCGCGCCGAACGACTGCACCTGGTAGGCGACGGCGCACGCCTCGAGCCACACGGTCCGGCTGCGCTCGTCCCCCCACAGGGGGCTGTCGAGGTCGCCGATGGCGCGAAGGGTGGGAACGGTGGGGTCGGTCATGACTGCTCCTCGGTGGCAGCGACGGGGGTCTCGGTGGTGACGAAGAAGAGGTCGTCGACGGTCGTGTCGAGCGCCGCGGCGATCCGGATGGCGAGGTAGACCGACGGCGCGTAGTCGCCGCCCTCGACGGAGATGACGGTCTGTCGGCTCACGCCGGTGGCCGTGGCCAGCTGGGCCTGGGTCATCCGGCGGGCGCGCCGCACGGCGCGCACATCGTTGCCCTCGCGGTCGGTCGGCATGGCCACGATGTTAACTATCCTTGACATTAGCGTGTCAAGGATAGTTGACATCCATCGGGACGGACCGGCGTCGGGGACGGGGCGGTCCGGGACCCGCCGACCGGCGGCGGGGCGGCGCGGCATACTGGCCGACCATGGGAACGGTTGCGATCTTCGGTGCCGGCGTCATGGGCGAGACCCTGCTCTCGGGTCTCCTGCGAGCCGGACGCCCGGCGAGCGAGCTCATCATCACCGAGCGTCGCTCCGAGCGGGCCGCCGAGCTCGAGGAGAAGTACGGCGTGCGCGCGCTCGGCAACCTCGAGGCCGCCGAGGCCGCCGACACCCTCGTCCTCGTCGTCAAGCCGCAGGACATGGGCGGCCTGCTCGACGAGATCGCCGAGCACGTGGCCGGCGGGAACCTCGTCGTCAGCCTCGCGGCGGGCATCACGACGGAGTTCATCGAGTCGCGCCTGCCCTCCGGCAGCTCGGTCGTCCGGGTCATGCCCAACACGCCCGCCCTCGTCGACCAGGGGATGGCCGCCGTCATCGGTGGCCAGCACTGCGACGAGGGCCATCTCGCCGAGGCCGCAGCGCTCCTCGCCGCCACGGGCAAGGTCATCGAGGTCCCCGAGAAGCTCCAGGACGCCGTGACCGCCATCTCCGGCTCCGGTCCGGCGTACATCTTCTACGTCGTCGAGGCGATGATCGAGGCCGGAGTCGTCCTCGGTATGCCGCGCACCATGGCGACCGAGCTCGTCGTCCAGACCCTCTACGGGGCCGCGACGATGATCCGCGAGACCGGGCAGCACCCGACCGTCCTGCGGGAGCAGGTGACCTCCCCGGGTGGGACGACCGCCGCCGCGTTGCGCGAGCTCGACGACCACAAGGTCCGGGCCGCCTTCGTCAGCGCGATGGAGGCCGCCGCCATCCGGTCCCGGGAGCTCTCGGGAGGCTGACCCCGACCGCGGCGCGTGACCGTTCGACGCCCGGCCGACGCGCGAGCCGCGGCGGTCCCCGCGCGCTGGAACGAATGCGGCCGGGGCTGCCGGGGCATGACAGAGTGACCCCATGACTGAGATCACCGTGCGGGAGCTCGAGGAGAGCGACTGGGAGGAGTATCGGGCGGTGCGGCTCACCGCCCTGCAGGACTCTCCGGACGCCTTCGTCGCCACCTACGCGGAGGAGAGCGACTACGGCGAGGACCGCTGGCGCGAACGGATGCGGCGCTCGCAGCGGCTCGTGGCCGAGCGCGACGGCGATCCGATCGGGGTGGCCAGCGTCGGCCAGGCGAGCGACGGCAGCGAGGACAAGGCCGAGCTGTTCGGCCTGTGGGTGCGCCCGGAGGCGCGCGGCAGTGGGGTCGCCACGGCCCTCGTCTCGGCGGGCGCCAAGGTGGCGCGCGAGCGAGGCAACTCGCAGCTCATGTACTGGGTCGGCAGCGACAACGGCCGCGCCGTCGCCTTCGCGAGCGGCTTCGGCTTCCGCCCGACCGGGCTGCGCCGCGCGATGCGCGTCGTCAGCGAGGAGGACGGCGAGGAGGAGGTCGCGATGACCCTTCCGCTCGCCGGTGACCGCGGCGCGATGCCGGCGATCTGAGCGTCGCCGTCCCGGTATGCCGCGCCGGCAGGTGGCCGCCCGGGTCGCCGGTCAGGGGCGGCCGGCGAGTCGTTCGATGAGGTCGCTCGGACCGCTGACGATGATGACGTCGTGGGCGGTGACCTTCGTCGTCGGCACGGCGTAGGTGAAGTCCTCGCCGGGTGCCTTGACCCCGACGACGGTCACGCCGTAGCGGCTGCGGATCTGGCTCTGCTCGAGGGTGAAGCCGATCATCTCCGTCGGCGGGCGCATCTTGACGATGGCGAACCCGTCGTCGAACTCGATGTAGTCCTGCATCCGGCCGCCGACGAGGTGGGCCACCCGTCGGCCGGTGTCGGCCTCCGGGCGCACGACGTGGTGGACGCCGATCCGCTCGAGGATCCGCTGGTGCTCGAGCGTCAGGGCCTTGGCCCAGATCGTCCCGACGCCGGCGTCGACGAGGTTCGCGCACGCGAGGACCGAGGACTCCACCGAGCTGCCGATCGACACGACGGCGACCGGGAAGCGGTCCGGCCTCGCGGCCCGGACGACCTCGGGTCGGCCGCGTCGCCCTGGATGACCTGGGAGACCTTGCCCGACCAGCGCTCGGCGATGACGGGGTCACGCTCGACGGCGACGACCCGGTGGCCGAGCAGCTTCAGCTCGAGGGTCGTCGCGGCGCCGAAGCGCCCGAGCCCGACGACGAGGACGTCCCGCGGCCGCGCGTCGTTCTTGGCCATGCGCCGTGTGCTCCCCTCGGTCGATCTCGCTGGGGCGGTGGTCACGCCCCGGTTGTCAGGTTAGCCCTCGGGGGTAGCGTTCTCGCATGGCTCCCCTGGCGCGCGTGGTCTGGGACGATGCGTTCACGGCATACGACTTCGGACCCCAGCACCCGATGTCGCCGGTCCGCCTCGAGCTGACGACCCGGCTGCTGCGCGACCTCGGCCTCTTCGACCGCCTCGACGTCGTCAACCCGCGAGTGTGCCCGGACGAGATGCTCACGACGGTCCACGACCCCGCGTACGTCGCCGCCGTCCGGGCCGCCTCGCTCGACCCGGCCTCCGCCGACCTCGCCCGCGGGCTCGGGACGGAGGACGACCCCGCCTTCGCCGGCATGCACGAGGCGAGCGCGCGGGTCGTGGCCGGCACGGTGGCGATGTGCCGCGACGTGTGGACCGGCGAGATCGAGCACGGGGTCAACTACTGCGGCGGTCTGCACCATGCCGCCCGGGGCCAGGCGGCCGGCTTCTGCATCTACAACGACATCGCCGTCGGGATCCGCTGGCTCCTCGACAACGGCGCGGAGCGGGTCGCGTACGTCGACATCGACGTCCACCACGGTGACGGCGTCGAGGAGATGTTCTGGGACGATCCGCGGGTCATGACGATCTCGGTCCACGAGACGGGGCGGGCGCTCTTCCCGGGCACCGGGTGGCCGCACGAGATCGGCGGGCCCCACGCCGAGGGCAGCGTCGCCAACGTGGCCCTGCCGCCCGGGACGAGCGACGCGGCGTGGCTGCGCGCCATCGAGTCGGTCGTCCCCCCGCTGCTCCACTCGTTCCGGCCGCAGATCCTCATCAGCCAGCACGGGGCGGACAGCCACCACTCCGACCCGCTCGCCCACCTCGCCATCTCCGTCGACGCCCAGCGCCGAGCCCACGAGACCCTCCACTCGCTCGCCCACGAGGTCGCGGGCGGCCGGTGGGTCGCCCTCGGCGGTGGTGGCTACGAGATCATCGACGTCGTCCCGCGATCGTGGGCGCACCTCGTGGCCATCGCCGCCCACGAGCCGATCGACCCGAGGACCCCGACGCCGCAGAGCTGGCGCGAGCACGTCGAGCGGACCTTCGGCCGGCCGGGCCCGGCCCGGATGGGCGAGCTCGACCCGGGCCAGCTGCCGATCTGGGTCCAGCCGTGGAGCATGGGCTACAACCCGGACAACCCCGTCGACCGCGCCATCATGGCGACCCGCGAGGCGACGTTCCTCCACCACGGGCTGGACCCGTGGTTCGACTGACGGGGGTGCCGGTGGCCGGCGATCGACCGGCCCCGGACCGACGATTCCGGCGAATCTCTGCGTGTCGACTGGACAATTCGGACGAGTTTTCTCCATAGCCTTCCCCAGCCGTCACATCTGCCCCTATGGTTGCGCTTGCACGTCCGTAGAAGGCCGCCGGAGGGGAAGCCGGCGATGCGGACCGGCAGAAGATCGAGGTCACGATGTCCCAGGAGCGCCAGCTCGCCGAGGTGCGGTTCCTCACCGTCGCCGAGGTTGCCTCGATCATGCGCGTGTCCAAGATGACCGTGTACCGCATGGTGCACGCCGGTGAGCTGCCCGCCATCCGTGTCGGCCGGTCTTTCCGGGTCCCGGAGGACGAGGTCCACAAGTACCTGCGCACCTCCTTCGTCGACACGGCATGACCGATCGCGAACGCGACACCTCGAGGGGCGGCCCGGTCCGGGCCGCCCCTCGAGGCATCCGCCGCCGGTTTGGGCGGCACCAGACCGACCGGTAAGGTGAGCAGTCGGTACCGACCCGAGAAGGACACCACATGGGCTCTGTGATCAAGAAGCGGCGCAAGCGGATGGCGAAGAAGAAGCACCGCAAGCTGCTGCGCAAGACGCGTCACCAGCGTCGCAACAAGAAGTGACCCGCCCGTCGTCGGCATGACGCCGACGACGACGCGCCGGTCGCGGACGCCGGGCCCCCACCACCGCGGAGGGGGCCTTCGTCATGCCCGGCGGGGCCGCGAGGAGGTGACTGATGAGTAACAAGAGTCTGCGAGCGGCGCCGCCGCTGGGTAGGGTCTGACTGGGTCGACGGAAAGGGGCTGACGTGGCTGGCGTCGTGCTCGTGACGGGGGTCTCGCGTTACCTCGGTGGGCTCGTCGCGCGCCGGCTCTCCGCGCTCCCCGACGTCGAGCGGGTTCTCGGCGTCGACGTCATCCCGCCGTCGCACGACATCGGCCGGGCCGACTTCGTCCGCGCCGACATCCGCAACCCGATGATCGGCCGGGTCATCGAGCAGGCGGGGGTCGACACCGTCGTCCACATGAACGTCATCGCGACGCCGACCTTCGTCGGGGGCCGGACCCCGCAGAAGGAGATCAACGTCATCGGGACGATGCAGCTCCTTGCGGCCTGCCAGAAGTCCCGGAGCGTCCGCCGACTCGTCGTGAAGTCGACCGCCGCCGTCTACGGCTCGAGCCCGCGGGACCCGGCGATGTTCAGCGAGGACATGACGGCCCGACGGATGCCGCGGACCGGCTTCGGCAAGGACTCGATCGAGGTCGAGGGGTATGTGCGCGGGTTCTCCCGGCGCCGGCCGGACGTCGACATCCTCATGCTGCGCTTCGCCAACATCCTCGGCCCGCACATCCGCACCTCGATGACGGACTACTTCAGCCTGCCGGTCATCCCCGTGCCGCTCGGCTTCGACGCGCGGATGCAGTTCATGCACGAGGCCGACGCCACCGAGGCCATGCTCCTCGCGACGACGGGCGGCCACACCGGCGTCGTCAACCTCGCCGGGGACGGCGTCATCACCGTCCTCCAGGCCGCCGCCCGGCTGCGCAGGCCGCTCCTGCCGGTGCCGCTGGCGGCGTCCGGCTCGGTCGGTGCCGTGACGAAGCGCCTCGGGCTCGCGGACTTCTCCCCGGACCAGATCTCCTTCCTCGCGTTCGGCCGGGGACTCGACACGACGGCGATGCGGCGAGATCTCGGCTTCGAGCCGCGCTACACGACCCCCGAGGCGTTCGAGGACTTCGCGCGCACCCTGCGCCCCGTGCTCCCGAGCCCCGACGGGATGTTCACCGTCGCCGGCTCGGCGGTCCGCGGCGTCGGGACGCTCGCCCGCAGTCTCTCCGGGAGGACCTCGTGACCGACCAGAACCCGACGAAGGCGACCCGCGCCGCCGCCGCCCGCCGCGCCGGCACGGGCGGTCGGGGCAGTGGCGCCCGCGGATCGGTCGCGGCCGGTGCCGCCCGGGCCACGGGTGAGCGCGCCCGGCGCGGTGCCACCCCGCTCATCGGTGCGCCGCCGATCACGCCCGCCCCCGGCTCTCCCGCCGCCGCAGGTGACGTCGTCGACGAGGACCCGGCCGCGCCGGAGACCGAGAGCCGCCCGGCCCACCGCCCGCGTCCGGTCATCACCTCGGGGGTCCAGCGGAAGGCCGCCAAGCAGGCCGGCGAGCGGGGCAGGGGCTCCTCGCGCCGCCAGTCCGACCGGTCGGGCAGCGGGTCGTCCCGGTCGCGCGGTGCGGCGCCCGCGGCGCCCGCGGCGCCGAGCGGGCCCGCGGCGCCCGCGGGTCCCGAGCGGCCGGAGCCCGCGTCGTCCACCCGCTCGACCCCCGGCAGCCGTCCCCGGCGCAGCGCCAAGGACAAGCGCGCCGCCGACGACCGGGCGCGCCCGCACCTGCGGATCGCCCCCGCCGTCGACGCGCTCCCGGCCGCGACGTCGCAGCCGAGGTCCCAGCCGCCGGACCCCACCCTCGTCGACGGCGAGACCTCGCTCGCGACGCCGGGCCTCGAGGAGCTGATCGCCGCGGCCATCTCCGCCGCGCGTCTGGCGGCCCAGGGCACCGGGGTCTCGGCGGAGGACGTCGAGCGGTCGATCGCCGAGCTGCTGGCCTATCTGCGCCGGCGGGTCGAGGGGGACTACGTCGTCGACGACTTCGGCTACGACGCCGACTTCGCCGAGACGATCCTCTTCCCGCTGCTGCGGCCCATCTACCGGCACTGGTTCCGGGTCGAGACCCGGGGCGTCGAGAACATCCCGGCCGAGGGCGGGGCGCTCGTCGTCGCGAACCACTCGGGGACCATCGCCATCGACTCGCTCATGGTCCAGCTCGCCATCCACGACGAGCATCCGCAGCACCGGGTCATGCGCGCCCTCGGCGCCGACCTCGTCTTCCAGACCCCCTTCCTCGGGACGGTGTCCAGGCGCGGCGGGGCGACCCTGGCGACGAACGCCGACGCCGACGCCCTCTTCGCCCGTGACCAGCTCGTCGGCGTCTTCCCCGAGGGGTTCAAGGGCGTCGGGAAGCCCTTCTCCGAGCGCTACAAGCTGCAGCGGTTCGGCCGCGGCGGCTTCGTCTCGGCCGCCCTCAAGGCGGGCGTGCCGATCATCCCGGTGTCCGTCGTCGGGGCCGAGGAGATCGCGCCGATCCTCGGCAACATCAAGATCCTCGCGCGGGCGCTCGGCCTCCCGTACGTCCCCGTGACGCCGACCTTCCCGTGGCTCGGTCCGCTCGGTCTGCTGCCGCTGCCGAGCAAGTGGATCATCGAGTTCGGTGCCCCCATCACGACCGAGCAGTACGGCTCGGCCGCCGCCGAGGACCCGATGCTCGTCTTCGACCTCACCGACCAGGTCCGCGAGACGATCCAGCAGACCCTCTACTCGCTGCTCATGCAGCGCCGGTCCGTCTTCTTCTAGGAAGGTCCCGCCCGTATGCCGCCCGGCGCCGCCGTGCCCTCCTCCTCCGCCCCCGGGGCGGAGCCGCGGATCACCCTCGTCGGCAAGCCCGGCTGTCACCTGTGCGACGACGTCCGGGTCGTCATCGAACGGGTCGCGGCCGACCTCGGCGTGGGCTGGACCGAGGTGTCCGTCCTCGACGACCCCGACCTCCTCGAGCGCGTACGCCGAGGAGATCCCGGTGACCCTCGTCGACGGTCGCCGCCACGACTACTGGCGGGTCGACGAGGCCCGGCTCCGGGCCGCGCTGGGCCGCCCGCGACCCTGACCGCCCCCGAGGGCGGGCCTCTCCTCGGGTGAGCCGGGCGACGTCGGGGCGGCCCTCGCGGCGCCCGCGCCGCGACCGTCGGGCGCGCCACACCACCCCGTCGTCTCACCGTGATGCTTGTGACTTTGTGCATGGCTTCACAACTGCGTAGCCTGGGGTTCGTTGCGCGTTCTACGAGCGTTCCCGGCGCCCCGCTTCCGCGCACCGCGCTTGACGCCATGCCAGGCGCCTGTCTGCCGAAAGGAGCAGGTGACACCGTGTCCGCCGCCGTCGTGACACCTCGGGGGATCCCCGAAGCGTCCGTCGCCCGGCTACCCGGATACCTGCGCTGCCTCACGAGCTATGCCGAGCAGGGCGTCGCCTCGGTGAGCTCCGAGGAGCTCGCCGGCGCCGCCGGGGTCAGCCCCGCCAAGCTCCGCAAGGACCTCTCGCACCTCGGCTCCTACGGGGTCCGGGGCGTCGGCTACGACGTCGACCGCCTGGCCTACGAGATCTCGCTCGCCCTCGGGCTGACCCAGGACTGGCCGGTCGCCATCGTCGGGATGGGCAACCTCGGGCGCGCGCTCGCGGCATACAGCGGGTTCGCGACCCGCGGGTTCCGCGTCGTCGCCCTCCTCGACCACGACCCCGCCGTCGTCGGCGAGACCGTGGCCGGCCGCAGGGTCCGGCCGATGACCGACCTCGCCTCCCTCGTCGTCCGACGAGGGGCTGGCCATCGGCGTCATCGCCACCCCGGCCGAGTCCGCGCAGCAGGTGTGCGACCTGCTCGTCGACGCGGGCGTGCGGTCGGTGCTCAACTTCGCACCGTGCCCCCTGGCCGTGCCGGACGGCGTCGTCGTCCGCAAGGTCGACCTGTCGACCGAGCTGCAGATCCTCGCGTTCCACGAACAGCGCAAGGCCGCCCCGGTGGCGGCGAAGGCGGTGAGCTCATGAGTCTGCTCGTCCTGGGTGTCTCCCATCACGATGCCTCCATCCCCCTCCTCGAGGCCGTGTCCCTCGATGGCCCGGGACAGGGCACCCTCGAGACCCATCTGCTCCACACGGAGAACGTCACCGAGGCTCTCGTCGTCTCGACGTGCAACCGCACCGAGGTCTACGTCGAGGCAACGACCTTCCACGGCGCCGTCGCCGACGTGACCGAGGCGCTGGCCCTCAGCTCCGGCCTGCCGCGCGCCGAGCTCCAGCCGCACCTCTACCTCCACTACGAGGACCGGGCCATCGCGCACGCGTTCTCGGTGGCCGCCGGCCTGGACTCGATGGCCGTGGGCGAGGCCCAGATCCTCGGCCAGCTGCGGGGGGCCCTCGGCCGGGCCCAGCGGCACGGGCACGTCGGGCCCGGACTGAACATGCTCTTCCAGTGGGCGCTCCGGGTCGGCAAGCGGGTCCACACCGAGACCGAGATCGACGCCGTCAGCCACTCGCTCGTCAGCGCCGGGCTCGAGCACGCCGCGACGATCCTCGGTCCCCTTGCCGGCCGGAGCGCCGCCGTCGTCGGCGCCGGGGGCATGGGCGCTCTCGCGGCCAAGGCGGTCGCGGCCGAGGAGCCGGCCGGCCTCTGGGTGCTCAACCGCAGCGCCGAGCGCGGGGCCCACCTCGCGGGCCGGGTCGGTGGCGAGGCGCGCCGGATGGCCGATCTCGTCGACGTCCTCGCCGAGAGCGATGTCGTCCTCACCGCGACCGGCGCCTCCGGAGCCGTCATCTCGGTCGCCGACGCCGCCCAGGCGCTCGCCGCACGCGGTGGGCGACCGCAGGTCTACATCGACCTCGCCCTCCCGCACGACGTCGAGACCGAGGTCGGGGAGCTCGACGGCGTCAGCCGGCTCGGCCTCGCCGAGCTCGGTGTCATCCTCAGCGGCACGGCCGACGCCCCGCAGATCGAGGCGGCCCGCGACCTCGTGACATCCGAGGTCGCCGAGTTCCTCCTCGCCCGCGCCGCCGAGACGGTCGTGCCCACGGTCACCGCGCTGCGGGCCCGCGCCTCGGCGGTCCTCGAGGCCGAGCTCGACCGGCTCGACCACCGCACGCCCGGGCTGAGCGACGCCGAGCGGGCCGAGGTGCGCCGGGCGGCCCACCGGATCGTCGAGAAGCTGCTCCACACGCCGACGGTGCGGGTCAAGGAGCTTGCCGCCAGTGGCCTCGGCGGCAGCTACGCCCGAGCCCTGTCCGAGCTGTTCGACCTCGTCCCCGCCGAGACGCGGGTCGCCGTCACGCCACCGCCTCACCCGGGAGACCGCGAGTGACCCTCCGCCTCGGCACCCGCCGCTCGCTCGCTCGCGACCACCCAGTCCGGCTGGGTGGCCGATCGGCTGCGCGCGCTCGGCCACGACGTCGAGCTCGTCGAGGTCGTCACGAGCGGCGACACCGACGCCTCGACGCCGCTCAGCGCGCTCGGCGGCACCGGCGTCTTCGTCTCCGCCCTTCGCCAGGCGCTCCACCGCCGCGAGGTCGACCTCGCCGTCCACTCGCTCAAGGACCTGCCGACGGCCCCCGAGGACGGGCTCGTCGTCGCCGCGATCCCGGTGCGCGAGGACCCGCGCGATGCGCTCGTCGCCCGGGACGGGCTCACCCTCGGTGAGCTGCCCGCGGGGTCCGTCGTCGGCACCGGCTCGCCCCGCCGGGTCGCCCAGCTCGAGGCCCTCGGCCTCGGGCTCACGGTGACCGACATCCGGGGCAACGTCGACACGCGGATCGGCAAGGTCGCCTCGGGGGAGTGCGACGCGGTCGTCCTCGCCTCGCGCCGGCCTCGGCCGGATCGGCCGTCGCGACGAGGCGACCGAGCTCCTCGACCCGATCCAGATGCTGCCCGCCCCCGGGCAGGGCGCCCTCGCCGTCGAGGTCCGGGCCGACGACGCCGCGACCGTGGCTGCCGTCGCGGCCCTCGACGACGCCGACACCCGCGCCTGCGTCACCGCCGAGCGGGCCCTCCTGGCCACGCTCGAGGCCGGCTGCACGGCCCCCGTCGGAGCGCTCGCCGAGGTCGTCGAGGGCATAGACGGGCCCGAGCTGTCGTTGCGAGCCTTTGTGGGCGCCGTCGACGGATCCGTCGAGCTGCGCCGTTCCCTTGTCGGAGATCCCGCCGACGCGGCCGCTCTGGGTGCGCGGCTCGCCGCGGTTCTCCTCGAGGACGGTGCCGCCGAGCTGACGGCGGCGACCGCCCACCTCCAGCCAGTGGGGAGGGCCGGGCCCGACCCGGTCGCCGTCCCTGCCGACCCGACCGACCGACCTGCCACGGAGCGTGACCTGTGAGCCCGACGACGCGCTCGACCCCCGCCACCCCGACGACCCGCGCCGCGACGCCGAGGACGACGACACCCGCCCGGGTGGCGTTCGTCGGTGCCGGGCCCGGGGACGCGGGGCTGCTGACGATGCGCGCGGTCGAGTACCTCGCCGACGCCGACGCCGTCGTGATGGACCAGCTGGCCCGCGAGGACGTCGTCGGGCGCTGCTGCCGCGACGAGATCGACGTCGTCGACGCCGGCTACGGCGAGACCGGCCAGCCGCTGACCCAGGCCTCCCGCGCCAAGCTCGTCGTCAAGGCCGCCAAGGCCCACCCCGGCGGGCTCGTCGTCCGGCTCATGGACGGCGACCCCGCGACGTTCAACGGCCTCGCCGAGGAGGCCGCCGCCTGCGCCAAGGCCGGGATCCCCTTCGAGGTCGTGCCGGGCGTCAGCTCGGTGTCGGCCGTTCCCGCGTATGCCGGCGTGCCGCTCACCGCGGGCGGCTCCAGCGCCGTCCACGTCATCGGCTCCGGAACCCGCGAGGCGGGCCTCGCGGCACCGACCGACCCGGGCACCACGGTCGTCGTCCTCGGCGGCGCCGAGGCGCTGTGCGAGACGCTCGCCGGGATGCTCGAGAGCGGCCGGGACCCCCAGTCGCCGGTCGTCATCGCCACCCGTGGGACGACGGTGAGCCAGTCGAGCTGGCAGAGCACCCTCGTCGACGCCCCCGCCTCGATCGAGTCGACGGCGTCCCCGTCGATGGCGATCGTCGGGGACACCGTCCTGCTGCGCGAGGCGCTGTCCTGGTACGAGACGAAGCCGCTCTTCGGCTGGAACGTCCTCGTGCCGAGGACGAAGGAGCAGTCCGGCTCGATGACCCGTCGGCTCTCCCGCTACGGCGCCGAGTCGACCGTCGTCCCGACGATCTCGGTGGAGCCGCCGCGGACGCCGCAGCAGATGGAGCGCGCGGTCAAGGGGATGGTGACCGGGCGCTACGAGTGGGTCGGGTTCACGTCGGTCAACGCCGTCAAGGCCGTCCGCGAGAAGTTCGAGGAGTTCGGCCTCGACGCCCGCTCCTTCGCCGGCCTCAAGGTCGCCGCCGTCGGCGGGGTCACCGCCCAGGCCCTGCGCGACTGGGGCATCAGCCCGGACCTCGTCCCCGAGGGGGAGCAGTCGGCGCGCGGCCTCCTCGAGGGCTGGCCGCCCTTCGACGACGTCCTCGACCCGATCAACCGGGTCTTCCTCCCGCGAGCCGACATCGCGACCGACACCCTCGTCGCCGGGCTGGAGAAGATGGGCTGGGAGGTCGACGACGTCACGGCATACCGGACGGTCCGCGCCGCTCCTCCGGCGGCCGAGATCCGCGAGGCGATCAAGTCCGGAGCCTTCGACGCCGTCGTCTTCACGTCGAGCTCGACGGTGCGCAACCTCGTCGGCATCGCGGGCAAGCCCGCCCCGTCGACGGTCGTCGCGTGCATCGGTCCCGCCACCGCGAAGACCGCCGAGGAGCACGGCCTCCGCGTCGACGTCCTTGCCCCGGAGCCGTCGGCCGACGCCGTCGTCGACGCCCTCGCCGACCACGGCCGGTCGCTCGCGCTCGCCGCCGCCGAGGCCGGCGACGCCGTCGTCCGGCCCAGCCAGCGGAAGACGTCGTCCCGGCGCCGGGCCCGCTGATGCCGCCGTCCCCCGGGGGCGTGGCCCGCGCGGCCTCGCCCGCCTTCCCCGTCTCCCGACCGCGGCGGCTCCGCCAGAGCCCGGCCGTTCGCCGGCTCGTCGCCGAGACCCGGTTGCACCCGGCCGAGCTGGTCCTGCCGGCCTTCGTCCGCGAGGACATCGACGCCCCGGTGCCGATCTCGGCCATGCCCGGCGTCGTCCAGCACACCGTGGACTCGCTCGTCGCCGAGGCCCGGCGCTGCGTCGAGGCCGGCATCGGGGGGCTCATGCTCTTCGGGGTGCCGACGACGCAAGGACGCCACCGGGTGCGGAGCCGACGACCCGAAGGGCATTCTCAACGTCGCCATCGCCGCGGTGCTCGACGCGGTCGGGGACGACCTCGTCGTCATGGCCGACCTCTGCCTCGACGAGTTCACCGACCACGGGCACTGCGGCGTGCTCGACGGCGACGGGCCGGGTCGACAACGACGCCACCCTGGAGCGCTATGCCGCGATGGCCCTCGCCCAGGCCCGCGCCGGGGCCCACGTCCTCGGGCTCTCGGGGATGATGGACGGCCAGGTCGGTCACGTCCGGGCCGCCCTCGACGCGGCCGGGTTCACCGACACCATCCTCCTCGCGTATGCCGCGAAGTACACCTCCGGGCTCTACGGTCCGTTCCGTGAGGCGGTCCAGTCCTCCCTCGTCGGGGACCGGGCGACCTACCAGCAGGACCCGGCCAACGCCGTCGAGTCGCTCCGCGAGCTCCGAGCAGGACATCGCCGAGGGAGCCGACATCGTCATGGTCAAGCCGGCCCAGCCGCACCTCGACATCATCGCGGCGGCGGCCCAGCTGTCGCCGGTGCCGGTCGCCGCATACCAGATCTCCGGGGAGTACTCGCAGATCGAGGCGGCGGCCGCCAACGGCTGGATCGACCGCGACCGGGTGATGATGGAGTCGCTGCTGCACATCCGCCGGGCCGGGGCGCGGCTCATCCTCACCTACTACGCCCTCGAGGCGGCCTCCCGGCTGTAGGAGCAGAGCGTCGTGGCCCTCTCGCCGGGGGCGGCGGGGCACGGGCCGATACCCGGCTCGGGCTTCCTGCATCCGCCCCCCCGTGCGGCCCGCTTGGCGCGACCACCGGGAACGAGATGAGGGTCAGGCAAGACAAACACCCACCCGGCAAGACAAAAGAACTCTTGTCAGGTGGGCGTGTCGTGTATCGGGCGGGAAAGTCGAGATGGGTGCGACGGGCGGGAGGTGGCGCGGGAGCGACGAGGGGCCCGGCACCTCCCGGTGCCGGGCCACTCGGTCTCGGCGGCGGGGCGCCGGAGGTGGAGCGAGGCGGATCAGGCCTGCTTGAGGAGCTGGACGTCGATGACGAGGTTGACCTTCTCGCCGACGAGGACGCCGCCGCCCTCGAGCGTGACGTTCCACTCCAGGCCCCAGTCCTTGCGGTTGATCGTGGCGGTCAGCTCGAAGCCGGCCTTCGTGTTGCCCCACGGGTCGGTGGCAAGGCCGTTGAACTCGACGTCGAGGGTGACCGGCTTCGTCACGCCCTTGATGGTCAGGTCGCCGGTGAGGGTCTCGCCGTCGAAGGCGGTGGACCGGAACGTCATCTCCGGGTGGTTCTCGACATCGAAGAAGTCGCCGCTGCGCAGGTGGGTGTCGCGGTCGGCGTTGCGGGTGTCGATGGAGCTCATCGCCACGGTGACCTCGGCGAGCGAGGAGGCCAGGTCCTCGCCCACGGTGACGGTGCCGGTGAAGTCGGTGAACTGGCCGCGCACCTTGCTCACCATGAGGTGGCGGGCGACGAAGCCGAGCTCGCTGTGGGCCGTGTCGACGGTCCACGTGCCGGGGGTCAGGTCGGTGAGGGTGCGGGTGGTCTCGGTAACGCTCATGGAGGGGCTCCTTCGGGATGTACGTGCCGCGGACGGGGCGAGTCGCCGCTGACGTCGCCGCCCAGGCGGTATGGTTGAGACTTCAATCACAACGGACGACCCCCGCGGCGGTATTCCCCGTCCCGGAGACTTCTTCGGCGGAGTGTGACGCGGACCGCGTGTGACGCTTGACCGGTCAACGAGGGAGGGGGCCCCGGCCGTGGAAGGATGACGGCATGGGTGCACGTGACGCCGAGCCCCGCTGGCTGACCCCGGACGAGCAGCGGCTATGGCGCGCCTACCTCCGCGGGGTCCGTGAGCTCGATGTCGCCCTCGACCACGACCTCCAGGCTCACGACATCAGCCTGTCCGAGTACGAGCTGCTCTCGATGCTCTCCGAGCAGCCCGGCGGTCGGATGCGCATGTCGGCGCTCGCCGAGCTCATCGTCCAGTCCCGGTCCCGGGTGACCCACACGGCGAACCGGCTCGCCAACCGCGGCTGGGTCTGCCGGGAGCCCGCGCCCCGAGGACGGCCGCGGGGTCATCCTCGTCCTCACCGACCAGGGCTGGGCCCAGATCGAGGAGATGGCCCGGGTCCACGTCGAGAGCGTGCGGCGCCACCTGCTCGACGTCCTCAGCCTGGAGCAGTTCCGCTGCCTCGGCGAGGCGATGCAGCACGTGCGCGACACCATCACGTCGGGGCATGCCGACGTGGTCGGCTGACGACGCCGGCGACGGGTACGAAACAATGGCCGGCATGACGGCCTACCCTGCTGACGCTCCCGCCTCCGACGCCCTGCTGGCCCGCGCCCGCGCCGTCACGCCGGGCGGGGTCAACTCCCCGGTCCGCGCCTTCCGGGCCGTGGGCGGCACGCCCCGCTTCATGACCTCGGCGACCGGGCCGTGGCTCGTCGACGCCGATGGCCGACGCTACGTCGACCTCATCTGCAGCTGGGGGCCGATGATCCTCGGGCACGCCCACGACGACGTCCTCACCGCCGTCGCCACGGCCGCCGCCAAGGGCTTCTCCTTCGGGACGCCGAGCGAGAACGAGGTCGCCCTCGCCGAGGAGATCGTCGCCCGGGTCGACCCCGTCGAGCAGGTCCGCCTCGTCAACAGCGGCACCGAGGCGACGATGAGCGCGATCCGGCTGGCCCGCGGCTTCACCGGCCGCAGCCTCATCGTCAAGTTCGCCGGCTGCTACCACGGCCACGTCGACTCGCTCCTCGCGTCGGCCGGCTCCGGGGTGGCCACCCTCGCCCTGCCCGACTCGGCGGGCGTCCCGCGGGAGATGGCGGCCGAGACGGTCGTCCTGCCGTACAACGACCTCGACGCCGTCGAGGCGGCCTTCCTCGAGCGAGGTGGCGAGATCGCGGCCGTCATCACCGAGGCGGCGGCCGGCAACATGGGTGTGGTCCCGCCGGCCCCCGGCTTCACCGAGGGGCTGCGCCGGATCACCCGAGAGCACGGCGCGCTCCTCATCTCCGACGAGGTGATGACGGGGTTCCGATGCAGCCGGGCCGGCTGGTACGGCCTCGAGGGCCCGTATGCCGCCGGCGCGCCCGACCTCTTCACCTTCGGCAAGGTCATGGGCGGCGGCTTCCCCGCAGCCGCCTTCGGGGGCCGGGCCGACGTCATGGGTCTGCTCGCCCCCGAGGGGCCGGTCTACCAGGCGGGCACCCTGTCCGGGAACCCCGTCGCGACCGCGGCCGGGCTCGCGACCCTGCGCGGCTGCGACGACGCCCTCTACCCGCGCCTCGAGGAGACGGCCCGGACGATCGCCGATGCCGCGAGCGCCGAGCTCGCCCGGGTGGGCGTCCCCCACCGGGTCCAGTGGGCCGGGTCGATGTTCTCCGTCTTCTTCCGGGACGGCGAGGTCCGCGACTACGACGACGCGCGGGACCAGGACACCGCGGCATACGGGCGGTTCTTCCACTCGATGCTGAGCCAGGGCGTCTACCTGCCGCCGAGCTCCTTCGAGGCGTGGTTCGTCAGCGGGGCCCATGACGAGGAGGCCGTCGGGCGGGTCCTCGAGGCGCTCCCCGGCGCCGCCGAGGCCGCCGCCGCCGCGACCTGACGGACCGGCCCACGGGTTCGTTTGCCACAATGCCAGCCATGACGACCCCGGACCGGCCCGCGGAGGCGCCGCGCACGGTGGTGCACCTGCTCCGACACGGGGAGGTCCACAACCCCGAGCGCATCCTCTACGGCCGGCTGCCGAACTACCGGCTCTCCGAGCTCGGCCGGAAGATGGCCGTCATGGCGGCCGACCACCTCGGCGACCACGACATCGCCCACGTCATCGCCAGCCCGCTCCAGCGTGCCCAGGAGACGGCCGAGCCGGTCGCCCGCCGGCACGGCCTCGAGATCGAGACCGACGAGCGGGTCGTCGAGGCGTGGAGCGAGTTCGAGGGCCTGGCCGTCGCCGGGGGCAGGGGCCTGCTCCGCCACCCCCGCAAGTACGCGAAGATGCTCAACCCCTCGCGCCCCTCATGGGGCGAGCCCTACATCCAGATGGCCGCCCGGATGGCCGCGGCCGTCGAGGACGCCCGGCAGGCCGCCGAGGGTCACGAGGCCGTCATCGTGTCCCACCAGGCGCCGATCTGGATCTACCGGCTCTCGATCGAGGGGCGCCGCTTCCTCCACAACCCGAGCCGGCGCGAGTGCTCGCTCGCCTCGCTCACGTCCTTCACCTACCTCGGACCGGACCTGCTGACGATCTCCTACAGCGAACCCGCGGCCCCGCTCGTCGCCCTCGCCCAGCCGGGGGCGGGCGCGTGACGCGACACCGTTCGCCGGTATGCCGCGGGTCTGGCTGCCGTGCTCCTCGCCGCCGTCGCCCTCGCCGGCTGCTCGCAGGACCCGAACTCCGTCGCCGCCCAGGCCAAGGTCGGCGACAACAAGGGCTACGTCTCCGGCGACGGGGCCATCGAGCAGATTCCGGCGGACAAGCGGGGCGCACCGGTGAAGCTGTCCGGGAAGCTCCTCGACGGTGGCTCGTGGACCTCGGCGGACCATCGCGGCTCCGTCGTCGTCATCAACGTGTGGGGCTCGTGGTGTCCTCCCTGCGTCGCCGAGATCGGCGACCTCCAGGCGACGTGGGAGTCGGTGCAGAAGGAGAAGAAGGACGTCCGGTTCATCGGCATCGACTATCGCGAGGACGCCGCGCGGGGGAGGGCGTTCCTCGCGGCCAAGAAGGTCACCTACCCCAGCCTCACCGACACCTCCGGCGTCCTCATCCTCGCGCTGCAGGGCAAGGCGCCGACGATCCCGACGACCCTCGTCCTCGACACCGAGGGCCGGATCGCCGCCCGGGTGAGCGGCTCGACGACCCAGTCCACCCTGTCCGGCCTCATCGACGACACGCTCGCCTCGTGAGCGAGACCATCACGACGGGCGCCCTCCCGCTCGCCATCCTCGTCGCCCTGCTCGCCGGGCTCGTGTCCTTCGCCAGCCCCTGCGTCCTCCCGCTCGTCCCGGGCTTCCTCGGCTACGTCACCGGCCTCACCGGCGACGAGCAGCGGGTGCGCTCGCGGACCCTGCTCGGGGCGTTGCTCTTCGTCGCCGGGTTCAGCGCCGTCTTCATCCTCGGCTCGATCTTCATCACCTCGATCGGCGCGGCCCTCGTCGAGCACCGGGTCGCCCTCATGCGCATCGGCGGCGTCGTCGTCATCGCGCTCGCCCTCGTCTTCCTCGGCGTCGGCGGCGCGTGGACCCAGCGCGAGATGGCCATCGGCTGGCGGCCGCGGGCGGGGCTCGTCGGGGCGCCGTTCCTCGGGGCCGTCTTCGGCCTCGGCTGGGCGCCCTGCACCGGCCCGACCCTGGCCGCGGTGCTGACGATCGCGGCCAGCTCGGTCGACCCGAGCGTGGGCCGCGCGGTCGTCCTGGCCTCGGCCTACTGCCTCGGCCTGGGTCTGCCGTTCCTCCTCGTCGCGGCCGGCCTGGAGCGGGCCGGCCGCGTCTCGGGATGGCTGCGGCGGCATGCCCGCGGCATCCAGCTGTTCGGCGGGGGGCTCCTGCTCCTCGTCGGGGTCCTCCTCGTCACCGGCTGGTGGGAGGACCTCAACCGGTGGGTCCAGACCGAGCTCGTCGGTGGCTTCCAGGTGGTGCTGTGAGCGACACGGAGACCATCACCCAGCCACGGCTCGGGCCGGTCGGCTGGCTGCGCTGGACGTGGCGCCAGCTGACGAGCATGCGGACCGCGCTGTTCCTCCTCCTGCTCCTCGCCGTCGCCGCCCTGCCCGGCTCGACCTTCCCGCAGCGCTCGATCAACTCGGCCCGGACGGCGTCCTGGATCGACGCCCACCCGACGGCCGGGCCGATCCTGGACCGGCTCGGCTTCTTCGAGGTCTACGCGTCCCCGTGGTTCGCGGCCATCTACCTGCTTCTCTTCGTCTCGCTCGTCGGGTGCGTCCTGCCGCGCTCCGGCCAGCACTGGCGGGCGATGCGGGCGGCGCCACCCCGCGCCCCGCGCCTGCTCGCCCGGCTCGACGCGCACGACGAGGCGGTCGTCGCCGAGCTCGCCGGACCGGGCGATCGAGGCCGCCCGCGCGGTCCTGCGTTCGCGGCGCTACCGGGTCCACTCCCACGAGGACGGCACCCTCAGCGCCGAGAAGGGCTACCTCAAGGAGACGGGCAACCTCCTGTTCCACCTCGCCCTCATCGGCGTCATCATCGGGGTCGGGATCGGCCACCTGTGGGGGTGGAAGGGCGACGTCATCGTCCCCGCGGGCCAGACCTTCGCCGACACCCTGTCCCGCTACGACACCTTCAGCCCCGGGCCCTGGGTCGACACGGCGAACCTGCCGCCCTTCACCGTCACCGTCGACAAGGTCGAGGCGACCTTCGAGAAGGACGTCACCGGCAAGGGGCAGTTCGGCATGCCGCGCGACTTCACGGCCTACACGACGTTCACCCCCGAGCCCGGCGCGGCGTCGCGGACCGAGACGATCAAGGTCAACCACCCGCTCGAGACGGGTGGGCCCACCGTCTTCCTCCTCGGCAACGGCTACGCCCCGAAGATCACCGTCCGCGACGCCGACGGCACCGTCGTCTACTCCGACGCGACGCCGTTCCTCGCCCAGGACAACAACTACAAGTCGGTCGGCGCGGTCAAGGTGCCCGGCGCCCAGCCGAAGCAGCTCGGGTTCGCCGGGCTGTTCCTCCCGACCGGCGTCATCACCGACAACGGCCCGACGTCGGTCTTCCCCGACGCGCTCGACCCGGCGCTCGCCCTCACCGTCTACGAGGGCACCCTCTTCCCCGACTCGCGGCCCCAGTCGGTCTACACCCTCGACACCTCCGGCATGACCCAGCTGACGAATGCCGCGGGGACCGACGCGCTGCGCCTGTGGCTGCGGCCGGGCGAGACGGCACAGCTGCCGGGAGGGCGCGGCTCCATCACGTTCGACGGCGTCGAGCGCTTCGCCGGCCTGTCGATCCGCTACGACCCGGGCAAGGGGCTCACCCTCGTCTCGGCGCTCCTCGCGCTGGCGGGGCTCATCGCCTCGCTCGTCGTGCGTCGGCGCCGGGTCTTCGTCCGGGTCTCGACGGGCCCGGAGACCCCATCGGACGAAGGCCGTACCGTAGTGACGGTCGGCGGACTGGCCAAGGACGACGACGAGGGGATGGCCGACGTCGGTGTCGGACATCCTCACCGAGGTGAAGGAAGCCTGTCACTCATGAACGAGACGCTCGCGCAGTACGCCGACCTCGCCGTCTACTCGGCGATGGGGGTGCTCACCCTCGCGATGATCGGGTATGCCGCCTACCTGGCCTGGGTGGCTCCCGCCCGCGCCGACGCCCGGGCCCGGGTGCCCGAGCGGGCTCCCGAGCTCGTCGCCGCCGGTGCGCCCGGCGCCGCGGTGACCGACCCGGTCGAGGCCGCCGGTGCCGCCGCCGGCCCGGCACCCGACGGCGACGACGGCCACGACGGGGGTGGCGCGGCATACGAGGAGCCGGTGCGAGCCCGCAAGGCGGCGGCGATCGCCCGATCCCTCGCCGTCCTCGGCACCGTGTTCCTCCTCGCCGGGTCCGTCCTGCGCGGGGCGTCGGTCCAGCGCTGGCCGCTCGGCAACATGTACGAGTTCTCCGTCATGGGCTCGCTCTTCACGATGGTCGTCTACCTCGCCTGGGCGACCCGGCGCGACCTGCGCTGGCTCGGCGTCTTCGTCGTCACGCCCGTGCTGCTCACCCTCGGGCTCGGCACGACCGTCTGGTACACCGAGGCCGCCCAGCTCATGCCGTCGCTGCGGTCCTACTGGCTCGTCATCCACGTCACCGTCGCGACGGTCTCCGTGGCGCTGTTCTCCGTCGGCTTCGCCCTCACCGGCCTGTACCTCCTCAAGAGCCGGTTCGGCGAGGGCCGTCTCGGCCGCTACCTCGACCGGCTGCCGGAGCCGCGGGCCCTCGAGCGGCTGTCCTACGGCATCCACGTCGTCGCGTTCCCGCTGTGGACCTTCACCGTCATCGCCGGCGCCATCTGGGCCCGCCAGGCGTGGGGGGCGTACTGGAACTGGGACCCCAAGGAGGTCTGGTCCTTCGTCATCTGGGTCGTCTACGCCGCCTACCTCCACGCCCGCGCGACGGCCGGCTGGAGGCGCCAGGCCGCGGCGTGGATCGCGATCGCCGGGTTCGCGTGCATCATCATGAACTACGCGATCGTCAACATGTACTTCGTCGGCCAGCACAGCTACTCGGGGCTCTGAACCCTTCGCGATGATCCGCTACACGCTGCTGCGCATCCTCATCTTCTTCGGCTGTCTCGTCCTGCTGTGGCTCATCGGGCTGCGCTCGGCGGAGATGCGGCTCTTCCTCGTCCTCGGCGCGGCGATCCTGTCGATGCTCGTCTCCTACGTCGTCCTCAAGCCGTTCCGCGAGGACTACTCGGCCCAGATCGCCGACAAGGTCGAGGCGCGCCGGGCCAAGCGCGGAACGCGCCGCGCGCCGACGAGGTCGCCGAGGACGCCGAGATCGAGCGGGCCGAGGGGTCCAGGCGCGACGAGGGCTCCGCCGACGACTTCCGCTGAGCGGGCGGCTCAGCGAAGCGCGACCGCCACGGCGACGCCGAGGGTGACGAGGGCGGCATACCCGACCTCGAGCATCCCCGTCCCGGCCAGCACCGGGATGAGCGCGGGCCCGGTCGCGCCGGAGCGGACCCGCGTGAGCAGCCGGCCCGCGACGGGGACGGTGAGCAGGCCGAGCAGCGCCCAGGGCTCGATGACGCCCATGACGAGAACCGCGAGGTATGCCGCGCCGACGAGCCCCGCGTAGAGCAGCCGGGTCCGCCGGTCGCCGAGCCGCACGGCGAGGGTGTGCTTGCCCGTCTGCTCGTCGGTCGGGATGTCGCGCAGGTTGTTGGCGACGAGGATCGCCGAGGCGAGGGCCCCGACGCCGACCGCCCCGGCGAGCCCGAACCAGGTGAGCCGGCCGGCCTGGGTGTAGAGCGTGCCGAGGGTCGCGAGGAGGCCGAAGAAGACGAAGACGTAGAGCTCGCCGAGCCCGCGGTAGCCGTAGGGGTTGTCGCCGCCGGTGTAGCGCCAGGCGGCGAGGATGGCGAGCGCCCCGAGCAGGAGGAGCCACCAGGCCTGGGAGAGGGCGACGAGGGCGAGGCCGACGACCGCGGCGACGCCGAAGCAGGCGAAGGCCGCCGCCTTGACCGCGGGCGGCGCGGCCAGCTCCTGGCCGACGAGGCGGACCGGTCCGACCCGGGTCGCGTCCGTGCCGCGGATGCCGTCGGAGTAGTCGTTGGCGTAGTTGACGCCCACCTGGAGGGCGAGCGCGACGAGGAGGGCGAGCAGGGCGTAGCCGAGGTCGGCCCGACCGACGTCATGGGCGGCCGCGGTGCCGAGGAGGACGGGTGCGACGGCGGCGGGAAGGGTCCGGGGCCGCGCGCCGGCGACCCACTGTGCAGTGGTGGCCATGGGGGAGGGGCTCAGAGGTTCTTGAGGAAGTCGGGGTCGTCGTCGGGGCCCTTGGGTCGCCGGTCGCGGCGCTCGCTCTGCCGGCGGGGGCCCCACGGCGAGGCGCCCGGGCCGTCGTCCCGCTCGGGGCGGCCGGCGAGGAGCCATCCGAGGGGTCCGACGAACGGGAAGAGCAGGATGACGAAGACCCAGACGACCTTGGGCAGCCCCCGGACGCGGCTCTCGTCGGTCTGGACGCAGTCGATGAGCGCATAGAGCGTCAGCACCAGCGCGAGGAGGTACGGCAGCGTCCGGATCACACCCTCATCCTCCCACCTGCCCGGCCTGTCGGCCGAACATCGCGACGATCGCCGCGCGGTCGGGCTTGCCGGGGCCCCGGGTGGGGACCTCCGCCGCGGTGACGGCCCGGCGGGGCAGGGCGTGGTCGGGGAGGATGCCGCGCAGGGCGGCCCGCAGGTCGGCCACGGTCGGCTCGCGCCCGGCGGCCCGGTCCAGGACGAGGAACGCGCCGACGGCCTCGCCCCACGCGGGGTCGGGCACGCCGACGACGACGACCTCGCGCACCCCGGGAACGTGCTCGGCGAGGGCGTCCTCGACGAGGCGTGGGGCGACCTTGATCCCACCGGTGTTGATGACGTCGTCGACGCGGCCGTCGACGTGGAGGCGGCCGTCGGCCCCGAGGTGGCCGACGTCGTCGGTGCGGAACCAGCCGTCGTGGAAGGCCGCCGCCGTCAGGTCGGGGCGGCCGAGATAGCCGTCCGCGAGGGTGGCGCCGCCGAGGTGGACCCGGCCGTCGACGTCGACGTCGACGCTGGAGCCGTCGAGCGGGTGCCCGTCGTAGACGCAGCCGCCGCCGGTCTCGCTCATCCCGTAGGTCGGGACGAGGGGGACGCCGCAGTCCGCGGCGTGCCGGCGCAGGAGCGGGGGCAGGGCGGCGCCACCGACGAGGACGGCGTCGAGGTCGCGCAGGGCCTCGGCGCACCACGGGTCGTCGCAGAGCCGGACGAGCTGGGTGGGGACGAGGGACACGTAGCGCCGGGCTCCCCGGTCCATCCGCCGGACCGCGGCCGAGAAGGTCCGGGCGTCGAAGCCGCCCGGCGGGATCGAGGACGACCGGCGTCGTGCCGGCGAGCAGGGAGCGCAGGAGGATCTGGAGCCCGGCGACGTGCTGGGCCGGCAGGGCGAGCAGCCACTGACCGGGACCGCCGAGCCGGGCGTGGGTCGCCTCGCCGCTCGCCCGCAGTGCCCCGGCCGTGAGGAGCGCCCGCTTGGGCGTTCCCGTCGAGCCGGAGGTCCCGACGACGACGGCGAGCCCCGGCGGGCAGGCCGGTCGGGTCGTGGTCCGGCACCGGCGGCGGGGGCGCGGCCGCGGCATACGGGAGGACCGGCGAACCACCGTCGAGCGCCTGCTGCAGGCGGGGGAGGAGGCGGAGCACGTCCTCGCCCGCCGGGACGGGCAGTGCCTCGATCATCACACCGTCCACTCTAGGGTCGCCTTTCGACCCCCCGTGCGCCACGATTGGGGTCCCGGCTACGAAGAGGTCCTTCCATGGATGCTGAGTTCACGGCATACCTCGACCGGGTGCGTGCGCACCGGGCCGAGCTGGGCGAGTCGATGGCGGCCCTCGACGCGGCGCTCCTCGCGCCGGTCGGCCTGGGCGGGGAGCGCTGGCGCGAGCGGGTCGAGGCGGCGCTCGCCGAGCTGAGCCACGACTTCGCCGACCATGTCGAGCTCACCGAGGCCGAGGGCGGTCTCTACGCCGACATCAAGGAGCGTGCTCCGCGGCTGTCGGCCAAGGTCCAGACCCTTCTCGACGAGCACGACGAGATCGCCGACGCGGCCGCCGCCCTGCTCGACGGTGTGCAGCAGGCCGCACCGGACTCGGACGTCAGCGCGTTGCGCGACGAGATCACCGACCTGACCCGGCGCATCGCGAAGCACCGCCAGCGGGGCTCGGACCTCGTCTACGAGGCCTACGTCGTCGACCTCGGCGGTCTCGGCTGACCGAGGCTCTCCTCATCCTCCGACGCGCCCGCGTCAGAGGACGATGAGTGCCGTCCCGGCGACGGCGAGCGTCCCGGCGACCTCGCCGAGGCCGACCGCCTTGGCGCTGAGCCGGAAGGCGGGGACGACGGCCGCCCGGATCGTCAGCACGGTGAAGACGAGGACGAGCCACGGCGAGAGCGGGATCATCGCGCACGTGAACGCGCCGTGCCCGAGCGCCGAGAGCCAGTGGTATGCCGCGACCCCACGCTCGCGGATCATCGTCTTGACGTAGAGGACGGTGCCGACGAAGTAGGCGGCGAGGACGGCGGTGAGCAGCCACGCCCGGGTCCAGTCGGTGCCGTCACCGGCGTCGAAGGCGACGAGGGTCATCAGGCACGAGCCGGCGCTCGTCGAGATGCCGCTGACGAGGGACCGCTCGTCGCGCTTGGCGCTCGCGACGAGCCCGACCCCGAGCGGCACGACGAAGAGGGGAGCCCAGCGCAGCAGGTCCGGTCGCAGCGCGAGGGTGAGCGCGCCGAGGAGGGCGGCGGCCACGGCATACGCGCGGACCGGTGGGAGGTAGCGGGCCTTGCGGTGGGACTTCAGCCACAGGCCGGTGGCGAAGAAGGCGAGGTAGCCGGCGAACCAGAACGCCGCGAGGGGCAGGTGGACCCAGCGCGGGTGGCTCGCGAGGAGGCCGACGAGCAGCGGGGTGGCGAGCATCGACCACGCGCCGTGCTGGTTCGGCACCCACCCCGGCGAGCTCACGCCCGCCACCCTATGCCGCGCCCCCTCCCCGGCCGCGCCTCCGCCCCCACCCCCCGGCTCCCGTGCCACGCCCGTCCCCGCTTTCCCGCCTGAGGTGGGGAAGTGGCACTTCACCCGAGAACCTTCCCCCGGCGAAGTGCCAGGTTCCGGGGTGGAGTGCGCCACGGCCCAGACGGCGTATGCCGTCCGCTCCCCGCCCGGGCGCCCCTCGCCGAACCGGGCCTAGAAGTACCAGGGGAAGGGCGACCAGTCCGGATCGCGCTTCTCGAGGAACTGGTCACGCCCCTCGACGGCCTCGTCGGTCATGTACGCGAGCCGGGTGGCCTCGCCGGCGAAGACCTGCTGTCCCATGAGCCCGTCGTCGACGAGGTTGAACGCGAACTTCAGCATCCGCTGCGCCTGCGGCGACTTGCCCATGATCTCCCTGGCCACCTCGAGCGCCGTGGACTCGAGGTCCGCATGCGGCGCGACGAGGTTGACCGCACCCATCCGGTGCATGTCGTCGGCGGAGTAGGTCCGCCCGAGGAAGAAGATCTCCCGGGCGAACTTCTGCCCGACCATCCGGGCGAGGTAGGCCGAGCCGTACCCCGCGTCGAAGCTGCCCACGTCGGCGTCGGTCTGCTTGAACCGGCCGTGCTCCGCCGACGCGATCGTCAGGTCGCACACGACGTGGAGGCTGTGCCCGCCGCCGGCCGCCCACCCGTCGACGACGGCGACGACGACCTTCGGCATCGTCCGGATGAGCCGCTGCACCTCGAGGATGTGCAGCCGCCCGCCCTCGGCCTTGACCCGGCGCTCGTCGACCGAGTCGGCCGTCTCGCCACTCGCGTACTGGTAGCCCGACCGCCCCCGGATCCGCTGGTCGCCGCCGGTGCAGAACGCCCACTTCCCCGCGCTCCCGGTGCCCTCCGGGCCGGGGCCGTTGCCGGTCAGCAGCACCACGCCGACGTCGGCGGTGCGCCGCGCGTGGTCGAGGACGGCATACAGCTCGTCGACCGTGTGCGGCCGGAAGGCGTTGAGCACCTCGGGCCGGTCGAAGGCGACGCGCACGCACCCGAGTCCCCGCGCCCGGTGGTACGTCACGTCGGTGAGGTCGGCGAACCCCTCGACCTCCTCCCACGCGTCCGGGTCGAAGGTCTCGCTGACGGCGGGGAGGGCGCTCACCCTCGCGAGGATAGTGCGGGGCCCCGGCCCGTATGCCGCCCCCACCCGCCATGCCGCGGCCCCACCGGGTATGCCGCCGCCGTCGCGTCCGCGGGGACGCCCGACTCCGGCACCCCGCGCCGACCCTACGATGACGGTCGTGACGGAGCGGGGGATCGAGCGGGTGGCCATCGTCGGGACCGGGGCGATGGGTGCGATGTACGCGTGGCATGCCGCGGCCGCCGGGATGCCGGTCGTCCTCGTCGCGCGGGGAGCCCGCGCCGCCCGGCTCGCCGACCCGGGCATCCTCGTCAACGGTGAGCGGCTCCTCGCGGAGGTGGTCGACGCCGACGACCCCGGGCCGACGCCGCCGACCGCGGACCTCGTCATCGTCGCCGTCAAGCGCGGCGAGCTGGCCGCGGCGCTCGAGGACGTCGCGCCCCTCGTCGGCCCGCGACACGCAGTTCCTCTCCGTCCTCAACGGCCTCGACAGCGAGGAGGTCATCGCGCGGAGGTTCGGCGCGGAGCACGTGCTGCTCTGCATCGCGCTCGCGATGGACGCGGGACGGGTGGGCAACGCGGTGACCTTCACCCAGGCCGGGACGCCTCGTCTTCGGCGCGCCCGAGGGTGGCGAGCCGACCGAGCGGGTCCGCGCCGTCCAGCGGGCCCTCGACCGGGCGGGTCTCGCGTGGGAGACCCCGGCCGACATGCGCCACGAGATGTGGTGGAAGTTCATGGTCAACGTCGGGATCAACCAGGCCTCGGCCGTGCTCCGCGCGCCCTACGGCGCCTTCCGGGCCGATGGCGACGCCCGCTCGCTCATGCTGGCGCTCATGGACGAGGTCGTCGCCGTCTCCGCTGCCGAGGGCGTCCCGCTCGGTCCGGGCGACATCGCCCGCTGGGACGCGGTCCTCGCCGGCCAGCCCGCGGAGGGCCGGACCTCGATGCACCAGGATGTCGAGGCCGGTCGGCGGACCGAGGTCGACATCTTCGCCGGCCGGGTCGTCGAGCTCGGCGCGCGGCACGGCATCGCGACGCCCTACAACGAGGCCATGCTCTGGGTGCTGCGCGACTGGGGTGAGCGCTTCGGCTCGTGACCGGCAGCGCGTGCGGCGGGCGGCGCGGCGGCATACCGTCTGGCCATGGCCCTGCGCTGGTACACCCTCGTCCTCGACTGCCATGACATCGCGACCCAGGCGCGGTGGTGGGCGGAGGTGCTCGGCTACAAGATCGTCTACGAGGACGAGCACGAGGTCGAGATCCGCCGGTCGGACGTCTCCGTCGACGTCGTCGCCCCCGAGGACTGGATGGGCAGCCCGCCGGGGATCGTCTTCGTCCCCGTCCCCGAGGGCAAGACGGTGAAGAACCGGCTCCACATCGACCTCGCGCCGCACCTGGGCCAGGACCGGGATGCCGAGATCCAGCGGCTGCTCGACCTCGGCGCGACCCCCGTCGACGTCGGCCAGGACCCCGACGTGACGTGGACGGTCCTCGCCGACCCCGAGGGCAACGAGCTCTGCGTGCTGTCCTCCCGCGACCGCTAGGTTGCGGACGTGACCGCGTCCCTGCCCGCCCTCGGCGAGATCCTCGAGGGCCTGGCCGTCGTGTCGGTCCCGATGCGGGTCCGGTTCCGCGGCATCACCCGCCGTGAGGCCGCGCTCGTCGCCGGTCCGGTCGGGTGGGGCGAGTTCGCCCCCTTCGTCGAGTATGCCGCGCCCGAGGCCGCCCGCTGGCTCGCCGCGGCCGTCGAGGCAGCATGGTCGGGCTGGCCCGACCCGGTGCGGGACGAGGTGCCGGTCAACGCGACGGTCCCCGCGGTCGGCGCCGCCGAGGTCCCCGGGGTCCTCGCCCGCTTCGACGGCTGCACGACGGCCAAGGTCAAGGTCGCCGAGCCGGGCCAGACGCTCGCGGACGACCTCGACCGGGTCGCTGCGGTCCGCGACGTCCTCGGACCCACCGCCCGCATCCGGGTCGATGCCAACGGCGCCTGGAGCGTCACCGATGCCGCGGACGCACTCGGCCGGCTCGCGGCCTACGGGCTCGAGTACGCCGAGCAGCCCTGCGCCACCGTTCCCGAGCTCGCCGCCCTGCGGACGGCGCTGGCCCGGTCGGGCGTCGAGGTCCGGGTCGCCGCGGACGAGTCGATCCGCAAGGCCGAGGACCCGCTGCGGGTCGCCCGGGAGGGAGCCGCCGACCTCGTCGTCGTCAAGGTCGCCCCGATGGGCGGGGTGCGGCGGGCGCTGGACGTCGTCGCGGACTGCGGGCTTCCCGCCGTCGTCTCCTCGGCCATCGACCTCAGCGTCGGCATGGCCGCCGGGGTGGCCCTCGCGGCGGCGCTGCCCGAGCTGCCCTACGCCTGCGGTCTCGGGACGGTGACCCTGCTCGACGGCGACGTCGCGGCCGCCCCGCTCCTGCCGGTCGGCGGAGTGGTGCCGGTCGGCCGCGTCGACCCCGACCCCGACCTGCTCGCCCGGCACGCCGCGCCCGCGGACCGGGTGGCCTGGTGGCGCGAGCGCATCACCGCCTGCCACGCCGAGCTGACGGCGCACGGCTGACCCGCCCTCCCCGCGGCCCGAACCCTGCGGCGCTGCCTCTCGGACGAGAGGACACCGCCCGGCGGCGCGACGGGGTTCCGGTCGGCCACGGCCACTGGGAGACTGGCTCGGACCGGATCGTCCCGAGAAGGGTGGACCATGCCGACGATTCCCACCATCGACGTCTCGAAGCTCCGGATGCCCTGGCGCCTCGACCGCTGGCACCTCCCGCTGCCGGACCGGTTCCCGCCGGGTCGGCTGCTGCGCGAGATCGCCTTCTTCGGCTACGCCCAGGGCCCCTACGACGGCGACACCGAGAACCAGGAGGACATCTTCGTCGTCTCGCCGCTGACCGGGTCGGTGCGGCGGGTCGTCGACGACCGCGGGGCGGCATACAAGAGCGACCGGGACCCGGCCTGGTCCCCGAGTCGGCGCACCCTCGCCCTCCACTACGCGACGACGGCCGACCCGGCCTCGCGGCTGCGGCTCGTCTCGGCCGCGACGGGGGCCGTCACCCGAGAGCTCGTCGAGGGCCACTCGCCGGAGTGGCTCGACCACTCGACGCTCCTCTTCCTCCGGGCCGGCGCCTCCGGCGGCGGCGCCGCGGTGGGCATCGAGGTGTATGCCGTCGACATCCCGACCCTCGCGACGCGCCGGATCACCGACCTCGGCCCGGACGTCGACGTCACGGGGATCGCCTGGCACCGGACCGCCGGTCTGGCGGTCTCCTACGCGACCTACGGTCCGACCCCCTCCTGGGACCTCGCGGTCCTGCCGGTCGCCGCCGTCGCGGCGGCCCGGGCGCCCGGCGGCACGCCGATCGGTCTCGGCGCCCTCCATCCGTTGACGCCCGGCCGACACGTCGCCGGGCCGGACTGGTCCCGCACGGCGCACCGGATCGCCCTGACGACGTGGGAGGCCGGCTCACCCTCGCGCGTCGGCTACCTCGACGTGGCGACGGGGAGGGTCCGGCTCGTCCCGGGTCCTCGCCCGACCCCCGGGTCCCCGGCCCTCACCGATGCGGGGGCGGTCTTCAGCCCCGACGGCGGGATGATCGCCTTCACCCGCGGCCACGAGGACGGGTGGAGCGAGATCTGGCTCTACAACCTCGTGACCCACCGGCTGCGGCGGCTGACGAACGACCACGAGCACCGGTTCAAGGGCGGCCTCGACTGGTGAGGCCCGGCCGCCGCGCGCGCTGACTGCGGCCGATCCACAGGCGGGGCGCCGCCGCGGCGCCGTCCACAACCGCGGCGCCGAGGGCTGCCTCGCGCCGGGCCCCCGTGGTCGGCTGGCCGCGTGGGACAGACCGACGACATCCGGGCCACGGCGCAGGCCTGGCGTGTGGCCGCGGACGAGAGCCGCGACCGGGCGCGCCGGGTCCTCGCGTTGGGCACCCTCGTGTGGGACGCCCCCGCGGCCGACGCGTTCCGCGCCGGGCTGTGTGAGCGGGCCGCCGGGCTTCGCCGGCTCGCCGTCGCGGAGGACGACGTCGCCGCCGCGCTCGACGCCGCCGCCGCCGTCCTCGAGGCGGGCGACGCGACCCGGTGCGAGAGGTCCGGGCCGTCCGGGGAGGTCGGCGTGAGCGGCGCGGACGGCTCCCTGTCGGTGCGGGGCGGCGTCGGCGGGACGACCGTCGCGACGGACGAGCTCGTCGCGGCGTCCGCCCGGCTGCTCGTCGAGGCCGATGCCGTGCTCGCCCAGGAGGCCCGGCTCGCCGGCGACGCCCTCGGGCCCGGTCTCGCGTATGCCGTGCTCGTCGCCGTCGGCCGCCGGGTGGCCGCCACGGGCCTGCTCGCTGCCACCGGACGGCGAGGTGGTCGCCGCGGTCGCCGGAGCCGTGCGACGGGTCGAGGCGGCGGGTGCCCGGGCGGTGGGTGTCGCGGCCGCCGAGTCGGGCCGCCTCGGCCGCCTCGCGGGGAGCGTCCGGGGGGCCGTCGCGGCATACCGGGCGGGGGAGCGGGTCGCGGTGGGGCTCGTCGCCGCCGCCCAGGACGCGACGATGGCCCTGGCGGGGCTCCTCCTGCCGCAGGTCGCCGCCGGTTCGGCGGTCGTCGGCGCGGCGGCGGTGGCCGATCCCGGCGTCCGGGCCCGGGTCGAGCGGCTCCTGTTCGACCACCCCTGGCTCGTCGACGTCGTCGCCGGGGGCGCGGCGGGGCTCGTCGGCGGCGCGGCCCTCCACGACCCGGTCCTCGGCCCGGTGCTGGCCTGGGCGTGCCTCGTCGACGGCCACCCCTACCCGCCCCGGACCCAGGCCGAGGCCGTCGGCGCGCTGGAGTCGCTGGCCCGGCTCGGAGGTGGCCTCGACGAGACGGGGCGGGTGCCGCGCCTCGACCCGGTCCCCGCGCCGACGGACGCGCCCGCGCCGACCTCCCTCACCTCGCTCCTGGCCGGCCAGGTCGACCTCGGGACGCGCGCGTCGACCGTCCGGGTCATCGAGGTGCCGCAGCGCGAGGGCGGCTCGGCCTGGGTCGTCGAGATCCCCGGGACCCAGCAGTGGTGGCCTCGGGCCGGCGACAACCCGTTCGACGCGACGACCGACGTGGCCGCGATGGCGGGGGAGGCGACCGTCGCCGCGCGTGGGGTGGCGGCCGCCCTCGACGCGGCGATGGCCGCGAGCCCGCGCGCCGGGCGGGCCGACCCGGTCCTGCTCAGCGGGCACAGCCAGGGCGGCATCCTCGCCGCGGACTCTCGCGAGCGACCCGACGCTTCCTGGCCGGGCACCGGGTCACCCACGTCGTCACGGCGGGGTCGCCGGTCGCCGCCTTCCCCGTGGCCGCCCCGGTCGACGTCCTCTCCCTCGAGCACGAGCAGGACCTCGTGCCGCGGCTGGACGGTCGGTCCAACCCGGACGCCCGGCACTGGACGACGGTGACCCGTGACCTCGCCGGCGACCGGGAGGCGGCCGGCCACCCGTTCGCCGGGCACGGCGCGGAGGAGTACGCCGAGACCGCCGCCCTCCTCGACGGATCTCCCCGCCGGCGCCAGTGCCTCCCTCGACGCCTGGCGTCGCGGGGCCGCACCCTTCTTCGTCGGGGACGGAGCGGACGTCGTCGTCCGCGACTACCGCCTCGTCCGAGCCCCGGCCGCCGGTGGGCCCCCGGGGTGGCAGAATGCGCGACCGTGAACCCGTCCACCGCCTGCGCGACGGTGCTCGTCGACGAGCTGGTGCGGTGCGGGGTCCGCGAGGTCGTCCTCAGCCCTGGGTCGCGCTCGGCCCCCCTCGCGTATGCCGCCCTCGCCGCCGAGGTCGCGGGCCGGCTGCGCCTCCACGTCCGGGTCGACGAGCGCAGCGCCGGGTTCCTCGCCCTCGGCCTCGCCGTCGCGTCCGGGACCCCCGTCGCCGTCGTGACGACGTCCGGCACGGCCGTCGCCAACCTCCACCCGGCCGTCCTCGAGGCGCACCACGCCGGCGTGCCCCTCGTCCTCGTCACCGCCGACCGCCCGGCCGAGCTGCGCGGGACGGGCGCGAACCAGACCACCACCCAGCCGGGGATCTTCGGCCAGGCCGTCCGGTGGAGCGCCGACCTCCCGGCGGCCGAGGACCGTCCCGGCCAGAACGCCCCGTGGCGCAGCACCGTCGACCGCGCCGTCGCCGCGGCCACCGGGGCACCGGCCGCGGGGTCGGGCCCGGCCGGCCCGGTGCACCTCAACGTCGCGTTCCGCGACCCGCTCGTCCCGGACCGTGACGGCCCGAAGGACCCGGCCGCCTCCGCCGCCTCCGGCACCGGGGTCGGGTCCGAGCCGCTCGACGGCCGGCCGGGCGGGGCGCCGTGGGTCACCGTGCCTCCGGCGGCCGACCCGGGCGTCGACCCGTCCGCGCCCGGCATCGACGACGTCGAGCGCACCGTCGTCGTCCTCGGCGACACCGGCAGCGCCGCCCGGGCGCTCGCCGCCGCGGGCTGGGCGGCTCGCCGCGGCTACCCGGTCGTCGCCGAGCCGCTGGGCTCGCTCGACGCCCGATCGCTCGCCCTGCCCCACGGCCCACTCGCGCTCACCGTCACCGACTGGCTCGAGGCGCATCCGCCCGCGCGGGTCCTCGTCGTCGGCCGGGTCACCCTCGCCCGACCCGTCGCGGCGCTCCTGCGCCGCCCCGGGACGCGGGTCGAGGCGATCTCGACCGGTGCCCCCTGGCCCGACCCGTCACACGTCGTCGCCCACCTGCACCCCTGGTCGGCGCTCGCCGCGGAGATGAGCGTCGCGGACGCCGGGGGCCCGGCTCCCGGACCGACCGAGCGCTCCGACTGGGCCGCCGCGTGGGAGCGGGCGGGGACCCGGCTCGCCGACGCGGTGACCGACGCCGGGCTGCCCTGGCCGTCCGGGCTCGCCGCCGCCGCGACCGTCGCCGACGCCCTGCCCGACGACGCACTCCTCGTCCTCGGCTCGTCCAACCCGATCCGGGATCTCGACCTCGGCCTCGGCCGGCCGGCCGCCCGGGGGGTCGAGGTCCTCGCCAACCGCGGGCTGGCCGGCATCGACGGGGTCGTCTCGACGGCGGTCGGTGCGGCACTGGCCCAGCCGCAGCGGGCGGCATACGCGCTCCTCGGCGACCTCACCCTGCTCCACGACGCCAACGGCCTGACGATCGGACCCGGCGAGCCCCGACCCGATCTCACCCTCGTCGTCGTCAACGACGACGGCGGCGGCATCTTCGCGACGCTCGAACACGGGGAGCCCGGCCGGGTCGCCGCGACCGACCGGGTCATGGGGACCCCGACCGGCACCGACCTCGCCGCCCTGTGCGCCGCCCACGGGGTCGGCCACGAGGTCGTCGCGACCCGGGCGGAGCTCGCCGGGGCCGTCGAGGCACGCCCCCACGGGCTGCGGGTGGTCGAGGTCCGGGTCGACCGGACGGGTCACCGGGCCGCCCACGAGGCCCTGCGCCGTGTGGCCTTGGCCACGTTGGGTACGGCCTGAGCTCGGCCGAACGGCCGCGCTTCGCCGAAGCGGTGGTGGGGCCTCGCCGGCGCCCCTAGGCTCCCGCCCATGAGTCGCCGGCTGTCTCGAGTCGCCCTCGCCTGCCTCGCCGGCGTCGCCCTCCTCGCCTTCCCGGTCCTCGCGTATGCCGCAGACGCGCCCCCCGCCCCCCGCCTCGGCGCCGCCTCGGCACCGACCCCGCCCGCCAGCGGGTCCCTCACGACGGACCCCGCCCCCTCGGGACCGGCCATCGCCCCGGCCGAGAACACGGTCGCCGGCCTGCTCGACACCGGGCGCCGGCGCGCGGTCTCCGCGCTCTACGACGCCGAGTGGGGCTCCTCGGCTCCGGCGGTGGGGTTCACCGGGTCGATCTCCGGATGCACCCCGGGGACGACGTCGGCGGCGTTCCGCGCGGCCGTCATCGACCGCGTCAACGCCTACCGGCGGCTGGCGGGCGCCCCGGCCGACATCACCCAGAGCTCCACGCTGTCGAGCCAGGCCCAGGCCGCGGCGCTGATGATGGCCGCCAACCAGACGCTCAGCCACAGCCCGCCGTCCTCGTGGACGTGCTACACGAGCACCGGGGCCAACGCGGCGGGCCGCTCCGACCTGTTCCTCGGCGCCTCCGACCTCACGACGGTCGACGGCTACATGTTCGACCCGTTCTCCAACAACGCCGAGGCGGGCCACCGTTGGTGGATCATCCGCCCCTCGGGGAGGCAGATGGGCGTCGGGTCGACGACGGGCTCCGCGTGGTACTCGAAGGCGAACGCCCTCTACGTCAACGACGGCAACTGGACCGACCGCGACGTCCGGTCCTCGTCGGGGATGCTCTCGTGGCCGTCGCCCGGCTTCCTGCCCTACCAGCTCGTCCCGATCCGCTGGTCCTTCCTCGTCCCCGGCGCGAGCTACGCCTCGGCCACGGTGACGATGACGATCAACGGCAAGGCCGAGCCGGTCACCGTCGACGTCCGCGGCGGCGGCTTCGGCCAGGTCGTCTTCCATCGGCGGTCCCAGGATGTCGACGCGTGGACCCAGATGGCCCGCCCGTCCGGCGACCGCGTCGTCCGGGTCACCGTGTCCGGGGTGAAGGTGGGCGGCGTGACCCGCTCCTACTCCTACACGACCGTCATCTACGACCCGGCGTCGACGAGCACCGTCCGCGGTGACCTCGCGGCCTCCTCGACGACCCAGGTCCAGGTCACGGGCCGCGGCGGGGTCGCGGCGGGGGCGAAGGCGGCATACCTCAACGTCACCGTTGTCAACGCGGCCGGCTCCGGCTACCTCACCCTCTGGCCGTGCACGAGTAGCCGGCCCACCGCCTCGACCCTCAACTTCCGGGCGGGGCGCGCGGTGGCCAACGCGGCGCTGGCCCGCCTCGGCACCGACGGGAAGGTCTGCGTCTACGTCTCGACGACCGCCACCGTCATCATCGACGTCGGGGGACAGGCGAGCTCGGGGGCGGGCGGCCGCTATGCCGCCCTACCTGCCCCGAAGCGGGTGCTCGACACCCGCCGTCCGGGCGGCGGCGGGATCGTCGCGGCGGGAACGACCCGGGTCGTCCACCTCACGGGCGCGGCGGGCGGCTCGGTCCTGCCGGCCACGGCGACCGGCGTCGTCGCCACCGTGACGGGCGTCGGCACCGGCACCGGCGGCTACGTCACCGCCTTCCCCTGCGACCAGTCGCGGCCGGCCACGAGCACCCTCAACACCAAGGCCACCGGTGCGATCGCCAACGCGGCGACGGTCCGCCTCGCCGCGGACGGCAGCGTCTGTCTCTACACCCGCGCCGACATCCACATCATCCTCGACGTCCAGGGCGCCATCGTCCCCTCGTCCTCGTCGGGCGTCGCTCGTCACGCCGCTCGGACCCACCCGGATCCTCGACACCCGGACGACCGGGTCCGGGGGTGCGCTTTCGCGCCTGGTCACCCGGCGGATCCAGGTCACCGGCCGGAGCGGTATGCCGTCGGCCGCCACCGCGGTCGTCGCGAACCTCACCGCCGTGTCGCCGCCGGGCCGGGGCTGGCTCGTCGCGTGGCCGTGCGGCAAGCGGCCGACGGCGTCCAACGTCAACTTCGTCCGCGGCGAGTCGATCGCCGGCCAGGTCACGGTCGGCCTCGACTCCTCGGGCGGCTTCTGCGTCACGGCGAGCAGCCGCGTCCACCTCGTCGTCGACGTGACGGGGAGCTACGCCTCCACGGGCACGACGATCGGCACCCTGTCCCCCGTCCGCATCGTCGACACGAGGATCGACGACTGACCGCACCCGGGCGCGACCGCGCCCACCGACCCGCGCCCCGCCGGACCCCTCACGACCCGGGCGCACCCGTGAGAGAGGCGAGATCCTGTGAACCCGGTCCGGCGGCACCATGGCACTCCTTCGGCGACGGCGAGGCGGGTGGTCGGGGGCGTCGCGGTCCTCGCGGCGCTGGCCCTCGGCGGCTGCGGCTCGCCGGCCCCGGCGGCACCGAGCGAACCGGCTGCGGCGGCGACGACGCCGAGCGACACCGCCTCGGCCGACGCCGTCGACTCCTTCTTCGACGCCGCGACGAAGCACGGCACCCTCGAGTTCACGAGCGAGGTCGGCTCGGGGTGGGGCGACCCGACCCGGGTCGAGTACTGGTTCGACGGCGCGCGCTACCGCCTTGACTGGTTCACCGACGAGGGGGTCGTCCGGACCCACATGATCAGCCCCGACGGGCACGAGGTCTTCCTCTGCCAGGTCGCCGACGAGACCTGCGTGCCCTCCTACCTCCAGGCCGAGTTCCACCAGATGATCTTCAACGGGCCCCCGGGATGGTCCAAGGGCGAGGGGCGCCCGGACGGGGAGCGGACGGCATACACCTTCACGGCCAAGCGACTGTGGCAGGTGCCGGGCGCGAGCCAGGACTTCTACCTCGAGGACCTCGTCATCCACGCCGACGACACCCGGATCGTCGAGACGGAGACCCGCACCGCGAGCCACGAGCCGACGGGCGAGGACGACCTCGTCGCGGCGCGGTACGCCTTCGACGAGCCCGAGCTCGGGTGCCCGATCGACGCGAGCACCTTCGACCTGCCGTATCCGGCGTCGTAGGCCGCAGCGGCCCCGCGACGGGTGGCTCAGCCGTCGGTGAGGGCGTCGCGCATGGGCACGAACTTCGCGTCCGACTCGGCGACCTCGTCGTCGGGCACGGACCCGGCGACGATGCCGCACCCGGCGTAGAGGCGCATCCGGCGCCCGTCCGCGGGGTCGAGCCGGCCGCACCGCAGGGCGATGCCCCACTCGCCGTCGCCCGAGGCATCCATCCAGCCGACCGGCCCGGCGTAGCGGCCACGGTCCATGTGCTCGAGCTCGGCGATGACGGCGTCGGCGACCGGCGTCGGGGTGCCGCACACCGCGGCCGACGGGTGGAGCGCCGCGGCGAGCGAGAGCGAGGACGTCTCGTCGGCGAGCACCCCGGCCACGTCGGTCGCGAGGTGCATGACGTTGGAGAGGTGGAGGACGAAGGGGGCCTCCGGGACGTTCATCGACGAGCAGTGCGGCGCCAGGGCGTCGGCGACCGAGCGGACGGCGTACTCGTGCTCCTCGAGATCCTTGCTCGAGCGGGCCAGCGACCCGGCGAGGGCGAGGTCGTGCTCGTCGTCGCCGGTGCGGCGGATCGTGCCGGCGAGGACCCGTGAGGTGACCAGGCCCTTCTCCCGACGCACGAGCATCTCCGGGGTCGCGCCGACGAGGCCGTCGACGGCGAAGACCCACGTCGTGTCGTAGACCGCGGCCAGCCGGTGGAGGACCGCGCGCGGGTCGATCGGCTCGGCGGCGTTCGCCTCGAGGTCGCGGGCGAGGACGACCTTGTCGAGCCGGCCGGCGGTGATGCGGCTCACCGCCTCGGCCACGGCGCCCGCCCACTGCGCCGGGTCGAGCGCGCCGTCGGCGAACCGGACGTCCGCGGGTGCCGGCGGGGTGTCCTGGGGCAGCGGACGGACGGGGCCGGGGACGGTCGCCACGGCGCTGACGGTCGTCAGCCAGCAGACGTCCCCGCGCCGTCCGACGACGACCTCGGGGACGACGAGGGTGGCGCCCGCCGGGGAGCCCGCGGCATACGCGATGGAGCCGAAGGCGACCGGTCCGGTGCCGGGCAGGTCGACCTCGTCGCGCACGACGGCGCTGCGGGTCAGGTCGCGCCACCACGCCTCGACCTCGGCGAACCGGCCGGCGCCGTGGGCGACGACGGAGGCGGCGCGGCCCCAGCCGACGAGCCCGTCGCCGCGGCGCACCCAGGACGTGACGTCGGTGGCCGGGGTGGAGGGCACGAGGGAGAGCAGCTCCGTCCCCTGCTCGAGGGTGAGCGGAACGGTCCGCGCGACGAGCGGGCCGGCCGGAACGGGGCGGGGCTCGGAGGCGGAGGCGGGTCGGGGCGCCGTGGTCATCTCGCCCGTCAGCCTAGTCCGTCTGCCACCCCCGCCCCGTCGCGCCCCCGCCCCGCCGCCCCCCCCCGCACCCTCCCCCCGCCCGACCCGCCCCCCGCACGAACCTCTGCTAGCAGACCTTCGTGCAGAACGGGGGTGCTGCAGCACCCCCATTCGGCAGCAACCTCTGCTAGCAGAGGTTCGTGCATCGGGGGGTGGGCGGAGGTGGTGCGGAGGTGGTGCGGAGGCCGGGGGGACGGCCCGTGCGAGGATGACGCCCATGAGTCGTGCCTCCCTCGACAAGGACCCGCGCGACGTCGCGGCGATGTTCGACGACGTCGCCCGCAAGTACGACGTGACGAACGACGTCCTCTCCCTCGGACAGGACCGCCGGTGGCGGCGCGCCACCGTCCAGGCCTGCGAGGCGTCCGCCGGCGAGCGCGTCCTCGACATCGCAGCGGGGACCGGCACGTCGAGCGAGCCGTTCGCCGACGCGGGCGTCGACGTCGTGCCCGCCGACTTCTCCCTCGGGATGCTGCAGGTCGGCCACCGGCGCCGCCCCGACCTCGGCTTCACCGCCGCCGACGCGATGCGGCTGCCCTTCGCCGACGCCTCCTTCGACGTCGTGACGATGTCGTTCGGGCTGCGCAACGTCGCCGACACCGATCTGGCCCTGCGCGAGTTCCTCCGGGTCACCAGGCCCGGCGGCCGGCTCGTCCTCTGCGAGTTCAGCCAGCCGACGAATGCCGCCTTCCGCAAGGTCTACTCCGAGTACCTCGTCCGGTCGCTGCCGCCGATCGCGCGCCGGGTGTCGAGCAACCCCGAGTCCTACGTCTACCTCGCCGAGTCGATCCAGGCCTGGCCCGCCCAGCGCGAGATGGCCTCGCGCATCGCCGGCGCGGGATGGACCGACGTCGAGTGGCGCAACCTCACCGGCGGGATCGTCGCGCTCCACCGTGCTCGTCGCCCGTGACCCGGCACCCCACCCTGGACGCGAGTACGCCGCACGGCCGAAGCCGTCATAGACTCGCCCCCGAACTCGTGAACCCGTTCACAAAGAGCACACCCCGAAGGCGACCGTGACCACCCCTGCGCCCGAGACCTCCAGCGGGTCGACCGTGACCACCGACCGTGCCGACGTCATCGTCGTCGGCGCGGGCCCGTCCGGCTCGACGACCGCGGCATACCTGGCGATGGCCGGCCTCGACGTCCTTCTCCTCGAGAAGGCGTACTTCCCCCGCGAGAAGGTCTGCGGCGACGGCCTCACCCCGCGCGCCGTCAAGGAGCTCATCAGCCTCGGCATCCCGACCCCGGTCGAGGACGGCTGGATCCGCAACCGGGGCCTGCGCATCATCGGCGGCGGGATGCGCCTGGCCCTCGACTGGCCCGACGTCGCGAGCTTCCCCGACTACGGCCTGGTCCGGCCGCGCCAGGACTTCGACGACATCCTCGTCCGGCACGCCGTCAAGCACGGCGCCCGACTGCGGGAGGGGACGAACGTCACCGGGCCGGTCCTCGACGACCGCACCGGCGCCGTCGTCGGGCGTCATGGCCAAGGGCGTCGACGAGGACGGCAAGGCCACCGACGAGCTGCTGCGCTTCGAGGCGCCGCTCGTCGTCGCCGCCGACGGCAACTCCTCCCGGCTCTCGCTCGCCGTCGGCCGCGAGAAGCGCGAGGACCGGCCGATGGGTGTCGCGGTCCGCACCTACTACACGAGCCCCCGCCACGACGACGACTACCTCGAGTCCTGGCTCGAGCTGTGGTCGACCGACGACGAGGGCAAGCGGGTCCTCCTGCCGGGCTACGGCTGGATCTTCGGCGTCGGCGACGGGACGTCCAACGTCGGGCTCGGCATCCTCAACACCTCGGCCGCCTTCGGCAAGACCGACTACCGCGACGTCATGCGTCGCTGGGTCGCGACGATGCCCGAGGAGTGGACCTACAACGACGAGACGATGGTCGGCCCCATCCGCGGCGCCGCGCTCCCGATGGGCTTCAACCGGCAGCCGCACTACGACAAGGGCCTGCTCCTCGTCGGCGACGCGGGCGGCATGGTCAACCCGTTCAACGGCGAGGGCATCGCCTACGCGATGGAGTCGGCGCGCCTGGCCGGTGACGTCATCGCCCAGGCGTTCGGCCGCGACACGGCGCTCGCCCGCGAGCGGGTCCTCCAGACCTACCCCGCCGTGATGAAGGACGACCTCGGCGGCTACTACACGCTCGGGCGGTGGTTCGCCAAGGCCATCGGCAACCCCGAGGTGATGCGGCTGGCGACGAAGTACGGCCTTCCGCGCACGACGCTGATGCGGTTCCTGCTCAAGCTCATGGCCAACCTCGCCGAGCCGCACGGGGGCGATGCGAGCGACCGCATCATCCACGCGATGTCCTCGATGGCACCCGACGCATGACCTGCGACGTGGTGCCCCGCCGTGACATCCACCGGGCGGGTCCTAGGATTGGGCAGGTGACGTCGCCCACATGCGGCACGGGACCCGGTATGCCGGGTCGCACCCGACCGGGTCGAGGTCACCGACCGCTGTCGTCCGACGCGCGCATGGAAAGGGGAGTTGTCGCCCGATGAGCAACCCCTATGTCCCCCTTCTCATCCTCCTCGCCCTCGGCTTCGGCTTCGCCGTCGTCTCCGTCGGGCTCTCGCTCGTCGTCGGGCCGCGGCGTTACAACCGGGCCAAGCTCGAGGCGTACGAGTGCGGGATCCAGCCGACGCCGCGGGCCAAGGGCGGCGGGCGCGTGCCGATCAAGTACTTCCTCACGGCGATGCTCTTCATCATCTTCGACGTCGAGAGCGTGTTCCTCTACCCGTTCGCGGTCGCCTTCGACCAGCTCGGGCTGTTCGCGCTCGTCGAGATGGTCACCTTCATCATCACCGTGTTCGTCGCGTACGCCTACGTGTGGCGGCGCGGCGGCCTGGAGTGGGACTGAGGATGGGGGCCGGAACCACCGGGACGCGAGCAGCCGCGACAGACGCTGACACGACGAGGACAGGGACGGACATCTGATGGGTCTTGAGGAGAAGCTTCCTTCGGGCTTCGTGCTCACCACGCTCGAGAACGTCGTCGGCTACATGCGCAAGGCGTCGATCTGGCCGGCGACCTTCGGGCTCGCCTGCTGCGCCATCGAGATGATGGCGGTCGGCACGCCCGACTACGACATCGCCCGCTTCGGGATGGAGCGGTTCTCCGCCACCCCGCGCCAGGCCGACCTCATGATCGTCGCCGGCCGGGTCAGCCAGAAGATGGCGCCGGTCGTGCGGCAGGTCTACGACCAGATGCCGAACCCCAAGTGGGTCATCTCGATGGGCGTCTGTGCGAGCTCGGGCGGGATGTTCAACAACTACGCGATCGTCCAGGGCGTCGACCACATCGTCCCCGTCGACATCTACCTGCCCGGCTGTCCGCCGCGGCCGGAGATGCTCCTCAACGCGATCATCGAGCTGCACAAGCAGATCCAGTCCGCCAAGCTCGGCGTCAACCGGGTCGCCGCGGCCCGCGCCGCGGAGGAGGCCGCCCTCGGGGCCGTCCCGACGTCCCTCATGCCGGCGACCCACGACCACGGCTACAACCTGCCCATCACCACCGGGAAGAGCCCCCTCGCATGAGTGACACTCCCAAGGGCGCGGGCCCGACCGGCGGCGACGCCGACGTCGAGAAGCTCCCGCACACGATCGGGTCGGGTGGCGACGAGGACCCCGGCCAGACGACCTACGACGACAGCGAGCCGCAGAGCGCGACCGAGGCCGCCCTCGAGGCGAGCACCCGCTACGAGGCGGGCCCGCCCGTCCAGATCGACGAGCGGCGCGGACTCTTCGGCGCGACGAGGGGGGCCGACACCTCCGGCTACGGCGGCCTTCGCCGGCCGGTGCTCTTCCCCGGGGCGTCCGCCCGTCCGTACGGCGGCTACTTCGACGAGGTGGCCGACGCTCTCGAGCTGGCCCTGACCGGCGACGGCGCGACCCCGGCATACGGCTCGGCCATCGAGCGCATCGTCATCGACCGCGGCGAGATGACGATCTTCGTCGCCCGCGAGCAGCTGCTCGACGTCGCCCGGGCGCTGCGGGACGACCCCGCCCTCCGCTTCGAGATGTGCCCCAGCGTCTCCGGCGTCCACTACCTCCACGAGGAGGGGCGCGAGCTGCACGCCGTCTACCACCTCACCTCGCTGACCCACGGCGGCCGGCGGCTGCGCCTCGAGGTGACCGCGCCCGACGCCGACCCGCACATCCCCTCCGTCGTCGCGATCTGGCCCGGCGTCGACTGGCACGAGCGCGAGACGTGGGACATGTTCGGCATCGTCTTCGACGGCCATCCCGCCCTGACCCGCATCCTCATGCCCGACGACTGGCCGGGGCACCCGCAGCGCAAGGACTACCCCCTCGGCGGGATCCCGGTGGAGTACAAGGGCGGCACCATCCCGCCCCCGGACCAGCGGAGGTCGTACACCTGATGAGCACCGACCAGACCGGTACGGACTTCACCGACGCCACGTATGCCGCTCCCGGCGGCGACGAGGACATCTACGCCACCTCGGGCATGGACAGCGAGGACGGCGCGTTCGTCGTCAACACCGACGGCGGCGACTGGGACGACCTCGTCGACGAGGCGACGGCACTCCACGAGGAGCGGATCGTCGTCAACATGGGCCCGCAGCACCCGTCGACGCACGGAGTGCTCCGTCTCATCCTCGAGCTCGACGGCGAGACGGTGACCGAGGCCCGCGCGGGCATCGGCTACCTCCACACCGGCATCGAGAAGAACATGGAGTACCGGACCTGGGTGCAGGGCGTGACGTTCTGCACCCGGATGGACTACCTCACGCCGATGTTCCAGGAGGCCGCCTACTGCCTCGGCGTGGAGCGGCTCCTCGGCATCGAGGACCAGATCCCCGAGCGCGCCTCGATCATCCGCGTCCTCATGATGGAGCTGACCCGGATCAACTCCCACCTCGTCGCCATCGGCACGGGCGGCATGGAGCTCGGCGCGACGACGGTCATGACGGTCGGCTTCCGCGAGCGCGAGCGGATCCTCCGGGTCTTCGAGGCCGTCACCGGCCTGCGGATGAACAACGCCTACATCCGTCCCGGCGGGGTCGCCCAGGACCTCCCGCACGGCGCCGTCGACATGGTCCGCGACGTCGTCGCGGAGCTGCGCCAGGGCATCCACGAGCTCGAGCTGCTCCTCAACGAGAACCCCCTCCTCAAGGGCCGGCTCGTCGGGGCGGGCTACCTCGACCTCACCGGGTGCATCGCCCTCGGCATGACCGGGCCGATCCTCCGCTCGACCGGCCTGCCGCACGACCTGCGCAAGTCCAACCCCTACTGCGGCTACGAGACCTACGACTTCGAGGTCATCACCCGCACCGGTGCGGACGCCTACGAGCGGCTGCGGGTGCGCATCGACGAGATGTACGAGTCGCTCAAGATCGTCGAGCAGACCCTCCACCGCCTGCAGACGACGCCGGGGCCGGTCATGGTCGCCGACAAGAAGATCGCCTGGCCCGCCCAGCTCGCGATCGGCAGCGACGGCATGGGCAACAGCCCCGACCACATCCGCGAGATCATGGGGACCTCGATGGAGGCCCTCATCCACCACTTCAAGCTCGTCACCGAGGGCTTCCGGGTCCCGCCCGGCCAGGCGTACGTCGCGGTCGAGTCCGCGAAGGGCGAGCTCGGCTGCCACGTCGTCTCCGACGGCGGCACCCGCCCCTTCCGGGCCCACTTCCGGGACCCGAGCTTCAACAACCTCCAGGCCGTGGCGGCGATGTGTGAGGGCGGCCAGGTGGCCGACGTCATCGCCGCCGTGGCCTCCATCGACCCCGTCATGGGAGGTGTCGACCGCTGATGGCCTCGAACTTCGGCCTGCAGACCGCTTCGGGTCACCTGACCGTCGCCGCGGAGTCCAAGGAGCCGTATGCCGCGGACGTCCTCGCGCAGCTGCGCGCGGACGCCGACGTCATCGTCGCCCGCTACCCGCAGTCCCGCTCCGCGCTGCTGCCGCTGCTCCACCTCGTGCAGTCGGTCGACGGCTACGTCACGGGCCGCGGCATCGACCTCTGCGCCGAGATCCTCGGCCTGACGACCGCCGAGGTCTCCGGGGTCGCGACGTTCTACACGCAGTACAAGCGCCACCCCAACGGCGAGTACACCGTGGGCGTCTGCACCAACACGCTGTGTGCGGTGATGGGCGGGGACAAGATCTTCGACACCCTCTCCGAGCGGCTCGGCTGCGCCCACGACGAGACGACCGAGGACGGCAAGGTCACCCTCGAGCGGGTCGAGTGCAACGCCGCCTGCGACTACGCGCCGGTCGTCATGGTCAACTGGGAGTTCTTCGACAACCAGACTCCCGAGTCGGCCGCACAGCTCGTCGACGACCTGCGGGCGGGCAAGGACGTCGCCCCGACCCGTGGCGCCGACAAGGTGCACACCTTCAAGGAGGTCTCGCGGGTCCTCGCCGGCTTCGACGACGGTCACGCCGACGAGGGCCCCGCCGCCGGCGCGCCCTCGCTCGCCGGTCTCCGGCTCGCCCGGGACAACGGCTGGGTGGCTCCCGGAGGGGAGTCGAGCGGCCCGAGCGGCGGCACCGAGCAGGGGGCCGGCGACGTCGGGTCGACCTTCTCCGGCGCCGAGACCCCGGAGACGCACCACGGTGCCACGGCTTCCGGCGGCGGGACGACCGCCGGCGGACCGACCGCCCCCGACGACGAGGCGAGCCCGAAGGAGGACCGCACGTGAGCGAGGCACCCGAGCGTGAGCCCGTCACGCTGACCCCGATCCTCACCGACCTGTGGGACAAGCCCCGGTCCTGGACCATCAAGACCTACACGGACAACGGCGGCTACCAGGCGCTCCGCAAGGCCCTGACGATGACCGCCGGCGACGTCCTCACGACGGTCAAGGACTCCTCGATCCGTGGGCGTGGTGGCGCCGGGTTCCCCACGGGCATGAAGTGGAGCTTCATGTCCCCGCCCGACGGCGGCCCCCGCTACCTCGTCGTCAACGCCGACGAGTCCGAGCCGGGCACGTGCAAGGACATCCCGCTCATGCTGGCCAATCCGCACGTCCTCATCGAGGGCACGGCGATCTCCGCCTACGCCATGGGCTGCGAGCACGCCTTCATCTACCTGCGCGGCGAGGTCGTCCACGTCTACCGGCGGCTGCTGCAGGCCGTCGAGGAGGCCCGTCGAGGCCGGCCATCTCGGCACCGACGTCCACGGCTCCGGGGTCCCGATCGACATCACCGTCCACGCGGGTGCCGGCGCCTACATCTGCGGAGAGGAGACCGCCCTCCTCGACAGCCTCGAGGGCCGGCGCGGCCAGCCCCGCCTCAAGCCGCCGTTCCCCGGCGCCGCCGGCCTCTACGCCCGGCCGACCTCGGTCAACAACGTCGAGACGATCGCATCGGTCCCGGGGATCCTGCTCAACGGGGCGGACTGGTTCACCTCGATGGGGACCGAGAAGTCCACCGGCTTCGGCATCTTCTCCCTCTCCGGCCACGTCAAGACCCCCGGCCAGTACGAGGCGCCGCTCGGCATCACCCTGCGCGAGCTGCTCGACATGGCGGGCGGGATGCGCGACCCCGACAAGGAGCTGAAGTTCTGGACCCCCGGCGGCTCCTCGACGCCGCTGTTCACCAAGGACCACCTCGACGTCCCGCTCGACTTCGAGTCCGTCGCAGCCGCCGGCTCGATGCTCGGCACCCGGGCGCTGCAGATCTTCGACGAGACGACGTGCGTCGTCCGCGCCGTCGACCGCTGGACCGACTTCTACAAGCACGAGTCCTGCGGCAAGTGCACCCCGTGCCGCGAGGGGACCTGGTGGCTCAAGCAGATCCTCGGCCGCCTCGAGAAGGGTCGAGGGCAGCGAGGACGACCTCGACAAGCTGCTCGACATCTGCGACAACATCCTCGGCCGCGCCTTCTGCGCGCTCGGCGACGGTGCGACGAGCCCGATCACGAGCAGCGTCAAGCTGTTCCGCGACGAGTACATCGCCCACCTCACGCACGGCGGCTGCCCCTACGACCCCGAGGCCTCCACCCTCTTCGCCAAGGACAGCAAGGAGAGCGTGACCGCATGACCACCACCGCACCGCCGACCGGCGCGGCCGCGACGTCCTCCGAGCCCGTCGAGATGGTGACCCTGACGATCGACGGCATCGAGGTCTCGGTCCCCAAGGGCACCCTCGTCATCCGGGCGGCCGAGGAGGTCGGCATCTCGATCCCGCGGTTCTGCGACCACCCGTTGCTCGACCCGGTGGGTGCCTGCCGCCAGTGCCTCGTCGAGGTCAGGACGCCGGGCCCGGACGGCCAGCTCCGGCCGATGCCCAAGCCGCAGACGTCCTGCACCCTCGTCGCGACCGAGGGCATGAGCGTCGACACGCAGCACACGTCGGCCGTGGCCGACAAGGCGCAGCACGGCCAGATGGAGTTCCTCCTCATCAACCATCCGCTCGACTGCCCGGTCTGCGACAAGGGCGGCGAATGCCCCCTCCAGAACCAGGCGATGAGCAACGGCCGCTCCACCTCGCGCTTCGACGACGTCAAGCGGACCTATCCCAAGCCGATCAACATCAGCAGCCAGGTCCTCCTCGACCGCGAGCGGTGCATCCTCTGTGCCCGGTGCACCCGCTTCTCCGACCAGATCGCCGGCGACCCGTTCATCGCGCTCGTGGAGCGCGGCGCCCTCCAGCAGGTCGGCATCTACGAGGAGCAGCCGTTCGAGTCCTACTTCTCCGGCAACACCGTCCAGATCTGCCCGGTCGGCGCGCTCACCGGCGCGGCATACCGGTTCCGGTCCCGGCCCTTCGACCTCGTCTCCACGCCGAGCGCCTGCGAGCACTGCGCGAGCGGCTGTGCGATGCGCACCGACCACCGGGCCGGCCACGTGCTGCGTCGGATGGCCGGCCTCGACATGGACGTCAACGAGGAGTGGAACTGCGACAAGGGCCGCTGGGCGTTCGCCTACGCCACGACCGGTGACCGCATCGAGCTCCCGATGGTCCGCGAGAACGGCGAGCTGCGGGTCGCGTCGTGGCCCGAGGCGCTCGCCGTGGCCGCCGACGGGCTGCGGGCCGCCTCCTCGGCGGCGGTTCTGCCCGGTGGGCGGATGAGCGTCGAGGACGCCTACGCCTACGCGAAGTTCGCCCGGGTCGTCCTCGGCACCAACGACATCGACTTCCGTGCCCGCCCGCAGTCGGCCGAGGAGAGCACCTTCCTCGCCAGCCGGGTCGTCGGCACGTCCCCCGACGGCGGTGCGCTCACCTACGCCGACCTCGAGAAGGCCGGCACCGTCGTCCTCGTCGGCTTCGAGCCCGAGGACGAGTCGCCCATCGTCTTCCTCCGTCTCCGCAAGGCGTTCCGCAAGAACAAGACCGGCGTGTATGCCGTGTCCCCGCTCGCGACCCGAGGCCTCGCCAAGGTGGGCGGCACGCTCATCCCGACCGCCCCCGGCACCGAGCCGGAGGTCCTCCAGGCCCTGGCCCGCGACGGTGGCGAGGGCGTCATCGGCAGTGCCGCGGCCGCCCTGCGCGCCGACGGCGCCGTCGTCCTCGTCGGCGAGCGGCTCGCCATGGTGCCGGGCGCGCTCACCGCGGCGGCCGCGCTGGCCGACGCCACCGGCGCCCGGCTCGCGTGGGTCCCGCGCCGGGCCGGGGAGCGCGGCGCGCTCGAGGCCGGCGCCTTCCCGACCCTCCTGCCGGGCGGGCGTCCCGTCGGGGACGCGGCCGCCCGGTCCGAGGTGGCCACGGCCTGGCAGGTCGAGGACCTGCCGAGCATCCCGGGCCGCGACACGACCGGCATCGTCGAGGCCGCGCGGTCCGGTGCCGTCGGCGCCCTCGTCGTCGGCGGGGTCGACCCGGCCGACCTCGGCGTCATCGACGCCGCCGGCGCCCTGGCCCGGCCGTTCGTCGTCTCGCTCGAGATCCGGCCCTCGGCCGTGACCGAGCAGGCCGACGTCGTCCTGCCCGTCGCCTGGCACGCCGAGAAGTCCGGCACCTTCGTCGACTGGGAGGGCCGGGTCCGCGAGTTCACCGCGGCGCTGTCGAGCGGTGCGGTGAGCGACCACCGGGCCCTGGACATGCTCGCCTCCGAGATGGGCGAGTTCCTCGGCACCCGCACCGTCGCCGAGATCCGCAGCGAGCTGGAGGCGCTCGGCGCCTGGTCCGGCCCCCGGCCATCCGGCCCGAGCACCGACCCGGGCGAGGTCCCGTCGCTCGTGGAGGGCTCCCTCGTCCTCGCGACGTGGCGCAACCTCCTCGACAAGGGCTCGCTCCAGGACGGCGAGCCCTACCTCGCCGGGACCGCCCCGTCGCCCGTCGCCCGCCTGTCCGCCGCCACCGCCGAGGCGATCGGCGTCGCCGAGGGCGACACCGTCACCGTCTCCGCGGGAACGGTCACCGTCACGGTGCCCGTCGGCCTCGCCGAGATGGCCGACCACGTCGTCTGGCTGCCGACCAACTCCGAGGGCTGTGACCTGCGGGGCATGCTCGCCTCCGCCCCCGGAGCCCTCGTCACCGTCACGAAGGTGGGTGGTGCCGCATGAGCACCCTGCTGTCCCTGGGCTCTGCGGTCGGCGACGTCGCCGGGCACGTCGCGAGCGGCATACCCGACCTCGCGGCGGCCGGGCGCGACAACCCCAAGGCCGACTTCAGCGACACCCCGCTCTGGCTGAGCCTCGTCAAGGCGCTGCTGATCTTCGTCTACCTGCTCCTCTCGACGCTGCTCGTCATCTGGTTCGAGCGGCGGCTCATCGGGCGGATGCAGCAGCGGCCCGGCCCGAACCGCAACGGCCCGTTCGGTCTGCTCCAGACCCTCGCCGACGGCATGAAGTCGATGCTCAAGGAAGACACGATGCCGGCCGCGGCCGACAAGATCGTCTTCACCCTCGCGCCGCTCATCACCGCGACGATGTGCTTCGTCTCCTTCGCGATCATCCCGATGGGCGGCGAGGTCAGCCTCTTCGGGCACCGCACCCCGCTCCAGCTGACCGACACCTCGATCGCCGTGCTCCTCGTCCTCGCCGTCGCCGGCGTCGGCATCTACGGCGTCGTCCTCGCCGGCTGGTCCTCGGGCTCGACCTACCCGCTCATGGGCGGTCTCCGCTCGAGCGCCCAGATGATCTCCTACGAGATCGCGATGGGCCTCTCGCTCGTCGCCGTCTTCCTCTACAGCGGCTCGATGTCGACCTCGCAGATCGTCGGCGCCCAGGCCTCGTTGTGGAACGTCATCCCCGCCTTCTTCAGCTTCTTCGTCTACATGATCACGATGGTCGGCGAGACGAACCGGCTGCCCTTCGACCTCGCCGAGGGCGAGGGCGAGATCGTCGCCGGCTTCCACACCGAGTACTCCGCGATGCGCTTCGCGATGTTCTTCCTCGGCGAGTACATCAACATGTTCTCCGTCGCCGCGCTGGCGACGACGATGTTCCTCGGCGGCTGGCAGGCGCCGCCCGGGATCGCGGCGTTCGGCGACGGGATGCTCAACCAGGGCTGGTGGGGCGTGCTGTGGTTCACCATCAAGCTCTGGCTGTTCATGTTCGTCTTCGTCTGGCTGCGTGGCTCGCTGCCCCGCGTCCGCTACGACCAGTTCATGCGGTTCGGCTGGAAGGTCCTCATCCCCTCCACGCTGGCCTGGGTCGTCTTCGTGGCCTTCATGCGCGGCGCGCGCAACGGCTGGTTCGGCGAGGGTGAGGTCCACCTCGGGCCACTCGTCCTGCCCGTCTTCTCGCTCGTCCTCGTCGTCGTCGCGGCCGTGGCGCGCCCTCGTCATCTCCTGGTGGTGGGGCGGCCGGGCACTCGAGCGGGAGGCCCGCCTGCACCCCGAGACGCCGGACGAGATCGACCCCTATGCCGGTGGCCACCCCGTGCCGCCGCTGCCCGGCCAGCGGCTGCGCGAGCCCGCGCTCGCCGGGGCCGGGGCGGACCGGGAGGTGGCCGGCGAGGCCGTCTCCTGGGCGAGCCTCGAGACCGCACCCGAGCAGGACCTGACCGACGATGCGACGGAGGAGGGCCCGCGTGGCTGACCCGAAGCAGAAGAAGCCCGGGTTCCTGGCGGAGGCGCTCGCCCCCGTCGGGGGCTTCGGCGTCACCTTCTCGACGATCTTCCGCAAGGTCGCGACCGAGGAGTACCCCGAGGAGAAGCGGCCGACCCAGCCGCGCTTCCACGGTCGCCACCAGCTCAACCGACACCCGGACGGCCTGGAGAAGTGCGTCGGCTGCGAGCTGTGCGCGTGGGCCTGTCCGGCCGACGCGATCTTCGTCCAGGGCGCCGACAACGACGACCGGGACCCGAGCGAGGGCGGCACCGGCCGGTTCTCGCCCGGCGAGCGGTACGGGAAGATCTACCAGATCAACTATCTGCGCTGTATCTTCTGCGCGCTGTGCATCGAGGCGTGCCCGACGCGGGCCCTGACGATGACGAACTTCTACGAGCTCACCGACAACAACCGGGCCGACCTCATCTTCACCAAGGACCAGCTGCTCGCCCCGCTCCAGCAGGGCATGCTCCAGCCGCCGCACCCGATGGTCGAGGGCATGGAGGAGCGCGACTACTACCTCGGCAAGGTCAACGAGGCCACCGACGGTCAGCGCGAGTGGGTCTCGACCCACGCCGAGGGCCCGCTCACCGACGAGGACCCGAATGCCGGGACCGAGCCGGGGGAGGGGCGCGGCGAGGGCACCCCCGACGCCGACCCGCTGGCAGGACAAGGAGTCGACCGATGATGGGCAGTGGCGAGGCCGTGCTCTTCTGGATCCTCGGACCGCTCGCGGTCCTCGGGTCCCTCGGCCTGATCTTCGCGCGCAAGGCGGTGCACGCCGCGCTCGGCATGGCCCTGACGATGGTCATCCTCGGCGTCTTCTACATCGCCCAGGACGCCGACTTCCTCGGGGTCATCCAGGTGTTCGTCTACACCGGCGCCGTGATGATGCTCTTCCTCTTCGTCCTCATGCTCGTCGGCGTCGACTCCTCCGACAGCCTCGTCGAGACACTGCGGGGCCAGCGCTGGGCGACGGCCCTGCTCTCCCTCGGCCTCGGCGCGCTGCTCGTCGTCGCCGTCGGCAAGGTCACCCTCGGCACGGTCGAGGGCGTCGCGGGCATCAACGCCGACACCGGCAACGTCTCCGCGCGCCGCCAACCTCATCTTCGGCCGCTACGTGTGGATCTTCGAGGCGACGTCGGCCCTGCTCATCACCGCCGCCCTCGGCGCCATGGTGCTGGCCCACCGCGAGCGCCTCGGCCGCGCGCCGAACCAGCGGGAGTGGAGCCAGCGCCGGTTCAAGGAGGGCCGCTACCTCGCCGGGCTGCCCGCGCCCGGCGTCTACGCGCGGCACAACGCCGTCGACACCCCGGCCCTCCTGCCCGACGGCACGCCGAGCGAGGTGTCCGTGTCGCGGGTGCTCACCGCGCGTGACCAGGTCGCCGGCCCGGGCCGGTGGGTCGAGGCGGAGCGAGCGGCCGAGGCCGAGATCGAGGAGGGGAGCGAGCGATGAGCCTCATGAACTACGTCTACCTGGCGACGATCCTGTTCGTCATCGGTGGCGCGACCGTGCTGACCCGCCGCAACGCCATCGTCGTCTTCATGGGCGTCGAGCTGATGCTCAACGCGGCGAACCTCGCCTTCGTCACCTTCGCCCGGATCCACGGCAACCTCGACGGCCAGGTCATCGCCCTGTTCGTCATGGTCGTCGCGGCCGCGGAGGTCGTCGTCGGGCTGGCGATCATCATGGCCATCTTCCGTGCCCGCCGGTCGGCCTCGGTCGACGACGCCAACCTGCTCAAGCTCTAGACCATGGGAGCAACTGTGACATCCCTGTTGACCCAGGAGGCCGCGGCCGCGGCGACCGGCACCGCGTCGGTCGCCTGGCTGCTCGTCGCGCTGCCCCTGCTCGGCGCGGCGATCCTCCTCCTCGGCGGTCGCCGGACCAACGCCTGGGGCCCGGCCCTCGCGGTCGGCCTCTCCTGGGCCAGCTTCGCGGTCGGCGCCGCCATCCTCGTCCAGTTCCTCGGCCTCGGCGCCGAGGGCCGCTCGATGCACGTGTCGCTGTGGAACTGGATCCCGGCGGGTGGCTTCCAGCTGCACGCGGGGCTGCTCGTCGACCAGCTGTCGGTGGCCTTCGTCCTCCTCGTCACCTTCGTCGGGTCGCTCATCCACGTCTACTCGCTGGGCTACATGCAGCACGACCCCGACCGGCGGCGCTTCTTCGCCTACCTCAACTTCTTCGTCGCGTCGATGCTCCTGCTCGTCCTCGCGGACAGCTACCTCCTCCTCTTCGTCGGGTGGGAGGGCGTCGGTCTCGCGTCCTATCTCCTCATCGGGTTCTGGAACCACAACCCGGCCTACGCGACGGCCGCCAACAAGGCCTTCTTCGTCAACCGCGTCGGCGACCTCGGCCTGACGATCGCCATCGCGCTGATGTTCGCCTCGTTCGGCAAGGTCGACTACGCCTCGGTGGCGCAGGCGGCGCCGCACGCGAGCACGGCGACGGTCACGGCCCTCGGGCTCCTGCTGCTGCTCGGTGCGACCGGCAAGTCGGCGCAGTTCCCGCTCCAGTCCTGGCTCGGTGACGCGATGGCGGGCCCGACCCCGGTGTCCGCGCTCATCCACGCGGCGACGATGGTCACCGCCGGCGTCTACCTCGTCGTCCGGAGCCACCCGATCTTCGACGCCGCGCCCAACGCCCAGACGGCCGTCGCCGTCGTCGGCGCGATCACCCTCCTCTTCGGGGCGATCGTCGGCTGCGCGAAGGACGACATCAAGAAGGCCCTCGCCGCGTCGACGATGTCGCAGATCGGCTACATGATGCTCGCCGCGGGCCTCGGCCCGATCGGCTACGCGTACGCGATCTTCCACCTGCTGACGCACGGCTTCTTCAAGGCCGGGATGTTCCTCGGCGCCGGGTCGGTCATGCACGGGATGAACGACCAGGTCAACATGCGCCGGTTCGGCGGCCTCAGCACGGTCATGAAGATCACCTGGGTGACCTTCGGGATGGGCTACCTCGCCATCATCGGCTTCCCGCTGCTGTCCGGCTTCTGGTCCAAGGACAAGATCATCGAGTCGGCCTTCAAGGGCGAGGGCTGGCACCCGTGGGTCCTCGGCGGGGCGGCGCTCATCGGCGCCGGCATCACCGCGTTCTACATGTCCCGGCTCTTCTTCATGACCTTCCAGGGCAAGGCCCGCTGGACCGACGAGGTCCACCCGCACGAGTCGCCGCTCGTCATGACCGTCCCGATGATGGTCCTCGCGCTCGGCTCGGTGTTCCTCGGCGGGATCCTCAGCATCAACGGCATGTTCGTCTCCTGGCTCGAGCCGGTCGTCGGCAGCCCGGAGACGGGCGAGCCGGTCCTCGGGGTCGCCGTCCTCACGACGTTGACCCTGCTCCTCGTCGCGGTGGGCGCGGCATACGCCTGGTACCTCTACTGGCGCGACGAGGTGCCCGAGGTCGCGCCGACCGGCTCGCTCCTCACCCGGGCCGCCCGCCAGGACCTCTACCAGGACGTCATCAACGAGGGCCTGTTCATGCGGCCCGGCATCCACCTCACCCGGGCACTCGTCTTCACGGATGCGCGCGGCGTCGACGGTGCGGCCGGCGGCCTCGCGGCCTTCGTGGGCGGCCTGTCCGCGCGGGTCCGAAGACTCCAGACCGGCTACGCCCGCTCCTATGCCTTGACGATGCTCACCGGCGTCGTCGCCGTCCTCGGCGTTCTGTGGGTGATCCAGTGATGTCCAGCCTCCCCCTGCTCACCCTCATGATGGTCGTGCCGCTCGTCGGTGCCGTCATCGTGGCGCTGCTGCCCGGTGGCGTGGCCTACGGCAAGCAGATCGCCCTCGGCACCTCGCTCGTCACCCTCGTCCTGTCGGTCCTCGCCTGGGCGCGCTTCGACACCGGCAGCGGCAGCCAGTTCCAGCTGACCGAGACGCACCAGTGGATTCCCCAGTTCGGCGTCTCCTACGCGCTCGGCGTCGACGGCATGGCCCTGGCGCTCATCGTCATGGCGGCCATCCTCACGCCGGTCTGCATCCTCGCGGCGTGGCACGACGTCCCCGAGGGCGGCCGTCGCGAGAACACCTACATGGCGCTCATCCTCGTGCTCGAGACGTTCATGGTCGGCGTGTTCGCCGCGACCGACGTGTTCCTCTTCTACGTCTTCTTCGAGGCGATGCTCATCCCGGTGTACTTCCTCATCGGGCTCTACGGCGGCGCGCGTCGGCAGTATGCCGCGGTGAAGTTCCTCCTGTTCTCGCTCGCCGGCGGCCTCATCATGCTCGTCGCCGTCATCGCCCTGTACTTCCACGGGCCGGGCGGCACCGACGGCTTCCTCGTCGAGAAGCTCACCGGCGCCGTGACCGGATCGACGACGGCGCAGCGGCTGATGTTCCTCGGCTTCTTCGTCGCCTTCGCCATCAAGGCGCCGATGTGGCCGGTCCACACCTGGCTGCCCGACGCGGCGACCGAGTCCCGGCCCGCCGTGGCGGTCCTGCTCGTCGGCGTCCTCGACAAGGTCGGCACCTTCGGGATGATCCGCTTCTGCCTCCAGCTGTTCCCCGAGGCCTCGAAGTGGGCGACTCCGACGGTCATCGTCCTCGCGGTCATCTCGATCATCTACGGCGCGCTGCTCGCCATCGGCCAGACCGACATGATGCGGCTCATCGCCTTCACCTCGGTCAGCCACTTCGGCTTCATCGTCCTGGGCATCTTCGCCCTGACGACGACGGCCGGGGCCGGGTCGACGCTCTACATGATCAACCACGGCTTCTCGACGGCCGGGCTGTTCCTCATCGCCGGCTTCCTCGTCGCCCGCCGCGGCTCGAAGCGGATCCCCGACTACGGCGGCTGGCAGCGGGTGACCCCGGTCCTCGCCGGGACGTTCCTCATCGCCGGGCTGTCCGGGCTCGCGCTGCCGGGGCTCAGCTCGTTCGTCTCGGAGTTCCTCGTCATCGTCGGGACCTTCCAGACCAACCGGGCCGCCGCGGTCATCGCCTCGCTCGGGACGGTGCTCGCCGCCCTCTACATCCTCCTCATGTACCAGCGGACGATGACCGGGCCGAAGCCGGAGGTCGAGCTCGCCGTGCCCGACCTCGGCGTCCGGGAGAAGCTCGTCGTGGCGCCGCTCATCGCGGTCTTCCTCGTCCTCGGGTTCTATCCCAAGCCGGTCCTCGACCTCGTCAACCCGGCCGTGCAGACGACGCTCCAGCACGTGGGCGTCACCGACCCGGCCCCCACCGTCGCCGTCTCCGGGAGTGAGCAGTGAGTCCCGCCGTGCTTCCCGCCCTCGCCTCGGCCGAGTTCAAGGCCGTGAGCATCGAGTATGCCGCGGTCGCGCCGATGCTCATCGTCGCGGTCGGGGCGCTCGTCGGCGTCCTCGTCGAGGCGTTCGCGCCGCGCCGGTCGCGGCATACCGACCAGCTCATGCTGACCCTCGGCGCGGTCGTCATCGCCTTCGTCGTCCTCGTCACCTCCTCGGTGCACCACCTGGGCACGACGGCCGGCGGCTCCATCACGATCGACGGCCCGGCGCTGTTCCTCCAGGGCGCGCTGCTGCTCATGACGGCGATCAGCGTCCTCATGATGGCCGAGCGCTTCGGCGGCCGGACCGCCGACGCCTTCACCCCGATGGGCGCCGCGACGCCGGGCTCCTCACTCGAGGCGGCGGCCGGTCGGGCCGGGTTCGCCACCTCCGAGGTCTTCCCGCTCACCCTCTTCGCGCTCGTCGGCATGATGATGTTCGTCGCGGCGAACGACCTCATCACGATGTTCGTCGCCCTCGAGGTCCTCTCCCTGCCGCTCTACATCATGACCGGCCTGGCCCGGCGCCGGCGCCTGCTGTCGCAGGAGGCGTCGCTGAAGTACTTCCTCCTCGGCGCCTTCTCGAGCGCGTTCTTCCTCTTCGGGTCGGCCCTGCTCTACGGGTATGCCGGGTCGAGCGACCTGTCGAAGATCGCCGACGCGATCCGGACGGCGGACCCGGGCTACGAGGGGCTGCTCCTGCCGGGGGTCGTCTTCGTCCTCATCGGGCTGCTCTTCAAGGTCGGCGCCGTGCCGTTCCACTCGTGGACGCCGGACGCCTACCAGGGGGCCCCGACCCCGGTCACCGGCTTCATGGCCGCCTGCACCAAGCTCGCGGCATTCGGGGCGATCCTCCGCCTCGCCTACGTCGGCATCGAGGCGGACCGCTGGGACTGGCGCTACGGCGTCATCGCGATCGCCATGCTGACCATGATCGTCGGTGCGGTGCTGTCGGTGACCCAGACCGACGTCAAGCGGCTGCTCGCCTACTCCTCCATCGCCCACGCCGGGTTCATCCTGGTCGGCGTCCTCGCCTTCGACAAGACGGCCGTCAGCGGTGTGATGTTCTACCTCGTCGCCTACGGCTTCTCGACGATCGCGGCCTTCGCCGTCGTCGCGCTCGTGCGATCCTCGGGGTCCGAGGCGCTGCACCTGTCGCAGTGGGCGGGGCTCGGCAAGAAGCACCCCGTCGTGGCGGGGATCTTTGCCCTGCTCCTTCTCGCCTTCGCCGGCATCCCGCTCACGTCGGGCTTCACCGCGAAGTTCGCCGCCTTCGCGCCGGCGATCGCCCACGGCGGCCGGGCCGGCGTCTGGCTCGTCGTCGTCGGCGTCCTCGCCAGCGCCGTGACGGCCTTCGTCTACGTCAAGCTCATCGTGCTCATGTACTTCACCGACCCGACCGGCACGGACGTCATCGCCCTGACCCCGTCGGTCGCCTCGACGATCACCATCACGGTCGGCGTGCTCGTCACGCTCGCCCTCGGCATCGTGCCGGGTCCGGTGCTCGACCTCGCCCAGCGCGCGTCCGAGTTCATGCTGTGAGTGCCTCGGCGTCCTCGCGGGCCCAGCCGGCTCCCGCCCTCGCCACCCTGCCGGGGGCCTCGGACGAGCTGCGCGAGCGGATCGGCGCCGGCCTGACCCGGGTCGACACCCTCATCCGGCAGCGGATCGACCATGACGACCCGTTCATCGCCGAGGCAAACGGCCACCTGCTCGCTGCCGGTGGAAAGCGCTTCCGGCCGCTGCTGACCCTCCTCGCGGCCGAGCTCGGCTCCGGCATCTCCGAGGAGGCCGTCGCGGCGGCGGCCGGGGTGGAGCTGACCCACCTCGCCTCGCTCTACCACGACGACGTCATGGACGAGGCGGAGATGCGGCGCGGCTCCCCGAGCGCCAACGCGCAGTACGACAACAGCACGGCCATCCTCGTCGGCGACCTGCTCTTCGGCACCGCGTCCGACATCGTCGCCGACCTCGGCCCCGAGGCGGTGAAGATCCAGGCGCAGACCTTCGTCCGGCTGTGTGCCGGGCAGATCCGGGACGACCGGCCGTGCCCACCGGGGCAGGACCCGGTCGCCTACTACCTCGGGGTGCTCGCCGACAAGACGGGCGTCCTCATTGCGACGGCGGCGCGCTACGGCGCGATCTTCGGAGGCTGCTCGGCGGAGACCATCGAGACGATGCGCGAGTACGGGGAGAGGCTGGGCATCGCCTTCCAGCTGGCCGACGACCTCATCGACATCGCGTCTCGGGCCGACGACACCGGGAAGACCCCCGGCACGGATCTGCGGGAGGGCAAGCGGACGCTGCCGGTGCTGCACGCGCTGGCGTCCGCCGACCCGGCCGACGCGCGGCTCCAGGAGCTGTTGCGGGGTGACCTCGACGACGACGAGCTGCTCCTCGAGGCCTTGGAGCTGCTCCGGGCGCATCCGGCCATGGTCACCGCGACGGCATACACGCGGGAGGTGGCCGAGTCGGCACAGTCGGTGCTGGCGGACCTGCCCGAATCGGACGCCAAGCGCGCTCTGCATGCCCTCGCCCTCGGCGTCGTCACCCGGGTCGGCTGACCCCGCGCCGCGCCGCCCCCGCCGCCCCCGGCACCCGCGGCGCCCCCGGCATTCGAGGGCCCGCCCCCACTTTCCCGCCCGAGCTGGCTCGGCTCGGCTGGCCCGGCCGCGTACTCGGCCCAGCCGACCCGCGAGGGGTGGCGATCCGCCCCATCGGCCGGCCTGATGGGGCGGATCCCCACCCCTCGGCAGGCCGGAAGGGGCGGATCCCCACCCTTCGCGGGGCGAGCGCCAGGGAGCCGGGCGAGCCGGCGGACGATCAGTCGGCGCCGGCGGCCTCGGGCTCGGCGAGCGGTGGCCCGGTCTCGGCTCGTCCGGCCCGATACGCCCGCACCGAGTCGGTCGCGAGGACGACGAGGGCCACCCAGACGATCCCGAACCCGACCCACAGTCGCGGCGACACGTGCTCGCCGAGGAGGAGGACCCCGCACAGCAGCTGGAGCACCGGCGTGACGAACTGGATGAGCCCGACCGACACGAGCGGGATGCGTCGCGCCGACGCGGCGAACAGCAGCAGCGGCACCGCCGTGACGACCCCGGCGAGGAGCAGCAGGACGGTGTGCGCCGCCCCGTGCCCGACCAGAGTCGTCTCGCCCCGGGACGACACGACGAGGAGGATGACGACGGCGATCGGCGCCAGGACCGTCGTCTCCGCGGCCAGCGAGTGCATCGCCTGGAGCGTCGCGCCGAGCCGCTTCTTGACCAGGCCGTAGGAGCCGAAGGTGAACGCGAGGCTCACGGCGATCCACGGGAACCCGCCACCCGCGACGGCGAGATAGACCGCCGCGACGGCACCGATGCCGACGGCCACCCACTGCCACCGGCGCAGCCCCTCCCGCAGGACGAGGACGCCGAGCGCGACGGTGACGATCGGGTTGAGGAAGTAGCCGAGCGCCGCCTCGTAGGTCAGTCCGTGGAGGACGGCCGCCACGTAGATGACCCAGTTCGTGCCGATGAGCAGCCCCGCCGCGGTGACGCCGAGCGCAAGCCGGGGGGTCCGGACCACCGGTCGTGCCCACGCGAGGTCGCGGCGGGCGACGAGGATGAGGGCGCAGAAGACGAGGGTCCACAGGATCCGGTGCGCGAGGATCTCGAACGCCCCGGCCGGGGCGAGGGCGTGGAAGTAGAGCGGGAAGAGCCCCCAGATGCCGTAGGCAAGGAAGGCGTATGCCGTGCCGCGCCGTTGTTCCTCTGCCTCGGGACTCACCGGCCCACCCTAGAGCGCGGCGGCCGGGTGAGATCACCCGGCCGCCGCGTCTGAGACGCTGGGGTCACTCCACGGTCCAGGTGTCCCGGCCGCGGAGGAGGGTCTGGAGGTCCTCGTCGCTCGCCGGGCCGCCCGAGACGGTCACCGCGTCCGCGATCTGCCGGCGGACGAGGTCGTCGTAGGCAGGGTGCTGGACGTTGCGGAAGATCCCCATCGGCACGTAGGTCATGTCGGCACTGTCGAGCCGCGAGAGGGCGAACGCCGGACCGGGGTCCTCGGCGGTGCTGTCGTGGATGACGACGAGGCCGGCCGAGCTCTCGGCCTCCTCCTCCGGGACGAACTCGATGGCGCCGTCGGCGTGCTTGATGAGCACCTTGCGCTCGCCCTCGGGTCCGACGGCGACCCGCTCGCCGTCGGCGAGGTGGACGACCCGCAGCTGCTCCTGGTCGCGGTCCTTGACCCGGTCGAACGCGCCGTCGTTGAAGATGACGCAGTTCTGGTAGATCTCGATGAGCGCGGCGCCCCGGTGCTCGGCCGCGGCGCGCAGCACCTCGGTGAAGTGCTTGCGGTCGGTGTCCATCGTCCGGGCGACGAAGGTCGCCTCGGCGCCGAGGGCGAGGGAGACGGGGTTGAACGGGGTGTCGACCGACCCCGCGGGCGAGGACTTGGTCACCTGACCGACGTGCGAGGTGGGGGAGTACTGGCCCTTGGTCAGCCCGTAGATCTGGTTGTTGAAGAGCAGGATCTTGAGGTTGACGTTGCGGCGCAGCGCGTGGATGAGGTGGTTGCCGCCGATCGACAGTGCGTCGCCGTCGCCGGTGACGACCCACACCGACAGGTCGCCGCGGCTCGTGGCGAGCCCCGTCGCGATCGCCGGTGCCCGCCCGTGGATCGAGTGCATGCCGTAGGTGTCGACGTAGTACGGGAAGCGCGAGCTGCACCCGATGCCGGAGACGAAGACGATGTTCTCGCGCTTGACGCCGAGCTCGGGCAGGAAGCCCTGGACGGTGGCGAGGATCGAGTAGTCACCGCATCCGGGGCACCAGCGCACCTCCTGGTCGGACACGAAGTCCTTGCGGGTCTGGGAGGGGGCGTCCCCGTCGAGGCGAGGCACCCCCTTCAGGCCCATCGGCGGCATACCCAGGTCGACGGTCTGAGTGCCCTCGTCGACGGCGGTCATCGCAGCTCCTCCAGGTGGGACATGATGGCGTCGGCCAGCTCGGTCGTCGTGAACGGCAGGCCGCGGACGGCGGTGTGGGACTTGATGTCGACGAGGTACTCCGCGCGGAGCAGCAGCGCGAGCTGGCCGGAGTTCATCTCCGGCACGACCACCCGGTCGTAGCGCCGGAGGACCTCGCCGAGGTCGGTGGGGAAGGGGTTGATGTAGCGCAGGTGGGTCCGGGCGACCTTCGCGCCACGCTTGCGGGCCTCGCGGACGGCCGCGGCGATCGGGCCGTAGGTCGACCCCCAGCCGAGGACGAGCAGCCGCGCGTCGCCGTCGGGGTCGTCGACCTCCAGCGGCGGCAGCGTCGAGGCGACGCGGTCGACCTTCGCCGCCCGCAGGTCGGTCATCAGCTGGTGGTTGGCCGGGTCGTAGGAGATGTTGCCCGTGCCGTCGGCCTTCTCGATCCCGCCGATGCGGTGCTCGAGGCCCGGGGTGCCGGGGATCGCCCAGGGCCGGGCGAGCGTCTCCTCGTCGCGGAGGAAGGGGAGGAACGTCGGCTCGCCCTTGGCGTCGAGGGCGTTGGGCTCGGTGGCGTACTCGACCTCGATGACCGGCAGCTCGTCGGTCGCCGGGACCCGCCACGGCTCGGAGCCGTTGGCGAGGTAGCCGTCGGAGAGGACGAGGACCGGCGTCTTGTAGGTCGTCGCGATCCGCACCGCCTCGACCGCGGTGTCGAAGCAGTCGGCCGGCGTCGAGGCCGCGATGACGGGCATCGGCGACTCGCCGTTGCGGCCGAACATCGCCTGGAGCAGGTCGGCCTGCTCGGTCTTCGTCGGGAGGCCGGTGCTCGGCCCGCCGCGCTGGACGTTGACGATGACGAGGGGGAGCTCGAGGGAGATGGCGAGGCCGATCGTCTCGGACTTCAGGGCCAGGCCCGGGCCGGACGTCGTCGTCGCCGCGATGGCGCCGCCGAAGGCCGCGCCGACCGCGATGCCGATGCCGGCGATCTCGTCCTCGGCCTGCATCGTCATGACGCCGTAGCGCTTGAGGTGGGAGAGCTCGTGGAGGATCTCCGACGCCGGGGTGATCGGGTAGGAGCCGAGGACGAGCGGGATGTCCGCGCGGTGGGCCGCGGCGGCCAGGCCGTAGGCGAGGGCGGTGTTGCCGTTGATGTTGCGGTAGGTGCCCGGCTCCATCTCGGCGGCGGCGACCTCGTAGGAGACGGCGAAGTCCTCGGTCGTCTCGCCGTAGTTCCAGCCCGCCTTGAGGGCGGTGAGGTTGGCCTGGAGGATCTCGGGTCGCGCGGAGAACTTCTTCGTGAGGAAGCTCTCGGTGCTCGACGTCGGCCGGTTGTACATCCACGACAGCAGGCCGAGGGCGAACATGTTCTTCGCCCGCTCCTTCTCCTTCTTGCTCAGGCTGTCGATCCCCGCGAGCGCCTCGACGGTGATGCTCGTCAGGGCGATGGGGTGGACGTGCCACGAGGCGAGGCTGTCGTCGTCGAGCGGGCTGCTCTCGTAGCCGACCTTGGCGAGGTTGCGCGACGTGAACTCGTCGGTGTTGACGAGGATCGTCGCGCCCCGCGGCAGGTCGCGCAGGTTGGCCTTGAGCGCGGCCGGGTTCATCGCGACGAGGACGTCCGGCGCGTCACCCGGGGTGAGGACGTCGTGGTCGGCGAAATGGAGCTGGAACGAGGAGACTCCGGGGATCGTGCCCTGGGGGGCGCGGATCTCGGCGGGGTAGTTGGGCAGGGTCGACAGGTCGTTGCCCATCGCTGCCGTGTCGGACGTGAACCGGTCGCCGGTCAGCTGCATGCCGTCGCCGGAGTCCCCGGCAAAACGGATGACGACGCGATCGATCTTCTGGACGGTCTTGCTGGTCATGGACACCTGGCTGGGGATGGTGGCGCCGGGGTGGACGCGCGTGCACATGCCATGGTACGTCTCCGGCCCGATACCTCCAGGGGCACCCGGCGAAACTCACACGCGTGTCGCCGAGCGTCGGGTCGAGGACGACGAACGGTGGCCGCTCGAGGGCCCCCGACGGCGCCTGAGGGGCATGGTTCCGGCGGCGCACCCGAATGCCGCAGAGAGACGTTCGTCACGCCGTCGCGGGATAGCCCGCCGAGGCACCGTCGAAGGTAAGGCTTGGCATAGGGCTCGTGCGTGGAGCGCGGGGCGTGGAAACCGTACTGGCGAGCCGGAAGTCGTCGTTACTCGTGAGTCACGGCAGGCCCCTGAGACCGATGCTCCGGGGACCGCTAGAGTTCACCCCGTGTCCGGTTACCTCGCCGTCGTCGGCGTCCTCGCCGCGGGTGCGATTCTCGTCGTCGTGGCACTCGCCGCCCGGTGGCTTCTCGCGCCCCGGATCGCGACCGTCGCGAAGCTCAAGACGTACGAGTCCGGCGTCGACCCGGTGGGCGACGGATGGGCCCAGAGCCAGATCCGCTACATCGTCTACGCGTTCCTCTACGTCATCTTCGCCGTGGACGCCGTCTACCTCTTCCCCTGGGCGCTCGTCCTGCGCGACGCGAACCTCGGCGTCGCCTCCCTCGTCGAGGTCGCCGTGTTCGTCGGCATCATCGTCATCGGGCTCCTCCACGCCGCCCGCCGCGGCCTGCTGAGGTGGACGTGATGTCCTCCGTCGACCTGCCCATGCCGCGCCTCGGCCCGGTCAACGAGCACGCCCCCGCCCCGGTGCGGATGATGCTCAACTGGGGCCGCCGCTACTCGCTGTGGATCTTCAACTTCGGGCTCGCCTGCTGCGCGATCGAGTTCATCGCGACGTCGATGGCGCGGCACGACTTCATGCGGCTCGGTGTCATCCCCTTCGCGCCCGGCCCGCGCCAGGCCGACCTCATGCTCGTCAGCGGCACGGTCACCGACAAGATGGCGCCGGCCATCCGCCGCCTCTACGACCAGATGCCCGACCCGAAGTACGTCATCTCCTTCGGCGCCTGCGCCAACTCCGGCGGGCCCTACTGGGACTCCTACTCCGTGACCAAGGGCGTCGACCAGCTCATCCCCGTCGACGTCTACGTCCCGGGCTGCCCGCCGCGGCCCGAGGCACTCCTCCAGGGCATCCTCCGCCTGCAGGAGAAGATCGCCGCCGAGCGGCTCAGCGGCCGCGCCCTCGGTGAGCGGATCCCCGGCGGCCGCTACGCGGCATACCGCACCGCCTCGGCGGGCGAGGTGACGAGGGGACCGGTGAGCGCACCATGACCGAGGAGCCCGGCGCCACCCCGGACGCCGACGTCGCCGACGGAGCCGACGACTCCGAGACCACCCAGCAGGGCGACATCCGACAGACCGTCACCCCCGAGCAGTGGGTCGCCGCCGCCACCGCCGCGCGCGACGCGGGGCACACCTTCTTCGACTGGCTGACCGCCGTCGACCGCACGTACGACGAGGAGGCGCCGGGGCTCGACATCGTCGTCCGGCTCCTCGACATCTCCGAGCCCGGCGCCCTCAAGGCCATCCGGATCACGACGCGCGTCCCCGACGGCGCCTCGCTCGACTCGCTGACGAGCCGTCTTCCCCGGCGCCGGGTGGCACGAGCGCGAGTCGTTCGAGATGTTCGGTCAGGTCTTCGACGGCTTCGTCGACCACACCGACCTCGGCCTGCGCCCGCTGCTCCTGCCCGACGGCTTCGAGGGCAACCCGCTGCGCAAGTCCTTCGTCCTCGCGGCCCGGGCCTCCAAGCCGTGGCCCGGCGGGCGCGAGCCCGGTGAGGGTCACGGCGCCGCGCCGACCGGCAAGCGCCGCGTCCAGGCACCCGGCGTCCCCGACCCGGAGTGGGGACCGCGATGAGCCTGCTCGAGATCGTCATCCGCTCGGTCGCCGTCCTCGCGGTGTTCCTCGTGACCCCGCTCCTCGTCGGCCAGACCGAGCACAAGCTCATGGCGCACATGCAGGGCCGGCTCGGCCCGATGTATGCCGGTGGCTTCCACGGGTGGGCCCAGCTCATCGCCGACGCCTTCAAGTTCGTCCAGAAGGAGGAGGTCGTCCCCACGGCGGCCGACCGCTGGGTCTTCAAGCTCGCCCCGGGCGTCGGGCTCATCCCCTACATGGTCGCCCTCGCGGTCATCCCCATCCACCCGGGCGTCTCCGGCCTCGAGGTCCCGGCGAGCATCCTCCTCGCGCTCGCGGCGATCTCCGTCGGCGCGCTCGGCGTGCTCATGGCCGGCTGGGCGAGCGCCAACAAGTACTCCCTCCTCGGCGGCCTGCGCGCGGCGGCACAGCTCGTGTCGTACGAGCTGCCGATGGTCCTCGCGGTGTCGTCGGTCGCCATGGCCGCCGGCACCCTCTCGCTCGCGACCGTCGTCGACCGCTGGAGCCCGTGGTGGCTGCTCTGGCAGCTCCCCGGCGCGGTCGTCTTCCTCGTCGGCGCGGTGGCCGAGCTGAAGCGCCCGCCGTTCGACATGCCCGTCGCCGACTCCGAGCTCGTCATGGGCGCGTGGACGGAGTACTCCGGTCTCCGTTTCGCCCTGTTCCTCCTGTCCGAGTACGCCGGCATCGTCGTCCTCGGCCTGCTGTTCGCCACGCTCTACCTCGGCGGGTGGCACGGGCCGTGGAGCGACGGGCTGGGCTGGCTGTGGACGCTGCTCAAGGGGTATGCCGTTGCCGTCGCCATCATCTGGATCCGGGTCGCCTGGCCGCGCCTGCGGGAGGACCAGCTGCAGCGGATCGCCTGGGTCTACCTCGTGCCGCTCGGCCTGCTCCAGCTGTTCATCACGGCCATCGGGGTGGTGGTGATGCAGTGAGCACCAAGCGTGGAAAGAGCTCCGGCCCGCTGCCGGGTGCGCTGTCGGGTCTCGCCCAGACCTTCAAGACGATGACCCAGCCCGCCCACACGGCCGAGTACCCCGACGCGCCGCCGGCCCTGCCCCCGCGCAGCCGCGGGATCATCGCCCTCCAGGAGGAGAACTGCACGTCGTGCATGCTCTGCGCGCGCGAGTGCCCCGACTGGTGCATCTACATCGAGGGCCACAAGGAGACGATCCCGGCGACGACGCCCGGGGGCCGCGAGCGGCAGCGCAACGTCCTCGACCGCTTCGCCATCGACTTCTCGCTCTGCATGTACTGCGGCATCTGCATCGAGGTCTGCCCGTTCGACGCGCTCTTCTGGAGCCCGCAGTTCGAGTTCGCCGAGCTCGACATCCGCGACCTGCTCCACGAGAAGGAGCGGCTCGGGCAGTGGATGCGCACGGTCCCGCCGCCGCCCGCCCTCGACGAGCGGGCCGCGGACTCCGCCGAGCTGACCAACGCCAACAAGCCGCCGCGTCCGGCGCGGGCCGCCGGCGCGGCCGGAGCCGCTGGGGGGCCGGCGCGGCCGCGCGTCCGCCGCGGGCCGAGCGCGCGGCGGGTGAGCGGCCCGAGCGCCCCACCCGCGGCGAGCGTCCCGAGCGCCCCGCGCGGGGTGAGCGGCCGGAGCGCCCGGCTCGGGCCACGCGCGCCGAGCGGGCCGCCACGGCGCCCGAGCAGGCCGACACGTCGGCACCGACGGAGGCCACCGAGAAGCCCGAGGTCACCCCGCAGCCGGCCGACGCCATCGAGAGCGCGAGGGTCACCGAGGCCGAGGCCCCGGCGGTCGCCGCCGAGGCGGCGGAGCCGGCGCCGCCCCAGGTCCCCGAGCAGGCGGAGGCGACGGAGGAGCGCGCGGCCACCGAGCCGGAGGAGGGCGAGAAGCAGTGACGTCCGTCGATGTCGCCTTCGCCGCGTTCGGCGTCCTCGCCGCCGGGGCGGGCCTGCTCGCCGTCACGACGAGCCGGGTCGTCCACGCGGCCCTGTGGCTCGTCGTCACGCTGCTGTCGGTGGCGGGCGCGGCCCTCGTCCTCGGTGCCGAGCTCGTCGCGCTCGTCCTCGTCCTCGTCTACGTCGGCGCGGTCGTCGTCCTCGTCCTCTTCGCCCTCATGCTCACCCGGGCACCCATCGGCCCCGACCTCGAGCACCGGTCCACCGGGCTCCGGCGCCTCCTGGCCGCCGTCGTCGGCGCCGCCTCGACCGCTCTCCTGCTCGCGGTCCTCGTCCCCATCGCCGGTCCGGCTCAGGAGCGCGCGGCCGTCGCGAGCGCCGACGTCGCCCGCAACATCTTCGGCACGTGGGTGTGGCCGTTCGAGGGGCTGTCCCTCCTGCTCCTCGTCGCGCTCGTCGCGGCGCTGGCCGTGTCCAGACTCCCGAAGGACGTCGAGGGAGGCGCCTCGTGATCCACCTCGTCGGCCCCTACGTCCTCGCGTCGGTCCTCGTCGGCCTCGGCATCTACGGCGTCATCGCCCGACGCAACGCCGTCCTTCTCCTCATCGGTGTCGAGCTCATCCTCAGCGGCACGCTCATCCTCTTCGTCACCGCCGCGGTGACCGGTGGGGACCGGTTCTCGGCGGGAAGCGTCCTGCCCCTGTTCGTCATCACCATCGCCGCCGCCGAGGTGGTCGTCGCCCTGTCGGTCATCCTCGCCGTCTTCAAGCACGAGGAGCGGCTGGACCTCGACGACCCCTCGGGGGTCGCGCAGCCACCCGGGCCCGACCCCGCCCCGCCCGGTGAGCCGCCGGGCGAGCACGCCGACGAGGCCGTCCGCGCGGAGGTCGCGTCATGACCGTGCGTCTCGTCGTCGCCCTCCCCCTCATCGCCGCGCTCGCCGGCCTCTTCGCGCGGCGGCATACCCGGGCGGCCCGGGGCATCGCGACCTTCGGGATGGGGCTCGCGTTCGTCTTCGCCCTCATCGGCTTCATCCAGGTGCGCGGCGACGGCGCCACGGCCCTGCGCACGGTGACGACCTTCCCGGCGCTGCACGCCGGTGAGCTCCAGGTCCCGCTCCAGCTCGCGACGAGCCCGGTCACCTCGGCGATCGCGCTCATCGTCGCCCTCGTGGCGACCTTCGTCCAGATGTATGCCGTCTGGTACCTCCACGACGACGACCGCTACGCCGAGTTCGCCGCGTCCGTCTCGCTCTTCAGCGGCGCGATGCTCCTCGTCGTCCACTCCTCCGACCTCGTCCTCACCCTCATCGGGTGGGAGGTCATGGGGTGGTGCTCCTTCCTCCTCATCGGCCACTGGTCGCGCAAGGAGACCGCCCGGCGGGCGGCCCACAAGGCGTTCCTCGTCACCCGCTTCGCCGACATCGGCTTCGTCCTCGGCGTCATCGGCCTCGCGGCGGGTGCCGGCAGCACGAAGACGGGCACGGTCATCTCGGCGTGGCAGACCGTCGGGGAGTGCACGTCCGGCACCGACTGTGCGGGCGGCAACAGCACACTGCGCGCGGTGCTGCTCATCCTCCTCATCATCGGCATCCTCGGTAAGTCCGCCCAGGTGCCGTTCCAGGACTGGCTGCCCGACGCGATGGAGGGCCCGACGCCCGCGTCGGCCCTCATCCACGCCGCGACGATGGTCGCCGCCGGAACCGTCGTCCTCGGCCAGCTCTTCGACCTCGTCGCCGTCACCGACCCGGCGCGCTGGGTCCTCGGGATCGCGACGTCGGTGACGATGGTCCTCGCGGGCCTGCTCGCCTTCGGGCAGAGCGACCTCAAGCGGCTGCTCGCCTGGTCGACGGTCAGCCAGGTCGGCATCATGCTCTCCGCGCTCGCGGCGGCCCCGCTCGAGCTCGGCCCGGACTCGGGCCTGTTCCACATGTGGTCGCACGCGATCTTCAAGGCGCTGCTCTTCCTCTCGATCGGCTGGCTCAGCGTCGTCGCCGGTGGCACGAGCGCCAAGCTGCTGCGCGGCTCCGCTCTCCAGGTGCCGCTCGTCAACATCGCCTTCCTCGCGGGCCTGCTGTCGCTGGCGGGGGTCCCGTTCATCGTCGTCGGCGGCTACTCCAAGGAGGCAGTCGTCGGGGCGGCCTATGCCGGAGCGACGAGCCCGAGCGGCCCCGGCCTGGTCGTCCTCATCGCCCTTCTCATCGCCGTCGTCCTCACTGCGGCCTACTCCGCCCGGGCCTACATCGTCGTCAGCGCCCGGGAGCGCAAGGTCGAGGGCCACCGCCCGCACGCGAGCGCAACGGTCGGGACGGCGGCGACCGACGCCCACGCCCACGAGGCCGCCCCGCCGACGATGTCGCTGCGCGTCGTCATCGGCGTGCTCCTCGCACTCACCGTCCTCGGCGCGCTCATCGAGCGTCTCGAGGTGTTCACCCTCGAGCCGCCGGACCTGGCCTGGATCGGCATCACGCTCGTCCTCGTCGTCATCGGGGTCGGCATCGCCTACCGCGCCCGCGGGGAGGCGGACGACCCCGCCGTCACGCTCTACGGCTCGCGGATGGCGATCGCCGACGGCGGCCTCGGCGCCGACGCGCTCTATCTCAAGCTCGTCGCCCGCCCGGTCCTCGCCCTCGCCCGGGTCGCTGCGAAGGTCGACGACACCGTCGTCGACGGCACGGTCCGGGGGCTGGGCCGGCTGACGAGCCGCTCCAGCGTGCGGGCCTCGGCCTTCCATCGCCTCGAACGTCCGGCGACCGGGCTCCTGCTCGTCACCGGCGGGTTCGTCGTCCTCGCCGCTGTCGGAGTGTTCGCATGGTCCTGACGCTGCTCTTCGCCGTCCCCGCGCTGACGGCGGCATACCTCCTGCTCGGGGGACGGTCGCTCTCCGAGGCGGCCGCACGGATGGTGGCGCTCGTCGCCGCCTCCGTCGCGCTCGTCCTCGCGGTCGTCGCCTCGATCAGCCAACCGTCGACCGACCTGACCTGGGTGTCCTCGCTCGGCCTGCACTGGCGGTTCGACATCGACGGGGTCTCGATCCCGCTCGTCCTCCTCACCGCCGCGGTCGGCGTGCTCGTCGTCCTCCACAGCGCACGGGAGATGCCCGACGGCGGACGCCCGAGCACGTTCCTCGGGTCACTGCTGCTCGTCGAGGCCGGGGCCCTCGCGACGTTCACGGCGAAGGACGCGATCCTCTTCTTCGTCGCCTTCGAGATCGTCCTCGTCCCGATGTGGGTCCTCATCAGCCGGTTCGGCGACCCCCACGACGCGGACGCCCGGCGCGACGCCGGTCAGCGATTCATCCTCTACACGGCGATCGGCTCGACGCTCATGCTCGTCGGCATCCTGCTCCTCGTCGCCAACGCGGGCACCTCCGACCTCGGCCAGCTGGCCGTCAACGGGGGCCGCGCGATCCCGGCCTCGACCCAGACCCTCATCGCGGCCCTGCTCGTCCTCGGCCTCGCCGTCAAGGTGCCGGTCTTCCCCCTCCACACGTGGCTGCCGCCGGCCCACACGACCGCCCCGACCGCGGGCTCGGTCGTCCTGGCCGCCGTCCTGCTGAAGATGGGCACCTACGGTCTCGTCCGGCTCCCGGCCGCGACCCTGCCCGAGGGCTTCGCCCGGGTCGCTCCCGTCCTCGGTGTCGCCGGCGTCATCGGCATCATCTGGGGAGGCCTCGTCTGCCTCGTCGAGCGCGACCTCAAGCGGCTCATCGCCTACTCGTCGGTGGCCCACATGGGCTTCGTCGCGCTCGGTCTCTCCACCGGAACCCGCACCGGCCTCCAGGCGGCGCTGTTCGCCAACATCGCGCACGGCGTCATCTCGGCCCTCCTCTTCTTCGTCGTCGGCGGCCTCAAGGCCCGCTGGGGGAGCGTCAAGCTCGACATCGCCCGTCCGGCCCTGCGGGAGACCGCCCCGCACCTCGGCTTCACCCTCATCCTCGGGATCGCCGCCGGTCTCGGGCTGCCGGGCCTCGCCGGCTTCTGGGGCGAGTTCATGGCGATGTATGCCGCGTGGACCGGTCCCACCGACCATCCCGCCCTCTTCCGGACCTGCGCGATCATCGCGGCCCTCGGCGCCGCCCTCGCCGCGGCATACGGACTGCGGGTCGCGAGACAGATCTGGGTCGGTGACGAGGTGTTCGACCGCAGTGGCGCCGCCGAGGACACCCGGGGCGCGGAGCGAGCGGTGTTCGCGGTCCTCTCGGTCGCCATCGTCACCCTCGGTGTCGTGCCCGGGCTGTTGCTGTCGGTGACCGACAGCGCGGTGTCGTTCCTCGTGGGAGGTGGCCGATGAGCGCCCTGCTGGACCCCACGATGGTCCCGTTGCTGGCGGCCGCGGCCGAGACCCGGGTCGTGTCGATCGACTGGGTCGCCCTGCTGCCGGCGCTCGGCCCCGCCCTCGGCGCCCTGCTCGTGCTCATCGTCGACGCGGTGGTGCCGCGCCGCAACGGCATCCACGTCGGCATCGCCCTCGTCGCGCTCGTCACCGGCGCCGCGGCGACGGTCCCCGGGGCGTTCGGGGCGCCGTCGAAGCCCGTCCGCAGCCTGTGCATCGCCGACGGCGGGGGCTGCCTGTGGACCGCCGACCCCGCGACGAGCACCCTCCAGATGGGCGCGCTCGCGGCGACCGTGGCCGCCGTGCTCCTCTTCCTGCCCAAGCTGCTCGCGCCGGCAGGCGACGAGGTCCCCGCATCGCGCGACATCCAGCGCGGCGGCACCGCGGTGACCCTCGCCCTCATGCTCGCCTCCGCCACCGGGGCCGTCGCCGTCGCGGCGGCCCGCGACATCCCCGCGTGGCTCATCTCCCTCGAGCTCGCGACCCTGCCGGTCGTCGCGCTCGTCGCGCTCCGCGGAACGCGGGCGGCCGGCCACGGCGCGGTGTCCTTCCTCACGACCTCCCTCGTGTCGTTCGCGATCCTCGTCCTCGGCAGTGCCCTCTGGGTCACCGCGACCGGCGAGCCGACGTTCACCGCCGCCGCGCGCAACGCCGCGTGGGCCGACGCCGACCACCGGGCGGTGCTCATCCTCGCCGTCGTCGTCCTCGTCGCGGGGCTCGGCTTCAAGCTGTCGGCGGTGCCGTTCCACGCCTGGACGCCGCAGGCCTACGGCTCCGCGTCGCTGCCGGTCGCCACCCTGCTCTCCAGCGCGTCCAAGATCGCCGCCCTGGCGGCCCTCGTCGTCGTCCTCCGCCCGTTCAGCGGGCTCGTCGGGCGTGCCGGCGCGCCGCACTCGGTGGCCTTCGTCGTCGCCGCGGTCGCCGTGGCCTCGATGCTCCTCGGCAACATCATGGCGCTGCGCCAGGACGACTCGGTCCGGCTCCTCGCCTGGTCGACCGTTGCCCAGGCCGGATGGGTCGTCCTCCCGCTGGCCGCGCTGACGAGCGAGGCGCACCGCGCCGCCGCCGCCTACGTCCTCACGTATGCCGCGGCCACCATCGTCGCCTTCGCCGCCGTCTCCGCCGTCCTCACCTCCCGCGCCGCGTCGAGCTCCCCGGCAGGCGCGGTCACCGCGGGCCGGCCGCTCGCGGCATACACGGGGCTGCTCCGGAGCAACCCGGCGGTGGGCGTTCCCCTCGGCCTGGCCCTCCTCGTCCTCGCCGGGCTGCCGCCCGGTGTCATCGGCCTGCTCGCCAAGGTCGTCGCGATGCGACCGGTCGTCGGTGCCCAGCTGTGGCCGCTGGCCGTCATCGCCGTCGTCGCGGCCGTCCTCGGCATCGCCGTCTATGTGCGATGGATCGCCATCCTCTTCGCCGACCGGGCGGACAGCGAGGTCATCGCGCGGGGACGTCCGGGCGTGGGAGCACTCACCGTCCTCGGCGTCGGGACGACCGTGCTCGTCGTGCTGAGCCTGCTGCCGCAGGCGCTGCTCGGGCTCCTCGAGTAGCCGCGTCCCGCACCCGTTCGTGGGCCGGCCGCGGGGCGGGCCCCGTCGGGAACGCGGCGGCACCCACCCGGCGTTGACGAGACATGCACAAGCACTACAACGGGCTCAAGACCGCCGGGCTCTTCGGCGTCATCTGGGCCCTCCTGCTCGTGATGGGCTGGTTCGTCGCCGCCTACACCGGCAGCAGCTCGTTCATCCTCATCTTCGCCCTCATCGGCGTCGGGACGACCTTCTACGGCTACTGGGCCTCGGACAAGATCGCGATCCGGGCGATGCATGCCTACCCGGTCAGCGAGGCGCAGGCACCGTCGATGTACCGCATCGTCCGCGAGCTGTCGACGAAGGCCGGCCAGCCCATGCCGGCGCTCTTCGTCTCGCCGACCCAGGCGCCCAACGCCTTTGCGACCGGGCGCAACCCGCAGCACGCGGCCGTGTGCTGCACCGAGGGCATCCTCGGGCTCCTCGACGAGCGGGAGCTGCGCGGCGTCCTCGGGCACGAGCTGATGCACGTCTACAACCGCGACATCCTCACCGGGTCGGTCGCCGCGGCCGTCGCGGGAGTCATCGGCACGATCGGCCAGCTGCTGTCCTTCGGGATGATCTTCGGGGGCGGCGGCTCGGATCGGAACCGCAACCCCCTCGGCGGGCTCGCGATGGCGATCCTCGCCCCGTTCGCGGCGATGCTCATCCAGATGGCGATCAGCCGGACCCGCGAGTACGACGCCGACGAGGACGGCGCGGCCCTGACCGGCGACCCGCTCGCTCTTGCCTCGGCGCTGCGCAAGCTCGAGGCCGGCACCGCCCGCGCGCCGCTCATGCCGACCAAGCAGCTCGTCAACGCGAGCCACATGATGATCGCGAACCCGTTCCGGGCGCAGGACATCTCCCGGCTCATGTCGACCCACCCGCCGATGAGCGAGCGGATCGCCCGCCTCGAGCAGATGGGTTACGGCTACCGCCAGCGCTGAGCCGGGTGACGCGCGGCCGGTGGCGCGAGCATCCGTGGTGGCCGGTTGCGCGAGCACCGGTGGGTGATCGTGGTGTCGTCCGGTATGCCGGTCGTTCCGGCGAGCTCCGGTGTGCTGATCGTGGTGTCGTCCGAGCACTCGCCGGTCGTTTCGGCGAGCACCGGTGGGTGTTCGCGGTCTCGTCCGGTATGCCGGTCGTTTCGGCGAGCACCCGCCGGTCGGTTCGGCGAGCACCGGTGGGTGATCGTGTTTTCGTCCGGTATGCCGGTCGTTTCGGCGAGCACCGGGCGCGCGGGCAGAGCGCCGGTGCGATTCCCGTCCGATGGCAGGCCCCACGACCCCGTGATAGCGTCCGCGACGTGGCGTCTTCCGCGCCGCGCAGGACGACCGAGGGTGGTCGACATGTCGGTGACCGTGACGGTCGTCAACGACTTGCAGCCAAAGATCTTCGGACCTCAGGACCACCCAGGCTTCCCCATGCTGCAGGTCGGCGGAGCCCTGCTGGTCCAGGTCGAGTTCGACGGGTCGCACAGCTTCTACCGCGCCTTCCAGAACGTCCAGCCGGGCGCCAGCGTCAGCTTCGTCCAGGACGGCGGGCCCGCCCAGACGACGCTGAGCATCACCGTGGCCGCGCCCTTCCAGCGGACCCAGTCCCAGTCGGGCATCGTCGTCGACATGTCCCAGGACATCACCCTCACCACGCTCTACTTCGTCCCGAACTGGAGCAACGCCCAGGCCGACTACGGCCTGCAGATCGGTGCGCAGCCGATCGTGGATCTCGGCTATGCCGCGAGCGTGAGCTGAGCCGGACACCCGAAGGAGCCGCCATGAGCGCCGGTGCGTACACGATCTCCAACAACCTCGCCGCGCAGACCTACCCGGTCCTCCACGGGAACGTCACCGTCGTCAACGGAATCCTGTCGGGCGTCAACATCTCGCGGGGAGGAACGTGCACGAGCGTCACCCCCTACGGACCCATCGACCAGGACTGTGAGAGCTACTCGAACGACTACTCCGTCGCCAACCCGGGAGCGGTCCAGACCTACGAGCCACCCGTGCCGCCCAACGACGCGTGCCACTGCCCGCCGAACACCGACTGGACGCTGACCTACACCATCACCGCCACGGGCAACGCGAACGCCTTCGCCCAGGGCTCGTTCACGCTCACGCCCGACGGGGTCTATGTCGTCACCTTCGGCTACCACGTCGTCGAGATCAACGGCCAGGCCTTCTACTCCTACACGATCACCCCCTACGTCAACGGCGTGGCCCAGACGCCCACCCTCTACTCGATCGGGGACCAGCCGGCCGCCTCGTCGACGCCGACGACGGCGTAGGAGAACGACATGGCCAGCATCTCGGGGACGGTCACCTCCACCGTCGCGGCAGCTCCCATCCCGGGTGCGACGCTCACCCTGTTCTCCGGCGGGACGCAACGCTCGTCCACGACATCGGCCGTGGACGGGACCTACTCGTTCGCCGGCCTCGCCGACGGCCAGTACGTCGTCTCCGTGGCGCGCGACGGCTACACGTTCGGCACGCCGTCGGTCGACATCACCTCCCTTCCGGCCGACCTCGCGAACCAGAACTTCATCGGCACCCCACTCACCGTCTCGGGGACCGTCCGACGCCTCAACTCCGACGACACCGTCGGCGGAGCGGCCGTGTCGATCAACGGGCGGCTCGTCGGCAACAAGCTGAGCGACCGGACGACGTCGGCCGACGACGGTCGCTACGAGCTGTCGGGCCTGCTGTACAACGAGAGCTACGACCTCCTGGCCTCGAAGTCGAACCTGCTCACGCCCAGCACCGCCGTGTCGACGGGCGCCGTCACCGCCCCCGTCACGCTCGATCTCTACCTCTCCGACGACGAGCTGGGGCTGGAAGGTCTTCGACGTCGTCATGGGCATCTTCGGTGTCGTCGGCAGCTCCACCGCGGCAGCGTTGGCCGCCTGGATCTACCGCCACCTCAAGCGGCGCGGCGTGCCGGACGACGTGGACGACGAGGAGGTCCAGCAGCTCGTCGAGAACGAGGAGATCACCGAGGAGATGCTGGAGGACGTCGTCGGCGAGAACGTCCCGGAGCCGGTTCAGGCGTTCGTCGGACAGCGACTCGGCGACCTCGACGAGGAGGCGGTCGAGATGCTCGAGATGGCCGCCGAGGAGGGGGAGCAGGCCGCAGAGATCGCGGACGTCGTGGCGCGGTTGGCCGGGCTGGCGAACGACCCCGCCGCGTTCACCCAGGCACTCAACGAGCTGGACGGGGACATCCTCGGGGAGGTCATCGAGGGGCTGGCCGAGAACGGCGAGATCAACTCTGCGGAGTTCGGCGAGGCCCTGCGCGGCTTCCTCCAGGCCAACGGGGCCGTGACGGAGGAAAACGTGGCAGTGGGCGAGGGAGTCGTCGCCGGCGAGGACTTCGGGGAGATGGCCGAGCGCGGCCACGGCGCTGGCGGAGGACGGGGCCGGCTACAGCGTCGACGTGTCGTCGGAGGAGTTCCTCGCCGTTCTCGAGGTCGGCGAGGAGGGGGTGGCCGACTTCCTCGGGGATCTGCTGGCGATCCTCCTCGACCTCATCCTTGCCTGAGGGTGCGCACGGAGCGTCGCCCGTCGGCGGTGGGGGTGTCGCCCCCCGGGGCGCTCAGATCGCGAAGACGCCCGCCGGCTCACGGCGGACGAGCATCTTCTGCAGACCGACCCGCTCGCCGTCGGCGTGGTACTCGATCTTCAGCCCCACGGCCTCACCACCGAGCAGCCCGTCGCGGTCGACGTCGCTCAGCTTGATCCGGATCGTCTCGTTGGCCGGGCCGCCGCCCAGGCTGCGCTCGAGCGAGATGACCAGGGCTTCGCCGTCGACGACGGCACTCCCCGTGGAGTCGCCCTTGAGCGTGGTCCGCTCCTCGAAGTCGGGCCCCCAGCGGAACTGGCACCGCCCGCCGCTGAGGCGGAACTCGGCGATCGGGTGACCGGTCGTGGCCGTCCAGGCACGAACCTCGTAGGTGCCGTCGAACTGGGCGAGATCGAACTCCGACATGGCTGCCTCCATCGGCTCGCGGCTCGCGGCCGACGCTACCACCGGCCCGGCCGACCCTCCTGTCGAGCGCGGGCCCCTGCGCGTGCACTGGTGGGTGTTCGTGGTTTCGTCCGGTATGCCGGTCGGTCCGGCGAGCATCGCTGCCGATCAGGTGAGCGGCGCGACGGTGGGTCCGGCCGCACCGACCTCGTCGGGGGTGGCGCCGAGCAGGGCCGCGCCGAGGGCGCCGACCGGGACCTCCGGGGCGAGGAGCTCGACCCGGGAGGCCAGGCGCAGGCGGGACACGAAGGGCGAGGCGCCCGCGGCGTCCTCGAGGCGGCACCGCAGCGCCTCCTCGAACGGCATCCCGGCCCGGGTCAGCCCGCCGCCGATGACGACGAGCTCGGCGCCGGACGTGAGGACGAGGGCCTGGACCGCCCAGGCGACCCCCCGGACGATCCGGTCGACCACCGCGACGGCTGCGGGGTCGCCGGAGGCTGCAGCGGGAAAGAGCGTCTCCGCCGGCCCGGGCCACTCCCGGGCGATCGCCGAACCGGACGCGACCGTCTCGAGGCAGCCGCGCTGTCCGCAGCGGCATACGATGCCGGAGCCGATGTCGAGGTGCCCGATCTCGCCCGCCGCCCCGCCCGCGCCGCGCAGCACCTCGCCGTGGTGGACGATGCCGGCCGCGAGACCGGTCCCGAGGTTGAGATAGGCGAGCGTGGACGAGCGCAGGGTCGGATGCAGGTGCGCGGCGCCGAGGGCGGATGCCTTGACGTCGTTGTCGACGGCGACCTCCCGGCCGAGCCGCATGCCGAGCGTTCCCGCGAGGTCGAGGGCGGACACTCCCAGGTTGACGGCCGTGCGGACCTGTCCGGTCATCGGGTCGACGAGCCCGGGCATGCACGCGCCGATGCCGTCGACACCCTGCCATCCACCGGCCGCCTCGACCGCCCGCTCGGCCGCGGCGACCGCCGTGTCGACGACCCCGACCGGTCCGCGCCCCGAGGGAAGAACGGTCTGGCCGACGACGGCTCCGTCGTCGCAGAGGAGGGCGGCGGCGGTCTTCGTCCCGCCGATGTCGATGCCGAGCCTCACGGCCGAACCTCCCCGCGGAGCAGCCTGACCAGCGCCCGGGACACGAGGGGCGAGCCGCCGAACGTCGTGAGATCGGCCTCGCCGCGCGGCCAGTCGCACTCGACGAGCAGCACGTCATGGCCGGCGTCCCGCAGCCGCCGGGCCGCGGCCGTGGCCGGGTGCCCGTCCCCGATGCCCCGTCCGACGACGGCGATCCGGTGCGCCCCGGGGCCGGCGGTGCCGCCCGCCCCGCCGGCCCCGTCGGCGACCGTGTGCTCGTCGACGACCTCGGCACCGGCAGAACGCGGTCCCCAGGCGACGTCCCCGACGGCGAGGTTGGCGGGCGTCTCGACCTGGACGATCGTCACGGGCCCTCCGAGCGCCAACCAGGAGCGGGCCCGGTCCGAGACGGCGAAGGCCGAGACGAGTGCGGCGTCGTCGACCGGCTCCGGCGGCATCTCCGTCGCCCGGCGCGGCGCGTGGACGGATGCCACGAGGGACGCGCACCCGTCGCGCCGCCTCGGCGAGCCGGCCGGCCGGAAGGCGGCCCGACGTCAGGGCCGCCGAGATGGCATCGCGCACCGCGGCATACCCGGCCTCTCCCGGATCGGGCCCGAGGCAGAGCAGGTCGCAGCCGGCGAGCAACGCCCGCACCGCAGCCTCGGGCACGCCGGTCGTGCCGCTGGCGCCGGCCATGTCGAGGGCGTCGGTGACGATGACCCCGTCGAACCCCAGCTCCTGCCGCAGCAGTGCGAGCACCCTCGGCGAGAACGTCGCCGGTCGGTCCGGGTCCACGGCCTCGACGACGATGTGCGACGTCATGACACAGGCTGCCCCGGCGTCGACCGCCGCCATGAACGGCACGAGCTCGCGCCGCCGCAGCACCTCTGCGGCGACGGTGAGCCGGGGCAGCCCGAGATGAGAGTCCACCGCCACGTCGCCGTGGCCGGGGAAGTGCTTCGCGCACGCGGCCACCCCCGCGGACCCGAGCCCGGCGACGGCGGCGGCGGCATGGCGCGCGACGCGGTCGGGGTCGGTGCCGAACGACCGGGCGCCGATGACGGGGTTGCGGGGGTCGGAGTTGATGTCGACGACCGGTGCGAGGTCGAGCCCGATCCCGAATGCCGCGAGCTCGCGGCCGATGGAGCGCGCGGCGGCGCGGGTGAGCCGGGGGTCGTCGATGCGGCCGAGGAGTGCGTTGCCGGGTGTCCGGGACCCATCGGGGTAGTGCATCCGGGTGACGTCGCCGCCCTCCTCGTCGACGGCGAGGAGGACCCCGGGCAGGCTCTCGCGCACGGCGGCGGCCACCGCGCCGACGCCTCCCGGGCCGGCGGCGTTCGTGCCGTACAGGGAGACCACCAGCAGCCCGGCGCTGCCCGCATCCCGCAGCCACCCGGGCACCTGCGACCCGGGGAACCCGGGCATGAGGACGGCGTGGATGTCACCGTCGAGCGAGCGGTCCGGTCCGGAACCGGTGGGGGAGAGGCTCATCCCTTCACCGCGCCACCGACGAGCCCGCTGCTCATCCGGCCCTGGACGATGAGGAAGAACACGATGACGGGCACCGCGACGAGGGTGGAGGCGGCCATGACCTGCCCCCAGTCCGTCTCGCGGCTCGCGCTCGCCTGGACGAACCCCCGCAGCCACAACGGCAGCGTACGGGCCTGCTGCTCGGTCATGACGACGAGTGCGACGGTGAACTCGTTCCACGCCTGGAGGAAGGCGTACACGCCGGAGGCGACGAGCCCCGGGGCGAGCAGCGGGAAGGTGATGCGCATGAAGGCCTGGGTGCGGGTGAGGCCGTCGACCATGGCGGCCTCCTCGAGCTCGGCCGGCACGCCGGCGACGAAGCCGCGCAGCATCCAGATGGTGAACGGCACGACGGCGGCGGTGTAGAGGACGGCGAGCGCAAGGGCGTGGTTGAGCATCCCGAGCGAGGACATCATCTTGTACTGCGCGATGAACAGCCCCTCGGCGGGCAGCATCTGGATGAGGAGCAGGGCGAGGACGAAGGAGCGTCGGCCACGGAACCGGAAGCGGCTGATCGCCAGCGCGCCGAGGAACGCGATGACGAGGGCGGCGAGGACCGTCGTCAGCGTGACGACGAGCGAGACCTCGAGGGCGGAGAGGAAGCCGGGGTCGTCGACGACCGCCCGCAGGTTGTCGAGCGATCCCTCGAGGGGGAGGAAGGTCGGCGTCGTCGACTGGAGGACGACGTTCGGCAGCAGGGCCGAGTTGATCATCCAGTAGACGGGGAAGGCCCAGACGAGGGCCATGAGCAGGGCGAGGGCGCCGAGCAGGACCCGGGCGGTGCGGGAGCGGCGCATCAGGACTCCTCCGCGACGAGGGAGCGGACGTAGGGCCAGCTGAGCAGGAGGGTGAGGACGAGGATGAGGACGCTGACGGCGCTCGCCGCGCCGAAGTCCCCCTTGCCGGTGCCGACCTGGTAGACGTACGTGCCGAGAAGGTTCGTCTCGTTCGCCACCGACCCCGCGTCCTGGAGCAGCCGGATCTGGGTGAAGACCCGCAGGTCCCAGATGAGCTGGAGCAGGGTGACGATGCTGAGGACCGGGGCGATGAGCGGCAGGACGATGTGCCGCAGCCGCTGCCAGGCCGACGCGCCGTCGATCGTCGCGGCCTCGAGGACGTCGGAGCTGACCTGGGTGAGGCCGGCATAGATGCTGAGGGCGACGAAGGGCACCGACATCCACACGACGATGACGCTCGCGACGACGAAGAAGGAGAGCGGCTGGGCGAGCCAGTTGTGCCCCTGGGCGTCCACGCCGAGGTGGACGAGCGCCCAGTTGAGCAGACCGCGGCGCCAGTCGATGATCCAGATCCACACCGTCATCGCCGCGACGATCGGCATGGCCCAGGCGAGGAGCAGCGCGACCTGGAGGACGAGTCGGATGGTGCGGCCCACGGCATTCATGAGCAGGGCCAGCGCACCGCCGACGGCGACGGTGACGAATGCCGTGACGAGACAGAAGGCGATCGACCGGACGACGACGGACCACAGGTTCGGGTCGGTGACGAGCGCGACGTAGTTGTCGAGGCCGACCCAGTCGGCCGGCGCCCCGAACTGCTGGCGCAGACCGAAGTGGCGCAGGCTGGTGACGAGCTGCCAGGCGACGGGGTAGCCGAGAGCCGCCGCGAGAACGAGGACGGTGGGCACGACGAGCAGGTAGGGCAGGCGCTTGGTCCCGAAGGTCATGGTCGGCCTCCTCTCACGGGCTCGGCTGGTCAGACGATGGCAGGGCGAGATGGCTCGCCCGACGGCGGGGGCGGTGCCGCGGCGACGGCGGGGGCGGTGCCGCGGCGACGGCGGGGGCGGCGGGCCGGGTGCTCCCGGCGGCCGGCCCGACCCGGCCGCCGAGAGCGAGGTTGTCAGCTGAGGATCGTGCTCAGCTGAGGTTGAGCATCGGGGTGATCTTGTCGTCGTACTGCTTCGCCAGGCCGGCCAGGTCGGTCGAGTCCTTGATCTTGCCGAAGAACTCCTCCATGACCTGCGCGGACTCGACGCCCGCCCAGCCGGGGGCGGCCGGGGTCAGCTGCGAGTTCGAGGCCGCCTCGATGGAGACCTTGGCGAAGGCGTCGTCGCCGAGGGCGCTGACGTAGTCGGAGTTGGCCGGGCCGAGTCCGGCGCCGCCGAGCATCTTCTGGTAGTCGCCGGAGAAGATGATCCGCATGAGCTCCTTGGCGAGCTCGGGGTGCTGGCTCTTGGCCGAGATGGCGATGTTCGAGCCGCCGGCGAAGACGGGGGCGGGCTTGCCGTCGTTGCCCGGGAGGGCGAAGACCCCGAAGGTCTTGTCGTTCCACTCGCGGACCTTCTTGCCGTCCTTGGTCACGAGGTCACCGATCGACCAGTGGGCCCACCCGGGCGCCATGATCGTCGCGGCCGACAGGGAGGTCTTGCCGGTCACCTGCTGGTTCTCGTCGAGGATCTGGTCGGTGTTGTTGATGTAGAGCCACGGCGAGGCGTCCTTGGCGTCGGACGGCGCGTTGCTCGCGACCTTGTAGATCTGCTGGAGCTGCTCGAGTCCCTTGAGGGTGTTGGGGTCGGACAGGGTCGAGACCCACTGCCCGCCCTCCTTCTTGGCGAGGGTGCCGCCGTTGGCGAAGATCCACGAGATGCCGTTGCGCCAGTCCTGGCCGCCGAGGAAGAAGCCGGAGAAGTTCTTGATCTTGCGGGGGTTCTTCTGGGCGATGGTCTGGACGGCGGCGTTGAACTCGGTCAGCGTCGTCGGAACGGCGACGCCCGCCTCCTTCCACAGGTCCTTGCGCATGAACATGTAGCGCGACCCGAAGTAGTAGGGCAGCGCGTACTTCTTGCCGTCGACGGACCCGGCGTCGACGAAGGACTGGAGGAGCTTGTCGCCGCCCAGCTCGTCGTACATGTCGGAGATGTCGAGGAAGGCGCCGACGTTGGTGAAGGTCGGCGACTGGGTGTTGCCGAGCTCGACGACGTCGGGGGTGTTCGCGGCGTCGGGCAGGGCGGTCGTCAGCTTCGTGACGAGGTCGCCCCAGGACTGCTCCTCGATGCTGAGGGTGGCGCCGGTCTTGGCCTTGAACGTGTCCTTGAGGTAGGTCCGCAGCTCGTCCGGGGTGTCACCGCCGGCGAGCCAGAGGGTGATCGTCGTGTCGGCGTTGGCCGCGGTGTCCGTCGCGGCGGGTTCGGTGGAGCCGCCGCCGCTGCTCGAGCTGCTGCAGGCGCTCAGGGCGAGCGTCGCGCTGAGGAGCGCGACAACTGGAAGTCGCCGGTTCATGTCGGTCGTTCCTTTCCCGGTGGTGGACCGTGCGGTCCGAGTGGCGAGGTGAGGCGAGGTGCGTGGCGGTGCTGCGTCGGTGGGGGGTATGCCGTGCGCCCGGCGTGGGCGGTCAGGTCACCCCGAGCTGGTCCCAGAGGACGAGGGCGGCGGCCCCTCGCAGGACGAGGTCTTTCGTCGAGGAGGCGAGGCGGACGGAGAGGGGCAGCCCGGTCGTCGTGAGCAGCCTCGCCGAGAGCGTCTCGGCGAGGACGGGCACGAGCGGGGCGAGGAGGTCCGGTGGACCGGCGAGGACGACCTCGGACAGGTCGAGCACGCCGACGACGGGAGCGAGGGCGACGCCGAGCCGCTCGCCGGCGTCGCGCCGGGCCGCGGCACCCCCGTCGGGGTCCTCGGCGGCCGCGCGAAGCCGGGGCAGGGACAGCCAGGTCTCGAGGCAGCCGACCTTGCCGCAGCGGCATACCTCGCCACCGTCGGTGCCGACGGTGACATGGCCGATCTCGCCGGCTGCGCCGTGGGCGCCCACGACCCGCTGGCCACCGACGACGAGCCCGCAGCCGACGCCCCGTCCGACCTGGACGAGGATGAGGTTCTGGCTCTCGGCCGAGTCGTCGAGCTCGGCGTGGACGGCGGCGTCGGCGTCGTTCGTCACGAGGACGGGCAGCCCGGTGGCCTCGGCGACGATGTCGCGGAGGGCGACGTCGCTCCAGCCGAGGTTGGGCGCGGTGCGGACGACCCCGTCGGGGCCGACGATGCCCGGCGTGCCGATCCCGACGCCGAGGACCGGGCCGGTGGCGAGGTCGAGGACCTGGCGCACGAGCCGGACGACGAGGTCGGTCGAGACCGGCGTCGCCTCGTCGGGACGGTCGGCGGACCCCTCGACCCGGGCCAGGACCCGGCCGTCGATGTCGACGAGGGCGGCCTCCATCCGGTCGGGGACGGACAGGTCGACCGCGACGGAGACGAGCCGGCCGCGGTCGAGGTCGACGAGCGTGGCCCGCTTGCCGGGGCCGGCGCTCTCCGACGGGCCGGCCTCGACGAGGCGGCCGGCGGCGATGAGCTCGGCGACCAGGTCGGACGCGGTGACCTTCGTGACGCCGAGGTGGCGGGCGAGCTGGGCCCGGCTCATCGGACCGGTCCGGTACAGCGCCTGCATGACGAGGGAGAGGTTCTGCCGTCGCCCGTGCGTGGGCAGCACCGCCGAGGAGGGGTGGACCCGCTGCGAGCTCTGCGTCATGAGCGTTAGTAAACCTTACTAACTTATTGCCCGCAAGCCCTCACGAGCGCGGGCGAGCCCCGGCCAGCGACCCGCCCCGGCCCGCCAGACCCTGGTGTCCGCGGATCTGGCCGCTGGGGCGACCAGAAACGCGGACACCAGGGTGGGAGGGGTCGCTGTGTCCGCGTTGCTGGCCGCTGGGGCGACCGGAAACGCGGACACCAGGGTGGGAGGGGTCGCTGTGTCCGCGGATCTGGCCGCTGGGGCACCAGAAACGCGGACGCAACGAGGGGAGGGCGGACGGGGGGCGCAGGGAACGGGTGGGTCGGTGTGACACGATCCCGGGGTGCCCTCTCTGACCCGCGCCGAGGCGGTCGCCCGCCGCGCCCTCATCGACGTGACCGCCATGGAGGTCGACCTCGACCTCGACGCCGGGCCGGAGCGGTTCGGGTCGCGCACCCTGATCCGGTTCACCTGCGCTGACCCGGCCGAGGGGACCTTCGTCGACGTCAAGCCGGTCGAGCTGCACACGGTGACCCTCAACGGCATACCACTCGACCCGGCCTCCCTGGCGGACGAGCGGCTGCCGCTCGACGCCGACCACGGCCTCGCCGCCGAGAACGTCCTCGAGGTGACGGCGACGATGGCCTACTCGCGCGACGGCCAGGGGCTGCACCGCAGCGTGGACCCGTCCGACGACGAGGCCTACGTCTACGGCCACCTCTTCCTCGACGCGGCGCCGAAGGTCTTCGCCTGCTTCGACCAGCCCGACCTCAAGGCGCCGTATGCCGTGACCGTCGCCGCCCCGGAGGGCTGGACGGTCATCGGCAACGGGGCGGCGACCCGGGTCGCTCCGGGCCGCTGGGAGCTCGCGACGACCCGGCCGCTCGCGACGTACTTCGTCACGGTCTGCGCCGGCCCCTACGTCAGCGTCACCGAGGAGCACGACGGGATCCCGCTCGGCATCCACGCCCGCCGCTCGCTCGAGGTCCCGTTGCGTGCCCAGGCCGCCCAGATGTTCGACATCACCCGGAGCGCCTTCGACCACTACCACCGGCTGTTCGGCATCAGGTACCCCTTCGACTCCTACGACCAGGTCTTCGTCCCCGAGTTCAACGCCGGTGCGATGGAGAACCCCGGCTGCGTGACGATCCGCGACCAGTACGTCTTCCGCGGCGCCGCGACCCGCCAGGAGATCCTCAACCGCAGCAACACGATCACCCACGAGATGGCCCACATGTGGTTCGGCGACCTCGTGACGATGCGGTGGTGGGACGACCTGTGGCTCAACGAGTCCTTCGCCGAGTACATGGCCTACCGCACGCTGAGCGAGGCGAGCGAGTTCACCGACGCATGGGTCGAGTTCGGGATGATCCGCAAGCTGTGGGGGTATGCCGCGGAGCGGGCTCCCAGCACCCACCCGGTCGCCGGCGCGCCCGCGCCCGGACGCCATCACGGCCCTCGCGTCCTTCGACGGCATCTCCTACGCCAAGGGCGCGAGCGTGCTGCGCCAGCTGATCGCCCACATCGGGGACGACGCGTTCGTCGCCGGCGTCGCGGCATACCTGCGCGACCATGCGTTCGGCAACGGCGAGCTGGCCGAGTTCGTCGCCGCGATGGAGCACGCGTCCGGGCGCGACCTCGACGACTGGGTCCGGGGATGGCTGCTGACCGCCGGCGCGGACACGATCGCCGTCGAGCCCGGCGGCGTCCTCACCCGCCGGACGCCGGCCGACCATCCCGCCGACCGGTCGCACACCCTCGACGTCGCCGGCTTCACCGGCGGGGACGAGGTCTTCCGGGTCGGCGCGACGATCGCCGGCGCGCGGACCGAGGTGCCCGCGCTCGCGGCGGCGCCGGCGGCGTCGATCGTCGTCCCCAACGCCGCCGACCTCACCTGGGCGACGGTGACGCTCGCCCCGGCCACGATCGACGCCCTCGTCGACGGGCTCGCCGACGTGCCCGACTCCACGGCCCGCGAGGTGCTGTGGACGTCGCTGCTCGGCGGGGTGTTCCGGGCCGAGGTCGACCCCCGCACCCTCCTCGACGTCGTCGCGGCGGCCTTCCCGCGCGAGGACGACGACACGATCCTCACCCAGGTGGGCCGGATGGTGATCGACCGGGTCATCCCGTGGTTCCTCCCGCCGCCGGAGCAGGACGCCGCCACCGCGCGGGTCGCCGAGGCGGCCGAGGCCCGGCTCGCGACGGCGACGCCCGCGACCGGCGTGGCCCTCGTGGCGGCTCGCGTCGTGGCCCGCACGACGGCCGACGAGCGGCGGCTGCGGGCGTGGATCGCCGGCGAGGGGCTGCCGGTGGGGATCGAGGGCGACGACGACTTCCGGTGGCTCCTCGTGCGCAACCTCGCCGAGCGGGGCCTCCTCGGCGCCGACGAGATCGAGGAGCGGCGCGCGGCGGACCCGACCCTCACCGGCCACCTCGCCGCCCTCGGGGCGCGGGCCGCGCTCCCGACGCCGGAGGCCAAGGCGGCGGCGTGGCGCTCCCTCGCCGAGGAGCGGACGCTGTCGAACTACGAGGCGCTCGCCGTCGCCGGTGGCTTCTGGGCGGCCCGGGACGCGGGGCTCGTCCGGCCGTATGCCGCGCGCTACCCGGATGCCGTCGCCTCGATGGCGCAGTGGATGAGCGACGACGCCCTGGAGCGGGTCGCGATGGTGGCCTTCCCGGCGGCGCTCGTCGAGCCGGAGACGGCCGAGATCGCGGCGCGGGCGCTGGCCCGGGACGACCTCACGCCGGGCGTCCGCCACTCCATCGTCGACGCCGACCACCGGCTCCGAGAGGCGCTGGCCAGCCGTGAGCGCTTCGGCTGAGCCCGGTCGGCTGCTCGGGGCGGCCCACGAGGCGGGCTGCCGGGGGCGGGTCGGGTTCGCCGACGGCGGGCTCGAGCACGGGGAGCTGCTCGCGGCGGCGGCGGGGGCGGCCGAGCGGATGCGTGGGGTTGCCGGTGACGGCCCGGTCGCGGTCCTCGCGCGACCGACGCTGACGACGGCGGTCGCCGTCGTCGGCGGGCTCCTCGCGGGGGTGCCCGTCGTGCCCGTTCCCGAGGACTCCGGGCCGGACGAGGTCGGGCACGTGCTGGGCGACTCGGGTGCCACGGCGTGGCTCGGCGAGGTGCCGGGCGACGTCCATGGGGACCTGCCGCACGTGCCGGTGGACCTGGCCGCCGGCGGCGGCGGCCGTGCCGGACGAGCCGGACCCGGCGGCGCCTGCGCTCGTGCTCTACACCTCCGGGACGACCGGCCCGCCCAAGGGCGTCGTCCTCTCCCGGGCGGCTCTCGCCGCGGACCTCGACGCGCTCGCCGACGCCTGGGCCTGGACCGCCGACGACACCCTCGCCCACGGACTGCCGCTCTACCACGTCCACGGCCTCGTCCTCGGGGTGCTCGGTCCGCTGCGGGTCGGCTCCTCGCTCGTCCACACCGGACGGCCGACCCCTGACGCGTATGCCGCGGCCGGCGCGACGCTCTACTTCGGCGTGCCCACGGTGTGGCATCGGATCGCGCAGAACCCGGACGCCGCACGGGCACTCGCCGGGGCGCGGCTCCTCGTCTCCGGCAGCGCGGCCCTCCCGGTCCCCGTCTTCGAACGGCTGCGCGAGCTCACCGGGCACGAGGTCGCCGAACGCTACGGCATGACCGAGACCCTCATCACCCTGGCCGCCCGCGCCGACCGGCCGCGGGAGCCGGGCAGCGTCGGTTGGCCGGTGCGCGGCATCCGGACCCGGCTCCGCGACGAGCACGGCGAGCCGGTCGCCCACGACGGGGAGTCGGTGGGGCGGCTGCAGGTGCGGGGCCCGACGCTCTTCGACGGCTACCTGGGCCGTCCGGACGCCACCGCGGCGTCGTGGACCGAGGACGGGTGGTTCGTCACCGGCGACGTCGCGACGGTCGACGCCGCCGGGCGCCACCGGATCGTCGGGCGGGAGTCGGTCGACCTCATCAAGACCGGGGGCTTCCGGGTCGGCGCGGGGGAGGTCGAGGGGGCGCTGCTCGCGGTGTCCGGGATCGGCGAGGCCGCCGTCGTGGGTCTGCCCGACGAGGACCTCGGGCAGCGGATCGTCGCGTTCGTCGTTCCGGTTCCCGAGGCCGTGCTCGATCCCACCGCCGTCGCCGACGAGGTGGCTGCGCGGCTCTCGGTGCACAAGCGGCCGAGGGAGGTGCGCATCGTCGCGTCGCTGCCCCGCAACGCGATGGGGAAGGTCGTCAAGGCCGAGCTCGCCTGACATCGGCTCACTGCCACCGCGACCGCCGCCGGTCACCGGGCCGGGCTAGCGTGGTGGGATGGCAACGATCGCGCTCTTCCACTCCGTGCTCGGTCTCCGCCCGGGGATGCGGGACGCCGCCGAGCGGCTCGAGGCGGCGGGTCACACCGTCCACCTCGTCGACCAGTACGCCGGGCTCGTCTTCGACGACTACGAGACCGCCTCGCGCTACGCCGAGGAGGAGCGCGGCTATCCCTCCTTGATGCAGGCCGCCCTCGAGGGCGTGGCCGGGATCGAGGGCCCGCTCGTCGTCGCCGGGTTCTCCAACGGGGGCGGGATGGCCGAGTTCGTCGCGGCCAACCGCCCGGCCGTCGTCGGGGTGCTCATGCTGTCTGGTGCCCTCCCGCCGGCGATGATCGGCGCCACCTGGCCGGCGGGCGTGCCGGCCCAGATCCACTACACCGAGTCCGACCCGTTCCGCAGCCAGGAGGGGATCGACGCCGTGGTTGCTGCCGTCCGCGATGCCGACGGAGAGGTCGAGTCCTTCGACTACCCGGGCCGGGGCCATCTCTTCGCCGACCCGTCGAAGGTCGACGAGTTCCAGCCCGACGAGGCCGAGCTGATGTGGAGCCGGGTCATGGAGTTCCTCGCGCGGGTGGACGAGGCCACGACGTGAGGTGAGGCGGTATGCCGCAGTGAGCCGGCGGCATACCGCCTCGGGGGCCGGCCCGGCCTGCGAGCCGGCGGCCGGCCCGTTCTGCGCTGGGGTCAGCGGTAGTTCGTGAAGGAGAGGGCGACGTCGAGGTCGGACTCCTTGAGGAGGCGCTGCACGGCCTGGAGGTCGTCGCGCGACTTGCTCGTCACCCGGAGCTCGTCGCCCTGGATCTGCGACTTGACCGACTTCGGGCCCTCGTCGCGGATGATCTTGGAGATCTTCTTCGCGTTCTCCTGGCTGATGCCCTGCTTGAGGCCGACCTCGAGGCGGTACTCCTTGCCGGAGAGGCGCGGCTTCTCGGGGACGTCGAGGTGCTTGAGGCTGACGCCGCGCTTGACGAGCCACGTCTTGACGACGTCGAGCACGGCGAGGCAGCGCTCCTCGGAGTTGGCCCGCATCGCGATCGACTCACCGGACAGCTCGGCGCCGGCCCCGACGTTCTTGAAGTCGTAGCGGTTGGCGATCTCCTTCGACGCGTTGTTGATCGCGTTGGCGACCTCCTGCTTGTCGTAGGTGCTGACGATGTCGAAGCTGCTGTCGGCCATCGGTGGGTCCTCCTCGGTGGCGGGCGTCCTGGGTGGGCGTCCCGGATCCGGGTTTCGGCATCCGGGGGGTGGCTTGCTATCCTTCCATGCGCACCACGGCAGGTTGCCCGAGCGGCCAATGGGAGCGGACTGTAAATCCGTCGCGAAAGCTACCAAGGTTCGAATCCTTGACCTGCCACCACGTGCACGAAGGGCCTCTGACCAGCGGAAACGCCGGTCGGGGGCCCTTCGCCTCTGTCCGGCAGTGTCCGGCGAGAACCGGCGTTCGGCGGCTGTTCGTGCCGAAATGGTGCCGAAGTTTCGGCGCTCTGAGGCGGGCTAAGAGTGTCCGGCGTCCGGTGGGGACGACCGACATCTGTGGACAACCCGGCCCGCCCTGACCATCGAGGTCCCACGATGGCCTCTGGCGAGCGACCCCAGCGGCCGTAGATCACAGCCGCATGGGTGATATCATGACTCTGATATCGGAGGTGATCGGCATGGAACAGATCCTCATCCGGAACCTGCCGGCGGGGACCAAGGCAGCGCTGCGGGCGCGCGCCGAGCAGCACCACCGCTCGGCTCGAGGCCGAGGCCCGGGAGATCCTTGCCGAGGCGCTGGCGCGCGAGCCGGTGACGATCGTCGACCTGCTGAGCACGGACGAAGGCGCTGACATCGAGTTCGAGCCCGAGCGGCTCGGCCTGACCGCCAGGACCCCTGAGCTGTGAGGTACGTCCTGGACACCAATGTGGTGTCCGCGCTGCGGGTACGTGGACGGCACCCGGTGGTGGAGGAGTGGGCGGCGTCCGTGCCGGTCGTCGGCCAGTTCGTGACGGCGCTGACCATCGCGGAGATCGAGCGGGGTGTCGTTGCCAAGGAGCGGTCCGACCCGCCCCAGGGGGCGGTCCTGCGCCGGTGGTTCGACGAGCGGGTCCTGCCAGCCTTCGCCGATCGGGTCCTCCCTTTCGACCTGCCGGCCGCACGGATCCTGGCTACCTACCCGGTCCCGGACCAGGCGCCGCTGGACGACGCCCTCATCGCCGCCGTCGCCGAGGCCACGGAGATGACCGTCGTCACCCGCAACGTCAGACACTTCGAACCGCTCGGTGTGCGATGCCTCAACCCGTGGGATCTCGGCAGGTAGCAGCAAGGGCGGTACCCATGGCCGTTCGCTGCTCCGGCGCCGCGTGACGTGTGCTGTTGTCAGCCGGGGGCCAGGCCCTGTCGCCCTGCCGCCGAGGCTCGGCACGTCAGGGTTCCCCGCCCCGCCCTCACGTCCTCGCCCCGCCCAGGCCCTCCGACCTCGGCCTCCGAGGCCAGCCGACCTCGCCCCTCTGACCTCACCTCAGGCGCCCTCTCCCGCCTGACCTCCCGATCCGACCCGCCGGCCCCCGCTTCACACCCCTCTTCCCTCGTCCCACACCTCTGGCACCTCGGTTCCGTGGTGGTCCGCATGGTGCCCCGGCTACGCCACTTGACCGCCCATCAGCGGGCTGGAGCGGCGGGGTGTGGTGGCGGTGACGATGTCGATCCGGCGGATGACCCTCGGCGCCGGGTACCGGTACCTGATGTCCTCGGTCGCCCGCAGCGACGCCGCCCGCGGCGCCTCCGGGCTGACGGCGTACTACGCGGCGACAGGGACGCCGCCGGGCTGGTTCCTCGGCTCCGGCCTGGCCGGCCTGGCCGGCGGCCGCGGCATTCCCGACGGCACCCAGGTCAGCGAGGAGCAGCTGTGGCGGATGCTCGGGGTGCTCCAGGACCCGGTCACCGGGAAACAGCTCGGCCGCTCCCCTGTCGGCGGGCTGACGGCATACACCGACGGGGACCGGCAGGGAGGGTGCGGCGGCCGGTGGCCGGGTTCGACCTGACCTTCTCGGTCCCGAAGTCCGTGTCGACCGCGTGCGCGCTGGCCGACCCGGCCACCCGGGAGGTCATCCACGCCGCGCGTCGGCGCGCCCTTCGACTGGTCATCGGGTACGCCGAAGACCGGGTGTTCGCCTCGAGGTCGGGGAAGGGTGGCTGTGTGCAGGAGGACGTGCGGGGGGTGGTCGCGGCCGCGTTCGACCACTGGGACTCTCGGGCGGGGGCTCCGCAGCTGCACACCCATGTCGTCGTGATGAACCGCGTCCAGACCCTGGACGGCACCTGGCGGACCATCGACTCCAAGGCCCTGTTCCGCCTGTAGCGAACCACGGCACGGCACGCCAGCTCTGTGAAGCGAGCACTCAGAGGTGCAGCACTCCGCCCAGATGGACGCATGCCACTGGTTGGCGATACTATCGGTATGCGATAGTATTTGACTGTGGCCATCCAGTCCTTCGCTGACGCGAACACAGAGAAGGTCTGGCGTCGCGAACGCACGGCCCGGCTGGGCGCGGACATCCAGCGGGCCGCGCAGAAGAAGCTTCGGCTCCTCAACGCGGCCGGCACGCTGGGTGATCTGCGCGTCCCGCCAGGCAACCGCCTAGAGAAGCTGACGGGGAACCGAGCCGGTCAGCACTCGATCCGAGTCAACGACCAGTTCCGCATCTGTTTCACCTGGACCGCGGCCGGGCCAGCCGATGTCGAGATCGTCGATTACCACTAGGAAGGAGGACCGAGATGACCAAGGCACACGATCCGATCACCCCGGGAGAGATTCTGCGCACCGAGTTCCTCGAGCCGCTGGGGATCAGCCAGTACCGACTGGCGCAGGCAACCGGCCTGAGTCAGACCCGTGTCGGAGAAATCGTCCGAGGCAGGCGGCGGATCACTACCGAGACCGGCCTGCGCCTCTCCCGTGCGTTCGGGACCAGCGAGCGCTTCTGGATCAACATCCAGGCCGACTACGACATCGAAGTCGAGCACGACACCCACGAAGACGACCTGAACCGCGTCGAGAGCCTGGTCAGTTAGGGCTTCCTAGAGGAGCGTCGCTTCGCCGCCTGCAGCGCTGGGTCTAGACCCACGGAGTGCCGGCCCAGCGCTCGACGCCGCCAGGTAGAAAGGTCGATCGATCGAGCCATGCACGATCACCTCCGTTGCTCGTTGACCAGCCGTGCACCGTACGAGTGGCGACATCGTCCCCTCGCCTGGCGTGCACGACCCCTCCACGCGCGACCGTGAGGATCCACCCATCCAGTTCGCTGAGCAGGTCAGCCGAGCCGCTGTCGCAGGCGTCGCACCCGCAGTCGGGCACCCGCGTGAGGAGCACCGGCACCTCACCGTCACCGCAGATACCGAGGTCGAGGCCGAAAGGCTGTCCATCGACCAGGGTGGTCGCGAGGAGAAGGCGGAGTCCACCTGAAACCGTCGGCTCGATCCGGCTTACCCGTGAATGCTGGTCTGGCGGACGGCACTCCGCGATCCACGTCTCGGCCCCGACGTCGAGGACAGCTGCGATGCCGGCGCCCGTCAACACCTCGACCCAGGCGTCTACGCGACTGTCGAGGATCCGATACTTCCCAGCATCTGTGACCCGCGAGTACTCCTCCTCGCGTGGATCCCGGCTCGGATGCGGATCAGGCCATCCCGGGGTCTGTGCTCCAGTCACCTCGAATGCCCGGTCGACCTTCGCGAGCAGTAGGTCGAACCAGGCCGGCCGCAAGATGCTTTCGGGGTCGTCGTCCACCCGAACAGCATTCAAGACGCCCACACGGAGCCACAACCGTGTTTGCAGCGGCAGAGACACCCATTCGGTGTATCCGCACCCGCGTCACACCGCCGCGAGCCGACCACTTCACGCTGGTGAGCGGTTGCCGGCGAGCCCGCCTCCCGACGGCGTCGGGAAGTTGGGGTGCGAGGGCGGCTGTCCGGGGCCTGTCCTTGATGAGCGGCCTCCTGGCGGTGCTCGAATCTGCTTCCGGCCGGACGGCGCGGCCTCACGTCAGGTGCCGGGCGAAGAATCCGGCTGCGTCCTCGCCGGCGAACTGTGGGACGCCGGTGTGCCCGCCCATGTTGGCGTGCAGACTCTTCTCCTTGGAGCCGAACGCGTCGAACAGGTCCAGGGCCATCTGCCGGTCGTTCCCTTCGTCGTCCCACTGCAGCAGGACATGCAGCGGAATGGTGACCTGGCGGGCCTCGTCGACCATGGTGCGGGGCACGAAACTTCCGGCGAACAGGCCGGCGGCGACGATGCGCGGCTCGACCACCGCGAGCCGGATACCGATCGAGATCACCCCTCCCGAGTACCCGACCGGGCCCGCGATCTCGGGCAGGGCAAGGAGTGCGTCCAGGGCGGCCCGCCATTCCGGGACCGCCTTCTCGACGAGCGGGAGGATGAGCCGGTCGACGATCTCGTCGCCGACAGGCTCGCCGGCGGCCAGCGCCCGGTGCAGATCGGCGCGGGCCTGCTGGGTGACAGCCAAGGGGGGCCGGTCACCGCTGCCGGGGAGCTCGATGGTGGCTGAGGCGAAGCCGTTCGCCGCGGAGTGCCGTGCCCGGGCCACCAGCCGGGGGTACATCGTGTGCAGTCCGCCGGGGTGGCCGAGCAGGATCAGCGGAACCGGTGTGGCCGCGGATCCGGGCGTCCACAGGATGCCTGGGATCTCGCCGAGGGTGAATTCGCGCTCGAGGACGCCGTCGTCGAGGCGCTGTTCGGAGGTCAATCGCATCGTCGTGCCTTTCGGGGTTGCTCGTGAACGGGCGCTCCCGGACGACCTATCGCCAGACCGTGACACCTGAGGGGAGCACCCACATCCATACGCTCACGGGTACCACCTCCTCGCTCTCTTCGACGGCCTCCAGCAACCTACAGTGGCCTCGGCCGTCCACCAACGGGTTTGCCACCCGGCCGCGGGTCGCCGCCCCCTCCCCCTCTCGACGTGAACGTCGGGTGCTCACCAGCGTCACATCGCCGCCTGTCGACTTGGTCAGGTTGGGTCCCCCTGACATCTCGGCGTGTCTTTCCTACTGGTGGGATTGCCCACGATCTGGTGGCCGGTAGCACGTGGAGTCGTAACGTTGAGGGTGCTGGGCTCTCGCGCGTCGACGCTCACTGCGCGCCCCAGCAGGGAAGGGGACCGGCCTGCTGGCCGGAGTGCACCATGGCACACGTGACGGGCACATCGACCACCCGCACTGAACCGCCCGAGGGCACGGCGCATCGCCTCGCGTTGGGTGTCGGGTCTCGGGTCGCTCTCACGCTGACCGGCGTCACCATCGTCACCTTCGCCCTGGCGTTCATGGCAGGCCCGGACGACACGCCCTATCCGTTCACCAGCGATGTCATCGCCGATCAGTGGCCGGGGGACTACCTGTGGATGTACCCCGCGATGCTGCTGATGCTCCTCTTCGTCGCGTTCGTCGCAGCGGTACACGACTACGCCCCCGCAACGCGCCGAATCTTCAGCAGCTTCGGGCTGTGCCTGGCGACCCTCGCCGCAGAAGTCCTGCTCATCACCTACTTCATCCAGGTCACCGTGCTGCAGCCGAGCCTGGAGAAGGGGCAACTCGACGGTTGGTCGATGCTCACGATGTACAACCCGAACGGTGTCTTCATCGCTCTCGAGGAGCTCGGATACCTCCTGATGGGCCTCGCCCTCGCAGTCCTCGCGCCTGTGTTCATGGGCAGCAACAAGGTCGAGCGGGCCATCCGATGGCTCTTCCTGTTGGGCTTCGCAGCCGCGGTCTGCGCGCTCACCACCGTCTCGGCTATGCGCGGAATCGATCGAGGAGACCTCTTCGAGGTCATCGTCATATCCATCGTCTGGTTGACGCTCATCGTCGCCGGCCCCCTTGTCGCGGTCGTGCTACAGCGCCGCGTAGCCCAGTCGCCTACCGCCAGCCTCAGGGCCAAGGATCGCAACTGACGGCTCCGTCGGGCCATCACGAGCGTCACCCCACGGGTCTCAATCTCCTCTCTGCCGTTTCGGCTTGGTGTCGATGACAAGCGGCCACGACCTGCCCCCTTTCGCCGCGAGCCACGCGTGGCTTCTCATGCTGCCTCTCCATCAGCCGCCGGCCCGTTGAAGGTGCAGCGCGGCCTCCAGGGCATCCTCGATGGCACCGACATCGCCGCTCACGAGGTCGGCGACGACCATCATGTCTGGCGTACCGGGCCGGAGCGCTGAAGGTTCCCGGGAACTGCCTGAGCAGCCGGTCGCGGTATTCGAAGTCCGTCCGGATCACCACGTGGGCGTCGTCGAGCGCGCACCACCAGCCTGCCGTGGTACCGGCATACCGCGAACCCGTCCGACACCGTGCAGCGCCCCCCCGCCAGACCCTCGGCCCACCTCGTCACGTCGTCGATTCCCACGAAGCGTCCCTTCACCCCGTCCAGATGGGCCCGTGCCGCCGCGTCGAGAACGTCTTCGCCGTGGTCGAGCCTCTGCCCATCGCAGTCAGCGTGGCCGCGAGCATCGCACAGCGTCAATGCCGCGTCGGAAGCGGTCACGTGGGCGAGCGGGCGATCGTCTGTCGCTGGGTAGGTTGGTCTGGTGTCGAGGGTCTTGGTGACAGGGCATGTCCGGAGCCGGGAAGACCACGCTGCTCAACATCCTGAGCGGTCGGGGCCTGTTGACCGTTGACACCGACTGCGACGACTGGGTGCTGGCCGATGGAGCCTGGGACGAGCCGCGCATGGAACAACTCCTCGCGAACCATCGGGACGTCGTGGTCAGCGGCGCCGGCTCGAACCAGGGCCACTTCTACGACCGCTTCGAGCATGTTGTCCTGTTGAGTGCGCCCGTTGAGGTGCTTCTGCGGCGAGTTGAGACGCGGACGAACAACCCCTATGGGCGCCGAGCCCGACCAACGCGCCGAGATCGTCCGGTACGTTGCCACCGTCGAACCACTGCTTCGCCGTGGGGCGACGCTCGAACTTGACGGCCGTCGATCGCCGGGGAGCTGCCGGCGTTATCGAGGAACTCGCCCGACGGCTCCCTGAACGTCACCGAATGCGAGCAGCCTCGCACCTCGACCTGCCCCACACCGCCGCCTGCCGGTCATCTTCGCTGAGGCGCTGGCGCGGCAAAGCCGCACGAGGATGATCTCGCACCCGCCAGAGTTACATCCATCTGCTCTACAGTTGACCCACCGGTTCGCCTCGCGAGGCGGACGTGGTCGAGGCAGTGGCGCTGCGGCCTTGAGCCGCAGAGGACGGGTGATCCGGAGAGGTATCGATGGACGCAGGTGGGGTTCCGCGGCTGGCTGAGAAGCTGGAGCACCTGTTCCGCACGGTGCCCCAGGCCGACGGGACGCCCTACACGAACGAGGCGGCCTCTCGGGAGCTGGGCAGTCGCTACGGAGTCACCGTCACGACGACCCACATCTCCCACCTGCGCACTGGTCGGCGCGACAACCCGAGCGCGATGTTGCTCAACGGGCTTGCCCAATTGTTCGGCGTTCCTCTCGCCTACTTCTTTGACCCTGAGCGTGAGCGGGTGGTCAACCAGCAGCTGGCGGCTCTCGGGATGCTGCGCGAGGCGCAGGTCAAGAGCCTGATGATGCGTCCCGGGTCGGGTGATCCAGCGGCGTTGATCGCGCTGGCCGAGGTTCTCAACCGAATCAAGGAGGTTGAGGGTGGACGAAGTGGTGACGCGGCTGACGAGTAGGGCCCGCCGACGGGCCTTGATACGCCGCATCCTCAGGGGTCTTCCCAAGGGGAACCCGACGCTGGCGGATCTCGTCTCCGAGGTCCGCGAGTATCGAGGACGGATGATCACTCTGCTTCCCTGCGCGCTGCCGCCTGGGGCGGTGTCGGGTCTGTGGGTATCGCGGGATGGCGAGGACTACATCGCCTACCCGGAGGAGGCTAGCGCGACCCGAAGGATCGCGATCGTGTGCCACGAGCTTGGGCACATGCTCATGAACCACGACGAGATCGGTGGCCGCCTCGACCTGGCGTCGCTGCTCGCCGTGATCGCCCCGGATGTGGCGGCTGAGCACGCCGTCCGTGTCCTCGCGAGGCACGGCTACGACACGCGGCAGGAGGCGGAGGCCGAGGAGATCGGCACCCGGCTTGCTGCGCACCTACAGGCGGGTCTGCCGGCTCCCGAGTGGGATCACATCCTCTCGGAGCGTCTTCGGTAGGGGTGGCCGATGAAGCCGCTCGCGCTGGCGATCTTGTGGGCAGCGGTTGCCCACCGGGTCTACCTGCTCAGGCGGTACGGCCTGGCGAGCTGGCGGGTCTATCTGCTCGTCGCTGTTGCCGCCCTGGCGCTGGCGACCACGTTCCACTTCTACCGAACCGATCTCGACGTGCTGCTAGGGGTTCCTAGTCTCACCGGGCTCGTCGACCGCGTCGTCCTCACCATCTCGTGGGTGGCCGTCCAGCTCTATGTGCTCGACCTGCGCCGCCTCGACGGCCGGACGCATCGGCGGGGACGCGAGACGCGCCTGCTGATCGCCGCCGTGGTGATCCTGGCCATGGTGATCTCATGGTTCGCGATCCCGGTCCATCACGCCGACGTGACGGACCTGACCCCGTACGCCCGTGAGCCGGCGGTCCTGGTCTACACGGCCGGCTTCTACGTCTATGTCGTCTGGCTCCTCGTCGACCTCGGGTCCTTCGCGGCCTCGAGGATGCGCGCGATACGACGCAGCGATCCGTTCGGCGCCGTCGCCGGGGCTCTCATCGCCTTCGCCTGTGCCCTGGGCGTCGTCGTGCTGGGCCTGTACGTCGCGTACGTTGCGACGGCGTTCGTCGGGCACAGGTACTCGTCCCTCGATCGCTGGGGAACCCTGCTGTTCCCGATGCCGATGGCCCTTCTGGCTCTCGGCCTCCTCCTGATCCCGATGGGACCACGCCTGGCCAGGTGGACACGAGAACGGCGTGAGCTGCGCGGGATCGAGGATTCTGGGCGCATCTGGTCAGCGCGCGCCCCAGCGTTGACCTCAACCGGGGAGGCGGCGTGTCCCGGGGCCTTGCGGTCCCGGGGGCCGTGCTGCAGCGACGGCTCATCGAAACGTCCGACGCACTGGCCGACGTCGATGTGCCCATCGCGGTACCGGCGTCCCAGAGGCGCTGGCGGACGCGCTGTGCAAGCCATTGCCCCGTGGTGAGGGTCGTCCGGCGGCCGACGTGCTGAAGGCTTTGAGCCAAGACCATCCAGAGGCCG